>NZ_CM145495.1:0-160000 GCF_055521655.1 Novosphingobium sp. BL-S-21
GTCAAGCCAGAGCGATTCCGTGGAACCGCCCGCATAGCGCGCGAGCGCGAAGTTGGCGACGAAGGCGCCGGTGAGACCGGAGATGATCATCACCTGCTGCACGCTCGACAGACGGCCGCGAATGGCGGCGGGCGTCACTTCCGAGATATAGACCGGCGAGATGACGCTGGCCGCGCCGACGCCGAGGCCCCCGACGATGCGCGCGAGGATGAAGATGACCGAGGAACCGGCCGCGCCGGCCACCAGGGCGCTGATGAAGAACAGCACGGCGGCGAGCATCATCACGCCGCGGCGGCCGATGATGTCGGCCATGCGGCCGGCGGCGAAAGCACCGATCGACGAACCGACGAGGATCGCACCGACATTGAAGCCGATGCCCAGCTTGCCAAGGTCGAAGGCGGCTTCAAGCCCCTTCTGGGTGCCGTTGATAACGCCGGAATCGTAGCCGAACATGAAACCGCCGATCGTGGCGACGGCCACGATAGCGATGATGAACGCCATGTTGATCCGGCTTTCCGAACCAATCGCTGGCCCAGTCTGCGCCGCAGTCATTCCTCTTTCCCCTTCATCGTGATGCGCGATGTTATTTTTGGCGCCCGAAAAATGTTGCCGGGACTTTGCTGTTGGCGGGACTTAGCTGTTGGCGGGGCAAACCGGCAAGCCGGAAACGCCCGGATCGAAGGCAAAAACGTTGCCTGCAAACGGCTGTTGTTCCAGTTCGGCGGGGGACAGGCCCTTGCGTGCCGTGGTGGCATAGGCAGTGCGCAGGTCCGGGCCTCCGAACGCGATCTTGGTGATGTTGGCGACCGGGAATTTCACGGTGGCCATCAGCTTGCCCGCGGGGTCGTAGCGCCGCACGCCCCAGCCGCCGAACAGGCCGGTCCAGAGGCAGCCCTCGGCATCGATCACGCAGCCGTCGGGCCAACCCGCGCCGTCCTCGATGGTGACGAACGGTTCGGCCTGGCCAAGCGCGCCGTCTTCATCGACGGCGACGCGCCAGATCGTCTTGCCCAGCGTATCGGTGTGCCAGAGCGTGCGCCCGTCCGCGCTGATCGCAGGGCCGTTGGTGATGACCACCTCGGGCAGGCCGGCATGGACGCAGTGCCCCCGGTCGAACCGGTAGAGCGCGCCCGAAGCCTCGGTCTCCGCGTCATGCATCGACCCCAGCCAGATGCGCCCGGCCGGATCGGTGGCGGCATCGTTGAGCCGGTTGTCCGGGCGGCTCGGCTCGGGATCGTGGAGCAGCGTGAAGGCGCCGGTGTCCGGGCTGAAACGGTGCAGCCCGGTCTTGACGCCGACAATCATGTCGCCCCGCTCGGTCGGCAGCGCCCAGCCGATCTGGTCGGGCGCATGCCACATGTCGAGCATGCCGGTGGCGGGATCGTGCCGGTAGAGCCGGTGTTCCTTGATATCGACGAACCACAGGCGGTCGCCGGTCCAGACCGGCCCCTCGCCCAGCGTGGCGCCGATGGAGAGGACGGATTCCGGCGTCACGTCAGCGCCACCCGGCATCGACGAAGTAGTCATGCCCGGTGCACATGGCGCCGTCGTCCGAGGCCAGGAACAGGCAGAGCGCGGCGACGTCGGCAGGCTGGATGCGCGCCTTCAGGCACTGCGCGGCCATGATCTCGGCCTCGCCCTCGGGCGTGTACCACTGCTTCTGGCGCGGCGTATCGACATTGCCTGGCACGATCGTGTTGACGCGGATATTGTCCGCGCCCAGATCGCGCGCCATGGCGCGGGTCATGCCTTCCACGGCCGCCTTGGCGGTCTGGTAAAGCACCAGGTCGGGCAGGCCGAGGTGCCAGCTGATCGAACCGAAGTTCAGGATCACGCCGCCGCCTTGCGCCTTCATGCCCGGAACCACCGCCTGCGCCGCGAAGAACTGGTGGCGCAGATTGGTGGCCATGCGCTCGTCCCAGTAAGCGGGCGTCACGTCGTCGATCGTGTGGCGATCGTCGTTGGCGGCATTGTTGAGCAGCACGTCCACGCCGCCCAGCAGGCCCGAAAGTTCGGCCAGGGTGGCGGCGGTCGCTTCAAGGTCGCGAAGGTCGCACGTGCGGAAATGCGTGCCCGGCAGCGCGGCGGAGAGCGCTTCGCCGGCCGCCGCGTTGATGTCCACGAAGGCGACCTGCGCGCCCTGGGCCACGAAAGCCTCGACAAGGCCCGCACCGATGCCGGTGCCGCCGCCCGTGATGACCACGCGCTTGCCCTTGAGGCTGGGATAGATGGCGGAATGGTTGGTCATGGATGTGATCTTCAAGCCTTGAGAAGCCCGCGCGCGAGCAGGTTGGCGTAGAGCGCCGCAATGCCGCTGCGCCAGGGCGCGGCATCGCGCGAGGTGACGACGCGGTTCTGGAGCTGGCCCAGCTTGTCGCTCTCGATGGTGACGACGTCGCCGACCTTGTGCGTGAAGCCGCGGCCTTCCTCGTCGCGGTCCTGCACGGGCGCGAAGAGCGTGCCCAGGAACAGCACGAAGCCGTCCGGGTACTGGTGCTCGCTCAGCGTCTGGCGCACGAGGTCCAGCGGATCGCGGCTGATTTCCGCCATGTTGCTGGTGCCACGCAGCACGAACTGGTCCTCGCCGGTGATCGAGAGGCGCACTTCGGCGACGCGCACGTCATCGATGGTGAAGCTCTCGTCGAAGATACGTACGAGCGGGCCGAGCGAGCAGGAGGCGTTGTTGTCCTTGGCCTTGCCCAGCAGCAGGGCCGAGCGGCCCTCGAAATCGCGCAAGTTGACGTCGTTGCCCAGCGTGGCGCCCACGGCCTGGCCGTCGCTGCCGACCAGCAGGGCGATCTCGGGCTCGGGGTTGTTCCAGCTCGAATCCGAACGCACGCCGATCTCGGCGCCGACGCCCATGGTGGAGAGCACCGGCGACTTGGTGAAGACTTCGGCATCGGGGCCGATGGCCACTTCGAGGTACTGCGACCAGAGGCCGTCCTCGATCAGCGCGGCCTTGAGCTGCGCGGCGCTTTCCGAACCGGGCACGACCGAGCGGATCTGGCCGCCGATGCGCGATTCCAGGCGTTCGCGAATGGCGGCGGCAGCGCTCCAGTCACCCCGGGCGCGCTCTTCGATCACGCGCTCGATGGCGGAAGTGGCGAAAGTGACGCCGCAGGCCTTCACGCACTGGAGGTCGACTGGGGAGAGCAGGTTCACCGCCTCTGCGTCGAACGCGCCGAGGTTCTTGCCGCCCTGACCAGAGAAATTGCCGGCCTCGACCAGCGCCGAAACGGTGGGGGCCACGGCGGACATGTCGATCAGTTCGCCGCGAACGACGAGGATCGGGCTCGGCCCTTCGCCGAAATCGGCACGGCCCAGGAAGGTACCGGCAGTCCAGTCGGCAGGCATCAACGACATGCAGTATCGGGATTCGTCACGACTTCCCCCTCCCATGTTTCTTACAGTGATAGCGCTACCAATTGGCAGATCGGCAGGCGTTGTCAAGACCGATTGCGCGCGGGGCCAGGCGCGCCGAAGCCGCCCTGGGCCCGGCGGCGCGGGGGCAGGCTGCATCTTCGGGCCGGGCTCGGGCGTTCAACCGTTCTGGAACGCTGATGCGAGGATGGTGCGACGTGACGGAAATTCGCTCTGGAGCCGGGATCCTGGCCACGCAGCCGCCCGACGAACCTTTCGCCAACGAGCACGATCAGGCGACATGGCTGGAGGCGGCGCGGCGCATCGCCGCCATTGCCGAGGCCGATCTCTCGGACCAGCCCGGCTGGATGACGCTGCGGGGCAGCGGCGAGCGCTTCTTCGTGCCGCGCGACACCCTGCTGGTGCCAGAGGCGCACGCCTTGGGCATTACCCGCGTTTCGCAGTTCTTCGGCGGCGCCGTGCCCGCCCGCTTCGTGGCCACCAAGGCGATCAGTCATGGGCTGGTCTCACCCGATGCCCGCGCGCCGGAAGGCTGGTGCGCGGCGCTCGCGGCCAGCCTGGGAGACGCGGTGCTGCGCGGCTATACCGCCTTCGCCGTGGAAGACGCCCGCCGCGCCGGGCGCCTGATGCTGCCAGAGGGCGCGGTGCGGCTCAAGGAAGTGGAGGCCACCAGCGGGCAGGGCCAGACGGTCGTGTCCACCCCGGCGGAACTGGACGCGGCACTGGCGGAAATCGATCCGGCGCGGCTGGAAAGCGACGGACTGGTGATCGAGGAGAACCTGGCCGAAGTCGAGACCTTCAGCGTCGGCGTGGTGGCGCTGCCCGGTAGCTCGCTCGCCTATTGGGGCATGCAGCGGCTGACACGCAACAATACCGGGGACGTCGCCTATGGCGGATCGCAGCTCCATGTGGTGCGGGGCGGGTTCGCGGAACTGGGCTGCGAACTTCTCCGCCATGACCGGGCCGAGGCCGTAGCCAAGGCCCATGCCTACGACGAGGCCGTTTTCGCGGCCTATCCCGGCCTCTTCGCCTCGCGCCGCAATTACGACGTCGCCGAAGGGCGGGCCGCCGACGGCACCACCCGCATCGGCGTGCTGGAGCAAAGCTGGCGGATCGGCGGCGCGACCGGCGCGGAAATCGCCGCTTTCGAATATCTGCAGGCCCATCCCGAACGCGCCGGGGTGACGTGTGCCACCGTCGAGATCTACGGAGCGGTCGACGCCGCCCCGCCCGGCGCGGCGGTATACTACAGCGGCGTGGACCCGGTGGCCGGTCCGCTGACCAAGTACGCCGAAATCCTCGACTGATCCCGCTGAACGGCCCTACCCCACGAGAGGGTGCCCCACGAATGGTGAACGCATGAAATCCGCCCGTCCCGTCACCCTGACCGTCGCTGACGAAACCATCGACGGCACGGTCCTCACCCCGGCCAAGCTCACCCCCGGAGTGCTGTTCATCCACGGCTGGGGCGGCTGCCAGGAGCAGGATCTGGTCCGCGCCGAGGAGATCGCCCAGCTCGGCTGCATCTGCTTCACCTTCGACTTGCGCGGTCATGCCCGCCACGACGACCAGCGGGACAGCGTCACCCGTTCGGACGGTCTGGCCGACGTGCTGGCCGCCTACGATTTCCTGGCCCGGCAGGAGGGGATCGACGCGTCCGCCATCGCCGTGGTCGGCACCAGCTATGGCGGCTACCTCGCCACCCTGCTCACCGCCGAGCGGCCGGTGTCCTGGCTGGCGCTGCGCGTGCCCGCGCTCTACCCGGACAGCCACTGGGACGTGCCCAAGGCCCTGCTCGACCGCGCCGAGATCGACCGTTACCGCAGCCATTTCCGCACCGGCCATCAGGACCGCGCCCTCGCCGCCTGCGAGCGCTTCGCCGGCGACGTGCTGATCGTGGAATCGGAATTCGACGACTACGTCCCGCACCCGGCGATCAGCTCCTACATGGCGGCGTTCCGCAACAGCCGCTCGCTGAGCTACCGCGTGCTCAAGGGCGCAGACCATGCGCTGAAGGACGAGAGCCAGCGCAAGGGCTACAACAACCTGCTAATCGCCTGGATCGAGGAAATGGTGCGCGGCGTGCGGCGTCCGACATGACCTGACCAACATGGATCAAGCGCCGCCGCATCTGGCCCGGCCCGCCGAACGGTACGTCGCACACCGCCCTGCCCCTGAAACCGCAGGCTGCCTGCCACGTTGGCTCAGGACGGACGGGACATGACAAGACGAGGAGCGAGCCGATGGCCGACATCGAGGAAATGATCCATGAAGACGCCCTGCCCGGCCATGAGAGCCAGCTCGAACCCAAGCCCGAGTGGCAGCCCCGCTATCCCGGTTCGGACCGGCTGAAAGACAAGGTGGCCGTCGTCACCGGCGCTGACAGCGGCATCGGCCGCGCGGTGGCCGCGCTCTTTGCGCGCGAGGGCGCGAACGTGGCGATCGTCTACCTGCTGGAGGACGACGATGCCGCCGAAACCAAGCGGATCGTCGAGGCGGAGGGCCGCCGCGCCATCACCATCCGTGCCGACGTGGGCTCTCCCGATGCCTGCGAACTGGCGATCCGCCAGACGGTCGAGACCTTCGGCCGGATCGACGTCCTGGTGAACAATGCGGGCGAGCAGCACCCCGACAAGGACATCACCGACATTTCCGAAGACCAGCTTCGCCGCACGTTCCAGACCAACATCTTCGGCATGTTCTTCATGACCCAGGCCGCCCGGCCGCATCTGGAACCCGGCGCCAGCATCATCAACTGCACCAGCGTGACGATGTACAAGGGCAGCAAGGAACTGCTCGACTACAGCGCCACCAAGGGCGCGATCACGGCCTTCACCCGCTCGCTGTCCGAGAACCTCGTGGCCGAGGGCATTCGCGTCAACGCCGTGGCGCCCGGACCGATCTGGACCCCGCTCAACCCCTGTGGCGGCGCCAGCCCGGAAAAGGTCGAGCATTTCGGCGAGGATACCCCCATGGGCCGCCCCGGCCAGCCCAATGAAGTGGCGCCCTCGTTCCTGTTCCTGGCCTGCGAGGATGCCAGCTACATGAGCGGGCAGGTGCTGCACCCCAATGGCGGGATCATCGTGGGCAGTTGAGATCGGCAGGAAGGAGCGCAGGTGCGGCCCGCCCTCCTTCCGCCCCTGCCGGGCGCCGCTAGAACGCGATGTCGAAAGTGAACCGCCGGTCTTCCAGCGCGCGCGTTACCGTCCAGCCTTGCGCGGTTTCGCGCAGCGCATAGCTGCCCCGCGCGAAAAGTTCGGGATCGGCTGCGCGTTCTGCCAGCAGTTGCCGGGTGAGAGCGAGCTTGCGCGCGGAAAGGTCGTCCTGAATTCCGCCGTCCCAGTCTATCGCACGGCGATTGTCGGGATCGGTGAGCGCCACGGCGGTCCACTCGGTGCCCTGATAGATGTCGGGAATACCCGGCGCCGTCAGCTGGAATGCCGCCTGAGCCAGAATCGCGCCCTCCCGCGCCGCGCGATAGGCGGGTTCGGCGTGCTCCGGCCAGTAGGCCGGGTTCTCCAGATCCCGCAGCAGCGCAGTGCAGAGCGCGGCGGCCCGGCTTTCGGCGTCCTCTTCAGGCGCTTCGTGACGGGAGAGGTCCTTCGCCTCGCGCAGGGCCTTGGCTATGTGATCGGTGATGCGGCGCTCGGCATCGGGCACCCCGCGCATGGCCAGCGCCGTCTGCACCGCATAGATGCCCCAGACTTCCGGCAGTCCGGCCTGCGCCGCCCGGCTCCGCGCGTCCTCGTAGAAGGTGTGCGCAAGATCGGGAAAGCGGGCGAGGGCGATGACAGCCGCGCGCGCATCGGCGGAGCGCTTGGTGTCGTGCGTGGAAAGGGCATCGAGAGCCAGCGGCGTCCGTTCGGCGCGGGCCTGCATGCGCCGGGCGAACGTATCGGTGCCGATCGGTGCGAGGTCCGGTTCTCCGCCCACTTCGCAGAACGGCAGGTAGGATACGGTGCGGAAGAACACCGTGTCTTCCTCCGACTTGGCCGTGAGCGCGCCGGTCAGCTGCTCGAACCGGGCCGCGAAGTTGCGGGCGGCATCGCTGCCGTTCGCCGCGCCCAGCAAGTCCAGCAGAGGCCCGGTCAGATCGTCCCGCAGCGCCTCCAGCGCCGGATCGAGCGGCAGGCCGTCAGCACTGTAGGAGCGGTAGACCGGCCAGGCGAGCGCCAGCCCCGCCACGGCCCCGGCCAGCCTGGAACCTTGGCTGCGCGGCGCGGCAAGGGCGCTCATCGCCGCCTCGGTGACGCGGCGCAGTTCGGGCGAGAGCGCGCCGGACAGCAATTCGCTGCGGACGGCGCGCACTTCGGCCAGAGTATCGGCCGGCACGGCGCCCGCGGCCGCCTCGCGCATGGCGGAAAGGCCGGGAGCGGAGGTGAGGAGCTGCGTCACCGGCGCCATGAATTCGTAACCGCTCATGCCCTCTATCGGCCAGGCAGCGGGGATTTCCTCGTGCTCCTTGACGATCTTCTCCACCCAGACGGGCACGCTGCCCACGGCATCGCGCAGGCGGCGCAGATAGCCGCCGGGGCGGGCCAGCCCGTCTATATGGTCGACCCGCAGGCCCTGGATGCGCCCGGCGCGTACTTGCTCGGTGATCCAGCGGTGCGTGAGGCTGAACACCCCGGCATCCTCCTGGAGCACGCCGATCAGGCTGGTGATGTTGAAGAACCGGCGGTGGATGATCGCCTCGGCCGTCTCGCGCCAGTCCCCCACCGACCACCACTGCTCCGAGAGCAGGGCCGCCAGTGTCGGCGCATCCAGGCCGCCTTCCTCGACCAGGCGCCGGGCCAGCGGCGTCTCGCGCAAGGGATAGGGCTGGCCGTAGATCGCCAGCGTAGGGTCCTGCACGGTGCCCGTCACGGCGATCTCGCCGGCATCGAGAACGTCCTCGACCATGCCGTCCAGCACCGGGAAGTGCAGCGGGCCCTTGTCCCAGTCGATGTCGAACACCCGCGCGAACTGGCTGCCCCGGCCGTGGCGCATGATGTCGGCGATCCAGGGGTTTTCCGGCGTGAAGGCCATGTGGTTGGGCACGATGTCCAGCACCACGCCGATGCCCGCCGCGCGCGCGGCGTCGCAGAGCGCCACGAACGCCGCCTCGCCGCCGAGCACGGGATCCACGGCATTGGGATCGATCACGTCGTAGCCGTGGGTGGAGCCCGAGGCCGCCCGGAACAGCGGCGAAAGGTAGAGGTGGCTCACGCCCAGCTCCACCAGCCACGGCAGCAGGGCGCGCGCCTGCTCCAACCCCACGCCGCCGCGCAGTTGCAGGCGGTAGGTGGCGATCCATGCGGGCGGGAAGCTCATGTATGTCGATCCGGAAGAAGAGCGGCGGAAAAGGCGAAGGGGCTGTCAGCGCCGGTCAGCACCAGCAGGGGATCGCCGTGCGGCGTGAACGGTGCATCACCCAGGCAGGCACACAGCGAGAGGCGTGCCTCGCCGAAGTCCCAGACGGCTTCGATCGCCGCGCCCTCGCGCCGGACGGCGGCGATGGGCGCCGGGTTCACCGCCAGCAGCGGCATCACATGAGCGCGGCGCAGGGAGAGCAGTTCGCTCAGGAACCGTTCGTGCTCCCGCTGCTCCTGGCGCCGCGGACGGCCGATCCGGGAGGCCGCGAAAGTCTCGGGCGAGATCGGGTCGGGCACTTCGCCGCCGAACGCCTTGAACTGCGCGAATTCCGCGGCACGGCCCTTGCGCACGGCTTCGGCAAGGTCGCCGGTGAAGTCCGCGAAGAACAGGAAAGGCGCATCGGTCAGGAACTCGTCGCCCATGAAGATCATCGGCACGAAGGGCGCCAGCATGGTCAGCGCACTCGCCACGCGCAGCGCCGTGCGGTCCGCCACCAGTTGGTGCAGCCGCTCGCCCCGCGCGCGGTTGCCGACCTGGTCGTGATTGCCCAGGAAGTTCACGAAGGCCGTGCGCGGCAGCGCGCCGGAAGGCTCTCCGCGCGGCGCCTTGGCGGCCGGGCGCTGCTGGCCCTGCTCGACATAGCCGTCACGCAGCGCCGTCTCGATATCGGCCAGCGGATCGACCGCGAAAGGCGCGTAATAGGCCTCGTCCTCGCCGGTCAGCAGGCAATGGACGGCATGGTGCCAGTCGTCGTTCCAGGTCGCGTCGAAAGGTGCGTCCGGCGCGAAATAGCGCGCCAGGTTGCGCTCGTCCTCGGTAACGAGGTGGATCGGCCGCCCCCAGTCCGCGGCGCGCACCCGCTCTCCCAGTTCGTCCAGGAAATGCCGGTCGGAATGGTCCTCGATGGCATGGACCGCATCGAGCCGCAGCCCGTCGAGCCGATATTCGGTCAGCCAGTAAAGCGCGTTCTCCAGGAAATAGTCGCGCACCGCCGGGATCTCATAGGCAATGCCCTGCCCCCAGGGCGAGCTGCGCCCGGCATGGAAGAACGAGGGGCACCAGGCCGACAGGTAATTTCCCGAGGGGCCGAGGTGGTTGTAGACCACGTCCAGCAGCACGCCCATGCCCAGCCCATGCGCCGCATCCACGAAGCGGCGGAAATCGTCGGGCGATCCATAGGCATTGTGCGGTGCATAAGGCAGCACCCCGTCGTAGCCCCAGCCGTGCCGCCCGTCGAACTGCGCCACCGGCAGCAGTTCCACCAGGGTCACGCCGAGATCGCGCAGGCGCGGCAGCGCCCTGGCCGCGGCGGTGAAAGTGCCTTCCTCGGTGAACGTGCCCAGATGCAGTTCGTAGACCGCCGCTTCGCTCCACGGCAGGCCGTCCCAGTCGTTCTGCCAGTCGAATTCCTGCGGATCGACCAGCAGCGAAGGCCCATGCACATCGCCTTCCTGCGCCCGCGCCGCCGGGTCGGGATAAGCCGTGCCGTCGACATGGAAGCGATAGCTTTCGCCCGGCGCCGCGGCGGCCTCTATGCTCCACCAGCCGTCCGCCTCATTCTCCAGCGGGATCAGGCCCGCCGCCAGCGCCACCGAGACGCCTTGCGCATCGGGCGCCCAGAGGCTGAAGCACCAGCGGCCGTCATGAAGCGGCTCCGCGCCCCAGGACTTCGCGAAACGGGCCGAAGCCGGCAGCGGCATGGCGGTCACTCCGGCGCGAAGACGCAGACGCTATGGGCGGGAACGATGGCGGCCTCGCCTTCCACCGGCTCGGGCTCGAACGCATCGGGCCGCGCGGTATCGAGCACGCGCTGCCACCTGACGATGCCATTGTGGTCCGGCAGGGTGAACGTCACCTCGTCGCCCGCATTGAGCACGATGAACAGCGGCCGCTCACCTTCCACGAAGGCTTCCTGCGCCGAATAGGTCAGGAAGAAGCCTAGGACGCGCAGTTCCGCCTGCTCCCACAGCTCGCCGTCCATCTCGCGGCCGTCGGGCTGGTGCCAGGCGATCTCGACGCGGCCGTCCTCGGCCGGCTCGCCGTTCAGGAAATTGTCCTGCGACAGCACGGGATGGTCGCGGCGGAAGCCCACCATGCGGGCCGTGAACGCCAGCAGCGCATCGTCCTTGCCCGCCCAGTCGATCCACGCGGTCTCGTTGTCCTGGCAGTAGACGTTGTTGTTGCCGTTCTGGCTGTTGCCGAACTCGTCCCCGGCCAGGATCATCGGCACGCCCTGGCTCAGCAGCAGAGTCGCCAGCATGGCGCGGCGGCGCGCGGCGCGCGCGGCGTTGATGCCCTCGTCCTCGGTCGGCCCTTCGGCGCCCATGTCGTCGGACAGGTTGTTGTCGTGGCCGTCCGCCCCACCCTCGCCGTTCGCCTCGTTGTGGCGGTCGTTGTAGGAAACGGTGTCCAGCAACGTGAAGCCGTCATGCGCGGCCAGGAAGTTGACCGAGGAGGTCGCCCCGCGATCGGAGTGGTTGAACTGTTCGGGCGAGCCGATCAGATGGTTGGCAAGATCGCCCACCAGCGCCGGATCGCCGCGCCAGAACCCGCGCGCGGTGTCGCGGAACTTGTCGTTCCATTCGCGGAAGGGATAAGGGAAGCCGCCGACCTGGTAGCCGCCGCTGCCCACGTCCCACGGTTCGGCGATCAGCTTGACGCCCGAAAGGATGGGGTCCTGCCGGATCGCGTCGAAGAAGCCGCCTTCGCGGTCGAAGCCCAGGGCCTCGCGCCCCAGCGTGGAGGCCAGGTCGAAGCGGAAACCGTCGACGTGCATGGCCTGCACCCAGTAGCGCAGCGAATCGAGCACCATGCGGATGACCATCGGATTGGCCACGCTCAGCGTATTGCCGGTGCCGGTCTGGTCGAAGCTGTAGCGCGGGTTTTCGGGCGAGAGGGCGTAGTAGCTGGCGTTGTCCAGCCCGCGGAAGCAAAGCGTGGGCCCGCGCTCCGAACCTTCGGCGGTGTGGTTGTAGACCACGTCCATGATGACTTCGATGCCGACCTGGTGGAAGCGCTTCACCATGGCCTTGAACTGGCGGATCGCCACGGAACCGCCACCGGGCTTGCCGCGGATCGGGCCGAGATAGCGGGGCTCGGGCGCGAAGTAGCCCAGCGTCTGGTAGCCCCAGTAGTTCGACAGGCCCTTGTCCAGCAGGATGCGGTCGTCGAGGAAGAACTGGCAGGGCAGCAGCTCGATCGCCGAAACGCCCAGCTTCTGCAGGTGGTCGAGGATCGGCGCGCTGACCATGCCGGCATAAGTGCCGCGCAGTTCCTCCGGCACGTCCGGGTGGCTCATGGTCAGGCCGCGGACATGCGCCTCGTAGACCAGCGTTTCGCCCCAGGGGCGGCGGATCGAATTGTCGCCCTCCCAGTCGAAGTCGGGATCCTGCACCACGCCCTTGACCATGAACGGCGCGGAATCGCGGCCGTCGAACGTCAGGTCGTCCCCGGTCGAGAGGTCGTAGCCCCAGAGCGCATCGTCCCATTGCAGGCTGCCGGCAATCTCGCGCGCATAAGGATCGAGCAGCAGCTTGTTGGGATTGAAGCGGTGGCCCTGCTCCGGCTCGTAGCGCCCGTGGGCGCGGTAGCCGTAAAGCTGGCCGGGCCTCACGTCCGGAAGGTAGCCCGAGAAGATCGAGCCTTCCCGGCTGGGCATTTCCAGCCGGGCGACTTCCTCTTCGCCATCCTCGGAGAAGAGGCAAAGCTCCATGGCTTCGGCGTTCTCCGAGAAGATCGCGAAATGCGTGCCTTCCCCGGTGAAATCCGCGCCCAGTTCGTGCTGCTGCCGCTCCGGCTTGGCGAAGGCGAAAGGCGTCTCGGCGGACATGGAAGTCCCTTTCAGAAGAAGGAGACGGGCATGGCTTCGGCCATGCGGGGACGCTGATCCGGTTTCTGGCCGGTCATCTGGCCCGGCTGCTGGATGGCCTTGATCGGGGCCACCTCATTGGCGCGCCGCCGCCGCGAGGCGAGCCGCTGCAGCGCCCTGGCGGAAATCACGCGGATGCCGCCTTCCGAGATGGTGCACCACTTGCCGCTCTCGGCCAGTTCGGCATCAAGGTCGAAACCGTCCGGGATCACCGCGTCGGCCAGCACGATGGCGTTCGATATCGTCACCGCCCGCCCGATCCGCGCGCCGGGCAGCAGCACGACATTGCGCAAGGTGGACCCGAAGCCGATCGCGCGGCGGTCTCCCACGCCGTGATGGACGGGATGCTCCACCGGCCAGGCGGGGTCGAGCGCCAGAGACCCGTCCAGCAGGTGGCGCTGCACCGCGTGATAGGCGTCCAGCGTGCCGAGGTCCTGCCACAAGGGCTCGCGCCCCTGCCTTCCGGGCAGGGCATAGGCATAGGCGGTGCCGCAGGAAACGAGCGCGGGAATGATGTGCTTGCCGAAGTCGAGATCGGCCACGGTGCCCTCGATCTCCTTCAGCAGGTCGCGCAGCAGCGACCATTCGAAGACGTAGATGCCCATGGAGGCCAGCGCGTAGTCCGGCCGGTCCGGCGCGGCAGGGGCGATCACGGGCTTTTCGACGAAGGCGGTGATCCGGTGATCGGCATCCGCCTCCAGCACGCCGAAGCCCGAGGCCTGGTCGCGCGGGACATGGACCACGCCCACGGTGACTTCGGCCCTGGCGGCGATGTGGCGTTCCACGAAGGGGCGATAGTCCATCTGGTAGAGATGGTCTCCCGCCAGGATCACGACATGGCGCGGCGCGACGAGGTCGATCTCGTCGGCGATGCAGGCCACGGCGGCCGCCGTGCCCTCGTAAGGACCGAAATCGGCGCCATCGAGGATCGAGATGGCCGGCTGCGCGGTTTCGGCCTGCCAGCTGTCCAGAAGGTGGCGGTGAAGCGTATCGGGCTGGTACTGGGTCAGCACCATCGTCTCCCCCAACCGGGAATTGACGACATTGGCCAGGGTATAGTCGATCAGGCGCCCGTGCGGCCCGATCGGCAGGGCCGGTTTCGCCTCGTGATCGGTCAGGTCGTGGAGACGGCTTCCCCGGCCCCCCGCCAGGATGATCGACAGCACCGTACCGGCATGACCTTCGATGTTCGCGCTAACCATTCGCCCCTCTTCATCGGAACCGTTCTGCGCTGCCTAAACCGCGAAAAGAGGGCCGGTTCCGCCGCGCGGCGCTCCGTTCGTCGCATTCATCCCGCCCGGAAACGCGACTTGGGAACATGGGTAATGCGGCAGGCGAGATCGGCCTCGCCCGAGGCGACGACGTAGTGATCGCCCGCGTCCGCGATTCCCGTCGTGAAAACAACGTCCCGCAGGTACATCTGGGCTTCCAGCGGGTGAGTCAGGTCCGGGTTCGCCTCGATCAGCGGCCGGTCGTCCGTCCGTAATACGCGGGAGGGATCCTCCCGGTCGAGAATCGACCAGTACGTGCGATAGATGCCGACGATCTCCTTGGGCTCGACCCCGTGCCAGAGCGTCAGCCAGCCCTCGTCGGTCAGGACCGGCGGCGCGCCGCCGCCCATGCGCGCGGTGGCGACGGTGGCGGCATGGGGGCGAATGCCGGGGCGGCGGCAGGGCTTCCAGAACAGCCCGTCCGGCGATTGGGCCAGGTTGATCGACGGGCCCGCGCGCCATTCGCTGCCGGGCGGATACGCGAAGTAGAGATCGCCCAGCGGCCGCGTCTGCGCCCAGTAGTGCCCGCCGATCAGCCCCTCGAAGATCAGCATGTCCTTGTTCTGGTGGTCCAGCACGATATCCTCGAACTGCCAGTCCAGCCCGTTTTCCGAACTGTAGAGCGTGGTGGAGTGGCGCTCCGGGCTGACCGAGCACGTGGTCATGAGCCAGCCCTCGCCCACCTTGCTGATCCGCGCGTCCTCCACGCCGTAGCACTGGAGGCTGCTGCGCGGCGCCACGGCGCGGTCGTAATGGACGGCCACCACTTCCAACCCCGCGGCGTCGAGTTCCACCGGCAAGAGCCAGGACAGCGAGGTCAGGGCCATGACCTTCCAGCCCCCGCCCCGCAGCATGAACTTGCGCGGATCGGCGGTGTCAGCGTGTTCGAGCGGCCAGGCATCCAGCACATAGCGGCCCGGTTCGCCTTCCTCGCCCTCCCAGCGGATGGCGTGGACATGGCCGTCCCGGATCGGATCGCGCAGCGCCTCGGCCACGCGGACCATCATCAGCAGGTTGCCGCCCGGCAGCCGGGTGAGGCCCGGGTTGAAGGCGCCCAGCACGTAAGTTTCGGCATCGAGATGGCCCGCCAGCGGCGAGCGCGAGAGGTCGACATCATCGGGAACGAAGACGAGACGATCTTCGGGAAACGGCTCTGGCATCGGCGCGGCCTCCTTGAGGAAAGATCCCCCTTCGCCGCCAACGCGCGAATGGGCGCCGGGTGCCCGCCGGGCCGGCTCACGGCGGCGGGGCGGGCGGAGCGGGCGACGGGGGCCGATGGCGGAGGGCGGCGCTGCCCCCTCCCCCTCGCCCCCCGCGGTTGACGCAGCCCGCCGCACCTCTCTACTCGGGGCGTCGCGCGGCCGGGAACAATCCCGCCGGCACGATCATTGAACCATCCTGCGCCGAGCCTGCGCCGCACAGGACGCAGGGCGTCGTGGGTCGCCTGGTCGGCCGGATCGCCCCGTCACGCGGAGCGGCCCGCCGATGCGCTCAGCAGAACGAAGAGTATTGATGGCTGCAAGCACCCCCACCCCCGCCGCCTCCACGTCCACAGCCGCTTCGGCTCGGCATGCTCCCCCTGACGTGCAGGCACAGATCCACGATCTGACCAATGCCACGGTAAACTGGTTCCAGACCTACTGGCTGCAGATCATCATCGCCGGTGCCATCGCCATCGGCATCGTCACGGCGCTCTACGCGCTGCGGCGGCTGGGCAACCGCCTCTGCCGCCCCGGCCAGTCGCGCGGCGCCTGGCTGACGGTGGTCGGCCGGGTGGTGACCAAGACCACCAACTACTTCATCGTCATGACCGCCATCAAGGTGGTCGACAACTATGCCCAGACCCCGCCCGCGCTCGACCGGCTGGTGACATTCCTGTTCACCATCGCCGCCGTCCTGCAGGGCGCGATCTGGGCGCGCGAGTTCATTCTCGGCACGATCGAGCACAAGACCGCCAGCGAGCACTTCCAGGGCGAGACGATCATCAATGCCATGGGCCTGATCCGGCTGCTGGTGAGCGTGGTGGTCTTCGCGGTCGCCACGGTGGTCCTGCTGGACAACCTGGGCGTCAACGTGACCGGCCTCGTCGCGGGCCTCGGTGTCGGCGGCATCGCCATCGGCCTGGCAGCGCAAGGCATCTTCGCGGATCTGTTCGCGGCGCTGGCGATCATCTTCGACCGGCCCTTCAGCAAGGGCGACCAGATCAGCTTCGGCAGCAGCACCGGCGTGATCGAGGCGATCGGCCTCAAATCCACCCGCATCCGCGCCTATACCGGCGAGCTGCGCATCATCTCCAACAAGAACCTGCTGGACACGGAGATTCTCAACGTCACCAAGCGGGATCACATCCGCCTGCCCTTCACCATCGGCGTCGCCTACGAGACCCCGGCGGAGACGCTGGAACGGATCCCCGGCATCCTGAGGGAACTGGTGGAGGAAGTCGGCGGCAAGCCCGCGCGCGCCGGGTTCGAGACGTTCGGCCCCAGTTCGCTCGACTTCGCGCTGCTGGTCGACGTGCCCGGCGCGGACTGGTCGGTGGCGCATCCGCTGCGCGACCGCCTGCTGGTCTCCATCATGAAGCGTTTCGCGGCCGAGGGCATCTCCATCCCCTATCCGACGCAGACGACTTATACCGCCGCGCCGGACGGACGCCTCATCATGCCTTACGCCGATGACCGGGCGCAGGTGCCCCAGCGCGCCGAACGCCAGATGAGCCAGCGCGGATAACCACCCGCTGTCCCCGCCACGAAAAAGGCCCCGGCCGCTGCTGCGACCGGGGCCTTTTTCATGCCTTTGGCGGACTTCAGGTGACCGGGGCCGCCTGAAGATCCATTTCCAGCGAGAGTTCGCGGACTTTCGCCACTTCCTCGGGATCGCCCAGGACCACGCCGATGCGCTGGTGCAGGCCCACGGCCTCGGCATCCAGGATACGCTCGCGTCCATCGGTGGCCGCGCCGCCGGCCTGCTCGATCAGCATGGCCATCGGGTTGGCTTCATAGAGCAGGCGCAGGCGCGCCTTGCCCGGCTTGGCGTAGTCCGAGGGGTAGAGGAACACGCCGCCCCGCTTGAGGATGCGGTGGACGTCGGCCACCATCGAGCCGGTCCAGCGCATGTTGTACTGCCCGGCCAGCGGACCGTCGATGCAGCCCACGCGTTCGTCCACGTAGCGCGAGATGCCGGGCGACCACTGGCTGCGGCGCGCCATGTTGATCGCCACTTCGGGGTTGCCCGGGGTGATCCGGAGCGGACCGTCGGTCATGCGCCAGGCGCCCACTTCGCGGTCGAGCGTGAATTCGTAGACGCCGTTGCCGATGGTCAGGACCAGCATGGTCTGCGGGCCGTAGATGGCATAGCCGGCGGCAACCTGCTCGCGGCCGTACTGGAGGAAATCCTCCTCGGTCACTTCGCGGCCCGAAGCACCCTCGGGCGCCTTGAACACGGAAAAGATCGTGCCCACCGAAAGATCGACGTCGATGTTGCTGGAACCGTCGATGGGATCGTAGAGCAACAGGTATTCGCCCTTAGGGTACCGGCCCGGGATGCGGTGGATCGTCTCCATTTCCTCGGAAGCCAGGGCCGCCAGGTGGCCGCCCCACTCGTTCGCGTCGACCAGGAGGTCATTGGCGATCACGTCCAGCTTCTTTTGCACTTCGCCCTGGACGTTCTCGGAACCGAGGCTGCCGAGCACGTCGCCCAGTGCACCCTTGGAGATCGCCTGGGCAATCACCTTGCAGGCGCGGGCCACGGTCTCGATCAGGAGACGCAGTTCGGCGGGACAGGCGGAATTGGGCTCCCGTTGCTGTTCTATCAGAAAGCGGGTGAGCGTAGTCGGCTTCATGGTCGGTTCCCTGCCTAGGCGGTCGAAAGGAGGCGATGAGGCCGGGGTCGGCCTGAAATCATGTGGCGCGGCGGCCATGCAGCCTCCGGTCCGGCATCCTTAGCCCAAGCGGCTCCGCGCGGCCATCGTCAAACGCTGGAATGAAGGATTAGAAAGGCGGGACTTTTCGCGCAGGCGATAAACCCATATTTCGAGCAGGTAATCATCACCGCAGAACGATGTTCTCTTCCTCCCCGGACGCCGAAGTGGTATCCTGCGCGCAACCGCCAAAGAGCGGTACCGATAGGAGAGCGATATGGAGCGTCTGGAATCCGTATTTTGCGTCTGCGAGTTCAAGGTATTGTGCGCTGCGGTGTGCTGTTCCGGTAGCCTCGCACTCGTGACGATACTGCTATTGACCTGACTGGCCTGAGCCTTCCGGAGATCCCCGGTTGTCCAGCGCGCCGTTATCGAGCGTACTGGGCGCGCCCATCTCGATCATCCGGTCGTTCAAGGTTCTCAGGATAGACAGGAACGTGTTCAGGTCCTCATCGCCCAGGACCTCGAAAAACTGCGCTGCGAAGGCATCCCGGTGCGGTTCCACCTCGCGAATGACCGCGCGCCCCGCTTCTGTCAGATTGATCCGCTTCGCCCGCCGGTCGCTGGGATCGGGGCTCCGCACCACAAGCCCATCCCGCTCCAGCCCGTCGATCGCCTCGGTTACCGTGCGCGGCGCCTGACCCAGCGCGTCGGCAATGTCGGTCGAACGCATCGCGCCGCATCTTTCCATCAGCAACAGCAGCTTGAGCTGCGCCAGCGACGCCCCATGCGCCCGCATCCGGTCATTGAAGAGCCGGTGCATGCGCAGATGCAGATCGCGCATCTGTTCGAGGACTTCCTGCTGGATGCTCATGTCGAGAAATAGTGTGGGACCATATCAAATGCCATTGCCATATGCTCCGCGCGGGTGCAAGTGCATGTCCATCACTGCTGCGATGCAGCAATAAGGCATGAGTAACGATTGATGGCAAACGATGTGAGCGGGTCGCACGAAGGTCCCCAGAATGCTCCCGACAGCGAATCCGGCGCCTCCCCGGCAGCCGAAACCGCGAACCGGCCTTCCGCGCTCAAGCGCCCGGGCGTGCGCCGTGCGCTGTTCGTCGGGGTGCTGGTGGTGATCGTCGCGGGCGGCGCCTGGCTGCTTCACTACGAAACGCGAGGCAAGTACCTTCAGGACACCAACGACGCCTATATCCAGGCGGACGCGGTCACCATCTCGCCCAAGATCTCCGGCTATGTCGAGGACGTGCTCGTCGGCGACAACCAGGACGTGAAGGCCGGCCAGCCGCTCGTCCGCATCGACCCGCGCGACTACAATGCCCAGGCGGAGCAGTACCAGGCGCAGATCGACGTCGCCAAGGCCAATGCCGATAACGTGCGCGCCGGCATCGGCGAGCAGGAAGCCGGCATCGCCCAGGCCCGCGCCCAGCTGGCCTCGGCCGAGGAAGACGCCCGCTACGCCGAGCGCGAGGCCGCTCGCTATGCCCCGCTGGCCGCCAGCGGCGCCGAAACGAAGCAGCAGCTCGCCTCCTTGCGCAATCAGGCCGCCAAGGCCCGCGCCGCCGCCGATGCGCAGCGCGCCGCCGTGCTTTCGGCCGAGCGCCGGATCGGTTCGCTCAAGGCCCAGATCCGCCAGGCCGAGGCCCAGGGCGAAGCCGCCCGCGCCCAGCTGGCCGCCGCCCATGTCAATGTCGGCTCCACCGTGCTCAAGGCCAGCATCGACGGCCGCATCGGCGACCGTACCGTGCGCACCGGACAGTTCGTGCAGGCCGGCACCCGCCTGATGTCGGTGGTGCCGCTGACCAAGCTTTACGTCACCGCCAACTTCAAGGAAACGCAGATCGGCCTGATGCACGCCGGCCAGCCCGCGACCATCCAGGTGGACGCGCTGGACGGCACCAAGATCCGCGGCCACGTCGAATCCATCTCGCCGGGCACGGGCGCGCAGTTCTCCCTGCTGCCGCCCCAGAATGCGACCGGCAACTTCACCAAGATCGTCCAGCGCGTGCCCGTGCGCATCGCCATCGACGCCGGACCCGAGGCGCGCCGCGTCCTCGTGCCCGGCCTTTCGGTCACCGTCACGGTCGACACCCTGGCCGCCAAGGGCACCCAGGGCGCCGTGGCCAAGCAGGAAAAGGCACGCCGGGACGATAACCGGTGAGCGGATCCGCTTCCGTTTCGTCCCCGGCCCGGTCGCCGGCCGAACCGCCGGCGCCGCCGGAAACCGAGCAGCGCGCCGATGCCGCCGCCTGGCTGGCCGTGGCCGCGGGCACCCTGGGCGCGCTGATGGCGACGCTGGACGTCTCCATCGTCAACAGCTCGCTGCCCACGATCCAGGGCGAGATCGGCGCCAGCGGTACCGAAGGCACCTGGATCGCCACGGCCTATCTCGTGGCCGAAATCGTCATCATTCCGCTGTCCGGCTGGCTTGAACGCCTGCTGGGCCTTCGCACCCTGCTGCTCGTCGCCTCGGCGCTGTTCACCCTGTTCTCGATCATGTGCGGCCTTTCGACCACGCTGCCGATGATGATCGTCGGCCGCGTGGGCCAGGGCTTCACGGGCGGCGCGCTGATCCCCACCGCCATGACCATCGTGGCGACACGATTGCCCCGCGCCCAGCAGCCGATCGGCAATGCCCTGTTCGGCGCGACCGCGTTGCTCGGGCCGGTGGTCGGCCCGGTGCTGGGCGGCTGGCTGACCGAGAACGTCAGCTGGCACTACGCCTTCTTTCTCAACCTGCCGGTCGGCATCGCGCTGGCGACGCTGCTGCTGGTGGCCATCCCGCACCAGAAATCCAACCTCGGCCTCATCCGCGAGGCGGACTGGATGGGCATTCTCGGCCTCGCCCTCGGCCTGGGCGGACTGACCGTGGTGCTGGAGGAAGGCGAGCGCGAGCAGTGGTTCTCCTCCGGCCTCATCATCTCGCTGACGGCGGTATCGGTGTTCGGGATGGTGCTGATCTCGCTGGGCCAGATTTTCGCGCGCAAGCCGGTGATCCAGCTCAAGCTCCTGCTGAACCGGCAATTCGGCAGCGTCGTCGCCATGGTCACGGTGGTGGGCATGGTGATCTACGGCACATCCTACGTGATCCCGCAGTTCCTTTCGACGATCGCCGGATACAATTCGCTGCAATCGGGGCAGGTGGTGATGCTTTCCGGCATCCCGGTCATGCTGATGATGCCGATTACGCCCTGGCTGATCCGCAACGTCGACATTCGCCTCTCCGTCGGCTTCGGCCTCTCCGTACTGGCGCTGAGCGCCCTGCTGGAGACCGGGCTGACGCCGCTTTCCGATGGCGCGGACTTCGTGGAATCCCAGCTCATGCGCGGCATGGGCACGGTGTTCTGCATGATGTTCCTGAACCAGGCGGCGATCCGCTCGGTGCCCAGGGAAGAGGCGGGCGATGCCTCGGGCCTCTACAACGCGGCGCGCAACCTGGGCGGTTCCTTCGCCCTGGCCGGCATCGCGGTGATCCAGGACCAGCGCCTCTGGCTCCACGCCCGGCGCCTGGAAGAAACGCTCAACGCCAATTCGGTCTCCGTGCAGGACTATGTCGCCGCGCAGGGACCGGGCGTGCTGCGATCGCTGGAATCGACCATCCAGATCCAGGCGCTGACGATGACTTATGCCGACATGTTCTGGATGATGTCGGTGGGCATCGTCTTCGTCATTCCGCTCGTTCTGTTCCTTCGCCCGCTGCCCAAGAATGCGCCGCTGGCGACCGGACATTGAGGAAAACCATGCGTTCCATCCTTCTGCTGCCCCTGATGACCGGGGCTCTGACGGTCACTCTCGCCGGCTGCACGGTCGGTCCCGACTATGCCGGCCCGCCCAGGGCCGCCTCCGACGGCGCCACGGCCGCCGCCTTCGTGCGCGCCGATGCCGGTGCGGTCACGGCCGCGCCGCCGGTCGCCGACTGGTGGAAGCCGCTTGGCGATCCGCTGCTCGACGATCTGATCGCCCGCGCCCTGGCCGGCAATACCGACGTCAAGGCCGGCGAGGCGCGCCTGCGCCAGGCCCGCGCCGCCTTGGGCGAGGAGCGCGCCAACCTCGCGCCCAAGGTCAGCGCCTCGGCCATGTACGCCCATGCCCATGTCCCCGGCGTGGCTTTCGGCAGCAGTGACGGCAGTGACAGCAGCGGCGGCAGCGACAGCAGCGGGGGCAGCAGCGGCACCGACCTCAACCTCTACAACCTGGGCTTCAACGCCAGTTGGGAAGTCGACCTGTTCGGCGGCCAGCGCCGTGCGGTGGAAGCCGCGCGTGCCGGCATCGAGGGCGCCGAGGCCAGCCTGGCCGACGTGCAGGTGAGCATCGCCGCCAATGTCGCCAAGTCCTACCTCGACTTGCGCGACCGTCAGCAGCGCATCGCGCTCGGCCAGCAGTCGATCGCCTGGCAGGAAGAGGCGCTCACCCTCACGCGCCAGCGGCTCGAACGCGGCACCGCAACCGCGATGGAAGTGGCCCAGGCCGAAGGCCAGCTCGCCTCCGCCCGCGCCCAGATCGCCCCGCTCGCCGCCGAGCGCGACGCCTACATGAACGCGCTGGCGGTGCTGACCGCGCAGGAACCGGGCGCGCTCGACGCTGCCCTGGCCGCCGCCGGGGAGATCCCGCTGCCGCCCGCGACAGTGCCCGTGGGCGACCCCGCGCGGCTGATCGCCAACCGTCCCGACATCCGCGCGGCCGAGCGTGAGCTGGCCGCCGATACCGCCAAGATCGGCCAGGCCGAAGCCGCGCGCTTCCCGCGCCTCTCGTTCATGGGCCTGATCGGCATCGGCGGCACGAAGATCAGCGACCTTGGCAAGCTGGACGACTTCACCGCCCTTGCCGCGCCGCAACTGAGCTGGAGCTTCCTCGACTTCGGCCGCAGCAAGGCCAAGGTCCACCAGTCCGAAGCCGTGCGCGACGAGGCCGAGGCCCGCTACCGCGGCACCGTGCTGACCGCGTTGCGCGACGCCGAGGATTCGCTGGCGCGCTACCGCGAAGGCCGCATCACCGTGGCCGCGCTGGCCCGCGCGCGCGACAAGGCGGCGATGGCGGAGAGCCTTACCGACCAGCGCTTCCAGTCCGGCACCGCCACCCGCGTCGCCGTGCTCAACGCCCGCCGCGACCGCAGCAGCGCCGAGCAGAACCTGGTGACGGCCCGCGCCGCGCTCACATCGGATTACGTGGCCATCCAGAAGGCGCTCGGCTTGGCCTGGCGCTGATAAGGGCCTGTCCCTGATCTGACGCTGATACGGCGCTGACGAAAAAAGGCTCCCCGGTCGCACCGACCGGGGAGCCTTCGCGTATCCGCGGTGGAACCGCTCAGCCGTGGCGCGCGATCAGCCGCAGGCCCGGGGTCGCCGGTCCCATCCGGAAACGATCGGCCTCGGCCGCCAGTGCGGCGATTTCCGAGGTCAGATTGCGAGCAGCGGCGGAGGTTTCCTCGACCATCGCCGCATTCTGCTGGGTGGCGTGGTCCATGGCCCCCACTGCCGTATTGATTTCACCGATCGCCGCGGCCTGCGCGTCGTTGTCGGCGGCGATCTGGCCCGCAAGCCGGGTCACTTCCTCGCCAGAGGAGGAGATGACGCCGAACGCGGAGTCCACTTTCTCCACGGCATCGACCGCCGCCTCGATGTCGGTCTGGGTCACGCCCAGCTGGTCGCGGGCACGCTTCGATTCCTCTTCGGCGCGCATGGCGAGGGCCGAGACGAGGTCCGCCACCACCGCGAAACCGCGCCCGGCATCGCCGGCCCGGCCGGCCTCTACCGCCGCATTCATGGCGAGCACGCGGGTCTGGAAGGCGATCTTGTCGAGCCCCTCGATCACGCCGTCGATGCCCTTGGCGCTGTCGCTCACGCGGTTCATCGCCTGGACCGCGGCGTCCGTGCGCGCCCGGCCTTCCAGCACCGCGCCCATCGCCTGTTCCGACGTGGAGAGCGAGCGCGAGGCGGCCTGCGCCGTGGCGCGCAGGCGGTCGTCGATCTGCTGGATCGCCGCGGCCGTCTGCTCCAGGCTGGCGGCATTGCCCTCCGTGCGGCGGGCCAGGTCCTCGGAGGCCTGGGCGATCTCGCGCGATCCGGTGAGGCTGTTCTGGGTGCTGGCCTTCACCGAGCCGAGCAGGCCGCGCAAGCTGGCCAGGGCTTCGTTGAAGCTGGCCTTGAGCGCGGCGTATTCGGCCGGGTAGTCCTCTACGATATCGCAGGAAAGGTCGCCTTCAGACAAGCGGCGGAAGTTTTCGGCCATGCCCTGCACGACGACGGAATTGCGCTGCGCCTCGCCGTTCGAGGCGATTTCCGCCTGCGCGGTCGCGCGGAACTGGAACATCGCCTGGGTCAGGCGGCCGACGCAGTCGCGGTAGTGCGTGAATTCGATCGGGCTATCGAGATCGCCCGAAGCCAGGCCCTCCATGCGCACCACGGTGGTGACGTAAGGCCCGGCGATCGCCTCGCGGTAGGCCACGGCCAGGACCACCGCCAGCGCGGTCGCGCCCAGCGCCACCCAGTGCGCGGCACTTACGCCCACCAGCAGCCCAGCGCCTCCCGACAGTCCGACGAGGATGACGAAGCTACTGAAAGCGATTAGTAATTTCAGTCTGATCGGCGCGTTGGCCTTGAACCATTCCATTCGGATTCCCCCACCCCTGAGTTGTCGCCCGAGCGGCGGGAATTCCAGCCGAACGAGATATCCATCAGGCTTTATAGAGTGGAAGAAAGGCGTCAGTTTCGGACTCGGCGGAATTACAACCGAAGAGGTTCTTTTGCAGGACTGTTCTTGCAAGGCCCGTGAAAGCGGAAAACGATTGCCAAATGAACGCGTGGATTCTTGCGCTTTTTAGGTAATGGTTTGCAAGCGGCAAGAATACCGCCGCCGCCGGCCTCTCAGCCCGGCCGGCTTCCCTTCAGGACCACGGCCTGGTCGATGACGCCGAACGGCATCCAGCCGGTGCTGTCGCAGGCTGCCATGCGGACCCGGTCGCCGTGGACCATGAACGGGGTGGCGGGCTTGCCCTCGCGGATGATCTCGATGGCGCGGACTTCGGAGATGCAGCTCGATCCCACTTGCGCGTAATCGGCGTTGGACACGGTGCCCGACCCGATCACCGTGCCTGCGACCAGATCGCGGGTCAGGGCGGCATGGGCAATGAGATCGTGGAAACCGAAGTCCATCGCGGCGCCGCTTGCCGCGCCGAAGCGCCGGCCGTTGAGGTCGACCAGCAGGTCCATGCAGACCCGGCCGTCCCGCCAAGCCGCGCCCAGTGCCCCGGGCGTCACCGCGAAAGGCGCCATGGCGCAAGCGGGCTTGGCCTGGACCCAGCCGAAGCCGGTCTTCATCTCGACCGGCGCGATCGTGCGCAGCGACCAGTCGTTGATCTGGACGACGAGCCGGACGTGCTTCAGCGCGTCGGCGGCTGGCGTCCCCATCGGCACGTGATCGACGACCACGCCGAATTCGCCCTCGAAATCGATGCCGTGGGCGGGGTCTGCGAAAGGTACCGGGTCGTGGGGGCCGTGGAAGCGGTCCGACATCCCCTGGTACATCAGCGGCCGGTCGCTATCGACGGGAGGCAGCCCGAAGGCGATCTGCATGAGTTCGCCGTGCGTGCCGAAGGCCGATCCGTCCAGCCACTGCCAGGACCGCGGCAAGGGCGCGCGAAGGCGGCCGGGGTCGAGCTTTCCGCCGCCGCCCGCCTCCAGCATGTCTGCAAGCTTGCGCAAGGCAGGCTCGGCGGCGGCCCAGTCCTCCATCGCGGAGAGCAGCGTCAACCCCGGCGTCGCCCGCCAGCGCGCGCCGTCGCGCGACACGACGATCAGCGCTCCATCGGGGCGCCCGTTTTCCACCGTGGCAAGACGCATGGTCAGTCCTCGAAGATCGCGACGGCGCGCGTCCAGCCAGCCGAAGCGCCCTTGATCTTGTGCGGGAAGCACGAGACGGTGAAGCCGTGCCCCGGCAGCACTTCCAGGTTGTGCAGCTTTTCGAGGTGGCAATAGCCGATGTCGCGGCCCGCCTTGTGGCCTTCCCAGATGAGCGAGGTATCGCCGGTTTCCTTCACCTTTTCAGCGGTATAGCTGAACGGCGCATCCCACGACCAGGCATCGGTGCCGGTCACGCGCACACCGCGGGTCGTGAGGTACATCGTAGCCTCGTAACCCATGCCGCAGCCGCGGTTGACGTAGTTCGGCTCGCCCAGCGCCTTGCCGGCAGCGGTGTTGACGAGGACGATGTCGAGCGGCTTGAGGTCATGGCCGATGCGGGCGAGTTCCTCTTCCACGTCCTTCGCCGTGACGACGTAGCCATCGGGGAAGTGGCGGAAGTCCAGCTTCACGCCGGACTGGAAACACCATTCCAGCGGCACTTCGTCGATGGTGATCGAACGCTCGGGCTCTCCATCCTTGCCGTTCATGGTCGGGTGGAAGTGATAGGGCGCATCAAGGTGCGTGCCGCTGTGGGTGGTCAGCTTCACCCATTCGGACGCGGCAAAACCGGCGCCGTCGGGCGTGTCCTCGGCGGTGACGCCGGGGAAGAACATGTCCAGCTCCGGCGCGGTGTCCATGTGGGTCTGGTACGTGATCTCCGGCTTCAGGAACGGCGGATCGCTGACCACGTCGTTGCAGAGCGAGATCGAGAGGTCGACAAAGCGGCGGGTCATGCGGTTTCTCCTCCGAGCGTCTCGGCGAACCAGTCCGAAATCAGGTCGCGGCCATAAGCCATGTTGTCGGCACCGACGTGTTCGACACCGCCTTCGCGGGGCGTGAAAATCACCTTCTCTCGGCGCGGCGAGTTGACGAGTTGGTCGTGGAGATCCGCGGCATAATCGACGCTGATCTGGCGGTCCCTGGCGCCGTGAGTGACGAGGAACGGCACCTTGATGCGGTCCATATGGCCATTGAGGTTCATCGCTTCGGACTTGGCCAGGAAGTCGTCCTGATCCTCGGCTCCAAAGGCCCAGTGGACGTGCGCCCAGTAGTGCGGCACCGGATTCTCGCCCTCGCGCGCCATGCGCTTGTCCTGCACTTCGCGCCAGTTGTGGTTGGCACCCCAGACCGCGCCTGAGGCGAAGCGCGGCTCATAGGCGACCGCACGCGGGGCGAAGTGGCCGCCAAGCGAGATGCCGGTCATGCCGATGCGCGCCGGATCGACGTCCGCCTGCTGCTCCAGCCAGTCCACTGCCTTGCTCGCCCAGCTTTCCGAGTGCGGATCGACAGGCAGGTCCTGCAGGCGCAGCGCCTCGCCCGAACCGGGCTGGTCGACGCAGAGGGTGGAGATACCCCGGCGCGCCAGTTCCTGCGGCAGGCGCGTCCAGTAGAGCAGTTCCTTGCAGCTATCGAGGCCGTTGCAGAACACCACCACCGGCTTGCGGCCTGCTCCCGGCGCGCGGGTGAACAGCGCCGGCATCGTGCCGTTTTCCAGCGGGATCTCCACGCGTTCGCGGTTGATCTTGCCGAGCGCGGTCGAGCGGTCGAACGCCGCGCGCGCCCGGGCATAGGTTTCCTTGCGTCCGGGATGGCCGTGGCCCTGCATCCGCTCTGCGGTGATGAGGTAGAGCGAGGCGCGCTCCAGCTTGTTCGATGCGGAAAACTTGCGGCCCTTCGCCTCATCCTCCGCGGCGAGTTCCAGCAGCTTGTCGCCCATCGCCGCCCAGGCCTTCATGAACTGCGGCGTGCCGGCATCGGCGCCGCCTGCCGCCGCGTCGCGGATCGGCTGGCACATGTCGATGATCTCACCGAGCTGCGCGCCCGATTCCATCGCGATCGAGACCGAGAGATTCCAGATGTAGTTCGGAAAGTATTCGAAGAGGGCCAAAGGGGGCTCCTGTAATCAGAAATAGGGGTGCGGATTGACGGTTTGCGTCTGGATCGGCTGGAGCACGTCCCAGTGCTCGACGATCCTGCCGTCCTTCAGGCGGTAGATGTCGGCCACCGCCCCGCCGGGATTGTCCGGCGAAGGGCGGCCGCGAAGGTGGATCATCGCCATGTCGCCATCGACGAGGATGCGCTTCACATCGAACGAGGCGCCGGGCGCGGAGAACTTCGGCTCCAGCATGGCGATCGCCGCCTCGCGCCCGTCAAGAATGCCGGGGTTGTGCTGGATATAGTCCGCCGCGACATAGCGCTCGAAGGCCGCGCGTACCTTGCGCTCGGTGTAGAAGAGGCGGGCGAAGTCGGTCACCACCGCGCGGTTGCGCGTCGTCAGCGTCTCCGGCGCGCGGGCCGAAACCAGCGCGAGAGCGCAAGCGGCAAGGGCCGCGACCGACAGGCCCCGCTTCATCAGGCGTCCGCCGGCTGGAACAGGCGCGCGTCGGGCGCGGGATGCGGCATCGTCTGCGGGCCGCCGACGCCGATGCCCCACTGGTCCATGACCTGCGGGCCGGGGATATGCACCTTGTGCTGGTGGGTCTCGAAATCGACCTCTTCCAGCTCCGAGGTGTACTCGACCGCGAAGCCGGCGGGCGTCGTGAAGTAGCTGAAGGTATTGTTGCCCGCGGTGTGGCGACCCGGCCCCCAGCGCAAATCGGTGCCGCGCTGCTTCAGGCGGTGGACGCCGCGCATCATGTCGTCGACCGAGAGCATGTCGTAGGCCACATGGTTGAGGCACGGCGGCCCGGGCAGGATGGCCACGCGGTGATGGGCTTCGTTGCAGCGCAGGAAGCACATGAAATCACCCAGCCAGTCGCTCACCTTGAAGCCCAGCACATCGGTGAAAAAGCCCACCAGCGCCTGATGATCGGGCGAGTGCATGACGATGTGGCTGATCTTCACCGGCATGCCTTCCCAGCGCTCCATCGCCCGCTTGCCCAGCGTCTCGACCCCGGCCGAAATCTCGAACGGCAGGCCGTCAGGGCTGAAGAAGCGGAAGGCATAGCCGCCGCCCGGCGCATCGATTTCGCGCGGGGCGAAGATCACCTTGCAGCCGGCCGCCACGACCTTGTCGTGCAGGGCATTCACGTCTTCGCGCGTGTCGGCGGCGAAAGCGATCACTTCCACATGGTTGGCATCCGACTTGTGGAGGCGCACGACGTGATGCTCGTCATGCCCGTGCGTCTTGAACCACGCGAAGTCCTGGTTCGCGCCGACTTCCACCAGGCCCCAGTCCTCGGTGTAGAATGTGCGTTCGGCGTCGAAGTCCTCGACGCCATATCCGACGTAGCGGATTTCGGTCACTCGGCTCATGGCTGCAATTCCCTGCATGAAATGGTCAAATGGGCTGGCTGACCACCGCGAACATCTCCGCGGTGGCCTTGTGATTGTCGACGGGCGGCGCCTTGCCGATCTGGCCGTGGCAGATCGCCAGCGAGGCCTCGACGATGTAGCGGCAGCGGTCGTAGCGGCGGGCGCGATAGGCCTCGAAGGCCGCTTCCGGATCAGCATGAGCGGAGAGTTCCTCGGCCAGCACGATCGCATCCTCGATCGCCATGCCCGCGCCCTGCCCCAGATGCGGCGTGGTGGCGTGCACGGCATCGCCCAGCAGGACGACGCGTCCGGCGTGCCAGGGCCCATGGACCATCATGCCTTCCAGCGGGCGATAGACGACCTCCGCATCCTCGGTGATCGCCTCGGCCAGCGCGCGGATCGCCGGCGCGGTCTGCCCCAGCTTCGCGCGCATCGTCGCGGCCAGGCCCTCGACCGGATAGCGCGGATTGCCCGGCTCCGGCGTCGTCGCGTACATGTACATGGTCTCGGCCGACATCGGCACCAGCCCCACCCCGGTCGGGCCGTTGTAAACGTGGAGGGCGTCGAGCCCCTTGGGCCTCGGGAAGTTGTAGCGCCAGACCGACTGCCCGGTGAATTCGGGGCTTTCCGCCTCGGGCAGGACCATGCGGCGAGTCTGCGAATAGACACCGTCAGCGCCGATCACGACATCGTAGCGCGCCTCTCCGCCGTCGGAAAAGCGCACCGATACGCCGGTCTCGTCCTGATCGAGCGTCTCGGCCGTTACGCCAGGACGGATTTCGGCGCCCAGCGCCCTCACGCTGTCTCCCAGCACTTTCTGCAAGGCGCGGCGGCCGATGCCGACGTTGGCAGGCTTGCCCTCGACCAGGGTGGGCGTGGGAATGCGGGCGACGCGGCTGCCGTCCGGAATGTAGATCTCCACCGCGTCGAAGCCGCAGGCGGCGTCCAGGAAGGCATCGAGCACGCCGAGCTGGTCCATGGCGCGCACCACGTTGGACTGCTGGATGATGCCCACCCCGTAGACCGACCAGGTGGGATCGCGCTCGATCACGGTGACGCGGTGTCCCTTGCGGCGCAGCGCGATGGCCGCGGAAAGGCCGCCAATGCCGCCGCCGATCACCAGGACGTTCAGGTCCGGAACGAGCGGGGCTGCGGGTGTCGTCCTGCCGGACATGCTCAGAAACTCCTCGGTCAAGGCCGGAGAGGATCGAGTGGCAGCAGGAGCGTCGATGGTCCGCGGGATCGCCCCGCCGGCTTGCATCAGGCCGTGTCCGGCCTTTCGGTCATCGCTCTCACCCGGATTCGTGCAGCCCGATCTTCTCTTCTCGAACCCGCCTCTCGCATATCGGTGAGCATCTCTGAAATGAATTGATTTGATCTATTTGCATCGACATTATCGATGACAGAGCCTCTCCCTCGCATAGGCCGGAAGCGAGCGAACTTGCGCGTGCGCCTGCGAGTGCTAGATCGAACCACGACCCGAGAAGGACAAAGACTGCCATGACCGCTCCCGCCACGGCGCCGGCTGCCCTCCCCAAAACACTGTCATGGCCGCACCTGCTTGCGCTGGGGGTCGGCTCCATCGTCGGCACCGGCATCTTGACGCTGATCGGCGTGGGGGCGGACCGCGCGGGACCGGCGGTTCTGCTGTCCTTCGCCATTGCCGGCGCCATCTGCGCCTGTGCCGCGCTCGCCTATGCCGAACTGTCGACGATGATGCCCACCGCCGGCAGCGCCTACAGCTACAGCCACAAGGTGCTGGGCGGTACGGTGGGCTGGATCGTCGGCTGGAGCCTGATCCTGGAATATTCGCTGGTGGTCTCCACCGTGGCGGTCGGCTGGTCGGGCTATGCCGCGCCGCTGCTGCAAGGCGTGGGCTTCCCCAAGGCGCTTACCCAGGGGCCGGAGCTGGGCGGGCTGGTCAACCTGCCTGCCATCGTCATCATCGCCGTGGTTGCGGGCCTGCTGGCCTTCGGCACAAAGGAAAGCGCGCGGGTGAACACCGTGCTGGTGGTCATCAAGATCCTGACGCTCAGCCTGTTCGTGGCCGTGGCGCTGCCCGCCTTCGACGCGGCGAACCTTCAACCCTTCATGCCCTTCGGCTTCGGCAAGTCGATGAGCCCGGACGGTGTCGAGCGCGGGGTCATGGCCGCCGCCGCGATCATCTTCTTCGCCTTCTACGGCTTCGACGCCATCTCCACCGCCGCCGAGGAAACGCGCAATCCCAGCCGCGACCTGGTGATCGGCATCATCGGATCGCTGGCGATCTGCACCCTCGTCTACGTTCTCGTCGCCGCCGCCGCGATCGGCGCCATGCCCTTCACCCGCTTTGCCGACAGCCCGGAGCCGCTGGCGCTGATCCTGCGCGAAATGGGCCGCGCGCCGGTGGCGCATATCGTCGCGGTGGCCGCCGTGATCGCGCTGCCGACCGTGCTGCTGGGCTTCCTCTACGGCCAGAGCCGCATCTTCCTGGCCATGGCGCGCGACGGTTTCCTGCCCGCCTCGCTGGCGAAGCTCTCCTCGCGCGGGACACCGCTGAGGGTGACGACGATGACGGCGGTGATCGTGGCGATCCTGGCCGGCGTGCTGCCGATCTCGGAAATCGCGGCGCTGGCCAACGCCGGCACGCTGATCGCCTTCGCCGCGGTGGGTACCTGCCTGATCGTCCTGCGCAAGCGCGAGCCGGACGCGCCCCGCCCCTTCCGCGTGCCTGCCGGCATCGTGGTGGGCGGCGCGACCATCCTCGGCTGCCTCTATCTCTTCGCCAGCCTGCCCACCAAGACCCTGCTGGCCTGCCTGTGCTGGAACCTGCTGGGCGGCACGCTCTATCTCGTTCGCGGGCGCCGCAGGCCCTGACAGGCCGGGGCCGCCGCTGACCGGCCGCCCATGACGCCGGTTGGCGCGGGCTCCGGCGCGTGCTAGCCGGAACCATGCTGACCATCAGGCAGATCGAGATCTTCCGCGCGGTGATGATCACCAAGACGGTGAGCGGCGCCGCGCGCATGCTGGGCACGTCGCAGCCCGGCCTCAGCCGCATGCTGGGTCATATGGAGGACAAGCTCCACTTCCGCCTGTTCGACCGGACGCGCGGCCGGCTGGTGCCCACGTCCGAAGCCCGCGTGCTGTTCGAGGAGATCGAGCAGATCTACAAGGGCTTCAACGACCTGGAGCATGTCGTGCGCCGCCTGGCCAAGGGCGAGGATCGCACCTTCCGCCTGGGCGCCTCGCCCTCGTTGGGCCATTCGGTGGTGCCGCAGATGCTCTCGCGCCTGACCACCAATTACCCCGGCCTCACCATCCAGTTCGACATCCTCTCGGTGGAGCAGGCGGACGACTGGCTGGCGCTTCAGCGCGGCGACTATGCGCTGACGGTGTTTCCCATCGATCACCCCAATGTCCTGTCCAGCCGCATCGGCAACGGCCGCATGGTCTGCGCCGTGCCGGCCGGCCATCGCCTGGCCGACCGCGAGCGGATCACCGTGGCGGACCTGGGCGGAGAGCCGATCCAGTCGTTCCGGGAAGATACCCCCCATGGCCGCATCATCGCCAGGATGTACGAGGAAGCCGGCGAGCAGCTGGAAGTCTCCACTTATATCCGCTTTGCAGAAACGGCCGTGGCTTTCGTCGCTCACGGCATGGGCATCGCGCTGGTGGACAGCTTCACCGCCATGCAGCCCCATGCCGAGACCGTGCGCTTCCTGGAGTTCGAGTCGCCGGGCCTGCTGCCGGTCTATGTCAGCCGCAACCTGGACGTGGCGCGAACCCTGGTGGGCGAGACCTTCGAGGAGATCGCCCGCAACATGCTGATGAACCTCCCAAGAGGCATCTCCCATAACATAACGCTATAAGTCACAGTCCCGCAATGTCTGGCAAAGCGCCCCCGGATCAAACACCGTGATCCCGCTCGCAAAGGTTTGGACCGCCAGGTTCCGGCCCCGAAAGGTTCACGAATGTCCCGGCGCCGGGCCGCCGGACGACAACAGGCGCGATGCAAGCGCCGCTGAGGATGGGAAAGGCGTTACCATGGCCAGCTATTCCGCCGCCGGATCGGTGTCCGTGCGTCCTTACGTGACTGTCGGCGAATCCGCCTCGCAGAACGTCGACGGCTGGACGCCGCGGCAAGTGCTCGTGGTCGCCATCTGCTTCCTGCTGAACATGCTGGACGGCATGGACGTGCTCATCCTCTCCTACGTCGCCCCCGCCCTTTCCGCCGACTGGAAAGTCAGCCCGGAGAGCCTGGGCGTGGTGTTCAGCTCCAGCCTGGCCGGCATGGCCGCGGGCGGGCTGCTGATCGCGCCGCTGGCCGACAGGTTCGGCCGCCGCAAGCTGATCATCGCCTCGCTGGTGATGATGACGGTGGCCATGTTCGGATCGGCCCTGGCGGCCTCGATCGCCGAACTCATCCTCTCGCGCTTCGTGGTGGGCATCGGCATCGGCACGGTGCTGGCCAGCATGGCCGCGCTGACGGCCGAATATGCCCCGGCCCGCCACCGCACGTTCGCCGTGGGCTTCCTCCAGGCCGGATACCCGGTCGGCGCAACCATCACCGGTTTCATCGTCGCTCACCAGATCGACGCTCACGGCTGGCAGGCCATGCTGCTCGGCGCGGCGACGCTCTGCCTGCTGGCCCTGCCGCTGGTCTGGACGCTGCTGCCCGAATCGGTGGACTTCCTGCTGGCCCACCAGCCCAGGGGCGCGCTGGCCAAGGCCAACCGCCTGCTCGCCTCGCTCGGCCGCCCGACGCTGGAGGCCCTGCCCGAGCGCCGCCAGGCCGAAGCCCATTCGGTGGGCCTGCGCGGCGTGCTGGGCGAAGGACGCACTTCGGGCACGATCCTGCTGTGGACCGCCACGATCTTCGGCTTCATGACGCTCTACTTCGTCATCAGCTGGATCCCCAAGCTCGCCGTGGAGGCCGGGCTTCCCGCCACCCAGGCGATCTACGCGGGCGCGGTCTACAACATCGGCGCCTTCATCGGCATCACCTCGATCGGCCTGATCGCCAGCCGCATCGACTTGCGCCGCCTGATCCTGCTCTACATGGTGCTCGCCGCGGCCGCCCTCGTCGTGTTCGGTGCGGTGTCCATGACCATCGCCGCCACGCTGCTGACCGCCTTCTTCATCGGCGCCTTCATCCAGGGCGGCTTCAACGGCTGCTATCCGCTGGCCACCAGCTTCTACCCGCCGCAAGTCCGCAGCACCGGGCTGGGCTGGGCGATGGGTATCGGCCGCATCGGCGCGGTGATCGGCCCCATGCTGGGCGGCGTCCTGCTGGCGGAGAAAGTGCCGCTTTCGGCGATCTTCGCGATCTTCGCCGTCCCGGCGGTGCTGGCCGGCCTCGCCGTCACCCTGATCCGCATGCCCGGCCAGCCCTGAGCCAAGCTCTCACGCCGCGATCCCTGCCGTCCCCCCTGCCGTCCCGCCTGCCGTCCCGCCTCTGCCGCTCTCAAGGACCCGCCTCATGTTCCAGTCTCCCGTGCTCCCGGCCGCCGCGCGCCCTTCGCTTCGCGCATTCGCGCCAGGAACCTCGAAGATCTGCGGACTGATCGGCTCGGGCATCGGCGGCTCGCGCAGCCCGGCCATGCACGAGACCGAGGCCAGGGCGCTGGGCCTGCCGCTGGCCTACCGCATCCTCGACAGCGAGGTGATCGGTTTCGGCGCGGATGACCTCGGCCCCCTGCTGAACACGCTGGTCGCGCTCGGTTTCGACGGCACCAATGTCACTCACCCCTTCAAGCAGGCCGTCCTGCCGCTGATGGACGAACTATCGGAAGCCGCTGCCAAGCTGGGCGCGGTCAATACCGTGCTCCTGCGTGACGGGCGCCTGATCGGCGACAATACCGACTGGTCGGGCTACCGCGCCAGCTTCCTCGCCGCGCTGGGCGTGCTGCCGCGCGGGCGCGCGGCGATGATCGGCGCCGGCGGCGCGGCCTCGGCCGTGGGCTATGCCCATCTCGACCTCGGCGCGGAGCGGCTGGCGATCTTCGACCCTGCCGCCGAACGCGCCGAAGCGCTTGCCAGCCGCCTCGCCGCCCTGTTCCCCGATGCCGAAGTAATCGCCTCCGCCACCGCGGCCGAAGCGATCGCGGAAGCCGACGGCGTGGTCCAGTGCTCGCCCGTGGGCATGGAGAGCCACCCCGGCCTGCCGTTCGACCCCGCCCTGCTCACGCGCGACATGTGGGTTTCGGACGTGATCTACTTCCCGCTCGAAACCGAGCTGCTTAAGGCCGCCAGGGCCATCGGCTGCGCCACGCTGAACGGCGGCGGCATGGCGGTGATGCAGGCGGCCCACGCCTTCGCGCGCTTCACCGGCCTGGAACCGGACGTGGACCGCATGCTCGCGGACTTCGCCGCGGCCAGCAAGGCGGTCTGAGACGAAACCTCCCGGCCCGTATCGGACGCGCCACCGCCGGCCACCGGCAGGGGATGGCGGGTTCGGCAAAAATGCGCATCACACCCGCCGCCGGGGGCCGAATGCCCCTTCCTACCCGGCCGCGTCCTCCACGCCGCGGAAGCGGTTCTGCGCCGCCAGCCTGATTCCGGCATTGGGCGCGCCGTAGCCGGCATAAGTCCCGCTGCGCTCGACGAATTCGAAGAAGAACAGCTTGTCGAACGCCCGGCTGTAGAGCTGGCGATAGGCGTGGCCCGCCAGATCCTCGTCGTAAAGCATCCCGGCCACTTCCATGCGCGCGGCAACCCGGCCGTCGAAGCCGAAGCGGGCGACGAGATCGTCGTAGTAGTTCTCGGGAATATCGAGCATGGCCGCGCCGCGCGCGCGCACCGCCGCGGCCGTGGCGAGCAAGTCGTCGCTGGCCAGCGCGACATGCTGGAAGCCGCCGCCCATGCCCTGTGCCAGGAAGCGCGAGGACAACGTCTCGCGCGCGTCAGAGGCATTGAGCGTCAGGCGGAACCCGCCGTCGGGCGATTGCAGCGCCTGGCTATGGACGAGGCCCGAGGGATCGATCACATCGTTGGCATCGCGGCCCTCCAGCCCGAACAGCGCGCGCCAGTAGAGCTGCCAGGACAGGAACTCGTCATTGTGGACCACGGCGGCAAGGTGGTCGACCGAGCGCGCGCGGGCATCGTCGGTCAGGTCCGCCACCGGCACCGCCTCGAACTCGCGGGCCCAGAGCGCTTCGGCGCTGTCATCCTCCACGAGGTAGACCAGGCTGCCGCCGACGCCGCGCAGCGCAGGCATGGCCATGCGGCCGGGGCGCCCCTCGGGGCTATAGGCGCGGATGCCCAGCGCGGCGGCACGCTCCATCACGGCGGCCGCGTCCTTCACCCGCACGCCGATCGCGCAGATCGAGGTGCCGTGAACGATGCGGTAGGACTTGGCGAAGCCCTTGGGCTCGGCATTGATCACCAGGTTGACGTTACCCTGCCGCCAGCGCGCGACCTTTTTGGTGCGATGCGTGCCGATATGCGCGAAGCCGAGCGTGTGGAAGGTCTCGCCAAGGCGCGCCACATCCTCGCCGCTGGCCGTGAACTCGACGAATTCGGCGGCGAGCGGCGGCTGGGCGGCAGGCATGGTGGTCGGCAGGCCGAGCAGGCGCTTCGCCGCATCGCGCACATATTCCAGCGCGCGATGCCCGTCCTGCGCCACCAGGCGCGAGGAAATCGACCGGAACCGGTCGTTGAAGATCTCCAGCGAGAGCGGCCCGGCATAGCCGGTGCGCAGGATTTCCGCGACATAGCCCGGCAGGTCCAGCCCGCCCTGCCCCGGCAGGTTGCGGAAATGGCGGCTCCAGTAGAGCAGGTCCATGTCGAGCAGCGGCGCATCGGCCAGTTGCACGTAGACGATCTTGTCGCCCGGGATCTCGCGGATGCTGTCGCTGGGAATCCGGCGCGAGAGCGAATGGAAACTGTCGAGAATGATGCCGATGGCGGGATGGTCCACCTGCTTGACGATCGACCAGACATCGCGGTGGTCGTTGACGTGGCGCCCCCAGGCGAGGGCTTCGTAGCCCACCAGGATGCCGCGCGCGGCGGCGCGATCGCCCAGTTCGCGGAAGTCGTCGACGATGCGCTGCCGCTCGCCCAGCGCATGGGGCGAGCAGTTGGAGCAGACGAGGATGCGGTCGGTGCCGAGTTCGCCCATCAGGTCGAACTTGCGCTCTGCCCGGTCCATGGCGCGGGCGCGCATCTCGCCGGGCATGCCTTCGAAATCGCGGAAGGGCTGGTAGAGCGAGCAGTGGATGCCCAGGTCGGCCATCCGGCGCCGCACTTCGGCAGGGCGCAAGGCCGAGCCGATCAGGTCGTTCTCGAAGATCTCCACGCTGTCGAAGCCGGCATCGGCGGCCGCCTGCAGCTTTTCCTCAAGCGTGCCGCGAAGCGAGACAGTGGCGATAGCGTTCGTGCCTGAATTCGTGCCTGCATTCGTGGCGGCATTCGTGCCTGCGGCGGCGCTGGACATGGCGATGCTCCCGGAATTGTGATCCTCTCGATATCGCGCCGCCGCCCTTGGGATTGAAGCGGCTCCGATTCGGTCTCCCATGCCATCTTGTTATGGCAAGGCGGGAAACCGGCCGGTTTCAGTATCGACTCAGCAGACGCTCCACGCTAGCATGGGCCTTGTGGCCGTCCTTGCATTCGCCGGTCTCTTCCTCGAGCAGCTTGCGCAGCCGCTCGATCTCCTCGACGCTGAGGTGCTCGATACCGATGAAGTCGTCCCGCGCGGTTTCCAGCGCGCGCAGCAGTTCGTCGAGCTTGGCCTGGAAGGCGGCGGCATCGCGGTTCTGGCTGTTCTGGATCAAGAAGACCATCAGGAAGGTGACGATGGTGGTGCCGGTGTTGATGACCAGTTGCCAGGTGTCGGACCACTTGAACACCGGCCCGGAGATTGCCCAGACCGCCACGACCAGCAGGGCGATGATGAAAGTCTGGGCCTTGCCCGCCGCTCCGGCGACGACATTGGCGAAAGCGGTGAACGACTTGCGCATGGCATGGCTCCAGCAATGGTCGCTGGGAAACGTTCGGCGGGCACCCTCCGTTCCCTCTCGGCGCCGGGGGCGAATCATTCCCAAAGCGGTGGTTTCCCCGCTGGAAAACTTGCTGCGTCAGGCGCATGAGGAGCGACAGGCCTGTCGCCAGGATCACGCTGGCGTCAGGGGGGCAGGATTACGGCATGCGCATAGCGACGATTACCAACTGGGCCTACGGGGCCACGGTCTGCCTGACCATCGCGGCCGGCATCACCATGGTCATGGCCTCCAACGCCGACCGGGTGGAGCGCGATGCGGTGCAGCAGCGCGATCTGTTCGACCAGCTCGCCTTCGAAGTGGAGGAAGACGAGGCGCAGCTTACCGACCAGGCCCGACTGGCGGCCGTCTCGGGCGATCCCAGCCACGAGATCGCCTATAACCGCACGCTCGCCGCGATCGGCCCGGTGGAGCAGCGCATCGCGAAGCTGAAAGACAACGGCGCCAGGGAAGAGGAACTGCGCTCGCTGGAAGAAGGCCTGCGCTGGGCCGCGACCCTCCAGGACGAGCAGAAGGCCGCCATCGCCGCGATCAAGTCTGGAGACGAGATCACCGCCCACAAGATCATCTTCGGCGCCGAATACGAACGCGAACTGGAACGCGCGCATTTCCTGCTCGGCCGCTTCCGCTACATGCTCGACCAGCGCTCCGACCGCGCGATAGAGGACGCCAGCCGCGCCTCCCAGCGGTTGCGCACGGTTTCGGAAGTGATGGTGGCGATCACCGCCGTGCTGTTCCTCTTTGTGCTGGGCTTCGTGCTCAAGCGGCGCATCCTCAAGCCCGTGGTCAAGCTGAGCGACGTGGTGAACCGCCTGGCGGACCAGGACTATGCAGTGGAGCCGCCCCAGCTCTCGCAGATCGACGAGATCGGCGACATGGCCCACGCCGTCCGCATCTTCCGGGAGAACGGCATCGAAAGGCAAAGGCTGGAACGCGAGCGCGATGCCGACTGGCACGTCCGCGACCTGCTCGCCCGCATGACCCAGCGCCTGCAGGGCTGCGAATCCGTGGCCGACCTGTTCGAAGTCGTGCGCCTGTTCGCCCCCCGGATCGCCCCGGACCTGGCCGGGCGCCTCTATACGCTGGATGCGCGATTGGGGATGATGGCCTGCGCTTCGGAGTGGCAATCTCCCCACGGCAGCAACGCGGCCTTCACCCCGGACGATTGCTGGGCGCTGCGGCGCGGCCAGTCGCACATGCCCGGCGGCAACCTGGTGGACGTGCCCTGCAAGCATGTCCCGCCGGAAAGTGCCGACGCCACCGTCTGCGTGCCGCTCACCGCGCAGGGCGAAACCATCGGGCTGCTGGTGCTGGAAAACACGGCCGGCGCGCAAGGCCCCAGCGAGAACATCAAGGTCTATATCGAGCTGATGTCCGAGACGATCGGGCTGGCGCTGGCCAATCTCAAGCTGCGCGACGCGCTGCACGAAAAGGCCCTGTTCGATGCGCTGACCGGCCTGCGCAACCGCCACGAACTGGCGGATACCCTGCGCCGGAGCGTGGCCCAGGCCGATGCCGCGCGCACGCCGCTGAGCTGCCTCATGGTCGACATCGACCATTTCAAGCAGCTCAACGATCGCTACGGCCACGATGCCGGAGACCTGACGATCCGCTCCGTGGCGGGCGCGCTGGACAATGCGGTGCGCGAAGACGGCATCGCCTTCCGCTATGGCGGCGAGGAATTCCTGCTGCTGATCCCCGGCTGCGACGAGGAACGTGCGCTGGAGCGCGCTCACCTGATCCAGGAGCGCATTTCCGGCATGACCCTGGTGCATGACGGCACGCCGCTCGGCCCTGTCACGATCTCCATCGGCATCGGCAGCTATCCCGCCCACGGCCCCGCCCATGCCCTGATCGGCACGGCCGACGCCGCGCTGCTGCGCGCGAAGGACGATGGCCGCAACCGCATCGTCATGGCCACCGGCCGCCGCGACACCAGCGCCGCCTCTTCCGCGCTGGGCTAGAGTATCCGTGATAATCAAGCCAGCGATTGGGCCCAGCATCGATCGGCCTTGAGCAGTGCGTTTGCGGTGACGATGAGCTTTCGCATGACGGCAGTGATGGCGATCTTGGCGGGTTTTCCAGCGGCGAGGAGTTGTTGGTACTTGGCTTTGAGGTCGGGGTTGTATCGGGCGGCGACGAGGGCCGGCATGTAGAGGGCCTGCCTTACGTTGGCGCGTCCGCCACGGATAAAGCTTTTACCTTTCCATTGTCCGGATTGTCGCGCGACGGGGGCAAGACCGGCGAGCGATGCGGCCTGCTTGTTCTCGAGGCTGCCGAGTTCCGGCATGGTGGCGATGAGCTGGTTGGCGGTCAACCTCCCCACACCCGCGATGCTGGTCAGGATCTGGTGTCGTCGGGCAAGTAGCGCGTCGGCGGCTATGAGGTTGGCGATCTCGGTGTCGAGGGTCTCGATATGCCGATCGATTTGTTCGAGCCGCTGGCGACACTGGCGCTTAAGAAAGGCAATGGTGAGATTCTTCTCGCGATTCTTGAGCGCGGTGCGATCACGAACCAGGCCGTCGCGGGCATTGATGAGCTCGGCCATTTGGGCCTGCTGTGCGCTTCGAGCGGGTCTGACGGGTGGCTGCAAGGTGGCAGCCATACAGGCCAGCAGCATGGCGTCAATGCGATCGGTCTTGGCCAGCGTGCCAGTCGCCTGGGCGAAACGCCGGGCCCGTTCGGGGTTGAGTTTCACGCAGGGCCAGTTGTTCAGCGCCGCCTCCAGTGCGCGATGATAGGTGCCGGTTGCCTCATAGGCGATCCGCTCGACCGGCCATTGCCGCAGCCAGGCTATCAACGCCTTGTGGCCCTTGGCGGTGTTGGCGAACTGGCGCTCGACGCCGGTGGGGTGGGCATGGCAATCGAGGCTCGCTTTGGAGATGTCGATGCCGATCGTCTGTGATAGATTGTCGCTCATCTTTTCCGCTGTCCCATGCTTGTCATCCGGGTCACAAACCCCGGTATCCGTTCGGGCCTGATGGAAAAGAAAGGGGCGATCCTACTCTAGCCCGGTCCCTTAACGACCGGCGGTTTCGCGATCCGTCCCCTTCCGCCCGGACCGGGGTGGCCACCCCGGTCCGGGCAATCCAGCATGACCCAAACGGACCGCAATGTCATAAGACAAGCGTTTTTCCGATTGGGCAGGCGAACCGGAAACCCGCAGCTTGCCCGCCGGGTCGGGGAGCGATCAACCTGCCGCCCCTTCGTGCGTTGCTCCCTGCGGCATTCACGGAGTTACCATGGCGAACGGATCGATCACCCTGACCGAAACCCGGAACTTGCGCAGCGGCACCGTGCCCTGGCGCGACGCGGACTGGACCTTGCCCGCGGCCGCGCCGCTCCCGGCCGGGCCGGTGGACATCGCCATCCTGGGATCGGGGATCATGGGCGCGATCCTGGCGGACCGGCTGGCCGCCACGGGCCGCTCGGTGGCGCTGCTGGACCGCAGGCCGCCCGGCTGCGGCAGCACCGCCGCCTCCACCGCGCAGATCATGTGGGCCATGGACGTGCCGCTGATCCGGCTGGCCGAAGACCTCGGCGAACAGGAAGCCGCCCGGCGCTGGCGGCGCGTCTTCGCGGCCGTGCAGCGCTTCGGAGAACGGCTGGACCGGCTCGGGCCCGATGCCCGCACCCCCTGCCCGACGCTCTACCTGGCCGGTGACCTGCTGGACGAGGACGGGCTGCGCGCCGAGGCCGAGGCCCACCGCCGCCACGGCCTGCCCTCGCGCTATCTCGATGCCCAGGCCGTCGCCGAACGCTTCGGCATCGCCCCGCGCGCCGGGATCGTTTCGGAAGGGTCCTACGCCATCGATCCGGTCGCAACCTGCCACGACCTGCTGCGCGAGGCCGGCAAGCACGGCGCGGTGACGGTCTACCCCGCCGATGTCGCCGGCCTGCACCCCATCCCGACCGGGGTGGAGCTGGAGCTGGCGAATGGGCGCAGCCTCATCGCAGGCGATGTCATCCTGGCCACCGGCTACGAGCGCGCGCGGCTGTTCCTGCCGCCCGCCTTCTCCCTGCTCTCGACATTCGCCATCGCCACCTCGCCCGGCACGGCGCCGCTGTGGAAGGAAAACGCGATGATCTGGGAAGCGTCAGACCCCTATCTTTACGTCCGCACCTGCAAGGACGGGCGCGTGATCGCCGGGGGAGAGGACGTGGAACTGGCGGATGCCCTCTCGCGCGATGCCCTGCTGGCGGCGAAATCCGGCACGATCGCCGCCAAGCTGGAGGCCATGCTCGGCCATTCCGCGCCCATCGCCGTGGACCGGGCCTGGACCGCCACGTTCGGTGCCTCGCCCGATGGACTGCCCGCCATCGGCCGCTCGGCACTGATGGAGCGGGTGTGGCTCTCCGCCGGGTTCGGCGGCAACGGCATCGCTTTCGCGGCCCTGGCCGCCGAACTGCTCGACCGCGCGCTTGCAGGGGGAGAAGGCGGGGGCGATCCCGATTCCGCCTGCTTCGATCCCTACCGCTTCGGCAACTGAGCCGGGCCTGGGCGCTAGTAGAGGTTGTCCTTGTAGTCCTTGGCCAGCCCCTTCTTCATCAGGTCCGCAGCGCCCGGCACCGAGAGGCTGGCGCGGGTCAGCCGGGCGGCCATGCCCTCGGTCCGGTTGAGCTTGATGTGATTGACGAAGAGCCGCGCCGGATCGATGTCGCTGCATTGGCGCAAGGGCCAGAGATCGGCGCGTTCCAGCGCGGCGCTGGTGCGCAGGCTGACGGATTCGGCCGCGACGCGGATCGCCAGGGCCGGGACTTTGCCTTTCACCGCGAAGCCCCCGCGCTGGGCCTCGGCCGTGGACAGCACCGCCCGGCCCCGCACGACGGCAAGGCGCGTCGAGCCCGGCACCAGCAGCGCCATCGCCAGCGCGGGCTGCTCCACGATGTTGCGAAAGCTGTCGACCCGGCGGTTGCCCGGCCGATCCGCGAACCACACGGCCGCCGCCTCCCCGTCATCGAGCCGCGCCATGGCACCGGCCGGATCGCCCTTGGGGCTGAGGTCGGCCAGCCCCGTCCGGCTGACGGTCGCCAGCGCCAGGAAGCGGCTCGCCGCGACGAAGTCGGAAAGCGCCTCCGGTGCCGCCACCGGCTGCGCGGACCAGAGTTCGGAGCGGATCATGGCCTTGGCGCAGTGGCCGTAGCATTCCGCCACGGCGACATGGACATGACCATCCGCCACCGCCCGGACCCGGCCATTGACGCGCAGGGTCTCGCCGATGCCGGGCAGCAGGAACAGCGAGCCGAACGGTTGACCGGGCCGGGCAAGGTCGGGATCGTCGATCGATGCCAGCGGCAGGCGCAAGTCCTGCCCCGCCCCCGAGGCGAAGCCGGCGTGCCCGCCCGCCAGCGTGACCGCCGGCCCCCGATCCCCGCCGAACGTGGCGAACATCAACGGAGACTGCGCGATCCAGCCAAGCGCGCCGGGATCGAGATGGTCGATGTCCTTGAGATACATCTGCGGCGGCGTCTTGCCGATCACGGCCTCCAGATCGGCCAGCGTTTCGATGAAAGGCCCATCCATCCCGCATTTCTCCTAAGGCGCCGGGACGCTGACGGCCGCCCGGCTACAAACCATTGCTTCTCCAGCCACTGCCTCTAGAGTATTTGCGAACTATTCGCAAATAGAGGACTGTCATGTCAGAAGCCGAAGGAATTGCCGCGCTGGCGCCCGGCAGCACGGTCTACCAGGTGTCCGAATGGAACGGCACCAGCGGCGAGCGCTGGGTGTCCAACCAGATCCGGCTCGACGCCATGCTGGCCGTGTTCGGAGAGGAAGCCCTCGCCGCCGCCGCCCCGCGGGCGGGAGAGCATGTCCTCGACATCGGCTGCGGCGCGGGTGCGACCAGTTTCGCCCTTGCCGAAAAAGTCGGTGCATCGGGCCATGTCCGCGGCGTCGATATCTCCGCTGCGCTGGTGGAACGCGCGCGGGAAGTCGCTCCCCCCGGAGCGCCGGTGGCGTTCGATCTGGCCGACGCCGCGCGCACGCCGCTGCCCGATGCCGGGTTCGACCTGCTGTTCTCGCGCTTCGGGGTGATGTTCTTCGATGACCCCGCCGCCGCCTTCGCCCATCTGCGCGGCGCGCTGCGGCCGGGCGGGCGCCTGGCCTTCGTTTGCTGGCGCGGCGCGGCGGAGAACGACTGGGTGCGCCTGCCGATGGGCGCGATCAAGGGCATGATCCCTGCGCCGCCCCCGCCCCAACCCGAAGCCCCCGGCCCGTTCTCCTTCGGCGATGCGGCCCGCGTGGAACGCATCCTGGCCGCGGCCGGGTTCTCGCGGATTTGCGTGCTCCCCTTCGATCACGACATCCCCTTCGGCCAGGGCGAAGACCGCGAGGCCGCGCTGAACGATGCCGTGGCCATGGCTTTCGAGGTCGGCCCGCTTTCGCGCGCGCTGGCCGATCAGCCGCAGGACCTGCGCGCCCGCGCCGCTATCGAAGTGCGCAAGGCCTTCGCCCGCAGGCCCGGCGAAACGTCGGTCATGATCGACGGCGCGGCCTGGATCGTCACCGCCCGCAATCCGGGCGGCTGACGCGCCGGGGGCGCTCCGCCGGTCTAGACCGATACCGCGCTCGCCACCCGGCCCGCGGCGCCGAATACGCCTAGATAGCGCGCGATCTCGGCCGGATCGCCAGTGGCCTTGGCGGGATTGTCCGAGAGCTTCACCGCCGGGCGCCCATTGGCCGACACGACCTTGCAGACCAGCGAGATCGGATCGAGATCGTCCGTTTCGAACGGCGCGCAGCCGCGGAAGTCATTGGTGAGGTTGGTGCCCCAGCCGAAGCTCATGCGCACGCGGCCGTGGAAATGGCGATAGGTCGCCTCGATGCTGTCGATATCCATCCCGTCCGAGAAGATCAGCAGCTTGGTCCTGGGATCGCGGCCCTTTTCCTGCCACCAGCGAATGATCTGTTCGCCGCCCTCGATCGGCGGGGCGCTGTCCGGGCGGAAGCCGGTCCAGTCCGCCACCCAGTCCGGCGCGCGTTCGAGGAAGGCGGCCGTGCCGAAGGCGTCGGGCAGGACCACGCGCAAGTTCCCGCCGTAATGGTCGCTCCAGTCCTTGAGCACGCGGTAGGGCGCCTGCCGCAGTTCCTCGTCGCCATCGGCCAGCGCGGCCAGCACCATCGGCAATTCGTGGGCATTGGTGCCGATCGCTTCAAGGTCCGCGTCCATCGCCAGAAGCACGTTGGACGAGCCGATGAAGCGGCTGCCGAGCCCTTCCTTCAGGGCCTCCACGCACCAGCGCTGCCACAGGAACCCGTGCCGCCGCCGGGTGCCGAAGTCCGAGAGCACGAGGTCGGGAAGCTGGGCCAGGCGCTCCACTTTCTCCCACAACTTGGCCTTGGCGCGGGCGTAGAGCACGTCGAGCGCGAAACGGCCGCGGTCCTTCAGCGCCGCGCGCGAGCGCAGTTCGTTGACGATGGCGAGCGCGGGGATCTCCCACATCATCGTGTGCGTCCACGGACCTTCGAAGCGCAGCTCGTACTGGCCGTCCACGCGGCGCAGGTCGTATTCGGGAAGGCGGAAATCGGCGAGCCAGGCGATGAAATCCGGGCTGAACATCTGCGCCTTGCCGTAGAAGCTGTTGCCCGCCAGCCAGATCAGCTCCTTCTTGCCGAACCGCAGGCCGCGCGCATGATCGAGCTGTGCACGCAACTCGGCTTCGTCGATCACTTCGGCCAGGCGCACCGTTTTGGAGCGGTTGATCAGCTCGAACGTCGCCTGGACATCGGGATAGAGATGCCGGACCATCTGCAGCATCAACAGCTTGTAGAAGTCCGTATCGAGCAGGCTGCGCACGATCGGATCGAGCCGCCAGTTGTGATTGTAAGTGCGGGTTGCAATATCCGTGTAGACCATAAGCCATTCTTAGGACGTTCTCACGCGATGACAAACCTTGGCACGATCGCGCTTTCGGCAATGCCGCTTCCGGTTTCCGTCACGCGGCGCTTCGTCGTGGTGGTGGACATGCAGGGAGACTTCGTGCGCGCCTCGGGCGCCTTGCCGGTTCCCGGCGCCGAAGCGATCGTGGCGCCGATGCAGGAATGGCTGGCGGCGCTCGATCCCGCGACCACGGCGGGCGTGCTCCTGACCTTCGACACACATATTCCCGAAATCTACGCCGCCTCGCCCGAGAGCGCGCAGTTCCCGATCCACTGCCTGCGCGGCACGCCGGGATGGGACAGCGTTCTGGACGCAGACGCCATCGCGCCGTCGATTCCGGTCTACACCCTGGAAAAAGGCGTGTTCGACATGTGGGCCGAGCCGGGTCTTCGCTTGATTCGGCTGAATGGCGAGGGAACCGAGGCGGCAGGAAACCGGGGCGAGGCGATCGACCGCGACGGCTTTTTCGCCGGCCTGGCTGCAGAGGGTGTGGCCGATGTCACCGTGGTGGGCGTGGCTGCGGATTTCTGCGTGAAGTGGGCCGCGGAAGGCCTGCTCGCCCGCGGTTTCCGCGTGGAACTGCCTGCAGCCCTGACGCGGGGCATTGCCATGGAAGCCGAAGCGGTGGCGGCGCAGCTGGCCCCCTCACGGGACCGCGCCTCGGCCGGTTAGGCGCGAAACGCCGGCCACGGGCTAAGGGCCAACGGGACGTCAGCTATGCAGGACGAAGGGTATTTCCACCAGGCCGCGCACCATGACTGCCGCGCCGTCGCGGCGGGTGGGGGACCATTTCCAGTGGCGCACCGCCGATAGCGCGGCCCGGTCGAGCCGATCGAAGCCGCTGCTGCGCGATACCGAGATGTCGGCGACTCTGCCGTCCATGCCCAGGACCACCAGCAGGACCACCGTGCCCTGCTCGCGATTGCGGCGCGAATAGACCGGATAGCGCGGCGGATCGGCGGCGATCATCTTGGACGAGAGATCGCCGGCATTCTCCACGCGCGGCGGCGCCGAAACGGCGACGGCGGCGGCCGGCGGGGCGGGCGGTCCCGGTACGGCCACCGGCAGGACCGGCGGCGCGGGCGAAGTGGTGATCGTGGCCGGGGCGGCGCTCAGCACCAGCGGCGGCGGGGGCGCGACCACGGGCGAGGCGGTCTGCACCACATGCTTCACCGGCTGCGGCGAGGGCCTGGGCGGCGGCGGAGCCGGCGGGCGGGGCTGCTCCAGCTGGGCGACGACCAGCCGCGGGCGCGCCTTCTGGTGGCCATGGACGACATTGAGCGCCAGCATGGCCGCGATCATCCCGCCGACGATCGCCGTGGCGCCGAGCATGGCGACCAGGTTCGGTCGCTGGTCCTCGCCATAGCGCGCACCCTGTGCGGCGGCCTGTGCCGGATGCGACCAGCCGGTGGCCATGCCCACCGCGTCGCGCGGCAACGCGCCGGCAAGGCGGGTCTGCACCCGGGGTGCGAGGTCCGGAGAACGGCCCGGCTCCGGGGCAAGCGGATCCGCGTGATCTAAGGTTGCGTACATAGTCTGGCGCTGCCCCCTCGAAGCCGCCTCGTCATTCGGGCTAATGCGAGGCATTCGCATAGCTGAGTCGGCGGTCGCCGTCGAGCACGAATCCATCGCGCCCCGGCGATCCGGTGGACGCGGGGTGCCTCTCGGGTCTTGTGGGCTCACCGGATCGGCGCGCCGCTCCCTTCAAGGGAGGGAAGGACGCGCCGCGTCAGATCTCCAGCTGGCTGCCCAGTTCGATCACGCGGTTGGTGGGCAGCTTGAAGAATTCCATCGCGCTCTGGGCGTTGCGCACCATCGAGGCGAAGAGTTTCTCCCGCCAGATCGCCATGCCGGGGCGGCTCGACGGGATCAGCGTCTGGCGCGAGAGGAAGTAGCTGGTCTCCATCGGTTTGAACGGCCCTCCCGCCCGGTTCTCGGCGGCGAGGGCGGCGGGAATGTCGGCCTCGTCCATGAAGCCGTAGCGCAGGACCATGCGGTAGAAACCGGCGCCCATGTCCTCCACTTCGCAGCGGTCTTCCGGCGCGACATGAGGCACGCCGCGGTTGGCGACGGTCAGGATCACCACGCGGTCATGCAGGATGTGGTTGTGCTTCAGGTTGTGGAGCAGCCCCGGCGGCACGCCCTCGACGGTGGAGGCCAGGAACACCGAGGTTCCCGCCACGCGCCGGACGCGTTCTCCCACGGATTTCAGGAAGGCCTCGATGGGGATCGAATCCTCGTGCATGCGCTCGCGCACCAGCCGCCGCCCGGTGGCCCAGGTGGTGAGCAAAGTGAACACCACGGCCGCCACCAGCAGCGGGAACCAGCCGCCGTCGGGAATCTTCGTCGCAGTCGAGGCGAAGTAGAGCCCGTCGATGAACAGGAAGCCCAAGGTCACGGCTCCGGCCAGCATCGGGTGCCATTTCCACACGGTGAAGGTCAGGACGCCCAGCAGGCAGGCGGAAATGAGCATCGTTCCGGTTACCGCGATGCCATAGGCCGCCGCCAGATTGCCCGAGCTACGGAAGCCGAACACCAGCAGGATCACCATGCCCAGCAGGCCCCAGTTCACCAGCGGCACGTAGATCTGCCCCGCCGCCTTAGCGCTCGTGTGCATGATCTTCAGGCGCGGCAGGAAGCCGAGCTGCACGGCCTGGTGCGAGACCGAGAACGCGCCCGAGATCACGGCCTGGCTGGCGATGATCGTGGCCATCGTGGCCAGCGCCACCAGCGGCAGGCGCGCCCAGTCCGGCGCCATGAAGAAGAACGGATTGCGGATCGCCTCGGGATTGCGCAGCACCAGTGAGGCCTGCCCCAGGTAATTGAGCAGAAGGCACGGAAAGGCCACGTAGAGCCACGAGATCGAGATCGCCTTGCGGCCGAAATGGCCCATGTCGGCATAGAGCGCCTCGGCCCCGGTCACGGCCAGCACCACCGAGCCCAGCGCCAGGAAGGCGAGCTTCGGGTTGACCAGGAAGAATTCGAGCGCGTGATGCGGGCTCAGCGCGGACAGCACTTCGGGGGCCTGGACGATGGAATGGATGCCCAGCCCGGCCAGCACCAGGAAGTAGACGATCATGATCGGCCCGAACAGCTTGCCCATGGCCGCCGTGCCGTGGGACTGGACCGAGAACAGCCCGATCAGGATCACCACGGCGATCGGCAGCACGAATTCGGCAAAGCGGGGGTTCACCACCGTCAGCCCCTCCACCGCCGAAAGCACGGACATGGCGGGGGTGATGATGGCATCGCCGTAGAACAGCGCCGTGGCCATCACGCCCAGCATGGCGATCACCGGCGTCCAGCGGTTCTTGCCCAGGGTGCGCCCGATCAGCGCCAGCAGCGCCAGACTGCCGCCCTCGCCATTGTTGTCGGCCCGCAGGATGATCAGCACGTACTTGACCGTGACGATCAGCATCATCGTCCAGAACATCAGCGAGATCACGCCGAACATGTGCAGGCGGTCCACCACCAGCGGGTGATGGCCGATGAAGCTTTCCTTGAGGGCATAGAGCGGCGACGTGCCGATATCGCCGAAGACGACGCCGATGGCGCCGATCGACAGTGCCGTGAGGCTCTCATTGGGGGCGTGATGCCCGGAAGACTCGCTCATGCAACGGGCGCCTAGTCTCACGCGCACCAAGGCGCCACGACCTTTATGGATTCTTTATGTGCGGGGCGCAATTCCCCGTGGAAGCTTAACGCCTTGCAGGGCCATCTTGCTCCCACATCGTCCCGTCGGAGCCGTTTCATGCCCGCCCTGCGCCGTTTCATGCCGGTTCGCCCGCTTCTGCGCCGCCTGCGCAGCGGCGAGCGCTGCTGGCCCGCCGCGATCGCGGCCCGCCTGGCCGCTCTGGCCCTGCTGGCCGGATTCTGGCGGCTGGCGCTGGCGGAGCGCCGCCTTGCGCTTACCCCTCGGCCTCACCCCGCCACCCCGCTGGACCTGCTTTTCTGCGCGGCCATGGTGGCGCTGCTGCTCGGCGGGCTGGTCCTGGGCATCGCCGGGGCCGGGCTGCTGCGCGAGGTTGCGCTGCCCGGCCCGTTCTCGGCGCGAGGGGACTTTGCCGCCGGGCGATGACGGCCCCTCTCGACAGGGCGGGCGCTCTCGGCGCACAAGCGCGGCCGTGACAGATCCCTCGGCCATTCCCCCGACCGCGCCGCCCGGCGATCGGCTGCTCGTGGCCGTCGGCGAGCAGCCCGGCGCTCTCGATCTGATCCGCGCCGCGCGCCGCATGGCCGAGGCGCTGGACGCGCCGTGGAGCGCCGTCCACATCGAGACCCCGCGCAGCGCCCGCTACAGCGATGCCGAGAACGCAGCCCTGGCCGAAGCGCTTCATCTGGCCGCCCAGCTCGGCGCCCAGGTGGCAAGCCTTCCCGCCGAATCCGTGCTGGACGGGCTGGAGCGCTTCACCGCCGATGCCCATGCCACCCAGGTCGTCATCGGCAAGTCCCGCCGCTCGCGCTGGTTCGAGCTGCGCCACGGTTCAATCGTCGACCGCCTCGTGCGCCGCGCGCCGGGGCTGGCGGTGCACGTCCTGCCGCTGGCAGCGCCGCCGCGGAGGGCCCACAGCCGGCGGGCCGCCGCAAGGAAAGCGGACCTGGCCGCACGATGGGGCAGCCGGACCGGCTATCTCGTGGCTTTCGGCCTCACTGCCCTGGTGACCTTGCTGGGCACGGAAATCCTGCGCACTGGAAATATCTCCGACCTCGGCCTGCTTTACCTGCTGCCGGTCATGGTCGCGGCCACCCGCTATGGCCTGCGCACCGGCATCGCCACCGGGCTGGTCTGTTCGATCGCCTACAATTTCTTCTTCATCCCGCCCACCCATACCCTGACCATCGACGACCCGCGCAATATCCTGACCGTGCTGGTCCTGCTCGGCGTGGCGGTGGTCAGCAGCCAGCTTGCCGCGCGGGTTCGCGCCCATGCCCTCCAGGCCCAGGCGAGCGCCGCGCAGAACGGTGCGCTCGCCGGTTTCGCGCGATTGCTGACGGGAATCCGCACGGTGGACGAACTGGCCCGCGTGCTCTGCGCCGAGATCGGCCGCCTGCTCGATGGCAATGCCGTGCTGCTCATGCCCGGCGAGGAGGGGCAGGCCCGCGCGCTCACCCGCCGCTGGAGCTGGTCGCCCGAATCGCAAGCCGCGCAGCCGCAGCTCGAAACGCTGGACCTGGCCGCCGCGAACTGGGCCTTCGAGCACGATGCCCCGGCCGGGCGCGGTTCCGACACGCTCACTGCCTCGGAATGGCTGTTTCACCCGGTGGCGGCGGGCGGCGCGGCCCTGGGCGTGTTCGGCCTCTCACGCAGCGACGCGCGCGAGCCGGTTCGCTCGGACCGGCTGCCGCTGCTGCTCAGCCTGCTCGACCAGGCGGCGCTGGCGCTGGAGCGCATCGAACTGGAAGCCCGCATGGCCGAGCTTTCGCAGGCGCGTGAGCGCGACCGCCTGCGCCATGCCCTGCTGTCCTCGGTCAGCCACGACTTGCGCACGCCGCTCACCACGATCATCGGCACGCTGGCCGCCTTGCGCAGCACCGATGCCGAACAGGAACGGCAGATGGCCGCCGCGCGCGGAGAGGCGGAGCGCCTGCACCGCTTCGTCGCCAACCTTCTGGACATGGCCCGGATCGAATCCGGCGCGCTCCAGGGCAAAGTCGAGCCGGTGGACCTTGACGAAGCGGTCGCGGAGGCGCTCCACGCCATGCGCGCGCTGCTCGGCCGTCATCCGGTGGAAACCGCGGTCTCCGCCGATGCGCCGATGGTGCTCGTCGATCCCAACCTGTTCCACCAGTGCCTCACCAACCTGATCGAGAACGCGGCCAAATACGGCGACCCGCAAGGCCCGATCACCGTGGCCGCGCAGCGCCGGGGCGGCGGGCTGGAGCTGACCGTCTCCGACCACGGCCCCGGCATCCCGGCGGGCGCGGAAGAACGGATCTTCGAGACCTTCACCCGGATCGAGGGGTCCGACCGCAAGGGCGGCACCGGCCTCGGCCTTGCCATCGTGCGCGGCTTCGCGCTTGCCATGGGGCTGCAGGTCTCGGCCGCCAACCGGACCGACGGCACGCCCGGCGCCTGCTTCACCATCCGCTTCGATGCGGACCACCTCAAGGAGTGGCCGCTATGAAGCCCCCCCTATGAAACCGAACGTGACCATCCTCGTCGTCGATGACGAACCCGCGATCCGCCGCCTCCTGCGCGCCGGCCTGGCCCGCGCAGGCTATGCCGTGGTCGAGGCCGCCAACGCGCGCGAGGCGCTGAACGCCATGGCCATAGACAAGCCGGAAGTCGTGCTGCTGGACCTGGGCCTGCCGGACCGCGATGGGCTGGAACTGATCCCCGCGATCAAGCTGCAGGCCGCGATCATCGTCATTTCCGCGCGCGATGCCACGGACCAGAAGGTCGCCGCGCTGGATCTCGGCGCGGACGATTACGTTTCCAAGCCCTTCGACAGCGATGAAGTGCTCGCGCGCATCCGCACTGCCCTGCGCCACCGCCTGCCCGCGCCGACGCAGGACGGCCCGGTGCGCCGGGGCGACGTGGAGATCGACCTGTTTGCCCGCACGGTCCGCAAGGGCGGAGCGGAAGTCCACCTGACGCCCAAGGAATACGGCTTCCTCTCGGAGCTGGCCTGTCATCCGGGGCGCGTCATCACTCATGCCCAGTTGCTGCGCGCTGTCTGGGGGCCGGGGCACGAAAGCGATGTCGAATACTTGCGCGTCGCCGCGCGCGGCGTACGCCGCAAACTGGAGGACGACCCCGCGCGGCCGACGATGCTCCGCAACGAACCCGGCGTGGGCTATCGCCTGGTGGGGCTGGAATAGCGCCGGGCGCGAGGGGCGTCCGGCGTTACGCCGCTTCGCGAAGGGCCGCGTCGGCCTGCCCGCGAAGCCGGGCCGCGCGCAAGGGCGAAAAGCCTGCATAACGTCCCGGCCGCAGCCAGAGCGCGGTCACCACGCCCATGCCGATGGCGCTCGTGGCGGACCAGATCAGCTTGTCGAGCGGCAGGAAGGCCGAGGACGCCGCCAGGATCGCGAAGTCGATGAGGATCTGGCTGCGCCCGATGTTCCACCCGCGCCGCTGCTGCAGCCAGACGGTGACGATGCCCACGCCGCCCACGCCCGCCCCGTGGCGCACCACGGCCAGGGTCCCCATGCCCAGCAGCGTGCCCGCGCCCACCGCGGCGGCGAAGGGGTCCTTCACCTCGATCGTCAGGGCATGTTCGGACAGCACCGAGGCCAGCGCGATGCCGCCGCTCGCGGCAATCGTGCGCAAGGTGAACAGCGAACCCATGGCCCGCAGCGCCAGGAACAGGAAAGGCACGTTGAGCGCCGCGAACAGCAGGCCCGGCGGCAGCGGCGCGAAATGCCCGACCAGCAGAGCCAGCCCCGCCATGCCGCCCGTCACCAGCCCCGCCGAATGGAGGATCGTCAGCCCCAGCCCGATGAGCAGGCTGCCCACCGCGATTGCGTAGATATCCTCGATGCGTCCGTGGCGGATGGCGTTCATGGCGAAAGGGGTTGTCTCCGGATGATTCGCGCGCCGTTTATGCACTTGCGAAGGCGCTGTCGAGGCTTGTCGAAAGCCCGGAATATTCGCACTTTTCCATGGCCTTCGGCGCAAGGAACGGGAGCGCCGGAGGGCCGTTGAAACGCCGATTGTTTCGCACATGCGAAATGGCCGGGACGCATTCGCGCTCGCGGCGGGGGCATGCTTGCGCTAGCCTGCGGCCTCCAACCCCCAGCGCCGACAGAGCATGACCGCCAAGCCCCGACTCAAGCTGCAGGCCCGCCTCTATTGCGGGGAAGAGATTGCCATGGGACCGGGCAAGGCCGATCTGCTGGAGGCGATCGAGCGGGAAGGCTCGATCTCGGCCGCCGCGCGGGCCATGGGCATGAGCTATCGCCGCGCCTGGCTGCTTGTCGATGCGATGAACCGGTGCTGGAGCGAACCGCTGGTCGAGGCGGTGGCGGGCGGCAGCCACGAGCGCGGGGCGCGGATCACGGAGACCGGACGCACGGTGCTCGCGCAGTTTCGCGGCCTGCAGTCGCGCATGGCCGCGTTGGACGGGTCCGAGGAATATGCCGCGCTGGAACGCGCCTTGCGCAGCCTGCCGCTGCCGCCCAAGGGTGACGGCGCGGCTTAGGGCAGGCGCGTTACCAGCAGCGGCAGGCGCGAGGCGGCATTGCCGGAAACCTGGATCAGGTAAGTGCCGGGCTGGAGCGTGAAGTCCACCATCTTGCGGATCCCCGAACAGTCCGGACCATGGCCGTGCGCGGTCGAGGTCATGACAGTACCGTCGCCCACTTTCGCCCCGGCCTTCACCACGTCGATCCAGGCGGCCGACCCCAGCGCCACGCGGTAGCTGCCGGGATCCTTGACGCCGAACGTATAGAGCCCGCCGAAGCTGACCGAACCGCCCGGCTTTTCGGGACGCTGGGCGTAGCGCATCTCGCTGGTAGGACGCAGGCCGCCTTCCACCGCCTTGCCCAGTTCCAGCTTCGCACCGGAGAGCGAGCGGGTGTCGCGCGCGGCCAGCAGCGGCTTGCGCTTGTTCCAGCTGGCCATTTCGGGAGGCAGGTCCACCGGGTCCGACGAACAGGCCATCGGCGTGGGCACGCGCTCCGGTGCTGGAGAGCTGGAAGGCGCCGTGGGCGCTCCGACCGGCGATTGCATGGGGAAGCGGTCCGGCGTGACCTGTTCCGTGGGGGTCGGGGCGGTCGCCTGCGCCCAGGCCATGTTCAGCGGCGCGATCACGGCGAGCATCAGCGCCGGTCCATAAGGCAGGTAGTGCCGGATCATCGTGCAAACACCTCTTTCGCAACTGCTTTTCATAATCGCCCTCAACTCTGCGCGGAGCGATATAGCCGATCGCGCGGCGTGCGACAGGCCGAAAAATCCACAACGCCCGGCCGCGCCCGGCGGTTGCCGAACCGCTGTTTCCGCGAATCACGGCGCGTGGAAAACGGACAAAAAAAAGGCCGGTCCGAAGACCAGCCCTTGGAAAGTTTTTGGGAGAGGATGCCTGAAAGGCCCGTCCTATCTGGATGAGAATCGGGATTTCGGCAAATGAGGAAATGAAACCTGCTGTTGCGTTTCGCGCAACTATCACGCGAATCCGGCATTTTTCCCTGGCGGGTAGTCGGGCAATCTGCGCGAACCCTTGCACTTTCCTCAATGCGGAAACGGGCCGTCATGAAGGCTTCGCGCGCGGCGGAGAGGGCGGAAGCCCGCGATAAACCAAGGGTTTTGCTTTAATCGCCAGACCGCTTCGGCATCGGGCCCGGCCGCAGACCCCTGCCCGGCAATCGTTTCAGGCAGTCGCACGAACCGCAAGTTTCGCAGCGGTGTAATCCCGCACCAAATGCCGCTCAGAAATGCGCCAGATAGCCGCCGTCCACGCCGATCACCTGCCCGGTGACGTAACTGGCGGCATCCGAGGCCAGGAAGACCACTGGCCCCACCACTTCCTCGGGCCGCCCCCAGCGGCCGAGCGAGGTGCGGCGGGCAAGGTGCGCGGCCACTTCGGGGTCGGCGACCATGGCCGCATTGGCCTTCGTGGCGAAATAGCCCGGCGCCACGGCATTGACGGTGATGCCGCGCGGACCGAGTTCCGCCGCCAGCGCGCGCGTCATGGCGTCCAGCCCGCCCTTGGCCATGGTATAGGCGGCGTCGCCGGAGCGGGCGATCTGTCCGGCGATGGAGGTGATGTTGATGATCCGCCCGCCCGCGCCCATGCCCGGCGCCAGCAGGCGGGCCAGGTCGAAAGGCGCGACGAGGTTGACCTCCAGCATCATCCGCACGGCGTCGCGGTCGAGCGCCTCCATCGGCCTGCGGTCGCGGCGACCGGCATTGTTGACGAGAATGTCGATCCTCCCCAACCCTTCCAGCGCGGCGCGGGCGGCATCGCCATCCGCCAGATCGAAAGCTGCGGTTGCTGCCGCGCCGCCGGCATCGGCGATCTCCTGCCGCAAGCTTTCGAGCGTCGCGATGCCCCGGCCGTGCAGCACGACGCGCGCGCCCGCCCGCGACAGGCCAAGCGCGATCTCACGCCCGAAACCGCCGCCGGCGCCGGTCACGAGGGCCGTTCGCCCTTCCAGCGGGAAGGCTCGGGAAAGGCCGGGACTCGCAGGCGCAGCGCCGGGGGAATGGGAAAAAGACGTCATGATCCTCCGTTACAATCGCGGCTCTTTCGGAACCAGCCCTCTCCTTGCGGGGTAAGGGTGCGCCCGTGGACGTGGCGCAAAGCCGCTGCAAACCGTTGAATCCGCGGGGATAGAGCCCCGGAAACGCCTCGCCCCGAAATCCCTGCCATTGGCCGCAATAGAAAACCTTGCGCTTGACCCTCCTTTCTCAACCAAATAACTAGACAAGCACACCGCACGGCATCGGATGACCAGGCCGAACGTGCATATCCAGGGTTTCTTGGTCCGCGGCATTTGATGGGAAGCAGCTTGCTCCGCGTTACCAACCGCTAAAGCGCGCGATGCTCAGGCGACAGCGCCAGGCGTCGTGTTCCCCTCACGCCAACGATGAGGTGATACGATGCAGACCATGACTCCGCGCGGCTGACGCGCAACGGCCATGACCCCGCGCGCCTGACGCGCATCACGGGCTGACCAGCGGGAATTCACAGGACCAGCCGACCACGGCGGCCCCCGGAAACCCGCGTCCTTCACAGCAGACCCACGCGCCCGGCGCCGGAACCATGCGGTTCCGCGTGGAGGGATCGTGCGTCCCCGATCCGGTTTTTCCGGGCCTCAACGCAGGCTCCGGCCGTCCTCTGGCGCCCTGAACACGGGCCAACCCGGGCATGGCCGCCTGCCCCGAACCCAACCGCTTCAAATCCGCAGAAATTCACGCCCGACGACAGATCGGCGCGCACTCATGACAACAGGGATCCAGTTGAATGTTTCGCAGTTTCGTCACCGCCACCAGTCCGCTTGCGCTCACGGTTTCGCTGCTGGCCGCACCGGCTTTCGCCAACGAATCCGGGGCAGCGGAGACGGCGCCCGCCAGCGCCGCGCCTGAAGCCGCCGCTTTCGATACCGCAGCAGAGGCGAACAGCGGCGAGGCCATCGTCGTCACCGCATCGCGCCGCCGCGACGAAAACGTGCAGGACGTGCCGGTCGCCATCAGCGTCATCAGCGCGGCCACCCTGGAAAAGCGCGGAGACTATACGCTCGGCTCCATTTCGCAGCAGGTGCCCAGCCTTCAGGTCATCACCTACAACGCGCGCAACACCAACATCAACATTCGCGGCCTCGGCTCCAACATCTCGCTCACCAACGACGGGCTGGAGAACGGCGTCGGCTTCTACATCGACAACGTCTACTACGGCCGCGTCGGCCTGGCGCAGTTCGACCTTGTCGACCTTCAGGGCATCGAAGTGCTGCGCGGCCCCCAGGGCACGCTGTTCGGCAAGAACACGACATCGGGCGTGATCAACGTCACTTCCCGGAAACCGACGTTCGATCCCGAACTCACGGCCGAGGCGAGCATCGGCAATTACGGCTTCTATCAGTTCCGCGCCTCCGGCTCTGCAGGGATCTTCAAGGACCTGCTGGCGGTGCGCCTTTCGGGTGCGATCAGCGAGAACGACGGGTTCCTCTGGAACAAGACCACCAACCGCCGCGCGCAGGACTACCTGAACAAGTCCATCCGCGGGCAACTGCTGTTCACGCCCGACCCGGACTTCGAAGTCCGCATCATCGGCGACTATGCCAAGCAGAAGCAGAACCACGTCCTCAACGTCTTCGCCGGCCTGCACACCACGTACACGGACGGTACCACCATCGCCAACAACTGGGCTCAGCGCGCCGCGCGGTTCCCCGGCTATACCCTGCCCAGCTTCGACGCCTTCGACCGCGTGGGCGAGGCGGACAGCCACTATCAGTCCAACATGGCCGGCTACGGCGTTTCGGGCGAGGTCAACTGGAACCTCGGCAATGCCGCGCTGACCGCGATCACCGCCTATCGCTGGTGGGACTGGAACCCCGCCAACGACGGCGACAGCACCTCGCTGCCGATCGTCACCAAGGCCCAGCAGGCCAACCGCCAGCGCCAGTTCAGCCAGGAAATCCGCCTGGCCTCCAAGGGCGGCGGCAGCTTCGACTATGTGATCGGCGCCTATTATTTCTGGCAGATCGTGCGCGGCTACGGCGCCTCGCGCTATGGCCCCGCCGCGGCCCTGTGGAACCTGCCGGCGGCGAACCAGACGATCGCCAATGCGGCGCTGGACGGGTTCGAATCCAATTCCACCTCCACCCCGGAAACCAAGACCATCGCTGTGTTCGGCCAGACCGACTGGCACATCAACGATGCCCTGACGCTCACCACCGGCCTGCGCTTCACGCATGAGAAGAAGGAAGGCGCCTACGCCCAGTACTGGGTCGACGGTGCCGACATCTCGGGCTTCACCGCCGCGCAGCAGGCGGCGATCAACGCCATCCGCACCCAGTTCAACCCGGTGACCAGCTATGCCACCAGCTTCACCAACAACAGCCTTTCCGGCCTGGTCACGCTGAACTGGAAGGTCGCGCCGGACATCAACGTCTATGGGACCTATTCGCGCGGCAACAAGTCGGGCGGGCTCAACTTGTCCGTCCTGCCTGCCGGCGTCGATCCCGACGTGAAGCCGGAGAAAGTCGACGCCTTCGAACTGGGCTTCAAGTCCCAGTTCCTCGATCGCCGCGCCACCTTCAACGCCGCCGCGTTCTGGACCGAGATCAGCGACTACCAGACCACCATCACCGACCTGCCGGTGGGCGCCGTGGTGGGCCGCCAATATATCTCGAACATTCCCAAGGTCCGTTCGCGCGGCCTGGAAGGCGAACTGGCCGTGGCGGCCACTGACAACCTCAGCTTCAACGCCTCGGCGACTTATACCGACGCCACTTACATCACTTACAAGAACGCCCCGCAGGCCTTCGAACGGCAGAACCAGGGCGCGATCCAGGACCTTTCCGGCGAGCGCCTGCCCGGCGTGCCCAAGTTCGCCTGGACCATCGGCGCGGACTTCAGCACCGCGCTCGGCGATCTCGGCGGCAAGGAACTGGGGCTCTATGCCCATGCCGACTACGCCTACCGCAGCAATTTCAACACTTCGGCCTCGAATTCGGCCTGGGCGCAGATCCCCGGCTTCGGCCTGGCCAACGGCCGCATCGGACTGAGGACGGACGACGGCCTCTGGGACTTCTCGATCTGGGCCAAGAACCTGTTCGACAAGAACTACTACGTCAGCCTCAGCGCCGCCAACACCGGCGCGGTCACTGCCCAGCTGGGCGAGCCGCGCACGTTCGGCGCCACCCTTCGCACCAAGCTCTGATCCCGCTCCCAACCAGGAGGCGCCAGCCATGATCCACGAGAGATTTCCTTCATCGCCGCCACGACAGGAACGACTTGATGGCTGGCGCCTCCTGCGCTTCACCGCCATGTCCGTGCCGATCTACGCAGCCGCGCAGCCGGTCATGGCCTTCGTGCCGGCCATCCTCTCGCGCCACTATGCCATTCCGCTGGCGGGGCTGGGGCTGGTCTACCTGATCGGCCAGGTGGTGAACTCGCTGCTGGACCCGGTGATCGGCGCGCTGAGCGACCGTACCGTCAGCCGTTTCGGGCGCAGGCGGCCGTGGATCGCGGCCGGCGGACTGCTGTTCATCGTGGGCAGCACCATGCTGTTCTTCCCGCCCGAGGGCGCCAGCCTCACCTGGGTGGGGATCGGCGTGCTCTGCTATTACACCGGGGCCTCCGCCACCCAGACCACCTTGCTGGCCTGGTCCGGCGAGATCAGCGGCGACTACGACCAGCGCACGCGGATCGCCTCGCAGTTCACGCTGCTGTCCTCCGCGGCGCTGGTGCTGACCCTGCTGCTGCCCGCCTTGGCCGACCAGTTCCGGCCGGACGACGGCCCGCTGCGCCTGACCCTGTTCGGCACCCTGGTGCTGGTCACCGCCGTGCCCGGCCTGCTGCTCACGCTGACCGCCGTGCCCGACCACAGCGCGCCTTCCGGCGCGGAACCATTCGTGCTGCGCAAGACGCTGAAGGCGGTCTTCGGCAATCCCCTGCTGCTGCGCGTCCTGGCCGCGGACGCCGCGGTCACAGCCGGACAGGGCGTGCGTACCGCGCTGCTGCTGTTCATCGTCACCATCTATTTCCAGCGCCCGGAATGGGCCGCCGGGTTCTTCCTGCTCCAGTACTCCTTCGGCGTGCTCGCCGGGCCGATCTGGCGCCGCATCGGCCTGCGCCTCGGCAAGAGCCGCGCCGCCGTGCTGGCGGAACTGACCCAGGCGGCCATCAACTTCGGCCTCGTCTTCCTCACGCCCGACCGTTTCGGCCTGATGATGGCGCTCGCCGTGGCGCAGGGCCTCTCGCAAGGCTCGGGCAACCTCATGCTCCGCTCGATGGTGGCAGACGTGGCCGACCTCCACCGCGCCGAGACCGGCGAGGACCGCGTGGGGCTCTACTATTCCGTATTCAGCGTCTCGATGAAGCTGGGCGGCGCCTTGGCTTTCGGGATCGCCCTGCCGCTGGTCACGGCCTTCGGCTTCGACCCCAAGGCCGCCACCAACACGCCCCAGGCGCTCGATGCCCTGCTGCTGGTCTTCGCGCTCGGCCCGGCGCTGGCCCACACCCTGGCCGCTGCGCTGGTGGCGGGCTTCCCGCTCGACGCCGGCCGCCACGCCGAAATCCGCCGCCAGATCCAGGCGCGCGAGGACGTCTACGCCGCCGCCGCCGTCCCTGCCGAATGACGTTCCCGACCCCTGTTTTCACGAAGCCCGTTCCCCGTTTTCACGACGAAGGAGTAACTGCCATGACTTCGATTGCCACTTACGCCAATGCCAAGGATCCCGCCTCCCCGCTCGACGTCGCGCCGATCACCGGCACCATCGGCGCCGAGATCCGGGGCGTGACCCTCTCCGGCGATCTCGACGGCCCGACCGTGCAGGCCATCAAGGACGCGCTCGTCCGCCACAAGGTGATCTTCTTCCGCGGCCAGCACGAACTGGACGACCAGCGCCACGAGGCTTTCGCCTCGCTGTTCGGCGAGCCGGTCGCTCACCCGACCGTGCCGGTGGCCGAAGGATCGCGCTACCTGCTCGAACTCGACAGCAAGGAAGGCTACGCCGCCTCCAGCTGGCACACCGACGTGACCTTCACCGATGCCTATCCGGCCGGCTCGATCCTGCGCGCGATCACCATTCCCGAGGCGGGCGGGGACACCGTCTGGGCCAATACCGAGACTGCCTACGAAGGCCTGCCGGAAAGCCTGCGCCAGCTGGTGAACACGCTCTGGGCGGTTCACTCGAACGACTACGACTATGCCGCCGTGCTGGGCAATGCGCCGAAGGATGACGAGGCCGCCCAGAACCGCACGCAGTTCCAGAAGAACATCTTCGCCTCGACCGTCTACGAAACCGAGCACCCGCTGGTTCGCGTCCATCCGGTCTCGGGCCAGCGCAGCCTGCTGCTCGGCCATTTCGTGAAGCGCATCGCCGGGCTGAACCAGGCGGATTCGGCGCGGATCTTCTCGATCCTTCAGGAACACATCACGCGTCCCGAGAACGTCGTGCGCTGGCGCTGGCAGCCGGGCGACGTGGCCTTCTGGGACAACCAGGCGACCCAGCACCGCGCCGTGGCCGACTTCGGCCTCCAGCGCCGCACCCTGCGCCGCGCGACGATCGCCGGCACGGTGCCGGTCGCCATCGACGGACGCCAGAGCCGCACGACCCGGAAGGAAAAGGCCACCACTTACGAACCGGCCTGATCCCTCACACCCTGTACGGGCCGTTGACTGCCCGCGCCGCGCGCTTCCGCCGCGGCGCGGGATTTTTCCAAGGACATATCGATGAAATCCAAGCGTTTCGCTTTCGCCGCCGCTTTCGGCGCAGCCCTGCTCGCCACCACCGTAACCCCGGCGATGGCGCAAACCGCTCCGGCGCCGTCCGGTCCTGCGGGCCAGGTTCCCGCGCAAGCCCGCCCGAACTTCCTGGTCATCATCGCCGACGACCTCGGCTTTTCCGATGTCGGCGCCTTCGGCAGCGAGATCGCCACCCCCAACCTCGACCGGCTGGCGCTGGACGGGCTGCGGCTGACGGGCTTCCACACCGCGCCCACGTGCTCGCCCACGCGCTCGATGCTGCTGTCCGGCACGGACAACCACCGCGCCGGGCTGGGCAGCATGGCGGAACTCACCGCCCCCAACCAGAAGGGCAAGCCCGGCTATGAAGGCTATCTCAGCCGCGATGTCGCCAGCCTGGCCGAGCGCCTGTCCGCGGGCGGCTATCGCACGCTGCTTTCGGGCAAGTGGCACCTGGGCCTGACCCCGGACCTCGATCCCCATGCGCGCGGCTTCCAGCACAGCTTCGCGCTGCTGCAGGGCGGCGCCAACCACTATGGCCGCGACCAGTCCGCCGAACCCGGCAAGGGCGCGACCTATACCCGCGACGGCAAGGTCCTGGCCTCGCTCGACAAGGATTTCTACTCGTCGGATGCCTATGCCACGAACCTGATCGCGGAATTGCAGCAGAGCCGCCGCGAGAGCCCTGACAAGCCGTTCTTCGCCTATCTCGCCTTCACCGCGCCGCACTGGCCGCTCCAGGCGCCCGCCGAAGACGTCGCGCGCCAGAGCGGCAAGTACGACCTGGGCTTCGACGAGATCCGCAGCCGCCGCCTCGCCCGGCAGGAGCAGCTCGGGATCCTGGCCAAGGGTACGGCCGCGCACAGCGTGCGCGCCCCGCGCGGCGGCTGGGATTCGCTGTCGGCGGCGGACAAGCGCGAAGCCGCACGCGACATGGAGATCTATGCCGCCATGGTCGAACGCATGGACCGCAATGTCGGCCGCGTGATCGAGGAACTGCGCGCCAGCGGCGAACTCGACAATACCGTGATCGTGTTCCTGGCCGACAACGGCGCGGAGGGCCTCGATTATCGCACGACCGGCGCGAAAATGCTCGGCAGCCGGGTTGCCGAGGCGGACAACAGCTTCGCCAATCGCGGCAAGGCGAACTCCTACATCACGTACGGCCCGGAATGGGCGCAGGCCGGCACCGCGCCCTCGTGGCTGACCAAGGCCTATGCCTCGGAAGGCGGCACCCGCACCGTGGCCTTCGTCCATGCCAGGGGGCTGGCCCACGCGCGGGGCATAGGCAGTGCCTATGTCAGCGTGGCCGACATCGCGCCGACCCTGCTCGACTATGCGGGCGTGCCCGCCGCCGGCACCACGTTCCAGGGCCGCACCGTCCTGCCGATCACCGGCAAGAGCGCGCGTCCCTGGCTGGAGGGCAAGGCCGCCGCGGTCCACGCCGCCGACGAGCCGCTGGGCACCGAACTGTTCGGCAGCCGCGCCTTGCGCAAGGGCGACTGGAAAGTGACCGACATCGGCGACGGCCAGTGGCGCCTCTTCGACATCGCCCGCGACCCCGGCGAAACCCGCGACCTCTCCGCCGCGAACCCGGACAAACTGCGCGAACTGACGGCCGCCTGGGACGATTATGCCAAGGCCAATGGCGTGATCCTGCCCACCGAGGCGCTCTACCGCCCTTGAGCCGCCCCGCGCGGGAGGGGGCGGGACGGATCGCCGCCCCCTCCCGCGCTCTCCCTCGCCTGCTCTCCCCCTCACCGTGACGCGCGCGGCGAAGCGATCCCCGGCGCGGGGCGGGAGAGACTTGCCCCGGCTCCCTGGCGGCAAACGAGAAAGATCAGGCTTTTCAACAGGCCGCGCCCGGCAATATGGGTGCCGCGCCATACCCCCGATGGGCCACGCGCTGGCCCTTTTGTTGAATCGCTCCCGCGCCATGCGCTGGCTACGCTGCACCTGCTCAAAGCCACGAGAGGTCGCATGCGTTCTGAATCGCCGCTTCGCGCGCTCTTCGTCATCAATTCGCTCGCCGGCGGCGGGGCAGAGCGCGTGTTCACCACCCTGGTGGACCAACTCAGCCGCCGCCCGGACGAAATCGCCATCACCGTCGCCCTGCTCGATAACGAGGCGGAAGAGGCCTACCGCCTGCCCGCCGGCGTCACGGTGGAGCGCCTAGACGCGCGCGGCGGGCTGCTGCGCAGCATCACCCAGACCCGCAAGCTGGTGCGGCGGCTGCGGCCGGACGTGACGCTCTCGTTCCTCTCACGCGCCAATGTCGCCGCGATCGTCGCCATGCGCCGCACCGGCGGCGCGGCGATCATCAGCGAGCGGGTGAACACCACCGCCCACCTCCGGAGCGGCCGTCTCGCCTTCCTCAGCCGCCTCCTGATCCGCAATACCTACCCCACCGCCCGGCGCATCATCGCCGTCTCGGAAGGCGTCGCCCGCACGCTGGAGAGCGACTTCGACGTGGAGCCGCAGCGCATCTCGGTGATCTACAACCCGGTGGACACCGCGCATATCCACGCGCTGGCCGCCCAGGAACCGGCCATCCCGGTCACCGCGCGGGACTTCGTGACGATGGGCCGGCTGGTGGACAACAAGAACACCGCCATGGCCATCCGCGCGTTGGCGGAAATGGGGGCAGAGACGGGGGCGGGGGCCGAAGCGGAATCCGCCAACCTGATCGTGCTGGGCGAAGGCCCCTTGCGGGAAGACCTGATCGAGCTGGCGGCCGGGCTGGGCCTGGCCGATCGCGTGCATTTCCCGGGCTTCCTCGCCAATCCCTACGCCGTGCTGGCGCGGGCGGGATGCTACCTGCTCACGTCCTATGCCGAAGGTTTTCCCAATGCCATGATGGAGGCGATGGCGGTCGGCCTGCCGGTCGTCGCCACCGACTGCCCTTCGGGACCGGCGGAAATCCTGGAGGTCGAGCTGGACGGCGCGCGTTCGGTCATGGGTCATGGCGGCGCTCTCGTGGCGCCCGACGATCATGCCGCCATGGCGCGCTGCATGGCCGAAATGATGGGGCCGCGCCATGCGGAACTGTCCGCGGCCGCCGCCAGGCGCGCCGCCGCCTTCTCGGTGGAAAGCGCGGTCGAGCGGTTCCGGACGGCGCTGATGGACGCCGCCCCGGCGCCTGCCGCAAGGCAGGCACAGGCGGTGCGGCCATGAAAGTCTGCGTTACCGGCCTGCGCGGCATCCCCGGCGTCATGGGCGGGGTGGAAACCCACTGCGAGGAACTCCTGCCCCGCATCGCCGCCATGGAGCCCGAGATCGAGATCGAGGTCTGCTGCCGCGCGCCCTATGTCGATCCGGCGATCACCAGTTTCCGCCACGTCGCGCTGAAGCCGCTCTATTCCCCCACCGGTCGCATCAGCGAGGCGCTTGTCTCGACGTTCGTGGGCATCGTCCACGCGCGCCTTCACGGCGCCGACGCCGTGCATATCCACGCGGTCGGCCCCGCGCTGCTGGCCCCTTTCGCCCGCCTGCTCGGCCTGCGCGTGCTGCTGACTCACCACGGCGCCGACTACGACCGCGAGAAATGGGGCCGCGGCGCCAAGCTCATGCTCAAGCTGGGCGAGTGGCTGGGCGTGCAATCGGCCGACCGCGTGGTCTGCGTCTCGCCCTCGCTCGCCGCCCGCATGCGCGAGCGCTACCCGGCGCGGGCCGAGCGGGTGGAGTTCATTCCCAACGGCGTCAGCACGATGCCCCCCTCTCCCCAGAGCGACGAGGACGTGCTGGCCGAACTGGACTTGCGCGCGCAGGACTATGTCCTCTGCGTGGCGCGGCTGGTGCCGGAAAAGGGCATCCACTACCTGGTGGAGGCCTTCCGCCGCAGCGGAGACGGTCTCGGCAGGGACGGTTCTGGCAGGGATGGGCGCACCCTGGTGATCGCCGGGGCGGGCCGCAAGGACGATCGCTATGCGCAGGACCTGCTCGCCATGGCGGAGCCGCGCATCCGCTTCCTGGGCATGGTGCCGCGCCCCCGGCTGGGCGTGCTGCTGCGCAATACCGCGCTTTTCGTGCTGCCCTCCTTCCATGAGGGCCTGCCCATCGCCGCGCTGGAGGCGCTGGCCTGCGGCTGCCCGGTCCTGCTCAGCGACATCCAGCCCAACCTCGACCTCGGCCTGCCCGCCGACCGCTACTTCCCGGTCGGGGACGTCAACGCCCTCGCCGCGCGTCTCGGCGGGGAAGACCGGCCGCAAACCGGCCCGCAGGACGGGGAAAGCGCGGGCGATCCCCAGCCTGAGACATTGCCCGAGACATTGCCCGAAACTTTGCTCGACTGGGACGAAGTGGCCCGGCGCACGGCCGCCGCCTACCGCAAGCTCAAGACCCGCAAGTGGCTCAGCCATGCCCTTACCCCTGCAAGCTGAGGCCCTCCCGCCGATCCCGGCCCGGACCGGCGCCACGGCCGAAGCGCCCCTAGACCGCGACCGGAGCACGCCATGCTGGCACTGACATCGGGCAGCCCGCCCATCCCGATCTTCCTGCTCCTGCCCACGATGATGCTCTACTGCGTGCTCGTGGTGGTGCTCTGCCTGCAGGTGCGCGCTTCGGCGCGGTTCCTGATCGTGGCTTTCGCGATGCGCCTGGCGATGTCCGCGATGCCGCGCTTCGCCTTTTCCTCCAGCCCGGCGGGACTGAGCTGGAACGCGCTGGCGTCGGTGGTGCTGGTGGGCGTGGGCGCGCTGCTGCTCCTGCGCAGCCGCGCCGTGCCGCTGATCCTGGCGCCGATCGCGCCGCTGCTCATGGTCATCGCCATGAGCGCCGTGCTTAACGGCGAGATCTCCGGCTCGGTCGAGAGCCTGGTGAAATACGCCTATCTCGCGATCATCGCCCTCACCGCCTACGACGCCTTCGTGATCGACGGCGCCGGCAAAGTGCTGCTGCGGCTGCTGTTCACGTTCCTGCTTCCCCTGATGCTCCAGGGCTTCAGCATCGTGCTGGGCATCGCCAAGGCCACCGAAAGCGACGGCTCCACATCCTACATCGGCGGCTACAACCACGAGGCCAGCTTCTCGATCATCCTCCTGACGGGGCTGCTCACCGCGATCCTCAACCCGCGGCTGCGCGCGCTCTACAAGCTGGGGATCGCCGTCGTCTGCCTGGGCGGGATCCTGGCGGCCAACTACCGCACCGCCATCATCACCGCCGGGCCGCTGATGCTGGGCCTGTTCATCGCCGCGATCGTGGGCGGGGTCCGTCCCAGCCAGAGGCCGATCGCCGGCATCCTGGGCTGGCTGCTGGTGCTCTCGGCCGTGCCGATCGTGCCGATCGTCGCCGGGGACCGCTTCGATGCGGTCAAGACCGTGTGGGACAACCCGGCCATCATCATGAAGGCCCCGGCCGACTTCAGCCGCGCCGATACGCAGGTCCTCTCGGGCCGCCTGCTGCTCTGGAGCCAGTACATCACCGCCTGGGATGCCGGCACGCCGCGCCAGCACATGCTGGGCTTCGGCGCCAATGCCTGGGAAGGCCGCTATCGCTACTATGCGCACAACACCCTGGTCTCCACGCTTTACGAGCTGGGCGTCCTGGGGGTGGCGGCCATGCTGCTGCTCTGGAGCTGGATGGTGTTCCTGGCCGCCACGGCGCGCACGCCCGCGCGGTTCACGCTGGTGATGGCGCATCTCGGGTTCTTCCTGCTCAATATGGCGACGATGCCGTTCTGGATGATCGAGGGCCTGCTGTTCTACGGCCTGCTCTGCGGTTTCACGGTTCACGCCAACCTTCAGGGCCGCGCTGCGAAACGGTCCGTCGCAAATCCCGCAGCGCTCCGCCCCGTTTGAGGACATTTCGCCCGCCCCGCCAGTTGTGCTTCAAGTTCGCCTGGGCAAGTAGCCCAAAAGAACTAAGCCATACGGATGAGACTATTCGTCATGGTCCTGTCAATAAAACGCGATCAACAGCCTAAGTCCTTGGGGAAGCACATGTTTCGAACACTTGGCCTCGTCCTGCCGATGCTGGCGATGGGCCCATCCAACGGGGGTGCGCCCGCCGCACTCAGCAGCCTGACCGCCTCGCCGCTGGCCATGGCCCAGGCAACCGCCACTACCGCCGCCACCACTTTCACCATGCCGTCCATCGCCGCCCCGCAAGTCAGCAGCGCCGCCTGCAAGGCCGCCTCGACCTTGCGCATGACCGCGACCACGCCCGGAATCTCGAAGCTCTGCGTCGTGGACGGCAACATCCTGGTCAACGGCAAGGACGCCAGCGGCTTCGTGATGCGGGACATCAAGTCCCAGCGCTACGGCCCGCTCATGCGCGGCAGCAATGTGCAGGACCTGCAGGTTCAGCGCGTTTCCGACACCGAGGCACGCGCCGACGCCACCCTCGGCCTCGGCCTCGTCAACGTCAGCAACGGCATCGGCAAGGCGAGCTTCCACGACCTCGTCTGGATCGGCGACAAGGCCCATCCGGCCATCAACAGCGACGACGCCTGGGCCGCCATCGCCCTCAAGGGCAAGGACGCGGACGACGTCGGAACCTTTGAAATCAACAACTTCGACTTCCAGAATCTATTCATGAATTCAGGAAGCTATTACCAGAACGTGGACGGCATCTCGACCGAGGGCGGCTATTCCGGCACGATCACCAATGGCCGCGTTATCAACGCCAGCGATGCCTGCCTGGACATCAAGGGCAATGTGCGGGCGGACAACGTCTACCTCTCCGGCTGCCGCCAGGGCATCAAGGCCTGGACCAACCAGAGCCACGGCCTGATCGAACTGGGCACCAACCGTTTCGTCGGCATCATCGGCAAGGGCAGCAAGGGCGTGACCCGCACGATCACCATCGACGTGCTGATCGCCTCGGGAAACCCCAACGTGCCCCTGTTTCGCGCTGAGGACGGCGTGGTCAACCTGCACATCCGCCGCCTGATCGCCAAGCCGGGCCAGGTTCTGAGCGCATCCGGCAGCTTTTCCGGCTCCAAGGTGACGATCGACCAGCGGATGGCGATCTGACCGACCGAACAGGCCCGTCGAACCGGCCGGAGCGCCGGTCGGCGGGCCGTTTTCGAAGGCTGGCGGCCCGAGGTCCGCTGGCGTTCCTTGCGCGCCTATCCGCCCTGGCGCCCCAGGCCAGGCGGTCCGGCGCGGCGCCGGCATCCATGCGGACAGCCCCCAAGCCACTTGCACAAGCGCGAAAGGCCCGGAGCCCGGCCCGGGCGCCCGCTCCACTCGCACGAGGTAGTGGTGCCTGAGATTTCGAATTACTACCTGTTTCTCATGGATTTCCAATGGCAAAGGCTCGCAGAATAAGTCCGCGAATTTCCTCGATTCTCGAGAGGTAGGCGACTTGCACGTGGCTCCCAACAAGCTGGATCCCTCCGTAGCGCGCAGGGTGGGGTTGACCGACCCCGCCCCAGGCAGCGCTGCTTCCGCCTCCGGGTCTGGCCCCGACGGGGGCAAGCTCATCGACCTGTCCTGGCTGGCGACGCTGGCCTGGCGGCACAAGTGGGCCATGCTCATCGCCATTCTCGCGGTGCTGGCGGCCACGGCCACGGCCTATCTCTTCGCGGTCAAGAAATACGACGCCAGCGTCGTGCTGGCGCTGGACCGGGGCGACCAGCAACTTGTCCGCACGGCGCAGACCAACAAGGATACCATCGTCGATTCCCCGGCGGTGGACACCGAAGTGCAGGTCCTGCTCTCGCCCGAAGTGGCGGCGGCCGCCGTGCACAACGCGCGGCTCAACACCAATCCCGCGTTCCTGGCCGCTTCGGCGCCGAACGCCCCCGGCCCCCTGACCGAGGCCGCCGCCGCCAATATCCTGCGCTCCAACCTCACGGTCGGCCGCCAGGGGCTGTCCTACGCGATCAACCTCGGCTACCGCTCGCGCGATCCCAAGGTCTCCGCGATGGTCGCCAACACCGTGGCCGACGCTTACGTCAGCGGCCAGGTGCAAGGCGAGCAGAGCGCGCGCAGCCAGGACATCAACATGCTGCGCAGCCGGCTCGACCAGCTGCGCGGAGACGTGATCAAGGCCGAGGCCGCCGTCGCCTCCTACCGCGCCAGCGCCGATCTCGTGGCCGTCAGCAACGACAGCACGATCGCGCAGCAGGAGCTTTCCACGCTCAACACCGAACTGGCCTCGGCCAAGGCCGAACTCGCCGCTTCCCAGGGCCGCGCCAGGGCCAATGCGGGCGAGAACGGCACCGCCGTCAACAACAGCCCGGTGATCCGCGACTTGCGCACCGAAGTCTCGACGCTGGAGGTCAAGCTGGCCGAGCAGTCCTCCACGCTCGGGCCGAACCACCCCGATCGCGTCAGGACCGAAGCCCAGCTCGCCACTGCCCGCCAGGCGCTGCGCCGCGAAGTGGCCCGCGCCGCCTCGGGCGTCAGCTCCGACGTGGGCGTGGACAGCCAGCGCGTGGGCGCCCTGCAATCCGCCATCGGCGGCGCCAAGGGCCGCCTGCTCGCGGGCAACAACGCCTCCGTGCGGCTCAACGAACTGGAGCGCGTGGCCGAAAGTTCGCGCCAGCTTTACCAGACCTTCCTTGACCGCTACCGCGTGGAACTGGCCACGCGCGGCACCGAAAAGAGCAAGGCGCAAGTCATCGCCCGCGCCCAGGTGCCCACCAAGCCCTCCTCGCCGGACCTGCTGGTCTACATGCTGGGCGGCGGCATTGCCGGCGTGATCGCCGCGGTCCTGCTGGCGCTGGCCCTGGAATGGCGCGAACGCGGCATCCGCACCCGCGCCGAAGCCGAAGAGCTGACCGGCTACGAAGTGGTCAGCAGCCTGCCCGACATCGCCACCATGGACGAACCCGACTTCCGCAAGGACGACGCCCTGGGCGTGCCGGACTTCCTGGTGAGCCACCGGGATTCGCCCTTCGCGGAATCGGTGCGCGCGATCTGGACGGCGCTGAAGATCGGGCACAAGGGGCAGGTCGCCCGCTCGGTGGGGGTCACCTCGTCGATCCCCGGAGAGGGCAAGACCAGCACCGCCATCGCCCTGGCCCGCTCCGCCGCCATGGCCGGTCGCCGCACGCTGCTGATCGACTGCGACGTGCGCCGCATGGGCACCACCATCGCGCTGGGCCTGCGCGGCCGCCCCGGCCTGGCCGAAGTGCTGACCGGCGAGGCGCGGGTGGAAGACGTGCTGGTTCTGGACGAACCCTCGGGCGCGCATGTCCTCCCGCTGAATTCCACGGCCGAAACGCCGCTGGACATCATCCACTCGGACGCCACCGCCACCCTGTTCGACCGGTTCCGCCAGGAATACGACCTTGTCGTGCTGGACATCGCGCCGGTCATCCCGGTGGCCGAGGCCCGCGCGCTGGCGGCCATGGCGGACGTCACCCTGATGATCCTGCGCTGGCGCTCCACCCAGCGCAACGTGCTGAAGACCGCCCTGCGCGAACTCGACCGCGCCGGCGCCAATATCTACGGCCTGCTGCTCACCCAGGTGGACACGCGCTCCTCGGCCGTGCTGGGCGAGGAAATGGCCTATTATCAATATTACTACGCGCGCGGCACCAGCTGAGCAGGCCCGGAATGCCCGTCGTCCCTACCGGATCAGACCGACCGGATCGGGGGCGACGGGGCCGCATTGGCTCCTTGGTCGGCGGACCCTTTAATCGGCGGCCCCTCTAATCAGCTGGGCGTTCGGCCTCGTAGCCGAAGAACGCCAGCAGGTCCGGCGCTTCGGCCACCGTTTCGGCCACGATCCGCCGCTCCCCGGTCGACAGCATGAGAACCTGCGACGAAGCGCTGCGATGCTCTTCGGCCGCCGCTGATGCGGGCGGGCCGACTTCCAGCCCGAAAGCCGACAGGATCGCATCGGGATCGCGGCGGAAGCGTTCGTAAGTGACCAGCGGATAGCCGTGCCGCTCGATCGCGGTGCGCAGCAGGCCGCTTCTCCAGATCCACGTCCGTGCCAGGTCGCGCACCACGCGGTCGCGCGGGACGCCGCGATAGGCGGGCAGGGCATAGCGCTTGAGCTGAGCATCGATATTGGTCAGCGGCGCACGGTTGCACACGGCGACGCGGTAGTCGCTGAAATGACCGAACAGCGTTTCGTAGCGGACGAGGTTGGGCGGGCTCTTCTCCAGGAAGAACGCCCGGCCGCGGCTCCGCTCGGCTTCGGCGATGCGTGCGTTCCAGGCCCCGAGCACCGCTTCGTAGTCCACGAACTTGCGGTCGAGCCACTGGTCCGCGTCCATCAGCCCGCGCACCAGGCGCTGCCCTTCGAAGCTGGAGTGAAGCCCGCCGACATCGGCACGATCGGCCACATGACGCGCGATCGCGGTCGTGCCCGCGCCCGGCGGCGTCAGCAGGAACAGGAAGGGGTGGTGGATCCGGTCGGTGCGGCGCCGGGGCCAATAGGGTCCGGGATCGTCCGGCCGCGCCTGAAGGCCCAGGGGTTTCAGCAGGCGGTCGACCGCCGTCTTCACAGAGTCGTCCCGCCCATGCCCCGGTTCCTCGCCTATCCGCACCGGGATCAGGATAGCCGCTCGGCCTGGCCGGGGCGCAGCTATTGCGAGTGGCCTGCTACCTCTTTTGCGCCCGGAGCGCGCGGAATCAGCAGATCTCGAAGCCGGTGATGCGCAGCAGGGTCTCGGTGATCGGCTGCGCGGTCAGGCGCAGGCGGTGGCGGGATGGGCGGGCGTGGGATGGGGCGGGCTGGGCGAGCCGGGACGCCAGCGCTTCCGCCTCGCCGGCCGGCAGGACGATGTCCACTTCGATACGGTCCGCATAGACGCGGCCCTGGCCTAGCACGCCTTCCAGAAAGGCCGTGCCTGCGGGATTCACGCAAAGCGCGACTTCGGCGCCCTCGTGGCCCCAGGAAGGCAGGACATCGTCTTCCTCCACCGTTCCGGCCACATCGAGACCCAGCAGACCGGCAGGGCCCGCGGCGCGCACCGAGAGGCTGCCGACGGCCACCGTCAGCGCCGGAACGGCCGGCTTGCCGCCGGCCCATGCTTTCGCGCCGCCGCGTTCGATCATCCGGCCAGGTCCATGTCGCTGCTTCGCTGCCCCATTCGCGCGTCCGGGCATCGCGCACCCGGACAGCGGCAGCCTACATAGCAATGCCTAACGAATTGAGAAGCCAAGGATCGAAAAGTCCGAAAGCGCCATGTGGGGCGAAAGCTCAGGATTGCGGCAGGGCCACCGCGGTATCGGGCGCATCGCGCAGGCGCAGGTAGAGCTTTCCGGCCACGGGACGCGGCACGGGCAGGCTGGAGCCGGTGAAGCCGGTGGGCACTGCCGCGGGCTGGGCGAAAGTGGGCTCCGCCGAGACGGAGCCGATCAGGAACAGGTCCCGCCCAGTGAGCGTACAGGGTGTTGCCGCCCCTGCTCCGGTCGCTGCCCCGGTCCCTGCCCCGGCCTCCTGTTTCGCGCCGTCCTTGTCGCAGGCGAGGTTCTCGATCCGGGGCAGCCGGGCCAGCGTGGTCAGCGGCGTCCAGTCCCCCGTGGTCTCACCCCCGGCCAGACGGAAGCGCAGCGGGCCGAAGGCGCCGGCAGGCAGGTCGGCGGCCTTGAGCCGGGCGACGAGCACCTGGCGGCTCTCCAGCGTCAGCCCCTTGCCGGCCGAAAGACGAGCGACCGCGGGGCCGTCCGCCGTGGCGATCTCGATCGTGTCGCGCGTGCCGAAACCGGCGCCCGGCGCGGCCTTTACCGAGAAGACCAGTTCGCCGTTGTCAGGCAGAAGTTCGCCCGCGCCCAGTTCCAGCGCCCTGGCGCCCGGCGCGACCGGGCCGGGATAGATCGTGCGGCCCAGCAGCTCCACTTGCAGGCGGGGAGCACTCACGCGCACCGGCAGGGTCAGGCTGCGCCCGTCCGCCAGGCGCACCACGGCCTTTGCCGAAGCACCTTGCTCAAGCGCGGGAGTGGTCTTCGCCGCACCGTTCTGGCCCGGCGTGTTCTGGCCCGGAGTGCCGGGCGCCGAATTGACCTGAGCCGGATCGGCTTTCACCGAGAGTCGCAGGCGATCGACCGCATCCTCGCGGGTAAGGCCATCCGGGCGGTATTCTACATCGTTCAGCGTCAGCGACTGGACCTGGTCCAGCCGCTGGCCGGTCAGCACGCCCTGGCGGTCTCCGGCGTGAAACTCGAACCCGTCGACCCGGCTCGCTTCGGCGCGGGCGCGCAACGTGACGGTTTCCGGGCCCTTCGCGCCCTGATAGCGCACTTCCACGCGCATCTCGCCGGGGTTCACCGCGGCCAGCGGCACGGTGAACGTCAGCCGCTGGCCGTCCTGCACTTTCCATTCCAGCGACCGGGGGGCGCCACTGCCCTGCCTCAGCAGCACTTCCTCCACGCAGGAGGGCGCCGCGCCTTCCAGCGTGACAGCATTGTCGCGGCCGACCACCAGTCCGTCAGCGTCGCCCACCACTTTCCAGGCCGCGCCGTCGGGCCGCTGCAGCAGGAAGTCCGGCCCGCCGAACGGCGCGAAGCCCCACATGCCGTGAAGCTGGGCGCGCAGCGATCCGGTGAAGGCGCTGGGCAGTTCGTCCGGCCCGATCATGTAGCCGCCCCGGTCCGCGCGCGGCACCGCCGCCACGTCCATCGTCTGGCCGGAACCGTTAGTGAGCTTGACCTTCATGTCGTGCGCGAAGGCCGTGGAATAGACCAGGGGCGCGCCTTCCACCGGCAGCACGGCGCCGGGCCGGGCGATGCAGACCGGCCCCTTGGCGATGCTGCGAAGCTGCGGGGGAATGTCCGCCTCCACCGCAGGCAGCGCCGTGACCATGACCGACTTCGGCTTCTGGAACGAGGGCGCCGCATTGAGCAGCAGCGACATCGTGGCGTCCTTGCGCAGCGAAAGCGTAGGCAAGTAATTGAACTGGGGGTTGTTGAAGGCGCCGAAGATGCGCGCGATGTCCCGCGCCACACCGATATAGGCGCTGTAATAGCCGCCGCCCGCCTCGGGCGTGGCGCTGAGCTGCAGGGCCAGATCGGTGGGGGTGCCCGTCAGCGTATCGGCCAGCGAACTGGAGTGCACGTCGTTCAGCACCAGCGCCTCGCGGTTCTCCAGCAGGCACGAGGCCTGCATCTCCACGACTTTGGACAGGCACTCGTCATTGAGCTTGATGGACAGGCTGCGCGCCAGCACGGGGGCCACGGTGCGCAAGTATTCCGGGCCGGTGTTGTCCTGCGCCTGGATGGCGGCCATGAAGGTGGCCAGGCGCGAATGGTCAAGCGAGGCCTGGTTCAGATCCTGGCTGGCGCGCACGAATTCGCCCGGCTTGCCGCGTACCGCATCCAGCAGCACGCCTTCCGCCCCGCCGGTATCCGCCACCATCAGCAGCACCGCCTGCCGCGCGCCCTTGGGCACGGTGAGCGACAGCGCCTTGTCCTTGTCCTTGGACTTCCAGGTGCTGGCGGTGGTGACCCAGTCCTTCGGCGGGGGATTGGTGGCCCCGCGCAGGAAGGCGGACGTCAGCAGGAACTTCTGGCCCTGGTCGCCCGGCAGGTCGGCGCGGATCGAGAGCTTGTCCCCCTCGGCCAGGCTGGGCACTTGCGCAATCGGCAGGGTCTGCTGGCCGCGCGTCACCTCGATCCGCAAGTCCGGGCCGCTCAGCTCGAAGGGAGCGGGATCGGCCAGGGCTGGCGCCGCCGCCACGGCAGCAAGCGCCGAGGCGGCGAGGAACAGGGGCGCTCCGGCGCGCGGGAACCGCGAATCATCGTCCTTCATGCTGATCGGCAAAGCGCGTCCATCCTGTCGGTTGCCTGACTATCGGTCCCGAGGCGCAAATTTATTCACCTCGCCCCTATTCACATCGCGTACCGCCTTGCCAAGGGCGCGGCGCCGGTTTGCCGGACGGATCGACCCTGCCGTGCGGTTCGCGGCGGGGGGCGGGGCGGTATGCTGCGCCTTCCCTAGAACAGCGTCCACAAGGGATTGGCCGGGTCAGCCAGCAGCTTGACGGTCAGCGCGAAGGACATGACCACCAGCAGCGGCCGCACCCCGCGCCCGCCGAAGCGGATCGCCAGCCAGGCGCCGGTCTGGTTGCCGGCAATGTTCGCCGCCGCCATGGAGAGGCCCAGAACCCACAGCACTTTGCCGCCGGCCACCATCGCCAGCAGCGCGGCCACATTGGTGGCCAGATTGATGAACTTGGTATTGGCAATGGCCCGCACCAGACCCAGCCCGCCCAGCGCCACCAGCGCCGTGGTCAGGAAGGAACCGGTGCCCGGACCGAAGAAACCGTCGTAGAAGCCGATGCCGGTGCAGACGGCGGTCAGCCCCGCGCCGCCGAGGCGGGCATGGCGGTCCACTTCGCTCATCGGCGGTGCGAGCAGGAAATAGAGACCCATCGCGATCAGCAGCAGCGGCACGAAAGCGGTGAGGAAGCCGGGATCGACATGCTGGACGGCCGTGGCGCCCAGCACCGATCCGGCGAAGGCCCCGGCCGCCGGCACGGCGAAAGCGCGCAGATCCACTCGGCCTGCGCGCAGGAAGGCGACCACGGCAGAGGCCGTGCCGATCGTGCTCTGCAGCTTGTTGGTGGCCAGCGCGGCGATCGGCGGCACGCCCGCCATCAGCAGCGCCGGGATCGTCAGCAGTCCCCCGCCCCCGGCCAGGGCATCGACCGTGCCCGCCACGAACGCGATGGCGACCAGGAACGAGATGGCTTCGAGGGTCAGATGCATGGAGGGGTCCTGAAAGTACGGTCAAGGCCGCTTCTCGTCGCCCTCCCTGCCCGCGGGACTGCGCCGCGGGGCGGGGGAAGCGGGAAAGGATCGGCGCAGGGCTTTCGAGGGCGCGGGCCGTCAGCGCTGCTTTTTGGTGATGGCGGCGGTGAAGTCCGGGTCCTTCTTCGCCACCCAGTCCACGAACTTGCGCACGTTGGGATTGAGCAGCAGGCCCTCCACATCCATGCCGTGACGCTGGAGTTCGGAATTGCTGAAATTGGCGATCAGCGTCTGCTGGCAGATCGGGTGCATCGGCACGACATCGCGCCCGCCCCTGCTCTTGGGAACGGGGTGATGCCAGACGATGGTCTTGCCCGTGGGCCGCCCGCAGAGCCAGCACGGCACCGGCGGAGGGGCCTCTTCCTCTTCGGTGAGATCTTCCCAGGGGCCGTGTTTGGGATGCTTGCGGGCCATGTCTCTGCCTGATCTGCCTGAAAGGAATTGCCTGAAATCGGCCTGCCCCTACCGCGCCCCGGCTGACATTGCCACTGCGACGTCCTATCGCCGGCCCATGGGCAGGAAAAAGCGATACCTCACCGCGCGGATGCCGGACGGCTACGTGAAGACGATCGGGCCGACCGCCGACCCCTTCACGCATTACTGGCGCATTGTCGCCACGCTGGAAAACGGCAAGACTGAGGTGTTCTGGGGGCATACCCGCTCGCTGGCGGAAGCCAAGAAAAGGCGCGCCGCCACGCAGGACGCGGTGCGGATGCGGGGCTGGAAGGGCTTCGTCTTCGAGATCGCCGAACTGGAGGAAAGCGCCGAGCCGCCTGGCGCCTGAGCGCCTCTTCGCCGGACACACCGCCATGTTTCCCGAGGGAAACGGCTGAAACCCGCGGGGAACGCGGCTTTTTCCGCGCCGATTCGGCAAAACGCGCCTTGACGCCGCAAGCGATTCCAAGCGCGCGGAAGCGGTCGCATTTTCCGAGCCAACAGGTGATTCCACCCGACTAGAAAATGCTCTAGGCATGGGTCCGATGTCCAGAATCTCCCTGCTGCTTGCCGCCCTGTGCGCCACAGTTTCCGCCAGCTTCATCTCCGCAGAGGCCGCCCCCGTGACCGAGAAGACCGCCCCCCGGGCCGCCGACACCCCTGCCAGTCCGGCCCCTCGTCCGAACATCGCTGCAGGCGCGCTCGATTTCCAGCGCGTCTTCGCCAGCCCCTCGCTCGATGGACCGCAGCCGCGCGAAGTGAAGATCTCGCCGGACGGGCGCTATCTCACCCTGCTGCGCAATCGCACCGAGGACCGCCAGCGCTACGACCTCTGGGGCTACGACCGCGAGAGCGGCGAATGGCGCATGCTGGTGGATTCGCTCAAGCTCGGCTCCAGCCGCCCGCTGTCCGAAGCCGAAAAGATGCAGCGCGAACGCAAGCGCGTGGGCGATCTCAAGGGCATCGTCGCTTATGACTGGAGCGACGACGGCCGCTCGATCATCGTTCCGCTCGACGGCGATCTCTACCTGGCCGGGCTGGACGGTTCGGTGCGCCGCCTGACCGATTCCCCGGAGGACGAGCTGAACTCCGCGCTCAGCCCCGGCGGCAAGTACCTCTCCTTCGTGCGCGAACAGCGGCTCTGGGTGGGCTCGCTCGAACAGGGCGCGCAGAAGCCGATCACCCCCGAAGAAAGCGCCAAGACCGTGCACTGGGGCGAGGCGGAGTTCGTGGCGCAGGAAGAGATGGACCGCATGGCGGGCTATTGGTGGTCGCCGGACGAAAGCCGCATCGCCGTGGAGCGCTATGACGAGGCCCCGGTCAAGGTCGTCACCCGCGCCGCGATCGGCGCGGAGGGCACACGCACTTACGAGCAGCGCTATCCGGCCGCGGGCACGCCGAACGTGCTGGTCTCCCTCTTCGTGATGAAGCCGGACGGCAGCGGCAAGGTCCAGGTCGACCTGGGTGCCGACAGCGACATCTACGTGGCCCGGGTCAACTGGTCGCGCGATGGCAAGACGCTTTACGTCCAGCGGCAGGACCGCGCGCAGACGAAGATCGACATGCTGGCGGTCGATCCGGCCACCGGCAGGAGCAGCGTGCTCTTCACCGAAAAGGCCTCTCCGGATGCCTGGATCAACTTGTCCGGCAACTACCGCTTCCTCAAGGACGGCAGCCTGATCTGGTGGTCCGAGCGCGACGGTTTCGGCCATCTCTACCACTTCGCGAACGGCAAGTGGCAGCAGCTGACCTCGGGCCGGTGGACGGTGACCAAGCTCGTCTCGGTGGACGAGGCGCGCGGGCGCGTGCTGTTCACCGGCACGAAGGACGATGTGCTGTCCCCCCAGCTCTACGCCATCGACCTGGCCAGGCCGGGCACGCCCCAGCGCCTGACCGAGGAAGGCTGGTTCAATGCCGCCGTGGCGAACAAGGACGGCCGCACGCTGGTCGTCACCCGCTCCTCGCCCACGCAGCCCTCGCAAAGCTATGTCGCCGATGCCGAGGGCAAGCGCCTCGCCTGGGTTGAGGAAAACCGCCTCGACGGCGCGCATCCTTATGCGCCCTATCTGGCCGGACACCGCACGCCCACCTTCGGCACGGTCAAGGCCGAGGATGGCAGCGACCTGCACTGGCTGATGATCACGCCCAAGATGGAGCCCGGCAAGCGCTACCCGGTGTTCTTCGAGCACTACGGCGGCCCGCATAGCCAGCAAGTGGCGCGCCAGTGGCTGGGCGCCCTGCCGCAGGCCATCGTCGACAAGGGCTATATCTACTTCCGCCTCGACAACCGCGGCAGCCCGAACCGCGGCGTGAAGTTCGAAAGCCAGATCCGCCACAAGCTGGGCACCGTCGAAGTGGCGGACCAGCGCGCGGGCGCCGCCTATCTCAAGACGCTGGACTTCGTCGATCCGAAGAAGATCGCGACTTATGGCTGGTCCTACGGCGGCTACATGACGCTGAAGATGCTCCAGGCCGATCACGGCCTTTATGCGGCAGGCATCTCGGGCGCGCCGGTGACCAAGTGGGAGCTTTACGACACCCATTACACCGAACGCTACATGGGCGACCCGCGCAAGCAGCCGGAAGCCTATACCGCCTCCGACGCCATCGAGAACGCCGCGAAGATCAGCGATCCCCTGCTGCTGATCCACGGCATGTCGGACGACAACGTGGTGTTCGAGAACAGCACCGTGCTGATCTCGAAGCTCCAGGCCCAGGCCGTCCCGTTCGAGATGATGCTCTATCCCGGCTATACCCACGCGGTGAAGGGACCGATGATCAGCAAGCACGTCTGGGAGACGATCTTCGCCTTCCTCACCCGCCACGGCGTCACCCCGCCGGAGTGACCGCCACGAGAGCGAGCAGGCAATTTTCGAAACGCCGGGCCGAAAGGTCCGGCGCTTTTCAGTTTCATCGAACGATTGACGGGGTTTTATCCAGCTTCACCGAAAGGGCGATTCTGGCGACAAAGGCTCCACCAACGCTTTCCCGTCCGCCCCGATCGCATCCTGGGCGGCGCATTCGATAACACCTGTCCCGATGGAGCCCCCCGCCATGACTTCGCCCACAACCGGCCCGACCATCACCGCCAAGACGTCCCTCCCGCGCCTGCTGCTGCTGCTGTCCGCAACGACCGGCCTTGTCGATGCCGCTTCGGTGCTCGGGCTTGGCAAAGTGTTCACTGCCAACATGACCGGCAACGTGGTGTTCCTGGGCTTTGCGGCCGCGGGTACGCCGGGCTTCAAGGTCGTGCCGGCGGTGCTGGCGCTGCTGGCCTTCATGGTCGGCGCCTGGGGAGCGGGACGCCTGGCGCGGACCCATACCGACCTGCCGTTGCGCCGCTGGCTGATCCGCGCGGCCGTGGTGGAAGCCGGCTTGCTGTGGGTCGCCGCGGCGATTTCCACCCGTATCGACGTGGCCGCACAGGCACCGGAGATTGCCGTGCTTTCGGTCATCGCCCTCACCGGTTTCGCGATGGGCCTGCGCAACGCCACGGTGCGCGCACTGAAAGTGCCGGACCTGACGACCACCGTGCTCACCCTGACGATCACCGGCATCGCCGCCGACATGGCAGGGCGCGTCTCCCCCAACTTCGCGCGCCGCCTTGCCGCCGTGCTCTCGATCTTCCTCGGCGCGGCCCTGGGTGCGGCCCTGCTGCTCCGCGTCGGCCTGGCCGTGCCGCTGGCACTCGCCGGAGCGGTGGTGCTGGGCGCCACCCTGCTTTTCGCCCGCGACCCCGGCTCCGCCCAACCGCACCGGCCATAACGGGGCACCGCCGGTAGCATCGCATGGCGATTTTTCCGGTGCTCGGAACCTCGCGGCCTCCCGAGCACTACCTACGACATACCTTCGTTTCGTGAGCGCTGGACTTCTTTTCCGGCGCTGGCGAACATGAGGCGTGCCCACGCGGGTAGCGGAAGGAGAGACGATGAAGGAACAGTCGAGCCGTGCGGACGTGCGCCCCGCCCTCTCTCCCGGGGATATGGCCGACAGATTCCAGCGAACCCGCCATCTCAGCCGCGATCTGGTGCAGGGGCTGAACGAGGCCGACGCCGCCGTCCAGTCCATGCCCGATGCCTCGCCCGCCAAGTGGCATCTCGCGCATACGACCTGGTTCTTCGAGACTTTCCTCCTGCGCGACCATGTGCCCGGCTATCGCCTTCACGATCCGCGCTGGCCCTTCCTGTTCAACAGCTACTACGAGGCCGAAGGCGCCCGCCTTGCCCGGCCCGAGCGCGGCCTGCTGACGCGGCCCACGCTGGCCGACGTGCTGGACTATCGCGCCCATGTGGAAGCCGCCATGCTGGAGTCCATGCCCCTCCTGCTGGAACGCCACGGCGAGTTGGTGGAACTGGGCATCCAGCACGAGCAGCAACACCAGGAACTGCTGCTGACCGACATCAAGCACCTGTTTTCGCGCAATCCGCTCGGCCCCGCTTATGCGGCACCCTCCAAGCCGCCCTCCACGCCGGCCCGCAGCGCCCCGCTGCGCTGGATCGAAGGGCCGGAGGGCCGGGCGGAGATCGGGGCCGGCCCGGACGAGCGCTTCGCTTTCGACAACGAACTGCCCCGCCACCCCGCCTGGCTCGCCCCCCATGCCCTGGCCAACCGCCCGGTGACCAATGGCGAGTGGATCGAGTTCATCGCCGACCAGGGCTACGGCACGGCCGCGCTCTGGCTGTCGGATGGCTGGGACTGGGTGCGCGGCGCCGCAGGGGGCGTCGAAACCATCTCAGCGCCGCTTTACTGGCGCGGCGGCGGACGGCAGTGGAAACAGTTCACGCTGGCGGGCTGGCAGGACGTCGATCCCGAAGCCCCGGTGACGCATATCTCCTTCTACGAAGCCGATGCTTTCGCGACATGGGCGGGGGCCCGCCTTCCCACCGAGCACGAATGGGAAGCCGCTGCGCGTGGCCGCGATCCTCTTGGCGGCCTGCAACTGGACCGGGCCGGCCCCGCAGCGCCCCGTGCGGAAGAGGAAGTGGACGGCTTCGCCTCGCTCTACGGCAATGTCTGGGAGTGGACCGGCTCGGCCTATCGCCCCTGGCCCGGCTATCGCCCGGCGGCGGGCGCCGTGGGCGAATACAACGGCAAGTTCATGTCCAGCCAGTTCGTGCTGCGCGGCGGCAGCTGCGCCACCCCGCGCGGCCATGTCCGCCCTTCCTACCGCAACTTCTTCCACCCCCACCAGCGCTGGCAGTTCACCGGACTTCGCCTCGCAAGGAGCCTCTGACATGTATTTCACGGCCCCCAGGAATGACGAGAATCCGACTGTCCGTCCCCTTGCCAGAGCGCCCGAGGCAGACCCCGCCTTCCGCGCCGACGTGCTGCGCGGTCTTGCGCAAACGCAAAAAGCGGTGCCCGCGCGCTGGTTTTACGACATGCGCGGATCGCAACTGTTCGAAGCGATCACCCAGGTCCCCGAATACTACCCCACCCGCACCGAAACCGCACTGCTCCAGGCCCATTGCCCCGCCGTGTCGGAGCGCATCGGCAGCGATGCCACGGTGGTGGAATTCGGATCGGGCAGCTCGATCAAGACGCGCATCCTGCTGAAATCCATGCCGCGTGCGACATATGTGCCGATCGACATCTGCGGCGAATTCCTGGACGAGGCCTGCGCCGCGCTCCAGGGCCTGTTCCCCGCGCTGCGCATCGTGCCGGTGGAAGCGAACTTCATGAACCCCGTTCACCTGCCGCTGCGGCAGGATGGCGAGGCGCGCAGCATGCTGGGCTTCTTCCCCGGATCGACCATCGGCAACCTCACCCCGGAAGCCGCCGTGGACCTGCTGCGCTCCATGCGCGAGACGCTGGGCACGAATGCCCACCTGCTGATCGGCATCGACCGGGTGAAGGACCCGCAGCGGCTCACCGCCGCCTATGACGATGCGCAGGGGGTGACGGCCCTGTTCAACCTCAACTTGCTCCAGCGCATCAACCGCGAGCTGGGCGGCTCGATCCCGGTCGGGGAATTCCGCCATGTCTCGCGCTGGAATCCGCTGGCCAGCCGTGTCGAGATGCATCTGGAAGCCCGCCGCGCGATCCGCTTCGAGGTGGACGGCCAGCCCTTCCGCATGGAAGGCGGCGAAACCATCCACACCGAGAATTGCCACAAGTACCGCCCCGGGGAAATGCGCGTACTGCTGGCCGCCAGCGGTTGGCGCGAACTGGAGCACTGGACCGACCCGCAAGGCGATTTCTCGCTGATCCTGGCCAAGGCCGACGGAGCCCGTCAGGAACCCTGACGGCCATCATGCAGGACGGACGTGCGCGGTGGTTCTGCGCACGTCTGTCGCTCCTGCGACCCCTTGCGCAATCCTGATCCCTCTCAGCCCCGCCGCGCGCCGCGCGGCGCCGTCGGCACCGGGTGGAAGCGCATGCGGAACACGGTGCCGCGCGGGCGGTTTTCGGCGGCCTCCAGATTGCCGCCGGTCCGCGCCATGAGTTCGCTGGCGATGGCCAGCCCCAGCCCCGACCCGCTCTTGAAGTCGCGCCGCGCCGAGGAGAAGCGCGCGAAGAGTTCGTCACCGGCGGCGACGGGCGGCAGGCCCGGTCCGTCATCGGCCACGCGGATTTCGGCGGCGGGGTCCACGGTCACCACCACATGCGTTCCGGCCGGCGTGTGCTTCATGGCGTTTTCCAGCAGGGAATCGAGCGCACGCGCGGCCAGGTGGTGCGCGGCGAAGACGGGCACGCTTTCAGCGCCGACGATCTCGATCTCCTGCCCGCGGGCGATGAACAGCGGCGCAATTCCCGCCACGCGTTCTTCTGCCAGGGCGCGCAGATCCGTCACTTCGCCGGGGTCGCAGGCCATGGCGTCCACTTCCGCCAGCAGCAGCAGCCGCTCCACCATGGCCTCCAGCGCGTCGATCTGCCGTTGCAGCCGGGGCACCGCCTCGGGCGCACCGTCCTGCTCCACCAACAAGCGCAGGATCGCCAGCGGGGTGCGCAGTTCGTGGGCCGCATCCGCAGCGAAGTCGCGTTCGATGCGGTAGGCTTCCTCGACCCTGTCGAGCGCGGCATTGATCGCCTGGAGCAGCGGCACGACTTCCTCGGGCATGCCCGCCGTGTCCACCCGCTGCTGGAGCTGATAGGGCGAGACTTGCCCCACTTGCCCCGAAGCCCGCTTGAGCGGCGCCAGCGACTGGCGCACGATATAGGCGTCCACCGCCAGCAACCCCACCAGGAACACCGCCAGCAGCACCCCGCCCACCACCGCGATATCGGCGCGCAAGTCGTCGAAGATCACGTCTGGATGGTCGAGGTTCTGCACGATCACCAGCCAGCTGCCCCGCTCGCCCATCAGCGGCATGGAAACGCCGGAATAGATCCGCGGCCCGCGCACTCGCTTGAAATAGGCCGCGCCCGCCCGCATCGGCACTGACAGCGAAGGGTCCGAGCGCAAGTTCTCGATGGCGACGGGCCGCCCCTCGTCCTCGATCCAGAAACTGAAGCTGGAGCCGCCGCCGCGCAGGGCCGAGGCGGTTTCCTCCGAGATCGTCCAGCCGCCCCCCTGCCGGTGGAGCCCGTGCTGCATCTTCAGGGCATATTCGTCCAGGATCTGGCGTTGCAGCCGGTCCCCCGTGCTGTCGATCAGCAGCATCGCGCCCCAGGCCGCCAGGACCGCCGTGACCAGCGTGGCCGCCGCATGGAGCAACAGGATGCGGCGCAGGATCGAATGGGTTGGCATCAGGGCGCCGGATCGGGGGCCGGATGGGTGGCCGGATCGGGGGACGAGACTTCAGGTGCCGCTTCCGGCGCGGCGCGCAGCAGGTAGCCCAGGCCGCGCACCGTCACGATCTCCACCCCCGCCTCCAGCGCCGTCAGCCGCTTGCGCAGCCGGTGCACGCTGACTTCGGCAGCATTGGAGGAGAATTCCTCGCCAAGGCCGAAGAACACGGATTCGATCTGGGTCTTGCGCACCACTTTGTCTCGCTGGCGCATCAGCAGGTCGAGCAACTGAACCTCGCGCGGGGCCAGGACGATGCTGGAAACCTCTCCGTTCCGCCCCACCCGCACCGTCTGCGAGGCCACGTCGTAGCGCAAGCGGCCGCAGGCGATCTCGCTGCCGTTCTCGCCCATGGAGCGGCGCAGCAGCGCGGCCACGCGGGCGATCAGTTCCTCCGCGGCAAATGGCTTGGGCAGGTAATCGTCGGCCCCGGCATTGAGCCCGGCGACCCGGTCGGCAATGGCCGAACGCGCGGTCAGCACCAGCACCGGCAGGTAATGGCCGGCAGCCCGCAGCGAGCGGAGCAGGGCGATGCCGTCCTGGTCGGGCAGGCCAAGGTCGAGAAGCAGCGCGGCGTGGTTGCCCGCCTCCACCAGGATGCGCGCTTCTTCCGCGGTGGCGACGATATCGTTGCCGAAGCCCCCGTCGCGAAGGTGCATGCCGATCAGCTCGGCCAGCTCGGCATTGTCCTCGACGATCAGCAGCCGCATGGCGCGCCTTCGGGGAGCCGCGGGGCGGGAGTGATCGGAGTGCCAGTCATCCCCCCATCTATCGCGGGGATGGAACCGGCGCGCAACAGACATGCGCCCCTGCGCACATCCTCCCACGCACCGGCAGGCTGTAAGGTTGCGGTAAGCCAAGGCGGAATAGCGCGGCGCCGAGCGGCGGGCGGAACGGACCGCGCCGCAAATCGAAACCAGGACATGAAGCCGCAAGTCGAAATCGCGCCCGAAGAACGCCCGTCCCTGCCACGCCCCCTTCCCCCCCGCGCGCCCGCTTCCAGCCGGCGCCCGCGCGTCGCGCTCTTTTCGGGAAACTACAACTACGTCCGCGACGGCGCGAACCAGGCGCTCAACCGGCTGGTCGGCTATCTGGAGCGGCGCGGCTGCACCGTGCGCGTCTATTCGCCGACGGCGCCCGCCCCCGCCTTCGCGCCCGAAGGAACGCTGATATCGGTCCCTTCGGTGAGGATCCCGGGGCGCGGCGACTATCGGCTGGGGCTGGGCCTGCCGCGCCGCATCCGCGCCAATCTGGCCGAGTTCGCGCCGGAGATCGTCCACGTCTCCGCGCCCGACTGGACCGGCACCGCCGCCCAGCGCCTGGCGCGGCAGGCCGGCATCCCGGTCGTCTCCAGCCTGCACACCCGCTTCGAGACTTATGCCGCCTTCTACGGCGCGGGCCTCGTGCGCCCGGCGATGGAGCGGCACCTCGCGCGCTTCTACCGCAATTCGGATCGCATCCTGGTGCCCACCCCCGCCATCGCCGCGGAATTTGCCGAGGCCGGACTAGCCGGTCGCACGCGGCTCTGGGGGCGCGGGGTGGACCGCACGCAGTTCACGCCGCATGCGCGCGACCTAGGCTGGCGCCGCGCGATGGGCGTGGCCGAAGGCGAAGTGGCCGTGCTCCATTTTGGCCGCCTGGTGCGCGAAAAGGGCCTGGCCGCCTTCGTCGCGCTCTGCCGCCGCCTGATCGCGGAGGGCCTGCCGGTCCGCCCGCTGATCGTGGGAGACGGCCCCGAGCGCGCCTGGCTGGAGCAGAAGCTGCCTCAGGCCCGTTTCGCCGGCCACCTCATGGGCGCTGAACTAGGCCGCGCCGTGGCCAGCGCCGACTTGTTCCTCAATCCCAGCACGACCGAGGCTTTCGGCAACGTCACGCTGGAGGCCATGGCCTCGGGCCTGCCCACCGTCTGCGTCGACATGCCGAGCGGGCGCAACCTGCTGGAGGGCGGCTCCGGCCTGCTCTACGCCCCCGGGGACGAGGAGGGCGCTCTGGATGGCTTGCGCCTGCTGGTGAGCGACAGCCGCCGCCGTGCCCGGATGGGCGCTTTCGCGCGCGAGGCGAGCAAGGCCTACGACTGGGACGCCGCCTCGCACCAGGTGCTGGCCTGCTACATGGACGTGCTCGGGCGCAGCCTCTCCCCGGCTGACACTTGCCCCGCCGCCGCCTGCTCTGCCGAACCATGCCCCGCCGAAGCCCTGAGCCGCGCCGCGTGAGCGTAGCGCCGAACTTTGTCTCTGGGGGGCGTTCTCCCCGCGGTTTCGACACGCGCCCTGATCCGGGCGGGGCCTGACCCTGCCATGGAAGGCATGATCGCCCAGGCCAGCGCCTTCGTATCGACCCACGGCATCTGGGCCGGGCCGGTGGTGGGTGTGCTCTGCTTCGGGGAGTCGCTGGCCATCGTCGGCCTGTTCGTGCCGGCCACCGCCGTCATGCTGGCGATCGGCGGCCTCATCGGCGCCGACGCGCTGGAAGCCTGGCCGATCTTCCTCTGGGCAGTGGCAGGATCGATCCTCGGGGACTGGGTCTCCTACGCCTTCGGCAACCGCATCGGCCCGCGCGTCTATCGCCGCTGGCCGCTGAACCGCCACCGTCCGGCCGTGGCGCGCACCCGGCTGTTCTTCCGCAAATACGGCTTCGCGGCGATCTTCATGGGCCGCTTCCTCGGCCCGATCCGCGCGACGGTGCCGCTGGTGGCCGGCGTTCTGGCCATGCCCCGGCGGCCTTTCCAGATCGCCAACGTCGCTTCGGCCTGCCTCTGGGTGCCGCTGATGTTCGCCCCCGGCTACCTCGCCGCCGGACCGCTGGGCGCGGCGCTGGCGATCGACGAGGGCAAGCTGCTGCTGGGCGGACTGGCCCTGGCGGCCACGGCAATGGGGCTGACCTTGCTCGGATCGCGGCTGCTGGGACGGCGGCGGCGGCGCAAGGCGTGACAATTCGGCATGAGACCAATGGACGGGGTGATGGAATGGACAGGACGATGACCGCAGCGGTTTCCCGCGAGACTGCAATTCTCGCCGCCGCGGCCGCCACGGCGCTGGCCGCGCTGCTGGCGGGCTGCAGTGCGCCGAAAGTGGCCGAAGTGCCGCCGCCCCCGCCGCCGCCCGTGGTGGTGGTGCCGCCGCGCCCGATGCCGCCGATGGGCGCCTCTCCCAGCATGGCCATTCCCGCCCGCGCCGCCGACGGCGCGCGCCATACCGTCAACAGCGCGCTCTCCCCCGCGCAGGCGATCTGGAACTTGCGCTCCGCCTACAACGTGGCGGCGCTCAACTGCACCGGGGCCGATGGTGCGCCGATCCTGGCGGGGTACAGCGAGTTCCAGAAGAAGTACGCCAAGTCCCTGGCGGCCACCAACAAGACGCTCGACAAGGAATTTCGCGCCCGCTTCGGCGCCAAGGCCATTCGCGAACGCGAGGCCTACCAGACGCAGGTCTACAACTTCTTCGCGCTGCCACCGGTAGTGCCCTCGCTTTGCCGCGCCGCGCTGGAGCTGACGGGTTCGCTTCAAGCCGTGACCCCGGCCCAGCTCGAAGGCTTCGCGCCCTCGGCCCTGGCCAGTGCCGAGGCCCCGTTCCGCGCCTTCTTCGACAGCTATGAGCAATACCGCAGCGATCTGGCCGCCTGGGAAGCGCAATATGGCGCCGCCCGCGCCGAAGGCATCGAGAGCGCCGACGGTAGCCAGGCGGCAACGGAATCCGCAGACAGGCCTGGCCCGGCAAGTGTTGCCCTAATGAAAATACCTGTGAAAAACACCCTGTAAGGATGCCGTAAGCGCGGCTAGATTAGGCCTGCGTGGTCGATCCCGTGCAAAGCGCCGGGAACGCCCGCGGGGGCACACTAGGACGAAACGGCGTGGTAGATCACGAGCTTATTTCAACGGCATGCGTGCCGGCAACCGAAGGCTATTACCTCTCCACCGAGACCCGCAAGGGCCGTGAGCGCACGGATTCGGCCGAGATGGACCAGGTCCTGGCCTGGCGGATCGACACCTTTAAGGTGAAGGGCGATACGGTGCCGATGTCCACGATCACGCCGATCACCATCAACGGCAGCATGGATACGGTGGAATTCGCCATGTTTCGTCCGGACGGCGTGGTCGAATATCCCGACGGCGCCTCCATCGCCGTCGGCGCGGGTGCACGCCTGCGGGTGGTGGAAGACAAGCTCTGACCGGCACGCCCCCGATGGACCCCGCCCCGGCGCGCGTCCGGTTGGGCGCATACCCGCAATGTCCATAGCGGCGCTGATCGCCCGGTTCGGCCTTCCCGCCGTGGCGCTGGGCGCGGCGGTGGAAGGCGAGACGGTGGTCATGTCCGGCGGTCTCATCGCGCACCAGGGCCTGATGCCGCTTTCGGGCGTCATGGCCGCCGCCGCCATCGGCTCTTTCGTGGCGGACCAGTTCTTCTTCCTGCTCGGCCGCCGCTTCCGCATGCACAGGCTGGTGCGCAAAGTCACCGAACGGAAGGCATTCGCCCGCGTGCTCAAGCTGCTGGAGCGCTATCCCACCGGCTTCATCCTGGCTTTCCGCTTCCTCTACGGCTTGCGCACGATCAGCCCCATCGCCATCGGCACCTCGAACATCCCTGCCCGCCGCTTCGTGGCGCTCAACGCGCTGGCGGCGGCGGTATGGGGCGTGGTGATCGCCGGGATCGGCTACAGCTTCGGGCAGGTCGTGGAGCTGGCTTTCGGCCACCTCCGGCGCTTCGGCCACGTCGCGCTCGCTGTCTTCGCGCTCGTGGCCGTCGCTACCGCGCTGACCCTGCTGTTCCGGCGCCGGCTCAGCCGGGCCATCGATACGGACGAGACCTAGGGCCTCACCCGCATTTGCTGAAGCCGCATTGCGGGCAGGTGAGGCAGCCTTCCATCATGATCGCGGAGTGCTCGCCGCAATTCGGGCAGGTCTCTCCGGCAACCCCCGTGTCGTTCGTCGCCGCAGGCGCCCCGACCGGGCCTTCCGCATGTTCGCGCAGGATGCGGCCGATCAGCGCGATCAGGCTGGGGGCGTAGCGCCCCTTTGTATCGTGCTCCAGAGCCACGAAAGCCCCGCCCTTGGCCGAATGGACGCGCTCCAGTTCCTCGAAGATGAACACCGCGTCGCCCCGGCGGCAGACCGCCGAGAGGGTGCGGGTGAGCGCCGCCATCGTCTCGAAATTCTCGGCCGAACTGGTGTTGATGAAGATTTCGAAGGGAATGCGGCGGCCGTCCGGCGCGAGGTAATCGTTGATGGTGAGGTAGTAGTTCTCACCATCGACCGGCCACTTGATCTTGATCGTGCGGCCCTGAAGCATTTCCGGGCGCTTGGGCACCGGCGCCTCGCTGGGGAAAGTCGGCGCCGGCGCTGCAGGCTTGGCCGTTTCCCCGGCCGTTTCCTTCACCTGTTCCGCCACCGGCTCTGACAGCACGGAACCGCGCACGCCGCTGGGCCGGTATGTAGTGCAGCCCTTCATGCCGGTCTCCCAGGCCTTCAGGTAGACCGCGCGGAACGCCGCGTAGGGCATGTCCGCCGGGCAGTTGATCGTCTTGGAGATCGCCGCGTCCACCCATTTCTGAGCGGCGGCGGCCACGGCGATATGATCCTCCACCGAGAGTTCCAGCGCGGTCACCATGTAGGGCGGCAGCGGCGCGGCCGGATCGAAGCCCGGCAGGCGGCTGTAGAGGTACCAGCCGTAGTCCTCGACAGTGAAGCTTTCCGTGCGCTGCTCGGTGGCGGTCTGCTCCACCACGACGGCGCGGTTGTAGCGCCAGGAGAAGCTCGGCTCGATGCCGGAGCTGACATTGCCGTAGAAGATGCTGGTGGTGCCGGTGGGCGCGATGGTGAGCAGCACGCCGTTGCGGATCCCGTGGCTGGCCACGTCGGCGCGGATGTCCGCGGGGAGCTTGTCCAGCATCGGCGCACGGGCGAACTGGTCCCGGTCATAGGCGGGGAACGGCCCGCGCTCCTTCGCCAGCGCGATCGAGGCGCGATAGGCTTCTGCCGCCATCGCCGCGCAGACTTCCTCCACCATCGGCACGGCAGCCTCGCCATAGCGCAGGCCCAGCTGCTGAAGCAGATTGCCCAGGCCGGTGAAGCCCAGCCCGATGCGGCGCTTGGCCTGCGCCTCCAGCCGCTGGTCCTCGGTGGGGAAGGGCGAGGTTTCCAGCACGTTATCGAGGAAGCGCACGCCGATCCGCACGGTTCTGGCCAGCCGCTCCCAATCCACCCGCGCAGCGGCAGTGAAGGGATCGAGCACCATGTTGGCCAGGTTGACGTGGCCCAGATCGCAATCGCCGTTGGGCGGCAGGGGCTGCTCGCCGCAAGGGTTGGTGGCCGAGATCGTCTCGCAGTAGGAAAGGTTGTTGAGCCGGTTCACCCGGTCCACGAAGACGACTCCCGGCTCGGCATATTCGTAAGTCGTGCGGGTGATGAGGTCGAAAAGTTCCGCCGCGCGCATGCGGCGATAGACGTACCACGGCTTACCGTCGCGCTCGGTGACGGCGACATGGCTGCCGTCCGCGCGGGGCACGGAGAAGCCCAGGTCCCAGTCCGCATCGGCTTCCAGCGCGGCCATGAAATCGTCAGTGATCGCCACCGAGACGTTGAAGTTCTTCAGCACGTCCTTGCGCGTCTTCGCCTCCACGAAGGCGATCACGTCCGGATGCCAGACCGGCAGCATGGCCATCATCGCGCCGCGCCGCGATCCGCTGCTGCGGATCGTCACGCACATGCCGTCCCACATGACCATGAACGGGATCACGCCCGAGGAGACCGAGGCCGTGCGGCCCACCACCGCGCCGTCGGGGCGGATCGTGCCGAAGTCCATGCCGATGCCGCCACCCTGCTGCTGCGTGAAGGCGGCCACTTTCAAGGCGTCCATTATGCCCACGCCCGGCAGGTCCGGCTCGGTATCCATCGAATCCTGGATGATCGGACTGACGAAGCAGTTGATCCAGGTCACCCGCTTGCCGGTGCCCGCGCCCGCGAAGATGCGGCCACCGGGCACCCAGTCGCGCGCCTCCAGCGCCGCCAGCGCCTCGGCCGCATGGGCGGCATCGTCCCGGGCATAGACGCCCGCCACCACGCGCCGGAAGGTGTCGGACGGGCTCTGCTCATCGGCGTGCCGGTACTTCTCCTTCCAGACGTGCAGGGTGACGGGCTGGTCGAGGGGGCCGGAGGAAGTCAGGCCTGAAGCACTGGGAGCGGACGAGGTCGGGGCGGGCATGGCGGTTCCTTGTCGTGATCTGTCGGCCAGAAATCGGTCCGGGCAGATCGGGTGGATGGGCGGCGGGCACGCCTGCAGGCGCGCCGAAGCCTCGGCCGTCACCAGGGTAACGGCCGCGGAGCGGTTTTGGTTGTCGGTATCGAGAGCTTGCGCGTCAGGCGCCGGGCGGAGCGCGCTCGCAGGTCTGCGGAGACCTGGGCGACGTTCGCGCCTTGGGGACGCGTCTCATCGGGGCGCGAAGCGGCGCCTGGGCAGCGATCATGGCGGCAATCTCCGCCGCACCCGGCCATCCGGACACGACGGGATTCAGGATACCGGGCGGTTTCCCGATTACAACCCTTGCGGGAAACTTTCGTGGTGGAGCAGGGGCCTTAGCCGGGAAGCAGGGGCGGCAGCGCCAGCCGCACGAGGTCTCCGGCGCGGGGTGCGGACACGAAGGTCAGGGCCGGGGCGAAGGCGATCTCGAACAGCAGCGCGCCAAGCTGCTCGGGCGCGGCCCGGCACCCCGGGAAACGGCCGAGCAGATAGCTGCCGAGCTTGCGCCACTGCCCGCGCACGATCTCTTCCTGTCGGCGCAGCGAGTCCTTGCCCTGGGCCACGCGGGCATGTTCCAGAATGGTCAGCGACCATCCCCCGAACCGCGAGCGCTCATCGGCCCAATCTGCCAGAATGGTCACGATTTCCGCCGTTTCCTCGGCCTTTTCCAGCCGTGCCAGCAATTCCCGGAGGTTCTCCTCGCTTTCCGATTCCAGCACGGCCAGGAAGATCGCTTCCTTGCCCTCGAAATTGGAATAGACCGCGCCCTTGCTGTAGCCCGCCGCTTCGGCGATGCGGTCTACCGAGGTCACGGCATAGCCGTCGCGCCGGAACAGCTCGCGCGCCGATTTCAGCAGCCGCAGGCGCGTGAGCGCCTGGCTTTCACTCCGCGTCAGCCGCGTCATATGCCCACTTCTCCTGTCGGTCCGCCTCGTTCGGACGGCCTGGCGTTTCTTGCCGAAGCGGGCCGTCTGCGCGGCCCGCTTCGGGATACTAATCGGTATTCAAAGAGGCGCCGCGCCTTGCCCGCAGCGGCGCCCCGGGGATCAACTTTCGAACTTCTCCGTCGTGTCCGCCGCACCCTTCACCCAGTAACCGCTGGCCTTGAGCCACTGCGGCACATGGCCCAGTTCCTCCAGCACATAAGTGCGCAGCGCCCGCGTCACGGCGCCTTCCGCGGCGATCCAGATGAAACCGTCGCCCGCGGGCGGCACGAACTGGCGCAGGGCTTCCAGCAGCGGTTCGGCATCGATGGCCTGCGCGGCCGGGCGGTGCACCCAGATGGCCTCGTGCTGCGCGGCGGTTGCGAATACCTGCTCTTCTTCCGCCCCTGTCACGGCGACCAGGCTGGTGACGGGGGTTCCGGGCGCGAGTTCCTCGATCCGGCGGCCGATGGCGGGCAATGCGGTCTCGTCTCCCACCAGCAGCCACCAGTCGAAGTCCTGCGGCACCACCAGCGAACCGCGCGGACCGCCGATGCGCGCCTCGTCGCCCACTTTCGCGCCCGAAGCCCAGGCGGTGACCGGCCCTGCCTCGTGAATCGCGAAGTCTACGATCAACGCATTGTTTTCCGCGTCGTAGCGGCGCGGCGTGTAGTCGCGCATGGCGGTTTCGCCGTTTTCTCCTTCGGGCACGAAGACCTTGATATGATCGTCAGGCGCGAGGCTGGTGAAACCGGCCAGCTCGTCCCCGCTCAGGGTAAGCCGCAACATGTTCGGCGTGACGTTCTCGACCCGGCTGACCACGAGCGTGCGGCGGTGCAGTTCGTGGCGGACGCGGTTGATCTGGTGCTTCATGGGCTCTCCTGCGAGCGGTTGGCGCGAATGGGCGCGCTCCCTTCCCGCCTTTCAGATACTCACTGGTATCCCTGTTCGCAAGGGCCCACGGCCCTCGCTTCGGGGAGCCGCCGCCGCTTTTGCCGGGGATTCTCCCGATGGGCAAAGGCCGCCCGAACGGAACATCCTCCCAGGGTCCGAAGAAGGGGCCTGTCGATGGAAGACATTCTGCATAGCATAGCCGAATACCTGGCGCTGGGGGTGAACCTGCTGGCGATGCTGGCCATTGCCATCGGTTCGATCCAGGGCGCCATCGGCCTGTCGCGCCTGCTGCTGTTCAACGGTTCCGAAGAGGAACTGGGCCCGGTCTGGCTTTCGCTCGGGCGCTGGCTGGTGGCCGGGCTGACGTTCCAGCTTGCCGCAGACATCGTGGAAACCACGATCGCACCCAACTGGGACGCCATCGGCAAGCTGGCCGCCATCGCCGTCCTCAGGACGCTGCTGAACTATTTCCTGGACCGCGACATGGATGCGCTCCGCGAGCGGGCCGAGCGCCGGGCCGAGGCGATGCGGGACGCTGCCGAGGCGCGTGCCGCGACAATGGGAACCGCCGCCCCCTGATCGGGTCCTACACGGGAGATGCCTTGATGGCCACGACGCAACCTGCCCAGGGAGAAACGCCCGAACTACCGGGCGACCTGGGCGCAATCCGCACGATCCTGGCGGCAGACCGCACGCTGATGGCGTGGATCCGCACTTCGCTGTCGATGCTCAGCTTCGGCTTCACGATCTACAAATTTCTCCAGAGTCTGGCGGACAACGCCCAGATCACCCGTACCGACAGCCCGCAGCATGTCGGCATGTTCCTGGCGGCGGCGGGTACCGGCGCGATGCTGCTGGGCACGGCCAGCTACTGGATCACCCTGCGCGACGTCGCCCGCGTCGAGCCTTTCAAGCTCGGCCGCTCCGTGCTGCTGGTGGCTTTCGTGATGTCCGTGGCAGGCCTGTTCCTTTTCACCGCCATCGCCACGCGACTGGTGTGAGCACCGGCCCGATTTCCCGCCCCGCTGCCCCATCGCTTGCCGCCCCATCTCTCGCCCAACGGAGCCTGTCATGATGCCCATAACCAGTCCGCTTGCCTCGGTCCCCATCGTCATCCTGGGGCTCGTGCTCCTTGCCGTGGTGGTCGGCCTGACATGGCTGGGCATGAGGCTGGGAACCCGGATCGAAGGGGCGCGCCGCTCTACCACGGTCAGTGCCGATCCCCGCATGCCGGGTGCGGCCACCACCTCCGCGAAAGCCGGGGCCGACGATCCGGGCGACGATGTGAACAGCGCGATCGTACCGGCCGTGCTGGGCCTGCTGGCCCTGCTGCTGGGCTTCACCTTCGCTCTGGCGGTGGACCGTTTCGAAACGCGCAGGGGCCTGGTGCTGGAAGAAGCCAACGCCATCGGCACGGCCTATCTCCAGACGCAGATCCTGCCCGACCCGCACCGTGCCCGCCTGAGCGCGCTGCTGACCCGCTATACCGATAACCGCATAGCCCTGGCCGGAGACCCGACGCCGGAGCAGCTGCGCAACGAGCTGGCGGAGAACAACCGCATCGTCAACGACATCTGGTCCGCCACCCTGGCCGGGTTCGACAGCATCCGCCAGTACGATATGTCCAGCACTTTCGTGTCCTCGATCAACGCGGTGATAGACCTCGATACTTCGCGCAAGACCGGTCGCATGGCTCATGTGCCGGAGGAAGTGTTCTGGGTGCTGATCGTCTACGTGCTGATCGCCGCCTTCATCATCGGCTACATCATCCGCACCCGCGCGAGCTTCTACTTGTCCTGCGTGATGAACCTGCTGGTGGTCATGTCACTCATGCTGATCATGGACATCGACCGGCCGGCATCGGGCGGCATCCGGGAATCGCAGTTCCCCATGCTGCTGCTCAGCCAGTCCATGCGCGGCGAAGCCCGCGCCGATTTCGACCGCTGGCGGACCGTGCCGGGGGTGCTGCCGGCCACGCAGCCTGCGCCGCAGTAGATGCCGTGCCGGGCGCTCTCGACTTCCCCGGCGCCTGCCCCGGCCGGAACCGCGTCTCCTTGGGTGCAGGAGTAGGGGTTTCCCTGATGCCTGCCTCGGGATTGGCCCGGATACGCGGGACTCGGCGGCGCCCATATCCTTGCAGGCATATCCTTCGGGAAAACCACGAATTGAGAGCCCGTCACCCGGGTTCTCCCCGCCTTTTCGAAGACCTCATTCACTTTGGGCCGCCTGCCATCGATACCAGGCCGCCTCTGACAGGAGCAGACCATGGAAGCCCAGATTTCCGACGTGGTTCCGACACTCCGCCGAGGTTCCGGACAAAGCGCGCCTGAGCGGATGCGGCCCGCCCGCAACAGACGGCGGATCGCCCTGCTGGCATCGGCCTGTGCCGCACTGGGGCTCCACGCCCCCGCCTCGGCCCAGACGCTGGACAACAAGTACTGGGTCAGCGCCATGGCGTTCTTCCCCAAAGTCGATACCGACGTGCGCGTGGCCACCAAGACCCAGGCGGACATCGGCACGGACATCGATTTCGAAAAGGACTTGGCGCTCGACAAGGACGAGATCCTGCCCTCCTTCACGGCCGGTGCACGCTTCGGCCGGGTGGTCGTGGGCGCTGACTTCTACAAGCTCAACCGCAATGGCCAGATCGGCCTGGCGCGCGACATCTCGTTCGACGGCGTCGTCTATCCCGCCACTGCCCAGGTGCGCAGCGGCTTCGACAGCGAGATCTACCGCCTCACCGTGGGCTATGCCTTCGTGCAGAACTCCACGGTGGAACTGGGCGCCGCGATCGGCGCGCACGTCACCCGGTTCGAGATGTCGCTCAGCGGCGTGGGCACCGTGGGCGGCGTGACCGGCCAGAGCGAAGTCCGCCGCCGCAACGTGCTGGCACCGCTCCCCACGATCGGCGCCTTCGTGACGTACAAGGTCGCCCCGCGGGTGGAGCTGAACGGCCGGTTCGACTGGCTTTCGCTCAAGATCGACGATTACGACGGCCGCCTGCTCAACGCCCAGGTCGGCGCCAACTACGCGGTGGCGAAGAACCTCCAGCTGGGGGTGGCCTATCGCTATGTCGACTACCGCCTGGGGATCGACAAGGAGCGCTGGGACGGCCGCGTGCGCTACAAGCTCTATGGCCCGGCGGTGCTGCTCCAGGCCTCGTTCTGATCGCATTGCCGGTAACGAGAAAGGCGGCGGACCGGATCGGTCCGCCGCCTTTCCCTTGCGTCCAGCGTCTGCGCGCCGACGAGCGCCGGCGCGCCGGTCCCCTCAGCGCGGAGGATTGACCACGACGTACTGGACGGACGATCCCGAATACTGCGGCTGATACCAGGTGCTGCCGCATTGGGAGTAGCTGACGCCGTTGACGATCGTCGTGGTGCAGCTGGGCGGCACGCTGCGGACGATGGAGCCGACCACCGCCGCGGTCGTGGCGGCAACCGCCATCGTCGCCACCGGGTGCCAGTGATCGTCCCAATCGTCCCAGTCGTCGTGATAACCACCGTGATAGTCGCCATGGACGTTGACGTCGACATTGCGGTTCACGTTGCGATTGACGTTCCGGTTCACGTTGCGATCGGCGCTGTGGTTGATGTTGGTGGAGGCCCCGCCGCGCACCGGCGGACGGCCGCCGGAGCGGGGCGCGGCGGCACGCGCTCCGCCGCCGCCACCGGCAGGCCGCGCGTGGGCACCGCCGCCTGCGGGACGGCGCTGGCCGCCACCCGGCGCAAGCTGCGCCTCACTTCCCGACACGGCCGATGCCGGCAGCATGTCCGGCCCTGCCAGCGACGCGGCCGAGACCCCGTCCAGCCCCAATGCGAGTCCGGCCACGAGCGCCAGAGGCGCGGAGACGATCAGGCTCACTGCCCTTCTCCCTTGGTTGCGGCGGCATTGACGTCCGCCATGGTGATACGATGTGCGTTCGCTGGCGGGGTGAAGGCCAGGTCGGCCGTGCCCGGCGTCACTTGCGTGTCCCAGTGCAATACGGCGACATATTGCGGCATGGCGGGATCGTCCTTGTTGGTGATGACCAGCTTGCAGGGCAGCGGCCGGGCGCCGTCCTCGATCCAGATCTGCCAGTCCACTTTCTCCTGGCGGAAGGCATAGTGCATGCACTTGCGGTCATCGATCGTCTCCGGCCGCACGACCATGGCCTCCTTCACGCGCGAACGCAGGGTCTGGTCGGTGCCCCAGGTGAAGAAGTCGGCCAGGGGCAGCTCGATGCCGTAGTCGCGCTTGGCCTTGTCGATGGTCAGGCCGATCGAGGAGGCCGCCGGGAAGTCCGCGTAGAAGCCCACGCGCGGGGCGAAGATCGTGAAGGTCTTGCCGTCGTAGTACATCTCGCGAAGCTGGGTGTCAGAATCCGTGACGATCTTGAAGGCATTGGGCCGCTTCGCCAGGATGTTCACCTTGCCGCCGAACTGGATCTTCTGGCCGGTGACCAGAACCTGCTCGGTGGTGGCGTCCGCCGTGACGCGGAAGCTGCCGAGAGTCAGCAGGAAGGCGCTCATGCGGTCCATGGCCTGCATGGCGGCGGGGTCGATGGGGCTGGAGGCGGCATCCGCGGAAGCGGCCTGCGCCCGGGCGGAAGGCGCCACCGGCCCGCATAGCGCCCCTATCCCCGCCAATGCCATCGCGGTCGCCATGAGCGCCGCCTTCCGTGTCGGGCCGATTGAGCCGGAACGTGCCATATAGTCTCTCCTCTAAGGTCGCCCGACGGGCGGCTATGACTATCTGCCCGCGAAGCCAGCCGCCCCATCGGGATTAATGCCGAGTTCGCGCAGGATTGATCCGCCTGTCCGGGAAACCGCCTTATTCGGGGAACAGCAGGGTCATCACGAAGCGGGCGCCCCACTCCGGGCCGAAGCGGGGTCGCTCGGCATAGTAGCGCGCGCCCACGCCCAGGCTGACCGGCTGCTTGCCGAACTTCACCACATGGCTGACCGAAAGGTTCACCGGAACCGTCCAGTCCTTGGACTTCCAGTCGTAGCTCGTCTCGGTGTTGAGGGCGAAGCTGGTGGAATCGGGCAGGGTCTTGGTGATGAAAGGCTGGAGGAAGGTCTGGCTGATCCCCGGCGCGGAAGACTTGCCGGCGAATGACCAGAGGTGATTGGCCAGGAAGCCGAACGTCAGCCCCCCGCCCTGCTTCAACAGCACTGCGGTCGGCCCGGCGCCGAACTTGTCCGACCCGAAAGTGGCATTGCCGGTGGGCCAGAGAATGGCCGGGCCGACGCCCCAGACCACGCCGTTTTTCGCCGCCTTGGGCGAAAGGAAGAAGCTCTGCAGGGTATCGCCGAGGCCGGTGTCGCCCTTGCCGCCGCGTACGGTGGTCTCCTGGCTGATGACCGGCAGGATCGTGCGGGTGATGAGGTTCCAGTCCTTCGTGATGCCCAGCGGGATCACCGGCTGGATGTTCAGGGTATAGCGGTCCCCGTCCGCCGGGCCGTAGCAGCAGTCGTAATTGGACTGGAGCGGCACCGAGATCAGGCTGGAGATCGGGTTCGCCAGCTTGTCCGCCAGCGCCTGCCCTTCGGAAGCGGCACCGGCCGAAGCGGCATCCTGCTCCTGCGCGCGAGCGGCAGCGCAAGTTCCCGCCAGCAACAGGGCAGCGAGTGTCGCGGCGAATCTCATCTGGTCGTTCTCCCTCGATGGACCGGCCCGCCCGGTCAGGGCCCAATACGGGCCAGCACCGGGCCAGCCCCCGGGCCAATACCGGCACGCTCGCCCGTCCCCGGGGCCGGGGCTATGGGCGATTTCCTTGCCTTTGCGGGGGGACAATTCCCGAGACCGGCCCGGGAGCGGCTCCTGAATGGGCCGGACCCATCGCCATGTCAGGGAATCGCCTGGGTCTTTCGCGGGAGAGTCCCGATGGGTGCCGCCACGGGGATCGGGTACCCGATAGGGCGTGACGCGCCGAAGGAGCCGCCGAACCGCCGATACGGTGCGTCACAAATTCATGTCCGGCCGAACTTTCGCGGCCCGGAAGGCGCGCGAGCGCGGCATGAACCCAACCCGAAATGCCGACCGAAATGAAGGAGACTGGCCGTGGCCCAGAAGGAATTCAAAGGCGTCATCAAGCTCGACATTCGCGATTCGAAAGCGGACTGGGAGCCATTCCTGCCGCCCAAGGCGCCGGAAGGGGCACCGAACGTCCTGATCGTGCTTTACGATGATACCGGCCAGGCGGCATGGCAGCCTTATGGCGGCGCCATCAACATGCCCACGCTGCAGAAGCTCGCCGACAACGGCCTGACCTACACGCAGTGGCACACCACCGCGCTGTGTTCGCCCACCCGCTCGTGCTTCCTGACGGGCCGCAACCACCACCTCAACGGCATGTCCTGCATTACCGAGGCGTCGAACGGCTTCCCGGGCTGGAGCGGCCGCGTGCCGGAAAACTGCATGTCGATCGGCCAGATGCTGCAGGGCAACGGCTACAGCACCTACTGGCTGGGCAAGGACCACAACGTGCCCGAACAGGACATCTGCTCCGGCGGGCCGAAGTCGGAATGGCCGCTGCAGAAGGGCTTCGACCGGTACTACGGCTTCCTCGGCGGTGAGACCAACAACTGGTATCCCGACCTGGTCGAGGACAACAAGTTCATCGACCAGCCCTACCTGCCCGAGGACGGCTACCACTTGTCCAAGGACCTGGTGGACCAGGCCATGCAGATGATCCGCGACCAGAAGGCCAGCAACCCCTCCAAGCCCTGGTTCATGTGGCTCTGCCCCGGCGCCAACCATGCCCCGCACCATTCCCCCAAGGAATATGCCGACAAGTACAAGGGCAAGTTCGACGACGGTTACGACGCCTATCGCAAGTGGGTCGTGCCCCGGATGATCGAGAAGGGCCTGCTGCCGGCCGGCACCAAGCTGGAAGATTTCAACCCGGTTCGCGAAGACCAGGCCAACCCCGGCGACTACGTGCGCCCGTGGGAGGAACTGAGCGCGGACGAAAAGCGCCTCTTCTCGCGCATGGCCGAAGTCTATGCCGGCATGTCGGAATATACCGATGTGCAGGTGGGCCGCCTGATCGACTACCTCGAACAGAGCGGGCAGCTGGACAACACCATCGTCCTCTACTGCTCCGACAACGGCGCATCGGGCGAAGGCGGTCCCAACGGCTCGGTGAACGAGAACAAGTTCTTCAACAACTATCCCGACTCGGTCGAAGAGAACCTCAAGTATCTCGACGTGCTGGGCGGGCCGGAAACCTACAACCACTATCCCACCGGCTGGGCGGCGGCCTTCTCGGCGCCGTACAAGATGTTCAAGCGCTATTCGGAATATGCCGGGGGCACCGCCTGCCCGATGGTCATTTCCTGGCCCAAGGGCATCAAGGCCAAGGGCGAAGTGCGCAACCAGTACCACCACGCGGTGGACCTGGTGCCCACGCTGCTCGAATGCATCGGCATCCAGATGCCCGAAACCCATCACGGCGTGAAGCAGCACCCGCTGTCCGGCGTGTCGATGAAGTACAGCTTCGAGGCCGACGGCGCGACGCAGAAGAAGCGCCAGTACTACGCCATGCTCGGCACCCGCGGCATCTGGGAAGACGGCTGGAAGGCCGCCGCGATCCATGCCCCGCTGACCGGCAAGGGCCACTTCGACCAGGACGATTGGGAACTCTACAACGTCGACGAGGATCGCTCGGAATCGGTCGACCTTGCCAAGGAGCATCCCGAAAAGCTGCAGGCCCTGATCAAGGCCTGGTTCGAGGAAGCCGATGCCAACAACGTGCTTCCGCTTGACGACCGCAGCGCGGCCGAAGTGCTGGGCACCGAACGTCCCTCCACCGAGCCGCCGCGTGAACGCTACGTCTACTATCCGGGCACCGCGCCCGTACCGGAAGGCGTTGCCGTGAACGTGCGTGGGCGCAACTACAAGATCATCGCCGATGTCGAAGTGACCGACAGCACCGAAGGCGTGATCTTCGCGCATGGCTCACGCTTCGGCGGGCACTCGCTGTTCATCAAGGACGGCAAGCTGCACTACGTCTACAACTTCCTGGGCATCAAGCCCGAGCAGAAGTTCGTCTCGGACAAGCTCACTCCCGGCAAGTATTCGCTGGGCATGGAGTTCATCCGCGAGAAGGCGGGCGAATACGGAGAATCGCTGGGCAAGACCACGCTCTACGTCAACGAACAGGCCGTGGACTCGGGCGACATGAAGACCCAGCTCGGCAAGTTCACGCTCTCCGGTGACGGCCTGTGCATCGGGCGCGACAGCGGCGATGCGGTCAGCGAGGAATACGCCTCGCCGGGTGAGTTCAAGAACGGCACGATCTTCGGCGTCGGCGTATCGGTCGAGAAGGAACAGTATCTCGATCTCGAAAAGCTGGCGGCGGCGGCGATGGCGGTCGACTGACCCTTCGCGATCGATCGGATCGAAGGATGGATGGGAGCCTTGCGCTCCCATCCATTTTTTTGTGCCCGCCATCCGGCGTGCTGCGACTGGAGCGAGACTGTCCGAAGGGCGCGCGGCCGCATTCGGCGCGAATGGCTATCCGAAAAAGAAGCCGAGCCGGCCCCGGTCAATCCAGGTTGAATGCCCAGGCGTGGCCGAACTGGAGGTAGAACACCGCGCCCGAGGGACCATAGGCCACATCGATACCGGCATCGAGACCCAGCTTTCGGGCGATCCGATAGCGGAAGCCGCCCCCGCCGGCGATCTTTGCGCCGGAATTGTCGAAGATCCGCGCCCCGCCCGCATCGGTGAAGCCCAGCCCCGCAAAGCCCAGCAGCGCCCAGCGGGGGCTGATCTGGCGGGTTATTTCCAGTTCCGTGCTCACGGCCGTCTCGCCCTGGTAGCGCCGCGCCTCGATACCCCGCAAGTTGATCGAGGACGCGAAGTAGACCGGATAGTGCCCCCGGATCGCATCGACTTCCACTTTCGCCCCCAACCGCCATTCGGGCGAGAGCTTGTGGAAGCCGTAGCCGTGCACGTCGTAGATCTGGAAGTCCCGGTCGCTGCCGAAAGCGCCGTCGTTGAACTTGCCTTCGGCGTAGATGTTCAGGCCCTCGGTGGGGGTCATGGCATTGTCGCGGCTGTCGAAATGGACCCCAAACCCGAGCGCGCCGGTCTTGAGCTTGCGCTCGAAGTCGGAGAAGCGCTCGGGCAGATCCTCGATGTCGAGGTCTATGCGCGAGTGCAGCTTGCGGAAATCGAACAGCGGTCCGAGCGAGAAGCGCGAATCCGCCAGGTGCAGCCGCACCGAGGCGAGCGCGCCGTAATCGTACTTGTTGGTATATTCGAGGCCGGACGGCAGGATGTCCGGATAGGCCTTCAGCGTCACTTTGCCGCGCCCCACGCCGAACTTGTAGCTGACCCGGTCATCGAAAGCCGACCCGGACTGGAAATAGCCGTAGCCATAGGAGCCGTTGCCGGTCTTCACCGCCCCCAGCATCCGGCGCGTGGTGCGCTTGGGATCGTCCTTGTTCACGGTGATGAACTGCGCGACCACGCCGAAGCCGCCGTCCACCGCCGGCTCGGTGATGATGACCGGCATCGGGAAGAACCCGCCCTTTGCCAGGAAGTTGGAGAAATCGAGCTTGCCGTCGGTCTCGTCGAAGAAGTTGCGGTGAAACTTCGATTCCTTCTTCACCGGCGGCGTTTGCGAAGGGTCGGGGGGACCGACGGGCTCGGCGGAAGGCGTAGGCGGCGCGGGGACGGGCGCTGGAGGCGCCGGGGCGGGATCGCCCGCCTCCTGCGCCAGGGCGCCGGGCGCGGGCAAGGCAAGGGCCGCCAGGGCGGCGATCGAGAACGCGCGGGGGCTCAGTCTCATCGGCGCATGACTCCCTGTCGGACCATAAAATCCTGCAGGATCATCGGCAGAACCACCGCCGCCGGCCATCGGTAGAAGCCTGTAGAAACGCGCCTGAAGTTAGAACCCCACAATGGCCATCACTGCCAGCCGGGTATCGCGGTCCCGCGCGAAGGGCGCCTTCTGCAGCTGGTGGCCCAGGTCCACTTCCAGGTCGAGGTAGCGGCCGAGCGTATAGTGGACTTTGCCGCCCACGCTCACCAGTTCGGCATTCTTGGGCGAATCCGGCAGGCGGCGCTGCTGCCAGACCTTGCCGTAATCGACGAAGAGGCCGAGCTGCATCTGGTCGGTCAGCGAACCGCTGCCGGAAATCACCGAGAAGGCCGGCGCATTGAGTTCGGTCTTGAGCAGGAAGCCCTCGCTGCCCAGCGCCGTATTGGGATCGTAGCCGCGCACGCTGCCGAGGCCGCCTGCCGCCAGTTGCTCGCTATAGGGCAGGTTGCTGGTGGCGAACTGCGCCATGCCGCGCAGCACCCAGCTCATGCGGTAGGGCAGCCAAGTGGTGCGGGTAACGGAAATGCGGTCATAGGCATAAGTCGCCTTGGCATAAGGCACCAGTTGCTGGAGATCGGCATCGTGGTTGTAGCGGGTCACCCCGCCGGGCGAGAACACCATCTGGTTCTCGATCACCGTCTGCCCCAGCCGGTCGTCCACGGTGCCGGTGAAGACCACCGGGAACTGGAAAACCTCCACCGCCGTATCGAGCACGCGGAAGCCCAGGAACTCCAGGTTGTTGTCCGCCCGCTTGTAGTCGATGCCCAGCTGCATGCTGCTCCTGAGCGCGCCGCTGCGCGGCAGGTCGTGGACGAAGCGGGCGCTGACCTGCCCGGAATGGCCCTTGCTGTCGAACAGGTCGGCGATCTTCGGCTTCTGGGTGGCATAGGCGCCGAACACCAGCAGCTTGTCGTTCGGGGAGAGCGGAATGACGTCGCTGGCCGAATGCGAGGTATAGCGGCCCTCGAAGCTGCGGGTGAACTGGTAGGACAGGATCTGCCCGGTGCCCAGCACGTTGCCCCAGTTGAAACCGACGAACCATTCGTCCCTGCCGAGCGTGGCGACGCCCTGGTTGTCATAGCCGCCATAGACGCGCAGCGGCAGCCGGTCATGCGCTTCCAGCACCAGGTCGGTCGTGCCGGTGCCCCGGCCGGGCCGCAGCACCCCGTCCACGGTGAGGAAGGAGTTCTGGTTGTAATCGTCCAGCGCCTCGCGCAGGCGCGGCAGGGTGAGCACTTCCCCGGGATCGAGGTCGCTCATGCCGCGGATCAGCCGGGTGGAGAAATGGCGGTTGCCGGTCACTTCGATGGCGCCGACGCGGTATTCGGTGACGACCACCTGCACCACGCCGCTCTGCACGTTCTGCGGCGGCACGCTGACGTCCACGAAAGGATGCTCGGTGGCGCGGTAGGTATCCTGGACGATGCGGACCACGGCGTCGAGATCGGCGCGGGTCAGCGGTCGGCCGAGATAGGGGCGCACCGCCGCATCGAAGGCCGGACCGGCAAGCAGCGGCAGGCCGCGCACGGAAATGCCGCTTTCCGCACCCTCCGGGGCGATCCCGGCAGGTTGCAGCGCGCCCGGTCCATCGACGAAGACCAGCCCGCGCAACAGCGGCAGGATCGGCGTGGCGTCCGCAGGCGGCGGCGGGGTTTCGGGCGGCACGGGCACTTCGGGCGTGGCGGGGAGCGGCGGGGCCTTGGGCAGGCGCCGCTCGAAGTCCTGCGCCGCGGCCGTGGCGGGCAGCAGGGCGGCGCCGGTCAGCACGGCCACCCCGGCCAGAAGGGCGGCAGGCGCCGTCACGGCCCGCGCGGACCGGCTTCGCAATATCGTGGATCGCATCATTGTCCCCCCATGCCGCCCGGTTCGCCCAGTTCTATCGCCGCAGGCGGCGCTTCGTAGCGGATACGCACTTCCATGCTACCGCCGCCGCGCGCCAGGATCTGCTCGCTGGAATTGAGCACCGTGCTGCGCTTGGCCACCAGCCAGCCGTCCGCCGTCAGGACCACGCCGCCCGGATCGAGGATGCTGGGCATCGCCGCGAAGGCCTGGGTATGGGCCTGGTAGCGCGGGAAGACGCTGGGATAGACCACGTAGAAGCGCGGGAAGGCTCCTGCTGCGAAGCGGGCCAGGTCGGGCGGTTCGGGCAGGCAGGATGCGAGCGAGGTGCAGTTGAACGGCGGGCGGATCGTGCCCGGCCCTTCGGCGCTGTCCGGCAGGTTGTAGTTCGACAGCAGCGTACCGCTATCGGCCAGGTAGTCCGACGGGGAGAGCAGCGCGGTCACCTGGTGGCGGCCGGGCGAAGCCTCCGCATAAGTGCCGGAGGCCTGAGTGATCGTCGCCCCTTCCCCGGCCGCGAAGCCGGTGATCGTGTAATAGCTGGGCACGAGCTGGGCATCGGTGGTGCCGTCCCAGGCCTTGGTGGGATTGCCGGTGATCGCCACCGTCAGGTCCGCGCGGGAGATGGTGCCCGTGCCCGAGGCCAGGGTCGGCAGGACGTAGTTCGCCAGCAGGGTGCCGCTGTTCGGGCTGAAATCACCCTGTGCCAGCGCGGCGGTGACGGTGTGCGGCCCGGCATTGGGACCGTCGTAGAGCCCCTGGCCCTGCGTGACGCTGGCGCCCTCGCCCGCGACGAAGCTGGTGAGGGCATAGTTGGCGCTCGTCAGGCGGGCGACGGTGGTGCCGTCGTAGGCGCGGCTGGGGTTGCCGACGATGGCGGCCGTCAGCACCGCGCGTTCGATGGTGCCCGCGCCGCTGGCGCTGGTCGGCAGGGCATAGTTGGACAGCAGGGTGCCGGACAGGGCGGCGAAGTCGGTTTCGGAAAGCAGCGCGGTCACGATCCGCGCGCCGGCATTGGCACTGTCGTAGCGGCCCTGCGCCTGGGTTATGCTGGCCCCGTCGCTGCCGACGAAGCCGGTGAGCAGGTAGTTGCCGGGCGTGAGGCCGATGCCGGTGGTGCCGTCGTAAGTGCGGGTGGGATTGCCGATGATCGCGGCCGTCAGCACGGCCCGCGCGATCGTGCCCGGCCCGCTGGCGCTGGTCGGCAGGATGTAGTTGGACAGCAGCGTACCGGACTGGGCGGTGAAGTCCGCCGTGCCCAGACCGGCAGTCACGGTCCAGAGGCCCGCGTTCACGCCTGCATAAGTGCCCACGGTCTGCGTCACCGCGGCGCCCTCTCCCGGTGCGAAACCGGCCAGGGCATAGTTTGCCCCGGTCAGCGTGGCGGCATTGGTGCCATCGTAGGGCTTGGTGGGATTGCCGACGATGGCGGCCGAGAGCACCGCCCGCTCGATAGTGCCCAGCCCCGCTGCCGTGGTCGGCAGCAGGTAGTTCGAAAGAACCGTGCCCGCCCCTGCCGCGAAGTCCCCGCTGCCCAGCATCGCCGTCACCAGGTGGATGCCGGCATTGGCATCGGCGTATGTGCCCGAAGTCGCGGTGACCGTGGCGCTTTCGCTGCCGATGAAGCCGGTGAGCAGGAAGTTGCCCGGCGTGAGCAGGGCCGCCGTGGAACCGTCATAGGTCTTGGTGGGATTGCCGAGGATCACGGCGGCCAGCACGGCCTGCGTGATCGTGCCCGCGCCGCTGGCGCTGGCGGGCAGGACGTAGTTCAGCAAGGACGTGCCGCTGTTCGCCACGAAGTCGGCGCTGCCGAGCGCGGCGGTGACGGTGCGCGCGCCGGCATTGGCGCTGTCGTAAGTGCCGACCGTCTCGGTCACCGTGGCGCCCTGCCCGGCGATGAAGCCGGTGAGCGCATAGTTGGCGCTCGTCAGGCTGGCAGCCGTGGTCGCGTCGTAGACCTTGGTGGGATTGCCGAGGATGGTGGCGGTCAGCACGGCGCGTTCGATCAGGCCGATGCCGGTGGCCTGGGTGGGGAGGATGTAGTTGTCGAGCAAGGTGTTCGACTGGGGCGCGAAGTCCCCCGCGCCCAGCGTGGCGGTGATCTGGCGGAACCCGGCATCGGGCGCGGCGAACGTGCCGCTGGCCTGCGTCACCGCGGCGCCCTCGCCCACGGCGAAGCCCGTCATCTGGTAATTGCCCGGAACCAGCGTGATCAGCGTCGTGCCGTCATAGGTCTTGACCGGGATGCCGACGATGGAAGCCGCCAGCGTGGCCTTCCCTATCAACCCCGCGCCCGTAGCGCTGACCGGCAGGACGTAGTTGTCCAGCAGCGTACCGGCGCCGGCAACGAAGTCTCCCGCCACCAGGCTGGCCGTGACGGTGCGCGCACCGGCGTTGGGGCTGTCGTAGACACCGATGCTGCGCGTCACGCTGGCGCTCTCTCCGGTGACGAAGCCGGTGAGTGCGTAGTTGCCGCTGGTCAGGCGGGCGGCGGCGTTGCCGTCATAGACTTTGGTGGGCGTGCCGACGATGGCCGCCGAAAGCACGGCGCGGTCGATGGTGCCGAGGCCGGCGGCCTCCACCGGCAGGACGTAGTTGGCAAGGTCCGTGCCGGCCCCGGCGACAAAGTCCCCGCTGCCGAGCAGGGCGGTGACCAGCCGGGTGCCCGCATTGGCGCTGCCATAGGCGCCCAGCGCCTGCGTGATGCTGGCGCTTTCACCCGAGACGAAGCCGGTCAGCTGGTAGTTGCCGGAGGCCAGCGTGGCCAGGGTGGTGCCGTCGTACGTCTTGGTGGGATTGCCGACGATTGCGGCGGAAAGCGTGGCCTGCCCGATGGTGCCCGCGCCGCTGGCGCCGAGCGGCAGGACGTAGTTCGACAGCAGGGTGCCGGAATTGGCCGTGAAGTCCCCGCTGCCGAGCACGGCGGTGACGGTGCGTGCGCCGGCATTGGCGCTGTCGTAGGCGCCGATGGCCTGCGTGACGCTGGCGCCTTCGCCGGTGACGAACCCGGTGAGCTGGTAATTGGCACCGGTGAGGGCCGCCACCGTGTTGCCGTCATAGGTCTTGGTGGGATTGCCGACGATCGCCGCCGAGAGCACGGCCTGGTTGATGGTGCCCGCGCCGCTCGCGGTGGTCGGCAGGATGTAGTTGGAGAGGAGCGTGCCCGAACCGGCGACGAAGTCACTGTTGGCGAGGTCTGCGGTGACGGTGCGCGCGCCGGCATTGGCGCTGTCGTACCGCCCCGATGTCTGCGTTACCGTAGCGCTCTCGCTGCCCATGAAGCCGGTGAGCTGGTAGTTGGCCGTGCCCAGGATGGCGGCAATGGTACCGTCGTACGTCTTGGTGGGATTGCCGACGATCGAGATGCCCAGCAAGGCCGGGTTGATCGTGCCGTCGCCGCTCGCGCTTGTCGCCAGCACGTAGTTGGAGAGCAGCGTCCCGCTGTCGGCGTCGTAATTGCCGGCGAGCAGCGCAGCGGTAATCGTGCTGATCCCGGCATTGGCGCTGGCATAGGCGCCCTGGGTCTGGTTGATCGTCGCGCCCTCTCCGGTGACGAAGCCGGTGATCTGGTAATTGCCCGCGGCCAGTGTCGCGGCGGTCGTGCCGTCATAAGTCTTGGTGGGATTGCCGATGATCGAGACGTTCAGTGTGGCCGGGGTGATCGTACCGATGGGCTGGGCCAGGACCGTGCCGGAAATGCTGTAGTTGGCAGCGTCGCCGCCTGCGAGCACCAGTCCCATCAGCGAGACATTGATGCCGCTCGCCACGTTCCTGTCGGCGTATTCGCCGGTGATCCCGGCCGTATTGACGGTCACGTCATCGCCCGAGACCACGCCGGTCAGGGTATAGGCGGAAGACAGCGTCGGCAGCGTCACGTTGCCGTCATAGGTCTTGGTCACCCCGACCAGCTGGATCAGTGCCTGGGTGATGTCCGCCGAGAGCCCGGTGGGCTGAACCAGCACGTAGTTTCCGAAGTCATCGGCGAGAGCATAGCCGAAGGCGGTCACCGGAATGTCAGTGCCGACATTGCGGCTGTCGAACGTGCCCGCCGCCCCCGTGGAGACCAGCGAGACGGTATCTCCGCTCACGACATTGACCAGCGCGGCATTCGTGCTGTTCAGCGTGGCGGCGGTGGTGCCGTCGTAGACCTTGTCGTTCGCCACGACCCCGCTGATCGTCAGTACACGCTGGTCGATCGTGCCCGCGCCGCTGGCGGAGACAGGCAGGACGTAGTTGGACAGCAGCGTGGCGCCAGTGGCCGAGAAGTCCCCGCTGCCGAGCACGGCGGTGACCGTGCGTGCGCCCGCATTGGCGCTGTCGTAGGCGCCGGTGGTCTGCGTGACGCTGGCGCCTTCGCCGGTGACGAAGCCGGTGAGCTGGTAGTTCGCGGAAGTCAGGGTGGCCAGGTTGTTGCCGTCATAAGTCTTGGTGGGATTGCCGATGATCGCCGCCGTCAGCTGGGCCTGCGTGATCGTGCCGATGGGGCCGGTCACATCGTTGCTGACGAAATAATTGCCCGCGCTGGCGCCCGACAGGGCGAGATTGCGGACCGTCACCGACATGCCCGAGCCGACATTGGCACCGGCATTATATTGGCCCGAGACACCCGAGGTGTCGGCATTGACGGTGTCGCCGGTCAGGACCCCGGTGAAGCTGTAGCCGGTGGAGGCAGAGGGCAGCGCCGTGGTGCCGTCATAGACCTTGGTCACCGAAGCCAGGATGATCTGGAGCGGGTTGATCCGGGCGGTGAGGCCCTGGGCCTGCACCAGGTTGTAATTGCCCGCATCGGCCCCGGAAACCGTGTAGCCGCTGGTCGTCACGTTCCAGAAGCCGGCGTTGGCGGTGGGATTGCCCGCGCCGTCCACGAAAGTGCCGGTGCTGGCGGCGGTGTCCAGGACGACCACGTCGCTGCCGAGCACGCCGCTGAGGCCGGTGCCGCTGTTGTCCAGCGCGGCGAGCGCGCTCTGGTTGTACGTCTTGTCCAGCGCGGTCGCGCCGATCACGTTGAGGGTTGCGGGCGTGATCGTGCCGATGGCGGCATTGGTCACGCTGGATGCGATCGAGTAGTTCAGCGCATCGGTGCCGGTGATGGCAAGGCCGGACAGCGTCACCAGCTTGCCGGTGCCCACGTTCTTGGTATCGTAATTGCCCGAGATGCCGGCGGCATCGACGCTCACCGTGTCTCCCGCGATGACACCCGAAAGCGTGTAGGCGCTGCCCACGGTGGGAAGGCCGGTCGTGGCATCGTAGACCCGCGTGACGGAGGCAAGCTGGATCGTCGCTTCGGTGATGTCCGCCGCAAGGCCTACAGGCTGCAGCACGATGTAGTTCGCCGCATCGGTCCCGGCGGCGGTGTAGCCGGTGGCCGTGACCGGAATGTCGACGCCCACGTTCTTGGTGGCGAACTGCCCACTTGCGCCGCTGGAAACCAGCGTGACGACATCGCTGCCGAGAATGCCCGTCAGCGAGCCCAGCGAACTGTCCAGCCCGGCCAGCGTGGTGCCGTCATAGACTTTGTCCAGCGCGGAAATGCCCACCACCTGCAGGCTGGCCGGCGTGATCGTCCCCGCACCGGAGGCGGAAACCGGCAGGATGTAGTTGGCAAGCTGGGTGCCTGCCCCGGCAGTGAAGTCGCCCGCGCCCAGCGTGGCCGTGACCACCCGCGCGCCGACGTTCTTGCTGTCGTAAGAGCCCAGGGCCTGCGTCACGTCCGCGCTCTCGCCCGCCACGAAGCCGCTGAGGCTGTAATTGGCGGTGGTCAGCGTGGCGGCCGTGGTGGCATCGTAGACCTTGGTGGGATTGCCGATGATGATCGCGCTCAGCGCCGCCTGGGTGATCGTGCCGGGGCCGGAAATGCTGGTGGGCAGGACATAGTTGGACAGCAGCGTACCGGCATTGGCCCTGAAGTCCGACACCACCAGCGTGGCGGTGACGGTGCGCGCGCCCGCGTTTGCACTGTCGTAAGCGGCCCCCGCGGACTGCGCGATCGTGCCGCCCTCTCCGGTGATGAAGCCCGAAAGCGCATAGTTGGCGGCGGTCAGCGAGACCTGGGTGGTGCCGTCGTAAGTCTTGGTCGGATTGCCGACGATGCTCCCGGTCAGCGCCAGCGGATTGATGTCCGCCGTCAGCCCCGAGGGCTGCGAAAGCGTGTAGTTCCCCGCCTGCGCGCCCGAGATGCCGTATCCGCCCACGTTGACGCGCAAGTCCGTGCCGACGTTGGACTGGAGGAAGGCCGCCGAGGAACTGCCGCCGTCCAGCGCCACGTCGTCCCCCGCCAACACGCCCGAGAGCGTCGCCGCGCCCGAGAGCGTGGCGGCGGTGGTGCCGTCGTAGAACTTGTCGAGCGCGGTGAGGTTGGCAATGGTCAGCCCGCGCGGTGTGATATTGGCCACCAGGCCGCTGGGCTGGAACAGGGTGTAATTGCCCACGTCCGCCCCGGCCACCGTGTAGCCCGAAGCCGTCACCGCGATGCCGTTGCCGACATTGGCCGTGGCGAACGTGCCGGTGGAGGCCGATGGGTCCAGCGTCACGTCATCGTCGGTAACCAGCCCGTACAGCGTCGCCGTCCCGGCCAGCTGCGCCAGCGTCGTCTGGTCGTAGACCTTGTTCTGGGCGCTGATGCCCAGCACGTTGAGCGGCGCGGGCGTGATCGTGCCGGGGCCCACCGCTTCGGTGGGCAGGGCATAGTTGGTCAGCAGCGTGTTCGCCCCGGCCACGAACTCCGATGCCGAAGCCAGTGCAACCAGGATAGAGCGCGCACCGGCGTTGCGGCTGTCATAATTGCCCACGCGGGACAGCACGGAAATGCTCTCGCCGCTGACGAGGCCGGAAATCGCGAAGTTGCCGGAGGTAAGCCCGATCCGCGTGGTGCCGTTGTAGACGCGCGTGGGGTTGCCGATCACGCTGGCCGTCAGCGGCGCACGCAGGATCGTGCCGATGCCGGTGGCCTCGGTGGGCAGGGTATAGTTGGCGAGGTTGGTGTTGGCGAAGGGATCGAAGTCGGTCGGCGCAAGCTGCACGGTCACCGCCTGCGGCCCGGCATTGGCACTGCCATATTCGCCCACCGTCTGGGTGATCGTGGCCCCTTCGCCGGTGATGAAGCCGCTCAGCGTGTAGTCGGCGGGGGTCAGCGTGGCGATGGTATTGCCGTCGTAGACCTTGGTGGGATTGCCGGTGATGTCGACGACGATCACGCCCGGGCCAAGGTTGCGCCGCACGATGGTGCCAAGGCCGGCGACCGGCGAAGGGATGATGTAGTTCGACAGCAATGTGCCGGGATCGGTGGTGAAATTGCTGGCGTCGAGATTGGCCGAAACCGTCCAGATCCCGGCGTTGGACGAGGAATAGGTGCCCTGGCTCTGCGTGACTGTCCCGCCTTCCCCGGTGACCCAGCCGTCCACCTGGAAGTTCGATGGCCCCAGAGAGGCATTGGCATTGCCGTCGTAGGTCTTGGTGGGATTGCCGATGATGGTGATGTTCAGGGGCGCGGGGGTGATCTCGCCCTGGATCGCGCCCACCGTGGGGAGGCTGTAGTTCGACAGCAGGGTATTCGGCCCTGCCACGTAGTCCGACGGACTGAGCGAGACGGCGATGTCCCAGATGCCGACGTTCTTAGAGGCATAGTCCAGCGCGGAGGCCTGATTCAGCGTGATGGATTCGCCGGAAACGAGATTGCCCAGCGCCACTTGCGAGGATGTCACGATGGCGGAGGTCGACCCGTCGTAAACCTTGGTCGGCATGCCGCTGCCGGTTACCGACAGCGGACGCGGCGTGATCGCGGCGCTCAGCGTGGACGAGAAGCTGAGGTCGTAATTGCCCGCATCGGCCCCGCTCAGGCTGAGGCCGTCGATCGTCACCGGAATGCCCGTGCCGACGTTCTTGGTGGCGAAAGTGATCTGCGCGCCCGGACCGGCGACGGGGATGATGTCGTCCCCCGCGAAGAGGCCTGAAACCTGGAGGCCGCCCGTGTTGACGCCGCCGAACAGCGTGCCGTCGTAGACTTTGTCGTTGGCGGTGAGCCCGGACACCACCAGCGCGGCGCGGGTGATGTTGGCAGCCAGCCCGCTCGGCTGCGCCACCACGTAGTTCCCCGCGTCCGCGCCGCTCAGTACGACGCCGGTGGCCGTCACTGCGATCGCATTGCCCACGTTCTTGGTCGCAAAGACGCCGCTCGAACCGGAGAAGTCCAGCATCACGTCATCGCTGCCCACCACGCCGAAGATCGTGGCGGAGCCGGTGTTCAGCACGGCCGCCGTGGTGCTGTCGTAGACCTTGTCGTCCGCCACGATGCCGCTGACGATCAGCGAGGCCGGGGCGATCTGCCCCGCGCCGGTGCCGATGGTGGGCAGGATGTAGTTCGACAGGCTGGTCCCTGCCCCGGCGGTGAAGTTGGGCGCCGCGAAGGTGGCATTCACGGTGCGCGCACCGGCATCGGGCGCATCGTAGGCCGCCGTGGCGGCGGCGCCGACGGCGATGGACTCTCCGGCCGCCACCCCGGTCAGCTGGAAATTGGCCGAAGTGAGAGAAACCGCCGTCGTGGCGTTGTAAGTCTTGGTGGGGTTGCCGATGATCGCCGCGGTCAGCGCCATGCGGTTGATCGTGCCCGTTGCGGCCGTGACGCTGGGCGTTGCCACGGCATAGCCGAAGACGGGAATGCCGCCGTGGGTCGCTTCGAAATTGGTGGCGGTAACGGCAATGCCGGTGGCGGCGTTCTTGTCCGCGTATGTGCCGTCCAGCGTCCAGTCGTCGCTATTGATGAGGCCGGTGACGGTGACGTTGCCATCGTCGAGGAAGGCAGTGGTGGTGCCGTCGTAATCCTTCACTACCGGCCCCAGCGTGAAGCTCACGCTCGGCGCGGCGGCATAGAGCAGCCCATTGCCGCCTGCTGCCGGAGCCGTGCCGGCGGGCGCGGCATATCGATAGAAGTCCGGTATCAGGCCGCCCGGGCTGTCGGCGGCCGGGTCGTCCGAATAGACCAGCCAGTTCCCCCCCGCCGAGAGCGCGCCCGCACCGGCCTGGTTGGTGAAGCTGCCCGTGGTCAGCGTCACGTTCCCGGTTGTCGCGGCAAGCTGCCCTGCGGCCGAAAGGGTGGTGGCTCCGGCCGCGCTGGCCGTCACGGCAGTGGCGGTGACGGCAGCGTTGACGCCAAGCGCATTACCGGCGGTGAGCGTGACCGAGCCGCCGCCGGAAATGGGCTGGTCGACCGTGATGTCATTGAGCGCGTCAAGCGTCAGGCCGCCCGTGCCGGTCCAGATCACCGGAGCGACCACGGTGATGTTGCCGCTGCCCCCGGTGCCGCCCGCCGTCGTCTGCTGCGTGACGTCGCTTCCGGCATTGAGCGAAGTGACGATCGTGGTCGCCGCCGCCGTGTCGATCACGATGTCGTCGGGATCGAGCAGCCATTGCCCGCCGCGACCCGCCAGGATCGTCGCCGCGCCAAGCGTGAATGCGCGCCCGGATGTCTCCACCCTTCCCCCGCCCGCGCCCCCGCCTTCGGTGCCGTCGGCGCGGATCTCCGCGCCGCTTTCGATCCGGGTGACCTGGGCGATATCTTTCCCGCTCGCGAAGGCGGCCGTGCCCACCAGCACTTCGCCGCCGCGCGTTCCCGAGGCGTCGATAAGCGCGCCCGCCGCGATCTGCACCTGCTGTCCATTGACGCCGATCGTGCCGCCGCTGCCGTCGGCCGCCCTGGCCGCCAGCGTTCCGTCCACCACCACCGTGCCTGAAGGCGCCGTCAGCCACAGCTCGCCGTCGATCGTGGCCGTGCCAGTGGCCTGGACCAGGCCCTCGCGGTTGCCCGCCAGCGCGAAGACATTGCCGTTCGCCGCCTTGAGCGCGGCCGCAGCCGCCTCGATCCGGCCGGTCTGGGTCACGTCGCCGCCCGTGCCGGTCCCGGCTGCGTAGGAGACGTAAATCCCGTCCGCCTTGCCATCGGTGGTCGCCAGCAGCACGTCGTCGGCCGCAGCCAGCGTCACGCGCCCGTTCGCCGCGGTGATGAGACCGCTGTTGGTCACCGAGCGGGCGATGAGGACCACGCTGCCCTCGCCCCCGTCCTGACCGACGCCCGCGGTAATAGTACCTTGGTTCTCGATCCCCCCGGCCGAAGTCCCGCGCGCGTGCAGCGCCCCACCCGCCATGAAGGCGGCCGGATCGATCGCCCGCGTGGAGCCGACGAAACTGCCCCCCGTCAGCACTTTGCCGCCCGGTCCCACGATCATCCCGGCCGGGTTCATCAGGTAGACCGAGCCGCTGGCCGAAAGTGTGCCGTCTATGCGCGAGAGTTGCCCGCCCATCACCCGGTTGAGCGTCGCGCCCGCGGCATTGTCGATGCGGACCTTACGGTCGGTGCCGATGGAAAAGTCGCCCCAGTCGATCACCGCCCGGTTGGAGCCCTGAGTGATCGTCATCGTCGTGCCGGCGACGGAGATCGTGCCCGATCCGCCCGTGAACACCCCGCCCGTCGGCAGCCCCGGCGCCTCGGCCAGGGCCGGTGCGGAAAGCAGCAGCGCCGGAGCCAGCAGCGGCAGGAGCATGGGCCGCAGGACGGGCCGCAGGACCGGCCCCCGGACCGGCCGAAGCCCTGCCGCGGGGAGCCGCCCCAGCGACGTGGTCCGGAGCATGTTCGAACGAATGCGTGCAGATCGGTGCATAAAACCTCGCTGCCCACCCGACTCGCTTGGTACGATCCGCCCGCCCCGCAGGACATCGGGGATTCCCCCTATTGGTTGGGGTAAATGTCGGAGAAGCGGATCAATTCACCGTGCCTGTAACCGCTGGAAATGGCCTCTTCCGCGCGCCACACCGCCTCTCGGTGGGGGTGACGGGCCGCGGAACAGCAGAGTGGATGACGCGAATTCGCGGATCGCGCCCATGGCGGCGTCCGAGTTTCGCCAGCCCGGTATCCTCCGGCATCATCGCCAGCCCGGTTGGAGCCTTCCAACACGCGGCGAAGTAACGCAGGGTTCAAGCTTCAGGACGCAGGATCGCTCATCGCGTCGGCTCCTCTTCGGCCGAGCCGTCCTCGCGAAAGCCGAGCCGCATCGATCCGCCGCTCAGGCGCGCTATCGCCGCTTCCAGTGCTGCGCCTTCCAATGCCACCAGCCCCCGCTCCGCCGCGCGGCGGGCCCTGCCCTTGACGATCGCGCGCACCGCCGCTGCCGTCAGCGCCTGCTCGCCGATGGCATAGTCGACGCGCTCGGGCCGCGCCGTGCGGCCGCCAAGACGGCCCTCGCCCTGCCGGTGGTTCCACGCCAGCTTGCGCAGCGGCACGGCATCGGCGCCGCTGCGCGCCTTGACCCGCCGCACCGCCACCCGGCGAAACAGCGGGCCCTCGCGCAGATCCGCTGCCGCGATCCAGGCACGGAGCCGCCTCAAGGTATCGCCCGGCAGTGGAACCACGCGCACCGTTTCGCCGCCTTTCCGGGGGGGAATGCGCAATTCCTCCGCCTCCAGCGCAAGATCGCTCAGGGTCAAGGCGACGAGTTGGGAAACCCGCAGTCCGCAATCGCTGCCCAGAGACAGCAGCGCTCCATCCCTCAGGCCCGGCGGATCGGCCTCGCAGGCCGCCAAGAGCACCGCCAGCGTGATCGCCCTGCCCTGCTCCGCCCCCTCACCCCCGTCGCCGGAACGGAGCGCGGCCAACTGCCGCTGTCCGCCCTTGGCGCGCCCTTTCATCGCCAGCAAGGTACCGCGCACCCGGTCGGCCAGCGCGGGATTCGCGCATCCCAGCATCTCGTGAACCGCCCCCAGCGATGCCAACCGCCGCGCTGCCGTGGCGGGCTTGAGCCCCCGTGCTTCGCAGTCCTCGATATAGCGCACCAGACGCGCCTCACCGGCCGGAAGCCCGGTCAGGCGCCGTTCCCGGCAAAAGGTGGCGTAATCGTCAAGATCGCTCGCCAGCGCCTTCACGCTCGCCGCGGCCCGGGGAGCGATGGCAGCGCGGAAAGCCGCAGCATCCAGGGCGTGGTCCGATGCCCACAAACTGCCGACAAGCGCCAGGAGCTGAGCATTGCGATCGATGGCGCCACCAGTCCGGCGCTGGGGCAGAGACTGCTTTCCGGCCGCATGGACTATGACGATCGCATCGTTCTCCCCACTGCCCGCCGCCGACATTCTGGCGACACGAATTGCGGCCCCATCGCCTTTGCCGCCCTGATGCAAGTCATGCTCCTCCGGCGGCCGAGCGCCCGAGTTCAGCCCGCCCTCTTCCATCGCTACAACCTGCTCACCTCGCCCGTCCGCTGTAATGGCACCCTCACTCCTTCGATGCGCCCCCCAAAAAGGGCGGAATTCCGCCGCCAGCGAGACTATCGGCAAAGTGGCGAGCGGCATCGAGCGCCGCTTCCTTACCGCAGTTAACGGCGCGTCCGACCGCTGCGCACCCAAGGACCGCGCCTGCCTTCCGCACCTCGACTATACCACGTTTCGATTATCGATAGTGAGGCAAATCTTGACACCAGCAGGTGCAAAGCTAACTTGATTTAAGTTCCACTTGGTGCAGTCCATTGTTTCAAGGGCGTTTTATGCAGCCGGATCCATTACACCCCCTGGAACCCGCCCCGATCACGCTCTGCGCCCTGCTTCTGGGCCGCATCCAGATCGGCATTTCGCGGGCCAGTGACGCCGCCCTGCCGGTTCTGGCCGCCCGGTCGATCCGCGAAAGCCTCCTGACCGCGCTTCGACAGGAAGGCCACGAATTCACCGAAAGCCGATTCTTCACCTGGTTTGCCGGGCTGGACACGCTTTCGGAGGGCTCGCCCGCCAGTTTACGCCCTCCCAAGGCCCTCTGCCAAGCCATTCTAACCGAATTCCGGCACAATCCCTGGCCTCCCCTCGCCCTGGCCGCCGAAGCCCTTCTGCGGGCTTTCATCGCCCCCAGCGACCTCCACCTCGGAACCGAGCACGAGGACGCCCATACCGCGGTCCAGGCCGCGCACGCGCTGATCGCCGCCATCGACAGCCCAGAGGACGCCCTCCCCTTTCACGCCGCCGCCCGCCTGTTCGCTGCCGCGGCCCGTTCGCCGCACTTCGCCCGCCAGATGCCCAGCCTCGCTCTGGTTCGCGGCATGGCCATGGAACAGCGCCCTACCGGTCATGCAGGCTGGGCCTTGGACATCCTCGCCGGGCACTACCTCTCGCCGCGTCACGGGCTCCCTGCCGCGCTGCCTCTACCGGGCCTCGTGGCACTGCCCGCGGGACTTCCCGATAGCGATGACCCCGATGTTGCCCAGGAGGCGATAGCCGCTCTGCACGGCGCCTTCTCGCGGATCGATCGCTGGCTGACCGAAGCCGAACGCGACGGCGCCCGCATCTCGGCAGGCTTGCACGACCGTCGCAGTTCCGGCCGCGCGCGGGAACTGGCCGGCTATCTCGCCGGGTTCGGCCCGCTGCGCGGCGCGCAGATCGAAGCCCTGATCGGCGTCTCGCGCCCCGGCGTCCGCGTCCTGACCACCACCTTGAGCGACGCCGCCCTCATCGAGACCCATGTTTCGCGCAACGCCGCGCGCATCCACGCCTACGTGCCCTGGGAACCCGAAGCGCCCGCACCGCCACCGGCGCAGGCGAAGTTCACCCCCTCGCGCGAGGCCATCGAAGATTACGAAGCCTCCATGCGCGCTATCGAGGACCTGTTGAACCGCACCGCCGCCAGAGACGGCGAGGACTGACGCCGACGAGTGACTATGCCCTCCGTCGACGGCGGCGCTCTTTACAATCGCCACCGTTCGCCTGGAGGGCGCTCGGCTTGCCAGCCTCTGCCGATCCAGACGCGGCGCAAGGCAAACGGTCACGACCCAGAAGAGATGACCCGGGTTGTTCGTCGCCTCGCCTCTCCGCGCGAGGGGGACGGGTTTGCCGGCGAGGTGGCAGGTTGACCTGACCCGGGCCGAATTCTGGTGGACCAGGCCGAAAAACGGCCCTCCAGACCGATTTCAGCGCTCTTCACACGAATTTTCGCGGAAAATCGCGGTTTTCCAGCACCCTGAAAGCGGCCTTCGTAGAGCGCCGAAACCGGCCTAGGGTGGGGTAAGGGTCCACCACAGCCCTGGGAGCGCTCTACGGGCTTCTCAGGGCAAAAATTTGACATGCCAGACGCGAGATGGGACCTCGGGCGCTGCGGTTTGAATCAATATGCGCCTCAAGGTCCGAAAATTGATTCAACTCGCGTTTCCGCGGCCGGCAAACGCGGCTGTCTTGCGGTTCGTCCGAAGCGGCTCTGCACGCGAGGCAGCGGAAGGAAAGGCCCGCACTCTTGGCACCCCTTTTCAACCCGGCGCAGCCCTCTCCCCCATTTCCCCCTAAAGGCAAACTTCGTGCGGAGCGGTTAGAAAGGTGTTTAGAGGGATTCTGTTAGAAGAAGTTAGACCGCCGGGATCTGCGCTGCAGCGCCACGAGTCCCGCGATTCGCATTTTCGGGCCATTCCCGAAGTGTCGTTGCTTCGTTCCTGAAGTGTCGTAGGACCTGTTCCCGAAAGGTCGAACGCGTGTTCCTGAAAGGTCGACGTGGTGTTCCCGAAGGGTCGAAACATGCGGTTTGGGCGTTCCCGGTGTGTCGAAGGCCTGAATTTCCGTCGTATATTTGAATCACTTTCCAAAGGGGTCGGTGTGGAAAGGTTCAATCGCGCTGCTCTCACGCCAGCCTTCGTCGCGTTGCCGCTTCGCTTTACCTCCAGACGCGACACTTCGGGAACGGCCCGATCGGCGAACGACCAGAGACAGACGTGAGAAGAGGGGACGCGTTGAGAACGGGCGCTTGCGGTCGTCAGGATGACCTGCGCAAACGGGCCTATGTGCGACTGGGAATTTCGAGTTTCCTTTCCCCATCGAGAGAGGTCCCCGGGCCTCTTCATCGCCTTCCCTCTATTTGAGAGCAATCGCGGTTGGCGTCGAAATGAAGGAGGGGCGCCTGCCGCCACGTCCGCGCCTTGCCGAATAGGGCGCGTCCGGGACGCAGAGACGGGGAGCGCGCAGCGATGCTGGGCCAGAGCTAGTGCCGGAATGGGCAAAGACAAAGGCCCCGAAGCGGTTGTCGCTTCGGGGCCTTCGGTCTGAGGTCTGCGGCAGGATCGGGGAGCGGTCAGCCCCGCAAGTTGCGACCGTGTTTTTCGTGGTGGCGCTTGACCCAGCCCACGAAGGCGCGCTGCCAGTCGGCGGGGGTGCGGTCGGGAGAGGCGGCGATCCAGCGTTCGAACTCCGCATGCAGGGCGTGGAGGTCCCAGCCCGGGCACGTGCGGCGCAAGTGGTCGATGGTCTCGTCGGTCATGAAACCGCGCGTTGCGGCTTCCGACAGGCCGATGACGGTGCGGCGGATGAGGTGGCTGGCGTCGACCACGGGTTCATTCGGCGAGCCCGCGCGAGCGGCCGGAGATGTTGCCGAGACAGTTTGGGATGCGACCGGTTTCCCCGGGGAAACGGCGGTGCGGGCGGCGGCTGTCGCGGTGACCTTGCGGGGACGGGCAGGGGCCTTGGGAGGCATCGCCGCCTCGGTGGGCAGGGGCGCGCGGGGGGTGGCGAAGGCGCGATCGATGGCCTGTTCCATCTCGTCCTCGTTCGCGGCGGGACTGGCAGGCAATCCCTTTTCCGCGCCGCCCTTGCCATCGACGCGGCGCATGCGGATCATCGGCTCACCGTCGCGCGCGGTTTCCAGCGACAGCGCGTAGCCGGGAAGATCGTCCTTCTCGACCAGCTTCAGCATCTCGAACTTGAAGCGGCGGTATTGTCCTTCCGCGCCGGACTTCTCGAAGAGCACCGGCATGGAAATCGCAAAGCCGCCCTCGCCCGCGCCGCCGGCGTGCTTGCGTGCGACTTTGTAGAGCCAGCGCTCGCGGCCGCCGGTGATGTCGAAATAGGCCCGATCGATGGAGAGCACGCCGCCCTTCATCATCACGCCTTCCCAGAACCAGTTCGACAGTTCGATGGTCATGCCGCGCGAGCGTTCGGTGCGCTCGTCTACAAGCTGGGTCCAGCCATCGAGCCAGGAGAAGGTCGCCTCGCGGCGGTTCTCGGCACGGATGTTGGTCTTGATCGTCGTCGCCACGAGCCGATCGAGCGCCTGGCTGAGCAATTCGTAGGCGCGGCCCGTGGTCGGCCGGCCGATGGCGCGCAGCAGGTCATAAGGCATGAGGTGCAGCTTGCGCGGCACATCGTTGACGCCGCGGCGCGCCATGTCCGCGAGCATGCTGGCGCAGTAGATCAGGATGTCGGCATCCCAGATCGTGGCCATGCCGTAGTCCGGGTTGGCCGAGACATGGACCCAGAGCTTGCTGTCGGGGCTGGTGTAATCGATCGGCTTGACGCGCTTGGACTTTGCGAGGCTGAAGAAGGGACGCTCCATCATCTCGCGCTGGTCGCGCATCGGCAGGTCCGCGATATACGGAAGGAACAAGTCGAACTGTTCAGAGGCCGTCTCTTTGCGTGGGCGACTCATTATCTCATTCCGAAGTCAGGACGGTGGACACAGGTTCACCCGGACACCGCGTTTCCCTGTTTCCCCGGGGAAACAAGAATCGGCGGATTCGGGTGATTCCCGGCATAATGGCGGCGCGCGCGGGGCTGGGCAAATGGCCGGAACGCTTGCTTGTGCAGAACTTGTGCGTGGTTTCAGGCGCCTGTGCGGCGGCCTGCGAGCTAGTCCGGACCGGCGATGGCTCCTCGACTCCGAGCCGGGGGCGAGGGCAGGGGGCGTTTCCCCGGGGAAACACCGAAAGCGCAGCGGGTGCGGACATAAAAAAGCAGGGGTGGCGCCCCTGCTTTTCGATCCGTCTTTCGGCAATGGAGGGAAGAGGGGGGCCGTTTCGACGTTCTCGAAAAGCCAGGCCGCCTTCTTCCCTCCCGGTGTCATGTCTGCAGCCCGCGTCCCTCGCCATCGAGCTGGATGAGCAGGTTGCGCACGGCGTTGACCACTTCGTCGCGGCTTGCACCCGAACCCGCGTGGAGACGGAGCGTCACGCCCTGCCGGTTGCTGGTCTGGACCGAGGCCATCGTACGGCCGTGGCGCGATACGACGACCATCGGATCCGGCTTCACCCGCTCGGCGTCGGGCGCCGAGAGCAGGGCCTTGAGAACGTCCGCGGCGGGAAGGGTAGGGCGTCCATCGGCGCGGCGACCGGCCTGCTCACGCGCGAGACGCGCCGCTTCCTTGCGCACGGCGGCGGCCTTGTCCTTATCGTCGAGCAACTGGGCCAGCGGATACGCGGGCTTGAGCTGCACGTCGGCAGGCGAAGCGAAAGCCGAGAGCACCGCGTCGGGAATGGCGGCGACCTTGAGCATCTTCGACAGCCAGCCCTTGGAGAGCTTCAGCCGTTCGGCCATGCGGGTCATGTGGTTGCCGTAGTGGTCGCGCAGGGCCTGGGCGTAATTGCGGGCCCGTTCGAGATCCGAGACGTCTTTGCGTGCGCGGTTTTCGAGGTCGGCCAGACGGAACGCGGCTTCGTCATCCAGTTGGGCGACTTGCGCCACGAACTGCATGTCCGGATAGGAATGGCCGCGCAGCCAGGAGATCGACCAGTGGCGGCGGGTGCCGGCGATCACTTCGTAGTCGTGATCGGCATCGCCTTCGACCCGGCGCACGACGGCAGGGACTTTCTGCCCCCCTTCGGCGATGATCGAATCGATCAGTTCCTGGCAGGACTCTTCCGAGAGATGGGCATAGGACCGGGCATTGCCCGGCCAGATCCGCACGCGTGCCGGATCGAGCAGGAGCTGGGTGACCTGCCGCACTTCGCCGGTGGCGACACGGGCGAGGGCGCTCTCGCGCCCCAGCAGCGTGGTGCCGCGCGTCCTTTCGGTGCGGGGCCTGCCTTCCAGGCCGCCTGTGTGCCCGGATACCTGCCCGGATGCGGACAGGGCCGATTGCGAAGTGGACGAGCCGTCCTCAGCCGCGACATTGGCGGCGGGCGCCGTGTCGTCATCCAGGTTCAGGTCGTCGTCGGAAAGCAGGGCGGCGAGATAGTCGGATTGCTTGCGGGCCATGGCTTACCTCAAAGATAGCTGGCGAGAAGAACGGCGAGAATCGCGATGGAACATATGACGAACAAATTCCTTGTAGGAAAACGTTTTTTCGTCCGTTGCGAGGAGCTTAGCCATTGACCAGCAAGTCCTCGTCCACCCGCTGCGAGCGGCCCCATCCGGTGCGTACCAGTTGTTCGATCTGGCCCAGGGCCTCGTCGAGATTGGCCTTGCAGCGCTTGTGCGTCCGCGGTGTGCCGATGGCCTTTTCCAGCTCGTAGACGGTCATCATGCGCAAGGCGGCATGGCTGATCTCGGCACTTTCCAGGATCGGCACCGGCAGCAGGGCCGGGCCGAACGTCTGCTCCATGATGGAGCGGACCATCTCGTGGCTGGGATCGTTGCCGTCGAACTTCGAGCAGATCAGGCGGACGAAGGAATAGTCCACCGAGATGCCCGCGCCCACCAGCTGTTCGAGCACCTGGTCCATCATCGAGAGGAACTGGACCGTCGAACAGAAGTCGGGCGTGGTGGCGGCCAGCGGCACGAGCAGCGCATTGGCGGCCTGCATCACCGCGAGCGAGATCGTGCCCAGCGCCGGCGGCGGATCGAGGATTACCACGTCATATTCGCGCGCCAGATCCATCAGGCCCTGCTTCAGCTTGCGGAAGCGTGCGGCCAATACCGACTGACCATCCGCACCCGCCGCGGCGAGTTCGTATTCCACGTCGAAGAGTTCGAGGTTCGAAGGGATCAGGTCGACATTGGGCCAAGGCGTCCGCTTGACCGCGTAGAGCAGGTCGGCCTGAGTGGGGTCGATCGAGAGGTAGGGGTAGAGTGTCTCTTCCCGCGTGATGTTGAAGTGCGGGTTGAAGCCGAACAGCGTGGTCGTGGTGGCCTGGCTGTCGCAATCGACGACGAGCACGCGGTAACCCTGCACCGCGAAATAGTGCGCAAGGTGCGTTGTGACCGTCGACTTGCCGACGCCGCCCTTGAAGTTCTGCACGGCGATCATCGCCGGAACATCGAGCGGCGCGCGGGCAGGGGAGGCGCCCAGAACTTCGCGCATGTGGAGCATTTCCTCCACCGTATAGCCCAGGCGGCGACCATTGCCGGCGGCGGGCGGCGGCGGCAGGCGCCCGTCGTCCTCGGCCATGCGAATCCGGTTGGTGGAGCAGCCGAGAAGTGTCGCGGCCTCGGCAATGCCGAAACGAACGTTGAGGCCCTTGCGGCTTTCGGGCAAGAAGGCCTTGCGCCGCAGCCGTTCGATCATCTTCTCTCCGGCTTGCGCCATTTCCGAGATACGGTCGACTTGTGAATGCATGTCCCGCCTGCAAAATACTTTTGAACGAGTTTGCAGGTATATGCCTGAGGCGATGTTCAGTCGAGCGCAAAAATCCGGGAAAGCATGACTATCTGTGGGTTTCTGGGACGTTGCGTCCGATCAGTGCGGCCATGCGGCAAAGGTCTCGGCAATAAACGGCGAAGCGGCGGAAGGATTCAATTCCCGGCCGCAGTGACGCACCGCGCGATGTCACTAGGTGATTCGCACGCCGCTACCAGTCCGCGCCATTGATGGTCTTGCCTGCGACTCTTTCCAAGCGCCCCCGCTTGGCGAGGTAGAGCCGGGCGTCCGCCTCGTCGAGCAAGACGGTCAGATCCTCCCTGCCGTTGCTGGTCACGACGGTGCCGATGGACGCGGTGATCGCCAGCGTCAGATCGCCCACCAGGAAGGGCTGGGCGATCGCCGCCACCAGCCTTTGCGCCAGGAACTCCGCTTCCTCGCCGCGATGAAGGCCATATTGGAGCACGGCGAATTCGTCTCCGCCCAGGCGGGCGACGATATCTCCGCTGCGGATCGCCCCGCGCAGCCGGTCCGCCACGAGGGCGAGCAACATGTCGCCGATGCTGTGGCCGTAATCGTCGTTCACCGGCTTGAAGCCGTTGAGGTCCAGATAATGCACCGCGATCAGCCCGGAAGACGAGATGAGGCGCGTGTTCTCGTCGAAGTATTCGCGCAAGGCGAGGCGATTGGGCAGGGCGGTCAGGCTGTCGCTGCGGGCCAGCGAGACCGAGAGCAGGCGCTTGCCGATCTCCGCCTTGACGATCTCGAAGCGCATTTTCAGCGCCTGCATCCCGCCGACCAGATAGGCCGCGGTGATCAGGGCCGTCCCTATATATAAAGGTGTGCCGTGCAGGGCCGCCGTGACGACGATCGGTCCCGCCGCCGCCAGCATCGAGAGATTGGCGATGGCCGGCCTTCGCCCGACGCCTGTGACCACGCCCGCGCAGAAACCCATGACGGTGCAGATCACCAGCATGTGTGCCTGCGGGTCCGGCAGGACGAATACTCGCGCGCCGAAAGTCCCCAGCAGGATCGCGAAGCCGACATAGGGAACGGCGAAAGCCACTTCGAGCCGCCGCGCCTCGGCCTTGGCGATCACTCCGGTCAAGGCGCGTTGCCGGAAGCGCCGGGCCACCTCGATGCGGGCGATCCAGGTGAGCAGCGCGGCCGAGCCGACCAGCAGAACCGCGCGGTCCTCGCTGGAATGGTAGACGAGAACGAAACAGACGAGAAAGATGACCAGCATGTAGAGCGCCTGCGCGATCGTCTCGTAGAGACTGCGCACGAGTTCGACATAGGCCCGCTCCGCCAGGCTTTCGACAGGCACCGTCTCCGCGGATGACGTTTCGCCCGGTGACGGGGTCATGGCTCTCTCCCAATTCCGCTTTGCGGATATTCTCTCTTCACCTCGTTGAAATCGTCGAGCCCCTCGGTAGTTGCCCGGGGAGCGCCGACGGCGAGGCGACTGGCTGCTATACTTATAGCGCCGCGGGATGAACGGATCGCTTATCATTTCCGGGGCAGGCGATGGACTTTGCAAGTCCGCCGGAGCGGTGATCGGCGCCGAACGGGCAGGGCGCTGCCTGCGTCCAGGGGCTAATTTGTAGCCGAAACGACCTATATCCGCTTTCCGGCGCCTTGCGGGCCTTTCCCCGCCCGACATGGGGTTGGAGCCGACCTGGCGGCGATTTGCGTAACTTGTCCAAGGTCGTTCTTGGGGCTCTCTTCGGCCGCCATAATCTAAAATAAGAACTATAAATCAGAGCGTTAATGAATTCGTCCCGGTGATCGTCATCGCCGCGATCAATCCCGGCGAAAACCCGGATATGGTTACCGATTTCCTGCCGGCCTTGCCGTTTTCCGCGCCCTGAAGCCGGCTTTGCGTAGCGCCGGCAACGGGGCTGCCCCGGCCGTGAGCCGGCAAACCCGCATAACCGCCTCGAAGCAGCCGCTCCGGCTCCAGTTCGGGATGGCGGGCGAGTCCATGTTCTTCATCTTGCGGGGAAAGCTCTTCCCACACTTCACTCCCGCAAACACCATCAGGCGATCACGAACCATGACGGCTTCGGCAATTCCCTCACCCCCAAGCCGGCCCCGGAGGCTGGCGCGAAAGCTGGGCCTGCTGATGGCGGGCCTCTTGCTTCCGTCGATGCCGTTCCAGGCCGCGCAGGCGCAGATCGCCGCGCCGTCTCCGCAGGCCCCGATCATCGACCGCGACCGCGTCGACCGGCAGGATCCCGACGTGCCGCGGGTGCCGGCACCGGCGCAAGTGCCGCAGGCGCAAACCCCGGTGGTCGCCACGCCAGCGGCACCTTCGGGCGGAGCCGGCGTCGCGCTGACCGGCCTGCAATACGAAGGCTCCACCCTGCCCAAGCCGCTGCTCGACAAGGCCGTCGCCGCTTTCATCGGCGCCCCGTTGAACCGGGACAACCTGCAGAAGATCGCCAACGCCCTCAGCACTACTTATGGGCAGAGCGACATCGCCTTCTTCGCGGTGTCGATCCCGCAGCAAGTGCCCACCGGCGGCGTGCTCACGGTCCGCGTGCTGGAGGGGCGCATCACCCGCTACACGCTGGACGGAAAGACGCGCAGCACGCCGACGCGCCTGATCGACGCGCAAGTGAAGCGCCTCCTGCGCGAGACGCCGACTCACAAGTCCACCATCGAGCGCACCATTTCCCTGCTGCGCGACATTCCCGGCCAGACCGTGCAGGCCAGCCTGAAGCAGACGCCGACCCCCGGCGAGCTGGCGCTCGACCTCAAGGTGGACCGCAAGCAAGTGGACGTCACGCTGAACGTCAACAACAATGGCATCGTCAATGTCACCACGGGCGTGCAGACCCAGCTTTCGGTCGCGGTGAACGGCGTGCTGCGCGAAGGCGATACCACGCGCTTCTCGGGGAACCTGCCGTTCAACCCGGATCGCTACCAGTTCTACTCGCTGAGCCACGCCACGCCGATCGGCTCCAACGGCACCACGCTGGGCGTCAGCGGCGCTTATGTCCGCACCAAGACGCGCGATTTGAACATCATCGGCGAAGCGAAGCAGGGCGGCATCGCCATCTCGCACCCGCTGATCCGCTCCTATCGCCGCAATCTCTCCCTGAGCCTTTCGCTCGACGGGACGAACAGCACCAATTACTTCCTCGATACGGCGTTCGGCGGTTTCAAGACGCGGGCTTTGCGGCTCGGCACGGTATGGTCGTCGATCGACAAGACTGGCGGCTATGCCATCTCCACCAGTCTGAGCCAGGGCCTGGATGCCTTGGGCGCGCGGCCGATCGAGGGCTATTCCGATGCCTCGTTCCGCAAGGCCAATGTGCAACTCACCGCGATCAAGGAATTGACCAAGGCCGTCTCCGTCAAGGCCACGCTGCGCGGCCAATATAGCGGCGACCGGTTGCCGACCACCGAGCGCTTCCCCTTGGGCGGCGAGGGCGCGGGCATGGCTTACCGCATCGGCATCATCACCTCGGACAAGGCAGCCGCGGGCAGTCTGGAACTGTCCTGGCGCGTCGCGGGCAAGCCAGCGGGTGCCACGCGCGGCCTGACCGTTTTTGCCTATACCGATGGAGCGCTGGCGCACAGCTACGAGCGACCAGCCTACCGACTGGCGGCTCAGGACTTTTCGCTGGCGACCGCAGGTGCCGGGGTAAGGGTAACGCCGGTCAAGGGCTGGACTGCGACTGCACAAATTGCAGTACCTGTCAAGTCTCTATCAGAGTTCTACAGTAAAAAGGCGCGGTTCTTCTTCAGCGTCAATCGGACGGTCTGATTTGCGCTTTTGCGTGTACGCAAAACGCCATGCGCTCTCCGTGCGAGCCTTTTCACTGGATCATGAAATTCACGCGTCGAAGGAATGGGGCGGACGATGAAGAATGTTTGGGAAGTCTGGACCAGTGCGTTCACCGATGCGGAGTGCGACGCCATCATCAAGCGTGCCGAGGGATATTCGGAACAGGACGCGACGATCGGGTTCTCCGGCAACTTGCGCAGCGATCTTGGTCATCGCACTTCGACAGTCCGCTGGCTGGACGCCGGGCGCGAGAAGGACATCGTTTCGCGCGTCATGGATTTCGTCCGCCCCTCCAACCGAACGAACTTCGGCGTGGAGATCGAAGCGCCTTACGAACTTCAGTTCACGGAATACCGCGCGACGAACAAAGGGCATTACGATTGGCATCAGGACGTGTGGCTCGAATCCACCCGGCCCTTTGCGCGCAAGCTGTCTGTCGTCGTCCAGCTATCCAACGCCAGCGACTACAACGGCGGTGCGTTCGAGTTCTTCGGGATCGCCAACCCGGCCGAGCAATTCGCGCCGCGTGGCAGTCTGCTGATCTTTCCGTCCTTCCTTCAGCACCGCGTACTGCCGGTGCTTGAAGGGACACGGCGCAGCCTTGTCACCTGGGTCGAAGGCCCCAACTGGCGTTGATCCGGGGCGGCGAAGGCAACGGGGCGGGCGTCGAGAGTGCCTGCAGCCGCGCAGGGGACCGTAACCGCACCGAAGTGGTGCCATAACTCCGCCGATACGAACATTGTTTAACACCCGCTTTGCGAAAAGCGCGGATATGAAAAGGGCTTGGTCAGAGGTTGTGGAGAGTGACATGGGCGGGTTTGTACGGGACATTTTGACGACCTTGTCCTACGAACCTCATCCGGCCGAAGCGGCGGGCGTGGACGGTGAAGCGCTGTCGCGGCTCGATCAGCGCCTTGCCGGATTTGCGCAGGGGAGCGGCAGGGCCCGCACGGCGATTTCCATTCGCCCTTCCGATTGCAGCGTCTGGGATGGCAACCCGCGCGATGTGCCCGGCCTCTCGGCGGAAAGCTGCCGCTCGCTGATCGAATCGATCGCGCAGGAAGACGGAAATCGCATTCCCGTGCTCGTCCGCCACAATGCACCCGGCGCTGATCATCCCTATCAATTGCTGGTCGGCAGCCGCCGGCGCTTCTCGGTGGACTGGCTGAATCACAATGGCCGGCCGGAGATTCGGCTGACAGCGCTTATCGTCGATCTCACTGACGAAGAAGCATTTCGCCTCGCGGATATCGAAAATCGCGAGCGGGAAGATATCACCGAACTGGACCGCGCCCGCAGCTATCAGAATGCGGTCGACAGGTTCTACGGCGGGGTGCAATCGCGCATGGCCGAAGCGCTGAACCTGTCGAACAGCCAGTTGAGCCGCCTGCTGTCCCTCGCGCAAATGCCGGACGAAGTCGTCAATGCCTTCGCCACGCGTGACGAACTGCGGGTGCGCCACTCCGAAGTGCTGACGCCCTTGTTGCGCCGTGCCGAACAGCGAGAACGCCTGCTGGTCAGCGCACGCCTGATCGGGGAAGAGCAGCAACGCCTCGCCGCCGGGGGAGAGCGAATGATCCCGGCCGCCACCGTTCTTGCCCGTCTGAAAGACGCCGCCAAGGAAGGCGACATCCGGCGCGGCAATGATCGGCCCCTGGTTCTCGGCGATGCACGCGTGGGCCGCATCCGGGCCGGAAGGGAAGGGCTGGCCGTGGACCTGCTCGTTTCCGAGGAAACCGACATCGACGCCTTGCTCGTTACCTTGCGGGACGCCCTGATCGACAGCCGCCGCCTTCTCTCGGTAGAGCCAGAGCCGGCCGCCTGACCGAGCCGGCCATAGCGGCTTCCGTGGCCGTTCGCGGCGGTAAAGGGCAACTCGTTGGCGCTGACGGGGGGAGATCAGGTATCTCGTCACCCCTCAGGCGGGGCGGGATTTCTCCCCGATCTTTCAGCGTCTGGCTGGGCCGATTCGCCGGCTGACCGGCGGGGCTGCGAAGGTGGCAGCGGTTGAATTCGTGACTGACAGATTTTCTCCGGCCATGACGGGCGCCGTCTTCGGCAGCCTGTTCCAAACAATAGTCTTTTCGGTTCTAACCGCTCGGCAAGCGGTTTGGCCGACTTGCGCGCCTTGCGTGCTTCCTTCCCCTCCGATCCGACGATGAGCATGGCCTTTGCGTGGCACCAGCCCCGCAAAGGCCCGATTTTCCGTACGCGACAGCACCTTTGCTCATTCCCGATGCGGGACTGTCGCAAGTCCGGGATCGGCAGTTTCAGGCCGGTTCCATCTGGCCGCGAAGCGCCTCCGAACTGTGCCTAGGCTCCGACGCAGTGGGCATTTTCATGGAGGTTAACACGATGCCGCGTCAACAATCGCGCCGATCCGCCAGGCACCTTCTGCTTTGTGCGACGGCTATCCCGCTTCTTCTCCTGGGCGCCTGTGCCGACGGTGTCGGCTTCCGCGTCGGCGCGGGTGGCGGCGGCTCGCCCTCGGGCCCAAGCGGTCCAACGGGACCCACAGGCCCGACCAGCCCCACAGGCCCGACTGGCCCATCCGGCCCCAGCGGCCCTTCCGATCCCAGCGGCCCCACAGGCCCTACCAATCCGAGCGGCCCTACAGGTCCGACTGATCCGAGCGGCCCAACGGGTCCGGCCGGTCCGACCGGTCCCACAGGACCCACCGGGCCAACCGACCCCAGCGGCCCCACCGGTCCCGCTGGACCCACCGGTCCCGACGGGCCAAGCGGTCCGACTGGACCAACTGGCCCCACCGGCCCCACCAGCCCGACTGGTCCAGCAGGCCCCACCGGCCCGGCAGGTCCGACCGGTCCAACTGGTCCTACCGGCCCCGCAGGCCCGACGGGACCGACCGGCCCGACTGGTCCCACCGGACCCACGAGCCCGACCGGGCCCACGGATCCCAGCGGCAGCACCAGCTTCACCGGACCGATTGCGGGCGTGAACGTCGGCGGTGGCAGCCTGCTCGGCCAGAGCGGTTCGAGCACGCTGATCGACGTCAATGTCGCGCCGGATACCGCCTCCACCAGCAGCACCGGCCTGGCCGTCGACTTGCTCACCGGAGACGGCAAGGCCGTGCAGGTAACGCTGCCGACCACCGCGGCGCAGACCCAGCAGGCGCTCGCGCCGGTCGGTGCGTTGGCCGGGGCCCTGCTCGGCGATCAGGCTGGAACCACGGTGACGCAGCTCACCAACGGACTGGCGCCGACGGTGGCCACGCTGACCTCCACGGTGGACGGCGTCGCCTCGCCGCTGCTCGATACCGTGAACGGCGTGCTCTCGCCCGTGCTGGGTGAGACCGGATTGCTGGCCCCCGTCACCGGCCAGGTCGGCGGTCTCGTCGAGGGACTGACCGGCTCGCTAGGCGGTGCGGGCGGTCCGGCACGGACATATGACGGTCCGTTGCTGGGTGTCGACCTGGGCAACACGGCTCTGACCGGGGCGAGCACCGGCGACACTCTGGTGGGCCTCAATGTCCTCGCCGAAGGGGCGGGCCAGACCACGGGGCAGCTCGTGACGGCCAGCGTGCTGTCCAATGGCAACATCGCGGAACTGGGCCTGCCGACTACGGCGGAAGGCGTGGCTGCCGGACTTGCACCTGTCGGCAACCTGGCCGGTGCCCTGCTGGGCGAGCAGGCCGGCGGCGCGGTCGACCAGTTGACCAGCGGCCTCGCGCCGGTGGTGGCGCCGGTGACGGCCGTCGTGGACAGCGTGACATCGCCTCTGCTCGGCGCCGTCAACAGCGCGCTTGGCGGCGTTGTCGGCGGTGTGACGGGAGGCGTGACCGGAGGATTGGGATCGGGTGACGGCGGCGCGGCAGCGGTGCTGGCCCCTGTCACCGGCGCGGTCGACTCGCTGGTCGGCGGTTTGGCAGGCGGCGCGACGGGTGGAGCCGGGGGCGTTTTGGCGCCGGTCACCGGACTTGTCGAAGGCGTCGTCGGCGGCTTGACGGGCAGCGGAACGGGGGCAGGCGCCGCCCTCGCGCCCGTGACAGGCGCGGTCGACACGTTGCTGAGCGGCACGAATCAGGGCGGCGCCCTGGCCCCGGTAACAGGCGCCGTCACCGGCGTGGTGCAAGGCGTGGTCGGCGGCGCGGCCGAAAGCACGGCGCCGCTCGCACCCGTCACGGGCGCGGTCAACGCGCTGGTGGGCGGTGTCACCGGTGCGGCAACGGGTGCCGGCACCGGAGCCGGGACCGGTGCCGGGACTGGGGCGTCCAATGGTCTGGGCTCCGCACTCGCGCCGGTCACCGGCCTCGTAGGCTCGCTGCTCGGGGGGCTTGGCGGCCGCACGAACTGATCGTCATGCGTGCCCGGCGCCCCACAACCCCATGGTCGGGCACGCGAACGACCCCCGCCTTCTGACCGAAGGGGGGTGGGGGAGAAGAGGCAGTCCCGGCGACGGGGCTGCCTCTTCGATTCTGGCCGCCCAAGCCGCCGCCCAAGCCGCCGCCCAAGCCGCCGCCCAAGCCGCCGCCCAAGCCGCCGCCCAAGCCGCCGCCCAAGCCGCCGCCCAAGCCGCCGCCCAAGCCGCCGCCCAAGCCGCCGCCCAAGCCGCCGCCCAAGCCGCCGCCCAAGCCGCCGCCCAAGCCGCCGCCCAAGCCGCCGCCCAAGCCGCCGCCCAAGCCGCCGCCCAAGCCGCCGCCCAAGCCGCCGCCCAAGCCGCCGCCCAAGCCGCCGCCCAAGCCGCCGCCCAAGCCGCCGCCCAAGCCGCCGCTCGATCCCCGCTACGGCCGCCGCTGCAAACCGTGATCAGGCCTATCGGGGGCTATCGAAACGTAACGAAAATGAACCGGACTGAGTGCTTAACCATAGGGCAACTTCCGCGGCCCGGTTTCCTCCCTCTCCCTTCCAAAGCCGCCGATTTTCCCTCGGCTTGCGCGAATTTCCGGTGCTTTGCGTGTTTGCGCAGACCTCTTCCGCGAATTTTCCGGCTTGTTCCCGAACGACTTTCCGTTCTCCCGGTCCGCCCGGATGCGGTCAGGTCCGAGGCGGCTGCTTCTGGACGCGGTGCTTCGGCGGGGCCGACCTATCATCTCTTCAACAGGCCGATCGCGGCTGAGATCACGTTGGAGAAGACCCATGCCGACCCGTCATTACCCCTCGTTCAAGCGACACGCCCTCCTGGGCACGGCCACGATCCCGCTGCTGCTGGTAGCGGCCTGCACGAGCGGAATGGACTTCCAGGCCGGCACCTCTTCCGGGCCGACCAGCCCCAGCACGCCCAGCGGTCCCAGCACGCCTTCCGGCCCGAGCACCCCTTCCGGCCCGACGGGCCCGACGGGTCCGACCGACCCCAGCGGTCCCACCGGCCCGACCGGCCCCACGGGTCCGACCGATCCCAGCGGCTCGACCACCAGCTTCACCGGCCCGGCCGCCGGTGTGTCGGTGGGCGGCACCGATCTGCTCGGCCAGAGCGGATCGGGCACCCTGGTCAATGTGAACGTGAACCCGGACAAGGCGACCACCGACACGAGCGGCGTGACCGTCGATGTCCTCACCGGCGACGGCAAAGTGGTGCAGGTCACGCTTCCCACCACCGCGGACGATACCAAGCAGGCGCTCGCCCCGGTGGGCACGCTGGCCGGCGCCTTGCTGGGCGACCAGGTGGGCGGCACGGTGACGCAAGTGACCGACGGTCTCGCGCCAACGGTGGCCACGGTCACTTCGGCGGTGAGCAGCGTCACTTCGCCGCTACTCGACACGGTCAATGGCGTGCTCGCGCCGATCGCCGGTGAGAACGGCGTGCTGGCGCCCGTCACCGGGCAGCTCGGCGGGCTGGTCGACGGCGTCACCGGCAGCCTGGCGGGTGCAGGGGGGGCCGATGGCTCCGGCCCGGCACGGACATTCGACGGCCCGCTGCTCGGCGTCGACCTCGGCAACAATCCCGTCACCGGGCCGAGCAACGGCGATACCCTGGTGGGCCTGAACGTCCTGGCCGAAAATCCCGGCCTGACCACCGGCCAGCTGGTGACGGCCAATGTGCTCTCCGACGGCAAGGTGGTCGACGTGGCGCTGCCGACGACGACCGAGGGCGTGGCCGCCGGGCTGGCGCCTGTCGGCAACCTGGCCGGCGCCCTGCTGGGCGAGCAGGTCGGCGGACTGGTGGACCAGGTGACGGGCGGTGTCTCGCCGGTCGTCGCGCCGGTTACGGCCACGGTCGCCACCGTGACCGCGCCTGTCCTCGATACGGTGAACGGCGCGCTGGGCGGTACGCTGGGGCAAGTGACGGGCGGCCTTGGCGCCGGCACGGGCGCCGGATCGGTGCTGGCGCCGGTCACGGGCCTTGTCGAAGGCGTGGTCGGCAGTCTTGGCAATGCCGGAGCAGGCGGAAGCGGTTCGCCGCTGGCGCCGGTGACCGGTCTTGTCGAAGGCATCGTGGGCGGCCTGGCGCCGGGATCGACGGGCAGCGGCGCGGCAGGTTCGGTGCTGGCGCCGGTGACGGGCGCGGTGTCCTCGCTGGTCGGCGGGCTGACCGGCGGCCTGGGTGGCGGCCTCACGGGGGGCACCTCGGGCAGCGCTTCCGGTGGGGCATCGGCAGGCGGCGCGCTGCTCGGCGGCCTGCTTGGCGGCGCGTCGGGTAGCTGACCCGATCCGGCCCCCGGCGCGGGATCTCCCCCACCCGCGCCGGCTGGGCCCAACCGCTTTCCCCCTCCCCGGCGGTCCTTTTCCCCCGGCCGCCTTTCCCTCTCGAAGCTCTTGGACCCGACCGATGATCGACCTCGCCAGGATCAGCCCGCCCAACCGCTGCTGCAACACCCTGCTTGTCGCACGTCTCGACAATGCCGAGGCCATTGCCGCGATCCACGGCGAGGACGGACTCCGCGCCGCGATGGCGCACCTGGCCGGCGCGATCGAGCGGAACCTCAACCCGGTCCGCTTCCACAAGGCCGAGCGGGACCGGATGACCCTGCTGGCCCATGCGGCGATGCTCGAACCGGACTTCGTCTGCGCCCAGATCGAGGCGCTTGGCATGCAGCTTTGCCTGGACCCCCTGGTCCATGGCGCGGGCCGCATCCTGCTCTCGGTCTCGATCGGCCATAGCGACCCCGTGCCCGGCGTGCTGGGCGAAGACCTCTCGGCAGCGCTTGCTGCGGCCTGCGCCCGGCTTGAGCGACTGGCCGCGCCCGGCCATACGGCCAGCCTTCACCTGGCGAACGAGGCCAGTGCCCAGATGCTCGCCCGCTACCGTGACGACATGGCGCGGGCGGAGCGGCTGCTCGGCCAGATCGCGCGGGGCGAAACTTTCTTCGCGTGGCGGCCGATCTTCGATCCGCGCCATCCGGACCGCCTGTTCCAGCACGAGGCGCTGCTGCGCTATGCCGGGGAGCGGGGCGAGCAGTTCGACTGCACCGCTGCCTATGCGGCGCTGGAGCGGTTGGGCATGGCTCACCTGCTGGATCGCAATCTGGTGCTCCGGGTGCTGGACGCCCTCGAAGCCGATCCGCACGCGCATTTGTCCATCGCGATCTCGCCGCAGAGCCTCTCCTTCGACCTTGGCGGCGCGGATGCGGCCTGGACCGACGTTCTGGCGCGGCTGGAGCGCCGGCCCGAGCTGGCGGAGCGGCTCGTGCTCGAATTCCACGAATCCGCTGCCTGCCGGTTCTGGCCGGGGACGCTGACTTTTCTCAACACCCTGCGCGAGCTGGGGGTGGGCCTGGGGCTATACGGATTCGGTTCGGGCCATGCTTCGGTGCGGCAACTTGCCGTGCTGCGGCCCGACCAGGTCAAGCTGGACAGCGCCTTTCTGCGCACCGCCTTCCTTTCGGAGCGCAACCGCGCCCGCGTCGGCCGGCTGGCGCTGGAAGCGCGCACGCTGTGCCGCACCGTTATCCTCACCGGGGCCGAAACCCCGGCGCAGATCCGGCTGGCAGCGGAGGAGGGCGCGGAATGGATTGCCGGTGCGCGGCTCGGCCGCGTCGGCACACGGCGGGTGTGGTCGGCGCCGGATCGGGCGGCTCAGGACCGGATCCCGCGGGCGCGAACGGCCAGCGCCCCTTCCGCCCTCGAAACCGCCGCGCCCGAACCTGCCCGTTTCAGGCCGCTGTCCTGGCCGCTCGCGGCACAGAGCCCCGTTTTCTGATCACTCATAATCAAACGAAAAGACTGGAAAGGAAGCCGAGATGACGAACGACAAAGTCCAGCACGCCCGCGAACTCCTGCGCATCGCGCTGGACATGCTCGACGAATGCGAAGCGCGCGTGAGCGGTGCTCTCGTAGCCGGCGCGCTGGATGCGCTGGGCGGTTCGCACGCGGAGTCGCTGGATGATCTGCCGGCCGGCGCCCCGCCGATCGAGGCCATGGCCCTGGCGATCCAGCGCGGCCGTCCCGCCTACTCCAGCATCCGCAGCTGCGCATGACCCGGCCCCTCTATTCCGATCAAGGAGAGCATGCCGATGAAGGAGGCCCGATGAACTGGGGCAACCAGAGCCTGCCCGCCCGTTTCGAGCGCGATGCGCGGTCGAACCTGCCGCGCTTCAGCCTCCTGCTCGATGCGCAGGTACGGGCCGATGGGCAGGAGGCGGACGTGGTGGTGCACAACCTCTCCCAGGGCGGCCTGCTTGTCGAAAGCGACGTCGAGCTGACGGTCGACGATGTGATCGAGATCGACCTGTCGGAACACGAACGCGTGCGCGCCCGGGTGATGTGGCACAGCGAGAGCTTCTACGGCTGCCGTTTCGAGACGCCGATCTCCGCGGCGGTGCTGGGCGCGGCCCGGCTGCGCGCGGCGCCGCTCGCGGCCGAGGAAGCGGAAGAGGAGGACGCTGCCGATGCCGCGTCCGATACCGATGACGATGCGCAGGAATCGCTGGCCCGGCGCCTGCGGCGGCTGCGCAAGCAGAACGGCTTCAGCCAGGGCGAACTGGCCGAGCGGATCGGCGTCAGCAAGCCGACGGTCTGGGCCTGGGAGCACGGTCGCGCCCGTCCGCAGGATGCCCGCTTGAAAGGAATAGCCGAAGCGCTGGGCACCACGGTCGACGAACTGGACGGCCTGCCGCGCACCGATAACCTGGCCTTTCTCATGGCCCAATATCGCGATCAGATCGCGACCCACTTCAATGTCGCACCGGCGAAAGTGAAAATCGTAATCGAGTTCTGAATTCGATTGCAGGCATTTTTTTAAGCCGTTCGAACGGCTTGACGTGAAAGTTCGTGCATCCCGCTTTCATTTATTGATAATGTCCCGCGCTTATAGGAGTAACGATGTCCAGTGGCGATCCACCAGTGGCTGCTGGTGGCGGACGTCACACGGAGGAACGGGATCGGATGCGGGACGACCAGGCCAGGGTACTTGTTCTCGATGATTTTTCGGCCATCGTCGAAGAGTTGCTGACCCTGATGTCGCTTCACGGCATTCCCGGCGTCGGTGCCGCCAATCTCACCGAAGCCGTGGACATGCTGGAGCGCCATCCCGCCGTCAGCGTGGTCGCCTGCGACTTGCGGCTGGACCGCGAATCGGGGCTCGACATCGTATCCCGCGTCCGCAAGCACCCGAAGCTGGGCGCGCGGGAATTCGAATATGTCTTCATCACCGGTGACCAGATGCGCGAGGATCTGGTGGCCGGCACGTCGCATTACACGTTCCTGACCAAGCCGGTGCAGCCGCAGGCGCTGATCGGCACGATCCGCAAGATGCTGGCCAACGGTGTCGGTGCGTGACGGGGACCGGCGATGATGCGGCCGCCGCGAGCGGCCTGATAGAGGCTTTGCGCGAGCATGTCGGCCTGCGGGTCGTCAGCGACTTGCGCCTGGATGCGGCCGCGAAGACGATCCTGTTCCGCCGCGAGAATGCCGGGGAGGGCGAGCAGCCCGAGGCCCTGGCGATCCATTCCGAGGATGTCCTGCGCCTTGCCGCGCTGAGCGGCCGCTCGGACGTGACGACCGATCTTCGCACCGGCCCGCGCAGCACTTTGACCGTGATCCTGCGCGGCAACCTGGGCGGCATGCATTGGGCCAGCGCGGTGTTCTTGAACGCGCCCGAGCCGCGCGTGTCCCACGAGGAAATGGGGCACGAGGCCATGGCCGAGCGCGCCCGCATGGCGGATCTGGGCGAAAGGGCGCTGACCCTGGCCCATGAACTGCGCCAGCCCCTCTTCACGATCTCGATGGCGAACGAGAGCCTGCGCCTCATGCTGGACCGGCCGGACACCACGCGCTCGCGCCTTCAGACCAGCGCCTCGCGCATTGCCGAGCAGGTCCTGCGCGCCCAGGTCATCATCAAGCGCACGCTGGGTCAGGCCGCGGACGACAAGATCGTCGCCCGCCATACCGACGTGATGGAAGCGGCCGCTAGCGCGGTGGAGTTTCTGGAAGCGCTGTTCGAGCGGGCGGAGATCGCCGTCGAGCTGGAACCCACGGGCCTTTCCGCCTGTGTGGCGTTGGGGCGGGTGGAGCTGGAGCAGGTCTTCGTCAACGTCCTGCGCAACGCCGCCGACAGCATCCAGTCGCGCCGCGCGGCAGGCTGGGACGGGGAGGGGCGGATCGCCATCGCCCTGGAAGGCAAGCCCGGCCAGATGCGCTGCGTGGTGACCGACAATGGCGCGGGCCTTTCCGCCGATCTCGAACGGCTGGCCTTCGAACCGTTCTTCACCACCAAAGCGCAGGACGGCACCGGCCTGGGCCTGCACATCTGCCGTCAGATCATGGAAAAGGCCAAGGGCGGCATCCGGCTGGTGTCCAATCAGGGCGTGGGCGCCCGGGTGGAAATCTGCCTGCCTTCCGCGTCGGGCAGGCCGGCAACCTCAGATGTCGTCGCGGCCTAGGCGGATCACGAAACGCGTGGGCTGACTGGATCGCAGCATGGAGCGGAAGTCCCCGCCCGCCTCGATCGCGACCTGTTCGACCAGCCAGAGCGTGGCATGGTCCAGCTTGCAGCCGGGGGCAGGCGCCTCGTTCTCGTCGATGCACTGGACCGTCACCACGACGTGAACCGGCGTCATGGCGGCGCGCAGCAGGACTTTGCCCTTTCGCTTCTCGGTGCCCGGCCCGATGAAGCTGCCGAAGGCACTGAGCAGCGCGGCCACCGCCATCATCTCCAGCGCGCCGTGATGTTCGGGCAGGAGATGGTCCAGCGCATTGCCGTCCAGTTCCACCGAGACGCCGTGGTGCCGCACGTTGGACTTGGTGGCGGCCACGGCCCGCTCCAGCGCGCTGCGCACGCTGAGCGCGCTGCGCTCCTTGTCGCCATCGCGGCCGAACCACCGGAACAGGCTGAGGATGAAGGCCGCGGCCTCGGTATGCGTGGAAATGCGCGCGACCCGGTCCAGCAATTGCTTGCGGCTCTCTTCGCCGATGTCGAGCTGCTCGACGATATAGCGCATGTTGCCGTTGGCCATGGAGATCACGTTCAGCGGCTGCGCCAGGTCGTGCAGCATGCCCGCGGTTACGCGCCCGAGCAGCAGGTCGCGGGTGACGGGCACCAGGCCGTCCTCGCCCCAGGCCAGCAGCCGGGCGTCGACCATGGCCAGGTGCCGCGCGAGGCCGGCACCCAGGAACGCGGCGCTCAGCGATCCGGTGAAGACCGCAACGGTCGCCGGCAGGCCGGGGGCGATCAGCGTGGCGCAGAAACTGGCCATGGCGACCAGCAGTGCCAGCACCCAGGTCCAGCGCGGCGCGCGCAGCAGCACGGTGACGAGGCTGCGCGGGAAGAACCCGGCCGCGGCGACCATGCCCAGGGTGGTCCAGTAGGCGGGCGCGATCCGGGCTTCGGGAATGAGGTAGAAGCCCGCGCTGAGGGCGGCGGTGACCAGCGCGGCCTTGATCGTCTTGTGCAGGACGAAGAGAGCGCCCGCTGCGGCCGAACCGATCACGCCGGCGGCGGGGGCATGGCTGGAAACGAGGCCGAGGCAAAGCGCGCAGAGCGCGATGGCGCCGGGATAGAAACGCGTGCCGTCTTCCCAGGCGCGCAGCCGCATGGCCAGTTGCGGCGCGAAGCCTGCGCCGCGGGAGGCGCTCTTGCCCCCCGGCAGGCCGTCGTCGTTGGCCCCCGGTGCTCCCGACGGCCCGGCCCCGGAAGAGTTGGTCCCCGCCGGAGCAGCCGGCGGAAATTCCACGACGTTGTTGTTCGGCACTATCATTGCAGTCTGGCCCCCGAGCCCGGATCGGACGCCCTGCGTCTGCGAGTCCGGACGGATCGATGATTGCCAGCCCGACGGGTTTTCGCAACCGCGAAATAAACCTGATAGAAGGTTTTATGCGGTCGTAAGTAAATAGACTAACAAAGCGCCGTTCAGCCGGATCCGCAAGCCGCTTTCAGAATGTTAATCCGGCGATAATCTTCGCAAATGTCGGCGGAAGCCGAAGAGAAGCGCCAGACGAGAATGCGCAAAGCAGGCGATCCATTCTGTTCTGCTCTTGCCTTATGCTTTCCCTGCTAACGCATAACCGGCTTTTGCGTGGATCGGAAAGAACCGATCCGAACATGTTTGGCGATAGTCTTGGCATACCCCTAAATGGCCAAAGATCAGGATTGACGCCTGATTTGGACGAAATGAGCAAAGGTATACTTTCCGGGGCTTTAACGCTTGAGAAAGACTCCCGCTGATTGCGGTCGTATCGGCTATTTCTCCATCTCGGATCATATTCGAGAGCCGCTATCATTCATACGCAAGACGGCGATTTCAGCCGTCGAATGATTGAAAATCTCCAATTCGGATCTTCGGGGCAGTCGATCCGATTTGCGTAGACGCAAGGGACCAGGGGGAATGGGCATGCGGCTCGGTTCGAAGGCGAAGCTGACAATCGGCGTCGGGCTGGTTGCGGCCTGCTGCTTTGCCTTTCTGGGAGTTCGCGAACTGGGACGGGCTGCCAGGCCGGTGGCCGATGCCGCCGCCCGCATCCCGCTGGGCAAGTCGGAGCCTTCCTACACCGTGCTTGCCGCCACCACGCGCGACATCAAGGTGGGCGAAACCATCACCGCCGACATGATCCGCAATGCCCGGTCCGATCCCGCACGCTTCCCCACCGCCGTGACCCCGGCCGAGATCGTCGGCAAAGTGGCCACGCAGGACATTCGCGCCAACGCGCTGATCCCCCGCACGGCGGTGGGAGAGGAAACGAAGCTGGCGATCCGCGTGCCGATGGGCATGCGCGCGATCAGCATCGACACGACGGCGGAAATCGCCGTGGCCGGTCTGGTCCGGCCGGGAGACCGGGTGGACGTGCAAGTCGTCTATCCCGGCGAAGACGCCCTCAGCGGCGCGCGGGCCAGCGGCGTCAGCCGCGCGCGCACGCTGCTGCAGATGGTTCCGGTTCTGGCCGTGGGCGAGGCGGTGGTCGGCACTCAGCCTGCAAGTGGCGTGACGGGCACGGTCGCGGCCGAGCCGCCGCCCGCCCGCACGGTGACGCTGGCCCTTTCGCCCGAGCAGGTTTCGCAGCTCTCGCTGGCCAAGAGCACGGGCGCGCTCACGCTTTCGCTGCGCAACCCGGGCGACAGCGTCGAAGTGGCGGTTTCGCAAGTGGCCTCCGCGCCGCTGCCGCGCCCGGCCATGCCCTATCCGGTGCCGGCGCCCGCTTATGCGGCCCCCCGCCCCGCCCCTGCGCCCCGCTCCACGCCGGCAGCGCGCCCTGCGCCAAGGCCGGGTAGCCAGTCCGGCGGCGCGCAGGCCATCGAACTCGTCGTCGGCGGCAATCGCCAGGTCATCTATTCCGGGAGTGCATCGCAGTGAAAGCCCTGATCGCCTCCTGCGTCCTGGCCGGAGCCGGCCTTGCCGGCGCCTCCCTGGCCGTTCCCGCCCATGCCCAGGCGCGGGGCGAGGAGCAGCAGGAACTCCTGCAAGTGGACGACCAGCGCACCCTGTCCTTCCCCAAGGCGATCGGCCGGGTGGAAGTGAGCCGCGAGAACGTGATCGGCGTCTCGGCTCCGACCGCGCAGTCGATCCGCATCAAAGCGCTGGCGGTGGGCGATGCCGTGCTGACCGTCTTTGCGCAGGACGGCACCGTCATGGGCGAACGCAACGTCCGCATCGGCGGCGCGGGCTTTACCGGCCAGGCCGCGGGCTACCGCCCCGGTGAGAAAGTCGTGGCGGTGGACGTGCAGTTCGCGGCCGTCTCCAGCTCCACGCTCAAGGCGCTGGGCTTCAGCTTCGCCAAGCTGGCCGGAGACCTTCAGGGCGCCGTGATCTCGCCCAGCGGGGTCAACAGCTACAGCAACGACCGGACCGGGTTGTCGATCGACGCTTCGGTGCCGATCCAGAGCGCCTTCAACCTCTTCCTCTCGGCCCGCAACCACGGGATCGGCGCCGTGCTGAGCGCGCTCTCGTCCAACGGGCTGTCCCAGCTCCTGGCGCAGCCCACCCTGCTGGTGCGTTCCGGCGAGCAGGCCAGCTTCCTGGCCGGCGGTGAATTCCCGGTGCCGGTGCCGCAGAACAGCGGCGGCAACGGCAATACCCTGTCGATCGAGTACAAGGAATTCGGCGTGCGCCTGACAGTGACGCCTTATGTCCTGTCCTCCGACCACATCGTGCTGAAACTGGCGCCCGAAGTGAGCGAACTGGACTACAGCAACGGCGTGCAGCTTCAGGGCTACGTGGTGCCCGGCATCCGCCGCCGCTCCGCGGAAACCACCGTGGAACTGGGCAGCGGCCAGAGCTTCGTGATCGCCGGGCTCAACTATACCAACAGCGCGATCACCAAGGACAAAGTGCCGTTCCTGGGCGACCTGCCGGTGCTGGGCGCCTTCTTCAAGCGGCAGCAGACCCAGAAGGAACGGCAGGAGCTTATCATCGTGGCGACGCCGCGACTGGTCGAGCCCGGCACTGCGCCGGTGGCGCTGCCCTCGGCGCCCGGCAACCCCGATCCCAGCCTGGGCCAGATGATCGTCGGCAACGACGGCGTCGAGCAGTCCGTGAAAACCTTCGGCGTCGTGAGGCCCTGACATGCCCAAGATCCACCTCCTCTCCGTAGACCGCACGCTGGCCCAACGCCTGACGGACGCCATGGGCGAGCATGTCGCCGTCGAAATGGTGCAATCGCTGGAGCACAGCGATCTCGATGGCCCCGGCATCGTCGTGATCGACCATGCCTCGGTTCCGGCGGAGCGCTCGCTCTCGTCCTCGATCGGCGAAGTGGCGCAGATGGCGCCCGGCCGTGCGGTGGTGGTCGCCACCGAGGACATGTATGCCGGGCAAGTGCTGCAGGCGATCCGCGCCGGCGCGGCGGACGTGCTGCCGCGCGCGGCGGCGGGCGCGGAAATATCCGAAATCCTGACGCGGGTGATGAACACCGCGCTCACCACGCAGGGCCGACTGGGCCGCCTGACCATCGTGCTCGGCAACGACCGCGAGGCGCTGCCGATGCTGGCGACCGACATGGCGCTGGCCTGCAGCCTGGCCCAGATGCCGACGCTGCTGGTGGACTTCACCTTGCCCACCAGCACGGCCGAGGCCTATCTCGACCTCAAGGTGGACTACGGCGTGGCCTCTGCCGTCGCCGATCTCGACCGCATGGACACCAGCCTGCTTTCGGACGCCCTGGCGCGGCACGAGGCCAGCGGCCTGTCCCTGCTGACGTTCGACGGCGGCACCGGCGCGGAGCCGGCCGGTGTCGGCCCCAACGACGTGGTCGGCCTGATCCAGCTGCTGCGCGCCAATTTCGCGCAAGTGGTGGTTTCGGCAGGCAGCCTGCGCCATGGCGGCCTGCTGCGCGAACTGGCCTCCCAGGCGCAGGCCATCGAGATCGTCTGCAGCCAGTCGATCCGCGAGCTTGAAGCCTGCCGTCGCCTGCTCGACAAGATCGCGCTCGACACTGCCAGCGGCAATCGTATGCGCCTGCTGGTCTGGGACTACGATCCGCGCATCCTGCTCGACGGCCGGCGCATGGCCGACGTGCTGGGCGTGGAGGCCGTGATGGGCGTGCCGACGGACCGCGTGCGCACCGCCAATGCCCTCAATGCCGGCCGCCCGCTGATCTACGACCGGGAGAGCGGCGCTTATGGCCAGGCCGTGCGCCGCGCCTGCAACATCGCCGCTCCGGCGAAGTCCGGCGGCAGCATCGATCGCATGCGCCGGGCCATCCTGCGCTCCGTGGAGCGCAGCGCATGAGCCTCCTGACCACCGAGGAACTGCAGGAGGGCCTGGCCGCGGGTCGCCGCAAGTCCGCGGTGGCGCAGCCTTCGGCCCAGCGCATGAGCGACAGCTACCAGGCGGTCAAGGCGATCACCTGCCAGCAGGTCATAGAACAGCTGGAGACCCAGGGGATCACCGCGGAATCGCTGGACCAGCGCACGCTCCGCCACGAGATCGAACAAGTCATCAACAGCCGCAGCCGCCGCGGCCAGCTTGCCCTCAACAGTGCCGAGCGCCTCCTGCTGATCGAGGACGTGGAGGACGAAGTGGTCGGCCTCGGCCCGCTGGCACCGCTGCTGCGCGACGGTTCGATAGACGACATCATCGTCAACGGCGCTCACGCCATCTACGCCGAGCGCGGCGGCCTGCTGCAGCGCGTGGAAACGCGCTTCCGCGACGATGCCCATCTCATGAACATCATCCAGCGCATCGTCGGCCCCATCGGCCGCCGCGTGGACGAGGCGACGCCCTTCTGCGACGCCCGCCTGGCGGACGGATCGCGCGTCAACATCGTCATCCCGCCGATCGCGCTCGACGGCCCGCTGGTCTCGATCCGCAAGTTCCGCCTTCAGGCCCTGACCCTGGACGACTGCGTCGCTGGCGGCGTGATGAGCGGCCCGATGGCGACTTATCTCGCCGCTGCCGTGCGCTCGCGGCTCAACGTCCTGATCTGCGGCGGGACCGGGGCGGGCAAGTCCACCCTGCTCAACGTGCTGTCGGGCTGCATCAGCAACCACGAACGCCTCGTCACCATCGAGGACGCGGCCGAGCTGCAACTCTGCCAGGACCACGTCGTGCGGCTGGAAACCCGCCCACCCAGCGTGGATGGCAGCCGTGAGGTGAGCGCGCGAGACCTCGTGCGCAACGCGCTGCGCATGCGGCCGGACCGGATCATCCTGGGCGAAGTGCGCGGCGTGGAGGCGGTGGAGATGCTCCAGGCCATGTCCACCGGCCACGACGGGTCGATGGCGACGCTTCACGGCAATTCCCCGCGCGATGCGCTGTCGCGGCTGGAAATGCTGCTCGGCTTCGCGGGGCAGCAGAACGACGTGCGCGCGGTGCGACGTTTCGTGGCCAACAGCATCCATGTGATCGTCAACATCCAGCGCCTGGCCAGCGGCATGCGCCGCGTCACCTCGATCAGCGAAGTGACCGGAACCGAAGGCGACGCCTTCACCCTGAACGAGCTTTTCCGCTTCGAGGAGCAGCCGCCGATGTCGGGGGAGGGCACGTTCCAGACGCTCTCGCCGCGGCCTTATCATGCCGCGCGCCTCAAGGACTATCCGATGCCCGGGCTGGCGCAAGGCTCCACGGGCTCGGGCCTTGCCAGCGGCCGGGGAGCTTCGACCGCATGGTGAAGGGCGCCGCCTATCTGATCCTGGCCCTGCTGATCCTGGGCGGCGTGCTCTTCGCCCTCCTGGGCGAGCGGGCGCGCAGCCTGGCGGCCATCGACCGGCGCCTGGCCGGGCTGACCACGCCCGGCTCCGCGCCGGTGCGCTCCTCGGTGGCGATTTCGGTGCCGGAACGCATCGCGCCGCTGCTGGCGCAGGCCCAGCTGGAGATCACGGTGCAGACCGTGCGGCTGCTGGCGCTGGTCGGCCTGGGCCTGGTCTTCCTGGTGCTGGTGCTGGCCGGTTCGGCTTTCGCGCTGGGGGTACTGCTCGGGCTGCCGATGGCGGCGCTGTCCTGGCTGCGCGGCCGCGCCCGCAAGCGCGTGGACGCCCTGACCGAGGCCCTGCCGCTCTATCTCGACGGCGTGCGCCAGCTCCAGGCGGTGGGCAACTCGCTCTCGCAGGCGCTGGCCCGCGCGCTGGCGGATGCCTCTCCGGTGGTGCGCTCCTTCTTCGACACCGCCGCGCGGCGGCTGGAAATGGGCGCGCCCGTGGCCGAGACGATGCAGCAGCTGGCCGACCGCATCCAGGTTCCCGAAGTGTCGATGATCGCCGCCGCCATTCGCACCAACTTGCGCTACGGCGGCTCGATCGGCGCGGTCTTCACCAACCTGGCGCACATCCTGCGCGAGCGCCTGCGCATCCGCCGCGAACTTGTTGCCGCCACGTCGGAGGCCAAAGTCAGCTCGCGCGTGCTGATCGCCATGCCGCTCCTGGCCATGATCGGCCTCGTGCTGATGAACCCGGCCTATCTCGACTTCTTCATCTCGGATTCGCGCGGACGGTCGCTTTCCTTCCTGGCGATCGGCCTCGAAGTGGCGGGCATCCTCATCATCCGCCGCATGCTGAGGCTGGAGTTCTGATGCCGGCGCTCGGCCCCATGCTCCTCTTCGCCCTGGCGGCGGGCAGCCTCGTGCTGGTGGTTTTCGGCGTGCGGATGCTCGATGCCGACGCCCGTCTGCGCCAGCGCATAGACGGGCAGTCCGGCCGCGCCGGCGGCGCCTCCACTACTGCCCGCTTCCCGCTGCCCCGCGTGTTCGTGGTGCGCGGGCGGGACCGCGAGGAAGTGGAGCAGAAGCTGCGCAAGGCCGGTTATTTCGAGCCCGGCGCGCTGGAGGCCTTCGCCTGGCTGCGCCTGGCCGCGACGGCCGCCGTGGCGCTCGCCTCGATGCTCGCCTGCCTGGCCACCAGCGGCAATCCGCTGCGCCCCCTGTTCCCCACGCTGGCCTTGTCCGGCCTGACCTACATCGGCGCCAAGTACGCCCTGCGCATGCGTGCGGCGTCGCGCGAGCGTATTCTCACCGCCGAGTTTCCCTTCCTGCTCGATCTCATGCTGATGATGCTGGAGAGCGGCGTCTCGCTGGACCAGTGCTTCCGCGCCATCGCCCGCGAAGAGCGCGTCGCCGTGCCGCATCACGCGCGGCTGGTGGCCATGCTGGTCGAGGATCTGGACCGGGGGCAGGACTACCAGCTCGCGTTCGACCGCTGGGCCGCCCGCGTGGCCGTGACCGGCGCGCGCGAACTGGCCACGGTGTTCCGGCAGTCCCTGTTCCAGGGCATGGAGCTGGTCCCGGCGCTGCGCGAATTCATCCGCGAGTTCTCCCAGCGCCGCGTCGCCCGCGCCCGCGAGGCGATCGGCACGATCACCGTGCGCATGGTGATCCTGATGCTCGTGTTCTTCATGCCGGCGCTGTTCATCGTTCTCGCAGGCCCGCCGGTAGCCGCCATTCTCGACACTTTGGGGAGCGTCAAGTGATGATCCGTCGCCGCCTCTTTCCCGTGACCCCGGCCGCGCTTGCGCTCGCCGCTGCGGTCCTGTCGCCCGTTCCCGCCCTGCTTTCCCCCCCGCTGGCGGGCCGCGCCTTCGCCGCCGAAGCCCTTGGCGCGGAAGCGTCCGGCTCGACCCGCCAGCTCTACCTCGTGCTGATCCAGCAGGCCCGCAAGGACGGCCGCCAGCGCGCCGCGCTCGCGTTCCTCGATGATTTCGACCGGCAATATCCCGGTGACCGGGAATCGCGCATCCTGCGGATCAATTGCCTGCTCGACCTCGGCCAGAACGACCAGGCGCAGGCCGCCCTGGCGCAGATCGCCGCCTCGGACCACAGCGCCGAGGCCGAGGCCGTGCGAGGCCATGTCCTGGCCGCGCAAGGACGCTGGCCGGCGGCGGCGGAGCAATATCGCACCGCGCTGCGTGTCAGCCCGGCCGATCCGCTGGCGAGCAATGCCCTGGGCTACGCGCTTCTGCGCGGCGGAGAGGCGGGGCAGGCGGTGGAAGCGCTCAAGGCCGCGCGGGACCTGGCGCCGGGCAACGAAGTGGTGCGCAACAATCTCGCGCTAGCGCTGACCGTCGCCGGGCGCCGGGCCGAGGCCGAGGCGCTGCTCGACACCGTCCGCGATGCCGCCGCCCGGTCCACGCTGCGCGCGCAGATCGCGGAACAGGCCGCGCTTCTGCTCACCTCGGCTTCACCTTCCGCAATCCCGGCGACCCCGGTCGCAGCGCCGGCCATCGCGGCGCGGGAGAACTGACCGTGGCCCGCCTCCGTCCCTTCCCCAGACTGCGGCCCCTGCGCGAACTGAAAGGCGACGAGGGCGGCGTGATCGGGCCGATGGTGGCGGTGCTGGGCGTCTCGCTGCTGGGCGCGGCGGGGCTGGCTCTGGATGTCGGGCTCTACTACCAGGGCAACCGCGACTTGCGCGCGGCCACCGAGGCGGCGGCGCTGGCGGCCGCCATGGACCCCTACCACGCCGAAGCCCGCGCGCGCGATTACCTGACCCGCAACGGCTACGATCCCGCCGTTCTCAAGTCGGTCCAGATCGGCCGCTACTGCGCCGACATCGGCCAGGCCACCGACCAGCGCTTCGACCCGACGATGGCGCGCTGCCCTGGTAACGGCCTCGCCAACGCGGTCCGCGTGGTCACGAGCCAGGCAAGCCGCCGCTTCCTCACCGGCGTCCTGGGCGAAGCCGGCCCGATCCCCGACCTCACCGCCACCGCCTCCGCCGCCCGCATCGATGAGGCGGGAGTGAGTGTGACGTCCGATGTTCTGACAAAAGTGGTTTCGCCCGTGCTTGATCCGGTGACGGTGCCGCTGGTGGGCGTCGTCAACAATCTCCTCGGCTCGCTGCTGGGCATTCCCATCTCCCTGGGCCGGACCGACGTTCGGGGGCTCATGCAAGGCAATGTCGATGCCGGTCTGTTCTTCGACAGCCTGGCCAGGAAAGAAGGCTTCACGGGAACTTACGGCGAGCTGGTGAACAGATCGCACGGGCTGAAGGACATTGCCGAAGCCGCAGCGGATGCCGCCGCCACGCCCGAGGCCGCCGCGGCCTTGCGCGTATTCGCGCGGCAGGTCAGCAACGGCTACGTCGTGCCCTTTAACGGCATGTACAGTCTTGGCGTCTGGAAAAACATGCCAGTGGGCGAGGCCGACGACCAACCGGCGCTGCGAGCCGGGATGAACGCCTATGCACTCATCACTTATGCGGTCCAGTCGGGGCCGACCGCCATCGACCTTTCCAAGGCCGTAGGGCTGCTGGTGCCAGTCAGCACAGTCAAGATCGGCCTGGTTTCGAGCGGAGCGGGCGATCGTCCCCGGTTTGCCTTCGGACCGGCTGGAGAAGCCAAGGCCGGTACGTCTGCCTTGCGGATCGGCATCCTGATCGACTTGCCCATCAATCTCGCGGTGGCTTCGGTCAATGTGCACTTGCCGGTGATCGTGGACGTTGGCGCAGCCCAGGCCGAAGTCAGCGCAATCGACTGCTCCAATTCATCCGAACAGGCACGCGACACGCGCGTTGCCGTCCATGTGCGGTCAGGTACCGTCAACGCCTATATCGGCGACACTGCCTTCGACCCGATGGCCAAATCGTTGCCGGTGATCGGTGCGAGCGACATTCGCCAGGCCAGCATCGTCAGTGTGAATCTGCTGGGAAGCCTCGTGTCCGCCGAAGTGAAGGGACGCGCAGTGGTGCAGCCCGTCACTGGCGCAGGACCAAATGATGCGACCCTGACGTTCGGGCCGGGCGCCGGCAGTCCATCCGTGCCGACATCCGGCCAGACCATCGGCAATTCGGTTCAGCTCGGCCAGACTGTGAGCAGTCTGACGAAGAGTTTGCTCGGCTCGAATGGATTGGACGTCAACGTCAAGCTCCTGGGTACGTGCCTGATTGCCTGCGACATTCTTGAAGCGACGGGTCTGGCTACGGTGACCGGTACCGTGCTGCCGGCTGTCATCGGGCCGGTAACTGATCTGGCCGGGAACGTGATCGACCCGCTTCTGACCAACGTGCTGGCGGCACTTGGCGTCCAACTTGGCAGCGCGACCGTCTGGACTACCGGCGCGCGGTGCGGAGTGCCTGTTTTGATTTAGTTTTCATGAAGACTGCCACCGGAGTCCTCCAACCGGTTGCGGAAATTTAATCGGAGGAATTGGGGAGTATTGAGCCATGAATACCATTCGTAAGCTTTTCGCGCGTCTGATGACTGACGAACGTGGTCTGACGGCCGTAGAATATGCAGTATTGGGAGCGATTGTTGTGGGCGGAATTAGTGCTGTCGCCACTGAGTTCACTGATGGTCTCAGCGGCGCTTTCCGGTCTATGATTGCTAAGTTCTGATGCTGAAGCTTCGCATGTCAGCTAACGCTTTGCGAAGTCTGCTGAAATGCGAACGCGGAATGGCGGCGCTGGAGTTTGTGTTTCTCGCTCCGGCGCTGCTGGCCCTGGTCTTCGGGATCATCATCTACTCGATCTACTTCAGCGCGCTGATCGGCGTGCGGCAGGCTGCGGCCGAAGGGGCGCGGGCTGCCGTTGCCGGGCTTTCCACCAGCGAGCGCGTCGATCTGGCGCAGAAGCGGGCGAAGCAGGTTGTCGATGGCTATGGCCGCATTCTCGGCAGCGGCACGTCCGCTGTAATAACCGCTTCATCGGATGGAGTGGGTGCGTTCAAGGTCAAAGTCAGCTATGACATGAGCGGCAGTCCAATAATGAAATACGGGAACTTCGTTCCCTTGCCATCGTCGAACGTAGAAGCAAGCGTCGTCGTGACAAATGGGGGATATTGAATGGCTGGTCTGAGTTATTTCAATCTGGCCTTGCTGATAATCTTGCTTCTCCCGGCGGTGATTTTGCCTTGGGAGGGGCGAAGGCCACCTGATCTTCTCTATGTTGTTATCGCTATCGGCGGCCTCAGCTTCGCTGCGCTGAAAGGCGGCGCGCCCGCGCTTGCCTGGGCGATGGCGGCGGGCGCCGGGTGTCTGATACTGGTGGCCGGCAGTGTCGCCGCCCTGCGCGCGGGCATGGGGCTGAGGGTGCTCACGGGCAGCCAGATCAAGCTTCTTGCCGCCGGGGCTACCTGGCTCGGTCTGGTCGGCGCACTGACCATGATCGCGATCACAGCCATGACGCTGCTCGTACTGGCAAGCGCACAGCAATTCCGCACCGCCGCGCGCCGTCCCGACTCGGGGGCGATCGTGGCTGTCGCCATCTTCTGCGTGGGCCTTCAGCAGGTTCTGCCGTCAATCTGAAAGGGGCAACCGTCGCTCAGGCGAGGTTGGATGTGCCGATGAACGTAATGAATCCCAGCTGGCGGTCCCGCCTAGGAGCCATGCTCAACCCGGCCCAGCCCCACGGGGCGGCGGACGAGGATGCCGTCGGCGATGAAACGATGCGGCCCGAGCCGGTTCTCATCGTCGACGACGATGAGGATTTCGGCAGCGAATGCGCCTTCAGCCTGCGGCTCATGGGCTATGACCCGATCGTCGCCACGAGCGCGGAAGAGGCCATGGCCCTGTTCGAGAGCAACGAGATTTCGATCGCCATCGTCGACTACAACATGCCCGGGCAGGACGGCATCGCGCTGATCCACGCCCTGGGCCAGAATGCCGAGGCGCGGGGCCTGCGCCTTCAGTTCATCATGGCCACGGGCTATGCCAGCAAGGATGTCGCCATCGACGCCATGCGGGCATCGGCGGTGGATTTCCTTGAAAAGCCGATCAACCAGTCTGACTTGCGCCAGGCCCTGCAGCGCATCAAGGGCCTGCGCCAGACGCCCGACGCGCGTGAATCGCTGCTCGGCAAGATGTCCAGTCTCAGCACCGAACTGCAGCGGCTGGCGATGCTGATGGACGATCCCGGCGCGCAGCCGCAGATCCGCGCGGGAGATCTGGTGCGCGAGCCGGAGCCTGTCGTCAGGGTTCCGCTTTCCGAAATCCCGGCGATCCCCGAGGCCGGACAGCTTACCGACTTCATCCGCGAACTCCTGCGCAAGGAAATGAAACGCCGCGAGATCGGCGGCGGAGAATTGTTCGGCGATCCGGCCTGGGAAATGCTGCTCGATCTGCTGCTCGCCAAGATCGAGGGGCGGCGCGTTTCCGTTTCCAGCGCCTGCATCGCCTCCGGCGCGCCGATGAGCACGGCGCTGCGGCTGGTGCGCCGGCTGGTCGGCGAAAGCGTGCTTTGCCGCCTGCCCGACGAACACGACCGGCGCCGGCACTTCCTGATCATCAACCCGAAGTTCGAAGGCCCCTTGCTGGAGTACCTAACCGAGCAATTGCGCCAGCGCGCAAAATCGGGCGTGAAGTGACGGCCTGAGGATCGAAAGCTCGCATCGGAGGTTGAAGGGAGCGGCTGCACACGGCCGCTCCGCGCAAGTCGAGAAAAAGCAGATCTTCGGAACCGGAGACCAGGGAGCGACCACCGCAAACGATTCATGCGGCCGGTGGAACGGTTTGTTTACGAACAACCGTTAACCAAGCGCCATCCTTCCCGACGCGAAGTTCCCATGACCATAGATCCGCGCACAATGCTGTTCATGACGAATGCCGTGGCCTTCGTGGCTTCGGCGTTTCTGCTGTTCGAATGGCACCTGCTGCGCGAACGGTCGCTGGCTTACTGGAGCGCCGGATTCGCCGCGATCGTCCTGGGCTGCGCGATCACCCCCCTGCGCGAGGCGGGCTTTTTCGTCGCCGGGGTCTGGCTGGCCAACGGCCTGCTGGTGACGGCGCATCTGGCGTTTCTCTACGGCACGGCCGCGTTTCTCGGCCGCCGGGTGTCGCCGGGCTGGTGCCTGACGCTGCCGGTCTGGGGGCTGATGCTGGCGATCCCCGACGATGCCTCGCGCACGCAAGTGCTCTCGATGATGAACGCCTTGCTGGTGGCTGTGCTCTCGCTGAAATCGGGGCACATGCTGGGCGGCCTGCGCCAGCACCGCAATCCCGATTCCGCGCTTCTGGCGTTCGCATTCCTGGCCCACGGCGGCTTCTACTTGTTCAAGACGCTGACGGCCTTCGTCCCCGGCGCTTTCGTCAACCTCTTCCACTACACCGGCCTGATGATCTCGGTCTCGCTGTTCGAGGGGATCATGATGGAAGTGGCGCTGGCGCTGTCGATCGTCGGCGCGCTGCGGCGTCGGCGCGAGCGCAGCATCGTCCGCCTGGCCGAGCACGACCCGCTGACCGGCCTGCTCAACCGCCGCGGGTTCGACGTGCGCGCCCGCGCGGCACTGGAGGAGGAGGGCGCTCCGGCAGCGCTGCTCCTGCTGGATATCGATCACTTCAAGTCGATCAACGATGGTTACGGTCACCCCGAAGGCGACCGCCTGCTGGTGGCCTTGGGCGTGTTCCTCAATTCCACCCTGCCGGGGCACGCGATCTGGGCGCGCCTGGGCGGCGATGAATTCGCCATCCTGCTGCCTCGCACCGATTCCTTCGCGGCGCAGAGCTTGGCCAAGGCGCTCTGCCGCGGCTTTGCCAGCGTCGGTGGTGGACGCGGGAACGGCGGTACGCTCAGCATCGGCTGCGCGACCCAGTCGGCCGGCGCGATCGACCTTGAGACGCTGTTCGGGGTGGCGGACCGCGCGCTTTACGATGCCAAACGTCAGGGCCGAAACCGGCCCAGCCACCGCGAGGTCGGCGCCGAATCGGTAGCGCCCCCGGCGCCGCGCGACCGCGCCTTTCGCAGTGCCATCCCCCTTGTGACGCTTCCGGTCGACGCGTCCCGGCCCCGAGAAATCGTTCCTACACGGTAAAGTATCGTTTCCTTTGAGTGCGACAATCGAATGCAGCATTCGGTTGATCGCGAATAGGCAAAGGCGACTTGAGAAACATTTACGAAAACAATACCTGATGCGCTTAAGCTATCGCTTTGACCCGGGGGGGACAAACTTGCGATCGAGCTACGTTGAAGTGCGAAGTCAGGATGTCCATGACACGGCGCGGCCGTTCAAGTTGGAAGGCGAGGCTTTTCGAGTCCGCGATCTGTTGCCCGCCCTCTCTCTGCTGGGCGCGGGGCTGCTGGCCTTGCTCGTGGCCTCGATCTGGAGCGACGCCACTGACGACAAGTTCGTGGTGATAACGCCGCCCGGCTGGTCGCAGGGACGGACCGTGGCACTGGTTCGCGGCATGGACGGCACGCTGGTCCGCACCGGAAACTTCGCCAACGTGGTCTTTGCCGCTTCGGCCGATCCTGCCTTTGCGGCCAGGGCCCGCGCCGCCGGCGCTTGGCTGGTGGCGCCTGCGCCGCTCGCGGCCGGATGCACCGATTCCAGCCTGGAGCCCGTGCTGTGAACGCCGCTGTCGACAGGCTGCGCAACCAGTTCGGCCATATCCTGGTCCCGCTGCTCTGGGGCCATGTCCTCATTCAGGCTGCTGTCGCCCAGACGCTGAGCACTTCGGGGAGCTGGTCGGCGCTGCGGGCCGGGATCGCGGCCGCGATCGTCGCCGCCGCCTATCATGTCACCTGGCGGCGGTTCGGCACGGCGCCGGCCACGCGCTATCTCTCGGCCGTGGCGCTCATGGCGGAACCGGCCATGCTGCTGTTCCTGCTGCGCGGGCATCCGTGGCAGATGGACATGCACATGTACTTCTTCGCAATGCTGGCGCTGACGATCGCCTGGCTGGACCGGGAAGCGATCCTGGTGGCCGCGGCCGCCATCGCCGCGCATCACGTCGTATTGCTCTATCTCCTGCCCTATGCGGTGTTCCCGGGGGCGGGCAACCTGGAGCGGGTGGCGCTCCATGCCACGATCGTCGCTTTCCAGACCGGCGTGCTGGTCTGGCTGAACAACATGCTCCACGCCAGTTTCGATCGCAGCGCGCGCATGAGCGAGGAAATCGTCGCCAAGAACGCCGCGCTGGAGGAACGCACGCGCGAGGCCGAAGAGGCGACCCGCGCCAAGTCGATGTTCCTGGCCAATATGAGCCACGAGATCCGCACGCCGATGAACGCGATCCTGGGCTTCTGCCATCTGGTATCGCGCACCGAACTGGACGAGCGCCAGCGCGGTTATGTCGAGCGGATCAGCAGTGCCGGTGCATCCTTGCTGCGGCTGATCAACGACATTCTGGACTATTCGAAGAACGAGGCCGGCAAGCTCACTCTGGAATCACGGCCTTTTGACCTTCGCGCCGCGATTGCCGGGCAAGTGCAGCTGCTCTCGGTGGAGGCGGCGGCGAAGGGCGTGCAGATCGTGCCGCAGATCGATCACCGCCTGCCCGTCAGCGTGGTGGGAGACGAACTCCGCTTCTCGCAAGTGGTGCTCAACCTGCTGAGCAATGCGGTCAAGTTCTCCGATCGGGGCGCGGTGACCATCGGCCTCGACTTGCTCTCGGCCGGGGATCAGGCGCTGGAAGTGACGCTTTCGGTGCGCGACCACGGCATCGGCATGAGCGCGGAGCAGCAGGCCAGCCTGTTCCGCTCCTTCTCGCAAGGGGACAATTCCACCACCCGCCGCTTCGGCGGCACCGGGCTGGGCCTGGCCATCTGCCGCCAGATCGTGGAGCAGATGGGCGGCGGCATCCGCGTGGACAGCGCTCCCGGGCAGGGCAGCACTTTCACCTGCCGGATGCGCTTCGCCGCGCGCAAGGCGCTGGGCGAGGGTGCCGTTCCCGCGCCGCATATCCGCGGGCTGCGGGTGCTCGCGGCCGATGACAACGCGGCGGCGCGGCATCTGGTGGAGGAGATCTTCGAAGGCTGGGACATGGGCGTGGACCTTGTCGCTTCGGGCGAGGAAGCCGTTTCCGCCTTCGGCAGCGCGGCCGGGCGCGACCAGGCCTACGATCTCGTCCTGCTCGACTGGAAGATGCCCGGCATGGACGGCATGGAGGCCGTGCGCGAGCTTCGCCGCATGCAGCACGGCGCGCCGTCTCCGGTGACGCTGATCGTCACGGCGTATTCCGTGGACGAAATGGCCGCCGAAGCGGGCGAGGCGGGAGTCTCCGCCTTCCTGACCAAGCCGATCGAGCCCCATGCCCTGCTGGAGACCATCACCTCGCTCTTTGCCGAAGCCGCCATCGAGCATGGGCCGGGCCGCGCCGCGCCGCATCGGCGCCGGGGCAGTCCCAGCCTGGCGCCGCCCCCGGTCGAGACGCTGGGCGCCGAAGTGGAAGGCAAAGTCGATCCCCGCCTGCGCGGCCTGCGGGTGCTGCTGGTCGAGGATAACGAGATCAACCGCGAGATCGCGACCGAACTGCTGACTCATGCCGGTCTTGTCGTGGACTGCGCCGAGAACGGGCGGGTCGCCTGCGACAAGGTGGCCCAGAACGGCAGGGCCTATGCCGGCGTGCTCATGGACGTGCAGATGCCGGAAATGGACGGGATCGAGGCCACGGCGGTCATCCGCCGCGCCTGGCCCGCAGAGGAACTGCCGGTCATCGCCATCACCGCCCATGCTTTCGATGCCGAGCGGCAACGCTGCCTGGACGTGGGCATGAACGACCATGTCGCCAAGCCGGTCGATCCGGCTCAGCTGATCCGCACGCTCAATCGCTGGCTGAAGCCCGCGCGCGAAGGCATCGCGCCTGCTGCGAGCGCGGTGGCGGAGAAGCCGGTGGGAACGGACGCGGGAGAAACCGCGAAAGCGTGCGCGGCCATGACCGACCTGCCCGACCGGCTCGGCCCCTTCGGCATTGCCGAGGCGCTGAAGCGCGTGAACGGCAAGGCGTCTCTGCTCCGCAAGCTGATCGTCAGTTTCGCGGGGACTTACGCCGATGCCGCGCAGGACATCCGGCAGCGGATCGCGGCGGGGCAAGTTGCCGATGCCCGGCGCGTGGCCCATAGCCTCAAGGGCGTGGCAGGATCGCTGGAACTGCGCGAGCTTCAGGCCTGTGCCGCCGATGTCGAACACTGGCTGGCGCGCCACGATCTGGCACCGGCCGCTGCCGCGCTGGCGGCGCTCGAACCGGAACTGGCCAGGGCCGTCGCCGCGGCGCGGTCGCTGGCAGAAACGCCCGCGATCAATCCCGTCGTACCGATCGCCGATGTCGATCCCGGCGCCGCGCGCACCGGCAACCTGGCCGACGGGCGCGAGGATCTGCGCGCCCTGCTGCGGCGCCGCAGCCTGAGCGCACGCGGCGCCTTCGACCGGCTGGCGCGCGATATGGGCCTCACTGAAGCCGAACGCGCCGCTCACCCCCTGCACGAGGCTTTGCAGCGGCTGGACTATGCCACTGCCCTGGCTCTGCTGGACGAATTGCCGGGCGCTCCGCAAGGTAACCCGGCCCCTGAAGGCCCCGTCTCTCAAGGAATCCCTTCGTGACCAAAGCGACCATTCTCGTCGTCGATGACGATGTGGCGAATATCGAGATCATGAACGCCGTGCTCGAAGACGACTACGACGTCTGCTTCGCCACCACCGGCGAAGAAGCGATCGAGACGGCGCGGTCGGTCGATCCCGACCTGATCCTGCTCGACGTGATGCTGCCGGGCCTCGACGGTTTCGAGGTCTGCCGCCAGCTCAAGACGGATCCCGTCATGGCGGACGTGCCGGTGATCTTCATGACCGGCCTTGGCGATGCCGAGGACGAGATGCGCGGCCTGTCGCTGGGCGCGATCGACTATGTGGCCAAGCCGATCCAGCCCGCCGTCCTGCGCGCGCGGGTGAGCAACCATGTCGAGCTGAAGCGCCTGCGCGACAAGCTGGCCGAACTGGCGGTAACCGACGCGCTCACCGGCCTCAGCAACCGCCGCCAACTGGAACGGACGCTGGAAGGCGAGTGGGTGCGGTTGTGCCGGACCGGGGACTGGCTCTCGGTCATCATGCTGGACATCGATTTCTTCAAGCAGTTCAACGACACGTATGGCCATGTCGCGGGGGATCGCTGCATCGTCATGATCGCCGCCTCGCTCAACCGCGCCCTGCGGCGGATGACGGCGGTGACGGCGCGCTATGGCGGTGAAGAATTCGTCTGCATCCTGCCGGGCGCCGATCCGGTTACGGCGATGCAGGTGGCGGAAGAGATCCGGCGGCAGATCAATGCCCTGCAGATCCCGCATGAAACGTCGAACGTCAGTCCTTGCGTCACGGTCAGCGTCGGCGTCGCCAGCGCGCGCTGCACGGGCGACACTTCGCCCGAACGCTGGATCGCCGAGGCCGACAAGCAGCTCTACCTCAGCAAGGTGAGCGGGCGGGACCGGATCGTCGCCACCGAATTCGAAGTGCCCTGTTTGGGCTGAAGGGGGCCTGGGCTGAAGGGGGCCGGACGACAGCGTATAGGGAGAACGTCGTCCCGGGTCAGACCCGGGACGACGGATTTTCCGGAAGCTGTCAGGCCGGTTCGGCGACGCGTTCCTGCATCAGGCGTTCCGCGGTGCGATCGGCCACGGTCGAAGGGGCGAGGCCCTGCCTTGCGGCTTCGTCCAAAACGGCGGCGACGCGCGGGCCGATCTGAAGAACGCGCTCGCGCACTTCGTCCGCGCTCTCGCGCAAGTATTCGGCCGCCACGTTGATGATCCCGCCGGCATTGGCGACATAGTCGGGCACGTAAGTCACGCCGCGCTCGAGCAGGCGCGCGGCCATGTCCTCGCTGGCGAGCTGGTTGTTGGCCGCGCCGCAGACCAGCTGGGCCTTGAGCGCGTCCACCGTGGCCTCATCGAGCGCGCCGCCGAGCGCGCAAGGGGCGAAGACGTCGGCCGCAACCCCGGCGATCTCGTGGATGGGGACCACGCGGGCGCCATGGCGTTCCGCCATGCGTGCGCAGCGCGCGGGGTCGATGTCGGCCACGATCAGTTCGGCACCGGCCTCGGCCAGCAGATCGCACAAGTGCGCGCCGACATTGCCGACGCCCAGCACCGAGACGGTCATGCTCGAAAGCCCGCTGCCGGACCGAAGCGCGACGGCCGCGCGCATCGCTTCGAACACGCCCAGCGCAGTCCAGGGCGAGGGATCGCCGCCGGCGCGGCCGGGCAGGGCGGTGCGGCCCGCGACATGGTCGGTATAACGGGCGACCGCTTCCATGTCGGCCACGGAAGTGCCGACGTCCTCGGCCGTCACGTAACGACCTTCAAGCCGCGCGACGGCCTGGCCGAAAGCCTCGAACAGAGCGGCGCGATCGAAATCGCCGGCCGGGCGGCGCAATACGGCCTTGCCGCCGCCGAAGGGCAGTTCGGCCATGGCGTTCTTGTAGCTCATCCCTTCGGCCAGACGCACGGCATCGGCCATGGCGGCGCTTTCGTCGGGGTAGGTCCAGAAGCGGCATCCGCCGGCGGCCGGGCCGCGTGCGGTCGAGTGAATGGCGATCACCCCGTCGAGACCGGCTGCTTCGTCGTAGAGACGGACATATTCCATCGGCGGCGTCATGCGGCTGGCGCGGGCGACCATTTTCGAACTCCAGTCAGGATGGCGTGATTGCCGCCTGCCTTATGACAGTTCCGTGGAGGGCATTCTCTCCTCATTCCGGGCCGATCGGGCTGATTGAGAGCAAGACTGACCTCATAAATGCTGATATGAGGAAGAAATGACCGATCTTGATCCCTACGAGCGGAAGATTCTCCGCGAACTCCAGCGCGACGCGAGTCAGACCACGGCCCAGATCGCGGAACGGGTTGGCCTGTCATCCTCCCCGTGCTGGCGCCGCATCGACCGGCTGGAACGCGAAGGCTTCATCAAGCGCCGGGTTGCCCTGGTAGATCGCAAGAAAGTGGGGCTGGACGCGCATGTCTTTGCGCAAGTGAAGCTCAATGCCCATGGCCGCGCGAACCTGGACGAATTCTCGGCCAAGATTCGCGAATTTCCCGAGGTGCTGGACTGTTATGTGCTGATGGGCTCGATCGACTTCCTGATCCGCGTCGTCGCTGCCGACATCGAGGCTTACGAGAAGTTCTTTTTCGAGAAGCTCTCCCAGTTGCCGGGGGTGCAGGAACTCAACTCGATCGTCGCGCTCTCGGAAATCAAGGCGACGACGGAACTGCCGATCTGAAGGCGGCCGGTTCCGGGAGCGCTTGCGCGTCTCAGTCCTCCAGCTTGCGAATGCGGTTGTAGAGCGCGCTGCCCTGTTCGCTCGGTTCGATGGCCCAGCTTCGCCTCGCGCATTG
>NZ_CM145495.1:167500-205000 GCF_055521655.1 Novosphingobium sp. BL-S-21
TCACATCGCCATGGAAGAGATCCGGACGACGGGACGGTGAAATCGATATCGGGGCGGAGAGCAAAGTGCTGAGATCATTTCCTGGCAGCGAAACGGAGGCCAGCGCCGCGTGGATCGATCTGATGTCGCCCGACGAGGCCGAAAAGGCCCGGATCGAGAAACGGTACGGCATTCGTATCCCCGACCTGGACACGCTTCGGGAAATCGAGACTTCGAGCCGTCTGCGCGTCGATGGCCATGTCCTGTACATGACCGCGCCCCTGATCGCCGGCACCACGACAAATCACTGGAAGCTGGCGCCCACGGGCTTCATTCTTACGCCGGACGTGCTCGTAACGGTCCACTATTCCGACCTTGCACCGTTTGACGCCGTCGCCGGCCAGCTGCGGGACAGCGCGGACCTGACTCCGCCGAGCGTATTGATCACGTTGCTGGAGGACGTGGTGGACCGCGCGGCAGACCATCTCGAGCACGCTTCGGAAATTCTCTCCCGCGCTTCGCAGGCGCTGTTCTTCGAGGAAGAGGCACGACCGGGCCTTCGCAAGGAAACGCGAAAAATCCGGGAGATCATACGGGATATGGGCCAGGCCAGCGACCGTGCCTCGCGCGTGCGCTACGCGTTCCTGAGCATCGGCCGGATGATAAGCTTCGTTCTGGACCGCTGCACGCCCAAGCTCGACGAGAACCTGCGCGAAAGATTCGAATCGATCCGCCATGACATCAATTCGCTGGACGAATTCGAGACCAGCCTGGGCGGGCGTATCCAGCTCCAGCAGGATGCCGCTACCGCCTTCATCAACATCGAACAGAACGATGTCGTGAAAGTGCTGACGGTGGCCTCGGTCGTCGGCATTCCGCCGGTGATGGTGGTCGGCGTCTACGGCATGAATTTCAAGCTCATGCCCGAACTGGACTGGCCGCTGGGCTACCCCTTCGCGCTGGCGCTCTGCGTGCTGTCGACCGTCATTCCCTATCTGTGGTTCAAGTGGCGCGGTTGGATCTAGGCCTGGGAACGGCGGCCCGGCCATTACAGCCCGGCCTGTCGGCGCATCGCGGTAGCGGTCGAGATTTTCCGAGGCCAGGCGGGTTACGCTCCGTGTGGCCCTGTTCAACAACCGCACGCCCTGGCGGCATCGGCGCCGTGGAGAGGCTTGGCACCGCCTGCCGCATTGCTGAGGCCTGTTCATCGGTGCGTTGTCGGAGGCGGGGCTAATGGCGGCGGCCCGGAACGCCTAGATGAGGAGCCGGCGGTTCGCGCGTGCGGGCCGGCCATCAGCAACGTCGAAAAGGGCGGTCGGCATGATCGGATGGCCGCTCTCTCGGCGCCCGTTTGCACCGCTCAAGCTCAGGAAGGCACTCGCCCCATGGATATCACCCGCAAGGCAGACATGAAGACCGTCGAAGGCCCCGAGGCCTATTTCACCGGCAAGGTCACGATTACCGGCCAGTTCCAGCGCGAGGATCCCTCGCGCGTGTCCGGCGCCATCGTGCATTTCGAGCCGGGCGCGCGCACGGCCTGGCATAGCCATCCGGCCGGGCAGACGCTGATCGTGACCGAGGGCGTGGGCTGGACGCAGATCGAAGGCGGCGCCAAGCTGGAATTCCATGCCGGCGACATCCTTTGGTGTCCCGCCGAGCACAAGCATTGGCACGGCGCCACGCCGCATGAGGGCATGACCCATATCGCCGTGCAGGAAGTGGTCAACGGCACCCCCGTCACCTGGATGGAGAAAGTGACCGACGAGCAGTATCTCGCGCCACTGGCGAAGGATTGAGCCGATGCCGCATGTCATCGTGAAGCTGTGGCCGGGCAAGTCAGAGCAGCAGAAGCAGGCCCTGTCCGACTTTATCGCGCAAGGCGTGATGGACCATCTGGGCTACGGCGAGGGAGCGATTTCCATCGGCTTCGATGAGGTCGCTGCCGATGACTGGGAAGACCAGGTCGTGAAGCCCGACATTCTCGGCAAATGGCCGAGCCTGTCGAAGCGGCCGGGCTATATCGACCCACCTGCCTGAGCCGTGCGCGGCGTATCGCGAAGCCGGCGCTTATGGCCCGGCTTCGCGCCTCTCGCACTCAATCCATCCCGACTTTGCCGGGTGCCCAATAGGCTTTGGTCCTGATCCGGCCCGGCGGCACGCCATGTCGTTTCAGCGCCTGGCGCAGCCGTTGCACCGTTCCGGCCTTGCCGGTCAGGACGAAGGCATGGCCCGCGCCTGCCAGCGCGGGAAGCGCCGCCTCCATGTCCGCAAGGTGGGCATCGTCGCCCGATCGTTGGAAGATGTGCACTGCGCCCATGCTCAGATGGTCGGCCACGGCGGCGCTCTCCGTCTCGTCATCGACTTCGAAATATCCCGAGACGATCCGCCGGGGATCGTGCCGCGCCGCCGCGCAGGCCAGTCCGAGGGAGGTTTCGTCACCAAAGAACGCGATCGGGCCGTCGAAGGGGCGCAAGTCGAGCGAGGGACGGGGGCCGAACAGGTGGCACTCGTCGCCCTCGCGGGCCTCCCGGAGCCAGTGGCTGCCCGGCGCGCTGCCATGCGCAAAACCCAGGAACTGCACCCGGCCCCTATCGGCATCCCAGTCCATCGGCGTGTAGGTGCGTGCGACGAAGGCGGAATCCATGGCGATCTGCACTTTCTGACCGGGCGCCCATTGCGTGGACCGAAGCGCGGGACTTTCCAGCGAGACGAGGCGAAAGCGCTCGCCCAGCGGCATATTGGCGGCGATGGCGGCGCGCTTCATGAGCAGCCCGATCAGGGCCTTGCCGATGCGGCCCGGCTTCCGTTCGGGCGCGGCGGGATCGTTGTGGGCCTCCACCATCAGGCGATCCTCACCGTGAATTCATTGCCGCGCCCCTCGCCGATCGGCAGCGGCTGCGAGAGATAGCCGTTCGCCGGATCGTGGATATAGGCCTGGTAGGCAGGGTCGAAGGCATTCTCGCCAATGACCGCGGCCCCTGTTCGCAAGCGGGGTTCGATCAGTTTGAGAACCGGCAGGTACAGCGACATGGCGCCATCGATGAGGGCCAGGTCGATCTCGCCGCCCGTGTCGCGCAGCGTTTGCAAGGCGTCGCCTTCCCGGATCTCGACGAGGTCGTCCAGACCGGCTGCGGCCAGATGGTCACGGGCTTTCGCGACTTTGCCGGGCTCTAGTTCGGTGCCGATGACGATCCCGCCGCCATTGTCGCGCAGGCCGGCCGCGAGATAGAGGGTGGAAATGCCCATCGAAGTCCCGAATTCCACGATGCGCCGCGCTCCGGTCGCGCGGACGAGGGCATAGAGGAAGCGGCCGAATTCCGGCGATATCGCCAGGAAATTCCCGGCATAGCTCTGGTAGATGGCCGGATAGTCCCGCCGTTCCGCGGCCAGGTGCTGCCTGACGACCTCCGCGATCGTGGCGCCCGGGGCGTTCAGCTTGGCCATCATCATCGCAAGGTGTTCGCGATCCGATGCTTCGGCGGTCTCATGCAGTCGTTCGAGAAGCGCGGCCACGCGCGGGCTGTCCAGAGTGTTCACGGCTGTTCCTTCAGGGATGGGCGAGGACGAAGGCGCCTCGACGGTGCCTGCCGTCCGGGATAAGGACGCGGCCGGGTGGCGTCATTACGAAGGCTTGCCATGTTGTTATTCAATACCGCCAATGCGGCGTCGCAGCCGGGATCATGCCTGTGCCGGTTCTGAATCCCGCCGATGTCACGGAGTGGGTCGAGCCGGATGACGTCCCGCGGCCGATCGTGGCCTTCGGTGCGGCGATGACGGACGGCGAGGACTTCGAACTCGATCCTCACCGGCATCGGAAAGGTCAGATCCTGCTGGTCCTGCGGGGGGCGATCAGTTGCGAGGTCGAGGGCGGTCTCTGGATCGTGCCTCCGCGCAGCGCGATCTGGATTCCCGGCGGCGCCTTGCATTCCTTCCGGATCACGGGCGCGCTGGAGGGATATTGCGCCTTCGTCGATCCCGCCCTGAGCGGTGCGCTGCCCAAGTCGAGCTGCGCCGTGGCGGTGACGCCGCTGCTGCGCGAGCTGCTCGCGCGCGCTGCCCATCTCAGTTATCTCTACGAAGAAGGCGGTGCCAATTCCCGGCTCGTTTCGGTCATCCTCGACGAACTTGCCGCGGCGCGCGTGGAGGATCTCCACCTGCCGATGCCCAGCGACAGCCGCCTGCGCCGGATCATGGATGCGATGATCGCCGCGCCTTCGGATCGCGGCTCCGTCGCGAGCTGGGCAAAGTGCGCCGGGCTCAGCGAGCGGACCATGCTGCGCATCGTCCATCGCGAAACCGGCATGAGCTTCGGGCAGTGGCGCAGGCAGTTGGGTGTCGTCCTGGCGATCAAATGGCTGGCCGGCGGCGCCACCATCCAGCAGGTCGCCGCCGACCTGGGCTACGAGAGCGTGCCGAGCTTCGTGACCATGTTCCGCAAGACGCTGGGGACTTCGCCCGCCCGGTACATGGCCGAGCGCCATGCCGGGTGAGCCTGCAAATCGAGTGAGGGGAAAGTCTTCAATGCCCTTTACGGGGCGACGGGCCGTTCTGCCGACATACCGCTGTCCTGCTTCCCGGGCGCGATCAGGGTCGGCGCATCGGCGATGAACCGGTCCAGGACGCCGTCGGCCAGCTTGACCGGGCCGCCGAACCGGGTTGCGCCGGGAATGGTCTGGATCGCAGCGGCTTCGGCGGCAAGGCGCTGGGCGCCGGCGAAGTAACGGGAGGCCGCCTCGCTGCCCCGATCCGCCGCGTCGAGCCCGGCAGCGGTCAGCTGAAGCGCGCGGCCCCAGAGGACCATGGCATCCAGCCAGGGGCGGGATTGTTCGGCGAAGCCGGGATCGACGGTGCCCGAGCGGATGATGTCGGGCGCGCCGGTGATTTCATCGGCCCGGCGCCCCAGTTCCGCGATGGCGAGGCGGCGCGCGGCACCGTCACCCTGCGCGATGGCGTCGCGCGTCCGGTCGAGCGCGGCTTTCAGGGCCGGCGCCTGCTCCTGCCAAGGCTGACTGCCGAACGTCGGCGCCATGTGCTGGGTGTCGAAGAACAGCATGAGTGCGCCCGCGGCCTGCGCGTCGCCGCCGGCCAGTTCGCGGGCAGCGGCGCGCCAGGTGCGATCGGCGTCGTAGTCCTTGTCGTTCCACCCGAAGGCGGCAACGCCGGTCACGGCGACGCGGCTGGGCGCCTCCTGGTTCATCGGGTTCGACAGGATGCCGGTCAGCTCCTCGGACAGCCCGGCCTCGCGGCGGGCATAAGGGGCCAGCAGCAGGCGTCCGGTCGTGGTGGCGTAGTCGTTCACGGGGTAGTTGTCCCAGAGCAGCGTCTTGCGGCCGAAGGCCTTGGTCGCGGTGCGGGCATCCGGGATCGAGATGGCGGGAGGCACCACGTCCGTGCCGGTCCACTGCACCACGACCCGGGGATCGAGATGCTTGCGCAGGGCGGCCTTGTACGGGCTTTCTTTCGCATCGTAATACTCGGTCGGCACCATGATCAGCGGGCGCGATGCCTTGTCCTTCCGCAGGAGGTCCGCCTGCACCGCGTTAAGCAGCGCCGCCTGGGCGACACCGGCCGCTTCCGCCCCCGAAGGCCCGAAGGCAGCCGCGTCCCGGTCGCAATTCCACTTGGTGTATTCGATATCGTCGAGCGCCACGTAGAAGCTGTGGACGCCGATCGTCCGCAGGGCATCGAGCTTTCGCTCCATCGCCTCGCGGTCCGCCGGATCGGAGAAGCAGACCGACGGTCCGGGGGAGATCGCGTAGACGAAGTCCACATGGTTTCGCCGCGCCGTCGCGGCCAGCTTGCCCAGCGCGGCCAGGGTCTCGGCCGGGTAGGGCTCCCGCCAGCGGTCGCGCGCAAAGGGATCGTCCTTGGGGCTGTAGACGTAGGTGTTCGCTTTTACGCTGGCGAGGAAATCGAGATGCCTGGTTCTGTCCGCCATGGTCCAGGGCGCGCCGTAGAACCCCTCGATCGTGCCGCGGATGGGCATTGCCGGATGGTCCTGGATGACGAGCGCGGGCAGGACGGGCTGTGCGGCGATCTGGCGAAAGGTCTGCACGGCGTGGAACAGTCCGTCGCCATCGCGGCCGGCCAGCGCGATCAGGCCGCCGCTGCCGATCGGGCGGCTGGCGATCGTATAGCCTTCGGCATGCGTGTCGAGCGAGGCACCGGTGCGCGCCAAGGCATCGCGGACGAGGGCGTTCTCCCCCGTTCCGAGCACGATATAGGGCTGCTGGAAAACCGAAGGGAGCTTGCGCGCCGTGGTGATGGTTTCCACGCCGGCGGCCGATAGAACCTTGCGAAGCAGCACGACGGTCTCGGGGTCGACCCCGGGCGCTGTCACCAGGACGACCGAAGTGCCCAAGGCCAGGGCGCCGCCCGCCAGCTTGATCGAGGTCGGGGCCGGGATCACGACAGGTAGTGTCACCGTGCCGGCCAGGACGGGGCTCGCCGAAAGGGCCAGTCCCGCAGCCATCAGGATCATGGACGAGCGTGCGACCGCGCTGCCGTTACCTTGCATCAACCCCATTCTCCCCGGTATCATAGTGGTATTATCGGAGATGGCTAATCGCTTTGGCGGTTGGCCGCAACCCATTAAGGCCGCGCAAGGCGAGGCGCGTGATGCGATAACGCCAACCTAGGTCCAATCCGAGGGCGACTCGCGTTGCACCCGGGCAATCCCGTCGCTCCGGGGGCATCGGACCCGTTCCGCTCATCGCTGGCCCCTCCGCAGGCCATCGCTCGCGCAGGTGGAGGAGGGAAGCAACGGAACGGCTGGGTGTACCGCGCGTTCAGAACGGACTTCCCGCATTCGAGGAACGCTTCATGGCTCAGGGACATCAGCGCCGCGCAGCCCGCGATGGGAGGGTTCGCGGCCGGACTGTGCCGACCGGCCCGACCGCACGCACTCGCGGCGAAACAAGGAGACATTCATGACCGAAATCCCCGCAGTCACGCCTATGCTTGTCGAGGCGGACACCACCGGGCTCAAGGTGCGTTCGCGCGATGGCGACAACCTGGGGCACATCAAGGCCTTCATGGTGGACAAGCGTTCGGGTCAATCGACTTACGCGGTGCTCAGCCTGGGCGGGTTCCTGGGGTTCAACAAGAGCTTCTACCCGGTGCCCTTCAGCGTCCTGGCCTATGACGCCACGGACGACGACTATATCGTGACGATCGACCGGCGGGTGCTGGAAGGCGGGCCGAGCTGGGCCAACAACGCGCCGGAGTTCAACCAGGCCTATGCCGACCGCGTGTCGAGCTATTACGGGACCGCGCCGGGGCCGATCGCTTAGGCGGCGCCCCGGTTCGGCTGGGCAAGTTCGGCCCGATCACACCGCCGGCAGCACCGTTCCATCGCTGGAGCGGGCTGCCGCCAGGCTTTCGCGCACGCGGGCCAGGGCGAGAGCGGCGGGTTCCTGCTCGCCCATCAGCGCGAAGGAGCCGTTGAGGTCGAACATGCAGTGGCCGTGGACGGTGGCCACCAGCGAGCGGGCAAGGCGCGGGGCGTCGGTCTGGCAGGCAGGCGGCAGCACGGCGCGCACTTCGTCCACCACCATTTCGGTCAGGCCGCCGCGCAGAACGTCCTGTTCGGGCGGGATCGCGACGTCGGGCGGAAGATGATGGTCGTAGATCGCCAGCCAGGCATTGCGATTGGCGCGCGCGAAACCGAAGTAGCCTTCCACCAGCACGCGGATGCGGTCCTCTGCGCCACTGGCCAGGGCCTGCCGGATGTAGTCCGTCCAGAGCACGAAGGTCCGCGTGTTGATGGCGATCAACAGCTGATCGTACGTGCCGAAGACGTTGTAGAGCGTGCCGATCGAATAGCCGATCCGCTTGGCCACTTCCCTTGCGGAAAAGCGCGCGAAGCCGACTTCCGCGAGGTGCTTGTGCCCCTCGACGATCAGCATCTGTTCCAGTTCCTTGCGGCTATGGTCCGACCGTCTGCCCATGCGCGGCAATGTAACAAATGCCGTTAAAATGAACAGCGTTGAATATGCCTTCGGTCGCGCGATGCGGCGGCCCTCCGCAGAGGGCCGCCGGGTATCGTCAGAAGCGGAAGTTGACGCCGGCGCCCAGGACGCGCGGGTCGTTCACGAAGGCGGTCAGGTTGTTGAAATCGATCGCGCCGATCACGTTCGACTCGTTGGTGATGTTCCGCCCGAACACGAAGACGTCCACCGCGTCGGAGGGCGAACGCCAGCCGATGCGCGCACCGCCTTCGAAGTTCGTGCCGACGTGGAATTCGGTGGCGTCGTAAAGGAACAGGTTGAAGTCCTTCTGCGCCACCCAGTCGGTCTGGGCGTAGAGCTTGCTGCCGCTCGCCAGCTCGTAAGTGTACGAGGCGTTGAAGTTGAACAGCCAGCGCGGCGCCTGCGGGAAGGGATTGCCGTTGATCGAGGCGCGGCGCGTGGTGCCGACGTTGACGATGGGATCGCGCACGGTGCAGGCCGCACCGCAGAAGGCGACCAGCAGGTCCGGGTCGTCGATCTTGGTGAAGTTGTAGGAAACGCCGCCGTTGAACTGAAGGCCGCGAACCGGGTTGGCGGTGGCTTCGAATTCGACGCCGCGGCCCTTGCCGCGCTTGGCGTTGATAAGCTGGTTGAAGTTGCCCTGGCCGCCGATGGCGGTGAACTGCGGGTCCTTCAGGTCGTAGATATAGCCGGTCAGATCCACGCGGAAGCGGTTGTCGGACGTGGCCGCCTTGATGCCGGCTTCATAGGACGTGATCGTTTCCGAATCCGCCGTCGTCAGGATGTTCGAGGTGGCGATGCGGCCCTGGATCGAAGGACCGCGATAGCCGTGGGCGATGCGGCCGAACAGGCTGACCTGCGGGCTGACTTTATAGAGCGCGCTGACGTCCCAGCTCGGCTGCTTGTCGCCCACATGGCGCGAATCCGCGAAAGGCGCGCCGAGGGTGCGGGCGGCGTCGAGGTCGCGCTGGTCGCGGGTCCAGCGGGCACCGCCGGTCAGGCGCAGGCTGTCGGTCACGTCGTAGTGGACCTGGCCGAAGACCGACCAGCTGTCGCTCTTCTGGCGCAGTTCGGAGATCACCGTGGGATTAATGCCGCCGGTGCCGTTCCACGAGGCCGAGATCAGCTCGAACTTCTCGCGCCAGTAGAACGCGCCGACCTGCCAGCCGAAGCGGGTATCGCCATTGCTGGCGAGGCGGACTTCGTAAGTCTGCTGATCGAGGTCGCTGGAGAGCGTGCCGGTTTCCGAATTGAAGGGAATGAAGCCGCTGCCGGCGGTGGTGCCGAGCACGCCGCCGTCGATGTCGCCGCGGCCCGAGCTGCTGCCCTGATAGGCAGAGACGATGGCGGTCAGCGTCGCACCGCCCAGGTCATAGTCGACATGCAGCGCCTCCGAGGTGGTGTCCTGCGCCTGCGGGTTGTTGCGGCCGCCGTCGTAATAGACGGTGTCGCGGTCGTAGCGGTCGTTGAGCTTGTTCGAGCCAGTGGTCAGCACGTTGGCGCGGTTGAGCGTGCCGGTGCCGCGATAGGAACGGGCCTGGAGGGTGAGCAGCACCGAAAGGCGGTCGTCCGGCTTCCACAGGGCGTGGATGCGGCCGGCGATGTCGTCGAAGCCGCCAAGGTCCTTGCCGGGCTTGGTGAAGGAGGCGTCATAGGCGTTGTTCACCCAGTCCTCGCGGTGGTTGGCAAGGCCGGCGACGCGCAGCGACAGGGTGCTCGAAACCGGGATGGTCGCGCCCACTTCGGCGCGGATCGTGCCGAGTTCGCCCACGGTGAACTGCGCCTGGCCTTCGGCATGGTCGCCGGGGCGGCGGGTGTCCATCTTGACGACGCCGGCCGGGGTGTTGCGGCCGAACAGCGTGCCTTGCGGGCCCTTGAGCACTTCCACGCTGTCGAGGTCGAAGATCGGGAAGCCCTTGAGGTAGACGTTCTCCAGCACCACGTCGTCGAGCACGACCGAGACCGGCTGGGAGGCGTTGAAGTCGAAGTCCACGTTGCCGAGGCCGCGAATGTAGAGGCGCGGGGCGTAGCGGCCATTCGAGCTTTCGACGTAGAGGCTGGGCGTGCGGCCGGCCAGCGAGAGAATGTCGCCGCCGCCTTCGGCGATGGCGCTGATCTTGTCTCCGGAGAGGACCGAGACGGCGATCGGCACGTCGCGGATGTTTTCGGGGCGGCGCTGGGCGGTGACGACGATGTCGGCGGAAGCGTCGAGGGCGTCCGGCGCGGTCTGGGCCAGAGCAGGCGTCGCGCCGGCCAGAAGTGCCGGCACGCTGGCCAGCCAGTAAGTCTTCGTCTTCATCGTTGCACCCCTTGCGCGCGGCCGGTAGCTGACGAGCCGCCGCGCCCGCGAGACCTTGTGGTCTGGCGGACAGGGGGCGCACCGGCGTTCTTCCTTGAAGCGCGGCCCTTAGCCCCCGATTGTGACATTTCCGATAAATTTCTTCCGTGCATCCACAAGAAATCGTAACCCGGCCATATGTTTATTGAAATTATGACATTTTTGCGACGGTATGGTTCCGCGGCGGCCGCCGGTCTGTCCCTCTCGGCACTTACGATGGCTGCGGGCGCGTCTGCCGATGCCGGGGCCGATTCCCGTGCTTTCGATGTCGTGCCGCTCGGCGTGGCGGGCGGCGTGGTCGAAGGTTCGACGACCGCCTGGTACATCGCCCGGAAGGGGCAGGAGCAGGGACTCGCCTGCGATGCCGGCACGCTGGTTCCGGGCATCCGCGTGGCCATCGCCAAGGGCGGATTTCCGGCCGGCACCCGCGCCGGGGACGTGCTGCACCGCAGGATCGGCGCCTATCTAGTCACCCATCCGCATCTCGACCATGTCGCCGGCCTGGTGATGGTTTCGCCTGACGACAGCGCGAAGCCGATCCTGGCCCTGCCGGAAGTGAATGCCGCGCTGGCGGCCGATTATTTCAACTGGAGCGCGTGGCCCAACATGGGCGACCGCGGGCGGCCACCCTTGCTGGCACGCTATCATTACCAGGATCTCGATCCCGTCGCGGCGCCCGTGCCGGTCGCGGCGACGGGCCTGACCGTCACCGCATTTCCGCTTTCGCACGGCGGCGCCCTGTCCACTGCCTTCCTCATCCGCGCAGGGGAGCAGGCGCTGCTCTGCATGGGGGACACCGGCCCCGATGCCGTCGAGCATTCGACCCGGCTCGACGCGCTCTGGCAGGCCGTGGCGCCGCTGGTACGCGCCGGGCATCTGCGCGCGATCATCGTCGAGACGTCCTATCCCGACCCGCGCAAGGACGCCGAGCTGTTCGGCCACCTCACCCCGCGCTGGCTGCACCGCGAACTGGCGCGGCTGGCGCAGCTGTCGGGCGGGACGGGGGCGATGAAGGGGCTGCCCGTGGTGATCGGCCATATCAAGCCCTCGGTCGACGGCGACCCCGCGATCGCCGCGACCATTGCCCGCCAGCTGGCCGAGGGTGACGGCCCGCCCGTCCGCTACGTCATCGCCGAACAGGGCGCCGCGCTGGGGTTCTGAGCCCCATCCTGAAGAGGCGGCGCACGTCGCGGCGCACCTTGTTCCAGGCCATCCATGTGCCGGTGCCGCAGACGAACGTGACGGCGGCCAGCAGCGGCAGGACCACCAGGTCCCACCACGGGCGCCGGCGCAGCAGCGGCAGGTCCAGCCGGTGCAGGCCGTCCTGCAGCCAGCGGAACCCGCGCCCGTTACGGTCGACAGCGCGCAGGAGCCGGCCGCTCACCGGATCGATGTAGAGGCGCGTCGCCTCGGCATCGGCCAGAACGGCGCGCCAGACCGGAAGCGGCGCGGGGGAACGGGGGCCATAGTAGTAGGCGTCCTCTTCCTCCAGGAGTTCGAGCGAGGCGAGCGAGGGCCTGCCCGACAGCGCGGTGCGCAGCGCGTCCTCGCCGAAGAGAGCGGGCCTTCCGGCAGCGTCGAAGCGCTGCGACGAAACTTCGCCGTCCGATATCGGCAGGCCCGATACCAGCAGGAAAGTGCGCCCGCCGAGCGGAGCGGTCTCCACCCGCCGCGCGCCGCGCGGCAGGTCGCCGAGCGCGGAAAGCGCCTGGCGCACATCGCGCCAGTGCATCGGCCCGGCCAGCCGCCCGGCCTCGGCAGGGCCGGCCGCGGAATCGAGGAAGCCCCAGGGGTTCATCGAAAACAGGCCGCTCGCGACCCAGCTCAGGGTCAGCAGGCCGAAGAACAGCCCGAAGACATGGTGCCACCACCACAGGCCCTTGTAGGGGGAGCCGACAGTCCCGTCCCGCTTGCGCCGCAGCCGCGCGATACCGGCCCAGATGCCGGTGCCGGTGAGGAAGCAGCCGGAGAGCGAGGTCCAGACCACGACCTGGTTCCACAGCGCGCCGTCCTGCCGCAGGATCGTGGGGTAGAGCCAGTGCGGCACGGCGCCCAGCCAGCCCCAGAAGCGCTGGAAGCGGGTGGTCTCCTGCACCACCTCGCCCGAACGGCCCGAGATGTAGATCACGGTCCCGGCGGGATCGCCATAGTCGGCGCGGTAGAGCGGGGCGCTCTGCCGGTAGGTCTGCACCGTCCACTGGTCGATGCCGGTTTCGGACACAGCGGGCGCTGCGCCGCCGATCGCATGGCCGCGGGCGTAGTCCGCCGCGATCCTGGCGAGGTCGGCGCGCCCGGGCGGGGCCAGCTTGCGCCCCGTGGCCAGGTCGATGGCGTCTGGCATGGTCCGCATCTGCGCGATGGGGCGGTCGCCGGTGGCCGCGGAAACGATCCGCAGGACCGGGCGGCCGGCCATCATCTCGACGCGCGCGGAGGCGATCGGCAGGTCTGGCGCGAGGCCTGCCTCTTCCCACGCGGGATCGTTCCAGACCGGACCGGGCGGCAGTTGTAGCGGCGCCAGGCCCTGCAACTGCGCTGCCGGCTCCAGCCTCGGATAGTCCACGTAGATCATCACGAAGCCCGACAGGCACCAGAGGGTCATCAGCAGCCCGACGAAGACGCCGAGCCAGCGATGAAGGACGAGGATGGGGCGCGGCAGCAAGCTGCGGGGCAGCAGGCTACCGGGCGCCTTGGAAGGCTGAAGCGCGGCCACGGCGTCAGAAACTCAGGCCGTATTGCATCCGCAGCGTGCGCGGCACGCCCCGGTTGAAATAGAGGAAGCGGCTGTTGCTGCCATCGAGCACGCCCTGGTCGGTCGCGGCCGAAAGGTAGCCGCGCGTGGCATATTCCCGGTCGAGCAGGTTCTCGATATTGACGCCGAAGCGGTTCCGCCGCGCCGCCCCATCGACGTAAAGATAGGCGCCGACATCGAGCAGGGCGTAGTTGCCGTAGTTCCGCCGCCCCGCGCCGGATGCGGTCGACCAGACATCGCCGATCCAGCTGGCGTTGAGGCTCGCGCCGAAGGGCTGGTCTTCGGGCGCATAGGACAAGGCGGCCTTGGCATATTGCTTGGGGTTGCGGTCCAGCTGCGTCGATGCGCCCTTTTCGCGCACGCGGGCATATGTGTAGCTGGCCGAGATGCTCCAGCCGCCCGGCCAGCGCGCGTCGAGTTCCAGCTCCGCGCCTTGCGAGCGGACCTTGCCGTCGAGGTTGGCGTAAGTGCCGCCGGGGAAGGCGGGATCGTCGTAGACGCTGTCGATCATGTCCGTGATGCGCCGGTCGAAATAGGTCGCCTTCCAGCCCAGCGAGGCCGCGCCCAGCGGCAGGATGCCGCCTGCCGAGAGGTTGAGCGAAAGGCTCTGCTCCGCCTTGAGGTTCGGATTGCCCACCTCGCAGCAAGGGTCGTTGCCGTAGAGCTGCGAGGCGTCGGGCAGCACGAAGGCGGTACCGCCGTTGGCTTCCAGATAGAGCGCCTCGGCAAAGTCGTAGCGGCCCGAGACGTTCCAGATCGTCTTGCGCGCGCCGTCCGTGCGATTGTAGCGCAGGCCCGCCGCCAGGCGGCCCTTCGACGAGATCTCGTCGGTGGTGCGAAGCTGCAGGATCCCGGCGTGGACCTGCTCGCTGGTCGGCGCGATCAGCAGCACGTCGTCCCGGCCGCTGAAGTTCTGGAAGTCGTAGCCCAGCAGGTATTCCAGGCCGGGGTGCAGATGCAGCTTCATCACCGCGCTGCCGCCCCAGTCGCGGTAGCCCCAGAAGGTGCCGGCGGGGTAGATCACCTGGGGCTGATGGTCGGGCAGCGAATTGCGGATCTGGATGTAGGCGGTCTTCCAGTCGTGGAAATAGCCTTTCAGGAAGAACTGCACGCTGTCGCTGCCGGTGTAGTCGAGCCGCAGGCTGGCCACTTCCTCGTTCCGGTCGTTGCGGCTCTCGCGAATGCGGGTGGGGGATAAGTTGTCGAGCTTCGCCTCGGTATGCTGGTACTGCGCGTTGAGTGCGAGATCCGGCGCCAGCGCGTACTGGTACTTGAGCCCGGCCGACCACAAGTCGTAGCCGAGGTGCCGGTCGGTGAGGCTGGGCTGATAGGCGCTGTAGGGCAGGTAGCCTTCCGAGCGATTGTGCGAGGCATAGGCCACGAAGCGGTGGTCGCCCAGGGCGCCGCGCGCATAGCCGTCCAGGGTCGTGCCGCCCCAGCTGTCGACCGAGGCATTGACCTGGCCGCCCGGATCGTCGGAAAAGCTGCGCGTCACCACGTTGATCACTCCGGCCGAAGCCTGGGTGCCGTAGAACAGGCTCTCTCCGCCGCGCAGGACCTCGATCCGCTCGATCATGCTGGCGGGCAGCGTGTCGTTGGGCGAGGTGCTGCCGTACAGGCGGTTGTTGAGGCGGATGCCGTCCATCGTCCAGAGCACGTCCTGCGTGCGCGAACCCTGCAGCGAGACGTCGACGTAAGTGAATGGGCCATTGCGGCCACGCACGTAGAGGCCGGGTACCTGGTCCAGCGCCTTGGTCACGTCCACCGCGCCGCTGTTGCGGATCTGCCGTTCATCGACGGTGACGACGTCGTTGCCGTAGCGGGAGAGTTCCTGCGGCAGCGTCTCTTCCAGGCTCTGCCCGGTGACGACGATCGAAGGGCCATCCGCCTCTGCGGCATCGGCCTCCTGGCCTTCGAACTTCCGGCCCTCGACCTTCCCGCCATCCGCGGCCCGGGCCTGCGCGGCGCAGGCGAGAGTCAGCGCCGCGGCAAGCGCCGCGTGCGAAACGGTTGCGATCTTCATTTCATTCCCCTGCCGGGCGCCAAGCGAGCTTTTGGCAAGGGTCTGCCACTCGCGAACCCAGGCCCGCGAACGACCGGCGCGTCGACCGGCCGGGCGCCCGGATTCGGGACGACCGCTCAGCGCACCGTGCGGCCCTTGCCGCTGGTTCGTCGCTCAGACGGAAAAATCACCGTGCCCCGGCCATCCCCTGGACCAAAGCAAGAGCGACCGTACGCTGGCAGGTCTCCTGGCTCACGGGTCATCGCTCGATGCACGGCCTTCCCAGGCCTCGCAGGATTTAGCGTCCGGCCCAGTGGCTGCGGCAGGGGGCATTGCCCCGCCGCGTGATGTGCATCGCGCTCACCGCTTACAGTTGCAGGGACAGCCTCGGATTCAAGAGGAAGCCTCTCTCACCGTGTTCCCTATTAAGCCTCTTTCGAGGCACCAGCGCGATCATTACCCGCCCTCCTTGCGGAAATGGCGGACGCGATGAGCTAGCCGGGGCGTGCGCCCTGTGCAAGCGGGATGTGTTCGCGTGGGCGAAGCCGGCCAGAGCGCGCCCGTTCCGGTTCACGTCCGTTCCGAGCGGCGTTATCGCGGCGGTGGAAAGTCAGTCGTTCTTGTCGGGACGGCCGGAGCCGACGTCGTCGCGCGGCTTGCCCTTGGCGGTGCGCTGGGACTGCGCATTGGCGCCCGACAGCACCGGGCCGCAAGCGGCGGACTTGGCATCGCCCACGTCCACGAAGGCGAGCAGGCCCGCCACCGGCGTCGCCGCCACGGCCAGTCCAAGGCCCACCCCGGCGCGGCCGAGCAATTGCGGGCTGATGACCTGGAGGGAGGGCTTGGCGAAGCGGCCGCCGATGCCGACAGGCGACTGCCCGGAAAACAGGCTGAACTTCTTGCCGTCCGCGCGGAAGCCCATGTCGAGCGCCTCGGTGTCGAAGCTGAAGCCGCCGCGCCCGGTGATGACGTTTTTCGACGTGTCGATCAGGATCGGGTCGGCCGCCGCCGTGCCGCCTCGCACCGTGAAGGCCACCAGGCCGCAGTTGAGCTGGACGGGCTTCTTCAGCTTGCCCTCGAACATCTTGGAGGCGAATGTGCCGAGGTCCAGCTCGGCCAGCTGCACGTTGCGCGTCCAGAACGTGCCGCGGGGCATGATGAAGGCGATCCGGCCCGATGCCGAAGCGAGCGAATCGTGGATCGTGTCGCCGCGGCCTTCCAGCTTGATGCGGCCGCCGATCGTGCCGGTCGTGCCTGATTCCACCACGCCGTAGCCGGCCAGCAGACGGCCCATCGGCGTGGACTTGAGGCGAATATCGTAGCTTACGGCCGAGGGGCGCTGACGCGTGTCGAACACCAGATCCGAGGCGACATCGCCGCGCGCCATCGAGAATGTCAGCGGCGACAGGGCCAGTCGTCCCCGGTCGAGCGAGAGCTTCAGGGCGATGTTCTGCACCGGCACATTGCGTGAGCGGACCACGCCGACCTTCCAGTCCAGCCCGGCGTCGAAGCGCTGCATCGTCTCCACCGGCAGGGCGGCGTCCGGCAGGACGCGTTGGGCGCCCGCGCCGGTGGCGGCGGCCGCGGCCACGGCGCCTTTCGATGCCACGATGTCCGGGTTGTAGCCGATGAACGGCGCGGCATCAACGATGTCCAGCCGCCTGGTCGCCAGCACGGCATCCAGCCGCAGCCGCTCGGCATTGGTCACCGTCAGCTTGCCCGAAAGGTCGGACTGGCCGAACGTGCCGGTCATGCCGGTGAAGCGATAGGTCTCCCCGTCCTTCACCAGCTGCGCTTTCAGTGCGTAGCGGCGGGTCTGGGGAATGGCGACGTCGATGATGCCCAGCAGTTCGGACAAGTCGCGCCCGCGGGCGCGGACCTTGAGCGGCACGTCCTCGAAATCGGCGATGGAGGGCAGGGTGCCCGAGACGTCGACCTGGTTGTTCGCCGCCCAGGCCGTGAGTTCCAGGGCGTTGCTGCCGCGATTGACGGTGGCGTCGGGGGAGAGCAGCCGGGCGCTCACGCGGAACGGGGTGCTGCGCAAGGTGCCGTCGCCGCGCAGCGAGACGGCCTTGCCGATCCTGGCATCGGTGGAAGTGACGGGATCGACCACGAGATTGGCAAGCAGCGGCATCTGCGGGTCGAGATAGCGGACGCGGGTGTCCGATATGGTGGCGCGGTCGATCCGGGGGAACTCGAAGGGCTTGCCCCCGCCGCCGCTGCCGAAAGTCCAGCTGTTGCGGCCATGGGCCTTGTCCCATTCGAGGTCCACGGCGCCGCCCTGAAGGTCCAGCGTATGAACGTGGCGACGGCCGAACAGCAATGAAAGCGGGGCGATCCGCGCCTCGATATGGCGGGCGGCGAACATCTGCGGGCGGCCCGCCCATTCCGGGTTGGAGACGCTCAGGCCGTCAGCCAGGAACTTGATGCGCAGCGGTGCGAAGTAGAGCTGGAAGTCTCCGCCCACCCTTACCTGCCGCCCGGCGGCCGAGCTGGCAATGCGTTCGAAGGGGTGCTTCAGGAACCGGCCCTTGGTGATGAAGAGGACCAGCCAGGCCGCGAAGACCAGCGCGACGATCGCGATCAGCACATTGCGCAGGATGCGCAGCAGACGGGTGCGGTCCGGCCGCTTGCCCGGGCGGCGATGCCCCGTCTCTTCCCGTGCATGGTCCTGCACATCGATCTGCGCCGCTGCATCCATGTGGGCCTAAGCGCCGACGAGCCGTTTGGTTTCCCGGCAAGGCGCAAGTCCCGCACGTCCGGGCGAAAAATCCCCGAAAGAGCCCAATCGGGCGGAGCTGAGGGGACGGCACGTCATACCTTGGCATGGTTGCGCAGGCGCCGAAAACTGTCAGCTTCGTGGGCACCCTTCGCCAGGAGAGGGGTTTGAACCCTTCGGTGCCCCATTCGATGTCCCGACACGAGGTGAAACATGGCCAGGAACGTTGCCGAACAATTCATTGCCACGCTGGAAGCCGCCGGTGTCAAACGAGTCTACGGCGTGGTCGGTGACAGCCTCAACGGGCTGACCGATGCCATCCGCGCCCATGGCCGGATCGAATGGATCCATGTTCGCCACGAGGAAGTGGCCGCCTTCGCCGCCGGCGCCGAGGCTCACCTGACCGGCAGCATCGCGGTCTGCGCGGGAAGCTGCGGACCGGGCAACCTGCACCTCGTCAACGGCCTGTTCGACTGCCACCGCTCGCGCGTGCCGGTGCTGGCCATCGCCGCCCAGATTCCTTCGCCCGAGATCGGCTCGGGCTATTTCCAGGAAACCCATCCGCAGGAGCTGTTCCGCGAGTGCAGCCATTACTGCGAGCTGGTTTCCGATCCTTCGCAGATGCCGCGCAGCCTGGAAATCGCGATCCGCACCGCCATCGGCGAGCGGGGCGTCTCCGTCCTGGTCATCCCCGGAGACGTGGCGCTGAAGCCCGCCGCCAACGAGGCCTGGCCCAAGCCGCTGGGCCTGCTGCCCAAGCCGCCGGTGGTCGTGCCCGAAGAGGCGCAGCTCGATGCCCTGGCGGCCATGCTGGAGCCGGACAAGCGCGTGACCCTGCTCTGCGGCTCGGGCTGCGAAGGCGCGCACGACGAACTCCTGGCCCTGGCGGAAAAGCTCAAAGCGCCGATCGTCCACGCGCTGAAGGGCAAGGAGCACGTCGAGTACGACAATCCCTACGACGTGGGCATGACCGGGCTGATCGGCTTTTCCTCGGGCTACTACGCGATGATGGATACCGACATCCTGTTGATGCTGGGCACGGACTTTCCCTATCGCCAGTTCTACCCCACCGGCTCCGATGTGCGGACCCTGCAGGTCGACATCCGGCCCGGCCAGCTCGGCCGCCGGGCCTCTCTGGACCTGGGCGTGGTGGGAGACGTGGGGGCGACGATCCGCGCGCTGCTGCCGCGCCTGCCGGACAAGCCGGACCGCAAGCATCTGGACAAGGCGGTCGAGCACTATCGCCGTACCCGCAAGGACCTGGACGGGCTGGCCGAAGGCAAGCCGGGCAAGACGCCGATCCATCCGCAGCAAGTGGCCAAGGCGCTCAGCGACCTGGCGTCCGAGGATGCCGTCTTCACCTTCGATGTCGGCCTGCCCACGGTATGGGCGGCGCGCTACTTGCGGATGAACGGGAAGCGGCGGCTGATCGGCTCGCTCTGGCATGGCTCCATGGCCAATGCCATGCCGATGGCGCTGGGCGCGCAATGCGCCTTTCCCGGTCGGCAGGTGATCTCGCTATCGGGAGACGGCGGGTTCGCCATGCTGATGGGAGACCTGCTGACGCTGCGCCAGTACCGCCTTCCCGCCAAGATCGTGGTCTTCAACAACGGCACGCTGGGCTTCGTGGAAGTGGAGCAGAAGTCCACCGGCTTCCTGCCTTTCGGCACCGAACTCGACAATCCGAACTTCGCGGCCATGGCCGAGGCGATCGGCATCAAGGGAATCCGGCTGGAAGACCCGGCCGACGTCGAAGTCGGCCTGGCCGAGGCGCTGGCCCATGACGGTCCGGTGCTGGTCGATGCCGTGGTCGCCCGGACCGAGTTGCCGATCCCGCCCAAGATCAATGCCGAGATGGCCAAGGGCTTCACGCTCTACATGCTGCGGGCGGTGATGAGCGGGCGCGGCGACGAACTGGTCGATCTGGCGCGCACCAACCTCTGGCATTGACTGGGCGTCGCTGCGGCCGGCGCGGGAACGCCGGCCGCCCGGCGCGCCTTCAATAGACGCAAATCTTGCGGCTGGCACCCTGGACCCAGCAGGCGGGATCGCGCGGGCTGCGCGTGAAGGCGCCTTGCGGCACCATCCGCGCGCCGTTGTCGTAGTCCACCGTGATGCGGTTCGGCGCGGTCTTGTCCGCGTAGTAGGCCCGGCCTTCCACGTCGATGGCGAAGCTGCCGTCGCCGTTGCGGGGATAGAACGTGCAGACCTTGCGCGGATCGCCGTCCAGCACGCATTGCGCCGGGCGGCCCTTGCTGACGGTGCCGCCGTCATAGTCGGCCACCGGCTTCAGCGGGCTGCCGACATGGAGTTCGTTGCCATGGCTGTCCTTCACTTGCGCGCCCGCGGGTGCCGAAAGGGCGGCGGCCAGGGACAATGTCAGGGCCGGAAGGCGAAGCGCGCGCATGATGATTCTTTCAAGTTTCAGGGGCAGGTTTAAGGGGCGAAATTCAGGGGGCGGATACAGAAGGTTGACCTTCGCTGATCGCATCCCGGCAGGGGCGCGGGCAAGGGGTGAACGGGAAATGTCATGATCGGTGCGTGCCGGAGGGGCGCCGCTGTTTACGCGGCGCTGGGCGCGCCCTGGCGAAACCGTGCTTGGCCTGGTTGCCAAGCTCCTTTAAGGGGCCGGGCCAGTGGCCGCCCGGGGACCGGGATCGGCCCTGTGTGGCAGGTTTCGGACAGGCCCCGGGCACGACCAGCAGGAATTTTCGGATGACGGTTTTCAGATGATAGGCGCAAAAGACCTGATCCAGCTCGGCACGCTGGTGGCCGCGCAGCACGGCTGGGCCGCGGCCAAGGCGTTCAAGGCCTACGAGATGCCGGATGCCGACAAGGCCCGGCTGGCGGCCTGCGCGGTGGAGATCCTGAAAGTCTTTCCCAAGGCCGCGAGCGAAGATCGCGCGGCTTCTGCCTGGCTGAGCGCGGCGCTGGCGGTACAGCTCGAACGGCACCTTTCGGCGCCCGTGCAGGTGGTGGCCGGGGTGCTCTCGGTGGATGGAACGCCGGTTCATGGCCGCCGCGAGCCGGTGGACGGCCCCGCCGTGTTCGGCGCCGAGGACCTGCACTGGAGCGGGCACGTCTGGGTCATGGTCGGGCCTTACGTGACCGATATCGCCATCTTCCGCGAGGCTGCTTCCGCCAACTGCCCGGCCGAACTGGCGCGCCACGTCCATTCGGTGTTCGGACCGGACAAAGGCCTCTACGTCGATCACTGGCGGCGCACCAGGCGCTCGGGCCTGGGCTACGAGCCGCAATATGTCCTGAGCAGCGAGGAAGTGACGCGGCTGATGGGCGGCGCCTACCGGCTGATTTCGCCGGCCTGATTTCCGGAAGCCCGTTCGCCGGCGGCCAGCAGGCGGCGCACCAGCCCGTCCAGGGTCAGCCGCTCGGCGTGCGGCGTCAGGGCCAGGGCGGCCTCGGGCATGACCGGATAGGCGGCCTGTGCGGGGTCCTGCACGATGGCCATGCCTCCGGCCGCGGCCACAGCGGCCAGGCCCTCGGCGCCGTCATGGTTGGCGCCGGTGAGCACGGCGCCGATCAGCCCCGGGCCATAGGCATCGGCGGCGCTTTCGAAGAGCACGTCGATCGAGGGGCGGGAAAACTGCACCGGCCCCTCCACCGAAAGCGAGATCGTGCGATCCGCCTCCACCAGCATGTGATAGTCCGGCGGGGCGAAGAGGATCGTGCCCGGCGCGGCCGGTTCCTTGTCGTCGGGCTCGCGCACGTCGAGCGGGCAGCGGGCCGCGAAGAGCGAGGCCAGCACGTTGCGACGCTGGGGCGGGACATGGACGACGACCAGCACCGGCAGCGGATAGCCGCGCGGAAGCTGCGGCAGCACATGCAGCAGCGCTTCCACCGCGCCGGCCGAAGCCCCGATGACCACCGCACGCGGCGCGCTCGGGGCGCTTTCGGTCATGGATCGCGCCTCTGGTAGATCTTCTCCTCGCGCACGAAAGCGCTGAAGGCACCGGCATATTGCGAGAAGCGCAGGCTTTCCCGCGCGCCCAGCCCCAGGAAGCCCTTGCGTGCCAGCGATTCCCGGAACAGCCCCACCGCGCGGTCCTGCAATTCCCGGTCGAAATAGATCATGACATTGCGGCACGAGATCAGGTGCATCTCTGCAAAGACGGCATCGGTGACCAGGCTGTGGTCGGAAAAGACCACGCGGTCGCGCAGGCTCTTGTCAAAGACGGCGCGGCCATAGGCGGTGGAATAATAGTCGGAGAGCGAGGACTTTCCGCCCGAAAGCTGGTGGTTCTCGGTAAAGGCCCGGATCCGGTCGAGCGGGTAGATGCCGCGCGCGGCGGCGTCCAGCGCTTCCTGGCTGATGTCGGTGGCGTAGAACAGCGTCCGGTCCTCCAGCCCTTCCTCGCGGAACAGGATGACGAAGGAATAGAGTTCCTCGCCGGTGCTGGACCCCGCGATCCAGACTTTCAGCGAAGGGTAGGTGCGCAGATGCGGCACGACTTTCTCGCGAATGGCGCGGAAATAGGCGGGATCGCGGAACAGTTCGCTGACCTGCACGGTCAGGAAGCCGAGCAGGCGCGTGACGATGGCGGGATCGCGCAGCATCCGGTCCTGCAGCGCCGAGAACGTCGGCAGGCCGAGCTGGTCGCGGGCCTGCCGCAAGCGCCGTTTCAGCGAGGCCTGGGCGTAGCCCCGAAAATCGTAGTGGTAACGGCTGTAGAGGGCCTCCAGCAGGAGGCGGATCTCGATATCCTCGATCTTCTCCTCCTGGATCCTGTCGTTCTCCATCACGATCGTCCCGCGCCGTGCTTCATCGGGGCATCCAGACCCGGACCAGCGAGAGCAGCTTGTCCACGTCCAGCGGCTTGGACATGTAGTCGTTGGCGCCGGCCTCGATGCAGCGTTCCTGGTCGTCGGGCATGGCCTTTGCGGTCAGGGTGATGATCGGCAGCTTGGCCCAGCGCGGGTCCTGGCGGATTTCGCGCGTGGCGGTGAGCCCGTCCTTCACCGGCATCATCACGTCCATCAGCACCAGGTCGATGCGGCGGCCGTCATCGCCGGAGGAGCGGTCGAGCGCGTCGATCGCCTCCTGCCCGTTGCGCGCGATCTCCACCACCGCGCCTTGCGGTTCGAGGATGTTGGTGAGCGAGTAGACGTTGCGCACGTCGTCCTCCACCACCAGGATGCGCCGCCCTTCGAGGATCGCGTCGCGGTTGCGGGCCTGCTGGATCATGCTCTGCTGCTCGGGCGGCATTTCGGTGACGACCTGGTGCAGGAACAGCGACACTTCGTCGAGCAGGCGTTCGGGCGAGCGGGCGCCCTTGATGATGATCGAATCCGAATAGCGGCGCAGGCGTTGCTCGTCGTCCGGCGTCAGATCGTGGCCGGTATAGACGATCACCGGGGGGAAGGCATAGGCGCCCTCGCGGCTGAGGGTTTCCAGCAGGGTGAATCCGCTGGCATCGGGCAGGGCGAGGTCCAGCACCATGCAATCGAATGTCTGGCTGGCCAGCAGCTCCAGGCATTCGGCGGCAGTGGCGGCGGCCACGGTTTCGACATCGCCCGAAGTCAGCAGTCGCGCCACGGCGTCGCGTTGGACGGGGTCGTCCTCGACGATGAGCACCCGGCGCGTGGAGGAATCGAGCTTGGCGGCCAGGGCCTGGAGCACGGCCGAAAGATCCTCGCGCTTCACCGGTTTCACCAGATAGCCGATGGCGCCCAGCGACAGGGCGGTCTGCGTATGGTCGGAACCCGACACGACGTGGACCGGGATATGGCGCGTCTCGACATCTCGTTTCAGGCGGTCGAGCAGGGCGAGGCCGGACTGGTCGGGCAGGCCGATGTCCAGCACGACGGCATGGGGACGGAAGCTGCGCGCCAGTTGCAGCGCCTCTTCGGCGGTGCCGGAAACGAGGCACTGGAAGCCCATCTCCCGCGCCATGTCGCGCACGATGCCCGCGAAGGAGGAATCGTCCTCGACCACCAGCAGGACGCGTTGGGCCATGGCGGCCGTGTCGCGGTCGTCCTCGACCGGGCGCGGCAGGACGGCCGCGGCCGGAGCGCGCCCGGCAGGAGGCGCGGGCGGGGCCGGCTGGGGGGACGCCGCGAACTGGGACGCGGTGAATTGCGGCATGCCGGAAGGGGCGGGCGCGAAGACCGAGGGCAGCGCCGGTGCAAGGGCACTCGCGCTGCCCGGCCCGGCCTGCGCCGGGTCATGGGCGAGCGGCATGCGCAAGGTGAAGCGGCTGCCCTTTCCGGCCACGCTCGCCAGCGAGATCGCGCCGCCCAGCAGGCGGGCCAGCTCGCGTGAGATCGAAAGGCCAAGGCCGGTGCCGCCGTACTTGCGGTTCACCGTGCCGTCCGCCTGCCGGAACGCCTCGAAAATGGCGCGTTGCTGATCTTCGGGAATGCCGATGCCGGTGTCGGTGACGGCCAGCAGCAGGGCATCGTCGCCGTCCGGCGCGATCTCCAGCCGCACGCTGCCCGCCTCGGTGAACTTGAAGGCGTTGGACAGCAGGTTCTTGAGGATCTGCTCCAGGCGCTGGCGGTCGGTATCGAGCGTGGCGGGGCAATCCGGGGCGATGCGGATCTCGAAGTCCAGCCCGCGCGTCTGCGCCACCGGCTGGAAGACCTGCCGCATGTCGCTGGCGAGCCGGTCCAGCAGCACCGTCTCGGGCCGGATCTGCAAATGCCCGGCCTCGATCTTCGAAAGGTCGAGAATGTCGTTGATCAGCGCCAGCAGGTCGTTGCCGGACGCTTCGATGGTTCGGGCATATTGCACCTGCTCGCCCGAGAGGTTGGCGCGCGGATTGTCGCCCAGCAGCTTGGAGAGGATCAGCAGCGAATTGAGCGGCGTGCGCAATTCGTGACTCATGTTGGCCAGGAAGTCGGACTTGTAGCGGCTGGCCTGCTCCAGCTCCTGCGCCTTCAGTTCGACCACGGCATTCGAGCGGGCCAGATCGTCGCGCTGGTGCTCAAGCTGCTGGGCCTGTTCCTCCAGCTGCGAGTTGGTCTGTTCCAGCTCGACCTGCTGGTGCTCCAGCCGCACTTGCGATTCGCGCAAGGCGCGGCCCTGTTCTTCCAGCTCTTCGTTGGAGACGCGCAGTTCCTCGCTCTGGACCTGAAGTTCCTCGGCATGGTGCTGCAAGTCGGCGCGGTAGCGGGCCGAGCGCAGCGCGACGCCCGCCGCGTTGGAAATCTCGCGCAGGAACGTCAGGACCTGGTCGTCCACCGGCTGGAGGAAGCCCAGCTCGATCACGCCGTGGACCGTTTCGTCGGCCACGACCGGGGCGATCAGCAGATGGCGCGGCTTGTCGCTGCCGAAAGTGGAGCCGATGGTGAGGTAGCTGTCGGGAATGTCGGCCAGGAGCACCGGCTCGCCATCCGCCGCGACTTGCCCCAGCAGGCCCTGCCGCAGCGAGAAGCGCTCGACGATGCCCGCATCCTCGGGCACGCCGTAAGCCGCGACCCGGCGGAAGTGATGGCCGTCCCCGGAAAACACCGCGCCTGCCTGCGCGCCCACGAAGCGGACCAGGAAGGCCAGGATGCTCTCGCCCAGTTGCTCCACCGGCTGGTCGCCCAGCACGGCGGAGGCCAGGCCGACCTGGCCGGATTGCAGCCACTCGCGCTGCCCCGCGGCAATCGCTGCGCGGCGGATCAGGAAGCCGATCACCAGGGTCAGGACGATGCCCAGGAGGCAGGAGGCCACGCCGCTCGCCCAGGCCGACTTGTAGGCCTGCTCCATTTCCGTGAGCCGCTCCTGCCGCAGCCGCGCCTCTTCCAGCTGCATCTGCGCGAGCTGGCTGCGGACCGCGTCCATCTCCACTTTGCCGCGATCCGAGGCGACCAGCAGCAGCGCGGCTTCGAGGCCGCCGTTCCTGCGCGCCTCGATGGTCTCCTTCAGCTCGGCCAGCTTGGCATCGATATGGCGGCGCAGCGGCTGGAGGCGGCTCTGCTGATCGGGATTGTCGCGGGTGAGCGCGGTGATCGTCTCAAGCTGCCCGCCGACATCGGCCAGCGCGCTGCGGTAAGGGTCGAGATAGCTCTCCCGCCCGGTCAGCAGGTATCCGCGCTGCCCGGTCTCGGCATCCTGCACCGCCGAAAGCAGGCCGTTCAGCGACACGATCACTTCGTGCGAATGGACGATCCTGGCGGCATCGTCGCGCAGCACGCGCACATTGAGGTAAGCCACCGTCCCGCTGGCCAGGAAGAACAGGATGGCGATCGCGAGGCCGAACGTCGTCTTGGGATCGAGACCGGGGCGCGACCGGGTTCGCAGGGAAGAACTGCCGAGAATCTGCTGGGCAGGATCGGTCTGCGGGAAGGGTGAATGCATGGGCCTGCCAGGAAAGGAGAGCGGAACCTCCCGCTTGCGGGGAAATACGCCAGCGATCAAGGCGTTCCGTCACCGGAAGGAAATCCTGAGCGCAATCTCCGCGCTCCCACGGCGGCAGGTGGCCGCATTTCGGTCGAAACCCTTCGGATTCTTCCCGGCCGGGCGTCCCCCGGCGCCAGTCACTCCTTCAGGCCAAGGCCCTTAAGCGCCGCGAAAGGGCCGCTGTCTTCGGGCGTGCCGATTCCGGCGGCCTTGCGCGCGGCATCGGCTTCCGGCCCGGTCAGGAACGGATCGATGGCCAGCGCAAGGCTCTGCGCCACCGCTTCGCCGAGGTCGATATGGCTGCCGGTATATTCGACTTCGTCGCAATCGTCCGAATCGAGTTCGATTTCCTCGTCCGGCGTATGATCGCCGGCCTGGGGAACGAAGCGGAAGTAGACCGGCTCGTCCAGCGATACGGCGATATCCTCGGCCGAAACGGCGCAGGCCTGGATGTAGTCCGCCTTGATCCGGCCGCGCCCTTCGACCTTGCGGTCGCGGCGTTCCAGTTCGATGTCGGCGGCGAGCCGGTCGATCCGCACGAGACCGAAACGCGCCGCCAGCGCGGCGCGCTCGGCCGCGTCGGCCTCGACGCGGTGGGCGGCTTTGACTTCGGCCTGGCGGATGTCGAGGCTGCGGGAGAATTCGGGCTTGAAGGCAGGGGTGTCGGTCATCGCGCAATGCTCGCGTTCATGAGGTCGGGATCGGAAACGGCGTCGAGCTGGAGCGCCAGCGCCTTCACATGGGCGGCAAGGGCCAGGCGGTCGGCGCCCTCGATCAGCGTCACGTTGCGGCCGAGGACTTCGGCCAGCGCTGCGCCGCCTTGCGGCAGCGCTTCACGAAGCGCGCCGATGCGGCCGCCGAGCACGCTCATCAGCTTGCCCATGCGCTTGCCCACCACCAGGTCGCCCACGCCGGACTGGCGCAGTTGGCCGTCCATGTCGTCCACGAACAGCTCGGTCAGATGGACCGAGGGGGTGATGAGCGCGCCGTCCCGTTCCATCCGCAGCATGACGAGCGCCAGCACCAGCGTGACCGCATCGAAGCGGCCGGCCACGGTATCGGCCACGCCGAACTGCGCATACCAGGGCTTTTCGCGGGCGATCTCCACCACCCGGTGCCAGAGCGGACGGACTTCTGCGCGAGGGTCGGAACTCTTGCCGACGAGACGGGAAAGCAAGGACACGGACAGTCTGACCTTTCGTTCATCGGCAATTCAATCGACCTGCCCCAACGCCCATTGCGTGACGGGCTGGCGGGCTCTAAGGCTCGGTGCCGTTATCTGGCCGATATATGGGCCCTGCGCCGGGTGGCAATGCCCGAACCAGGCCTCGGCCCCGAATGGAGTGGGAAAATGCGCAGTTACGGTCACATGGCTAAGGCGGCAGGCATCGCGCTGGCGCTGGCTGCGCTGACGGCAGGATGCACGTCGGTCCGCGACCATCGCGGTTACCTGATCGACCAGACGCTGCTCGATTCGGTGCAGCCCGGCATCGACAACCGCCTCTCGGTGGAAAAGACGCTCGGCCGCCCCACGTTCGTCAGCCAATTCGGCGAGAAGGACTATTACTACATCTCGCAGACGGTGAAGACCCCGCCGTTCCGCCGTCCGCAGACCTCGGAGCAGACCGTGCTGCGCGTGCGCTTCGATCCGGCCGGCAATGTCGTCGGCGTCGACAAGCGCGGCATGGAGCAGGTGGCCCGCATCAACCCGAACGGCGACACCACGCCGACCCTCGGCCGTCACCGCGGGTTGCTGGAAGACCTGTTCGGCAACATCGGCGCCGTTGGCGCTGGCGGCATGGGCGGTGCCGGCACCCAGCCCACGGGCCCCGGACCGAACGGCAGCTGATTCCAGACGGAGAGAGGGCGGTCACGAGATCGCCTGCAAAACGTCCGTGAGACCGCATATCGGTTTCGCGGACGTTTTTTGTTGTTTCGGGCGCGCGGGTGGTTGCGCCTTACCCGCTTGAACCCTGAGAATGCCGACATATATCCCGCGGCATGGATAATAGCGGGGCTAGCCACGGCCTGATCCAGTGGCACGGTACGACGATCATCGGTGTGAAGAAGGGCGACAAGACCGTCATCGCCGGTGACGGTCAGGTTTCCATGGGCAACACGGTGATGAAGCCCAATGCGCGCAAGGTGCGCCGCATCGGCGACGGCAAGGTGATCGCGGGCTTCGCCGGCGCCACGGCCGACGCCTTCACCCTGTTCGAACGGCTGGAGCGCAAGCTGGAGCAGCACCGCGGCCAGCTCATGCGCGCGGCCGTCGAACTCGCCAAGGATTGGCGTACGGACAAGTACTTGCGCAATCTCGAAGCGCTGATGATCGTGGCCGATGCCGATACCCTGCTGGTACTCACCGGCAATGGCGACGTGCTGGAGCCCGAAGGCGGCCCCGAAAGCCAGATCACCGCGATCGGCTCCGGCGGCAACTACGCCCTTGCCGCCGCGCGCGCCATCGACAGCTACGAGGACGACGCCGAGAAGATCGCGCGCCGCGCCATGGCCGTCGCCGCCGACATCTGCGTCTTCACAAACGACCGCGTGACGGTCGAGACCATCTGAGCTTCCAGGACACCATGAAAGACAACCTGACCCCCAAGGCCATCGTCCGCGCGCTCGACGCGCATATCATCGGCCAGAGCGAGGCGAAGAAGGCCGTCGCCGTGGCGCTGCGCAACCGCTGGCGCCGGCAGAAGCTCTCGCTCGACTTGCGCGACGAGGTGACGCCGAAGAACATCCTCATGATCGGCCCGACGGGCTGCGGCAAGACCGAGATCAGCCGCCGCCTGGCCAAGCTGGCCGATGCGCCTTTCGTGAAAGTGGAAGCGACCAAGTTCACCGAAGTCGGCTATGTCGGCCGCGACGTGGAACAGATCGCCCGCGATCTCGTGGAAGAGGCCATTCGCCTCGAAAAGGACCGCCGCCGCGATTCGGTGCGTGAGGCTGCCTCCAAGGCCGCGATGGAGCGCCTGCTCAATGCCCTGGTCGGCGAGGGCGCATCCGAGGCCACCCGCGCCTCGTTCCACCAGCGCATCACCGAAAACGCCATGAACGAAACCGAAGTCGAGATCGAAGTCGAGGACACGCCCTCGGCGCCGATGGAGATCCCGGGCATGGGCGGCTCGGTCGGCATGATCAACCTGTCGGACATCATGGGCAAGTTCGGCGGCCAGAAGCTGACGCGCCGCAAGATGAAAGTGCCCGACGCCTGGGACAAGCTGGTCGACGAAGAGTCGGAAAAGCGCATGGACCAGGACGATGTCGCCCGCACGGCGCTCGCCAATGCCGAGACCAACGGCATCGTCTTCCTCGACGAGATCGACAAGATCGCCGTTTCCGACGTGCGCGGCGGCTCGGTGAGCCGCGAAGGCGTGCAGCGTGACCTGCTGCCGCTGATCGAAGGCACCACCGTCGCCACCAAGTACGGTCCGATGAAGACCGACCATGTCCTCTTCATCGCCAGCGGCGCCTTCCACGTCGCCAAGCCGAGCGACATGCTGCCCGAACTCCAGGGACGCCTGCCGATCCGCGTGGAGCTGAAGGCGCTGACCGAGGAAGACTTCGTGCGCATCCTTTCGGAAACCCGCGCGAACCTGGTGGCGCAGTACAAGGCGCTGCTCGAAACCGAGGAAGTGACGGTGGAGATCACCACTGACGCCGTGCAGGAAGTCGCCCGCATCGCCGCGCTGGTGAACGAGACCGTGGAGAACATCGGTGCCCGCCGCCTGCAGACGGTGATGGAAAAGCTCCTGGAGGAACTCAGCTTCGAGGCCGAGGACCGCAAGGGCGAAACCGTGGTCATCGACCGGACTTACGTTCGCGAGAAGCTGGAAGGCCTGGCCGGAAACGCCGACCTTTCGAAGTACATTCTCTGACCAGACCGTCGTCCCGGGTCCGGCCCGGGACGACTTCAGTTGTTCCTTGAATGTTCCGCCAAATCGATTAGCCTCCCCCGCATCAGAGGGAGATTCGCGATGAAGTTGGAAGGTGGATGCCAGTGCGGTGACGTGCGCTATGTCGTGGACGGAGAGCCGGAACACGTCGCGCTCTGCCACTGCGCCGATTGCCGCAAGTCCTCCGGCGCGCCGGTCGTGGCCTGGGCGGCTTTCAAGACGTCGGACTTCGCGCTGACAGCCGGAAACCCGTCGGCCTACAACTCCAGCGGCAGCGCCATGCGCCACTTCTGCCCCCGCTGCGGCACGGGCATTTCCTATACGAACGAAGCCTATCTTCCCGGTCTCGTCGACATCCAGGTCGCTACGCTCGACGATCCCGACGCTCTCCCGCCCCAGGCCCATATCCAGGTGGCTGAACGCGTGGGCTGGATGCAGCATATGGGCGAATTGCCGGAATTCGAGCGCTATCCGGGGTGATCGAACCCGACCTGGCCGCACCGAGGGCAGCTGACCTGGCGCTCGATCTGGCGCGCGATGGGGCCTGTCTCTGTCCTGGCGGCGCGCTTCCGATCCTGAAGGACTTGCAGGACGTGCTGGCGAAGTGGCCGGATGGCCGCGCGGGATGCCGCATCGCCGGGGATCCCGAACTGGCCGAGATACTGTCGCCCAGCGGGCCGATCGGCGCCATCGTCGCCCGGCACCGAAGCTGGCCCGGGAAGCCGGTAAGGGCCGTGCTGTTCGACAAGAACGACCGGGCGGACTGGTCGCTCGGCTGGCATCAGGATCGGACCATCGCCCTGCGCAGCCGCGCCGAGGCGCCGGGGTTCGGGCCATGGACGGTGAAGCAGGGGATCGACCATGTGGAACCGCCCTTCGCGGTGATCGAAGCCATGATGACCTTGCGGATTCACCTTGATCCGGTGGACGAGGACAATGCGCCCCTGCTGGTGGCGCTGGGCTCTCACCGGCTCGGCCGCATTGCGGTCGACAGGATCGGGGCCGTCGTGGACGAAGCGCCGATCCATGCCTGCCTGGCCGAGCCGGGCGATGTCTGGCTCTATCGCACGCCGATCCTCCACGCGTCCCATGCGGCGCGGCCGGGGCGGCGCAGGCGCGTGCTCCAGGTCGATTACGCGGCTGGGGACTTGCCAGCGGGGCTGGAGTGGTTAGGCATCTGATTCGCTGGAGCAGTTTCCGATCCGACCTACCGGCCGGACTGCTCCAGCGGCGTGGTTTGCCGCGTTTTCCGGGCCAGCGGGTGAATCCTCCCGGTAGAAACGCTCTAGCGAAAGAGAGTTACCAGGATGTACCAGACCCCCGAGGACCGCCCGATCTACCGCCTGCTCACCGGAGCTGACGACCGTGCCTTCTGCGAGCGTGTGTCCGAAGCACTGGCGCAGGGATGGCGGCTCTATGGCTCGCCGTCGCTGTCGTGGGATACCGCAGAAAACTGCATGAAGGCGGCCCAGGCCGTGGTCTGGCACGAGGCCGACGTCGTCAAGGACTGAGCCCAGACCGAGGCGCTTTCAGGCGCCCATGGCGATGGGGTGAGCCGCCGCGGCCTTGCCGGCTTCCCGGCCGCCTGCGCCAGGAGCGCTTTCATCCAGCGCCTCCTCAAGCTGCGCCAGATCGACATGGAACGGGCTTTGCTTGTGCCGGTAGATTTCGGCCCAGCCCTGATACTGGACATTCTCGTCGAAGCTCGGGATCAGCTGGACATAGCGGTCCACCTTGTGCCCGATCCCGATGGGAAAGTGATCGTGATAGACGCTGGGCGGCATGATCTCGATCACCCGGGAGGTGCGGGCTTTCAGCGCCAGATACGCCAGCGCTGCCCCGTGGATGGCGACGATGTCGTCGGCCTCCTGCATCAGTGCGATCTGGTCCGGGATCGCGTGATCTTCCATGTAGACCACGGTGAAGCCCCGGGCCGCGAGCATGGCGTCCAGCTGCGCCGCGTTGAGGGGCGACCTTGGGCCGCGGCGGGAAACGAACAGTTTGCGGCGGCCTGATGGCGCGGCGCCGTGGTCGGTGTAGACTTCGCCGGTATAGCTGTAGAGCGGCGCGTCGAAATGCGCCTCGATCCCGAACTGCGACAGCCCGCGCGCCAGCCGGAAGCTGAGTTTCTCGCCCGACACCGGCCGATAGGTGCAGAGCGGATCGATCCCGAATTGCAGGAGCAGCTCGCGAAACGCCGGCTGTAGCGGGCGGAACACGAACGCGGCGTCCCCCACCACGCGCCGGGCGGAAAGGCACAGCGGGACGATGTCCATCAGCAGGTGCGAGACGTTGTTGGGCTCTATGTGGCGGGTGTCGAGGAACAGGCCCGCGTCGATCGGCTTGCCCCACCGGCCGATCGTGCGCTTGGCCAGCGCGCGGGGACCGAAGCCGGCGAGATCGGCGGATCGTTTCGAGCAGGTCCGTTCCGACAGCAGGGTCAGCGCGCGGAAGTCCATCGGCCGGCCCACTTCCAGCGTCAGGCGGCGCTCGCCGGCGAAGAGCCGCACTTCAACCGGCTCGCGCCGGGGCACCGGCTGGACGAAGTGCCTGACAAACGGGTCGGTGGTGGCGAGCATCTTTTCCCTGCCGATCGAATCCGCGCCGGATGCCGGCCGGTGGCGGGCATTTTTCCGGATCTTGCGGTGAGGGGCAATCCGAAGGTCGGCCCGGGGCTTTTCGGGAAGGGAAACGAGGGATGCCTGCGCCTTCAGGGCGCAGCGTGGGAAGAGCGGTTCGGGGTCAGTCCGGTCGGGGCGCCTGATCGCGAATGGCGCCATCGGGGAGAGTGACTTGTACCTTCTCGGCGGAGACGGCCGCCACCGGGCGAACCGGCGCGGGCTCCTCCTGCGCGAGAACCGGGCCGGCGATCACAGCCGCAGGGATCAGGGGAGCCAGGGCCGCCATGTGCAGGAGGACGGCGGACATCGGTGGGATCTTCACGCGGGCAGGCTCCGGAGGATTGGACCCTTGCGCAACCCGCGAGGGCGGGCAAGGTTCCTGCCCGCCCTGCGCTATTCCGCCGCCTCGATCATCGCTTCGGCTTCCGCCGCCTGACGGGCCCACATCTCGGCATAGAGACCGTCCTGCCGCAGCAGTTCGGCATGGGTGCCGCTTTCGGACAGGCGGCCGTCGTTGAGCACCAGGATCCGGTCCGAATCCGAGATCGTCGACAGGCGGTGCGCGATCGAGAGGCTCGTGCGGTTTTCCGAGACGCGGTGCAGCGTGGCCAGGATGTCCTGCTCGGTGCGGGTGTCGAGCGCGGATGTCGCCTCGTCCAGCAGCAGGATCGGCGGGTTCTTCACCAGCGTGCGGGCAATGGCGACGCGCTGCTTCTCGCCGCCCGAGAGCTTGAGGCCGCGCTCGCCCACTTCCGTGGCGAAGCCTTGCGGGAGGCGGTCGATCAGGCCCATCAGCGCCGCGCCGCGAGCGGCCGATTCGATGTCCGCCTGAACCGCGTCGTCACGGCCGTAGCCGATGTTGTAGCCGATGGTGTCGTTGAACAGCACCGAATCCTGCGGGACGATGCCGATGGCGGCGCGCAGCGATTCCTGCGTGATGCCGGCGATGTCCTGGCCGTCGATGAGAATGCGGCCTTCCTGCGGATCGTAGAAACGGAACAGCAGCCGCGCGAGCGTGGACTTGCCCGCGCCGGAGGGACCGACGACGGCGAAGTTCTGGCCCGCCGGAACTTCGAACGTCAGGCCCTTGAGGATGCGGCGGTCGGGCTCGTAGCCGAAGACCACGTTGTCGAACACGATCGAGGGCCGCTGGATCACCAGCGCCGGGGCGCCGGGCCTGTCCGAGACTTCCTGCGGTTCGTCGAGCAGGCGGAACATCTCCGCCATGTCGATCAGGCCCTGCCGGATCGTGCGATAGACCATGCCCAGCATGTCGAGCGGGCGGAACAGCTGCGTCAGGTAAGTCTGCACGAAGACGAGCTGGCCGGCGGTATATTGCCCGTTGTACCAGCCCCACACGGTATAGCCGAGCGCGCCGGCCATCAGCAGGTTCACCACCACGCCTTGCGCGATATTGAGCAGTCCCAGCGAATTCTCGCTCTTCACTGCCGCCACGGCATAGGCCCGCGTCGCCTGCGCGTAGCGTTCCTGCTCGCGATGCTCGGCCGAGAAATACTTCACCGTCTCGTAGTTGAGCAGCGAGTCCACCGCCCGCGCCAGCGCCTGCCCGTCCAGCCGGTTCATCTGTTCACGCAGCTTGGTGCGCCATTCGGTGATCGTGCGCGTCACCCAGATATAGGCGGCGATGGCCAGGGCCGTCGCGATCACGAGGCCGGGGCCGAAATTGATGTAGAAGATCACGGCCACGACCACGAGTTGCAGGATCGTGGGCGCGATGTTGAACAGCATGAAGTAGAGCATCGTGTCGATGCTCTTGGTGCCGCGCTCGATGGTCTTGGTCACTTCGCCGGTGCGGCGCGCCAGGTGGAAGCGCAGCGAAAGGCGGTGGAGCTGGCCGAACACGTTCTCCGCCAGTTCGCGCGTCGCGTCCTGGCCGACGCGCTCGAACACGATGTTGCGGAAGTTGTCGAAGGCGGTCTGGATCAGGCGGCCGGCCGCATAGCCCAGCACCATGAGCATCGCCAGTTGCACCAGCCTGGGGCCGGTGGCGCCCATGAGGTCTACCGCCCATTTCATCAGGTAGGGCAGCGCCAGCTGCGTCGCGGTGGACAGCAGGATGAACACGCAGGCCCAGACGATCCGCCAGCGCAGCACCGGATTTCCGACGGGCCAGAGATAAGGCATGAAGCGCAGCAGGGTGCGCCAGCCATCGTGGCGGGCGCGCGAATCGGTGACGGCGGTGTCTGGCGGCATCGGCGCTATTTAGGGTGCCGGCGCCAATAGACAATCGCGGCGACGTGACAGGGGCCCGTGACAGGGGCCCGTGACGGGTGGGCGCGAGGCACTGCGCACCGGGCCAATCTGCGGCCGCGGGCAGGGCGTTACGCCCGATTCGGGCATAATCCAGCCGCTCAGGACCCCTTGGGCATGTCGAACAGGATGCGCCGGGTGGAGAAGTCGATGGCGATCCGCTTGAACACCCGCAGTTCGCGCATGCCCAGGAAGATGGCGGGCCGCTTGCGCAAGTTCAGCTCCTTGAAGGCCGGCGCATCGGCGAAGGCGATCAGCACGTTGGAGATGTTCACGTCGTCTATCTGCAGCTTGCGGGCGAGGCCGAGGCCCGCAGGAAGCTCGTGGCCCGTCACGGAGAGCAGGGTGGTCTGGCCGGTGGACCTGTCGCGGATGGCGCGTTGCAGGGCGAGGTTGCCGATGGTGGAGCTGGCCCCGGTGTCGATCACCACATCGGCGCGGATACCGTCGATCAGGGCGTTGGTCATGATCAGCCGCCCCGCCTTCTTGCGGGCGCGCACGATGATCTCGTAGCCGCTGCTGCCGCCCAGGCTTTGCGCATCGCCGATGGCGATGGTGTTCTTCGTGAAGTCGAGCACGACCCGCTGGTCCTGCAGGCTATCGGTGCCGACGATCCCGTCCGCGCCGATGTGCTGGCGTTCGAGCAGGGGCACGGTGAGGCCCGAATAGGACTTGAGCCCGATGTCGAGCGAGTCGAGCCGGGCGGTGGCGACGCTGCTCATGCCGCCCATGCTGATGACCCGCACGATCGGCCCCGGAACCAGTCCCAGCTTTCCCGCCAGCGCGGAAGACACCACCGTGGTCTGCGAGCCGGTGTCGATGAGGAAGTTGTAGGGGCCGCGGCCCTCCACGCCCACCGAGACGGTCATGCGGTCGTCATCGTCGGCCTGGCCCTGGATCGGCGCATCCATATCGCTGTCGAAATGCTGCGGGCCGGGCTGTTTCGGGACCGGTTGCGGCAGTTGGACCGCGATCGGCTGGGACGGCGGGGGGAGAGGCTGTGCGCCCAGGATCGCCACTTCGGCGAAGATGAGCGTCAGCCCGAGGGCTGCTCCTGGCATCGTTCTCTCCTGCGCACCGCTATTTTGCGGATGTCGCAGGGTCGATCATATCACTCGCGCCGGGGCGACACCAATGTTTCCGCATGGCCGCCGTCCCGTTCCGGCGCATGCGGCAGTGCAGGGGAATCGAGGAAGAACGGGTCGTGCGCCGCCGAAACCTTGCGCATGAACCAGGCATCGCTCGCGGCCACTTCCGCGAGGTCCCTCGCGCCGAGCAGCCGCGGGCTGGACGAACCTTGCGGGAAACGGACGAAGCGCTGGTTGGCGGCGATCCGGTCGGGAAAGAAATGCGCGACCAGCGTGGGCACGACATGTTCGTCGCTGCAGAGCGTGCCCTTCAGGCGGCCGCTCCGCAGCAGCGGCGGAAGCTCGCGGGCCAGCATGTCGAGCGCATCGGCGGGAAGCGACCACCACTGCGAGCCATAGGCCCAGGTCCCGAAGGGCTGCGCGCGTTCGCGTCCCAGCTTGCCGCGCGTGCGGTCCAGCCAGCGCGCCAGGCGGCGAAGCTCCCAGGTGGCGGCATATGCGAGGCGGTCCCGCGCGGGGTCGAGCCGCAGCCAGCGGGTGTCGAAACGATAAGTCTGCATGCGCTCGGCCATGTGGCCGGGCCGCAGTTCGACATGGCAGAGGTTCGCCCCCAGCGCGCGCGCCATGTCCGCGCGGGCGGCCACCGGCCAGTCGGTGCCGCTGAGCAGATGGGCGCGCTCACAGCCGAGGCGGGTCGCCTCTCGTACCAGTTTCGCGGTGGCGGCCACCTGGCTCCAGTGACCCCAGCGCACGGCGACCGGGTCCGCCACCAGATGCACGCGTCCGGCGGGACCGGGCAGGCGCTTGCGCAAGGCGTGCCAGAGCGCCGAGCGCCGGTCGGCGTGGATCACCGCGAAATCCTCGGCGCTCGCGGCCAGCAGCGTTTCGATCAGGCGTTCGAGCTGCTCCGGCGCATCGTGGGCGAGCAGCAGGTAGGCCATTCTCACGGCCGGTCAGCCCGCCCGGCGCGACAGGATCGGGCGGGACAGCGCCTCGGCCATCATGCGCACTTCCTTCCAGGCCGGATGGCGCGTCGCCGCAAGGGCCGCCAGCCAGGCGAGAACGCCGGTGGCGCTGAGCACCAGCAGGGCGAGCAGGCCCAGCTCCATGCCTTGCCAGCGTGCGATCATCAGCGGCACGCCCGCGGCCAGTGCGCAGATACCGCTGCGGACGTAGACGTTCATCAAGGCCCCGAAGCGGAAGCCGATCAGCCGGCCGAGATAGACCGCGTAGATCGCCCACCAGACGAAGCCGTAGATCACGCGGCTCATGCCTGCGGCGTCGAGGCTGATGAAGCAGCCTGCGGTGAGGATCACCACGGCGGCCGACGTGTCGAGCAGGTTGACCCAGACGAGCTTTCGGATCTGGCCCAGCAGCAGGGGCACGTCCATTTGCAGCGGGACGGCGACGAAGAAGATCTCCCCCAGCGCGGTCCAGCGCAGCAGCGGGGCGGAGCCGATCCAGTTGGGGCCATAAAGCAGCATGACCAGCGGCTCGGCCGCCAGGGCCAGGCC
>NZ_CM145495.1:215000-370000 GCF_055521655.1 Novosphingobium sp. BL-S-21
GCTGGCGAAACGATCTGCACGTTATTGCATGATCTATTCTCATTTGTCCTGGTTTTGCGCCAGCCGATCCTGTAGGCGGCGCCTATGACGAAAGAGATTCCTTCCGCCCGGCGCGAGCTGATCGCGTCCCGGCTTCTGGCCGGGGAAGCCGTCAGCAGTACGGCGCTTGCCAGCGAATTCGCGGTCTCCGAAGATGCGGTGCGGCGCGATCTGCGGGCGCTGGCGGCGCAGGGCACATGTCGGCGGGTCTATGGCGGCGCCGTGCCCATAGGCGCGGGCAGCACCCCGATCGCAGCGCGTTTGAGCGAGGACTCGGAAGAGAAGCGTGCTCTGGCCAAGGCGGCGATGACGCTCATATCGCCGGCAAGCTTCGTTTTTATCGACAATGGAAGCACGAATGTGCTGGCCGCGGAGTTCCTGCCGGACGATGCCGAACTCTCGGTCGCGACCAATTCCGTCCATGCGGCGGCAAGGCTGGCGACGCGCCAGGACGTGCCCTTCGTCCTGCTCGGCGGCGGCGTGGACCTGGCGATCGGCGGCTGCGTCGACGGCACGGCCATCGAAGCCTTGTCGCGTCTGAACATCGATCTCTGCCTGCTGGGGGCCTGTGCGGTCTCTGCGGAGCGCGGCGCAAGCGCTTTCGACGCGGCCGACGCGGCGTTCAAGCGCGCGCTTGTCGGGAGAAGCCGGTGCACGGTCGTGCTTGTTTCGAACGACAAGCTGACCGCAACGGCGCCGTTCACGGTTGCCGATCTGGACAGCATCGACCACATCGTGCTGTCCCACGACGCCCCCTCCTCCCAGGTTGCCGAGCTTGAGCGGGCCGGGGCAAAAATCCTGCGCGCTGCGGCACCGCAGGCGAACTAACGGAAAATCACCGATCATGACACACGATGCCGGCTCCCGGTTCGCGACCCGTGCCGCCTTTCTCGTGGCCGGCTTCGGCCTTGCCTGCTGGGCCCCGCTCGTCCCGTTGGCGAAGGCGCGCCTTGGCGTGAGCGATGGCACGCTGGGCCTGCTGCTCCTGTGCCTGGGACTGGGCTCGGTCGCCGCCATGCAACTTGCCGGCCCGCTGACCTCGCGCATGGGCGCTCGTCCGGCGGTGATCGTCGGCGGAGCGGGGCAGGCGGTGCTGCTGCCTTTCCTGGCCTATGCGCCCGGCGTCGGATCGATGGCGCTGGCCTTGCTGCTGTTCGGGGGCTTTCTTGGCGTGATCGAAGTGGGCATGAACGTGCACGCGGTGGAAGTCGAGAAGCGCGCCGATCGTCCGCTCATGTCGGGTTTCCACGGACTCTTCAGTGTGGGCGGCTTTGTCGGCGCATCGATGATGACGCTTGCGCTTTCGGCCGGATTGGCGGCCGTGACCGGCGCGATCGTCGCCGCGGCGCTCATGATCGCGGCGCTGATCCTGGCGGCGCCTCGATTCATCGCGACGCCCCGCGCGCAGGAGGCACCGCTCCTTGTGGTGCCGCGCAGCATCGTCGTCCTGCTTTCTCTGCTGGCCGCGCTCACTTTCCTGACCGAGGGCGCGATCCTCGATTGGGGCGCGCTCCTGCTGAGCGGCAAGGGGCTGATGCCGGCAGCGCAGGCGGGGATCGGCTATAGTGTCTTTGCCGTAGCGATGACGTTCGGCCGCCTGACCGGCGATGCCGTGGTGGCGCGGCTTGGCGATCGGCGCACCATGTTCTGGGGCGGACTGCTCGCCATTGCCGGCTATGTCGTGTTGCTGACAGCGCCGGTCGCGCCGCTTGCTTTCGCGGGCTTCCTGCTGATCGGTCTTGGTGCATCGAACACGGTGCCGGTGCTGTTCCGACTGGCCGGGGCGCAGAAGGCGATGCCGTCGGGCCTGGCCATCGCCTCGGTCACGACGGTGGGCTATGCCGGTATCCTGGTCGGCCCGGCCGCCGTGGGCTTCGTGGCGCAAGGCATCGGACTGCCGAACGCCTTCTGGATCCTTGCAGCGATGCTGCTGCTGGTGCCGCTCTGCGCCGGCCTTGCCACTGGCCCGGCGTCGCGCGGGTCCTGATCGGGCGGCCCTGAACTCGGGGTAAGTGCCCATTCCGGCGACCCGGGAATCTAGCCATTCTCGAAAGCGAAATGGCCCCGCCTGCTTCCTTGTCCGGCTCACCCGGCGGCGCGTCCTGCGGTAGCCGGAAGCCGTGGGGGCGGCTCTGGATGACGGCGCTGCTCCTGCCCCTTGGGCTGAGCCTTGCGACCGGGACCGCCATCGCCGCCGGTCCGAACGACCAGATGGACGAGATCGACGAGCAGGCGACCGCGGTGGCCGAGGCTGCCAGGGCCGGCACCGGGAAGAAAGGGGACAAGGACGTGCTGGCCGTGCCCTTGCCCATCACCAGCCCGGTGCTGGGCGTCGGCCTCGTCGTGGCCGGCGTGGTGTTCTACAATCCGAACGGCGCGCCTTCGCCCTGGATCAGCGGCGCCGCGGCGATGAAGACCAACAACGACAATTGGCTGCTGGGCGGCTTTCACAGCATGTCGCTGGCAGACGACCGCTTTCGCTTCACCGCCGCCGTCGGTGCCGGCAAGCTCGTCACGGACTACTACGGAACCGGCGACGCTGCCGGAGACCGGGACGTTGCCGCCCAACTGGACGAGAAGACCGTCGCGCTGCGGCTGCAGCCCCAGATGCGGGTGCTGCCCGGGCTCTATGCCGGCGTGCGCGCCCTGGCCATGCATGTGAAAGTGAACCCGCGGGATGCGGACCCGGCCTTTCCGGATCTGGCCATTCCCCAGGACCAGCGCAACAGTACCCTCGTCCAGCTCGGCCCCGCCGTGACATACGACCGGCGCGACGACAGCCTGAACCCGCGGCAAGGCGCATTCCTGCATGCCGAATGGCTCTGGGGGATCAAGGCGCTGGGCAGCGATTACAAGGGCGGGAAATTCACGGCGGGCGCCAGCGTCTACGTTCCCTCGGGCACCAGGACGGTCTGGGCGTTCCATGCCGGTCTCTGCGATGCCGCGGGCGATCTGCCTTACTTCGACTTGTGCCTCTATGGGCAGAAGAACGATCTCAGGGGGTACAAGGCCGGGCGCTACCGCGACGGCATGAGCTGGGCACTTCAGGCGGAATGGCGGCGGCACTTGTTCGGCCGCGTGGGGATGGTGGCTTTCGGCGGGATCGGCGGGATCGCTCCCAGTCTTGCGCAGCTTGGCAGGACCGATTTCCTGCCGGCCGGGGGCGTCGGGCTGCGGTTTCAGCCTTCGCGGGCCACCAACATCAACCTCCGGCTCGACCTTGCGGTGGGGAAGGATTCGCAGGCCGTCTATCTCGGCATTGCCGAGGCCTTCTAGCGCCTGGCCCGCGATGTCCGCCAGATGGCGTCAGAACATCACGCCGAGACCCAGGATCCCCACGTTGGCGTTCGGTTCCCCGTTGCCCACGAAGAGGTGCTTGAATTCCACTTTGGCATAGAGCTTTTCGGTCAGGTTCTGCTCCCAGCCGGTTCCGAGCCCGACGGCATTGCCGCAGTCCCGGCAATCCTTGGACTGCCAGTTCAGGCCCACGAAGACTTTGCTTTGCGGCAGGACTTCCGCTCCGGCGCGGCCGCCGATACCCCAGGCGACGCGGGTGCCGTCCGTCAGCAGCTTCTCGGCCGTGCCTTCGACGCCGACGAAGAAGGTCTCGTTCAGATCGACATCGTAGCCCAGGGCCACGCCGGTGATGGCATCGGTTTCCTCGTCGTTCCAGTTCACGCCGCCCGTGACTTCGACATAGGCCTCGTCGGCCCATGCGGGCGTGCCGGCGAGCATCAGGAGGAGAGCGAAAGGAACTGCTGCGCTGCGCATGTTTCGGGACCGTCCATAGGATTGGCGGCCCCAACCCTAGCAGCCCTGTTTGGCGAACGATCTCGGGGTTTCCACCGCTATCCGGGCGGACGATGCCCCACCCCGGCTAACCGCGCGCGTGGTCACGCCAGCTTTTGCAAGGCGCCGCCCTGCGCTGCGGACGCGCGCATGGCGTCCATGATCCGCATGCATTCCAGGCCGTCTCGGAATGTCGGCGCCGCCACGCCGCCCGCCTGGGCCTGGCCGGTGATCCGCGCTTTCAGCGCCTCGGCGAGACGGGTGAAAGGCGCCAGTTCGAACGGCGGGGCGCGACCGGAGGCGGCGGGATCGGACGGGGCGGGAGCCTGCGGGAGCGCCAGTTCGGGGGGCACCTCAAGCTGGCGGGTGCCGGTGCTGTCGGCCAGGAACACTTTGCCGCCATCGATCCAGACGGTGCCTTTCGATCCCGCGCAACGGCAGAGGCTCGCCGGTTGGCCCCAGGCGCCCGCCGATTGCTGCATCGAACCTTCGACACCGCTCTTCGTCACGAAGCGCACCGAGTAGGAATCCTCGGCCACGTCCTTTCGGTCGGACACGGTCAGGAGGTTCGCGCTCAGCGCGTGGATGTCGCCCAACCAGGCGCGGACCTGGTCGATCAGATGGGAGCCCCCGGCGCCCAGCCAGCCGCCACCGGCGTCCGCGTCGAACCACCAGCGCGGGAGCCGGGCGGCAGGATCCGCGCAAAACGGAATGAACTGGTCCATGACCAGGAAGCGCGGTTCGCCGATCAGGCCGTCCCGGATGGTCTGGCCGAACAGCGCCCGCTCGGGCAGCCAGCGGAATTCGTGCGAGACCATGTGCACGATCTGCCGTTCGTCCGCGGCGTCCAGAAGGGCGGCGCCTTCGGCCGCATTCAAGGCGAAGGGCTTTTCGCAAAGGACATGGCATCCGCGGGCGATGGCCCGGTGGGCCAGGCTTGCATGCGTGTCGGGCGTGGTGGCGATCGTCACCACTTCCGCGCCGGTGGCGGTGATCGCTTCATCGAGATCGGTGAACCAGGCGGGAACCCCGCTGTCGGCGGCCTTGCGGGCGAGCCTTTCCTCGTTCCGCCCGACCAGCGCGGCTACCTCGAACCCAGCGGCGCGCAAGGCCGGAACATGAATGCGGCAGCCGAAACCGGTGCCGACGACGATGGCTGGGATGGTCTTCATGCACGATTCTCCGCGGAGCGGGCCGGCTCCGTAGTCTTGACGCCAGCGGCGCATTTCCGCCGCCGATTGTTCACAAGAAAGTGCGCACTGTCGATGCCGGGCAGGCCGGATCCACCGCGCTCGCGGCGCTATTCGCCGGTGCGATGTCTCCCTTGCCGCGGTCAGGGCGCTTTACCTCGGCTTGTTTCGCCGCCACCCCGGAAGGCCGCCAAGGCAGTCGGCGCTCTCATGGAGCGGCGCCTGCCTTTCACCTCCGCAGCGGCGCCGGGCGGTCCGCTGCGCACGCTCGATCGGGACCAGGATGCGGCCGGTAAGTCTTGAATTCGTCAGCACCTTCGGACTGCCGCCCGTAGAGTCCGTGCAACTGGCGGCGCGGCTCGGCTATCAGCATGTCAGCACCGTGCTGGAACCGTTCCGCGAAAGTCTGGAGGGGCACCCGCATTTCTCGCTGCGCAGCGACGCGGCGCTGCGGCGGGACCTGCTGGCGGCGATGACCGACACCGGCGTCACGATCGCCCCCGGGGAAGGCATCGCCGTGCTGCCCGGCCGCGATGTTCGGGATCTCTACGCCGGGGACCTCGAAATCATGGCCGAACTGGGCATTCCCAGGATCAATGTGGTGAGCCTCGATGCCGACCTTGCGCGGACATTCGACCAGCTTGGGCGGCTGAGCGAAATGGCCGGTTCCTTCGCCATCGACACCCTGATCGAATTCGTCCCGATCTTCCCGATCCGCGACGTGGAGACGGCGATGCGCGCGATCCGCCATGTCGGCCGCAGGGATTGCCGGCTCACGTTCGACATGATGCATTTCTTCCGCACCGGCGGGCGAACGCAGGACATTGCTGCAATCGACCCGCAGGCGATCGGCTATATCCAGCTATGCGACGCGCCCTTCACGCCGGTCATCGCGGACTACATGGAAGAAGCGGTGTGTGAGCGGGCCGTGCCCGGGGAAGGCGAGTTCCCCCTGGCAGAGGCGCTCGCACAGCTTCCCACGGACCGGGTGGTGGGGATCGAGGTGCCGCAACGATCGGCAGGCGCTGCCGGGGTCTCCCTCGATGCCAGAATGGCGCACTGCCTGGCGGCGGCACGCCGGCTTCTCGCATGAGGAGCGGCCGGGAAATCCTTCAACGCCCAAGCGATGGTTGCGTGCCGGGGCTGCACCTGCGCCGATGTCCGGCGGGCGGAAATTGACCCTGCGCGCGCCGCTGCGCTAAACATCCGTTCAACAGTGGAGAGGTGCCGGCAATGGATCTGGAAAGCGAAGTCGCGGCCCTCAGGCGCAGCGTGCAGCACATCAGGGACCGGCAGGAGATCCTCGATGTCATCGTCCGGGAATCGCGGGGGCGGGACCGCCACGACGAGGCGCTGACGGCAAGTTGCTACTGGCCCGAGGGTGCGGACGAACACGGCCCCGTGCCGCTGCCCGCAACGGAATATCCCGCGAAGGCCAATCGCGGGCATGCTGCGATGTTCGCGATGAACCAGCACAACCTGGCCAACCATTCCTGCGAGATCGACGGCGACACCGCCTATTGCGAGACTTACGTCATCGGCACCCTGCTTTCGCACGACGGCCTGACCTGCACGATGGCGGCGGGTCGCTACATGGACCAGATGGAGCGGCGGGACGGCGAGTGGCGGATCCTGTGGCGTCGCTCGACGGTGGAGGCCGCGATGCAGGGCGATGCCTCGTGGTTGCAGACACCGGCCGTGAAGGGCTTCCTCAAGGGACGGCGCGACCGGGACGATCTTTCCTACGACCGCCCGGTCGCAGTGGGCGCGGCAGGTACGCGCTGGTGAGGCGCGCATCGGCGGAGGGGGCTGGGAAGGGTGCCCTCCTGCCGGAAATCAGCGGATAATCAGGGGGTGGTGGCGGTGCGGCGCCACCTTGTGGGTATCGCGGTATGACGGCGGTTGGCGGCCGCCCTCGTCGGTCAGCCCGTATCGCACGGCCATTTCGGCCCCGATCACCGTTTCTCCGTTGAGCGCGGCCAATTCGGGATCGTTGTAGAGCGCCCAGATCACATGGCCGGTAAATTCCGGGGTTTCGATCTGGCCGCGAAGATAGCCGTACTTTTCCGGATCGGCGGCGATCATGGCCAGCAATCTGTCGGTCGCCAAAGCCCCCATCCAGATCGACAGGGCCGCGACGCGGGTACCGGCCGCCTTGAAGTCCACCGCCATGTCGAAGGCCATCTTGTCGATCCCGGCCTTGTGCGCGCCATAGGCAGGACCCATCGCGTAATGCGCGGCGCCCGAGGCCGAGGTGAAGACGATCAGCCCATGGTCCTTCGCGGCCATGCCCGGCGCCGCCAGCCAGCTCGCCACGTAGCTGCTGCGTATCCCGACATCGATCATGTCGGCAAGTTTGCGCGGCTTTTCCCAGAACTGCCCGGGCATGGACAGCTCGTCGTAGACGGCGGCGGCATTGTTGACGAGAATGTCGATCCGGCCTTCGTCCGCCAGGGCCTGATCGAACAGCGCCTCCACCTGGGTGTCGTCGCCATGATCGCAGCGCACGGCGATGCCCTTGCCCCCGGCGCGCGTCACCGCCTCGGCAGTTTCGTAGATGGTGCCGGGCAGGGCATGATCGCCCTGCCGTTCCGACCGGCCGGTGACGTAGACGGTGCATCCGTGGCTGCCCAGCGCTATGGCAATCCCGCGTCCGGCACCCCTGCTGGCGCCGGTGACGATGGCGATGGTTCGCTCTGTCATGTGCCGTTCTCCCTCAGGCCGCGCGACCGGCCAGCGAGGCTGGCTGCCCGATGGGGGTATAAGCGCGGTAGGCAAAGCGCCATTCGCCGCCCTCTTGCACGAGGCGGTCGGTATAAAGGCCGATCATCGTCATGCCGCTTCCGGATTTCAGCGCGATGGTCTCCAGCACGGTGGAGAGCACGCTGGCGCCGTCCTGCGTGAAGGCGATCGGACCGATCTCGTTGAAAGGCGTGACGCTGCGGAAATCGGTCCAGGTCGCGGTCCACATCTGCTCCAGCGCGGCATGGCCGGCGACTTCGAACTGGGGAGTTTTCCAGGTGGCGTCCGCGGACCAGCAGTCCAGCCAGTCGGCGCCCTCCTGGCGGACGACGGCCATGGCATAGCGCCCGTAGACTTCGCGGATGAGCAGCCGGTCTTCGATCCTGCTATCGGACATGTCCTGCGTTCTCCCGTTCCCGCCCCGGCCTGCGCGGTGTCCGCCGATTTGCGAGCGGGCGGCGGGGCTTGTCAATGCGGGCATCCCAGAGCGCGCAGGGGCGATGCCAGAGGCCGGGACGAGACCTTTTCAAGCGGCGGCTGGCGGCGCCGTCAGCGGGCCTTCTCCAGGAGATCGTAGCGCTGGATATAGTCGCGGAACGGCTCGCGGGCCTGGTCCGCGGTCATGCCGAAATCGGCGATGTCATATTTGTGCGTCCCGCGCGCGAGTTCGGGTTTTTCCGCAATCCGCTTCGCCAGCCCCGGCCGGAGGGTTTCGGAAATGTCCATGTCGATGAAGGCGTAGATGCGTTCGAGGACGGCCATCGGATCGGCGTGGAAATCGGCATGGACGACATCGAGGACCTGCCCGGGAAAGCGGCTGCGAACCCGCTGGGCCTTCTCGACCGCCTCGGACCACTTGGCCACTTCGCGGATCAGCATGTTTTCCGACCGCTCCTGCCGGCGGCCTTCCTCGAAGAGCGGGTGAAGGTTCGCCATGAGCGACACGAGCGAGGGGATCGCCTTGCCGGGATCGCGGTGCGTCTGGATGATCTTCGCATCGGGGAACACCGCAAGCAGCAGGTCGAGGTTCTCGATATGCCCCGGGTTCTTGAGCAGCCACCGGCGATGCGGCTCGTTGCTGCCGATCAGCTGCACGCAGGCGCGGAAGTAATCGTAGGAGGCCGATTCGGACTGGCTGCGCCACCAGGCGTCGTAAGTCTGCGCGGAGGGCCCGGCGCAGGCCAGGATGTTCGAGGTGAAGCCGTGCCACAGGATCATGCAGCATTCGTGGACTTCCTCGGCCGCGCGGAAATGGGCGGCCTGGTGATCGGGCGCGGCGGCGTGCTGGGCATCGATGCCGGCCATGGTCTTGCGGAACTGCGGATAGTCGGCCCAGGTCTCGATCGGCGGGCGGGGCATCGGGGAATCGATCAGCCAGGTCTGAAGCCCCTGGAAGCGGGGGTCCACGGCCATCAGGCGGTGCAGCGCCGTGGTGCCGGTGCGCGGAACGCCGGTGATGACGACCGGGCTCACCACCGGATGGCGGTCGAAACCGGGATGCTGTTTCATCGCGCGATAGGCATGTGCCCGGCCGCGCAGGATGGCCACGATCTGGCCCCAGGCCGCGCGCCGTCCCTGTTCGTGAAAGCGGGGGTCGTAGTCCATGGCATGAAGGTAGGCGTTCAGCCCGGGGCGATAATCGTCCGGGCCGAAGTCGCTGCTGCCGATCTCCGCGGCGACGAGTTCGTGCAGGGCATCGCCGGCATGGCGGAATGCGCTGGGGGGATCGTACGTCAGGTCCATTCGAAATCATCCTCGCCCGCGGCCGTTCTTGCGCGAGGCACCATGTTCGATCGGCGATTCAAGACAGTCAAGACTATCTAGCTTGGCCGGGCCGATATCCTGCCTGCGATGTGGCGGGGCTGCTCCCGCCAGAAGACTTGCAGCGTCGCACTATGACAGTGCATGCTTTCCTCGGCGCGATGCCCGGCCCGACGCGGTGCCGGGACGGCCGCACTTCGACGGGACCGGACAACCGGACGCTTTCAGCAGAAATCCATGCCGCGAAGACCCCCGGGCGGGCGCGGAGGGAATGGGTGAGGATATCGTATGGGTCCTTCAATAGAACCGCTCGCCAGCTACCTGGCCCCTCTCGAAGAAGCAGTCGCGGAGCTGGCGAACACCTGGCACCCGGAAGACCCGGCCTATCGGGCAGAAGTCTGCCGGCAGGCGCTGATGAACCTGTCCTACGGCTATTTCGTCCATTTCAACGCCGATGCGGAGCATCCGGACTGGAGCCCGCTCTACAACCCGGTGTTCCTGTGCCAGCCCAATCCCGACGACATCTACCTCTTCAGCCCGCTGCGCGATGACCTGACCTACCGCGTCAGCGGCGACAGGGGCACCGTGAGCAAGCTGATCTTCGTCACCCAGCGCGGGATTCCCGGCACGCTCGAAACGGTGGGTGAATATGGCGCGGCCAGCAGTTTCGACGATTCGGACTTCACCGTCGGCCCCGACGGGCGGATCGATATCGTGTTCAGCGCCGTGCGGCCCGAGGGATACGAGGGCGACTGGTCGCAGCTCAAAAGCGGGGCCGACTGCATCTTCGTACGCTATCGCATGATCGACTGGAGCTGCGAGGTCGATCCGCAGCTCACCATCGAATGCCTGGACGAAGTGCCGATGAAGCCGCGTCTCTCGCCCGAAGCGATCGCCGCGCGCCTGGGGCGTCAGGCCGCGGTTCCCCGCAACCAGAACCGGCTGTTCTACACGATGCAGAACCAGATCCTGGAGGCGGTCGGCCAGAACAGGATCCATCCGGTGCGGCTGCCCGGCCTCGACAAGCAGCTCTACTGGCCCGCCGTGTTCTCTTTCCAGGAGGACGAGGCACTGATCGTCGAGACCGAGATGCCGGCGGTCGCGCGCTACTGGAACATCCAGCTAAATGACCCTTTGTTCAACGCGGTCGAATATGTCTACCGGCAGAGCAGCCTCAATGGATCGACCGCGATCATCGACGGCGACGGCAGGCTTCGCATCGTCATCGCGCTGACCGATCCCGGCGTGCACAACTGGCTGGACCCTGCGGGCTATACCGAGGGAACGCTTTACGGGCGCTGGTACGATTGCTCCAGCCTGCCGATCCCCACCATCACGACCGTCAAGCTGGCCGACCTGAAGGCGCACCTGCCGCCCGGCACGGCCACGGTCTCCCCCGCCGAGAGGGAGCAGGCCCTGCGCAGCCGCGTGCGCGCGGCCCAGCGCCGGCGCCGCTGGTAAGGCTCTTCCGCCCCCGAGACCGACCATTCCGACTGGAGACGCATTGTGGCCACCAAGACAACCTCGATCCTGGATTACCTGGGCGATCTCGAACAGGCGGTGGACAATCTGGCGATGAGCTGGCGGCCCGAAGACCCGGCCTATCGCGCCGATGTCTACCGCCAGACGATGACCAGCCTGTCCTATGCCTATTTCATGTATTTCCACGCCGATGCCGAGCATCCGGACTGGGCGCCGCTGTGGAACCCGGTCTTCACGCTTCAGCCCAACCCGGACGATATCTATGTGCAGAGCCCGATCCGGGGGGACTTGCGCTACCGGGTCTCGGGCAATCGCGGGACCTGCCGCATCCTCTCGTTCACCACGCAGAAGGCGCTTTCGGGCACGGTAGACGAGATGCCCCGGCCCAATGGCCATAACGAGGTGGATTGCGACGATCTGGGCATCGGGCTGGGCGAGGACTTCGAGATCCTGTTCAGCGCCGTGCGGCCGGAGGGCCATGCCGGGCACTGGGCACCGATCGATCCGGAGGCACGGGGCATGTACTTGCGCTACCGGATGTATGACTGGGAGAACGAGACCGATCCGCAGCTCTCGATCGAGTGCCTGGACCCGGTTCCGCCCAAACCCCGGCTCTCGCCCGAGGATATCCTGGCGCGGATCGGCGAGATGGCGCGCTTCCCGGCGCGCAAGACGAACCTCTACTACCCCATGCAGAACGGCGTGAAGGACCGCGTGGGCTTCAACGTCTTCGAGCCGGTCCGCATGCCCGGCGCGCTGGTCAAGCAGGTCTACTGGCCGGCCTGCTTCCAGCTCGCGGAAGACGAGGCGCTGATCATCGAGACCGAGATTCCCGACCGGGCGCCTTACTGGAACATCCAGCTCAACGACCCGCTCTTCAATGCGCTGGAATATGTCTACCGGCTGTCCAGCACCAATGGCGCCATGGCCAGGCTTTCGTCGGACGGACGGTTTCGGGCGGTGATCGCGCTGACCGACCCCGGCGTGCCCAACTGGCTGGACCCGGCCGGCTACACCGAAGGCGGCATCTATGGCCGCTGGTACGATTGCAGCGCGGAGCCGACGCCGACGATCCGGCGCGTCAAGCTGGCCGAGCTGCGCGATCACCTTCCCGAAGACACGCCCCATGTCACCCCCGCCGAGCGGCGCGAAGAGATCGCCCGGCGCGTGCGGGCCTGCCAGCGCCGCCGGCGCTGGTGAAACCGCGCCTTGGCGCCAGGAGTGGCCAAAGCCGTGGCGGCGCTATAGGACGGCCGCAGGTGAGGCGGTGTTTGGCGGAGCAGAGTTTGGGCAGGCAGAACGACAGGCCGCGGCAAAGGCGCGCTCCCGCGCAAGTTCGGGAGGAAATTCTCCGCGCCGCGGAAGCGGAGTATTCGCGCTATGGTTTCTCGGGCGCCACCACGGCGGCCATCGCGGCGCGCGCCAATACGACCGAGACGCAGATCTTTCGCTACTTCAGCTCCAAGGCCGAGTTGTTCCGCGAAGCGATCCAGCGCCCGTTGGACAGCCACCTCCAGAACTTCATGTCGAACGTCTCCGCCGCCAGCGGCGATGCACCGCTGGAAACGCAGGCCAAGACCTATATCGCCGAGTTGCAGGACTTCATCGCCGAGCACCAGCGCATGTTCCTCTCGCTCATCATGGCGGAAACCGGGAAGAGCGGCGAAGTGCAGGGCATGGCCGCGGTCGATGCCCTGCACGAATATTTCGCGCGCGGCGCCGAAGTCGTGCGCGGCCGTACCGGGGGCACGGACAAGCTGCCGCCCGAACTGATGGTCCGCATCAGCTTCGCCTCGCTGCTGGGCTGCGTGCTGTTCAAGGACTGGCTCTATCCCGAAGGCATGGCCGACGACGAGACCCTGCGCGCGGCGACCACGCGCTTCGTGATGGACGGGATCTACGCGGACCCCGCGTAGCCCTGGGCGTCGATGGGCGTAGGGATGCGGACCGGATCGGGTCCGGTCCCACGCCAAGCTGTCTCACGCCATCCTGTCACGCCATCCTGTCACGTCATCGTGACGTGGACCTTGGTTTCCTCGTTCGGGCGGCGCAGCATCGCCATCGTCTCGGGCAGGGCCTTCAGCGGCACGGTGCTGGTGACGATCGCCTTGGGGTCGACGTGGCCCTTGTCCATCTGGTCGGCGATGTAGAGGAATTCCTTCATCGAGTAGCCGACCAGGAACTGCACGTTCACGCACTTGTAGGAGGCGAGGGCGGGTATCACCGGGTCGGGCGAGGTGCAGAAGCCCAGCGAGACGACCCGGCCGAACGGCCCGGCATGCAGGATCGCCTTGCCCAGCATCCCTTCCGCGCCCACGCATTCGAACACGACGTCCGGCACGCCGCCGAGCGCTTCCCTCACTTCGCCCATTTCGTCGTTTCCATAGGGAATGAAGCGGTCGGCGCCCATCTGCAGCGCCAGGTCGGCGCGGCGGGCGGAACGGGACATGACGACGATCCTGCCCGCGCCAAGACGCCGCGCCCAGTAGATCGCGTAAAGCGCCACGGTGCCGCCGCCCAGCACCACGACCTTGTCGCCGGGCTGGATCCGTGCGTGCTTCACGCCGTTGAGGCTGATCGCCATCGGTTCGATCAGGGCGCCGTCGGTGAGCGTGAGGACGGACGGTAGCCGGGTGGCCACGGCAGCCGGCACCCGCGCCAGTTCGGCAAAGCCATGCATCGCGCTGCCGGGCGAGGCCTGGCACAGCACGTTGTTCTGATGCGCGCAGCCCGGGCACTCCCCGCAGGCGACCGAGGGCAGCACGGCGATGCGGTCTCCGATCGCCAGGGTGGAGACGCCCGCGCCGAGCGCGACGACTTCGCCGGCATATTCATGGCCGAACTGCGAACCCGCGCCGAAATCCCAGCCGGCGCCCTTGGTCATCGACAGGTCCGTGCCGCAGATGCCGCAGCGGCTGACCCTGATCAGCACTTCGCCGGGCGCGGGCTCCGGATCGGGCAACGTCTCGATGACGACAGGCTGGCCCTGCCCGGGATAGATGGCCGCTTTCACGAATGCGTCTCCATGGTTGTCACCGCGATCGCGTTCAGGCGACCTCGCCTTTCATGAAGGCGGGGTTGATGGCGCCGGTGAACACGCCGCTGGCGAAGCCCTGGTCGGTGTAGAGGAAGCTGCCGGTAACCGCGCCGTTGAGCGGACTGTTGAGCAGGACCAGCGGCCAGGCCTGATCTTCCGCCGTGGCCATGCGCCCCAGCGAGGGATAGGGCCAGGCGTCGAGAAAGCCTTCCGGCAGCAGCTTTTCCTGCTCGTCCATGAAGGCGGTGCGGGTGGGACAGGGGCCGATCGCATTGAAGCGGATGCGCCGGGCATTGCCGTATTCGACCGCCTTGTTGGCGACCCAGACCACCAGCATCTCCTTCGAGCTGGTATAGCCGTCGCGGACGCGGGCATCGGGATCGGCCTCGCACCAGGCATAGGCTTCGTCCGGGTCGGAAATCGCCAGCATCTCCAGCGACTGGGCGAGGTTGCCCTGCCAGCCCATCGCCGCATCGGAAGAGATCAGCGCGATCCCGCCGCCGTCGCGGACAGAGGGCAGCAATTCTTCCACGAACAGACGCGTGCCTATGTAGTTGACGCGCATGCAATACATCGGCCCCTTGATGTGCGGCGGCAGGCCGGCGCAGGGGAACACGAAGTCTATCGGCGCTTCTGCCGCCAGCGCGGCGGCGGCGGCGCGGACCTGGTCGAAGTCGGAGAGATCGCACTGCCGGAAGCTGAGGTGCGGCACTTTGGGCGCCTGGATGTCGACGATGTGCACTTTGGCGCCGAGTTCGCCGAGGATGCGCGCGACTTGCTCGCCCATGCCGGACGACCCGCCGGTGACCACGACTGTCCTGTCCCGATATCCCAGCCCGTCGAGGTTCTGCATGCTCAATCCCTTCGCCATGGTCCGGTCCGATCGCGCTGCTGGAGCCGGACTCGCCTTGTGTCGTGACCTATCACCCCGATACGCCGCGCAGAAGGTGGATAGCGCGCACTATCCTGTTTCGCAGCTTCCCAAGGGCCCTGAAACCGCTGCGGCGATGCCCGCCGACAGCCGCGGCGCCCCGCCCGAAACGCTCAGTCCAGCCTGAAGCGCGGCAGGTCCAGCTTGAGACCCGGCGTGTCCGAACGACCGCGATAGAGGAAGGAGTTCCGGGCAGTGATCTCGCCCCCTTCCTTCAGGGTGTCGCCGCCATCGGCAGGCACGGAATTGACGTAGACGTCGCGCATGTCGGCGCCGCCGAAGCGCACCTGGGTGATGGCGCCGCCCGGAGTGGGACAGTCCGCCAGCCGGGTACCGTCCGGCGCGAGGCGGGTGAGGGCATTCGAGCGGAAGCCCGTGATCCAGAGGTTGTGATCGGCGTCGAGGGCCATGCCGTCGGCATCCTCCTTGTCGAGGATCATGCGCCGGTTGGACACGGTGAGGTCGTCCGCCACGTCGAAGGCCCAGGTGCCCCGAAACGTGTCGTTGCAGTAGAGGCGCCGGCGTCCGGCGTCGAACATCAGGCCATTGGTGAAGCCGATGTCCCCGGCGACCTGGATGACTTCGCCGGAAGCGGTCATGCGGTAGATCGCCGTCGGCCGGGCAGGTTCGCCCTTGATGACGCTGGCGATGTCGAGCGTGCCGAAGAACAGCCCGCCCCGGCCGTCCGGCGCCATCTCGTTGATGCCGTTGATCGGCTGGCCGTCGATTTCGCGCAGCAACCAGCCAGATCGCCCGGATTCGGGGTCGTTCCACATGATGCCGCCCTCGCCGGTGGAGAGCACTGCGCCATCGGCGTTCATCGTCACGCCGCCGGTCCACCGCCGATCGGGGTTGAAGGTCGCGACCCGGGTGCCGTCGGGCTTCACGCCGTGGATGCCGCCGGCAATGACGTCGCTGTACCAGACGATGTCGCGCAGATGGTCGATCGCGAGGCCCTCGATGTAGGTCCCCGCCGCTATCCTGTCGAACGCCTCGATTGCCGCCTGCATCGATTGCCTCCTCCCGCCGGCCGTGTCATCGGCCCTGTCTTCCCGCCGGACAGGATGTTGGCCGCGCGATACCCTGTCAAGGTGGAGGCGAGCCTGCCGGGATCAGCTGGATCAGCGCTGGGGGAATGGCGGGGAGGCCTGGTGGCACTTGCCCGAATCCCGCCGCCGATCCATGCCGAAGCGCAAGATCGGTCGAGCAGGTATCCGCGATCCGTGGCTAACGGAGAGCGTCACGGAGGAAGGAACGATGAAGGCGGCGCTCGATACCTACCATGCCCGGATGCTGCGGGCGCTGGACCATATCGACCGGCACCTCGACAAGGCACTGGACCTCGAAACGGTTAGCCGCGTGGCTGCCTTTTCGAAGTTCCACTTCCACCGGCAGTTCACGGCCATGTTCGGGATCTCCGTCCATCGCTATGTCCAGCTGGCCCGCATGAAGCGCGCCTCGCACCGGCTGGTCTATCGCGAGGGGCAGAGCGTGACCGACATAGCGCTGGATGCCGGTTACGAGGCGCCGGACGCTTTCGCCCGCGCGTTTCGGCAGAGGTTCGGGCAATCGCCCTCCTCGTTCCGCAAGAGCCCCGATTGGGCGCCGTGGCTTTCGGCCTTCGAGCCTCTCGACACAGCCAGGAGCAAGTTCATGCACAGGACATTCACGCAGGAAGACGTCGTTATCCGCGAGGTGCCGAAGCAGTTGGTGGCGATCATGGAGCACCGGGGCGACCCGGCCGGGTTGGGAGGCACCATCCAGCGCTTCATCGCCTGGCGCCGCCGCGCCGGTCTGCATCCCTCCAGAAGCGCGACATTCAATATCTGGCGGTCGGAGCGCCGCCCCGCCGCACCAGCCGATTATGGTATCGACCTTTGCGCGGGCATCGAGGGGCCGGTCGCGGCCGATGGCGAGGCGGTGCGGATCGGCGAGATACCCGGCGGCCGCTGCGCGGTGCTGCGGCAGGTCGGCCATACGGATAACCTGGAGCCGGCGGCGCTCTTTCTCTATCGCGACTGGCTTCCCGGCAGCGGCGAGGACGTCCGCGACTTCCCGCTCTATTGCCAGCGCCTGCGCTTCTTCCCGGAAGTGCCGGAGCACGAAGCGGTGGCAGAGCTGTTCCTGCCGCTGAAATAGCGCGCGCGGTTCAGGCGGCAGGCCGCCATCGTTCGAGCTGGGTCAGCACGTCGTTCACGATCTGCTGTTCGGTAAGGCCGGTAAGGTCGCGGTGGCGCTCGGTGGCGACCTGTCCCGTCAGCATCCAGGTCAGGCTGCGGCGGCCTTCCGAGGCTTCCAGCGCGGTATAGGCGGGCAGGGGGCGCGACCGGGTGCCCAGGCTGTAGACGAACCGGCTCTCCGGCCCGAACGTGATGGTGAGCGCGGCCTGCCCCTCGCCCTCGGTGACATGGCTGTCGGCCCAGCCTTCCGCCAGCATGGCTGCGCAGACGGATCGCAGCGCGGGGGCGCCGCGCTCCGCCAGTTGCCGGACGATCTGCGCCTTGCTGGAAGGCACGAAAAGGCGTTTGAGCCTTTCGCTGACGGTCGCGGGCTCGTCGTCGGAAATGGTGATGCCGGCAAGGTCGGCGCTGGTCTGGCGGACCAGCCCGAAGGCGAGCAGGATCATCACGAAGCAGAACGGCAGCGCGGCCAGCAAGGTGGCGGTCTGCAAGGCGCCCAGCCCGCCGGCGATGAGCAGCGCGGTGGCCGTGGCGCCCAGCAGCAGGCACCAGTACATCCGCTGCCAGCGCGGCGTATCCTCTTCGCCGCCCGATGCCAGGGTGTCGATCACCAGAGCGCCGGAATCGGCCGACGTGATGAAGAACACCGCCACCAGTACGATCGACAGGGTGGAGGTGAAGCCGGAGCCGGGAAGATACTCCAGGAACTTGAACAGGGCGGTGGAGAGGTTCTCCTGCACGGCATGCGCGATCTGGCCGCCCGCAGTGCCGAGGTCGAGCGCAATGGCGGAGTTGCCGAACACGGTCATCCACAGGAAGGTGAAGGCGGTGGGCACGAAGAGCACGCCGATCACGAATTCGCGGATCGTGCGCCCGCGCGAGATACGCGCGATGAACATGCCCACGAATGGCGACCAGGCGATCCACCAGGCCCAGTAGAACAGCGTCCAGTCCGCCATCCAGGCCCGCGGCTCATAGGCATAGAGCTTGAAGCTGCGTTCGAAGAAATGGTCGAGATAGAGCCCGAAGTTCTGCACCAGCGCGCGCAGCAGGAACAGCGTCGGCCCTTCCGCCAGCACGAAGAGCATGAGCAGCACGGCCAGCGCCAGGTTCAGTTCGGAAAGCCGCCGCACCCCGCGGTCCGCGCCGCTGAGCACGGATAGCGTCGCAGCGCCCATGACCAGGACGATCACGCCCACTTTCATCGTCGTGTTGTCGGGCAGGCCGTAGTTGTAGGCGAGGCCGGCGGTCATCTGCGAAACGCCGAAGCCGAGCGAGGTGGAGACGCCGAACACCGTGCCGCAGACCGCGAAGATGTCTATGGCATCGCCGATCGGTCCGCGGATGCGCTTGCCCAGGATCGGGTAGAGGCCGGATCGCAGCGTCAGCGGCAGGCCCTTGCGATAGGTGAAATAGGCAAGGCTCAGGCCCACCAGCGCGTAGATCGCCCAGGCATGGACGCCTTAGTGATGGAACGTGATGGCCATCGCCTCGCGCGCGGCGTCGATGGTGCCGGGCTGTGCTTCGGGCGGGGCGCTGTAATGCTGGATCGGCTCGGCCACTGCGAAATACATCAGCCCGATGCCCATGCCGGCCGCGAAGAGCATAGCCAGCCACGATACGTAGGGGAAATCGGGCTCGGCATCTTCCGGGCCGAGCTTCAACCGGCCGGCCGGGCCGAAGCCGAGCGCCAGCACCACGACCAGGAAACCGACGACCGCGGCGATGTAGAGCCATCCGAACGTGTCGATCGCCCAGCTTTGCGCGGCCTTGAAGACCAGGTCGGAGGCGCCGGGGGCGACCAGGGCGGCGGAGAGCATGGCCAGGATGACAGCGGAGGCACCCCAGAATACCCGCCGGTTCATTCGGCTTTCGATCATGGTTGCCCTAACGCATATCTGCAGACGAACCGGAACGCGTCGCGGCGGTCGCTGTTCCCCGCAGCCGGACCCCTACCCATAAAGAACCGAGAGCGTCACCGCCGCGCAGGCGACCACCGCCACCACCAGCGGCGCGCCCATGCGGGCGTAGTCGCTGAAGCGATAGCCGCCCGGCCCCATGACCAGCAGGTTGTTCTGGTGCCCGATGGGGGTGAGGAAATCGGAAGACGCGCCGATCAGCACCGCCAGCAACGCAGCGTCCGGACTGACGTGCAGCAGGCCGGCGGCGTCTATCGCCAGCGGCCCCATGATGATCGCGGTCGCGACGTTGTTGAGGAAGATCGAGAGCAGCAGCGTCACCGTGCAGAGCGCCGCCAGCACCGCCACCAGCGGCATTCCCGCCAGGACATGACCCAGCCACTGCGCGGCGATGGCCGCCGCGCCGCTGTCCTCGAAGCTCTGGCCGACCGGGATCATCGCCGCCAGGAGGACGATGACGCTCCAGTCGATGGAGCGGTAGATTTCCTCCGGCGGCAGCAGCCGCAGCGCCGCGATCAGCACCGCCGCGCCGGTGAAGGCCAGCGCCGGGGACATGCCCAGCCCGACGATGCAGGCGATGGCTGCGGCAAAGACCGCGAGGATACCCGAGGCGCGCCCCCGCGCGGTGGGAACGGGATCGTGGCGGTCGATCTCCAGCACGCGGGCGCCGGCGCTGAAGCTGCCGAGTTCCGCCTGCGGACCGCGAATGTAGAGCTGGTCTCCTGCGCTGATCCGCATGTCCGCCAGTTGCCGCCGCTCCCGCGCCACGCGCGGCCCCACCGCCACCACCTGCAATTGCTGGCGGCTGCGGGTGCGGACTTCGTCATAGCCCAGCCCGATCAGCGGCGATCCATGCGCCACCGCGACCCGCACGGTGACGGCATCGGGGACGTGATCGACGGAAAGATCCGAAACCAGCCCGGCCGTGGTCCCGACCGACCACTGGTTCTTGCGCGAGAGGACCAGCAGCCGGTCCTGCGCCTGCAAGGCGCCTTGCGCGCCGATCCGGTCGATGCCGCGAAAGGCGGCCAGCAGGCGTCCACCGGCGCCGCGCAGGCGCGCCCGCACTTGGGCCGCGTCCAGCCGCTCGTCGGGGACGACCAGTTCGTAGACGCGCCAGGGCGGCTTGCCGTCCGCCGCATCGCCGCGCCGCGCCGGCAGGAGCCGCCAGCCGACCACGCAGAGATAGGCCAGCCCCACCACCGTCACCGCCACGCCCACGGGGGTCATCGTGAAGAACCCGAAAGGCGCGCCCAGCCGCGTTTCGCGCACCGAGGAGAGGATCAGGTTGGCGGGCGTGCCGATCAGGGTGGTCATGCCGCCCAGGATCGTCGCGAAGGCCAGCGGCATCAGCGTGGCGCCGGCCGAGCGCTTGGCCGAGCGGGCGATCTCCGCGGCGATCGGCATGGTGATGACCAGCGCGGCGATATTGTTCATGAACGCGGAGAGCAGCGCGCCCACCAGCAGCAGGCAGGCAAGACGCATCGCGAAAGGCGCGCGGGCGGGGATGATGCGGTTCGCCACGGCCCCGGCGGCGCCGCTGAGTTCGATGGCGCGGCCCACCACCAGCACGGCCGCCACCGCGATCACCGCCGGATCGGCGAAGCCCGAGAAGGCATCGCCCGGCGCGACGAGACCGGTGACGAGGCAGGCGATCAGGGCCAGGAAGGCCACGAGATCGTGCCGCACCTTTTCGGATACGAACAGAACGAGCGCGCCCAGCAGGATGAAGGCGCTGAGGGCGGCGGGGCTCAAGGCTGGGTCTCGCCCTCATCGATGCGGCGCAGAGCGAAACGGCTGCCCGCGGCCGGGGCCGGGAGAGGCGCTATGCCGTTCTCGCGGAGCAGCGCAGCCACCGCCAGCGCGCGCCGCTGGACGAGCGTGGGCTTCTCCGGCGCCTCCTCCGCGGCTTGCTCCGATGATGCCGGGGGCAGTCCGGGAACGCCCAGGCTGCGCACGTTCCAGCGCCGCGCGGCCCAGGCACTGACCAGCACCGCTTCCCGCGCGGGGGCATCGAGCGTGTCCGCACTGCCGGTGAAGGCGATCATCGGCGTGGCCATTTGCGGCGGGGTCAGCACCACGTCCCAGCCGTCCGCCTGCGCCGCGGCGCGTTGCTCCAGCACCCGGTAGGTGGCCAGCGAGGCGCCCGGCAGCGGCACGGCATCGGCCATGGCGCGGTGATGGTCGCGGTCCACGGTGACGCCGTCCGCCGTGGTCCCGGCGGTCAGGGCCAGCATCTGCGAGAGCGCGGCGATGCGCTGGGTCTCGATGGCAGCGGCGTCGCCCGCCTGGCGGATTTCCTCGCGCTGGGCCTCGATGGCGCCGGCGCCGGGTTCGAGCACCACCTGGTCCAGCCGCAGGCGCAGCGGCTTGCCCAGGCGGCTGGTGAGGTCTTCCTGCAGGGCCGCGGTGCGCTGCATCCGCCCGCGCGGGGTGATGACCACGGCGCGCACCACCACGGGATCGGCATCGAAGTCGATCTCAAGCTGGGTCACCCGCGCGTCGGCGCCGAAACGCTCGGACAGGAAGGAGCGCGTCTGGTTGACGGTGACTGCCTCCCCGGCGATCTGCTTGAGCGAAATGCCCAGCGGAATGGCCATGGCGACGAAGACGAACAGCAGGACGAACGTCTGCGTCCAGCTCTGCTGGCTGGTGAGATGGTGGCCGAACCCGTAGAAGCGCGCCATGGCCGTGGCGGAGAGGGCAATGGTCACGAAGTTGGTGACGAACAGGGCGAAAGCGCCGCCCAGCACGGGCATGTTCCATGTCGCCAGACCGAAGCCGACCACTGCGAGCGGTGGCATCAGGGCCGTGGCGATGGCGACGCCGACGATCGTGTCGCCGCGCCCGCGGATGATCGCGAAAGTCCCTGCCAGGGCCGCGAACAGCGCCACTGCCAGGTCGAACAGGTTGGGCCGGGTGCGGGCGATGATCTCGCTGGTCGGCGCCTGCAGCGGGGAGAGGGCCACGATCAGCGCGGTGAAGATCACCGCTGCCACCGCGCCCACCGCCAGGGCGGTAAGCGAGCGGCGCATCTCGGAGAAATCGAACAGGGCCAGGCTGAAGCCCAGCCCCAGGATCGGGCTCATCAGTGGCGAGATCAGCATGGCGCCGATGACCACGGCCGGCGAAGAGAGCAGCAGGCCGAGCACGGCGATGCCTGCGGACATCATCACCATGAAGGCATAGCGCGGCGACCACCCGGAATCCTCGGTGATGCGCGCCATCACGCTCTCGTGATCGACCCGCCCGACGACCGAGCGCCGCCACCAGCGATAGAGCGCGATCTGCTCGAACCGGTCCTGCATGGCGCTGTTTGGGCTTTCCGCCCCTGCTGCCTGTTCCAACCCCGTTACCTCCTTGTCTGCAGTCCGGCCCGATCCGCGGTCCGGCAACAACCCTCCGCGCGCCCTTCGGTTTCCGCCTGGCACGAAATCGGCCCTCTCGCCGTTCCGCGCAAGCCGGCGCTCAGGACATGGTGCGCGGGCAGCTGCCCAGTGCGGCGAGCACCATGCGGTAGTCGGTGAGGGCCTGCATCTTGCCCTCGTAGGTGGCGGAGATATTGGCGCGTTCGGCCGGGGCGGGCGGCAGGAAGCAGGCCAGGCTGTACCATTCCAGCGTGCCGCGCGCGGGTGGGCGGCCCGCTGTTGCCACCACCGCGGAGAACGAGACGCCCCAGGCGGGCGCCTGGCCCGGTTCATGGCGGACCGTGATCGAGGCGCTGCGCCCGCCCTCGGTGTCGAGGAAGATCTGCGTGCGTCCCTGCCCGGCGAGGTTGCCGGGCACGTAGAGCATTTCGCGCACCCGCGTGACATTGCTGGGCGCATTGCGGGCGACCCGGCTGCGCAGGACGGCGCGCAGGCGCACTTCCTCGTCCGGGGTCCAGAGGATCTGGGCGGTGGGGGCGATAAGTTTCAGGTCCTCGGGGCGGCCCGGCACCGGGGAGGCGAACAGGATGACATCGCGGCCGGGCAGTTCCGCCGGTCCCATTCCGGTCATGACGCCGTTCGCGGGGCCATTCTGGGGCAGGTCCACCAGATAGCGCAGCGATCCGCCGATCGGCGCGGCGCCGAACAGCAGCGCGCCGGTTGTGGCCTCGACATAATAGCGGGCATGGCCGGGCGCGGGGATGCGCTGGCTTGCGGTGTTCACGCGCGTCACGCCGGCGACTTGCGCCCTGACGACCATATCCGCCCGTTTCGCGAGCGAGACCACGTCGGCATCGGTTGGCCCCGCCTGCGCAGCAGAGAGTCCCGCCTGCGCAGCAGAGAGCCCTCCCTGCGCGGCGGCGGGTGGGGGCGTCAGGGCAAGCAGGGCAGCGGCCGCCACGGCGGAGACTGCGGAAAGGCGGCGGGCGGCAGGCATGGGTAAGGCGGCCTTCATGTCACGCAGGGTCCTGAACGGGAAGGGAGGGAGCGGGGGGCAGGACGGCGTCCGGCGAGGATGCCGACCGCGCGACCGCGCCCGCCAGGTCGAGGCCGGTGGGCCGCTGGAAAACGCGGAGGTCGAATTCGGGGATGATCGCGATCAGGTGGTCGAGAATATCGGCCTGGATGCTTTCGTACTGGGCCCAGGCCGTAGTGGAGGCGAAAGCGTAGATCTGCAGCGGCAGGCCGTATTCGCCGGGTTCGAGCTGGCGCACCAGCAGGGTCTTGTCCTTCGCGATGTCCGGGTGCGCGGTCAGGTAGGCGTGCACATAGGCGCGGAAAGTGCCGATATTGGTCAGGCGGCGCATGTCCAGGATCTCGCCTTGCGCGTGGTCCTGGTTCCAGCGGTTCACTTCGCCGCGGCGCTCCGCCAGGTACTGGCGCAGCAGGGTGAAGCGCGAGAGCGCCTCCAGTTCCCCGGCCGTCAGGAAGCGCACGCTGTTCTGGTCGATCATCAGCGAGCGCATGATGCGCCGCCCGCCCGATTCCGACATGCCGCGCCAGTTGCGGAAGCTCTCGGTGATGAGCCGGTGAGTCGGCACGGTGGTGATGGTCTTGTCGAAGTTCTGGATCTTCACCGTGTGCAGCGCGATGTCGATCACGTCGCCATTGGCGTCGAGCTTGGGCATCTCGATCCAGTCGCCCACGCGGACCATGTCGTTGGAGGTGATCTGCACCGATGCGACCAGCGAGAGGATGGTGTCCTTGAACACCAGCAGCAACACGGCCGCCATGGCGCCCAGCCCGGACAGCAGCAGCAGCGGAGACTGGTCCATCAGCGCGGCCAGCACCAGGATCGCGGCGGCGCCGTAGACCAGCAGCTTGGCCACCTGGACATAGCCCTTGATCGGCCGGTGCCCGGCTTCCGGGCGGCGTTGGTACACGTCGTTGGCCAGGGTCAGCGCCCCGGACAGGGCCAGGGCGAGCGTCAGGATCACCACGGCCGCGCAAAGGCTGTGCACGAAGCCGACCAGCGCGGGCGGCAGGCCGGGCACCGTGCCGATCCCGCCCTGCACGATCACGGCGGGCAGGATGTTCGACAGGCGCGCGACGATGGCGCCGATATGCCCCGCCTCGACATCGAAGGGCGTGCGCCGCAGCAGGCGCATCATGCCGCTCAGGACGATGCGCTTGGCGATCCAGTTGGCCAGCCAGGCGGCGGCGGCCAGGAGCAGCAGGGCGATTCCGGTGTGCATCCAGGGCTCGGAGGCCCAGGGCCCCATGGCCCAGGGCCCGCTTGTTCCGGGGGCAGCCAGGGCGGCGAAAGCATCGGTTTTCAAAGGGAATCCTCGGTTAGGCAGTCAGACGGCGCGCAGCGGCTTGCCGGCGGTTTCCTCGGTATAATGCAGCGCCACCAGCCCGACGAGACAAGCGGCGATCATCACGTAGGCGGGGGTGAGCGGATCGCCGGTCCGGTCGATCAGCCAGGCGTTCGCCGCCGGAGCGGTGCCGCCGAACAGCGAGGTCGAGAGGTTGTAGGCGATGGCGAAACCGGCAAAGCGCACCGGGGTGGGGAAGAAGGCGGGGAACGTCGCCGAAATCGTCGCCAGTTGCGGCACGTAGAGCAGCCCCAGCAGGGCATAGCCGATCACCGCGCTGGCAAGGCCGGTATCCATGAAGTGATAGAGCGGCACCACCGCCAGCATCAGCCCGATCAGAGAGGCCATCCACATCGGCTTGCGCCCCACCCGGTCCGACAGGGCGCCCGCAAAGGGAAGCAGCACCATCATGAACAGCATGCCGGCGATGGGCACGGCCAGCGCGGCGTCGGTCGAAAGGCCCAGCCGGCGCTCCAGATATGTCGGCATATAGCTGAGCAGGGTGTAATTCACCACGTTGAGCGCGATCACCAGCCCGCTCATCGCCAGCAGCGGGCGGCGGTGGCGGCGCATCAGGTCGCGCAGCGGCGTGGCGGATGCGTTCTGGCCGCTCTCTTCCGCTTCGCGGAACAGCGGCGTCTCTTCCATGCGTGCCCGCAAGTAGACGCCTACGAAACCCAGCGGTCCGGCCAGCAGGAACGGCAGGCGCCAGGCCCAGTCGCGCATGGCGGCATCGCCCAGCAGCAGCGAGAAGCCCAGCATCAGCAGGGCGCCGCCGCAGAAGCCCGCCAGCGTGCCGACTTCCAGGAAGCTGCCATAGAAGCCGCGCTTCCGGTCGGGCGCATACTCGGCCATGAAGATCGCGGCGCCGCCGTATTCGCCGCCGGTCGAAAAGCCCTGCACCATGCGCAGCACCACCAGCAGCGCCGGTGCCCAGAGGCCGATCGCCGCGTAGGAGGGGATGAGGCCGACGCCCACCGTGGCCGCCGCCATCATCACGATGGTGATGCCCAGCACCGCCTTGCGGCCGTAGCGGTCGCCCAGCGGACCCCAGAAAAAGCCGCCCAGCGGCCGCACCAGGAACGAGATCGCGAATGTCGCCAGCGCGAAAAGCGTCGCTTCGGCGGCCTCGCCGGGGAACAGCGCGGCGGAGATATAGCTGACGCCATAGGCATAGATGCCATAGTCGAACCATTCGGTGGCATTGCCGATCGCGGATGCGGCGATGGCGCGGTGCAGTACGGCCGGCGAAGTCTGGTCGGTCATTCAAGAGTGCTTTCGTCCGAGGCCAACGGGTCGAGCGCGGCGGACATGGGCGTGGTGCGCGGCAGCACGACGTAGGTTTCCTGGAGATGGCCGGGGACCGGCTCGGAGCGGACCTGTCGCCACAGGCCGAATGCCAGCGCGGCGCCGGCGCAGGCGGCAACGAAGAGGAACAGCCCGGCCGTTCCCAGCAGGGTCATCGCCAGCGCCCCCAGCGAGGGGCCGATGGCGGCGCCCAGCGAATAGAGTAGCACCAGCCCGCCGCTGGCGGCCACGCGCTGCTCGGCCGAGAGGTGGTCGTTGGTATGGGCGACGCAGAGCGGATAGAGCGCGAAGCTGAGGCCGCCCCACAGCGCGCCGAACGTCAGCAGCGGCAGGTTGCCCTCGGTCAGGGCGATGGCCAGGCTGGCGGCCAGCGTGCCGGCGAAGGCCATGACGATCACCATGCGCCGGTCCATCCGGTCGGACAGGCGGCCTAGCGGCCATTGCAGCGCCACGCCGCCCATGATGACGACGCTCATGAACAGCGCGGTCGCGGAAAGGTCCAGCCCCGAGCGCCGGGCATAGACCGCGCCCATCGCGTAGAAGGCGCCGAGCATGATCCCGGTCAGGAAAGCGCCGACGATCCCCAGCGGCGAGACCGCGTAGAGTTCGCGGAACGAGAGCGAGGAGGCTTCCCCCGGTGCGGGTGCGGCGATGCGGGTCAGCACCACGGGCACGGCGGCGAGCGAGATCAGGATCGATCCCACCATCAGCGGCATCGTCGATGCCGCGCCGCCGAGGTTGAGCGTGAACTGCCCGATCGCCTGCCCGCCGTAAAGTGCGATCATGTAGCCGGCCAGCACGCTGCCGCGCCCGGCGCCTTCGGCCCGTTCGTTCAGCCAGCTTTCCAGGCAGACGTAGATGCCTGCCAGGCAGATTCCGTCCGTGAAGCGCAGCAGGCCCCAGAACGGCACGTCGCGGTGGATGGCATAAGCCAGCGTGCTGGCGCTCAGCACGGCCACGAAAGCGGCGAAGGCGCGGATGTGGCCGATGCGGCGCAGCAGCGACGGCGCGCGCATGGAGCCTGCGACCAGTCCTGCGAAATAGGCGGTGCCGACCAGGCCGATCGCCAGGGTGCCAGACCCCCCGCGCTCCAGGCGCACGCTGACGAGCGTGTTCATGAAGCCGCCGCCCGCCATCAGCACGAAGATGGCGAGCAGCAGGCTGCGCACGGGGAGGATGGCTTTCAGCATGATCAATCAAGCGATCAGGCGGCAGCCAGTTCCTGGGTTCCGGCCGGTTCCGGGGTTCCGCCCACCGGGGCGGCGGCACCGCCTTCGACCAGCGCCTTGTGCAGCACCCGCACCGCCTGGTCGAAGGCCTCGACCGCGACGATGAACTGCACGTCGACATTGCGGATCTGGTGCTGCATCGCGGCCATGCCGATTCCGGCCTCGGCCATCGCCATCAGCGCGCGCGGGACCAGGCCCGGCTCCGCAAGGTCGCTGCCGATCACCGAGACCATCGCCACCGGCTGCACCGTCACGGCGGCGCCGGGCCAGTGCGCCTCGATGTCCGCGACGATGGCGGCCATCTGCGCCGGGCTGGTGCCCGAGAGGTAGTGCGTGATGGTGTTGGCGTTGGAGCTCTTGCTGACGATCCACGCCCCGTGGCGGGTCAGCGCCTCCAGGATCGCGGCGTCGTAGCCCTTCTCGCCGACCATGTCCTGTTCGAACACCTGCAGCGCCTGGACCGAGGCCAGCCCGGTGACGATCTCCACGCGCGGACGGTCGGAAACGTAGTCGCCGCAGATCAGCGTGCCGCCGTCGTGCCGGTCGAACGTGTTGCGCACCCGCAGCGGGATGCCGGACTGGCGCAGGCCCCGCCCGGCCCGCGGGTGGATGGCTTCCATGCCCAGGTTGGCAAGCTGGTCCGCCACGTCGTAGTTGGTGCGCCCGATCTTGCGCGCCACCGTCTCGCCCACCAGGCGCGGATCGGCGCTGGAAAGGTGGAACTCCTTGTGGATGATCGCCTCACGCGCCTGCGTCAGCACGGCGATGCGCGAGAAGGTCATTTCCGAATAGCCGCGCGCATAGCGGCGCACCATGCCGCCCTCGCAGCCCGCATAGCCGGTGACGATGGGCATCTGCCCGGCAAGGTCGATCGGCGCCATGGCCTCGACGATGCGCTCGTCCAGGCTGCGCATGTCCGCGTGGTCCCAGAGCGTCAGGTCGACGAAGACCGCGTTCACGCCCCGGTCGCGCAGCATCAGCGCGGTGGAGTGCGCCGAATGTGCCTCGCCCAGACCGGCCAGCATCTCGCGCACGGTGGTCATCTGGTCCTTCAGGCAGAAGCGACCATGCGCGCGCAGGCGGTCGAGATCGTCCAGGCAGGTTTCCAGCGCGGCGATGCGCATGGCCACGAAGGCATCCGCTTCCTCCCGGCTGGCGGAGCGCGCGAACATCTCGGCATTGCGCGCCCACATCGCGCCCATCACGTCCGCCAGGGCGGAGCGCCAGGCGCCGGGCACTTCGTTGCGGATGAAATGGGCATGGACGCCGGGCTCGCCCGACTTCTTGTGCTCCAGCAGCAGGTCGGTCATCCCGGCATAGGCCGAGACCACGAAGATCCGGTTGTAGAGGTCCGCGCCCTTGCGGCCGGCGACCAGCACGTTGTCGAACACCGTGGAGGTGGCCGCCATCGAGGTGCCGCCGATCTTCTCGACGGAATGGGTCCGGTTCATGCGGCTTCTCCTTCGAGGATGCCGGAAACCGGCGTGATCGTCTTCACCTCGCGCGCGGCGATGAAGTCCGGACGCGGGGTGGCGGCGGCGAAGGGCGCTTCCAGCCGGTTGCTCACGGCGTTGTAGACCAGGAAGGCATTGGCGCGCGGGAAGGGCGTGATGTTGCCGTTGGACCCGTGCATGGTGTTGCAGTCGAACACGATGACCGTCCCCGGCTTGCCGGTGGGCGAGACGATGCCCTGGCGGTGCGCCAGCTGGGCCAGCGTATCTTCATCGGGCACGCCGTATTCCTGCTTGCGCAGCGACGCGCGGTAGTGGTCTTCCGGCGTCTCGCCCACGCAGGCGATGAAGACGTGCTGCGATCCGGGCATGACCATCAGCGGGCCGTTGTGAGGCGTGTTTTCCGCCAGCAGCACCGACATCGACAGCGCGCGCATGCGCGGCATGCCGTCCTCGGCGTGCCAGGTCTCGAAGTCGGAGTGCCAGTAGAACTCCTTGCCCTTGAACCCCGGCTTGTAGTTCAGCCGCGACTGGTGGATGTAGACCTCGTCGTCCAGCAGGTAGCTGGCGACGCCGGCCAGCCGCGCGTCGGCAGCCAGGCGGCCCATGGTCTCGCTCTGCTCGTGGATCTCGAAGATCGAGCGGATCTCGCGGCTGCCCGGCTCGGCGATGACGGTTTCGTCCTTCAGGCCCGCCGGGTTGCCCAGGAGGCGGCCGGTCTCGGCCTGGAGCGCGGCCATTTCGGCCTCGGAGAACACGTCCTCCAGCACCAGATAGCCGTCACGGTCGAACTGGGCGATCTGCTCGGCGCTGAGCGGTGCGCCGGGCTGCCATTCGCGGCGCGCGACGGGTTCGTCGCGGGGAAAGAGCTGCGGCTGCGCAGCGCAGCGCGTGGGATAATGATCCTGCATCGTCTGGCCTTCCTCCTCAGTCCGTGAGGGCCGGCTCGCCGGCATCTTCACTGGCGTCGGCGGGATAGGCGCCGCTTTCGTCATGAACCTCGCGTCCGGTGACCGGCGGGTTGAACACGCAGGCGCAGAGGATGTCCTCGGTGGGCCGCACGATGTGCTTGTCGTTCTGATTGAGCGCGTACATCACGCCGGCCTTCAGCTCATGAGTCAGGCCGGTGCCGAGGTCCTCGATGGTCCCGGCGCCCTTCAGCACCAGCACGGCTTCCAGGTGGTTCTGGTAGTGCATGTGCAGTTCCTCGCCCGCGAACATCGTCGTGACGTGGAACGAGAAGCCCATGCCGTCGTCCTTGAGCAGCAGCCGGTCGGAGTGCCAGCCGTTGGACTCGACGTGGCGGTCGGACTTGCGGATTTCCTTGAGTTGGCGAACGATCATATGGTCAATTCCTGTAAATCTGTGCCTCTAGTTCGAGGCGATCTGGAAGGGTGCTCAGGCAGCGACGCCGAGCGGGCGCTTCACCGGGGCGATCGCCTCGGCCAGCGCGGTTTCCAGGATGTCGAGGCCCGCGTTCAGCGTGGCATCGTCGATCACGAGCGGGGCGAGCACCTTGACGATCTCGTCATGCGCGCCGCTGGTCTCGATGATCAGGCCGGCATCGAAGCAGGCGCCGGTGATGCGGGCGGCGATCTCGCCGCTGCCCACGTCGATGCCGCGCATCATGCCGCGCCCGCGGGTCGAGAGGCCATGGCGGTCGGCCATGCGCTCCAGCCGGCCTTCGAGGATGCCGCCGCGGCGGGCGACGTCGTCGGCAAAGGCGGGATCGGCCCAGAATTCGCGCAAGGCCGCCGTGGCGGTGACGAAAGCGTGGTTGTTGCCGCGGAACGTGCCGTTGTGCTCGCCCGGCGCCCAGATATCGAGGTCGGGGCGGATCAGGGTGAGCGCGAAGGGCAGGCCCATGCCCGAAAGCGACTTGGCCAGGGTGACGATATCCGGCGTGAAGCCCATGCCCTCGAAGCTGAAGAACCCGCCGGTGCGGCCGCAGCCGGCCTGGATGTCGTCGACGATCAGCAGCGCGCCGTGCTTCCGGGCGAGCGCGGCGATCTTGCGCAGCCAGCCGGGGCTGGCGGCGTTGAGGCCGCCTTCGCCCTGCACCGTCTCCACCAGGAAGGCGGCGGGCGCATCGAGACCGCTCGACGGATCGGACAGGCGCTGTTCCAGCAGGTCCGCGGTATCCACGCCCTCGCCATAGTAGCCGTCGAAAGGCTCGTGGCTGACATGGTTGAGCGGCACGCCCGCGCCGCCGCGCTTGCCGGCATTGCCGGTGCAGGCCAGCGCGCCCAGCGTCATGCCGTGGAAGCCGTTGGTGAAGGCCACCACCATCTCGCGGCCGGTCACCTTTCGCGCCAGCTTGATCGCGGCTTCCACCGCATTGGTGCCGGTCGGCCCGGTGAACATCATGCGATAGTCCAGCCCGCGCGGCTCCAGCACGACATCCTCAAAGGTGCGGAGGAACTCGGTCTTGGCGTCGGTGTGCAGGTCCAGCGCGTGAGTCACGCCGTCACCGGCGATGTAGTCCACCAGCGCGGCCTTGAGCACGGGATGGTTGTGGCCGTAGTTCAGCGAGGAGCAGCCCGAAAGGAAGTCGAGATAGCGGCCGCCCGCGTTGTCGTGCATCCACACGCCCTGCGCCTTGCCGAACTGGCGCGGCATGGAGCGGGAATAAGTACGCACGGCGGATTCGCGGCGCTCGTAGATTTTCGTGTCGGGCGCGGCGGCGCTCGGCATGGGCATCTTGGTCATGTCAGGGTTCCCCTGTTCAGGATTGGGCGGACGGCAGGGGCGCGATGCTCGCCTGCCATTCCGTGTCGTGCGCACCGGCAAAGTGCGCGTCGCGCTCGAAGCGCGGCGATTTCGAAAGCTGCGCGCCGTGGCGGCGCGCGAAGGCCGTGAACAGCGCCCAACTGGCGGCATTGTCCTCGGTGATGGTGGTGGTCAGCGTGGCGGCGCCGCGCACGGCGGGCCGGGCCAGCAGGGCATCGAGCATGCGTCCTGCCAGTCCCTCGCCGCGGGCCGAGGCGGCCACGGCCACCTGCCACACGAAAAGACGCTCGGGATGCGAAGGCGGGCGATAGCCGGAGACCCAGCCGACGGCCTGCCCATCCCGCTCCGCAAGCACGCAAGTATCGGCAAAATCGCTGCACTGGAGCAGGTTGCAATAGGCCGAGTTGGGATCGAGCGGCGGGGAAGCCGCGATCAGGGCCGTGACGGCAGGGCCGTCTTCGGCAGTGGGGCAACGCAGGCGTAGCGGCGCTTTGGCCACGTCTTCCTGCGGCGCGTTCTCGGGGCCCCCGGAAAGATCCCGGAGGCTTGCCTCGTTCGCATTCAAATCTAAGATTACTTCACCCTCCGAAGCACATCGTTGTGCTTGGCTATTGCCTCATAGTGACTGCGCTTGCGGCGAAACATACTGATTCGGCGCGGCATTGCAACAGCCCACCGGGGGAATGGTTCCAGAGACCCTGCCGTTTCGTGTCACAAATCTTCCATATCCGAAGCATATTCACACTTGGCGCAAAGCCTCGTCAAAGCTAGCTGTCGGGCATGGAATCGGACCTCACGCCAGCGGCGCTGACGGCGCTGCGAAAAATTATCGACGCCGCCGATCTGGATAACCGGAAAATGGCCGCCGCGACCGGTCTCACCCCGTCGCAGGGCCTGGTCCTGCGCCAGATCTGCGGGCACGAATCGATCACGCCCGGTGCGGTCGCCACGGCGCTGCGGTTCGGCCAGGCGACGATCACCAATATCGTCGACCGGCTGGTCGCCGGCGGCCTGGTCACGCGCACCCGCAGCCTGACGGATAAGCGGCAGATGCTGCTGCAGGCGACGGACGAGGGGCGCGAGAAGCTGCGCGCCTCCCCGTTCCCGCTGCAACTGCGCTTCAGCCAGGGCTTCGGCGCGCTGGAGCGGTGGGAGCAGGCCATGATGCTGGCCGCTCTGGAGCGGCTCGATGCCCTGCTCACCCCCGGCCGGGGCGAAGAGACGTCGCCCCCGGCGCGCTAGACTGCTCCGCTAGATCCGGAACGTCAGGTAGGCGGCGGCATAGAACAAGTCGCGCCCCGGCTTGAACTTCTCCGAAACATCGCCGTAAATCGTGTAGAAGCCGAGCGTTGTGAAGGGGTTGAGCGCATAGCGCCCGGCCGCCGTGGCGCGCTTTCCGAAGAAGCGGGAATCGGTCTCGTCGGCGCGGCGCAGCACTTGCCCGCCCAGCGAATAGACGCCGTCGTGGATCGAGGTGCGCCACAGGCCTGCCGCCGAGAAGTCGAGCGTCAGCTTCGCGTTCGGCTGGAGCGTCAGCATCGGCTGGAAGATCGTCAGGTTATGCGGCCCCAGGTCGCCATTGTAAGTGAGCGGCTTGGGGAACAGCGGGCCGTAAGTGCCGGCCTTGCCGTCGCCGGGATTGCGGTCGCCCGAGCCCACGTCCACGCGCAGGGCCAGCTTGGGCTTCCAGCCGCCCTGCCAGCCGTGAGCGATTGTGCCGGTGACGTAGTAGGCATCGATGTCGAGGTTCCCGAACGAGCCCCATTGCCGGATGCCCTCCACATCGACGCTCCAGGCATCGGCCTTCCCGGCATAGCGCAGCGAAAGCGTGCGACGCCGGTCGCGCGCGGCGGGTGCGGTGGCGAAGGACACGCTGGCGCGGTCGGAGGAGACGAACAGCATTTCGGCCCGGCCGGTATGGCTTCCGGCGCCGAAAGTGCGTCCGGCGTGGAGCCCGGTCAGGTCGTAGTCGTGGTTGGTCTCGTCGTCGAAGGTGCCCAGCTTTTCCAGCACCGCGTGGCCGGTGAGGAAGCCGCCGTCCCACGGGCCCATCGTGCCCATCACGCGCAGGAGGTCCAGCGAGCGGCGGGTGTTGGCGCCTTCGCGCATGTCGAACACGGTCTGGTTGCCGATGCCGATTTCCTGGCGGCCGAAGCGCGCGGTGATCCGCGCAGTGCCGACCGGCACATGCGCCTCGACGAAGGCCTGGTTGAAGTCCAGCCGGCCCTCCTCGATCGGCGCGACCACGGAATCGAGCCCGGTGCTGGTGGCGTGCTCCAGGTCCACGAAGGCGCGGAACAGGCCCTCGACCTGGAGGTCGCCCCAGACGCGGGTGCGCTGCTGGAAGTTGCCGTCGTCGTCCTGCGGACCGCGTCCCCAGCGCTCCCCGATGCGCAGTTCGGGCCGCAGGCGTAGCTCTCCGCCAAGCGAGGCATACGTATTGCCCGCCAGCGGAATGTACTTGATGCGGGTCCAGAGATTGGCGTCGCGCACGGCGCGGAAGCTGGAATAGTCCTCGTCATGGTTGATCGGCTTGAAGGCCGGCTTGGGCGCCTTGGGCCGGTTCGGGCTTTGCGGCGCCGCGATCTCGGTCGCGGCGGTCTGTGTTGCGGCGGGCGCCTCGGCGGGTGCTTGCGCCGATACCGGCACGGGGACTTGTGCGGGCACCTGCGCGGTGGCTGCGGTCAGGGCATGCGCCATGATCTGGAACATCGATACTCTCCCGTTTTTTCGTTTGTTCTGAAGGGGGCGACCCAGTTGCAGCCGCTATGTCATCGTCTTGCGGCGAAAGTCTGGAGCATGTGCACGGCCAGCCCGAAGACCAGTCCCCAGAAGGCGGAGCCGAGGCCCGCCAGTGTCATGCCCGAGGCGCTGACGGCGAAAGTGACGAGCGCCCCGTCGCGGCCCTGCTCCGCGCGCAGGGCGGTGCTGAGCGAGCCGGAGACGACCGGAAACAGCGCCAGCCCGGCCAGCGCGGCGATCAGGGTCTTGGGCAAAGTGGCAAACAGGGCCAGCACCGTCGCCGCGAAAGCGCCGAAGATCAGGTAGGTCACGCCGCCCGCGATCCCCGCGAGATAGCGCTTCGCCGGATCGGGGTGCGCGTCCGGGCCGAGGCAGATCGCGGCGGTGAAGGCCGCCAGGTTCAGGCCGTGGCAGCCGAACGGGGCCAGCAGGATCGAGCCTATGGCGCTGGCCGAGACGATCGGGCGCGCCGGCGGCGTCTCGTAGCCCGCGGCGCGCAGCACGGCGATGCCGGGAAGGAATTGCCCGGTCAGCGCCACGACCGCCAGCGGCAGGGCGATGCTGGCGGTGGCGGCCCAGTCGAAGCGGGGCGTGGTCCAGACCGGCACGGTCAGGCGGGGGGTGCCGATGGTGCCCGAAAGGCCGCCGTCCAGCATGGTCAGCACTACGCCCGTCACCAGCACGGCGACGACGGCATAGCGCGGGGCGAGCACGCGTCCGGCGAAGAAGGCGGCGATCATCGCGATCACCGTGACCGGCGCGGAGGGGACGGCGCTGATCATGTCGATCACGAAGCGGAACAGGATGCCGGCCAGCATGGCGGCGGTGATCGCGGCGGGCAGGCGCTTCATCAGCCGGTCGAACGCGCCCGAAGCGCCTACCGCCAGCACCGCGAGGTTGGCGACGATATAGGCGCCCACGGCCGTCGCGAAATCGGTCTGGGGCAGCATGGTCACCAGCAGCGCCGAACCCGGCGCCGACCATGCCACCACGATCGGCACGCGCCAGCGCCAGCTCAGCACGATGCCCAGCACCCCGCTGCCGATCGAGATGGCCCAGATCCACGAGGCGACGACCGCCGGCTCCAGCCCTTGCGCGGCCTGGAACACGATCACCAGCGGTCCGGCATAGGATATGGTGGTGGCGATGATCCCGGCGACGATTGCCGGGATCATCGATGTCTGGCCTTGTGCCGGGAGCGTCTCGATGGTGGTGGTCATGATCGTCCGTTCACGCCGCGAGGGCGTAGGCTTCCCGGCTGCGCTGCTGGCGGCGGCTCACCATGTAAAGCGCGGTCGCCAGTACGGAGACGAGGCCCGGAATGGAGAAGGCGAGGAAGTTGAGCGCCATCGGCAGCTCCGCCGCGAGCAGCAGTCCGCCCAGCATCGGCCCCACGATCGCGCCGACCCGGCCCATTCCCGAGGCCCAGCCCAGCCCGGTGGATCGGACGGAGAGGCTGTAGAACTCCGCGACGCTGGCATAGAGCAGGATCTGCGTGCCGGTGGTGCCGGCGCCGGCGATGAAGATCAGCAGGTAGAGCACCGGCATGGCGCTGTTCAGGCCGAGCAGGGCGATGCACAGCGCGCCCAGGGCGAAATAGGCCATGACCACGCGGGGCAGCCCGAAACGGTCGGCCAGGCGCCCGCCCATGATCGCGCCGAACATGCCGCCGAAATTGAGGGCCAGCAGGAACGAAAGGCTGGAACCCAGGCTGTATCCGGCGCTGCGCATCAACTGCGGCAACCACGAACCCAGCGCATAGACCATCAGCAGGCAGCAGAAGAAGCACAGCCACATGGACAGCGTGCCCAGCGTGCGGTCATGCCGGAACAGTTCGCCCACCGAGGCGCGCCCCGTGTCGGCCTCGCGCAGGACCAGCGGCGCGCCGGAGGCGGCCTCGGGGGAGAGCTGGCGAAGGATCGCGCGGGCCTTGTCCTGCTCGCCCTTGCGCACCAGGAAGCCGACCGATTCCGGCAGGCCGCGCAGGATCAGCGGAAGCAGCGCCAGCGGCACGGCGGCGGCCAGGAACATCGCCTGCCAGCCGAACCGTGGCAGCAACCAGATGCCCAGGCCCGCCGCGACCATGCCGCCCACGGCATAGCCGCTGAACATCAGCGCCACGAGGGTGCTGCGCATCCGCCTGGGGGCATATTCGTTGGTGAGCGCAACGGCATTGGGCATCAGCCCGCCGCAGCCCAGGCCCGCAGCGAAGCGCAGCACGCCGAACATCGTCGGCGTCGTCACGAAGCCGTTCAGGAAGGTCGCGGCGCTGAACAGCGTGAAGCAGAGGGTGATGCACTTCTTGCGGCCGATCCGGTCACCCATCGGTCCGAACAGAAGCGCGCCGGACATCATGCCGAACAGCGCCCAGCTTGCCAAAGAACCGGCTTGCGGTGCGGTAAGTTGCCACTGCTCCATCAGCTTGGGGAGCACGACTCCGTAAATGAATACGTCGTAGCCATCGACTATAAGCAGCAATGCGCAGGCTATAATTATCTTGAGGTGCAGATTTCCGAATCTGGCTTCGTCGACAAGACGACTTACATCGATACCTTGCATATCGATTCCTCTCCCATTTCACGTTGTGTGATTTTCCGGGAAAGTGAATGACCTGCAGGGGTTCAACAAATACCGTTTAAGTCCGATGCGAATACGCAGCGGGTATCGCCGGAAACGCGCCGGTCACAATTCCTCGCTCAGCGCGGCGGGCACGTCATAGCCCCACTGCGCATATTGCCGCGCGATCACCGCGGCCATGAGCGCCAGTTCGGGAGAGCGGTCTCCCGGGCGGTGGCTCATGATGATGGGGGAGGTGGCCGGTTCCACCAGTTCGCGGAAGGCGACATCGTGGCTGCGCGCGCGGCGCACCGATTCCGGGACGATGGCCATGCCTTCCTCCGCCGCGACGAGGCCGATGGCGATCTGCAGTTCGCGCGCCTCGTGCACGATGCGCGGCTCTATCGAATGGTCGCGGAACAGCGAGATCACCTGGTCGGCATAGCTGGGGCGGGGCGCGCGCGGATAGATGATCTGCGGCTCATCGGCCAGGTCGCGCAGCGAGATCGGCCCGCTCCCGTTGGCCAGCGGGTGGTCGACCGGGAAGGCGGCCACGAGTTTCTCGTTGCGCAGGATGATGCGGCGGACCGAAGGGTCCTCGAAGCGGATGCGCCCGAAGCCGACATCGATGCGCCCGTCCTTCAGGGCGGCGATCTGGTCCAGCGTGGTGGCTTCTACCATGACCAGTTCCACGTTCTCCGCCGCCTTGCGGAATTCGCGGATCAGTTCGGGCAGGCGGGCATAGATGGTGGAGGCGACGAAGCCGATCACCAGCCGCCGCCGCTCGCTGGTGGCGGCGGCCCGCACCATGGCCTCCACGTCCTCCATGCGGGCCAAGACTTGCAGGGCCTGTTCGTGGAGCAGGCGGCCGACGGCGGTGAGCCGCAGCGGGCGCGTGCCGCGATCGAGCAGCGGCGCGCCGACATGCGCCTCCAGCTGCTGGATCGCGCGCGAAAGCGGCGGCTGGGCGATGTGCAGCCGTTCGGCGGCGCGGTTGAAGTTCCCCTCGTCCGCCACGGCCACGAAGTAGCGCAGAAGGCGCACGTCCATCACGATAATATACCTCTCAGGTATAGGCCTGTAACCGCATTGATCTTTGCAGCCGCTGCGACCGAGGCCTAACTTTCCCATCGAAAGCTAAACATTCGGGAGAGTCGCTGCAATGGCCCTGTTGAGCCAAGCTGATACCTTAATCGTCGATGTACCGACGATCCGCCCGCATGTTCTGGCCATGGCCACGATGCATTCGCAGGCGATGGTGATCGTGCGCCTGACCGACAGTGACGGCGTAGAGGGCATCGGCGAGGGCACCACCATCGGCGGCCTCAGCTATGGCGAGGAAAGCCCGGAAAGCATCAAGTCCGCCATCGACACCTATATCGTCCCGGTCCTGAAGACTTGCGATATCGCCCGCGTCGGCGCGACGATGGCCAAAGTCGCGAAGTGCGTGCGCGGCAATCACTTCGCCAAGTGCGCGGTGGAAACCGCGCTGCTGGACATGGCGGGCAAGCGCTTGGGCGTGCCGGTCTCTGACCTCATCGGCGGGGGCCGCGTGCGCGACGACATGCCGGTGGCCTGGACCCTCGCCAGCGGCGACACCGCGCGCGACATTGCCGAGGGCGAGGAGATGCTTTCCCTGCGCCGCCACCGCATCTTCAAGCTGAAGATCGGCAAGCGCGATGTGCGGGCGGACGTCGCCCATGTCGGCGCGATCTGCAAGGCGCTGGGTGACCGCGCCAGCGTGCGCGTGGACGTGAACCAGAACTGGAGCGAGGCGCAGGCCAAGCTGGGCATGGCGATGCTTCAGGACGTGGGCTGCGATCTGGTCGAGCAGCCCATCGCCGGGGACGACATCGCGGCGATGACCCGCCTTGCCACCACGCGCGGCGTGCCGCTGATGGCGGACGAGGCGCTGCACGGGCCGCGCACCGCGCTGCGCATCGCCTCTGCCGGTGCGGCGGGCGTCTTCGCGCTGAAGATCGCGCAATCGGGCGGTCTGTTCGCCACCGCCGAAGTGGCCGCCATCGGCATGGCGGCGGGGATCGGCCTCTATGGCGGCACGATGCTGGAAGGCGGCGTAGGCACAGTGGCCTCGGCCCATGTCTTCGCCACCGTCCCGGAGCTGGCCTGGGGCACGGAGCTGTTCGGCCCGCTGCTGCAGACCGAGGAAATCCTGACCGAGCCGCTCGGCTACGGGGACTTTTCGCTGAAGGTGCCGACCGGCCCCGGCCTCGGCATCGCGCTCGATCCCGACAAGATCGACTTCTTCCGGCGTGACCGTTCGGGTCCGCGCCTTCACGCCGTAAACGCAGGAGCCTGAGCCATGCTGTTCATGGTCGAAATGGACGTCAACATTCCGCTGGACTTCGACGCGGAAGAAGCCGCGAAGATCAAGGCGGCCGAGAAGGCCTATTTCCAGAAGCTCCAGACGGCGGGCACCTGGCGCCACATCTGGCGCAAGGTCGGGCTCTATTCGAACGTGTCGATCTTCGATGTCGAGAGCAATGCAGCGCTGCACGACACGCTGATGGGCCTGCCGCTCTACCCCTTCATGACCATGAAAATCACGCCGCTCTGCCGGCACCCATCCTCCATCCATGACGACGATCGCTGATCGCCGGAGCCACTGAATACAGTCCTTGGGAGAGAACAAAATGGACGTCAGCTTCGTAAAGACCCCGGAAATCCAGCAGCTGCTCGATCGCGCCGCCGGCGTGAACGAGAGCGGCGGCAGCCCCCGCCTCAAGGCGATCATGCGCGACCTTACCGAATCGGTGATGGAGCTGATCGTCCGCCACGACATTTCCGAAAGCGAGTTCTGGCTCGCCATGAAGTACCTTTCGGACAGTGCGGGCGAGATCGGCCTGATCGTGCCGGGCACAGGGCTTGAGCACTTCCTGGACCTCTACATGGATGCCAAGGATGCCGAGGCCGGCCTCTCCGGCGGCACCCCGCGCACCATCGAAGGCCCGCTCTACGTCGCCGGTGCGCCGCTGGTGGAAGGCAACGTGAATCTCTCCGTCGACGAGGATGAGGGCACCACCGTCCTGCACATGACCGGCAGTGTCACCGGCCCGGACGGCGAGGCGGTGGAGAACGCGATCGTCCACGTCTGGCACGCCAATTCGAAGGGCTGGTATTCGCACTTCGACCCTACCGGCGAACAGACCCCGTTCAACAACCGCCGCCGTATCAAGCTGGCTAAGGACGGGCGCTATGCGTTCCATTCCAAGCAGCCGAGCGGTTATTCGGTGCCGCCGGGCGGTTCGACCGACCAGCTGATGCAGGCGCTGGGCCGTCACGGCAATCGCCCCGCCCACGTCCACTTCTTCATCGAGGCGCCGGGCTACCGCACGCTGACGACGCAGATCAACTTCGGCGACGATCCCTTCGCGGCCGACGATTTCGCCTTCGGCACCCGCGCGGGTCTGCTGCCGGTGCCCAGCCGCCAGGGCGACAGCGCCTACATCCAGTTCGACTTCCAGATGCAGCGCGCCGCCGATGCGGACGACGAGCACTTCTCGTCCCGCGCCCGGGCCGAAGCCGAACCGCAGCCCGAAACAGAAACGGCCTGACCACAGAGAAACGGGAGACAGGATCATGTACGAACGCCTCATGCACCGGGTCTCGACCGCCGTGGTCGATGATGTCGAAACCGGCGAGTTCCGCTGCCGCCGGGACGTCTTCACCGATCCGGCGCTGTTCGAGCTGGAAATGAAGTACATCTTCGAAAGCAACTGGGTGTACCTCGCCCACGAAAGCCAGCTTCCGAACAAGAACGATTACTTCACGACCTTCATCGGGCGCACGCCCGTGATCCTGACCCGGGCCAAGGACGGCGCGATCAACGGCGTGGTCAATGCCTGCGCGCATCGCGGCGCCAAGCTGTGCCGCCGCAAGCGGGGCAACCAGCCGCTGTTCGTCTGCCCGTTCCACGGCTGGAGCTTCAAGACCGACGGCAAGCTGCTGCGCGCCAAGGATGCCAGCACCGGCGCCTATCCGGACAGCTTCGACCACGAAGGGTCGCACGACCTGACGAAGGTGCGCGTAGAAAGCTATCGCGGCTTCGTGTTCGGATCGCTGAACCATGACGTCCTGCCGCTGGAAGACCATCTGGGTGAAGCGAAAGTCATCATCGACCAGATGGTCGATCAGGCGCCCGAGGGGCTGGAAGTGCTGACCGGCAATTCCACCTACACTTTCGACGGCAACTGGAAGATGCAGATGGAGAACGGCTGCGACGGCTATCACGTCAGCTCCGTTCACGAAAACTACCAGTCCACCATGGGTCGCCGGGCCGAGGGCGGCACCAAGGCAGTGGACGCCAACGGCTGGTCCAAGGCGCCCGCCAGCGGCGTCTATGGCTTCGAGCATGGGCACATCCTGCTCTGGACGCAGGTGATCAATCCCGAAGTGCGGCCGATCTGGAACCACAAGCCGGAACTCGACGCCCGGCTGGGCGAGGATCGGGCCAGGTTCATCATCGAGCAGACGCGCAATCTGGCGCTCTATCCGAACGTGTTCCTGATGGACCAGTTCTCGACCCAGATCCGCGTCGTCCGCCCGATCGACGTGCACACCACCGAAGTGACGATCTACTGCTACGCCCCCAAGGGCGAGAGCGCCGAGGACCGCGCCCACCGCATCCGCCAGTACGAGGATTTCTTCAACGTCACCGGCATGGGCACGCCCGACGATCTGGAGGAGTTCCGCTCCTGCCAGAAGGCCTACGAAGGCGCGGGCGAGCTGTGGAACGACCTCAGCCGCGGCGCCACCCGCTGGATCCACGGCGCGGATGCAAATGCCAAGGCCATGGGCATGAACCCGCTGCTCTCCAGCGAGCGCAGCGAGGACGAGGGGCTGTTCGTGCGCCAGCACGAGTTCTGGGCGCAGATCATGCTCGACGGTCTGGCCAAGGACGCGGCCAATCAGCCGTCGATGATGGAGGCGGCGGAATGAGCACGCTCGACATGACCCGTGAAACCCTCTCCTACCGCGAGATCTGCGCCTTCCTCTACCGCGAGGCGCGCCTGCTGGACGATCGCCGGTTCGATGAATGGCTGGAATGCTATTCGCCCGACGTGGAATACTGGATGCCGGCGTGGACCGACGACGATGAACTGTGCTCTGACCCGCAGACCGAAATCTCGCTGATCTACTACGCCAACCGGCAGGGGCTGGAAGACCGCGTCTACCGCCTCAACACCGAGCGCTCCTCCGCGTCCACGCCCGAGCCGCGTTCGGCGCACTTCATCGGCAATGTCGAAGTGCTGGAGAGCCGCGATGGGCAGGTGGACTTGCGCTACAACTGGCACACGCTCAGCCACCGCTACCAGCAGACGCAGCAGTTCTTCGGAACCACGTTCCTGACGCTGGATACTGCCGATGAGACGCCGTTGATCCTGAAGAAGAAGATCGTCCTGAAGGACGACTACATTCATCAGGTCATCGACATCTACCACGTCTGAGGAGGTGGGCATGTCGGTTCACTCACTCTCTTCGCGATCGTCCTCCTCCCAACCCTCGTCATTGCGAGGAGGCGAAGCCGACGCGGCAATCCAGAGCGGCGCAAAACCGCCCCTGGATTGCTTCGCTCCGCTCGCAATGACGAAGGGTGCGGTGTCATGATCTTCGCAGGACGCTTTGCAGGCAAAGTCATGGTCGTGACCGGCGCGGCGCAGGGCATCGGGGCCGGTGTCGCAACCCGCGCCGCTGCCGAGGGCGCGAGCGTGGTTCTGGTCGACCGCGCCGAATTCGTGACCGAGGTGGAATACGCCATCGTGGCGGCGGGCGGAAAAGCCGTCTCCATCTGCTGCGACCTTGAGACCTACGAAGGCGCGGCGGCGGCGATGGCCAAGGCGGTCCAAGCCTTCGGCCGTATCGACATTCTCATCAACAATGTCGGCGGCGCGATCCGCATGCGGCCCTACGCCGAGTTCGAGCCCGCGCAGATCGATGCGGAAATCCGCCGCTCGCTGATGCCGACGCTCTACTGTTGCCATGCCGTTCTGCCGACCATGCTGGAGCAGGGCGCGGGAACCATCGTGAACCTGTCCTCCAACGCCACGCGCGGCATTCGCCGGGTGCCCTATTCGGCGGCGAAGGGCGGGATCAACGGCCTCACCCAGAGCCTGGCTATGGAATATGCGGAAAGCGGCATCCGTGTCGTCGCGACGGCACCGGGCGGCACCAGCGCTCCCCCGCGCCGTGTCGCCCGGAATGCCGAAGGCGACAGCGCGCAGGAGCAGGCGTGGATGGCCGAGGCGGTCGCGCAAGTGACCGATTCCGCCTTCCTGAAACGCTACGGAACCCTTGAGGAGCAGATCGCCCCGATCCTGTTCCTCGCCTCGGACGAGGCCAGCTACGTGACCGGCACCGTGTTGCCCGTCGCGGGCGGCGACCTCGGTTAAGGAGACACGCGATGTCGAAAATCTACGATAGCCCCCGCAGCGCTCTCGATGGCCTGCTGTTCGACGGCATGACCATCATGTCCGGCGGGTTCGGGCTTTCGGGCAATCCCGAGAGCTTGATCCCCGAAGTGCGCGCGGCGGGCGTGAAGGACCTGACGGTCATTTCCAACAACGCGGGCGCCGACGGCTTCGGTCTGTGGATGCTTCTGGAGAGCCGGCAGATCCGGAAGATGATCTCCTCCTACGTGGGCGAGAACAAGCTGTTCGAAAGCCAGTACCTCTCGGGCGAGCTGGAGCTGGAACTCAACCCGCAGGGCACCCTGGCCGAGCGCATTCGCGCGGGCGGCGCGGGCATCCCGGCGTTCTACACGAAGACCGGGGTCGGCACCGTGGTCGCCGAAGGCAAGCCGGTCGAGGTGTTCGAGGACGAGGAATACGTGCGCGAAACCTGGCTGCGCGCGGACCTGTCGATCATCAAGGCCTGGCGCGCGGACGAGGAGGGCAACCTCCAGTTCCGCAAGACCGCGCGCAACTTCAACCCGAACATGGCGACGGCGGGCAAGGTCACCGTGGCCGAGGTGGAGGAGATCGTCCCCGCAGGGACCTTCGATCCGGACTGCATCCACACCCCCGGCATCTACGTCGACCGCGTGGTGCTTTCGACCATCAACGAGAAGCGCATCGAGAAGCGCACCGTGCGTGAAAGGGAGACGGTCTGATGCCTTGGACCCGCGATGAAATGGCCGCCCGCGCTGCGAAGGAACTGCGCGATGGGTACTATGTGAACCTGGGCATCGGCATCCCGACGCTGGTGGCGAACCATGTGCCGGAGGGCATCAAGGTCACGCTCCAGAGCGAGAACGGCATGCTAGGCATCGGCCCGTTCCCCTATGACGACGAAGTCGATCCCGACCTCATCAATGCCGGCAAGCAGACGATCACCGCGCTGCCGACGTCCAGCTTCTTCTCCAGCGCGGACAGCTTCGCGATGATCCGCGGCGGCCATATCGACATGGCCGTGCTGGGCGCGATGGAAGTCTCGGCACGCGGCGACCTCGCCAACTGGACGATCCCGGGCAAGATGGTGAAGGGCATGGGCGGGGCGATGGACCTCGTCGCGGGCGTGAAGCGCGTGGTCGTGGTCATGGACCATGTCTCGAAGAACGGCGCGCCCAAGATCCTGCCCCAATGCAGCCTGCCGCTGACCGGCAAAGCCTGCGTGGACCTGATCGTCACCGACCTTGCCGTGATCGCCGTGGACCGCATTCGCGGCGGGCTGACGCTGGTCGAACTCGCCCCCGGCGTCACCGAAGCGGAAGTCGCCGAGAAGACCGGTGCGCCGCTGGCCCTGCCGGAAGCGGCGTAAGACAGGACTGTTCCGTGCCTAGACTGATCGTCGTCGACCGTTCGGGAGACGAAACCGCCATCCATGCCGAAGAGGGCCGCTCCGTGATGGAAGCGATCCGCGACAACGGCTTCGATGAACTGCTGGCGCTCTGCGGGGGCTGCTGCTCCTGCGCCACCTGCCACGTCTTCGTCGACGAGGACTGGACCGCCGCGACCGGAGCCATGTCCGAGGACGAGAACGACCTGCTCGATTCCTCCGACCATCGCGGCGCCCGGTCGCGCCTGTCGTGCCAGATCGCCATGACCGCCGCGCTCGACGGGCTGCGTGTCGCCATCGCCCCGGAGGATTGACCCATGGCCTTCACTCACGTTCCCGGCGCCAGCCTCTACTGGAAGCGCGACGGCCGCGACCACGCACCGGCACTGGTGCTGCTCAATTCCATCGGCACGGACATGGACTTGTGGGACGCGGTCCTGCCGCACTTGCAGGACCGTTTCGCGCTGCTGCGCATCGACACCCGCGGTCACGGCGCTTCGGTGGCCGAGCCGGGTGACTTCTCGATGGCACGACTGGCCGAAGACGTGCTGGCGGTGGCCGACGCCGCCGGGATCGCGCGCTTTTCGCCGGCGGGCGTGTCGCTGGGCGGCATGATCGGCATGGAACTGGCCCTGCGCGCGCCGCAGCGGATGGAAAAGCTGGTGCTCGTCTGCACTTCCGCCACAATGGACAGCGCCTCGTGGAACGACCGCATCGGCACCGTGCGCACCGAAGGCATGGCCGCCATCGCCGACCTCGCCATGGGCCGCTTCCTCTCGGACGCCGCCGCGCCCGCACTGTTTGAAAGCGTGCGCCGCCAGCTCCTCGGCATGGACCCGCAAGGCTACGCCGGTTGCGGCGCGGCGATCCGCGACATGGACCTGGGCCCGCGCATCCCCGCCATTGCCGCGCCCACGCTGGTCGTCACCGGCACGCGCGATAGCTCCACGCCGTTCGCCGGGCACGGCGAGCACCTCGTCCAGAGCATTCCCGGCGCGGCGCATGTCTCGCTCGAAGCTGCTCATCTTGCCCCCCTGGAAGCGCCCGGGGCGCTGGCAGGGGCACTCGCCTCGTTCCTGGAAAGCTGAAGATCATGGCCGAAGCCTTCATCTGCGACGCCGTGCGCACCCCCATCGGCAAGCTGAACGGCTCGCTTGCCGCCTTGCGCGCTGACGACCTTGCCGCGCTGCCGCTCAAGGCGCTGATGGCGCGCAACCCGGATGCCGACTGGGGCGCGATCGACGATGTGATCCTCGGCTGCGCCAACCAGGCGGGCGAGGACAACCGCAACCTGGCGCGCATGGCCGTGCTGCTGGCCGGGATGCCCGAAGGCGTGCCCGGCGTGACCGTCAACCGGCTGTGCGCCTCGGGCCTCAATGCGCTGGGCATGGCGGCGCAGGCGATCCGCGGCGGCGATGCGGACTTTCTCATTGCCGGGGGCGCCGAGAGCATGACCCGGGCGCCCTATGTCATGGGCAAGGCCGGCAGCGCTTTCGGCCGCGACCAGAAGATCGAGGACACCACGCTGGGCTGGCGCTTCGTCAATCCGGCGATGAAGGCAGCTTACGGCGTCGACACGATGCCGCAGACCGGCGAGAACGTGGCCGAGCAGTGGCAGGTGAGCCGCGAGGAGCAGGACCGTTTCGCCCTCGCCAGCCAGGAAAAGGCCGCGCGCGCGCAGGCCGATGGCCGCTTCGCCGCCGAGATCGTTCCGGTATCGGTCCCGCAGCGCAAGGGCGATCCGGTGATCTTCGCGCAGGACGAGCACCTCCGCGCCACCAGCCTCGAAGCGCTGGCGAAGCTGAAGCCGGTAGTGAAGGCGGACGGCACCGTGACGGCGGGCAATGCCTCGGGCCTCAACGACGGCGCGGCGGCCATGCTGGTGGCCAGCGCGGAGGCGGCGAAACGCCACGGCCTCGCCCCGCGCGCCCGCGTGGTCGGCATGGCGGCCGCGGGCATCGCCCCGCGCATCATGGGTGCAGGCCCGATCGAGGCGGCGCGCAAGGTGCTGGCGCGTCATGCGCTGGGCGTGGACGACCTTGACGTGATCGAGCTGAACGAGGCTTTCGCCAGCCAGGCCATCGCCACCTTGCGCGATCTCGGCATCGATCCCGGCGACCCGCGCGTCAATCCCAACGGCGGCGCCATCGCGCTGGGCCATCCCCTGGGCATGTCCGGCGCGCGTATCGCGCTTTCGGCGGTGGAGGAACTGCATCGCACCGGCGGCCGCTTTGCGCTGGCCTTCATGTGCATCGGCGTCGGGCAGGGCCTGGCCGTGCTGCTGGAGCGCGTGTGACCATGGCGGAGCGTGCAGACGTCGTTATCGTGGGAGCCGGGCACGGCGGTGCGCAATGCGCGATCGCCCTTCGCCAGAACGGTTTCGAGGGGACCATCACCGTCATCGGCCGCGAGCCGGAGCATCCTTACGAGCGGCCGCCGCTCTCCAAGGAATACTTCGCGCGCGAGAAGACCTTCGACCGTCTCTACATCCGCCCGCCGACGTTCTGGGCCGAGAAGGAGATCACCTTCAAGCTCGGCACCGAAGTGACCAAAGTCGATCCGGCGGCGCAGGAACTCGCGCTCTCGGACGGTGAGACTTACGGCTACGGCAAGCTGGTCTGGGCGACGGGCGGCGATCCGCGCCGGCTGTCGTGCTCGGGCGCGGATCTGGCAGGGGTCCATGCCGTGCGCACCCGCGAGGATTGCGACACGCTGATGGCCGAAATCGATGCGGGCACGAAGAACGTGGTCGTGATCGGCGGCGGTTACATCGGCCTCGAAGCGGCGGCAGTGCTCTCGAAGATGGGCATCAAGGTCACGCTGCTGGAAGCGCTGCCGCGCGTGCTGGCGCGCGTGGCAGGGGAGCCGCTCTCGGAATTCTACCAAGGCGAGCACCGGACGCACGGCGTCGACCTGCGCACGGGCGTCGCGGTCGATTGCCTGGTGGGCGATGGCCACAAGGTCACCGGCGTGCAGCTTGCCGGCGGCGAAGTCCTGGGCGCCGAGGCGGTGATCGTGGGCATCGGCATCGTCCCGGCGGTCGGGCCGCTGATCCTGGCCGGCGCGGCCGGAGCCAACGGCGTGGACGTGGACGAATATTGCCGCACTTCGCTGCCGGACATCTATGCCATCGGCGACTGCGCGGCTTTCGCCTGCGACTTTGCGGGCGGCACGGTGATGCGCGTGGAATCGGTGCAGAACGCCAACGACATGGCGACGTGCGTGGCCAAGGCGATCTGCGGCGATGCCAAGCCCTACAAGGCGTTTCCGTGGTTCTGGTCCAACCAGTACGACTTGCGGCTGCAGACGGCGGGCATCAGCCTGGGCTTCGACCAGACCGTGATCCGCGGCAATCCCGAGGACCGCAGCTTCTCGGTGATCTACCTCAAGGAAGGCAAGGTCCTGGCACTCGACTGCGTGAACGCGGTCAAGGACTACGTCCAGGGCCGCAAGCTGGTGGAAGCGGGCGCCTTGCCGAATGTGGACCGCCTTGCCGATGCGGGTGTGCCGCTCAAGGAACTGCTCGCCGGGTGAGCGCCGCCGGGGCTACCGGGCGGCGCAGTCGGTGCCTGCCCGGGCCTGCCACTGGTAGGTGCCGGGCACCGTTTCGCCGCGCGGCAGGTAGGCGATGCGCAGATGCTGCCCGCCGCGCTCGACCTCCAGCGTGACTTCGGCTTTCTGGTCGCCCTGGAGAGCGTCCTGCGGGAAGCGGTTGAGAATGCGGTCGCCATTGCGCAATCCCGCCGCTTCGGCGTTGGAACCCGGCTTGAGCCCCGCCACGATCCGGTCCTTGTTGACGAGGATCATCGGATCGAAGCCGAGATCGAAGCGTTTCATCGGGCGCGTCACGCGTTCGAAGCAGGGACCGAAGGCATCGGAAGGCGGCAAAACCGTGCCGCCTGCCAGCATGGCGTCGAAATCGGCCAGCCCCCGCGCGCCGAGTTCCTGGCCGAGCAGTCTCTTCCAGAGCGCCAGGTCCATCGGCCGGCCTGCGCGCCGCTCCGCCAGCATGTGGCGGACGAGATCGTCCAGCGAGCGCTTGCCCTGCGAGGCGGCGCGTATCTGCGCGTCCACCGAGGCGAAATAGAGCGAGCCGCGATCGTAAGGCAGCACGCGGATGCGCGTGTCCTTCCAGAAGCCTTCGGCGATCTGCGCGTTCGGCGTGGCGATCAGGGCATTGGTGTAATAGCGGCCCGCCGTGGAGTTGAGATCGTCGAGGAAGGCTTGCGAAGAGATCAGCCCGGCGCGGAAGGGCAGGATGCGCTGGTAGTGGACGGCCAGCCCTTCGCCGAACCAGGAAAGCCCCAGCCCGCCGGGCGCATCCATGGAATCGCTGAGCGAATTGATCCAGGCGTGGACCATCTCGTGCGCCAGCAGGCCTTCGAGATCGGCGATCGGGGTCTTTTCGCTGAACGTGAAGGCGAAGCTGTCGGTCAGGCCGATGCCGCTGCCGGGATTGACGTGGTTGGTCCGCGCGAAGACGCCGAAGCTGGCGGGGCGCTGGTCGAAGAACGTGCCGTAGAAGGCCTGGAGCCGGGCGGCCCAGTCCATCAGGTCCGGTCCGTTGAACCCGAAACGGCCCTGCCAGGTGCCGAAGAACGTGCCCTTGGCATATGTGCCGACCTGCCCGGCCATGTAGTAGCCGCCGGCGATCTGGTCCGAGCGCAGGGGACGGCCGCTGCGGCTGTCGCCCACGCCGATGCTGGAAACGCCGCGCGCGTCCTTGCCGGCGCGCGCGAGGTCCCAGTGCACGACGAGGTCGCGCGGCAGGGTGTCGGCAGGGAGGACGAGGAAGGCGTTGCCCGCGCCGGACAGGCCGCCGTCGCTGGCGCGCAGTTCGTACTGCGGCTTGGCCTGTTCCGGCTGCGCCGGATCGATCGCCAGCCGGTAGGAGACGGTGACCGCACCCTCGACCGGGCGCAGCGGTTTCCACGTCCGGTCCCGGTTGTCGCCGTCCCTGGCCGCGTCCTGCGCTTCCACGGGCAGGGCGCCCTTCGCATCGGAAAAGGCCAGCGCTTCCATATGGCCGGCAGACGTCTCGACGGTGTTCGCGGTGAGGGCGATCGCGGCCAGGGCATCGCCTTGCGGCGGGGCCTCGAAACGGATCGCGACATCCATGCGGGTAAGCGCGCCCCGGGGATCGGCGACGGGCGCGAGGGTAATCGAGAGATCGGGCGCATCGTCTGCCCGCGCCGCCGCGAAAGGCGCGGATGCGATGAGGACGGCGGGAAGCGCGGCGATGAAGGCGATGCGATGCGAGGTCATGGCACGAGGCTAACAGTCCGTTCCGAAGGATAATGTGCAAAGAGCATGGCGCCGGCCCGCCGGCGCGCATGAAATATGCTCGTCGCTGCGATCGGCGGCGGGCTCCGCCTTGCGGTCAGCCCGGCAGCGAGGGCAGCGGCAGCCGGTGCGTGCACTTCAGTTCGGACAGGGTGGCGGTGGAACGCACGTCCTCCACGCCGGGCAGGCGCAGCAGCGTGCGGAACGTGAAGTTCTGGTACCAGGCGATGTTCGGCGCGAGGACCTTGAGCATCACGTCCATCTCCCCGAACAGCGTATAGGCTTCCAGGATTTCCGGCGTGGCCTCCACCGCGTGGACGAAGCGGTCGCGGTCCTCGTCGGACAGGCGGGACATCTTGAGCTGGGCGAAGATGAACATGCTCTCGCCGAACTTCTCGCGGTCGAGAACGGCCACGGTATGGCGCACGTAGCCCTCCTCCTTCAGCCGCTGCATCCGGCGCCAGCAGGGCGATTGCGACAGCCCCACGCGGTCGGCGATTTCGCTGGAGGATTCCGAGGCGTCGATCTGGAGGCGATCGAGGATCTTCATGTCGAGCCGGTCAAGTTCGGCGGGCAAGATTATGCTCCCTGTTATGGTTTGTTGGTTTGAACATGCCACGCAAAACCGATCGAGCGCAATAAAGGCGGAGATATTTCCAGGCACGGCGCTATCACTGATGCTCGACGCAAACCGATAATCGGCAACAGGGACGGGTCATTCTATGAAACGAGGCGAACTGGCGATCTTCGATGCGGAGGACGTGCGCGCGCTGCTCGACTATCCCTCTTGCATCGCGGTTGTTCGAGAGGCGATGAAGGCGCTGTCGTTGGGAGAAACCCGCCAGTTGCTGCGCACCATGATCCACATGGGAGAAGGGCGGACTTTCGGGCTGATGCCGGGAGCGCTGTCCGAACAGGGGATGTTCGGCGCCAAGCTCATCAGCGTCTTCGCGGAGCCCGGCAATCCCGGCGTGCGCCGCCATCGCGGGGTGGTGACGTTGTTCGAACCCGTGGAAGGCCGCCCCGTCTGCGTGGCCGATGCCGAGGAGATCACGCATATCCGCACGGCCGCCGCCACCGCCGTCGCCACGGCGGCGCTGGCGCGGGACGATGCCGAAGTGCTGTTGCTGATGGGCACGGGCGGGCAGGTCCATTCGCACCTCGAAGCCCTGCCGTTGGTCCACCGCTTTTCGCGCATCCTGATCTGGGGACGCGATCCGGCCAGGGCGCAGGACGTGGTCGACGCCTGGAAGGACCGCCTGCCGGTGGAAGTGGCGCTGGACGCGCAAGCGGCGGCGGGCGAGGCGGACGTCATCTGCACGCTCACCGGTGCGCGCCAGCCGATCCTGCTGGGCGCCTGGCTGCGACCGGGCACGCACGTCAACGTCGTCGGCTCCAGCGGACCGGGGCCGGTGGAAGTGGACAATGCGCTGGTCGTCGCCTCTCGCTTCATTGCCGACAGCAAGGCCTCCGCCCGCGATGCCGCCGCCGAGTTCCTGGTGGCGAAAGAAGCCGGCCTGGTGGACGACGCGCATATTGTCGCAGAGATCGGCGAAGTCCTGCTGGGCCAGGTGGCCGGGCGCCGCAACGCCGAGGACATCACCGTCTACAAGTCGCTCGGCCATGCGGTGCAGGACCTGGCATCGGCCGCCCATCTCTACGAAGCACACAGCCACAAGATCCACGGAACCCAGAACCGATGACGATGAGACCGACCGCCGGCCTGCGCTGGCTCGCCTGTTCCGCCCTGGCGCTTTCGGCCGCCGCGCTCCATGCCGAGACCCAGCGCTTCGCGGTGATCGACAATGGCGAGAACGTCGGCCATGTCCTGGCCGATATCGAGGGCGATACCGTCTCGATCGACCACGACGTCAAGAGCAACGGCCGCGGCCCGACGATGCACGAGACGATCGTGCTGGGCGCCCAGGGGCTGCCCACGAGCTGGACCCTGCAAGGCACGTCGACGTTCGGCAACAAGGTGGACGAGCAGTTCACGGCCAAAGGCAAGCGGCTGTCCTGGGTCGACACCACCGGCAAGGGCGCGATGGCGGCCAGGGTGCCCACGCTTTACGTCGCGCAGGAGGGCAGCCCGTTCTCGCTCGGCCTCTATGCCCGCGCGCTGCTGGCCGATGCCGATCATGTGCTCGCAGCGGCACCGGGGGGAACGCTCTCGCTGGAGGAAGAAGCGCCGGTCACGCTGGGCGGCACGGCCTATCGCGCGTTCCTGGTCAAGGGCATCGGCCTGACCCCCAGCGCGATCCTGCTCGACGACAAGGGCGCGCTCGTCGCGGCCTATTCGCCCACGAATGCCACGGTGCGCGAGGACCTTTCCTCGTTCGCCGGGGACCTGGCGAAGATCGCCGCCGTGCGTTCGGCCGAGCGCTTCGCCGCGATCCAGAAGAAGGTCGCGCATACGTATACCGCACCGATCCGCATCCGCGACGTGCGCGTCTTCGACCCGGCGAGCGGCAAGATCGGCGATCCGGTCTCGGTGGTGGTCTTCGGGGATCGCATCGCCTCGGTGGAGCCGCTGGACAGCCCTGCCTCACCCGGCGAGGCGACCGTGGAGGGTGCGGGCCGCGTGGTCATTCCCGGCCTGCACGACATGCATGCCCACGTCTCGCTGCAGTCCGCCCTGCTCTACATCGCCTCGGGCGTGACCAGCGTGCGCGACATGGGCAACGAGAACGCCTTCCTGATCGACCTGACGCACCGCATCGATGCGGGCGAAGTGGCCGGGCCGCGCATCGTGCGCAACGGCTTCCTGGAAGGACGCAGCCCCTACAGCTCGCGCAACGGCTTCATCGCGGGCAGCGAGGCGGAAGCGCTGGACGCGGTGCGCTGGTACGGCGCGCGCGGCTATTGGCAGGTGAAGATCTACAACAGCTTCAATCCCGCATGGGTGCCCGGCGTGGTCCGGGAGGCGAAGCGCCTGGGCATGGGCGTGACCGGGCACATCCCGGCCTTCACCAATGCCGATGCCATGATCGCGGCGGGCTATGACGAAGTGACTCATATCAACCAGCTCATGCTGGGCTGGGTGCTCGATCCCAGGGAAGACACCCGCACGCCGCTGCGCCTCACGGCCATGCGCCGGACGGCGGGGCTGGACCTTGCCTCTCCGCGCGTCGCCGCCACGCTCGATACGATGCAGGCGAAGCACATCGCGCTCGACCCCACGGCGGTGACGCTGGAACTGCTGATGATGAGCCGCGATGGCAGGATCAGCCCGGCGGTGGCGGGCTATTTCGATCACTTGCCGGTGGGCGTGCAGCGCAATCGCCGCCAGGGCATCGCCCCGATCAAGACGCCCGAAGATGCCGCCGGTTACGACGGCGCCTTCGTGACGATCAAGGCGCTGCTGCTGGACATGTACAAGCGCGGCATCACGCTCCTGCCCGGAACCGACGACGGCACCGGCCTGTCGGTCCACCGCGAATTGCAGATCTATGCCGAGGCCGGGCTGCCCACAGCCGAAGTGCTGAAGATCGGCACGCTTGGCCCCGAGCGCTACATGCACCGCGACCAGTCCTACGGCTCGGTCGAGAAGGGCAAGTATGCCGACTTCGTGCTGCTGGACGGCAATCCGCTGGAAGACCTGTCGGCGATCCATCGCATGGCGATGGTGGTGAAGGGCGGGACGGTCTACTTCCCTTCGGAAATCTGGCGCGAGGTGGGGGTGAAGCCCTTTGCCGAGGCGCCCCGGATCGTGGCGCCCGTGGCCGAGGCGAAGCCGGTGGCGCTGACCAATGGATCGGGCGCCGAAGCCCACGAGGACCTCGCGTTCTGAGCCGGTAGAGGGCGCGGGCAGGGGCCGATAGGCCGCCTGCCCGCGCCTTCCTCAACGTTCCCGGCGGGCGAAATACCAGATCGCGCCGATGCCGCCCCAGACCAGCAGCAGCACGTAGGGCCGCCAGTCCGCCTCGAGGCCCACGGCGATCAGGCCGAGCGCGCAGACCGCGCCGGCCAGGCCCAGGACCACCATCGTCCGGCGCGCCGGCCTGAAGCCCGCGCCTTCGTGAAGCTGCGGGTGGCCATGGGCGACGCGGGCGGCGGAAAGGCAGATGCTGCCGTATTTCACCAGGTTCGGGATGTTCACGGCCAGGAACAGGAACGTCAGCTCCATCGGCATCAGCAGTCCCACGCAGCCGATGCCGAAGACGGCGAACAGGGCCATGTGCGGAACGTGCGAGCGGGGATGCACGCGGGCGATGATCCGCGGCAGCACGCCCGCCTCGGCCATGGCGAAGAGGCTGCGGCTGAACATCGTGAAGATCGCGTTGAGGCTGGTGCCGATCGCGGCGACGGCGGCCAGCATGATCACCGGCACGGCCAGGGGCCCCATGAAGCGTTTGGCCGTGTCGAGGATCGGCGCCTCGCTGCCGGCCAGGGCTTCCGGCCCGAGCACGGTGAGCGCCACGAAGGCGACGGCCACGTAGAGCACCGTGGCCGAGCCGATGGCGAGCGCGATGCCGGCCGGGATGTTGCGGCGGCTGTTCGCCACTTCGCCGCCGGCTTCGGTCGCGGCCTCGATACCGAAGAACAGGCCCATCAGCAGCGGCGCGGCGGCGAGCGCGCCGTGGAAGCCCTTTGGCAGGAACGGTTCCAGCCGCGCCGGTTCCGACGCGGTGAAGCCGCCCCAGGCCACGAACAGGCCGAACAGCACGATCAGTGCGGCCACCATCGCCGTCTGCGCGCGGGCGGCGACATGGACGCCCACGAGGTTCGCCAGCAGCGCCAATACCAGCACCGCGAACATCGTCGGCTTGACCGGCAGCGGCACCAGCATCGAGACATAGCGCACCAGCACCAGCGCCAGCACGACCATGGCGCCCATGTTGGCGATGATGCGCATCCAGGCGATGAAGAAGCCCAGGGTGGGATGAAGATAGCGGGAAGGCCATACGAAGCTGGCGCCCGATACCGGATCGGCCGATCCGAGATAGGCATAGCTGACGGCGATCAGGTACATCGGCAGCGCCGCGATCACGACCGAGAGCAGCATGCCCGGCCCGGCCAGCCCGGTGGCGGGGGATACGGCGGAGAAGATCGACACGCCCACCGCCGTCCCCAGGCCGAGCGAGACGACGCCCCAGAGACCGATGCCCTTGCGCAGGGCCTGTTCCGCGTCGCTCACTTGCGCGCCCCCCGGCAGCCGTCGGCCGCGATGAATTCGGCAAGGTCGGACTGGAACCGCGCACGGCTGCCGTCATCGGAGTAGAAGACGTGGCCGCCGACGTAGCGGGCGTTGCGATAGCGCTCGCGGGGCAGGCTGGACTGCGCGAAAAGGTAGTCGGCCGCGCCGATGGTGGTGGTGGTGTCGTAGATCCCGGTGCCGACGAACAGGCGCAGGCAGGCGTTGCTGGCGGCGTGGCGCTCCACGGTGGCCATGAACGGCCAGTCCGCGAAAGGCGAATCCTCGGCGCCGTAGCTCCAGCTTCCCTCGAAGCGCGCGATCACCTTGTAGGCATCGGCGCCCGGCGCCTTGAGCGTGCCGGCCAGATAGTCCTTCATCGCCTGGCCGAAAGCCTCGGAGATCGACGAGGACGGATCGCCGGGCATCATTGTCGTGACGTTGTCGGGCCGGTCGGCCAGGTAGCGCGCGTCGTAGCGACCCATGACCTTGCCTTGCGCGCGCAGGAGTTCGACGCGGAAGTGCTCCTTGGAGATGCGCAAGTCGTTGGCGAGGTAGAACCCGGCGGGAATGCCGGTGAGTTCGGCCAGCCGCGCGGCCAGGCGTTCACGCCCGGCCTGCGGCAGGTCGCGGCCAAGGTAGAGCGCGGGCAGGTATTCCTCGCGGGCGAAGCGGGCGGCCTGCGCCGTCACGCTTTCGGGCGTGCAGGGGGCCTTCACCATGCCGTGATAGCAGGCGATGGCGGCCAGCGTCGGCAGCGACACCGCATAAGTCACCACGTTGTCGGGCCGCTGCGAGGTCTCGATCATGTTGAGCGCCTGGCCCAGCAGGACCACCCCGCGCACGTTCTTCCCAAGGCCCTGCCGGTCCAGCGCATCGAGCATGGCCACGGCGCGGATCGTGCCGTAGCTCTCGCCCAGGATATAGACCGGCGCCCCCAGGCGGTCATGGCCGCGCAGCCATTGCCGCACGAGGTCGGCGGCGGCGTTGGCATCGCCCTCCACGGTGTTGTAGGGCGCCGCGGCTGCCCCTTCCGGGCGGCTGGAAAAGCCGGTTCCGGGCGGATCGATGAACACTACGTCGGCGAGGTCGTAGAGCTTTGCGGGGCCGGGGCCGCTGCGGCCGGGGCGGGCATCGCGGCTCGCCGGGTCCTGCGGGACATGGGCGAGCACGGGGCCAAGCAGCCCCATGTGCAGATAGGCGGCAGAGGCGCCGGGGCCGCCGTTGAAGGCGAAGATCACCGGCCTCTCGGCCGAACGGGCGACCTTGCGCGAATAGGAGAGGTAGCCGGCCGTGGCCGCGGAACTGTCCGCGCCGGCTGAAACAGGGACAAGTCCCAGCTCGGCGCGGACAGGATGCGCGGGATCGGGTTGCGATACCCGCGCATCGATGAGGACCCGTTCGGCCGGCGGCGCGGCCGCGAGCGTCGGAAGGGGTCCGGCAGACGCCGCTGACAGTGCGATCCCCGTCAGCACCGAAAGGCGCAGCGGAGACTTCTTTTTGCGACCGAAGGGCTGCGGCGGCGTGAACTTCATGGCGTTTCCAGCTGCTTGTTATGTTCCCGATAGGTGATGAGGCCGTCGGTCAGGGCCTGAAGCCCGTAATCGAGGCGCGACGGCTCCATGGCGAAGCCGAGGCGGACATGTCCGGGCGCGCCGAAATATTCCCCCGGCGCCACCAGTACGCCGCAGCGATCGGAAAGCCAGCCGGAGAAGCGCTCGGTATCCCCGATCCCGACAAGGCGGGGGAAGGCGATGCAGCCGCTTTCCGGCAGTTCGCCCTCGGCCAGGCCCTCGGCCAGCCAGTAGGCATGGTAGGATTCGATGATCGGCCGCGCCTTGGCCAGCACGGAGAACGTATTGTCCAGAAACCGCGCGGGATGCTCGACGATGAGCGCGGACACTGCGTGGGCGAGGTTCGAGATCGCGAAGTCCACTTCCTGCGCCAGTTCGCGCACGGGATTGACCACGCTCTCGTCCCCGACGATCCAGCCGCAGCGCAAGGTGCTGAGACCGAAGATCTTCGTCAGGCTGTTGACCGAGACCAGCCGCGGCGAGGCGCCGAGCGAGGCGGCCGGGCGGATCCGCGTTCCGGCGTAAGGCGCATAGACTTCATCCACCACGACGAGGAGGTCGTGCCGCTCGGCGATCTCTCCCAGCGCGGCGATCGTGGCATCGTCCACCGCCATGCCCGAAGGGTTGTGCAGGTTGGAGATCACGATCATCCGCGTCTCCGGTCGCAGGCCGGCCTCGACCGCGCCCGGATCGATGGCGAAGCGCGGTGCCGGGCGCTCGAAGGTGTCCACCGCGATGCCGCTGGCCTGGGCCAGGTTGCCGAACAGTTCGAAGCTGGGGTTCTCCACCAGCACGCGGTCGCCCGGCGAAAGCAGCGCGCGGTAGATCAGGGACAGCGCCCCCGTGGCGCCGGTGGTCGTCAGCACCTGTTCCTCGCGCACGCCGTAGTCCCGCGCCAGCGCGGCCACGAGGTAGGGATTGCCCTTCACGAAAGTGCTGGCGTAGCGCGAGGTCATGCCCGCCTCGAAGCCTTCGAGCAGCACGTCGCGCAGCAGGTCGCGCGGCTCGGGGACCGAGCTTTCGAACAGGCTGACGAGGAGGCTGCGGGAATTGCTGTTCCGGATGATCGAGCGCCTGACCCATTGGGCGTAGGACTGCGAAGTCTGGTCGTCTGGGCGGGAAGCCATTGTCTCGTATCTGCCGGGTAATGCCGAGTGCGTCGGGTGGCGGCGGCGCCGGGAAGGGAATGTTCCCCGGCGCCGCCGGAACCCGTCACATCTTCAGCTTGGCGCCGATCCAGAATCGGCGGCCGAGGATGTCGCCATAGGCGATCTGCGGGTAGGAAGGCGCTTCGTCGGTGAAGTTGTCGATGCCGGCGCGGAAGGTGATCGCGCCCGCTTCGACTTGCGCCGAGATCGAGTGCGTCAGGTTGCTGTCCAGCATCGGGTTGGGGTTGGTTTCGATCGTGGCGTCATAGGCGGCACGGGTCTTGTCGAGGTAGTAGGCCTGGTAGCTCACCCGCACCGGACCCCTGGTCCAGTCCAGGTTGAAGCGGCCTTCCCAGGTGGGCTTCTCGTACGTGTTGTCGGTGCGGATATAGTTCTCGCCGGTGACCGAGGTGGTCAGCAGCGTGTTGTGCGTGGCGTTGACGCCGACGTGGAAGGCGCCGATCCGGCCAGGCTCGAAGGTGTAGTCGATGGCGTAGACTTCGCCGCGATACTTGACGACGCCGGCGTTGAAGGTCGTGGTGGTGCCGGCCAGGATCGTGCCGCCCGGGCTTACGCCGTCCGAGGAGGCAATGCGCGAGAACGCATTGCAGACCGCCGGATCGGGGGTGGTGTTGTCATAGCAGGCGGCCGTGAAGTCCTCGGTGGTGAAGGCCGAGAGACCGTCCTTGAGGTCGATCTCGATGCGGTCCGCACTGATCGTCAGGCCGGGGATGAACTTGGGCTGGAGCACGATACCGTACGTGAAGGTATCCGAGATCTCGTTGCGCAGGTTCGGGTTGCCGCCCGTGGTGATGGTGGCGCGCTCGAAGTTCTCGGCCGGGTCCTGGAACCGGGCGAGGCGTTCGGCGGGGCTGAGGCCCGCATTGGTGTCGGCCTCTACGCCGTAGTTCGCGTTCGCGGTGAAGGCGGCCAGGCAGTTGGCGTAGCGTACCGAAGGGTTGGCGCCGCTGTTGATGCGGTCGGCGTCGCAGGGGTCGTAGCCCACCGAACCGAGCGAGGTCGTCGTCGGCGCGAACAGCATCGCCAGGGTGGGCGCGCGGAAGTTGCGGCTGCGGCTGACGCGCAGGGTCACGCCGTCCACCGGCTGCCAGCGCAGGCCGAGATCCCAGACCTGCTCCTTGCCGGCGATCGAGTTGTCGACCAGGCGGCCCGCCGCGCTGGCTTCCAGCATGTGCACGATCGGCACGTTCATCGCGCTGTCGATCAGCGGGATCAGCAGTTCGCCGGAGAGTTCGTCGGTATTGTATCCGGCCGACTGCGCCATCTCCAGCGTGCCGCCGCCGAACAGGCCCTGCTGGTTGGCGGCGAGCGGGTTGTAGGAAACCTGCTCGTCGCGGTGCTCGTAGGCCAGGCTGAACTTCACCGTGCCGCCCGGCAGGCGGATCACGTCACCGCCGAGCGTGGCGAGAATGTCGGTCTGCTCGTTGCGATAGTCCAGTCCGGCGCGCACGCTTACGTACTTCTGCGCGGCCTTGGAGACATTGCCGTTGCCGAAGGGGTTGATCGGCGCGCAGGCCGCGTCGTCGTTGGTGGCATCGGCGTCGGCGTTGATGCCGCAGACGATCTGGCCGCCCGAGAGCACCGCGTCGATGGCGTTCGCGTACTTGGCGTTGTCCACTTCCCAGCGGCGCTGCGAACCGTCGACCCGGGCATAGCTGCCGGAAACCGACCAGTAGAAGTTGCGGCTTCCGGCCGAGAATTCACCGTCCACGCCGAGCAGGGCGCGATAGGTGTCGGTCTTGTAGCGCTGGAGATTGTCCGGCGTCAGGTCCTGGAAATACTTGGACAGGAACAGCGGCGCACCGGCCGCGAAGGCCGGGCGGGCGGCGGAAAGCGCGGCCTTGGCCTGGTCGGTCAGGTAGGGGTTGTCGATCGTGAAGACCACCGGCCCCGCGTAAGTGCCGAAGTTCAGGATCGTGCGGCTCTGGCCCTGCGGGATCTCGGTGCCTTCGGTATGGGCATAGAGCAGTTCGGTGCGCAGGGTGATCGCGTCGGTCAGGTCGTAGTGCGCGATCAGGTTGCCGGTGAAGCGCTGGACGCCGGTGCGCAGCCCCGCCAGGTCGCGATAGGCGAAGCCCTGTCCGCCGCTGGAGAAGGGAATGCCCACGCTGGTGCCGGGATCGTAGGGCACCACGTTGCCACTGGAATCGAACTGCAGCGGCGTGCCGTTCGACTGGGTCAGGAAGCGCGTGAAGGGGGCGGGCGTGTTGAACAGCACACCGTTCGAGTTGAATTCCCAGAAGTGCGCGTCGAGCAGTTCCTTGACCGAGGGAATGCCGTCGCTGGGGCCGGTATCGTCCGGGTTGCTCACCGTCAGGCGGCCCAGCGCCGAAAGCGGGCGCGCGGCGAACATCAGCGTAGGCGACTGGGCATAGTTCAGGTCGATGGCGACATTGCCGCGCCCGTCGGCGAAGTTCTTGCCCGCCGTGCCGCGCAGGCTGTAGGTGTGATAGTCCCCGCGCGAGGAAATGCCGTTCTGGCCATCGAGTTCGAGGCCTTCGAAGCTTTCCTTCAGCACGTAGTTGACCACGCCGGCGATGGCGTCCGATCCATAGACCGCCGCGCCGCCGCCCTGCACCACTTCGACCCGGTCCAGCAGGCCGAGCGGGATGATGTTGGCATCCACCTGGGCATCGCCCAGGCCCGAGGAGCTGGTCACCATGCGGCGGCCGTTGAGCAGGGTCAGCGTGCGCCCGGCGCCCAGGCCGAAGAGGTTGGGGAACTGCTGGCCCGAACCGCTGCCTTCGCCGCTGCCGTCGGCCTGGTTGAGCATGGGGCTGTTCGAAGTGAGCTGGTTCAGCGCTTCCGAAGCGCTGATATAGCCGCGATCCGCGATCGTCTGGCTGTCCACGACATTGAGCGGGGCGGTCTCGTCCGAGGCGTCGCGGCGAATGCGCGATCCGGTGACGACGATGTCCACGGCGGAGGCGCTGTCGTCGGCAGCCGGCGCGAGGTCCTGCGCGAAGGCCGGGGCGGCGAACAGCGCGGCGACGGCGGTGGAAACCATGAGCGCCGCCAGGCCGGCCCTCTCCATGCGTGACTGGATCATCGAACTACCCCTCATGTGCTCTATGCGTTTTTAATCCCTGAGCGAGAGACTAGCGCAGGCGGGCAGCGAGGGGGTTGCGTTGTGCGATGCGCGGGTGAGGCTGTTTGAATTGAAATTTCGCACCGAAGAGGAATCGCGAAATTTCTAGCCTCACTTTGCCGCGGGTTGTGAATTGCGGAAGAAGGCGGACAAGTCGCTGGCGAATTGCACGGCCTCTGCGGGTTCCTCGTACATCATGTGGCCGCCGCGATAGCAGTGCGCCGTGATCCGCTCCGCCAGGGCGGCGGGAAAATCGGCGGCGGCCTGCCGGTTGGCGGCGCAGCCGTTAAGCGAATCGTAAAGGCCGGTCGCCACCAGGACCCGCATGGCAGGCGCCTTCTCCAGAGCGCGCTGAACCCAGGGCTGCGATGCGCTGGGCGGGCCTTCGCCGGCCATCGCGCGGGCGAGCGATTCTTTGGTGATGGGCGATTGGTCGTATTGCCAGTCGTTGCCTACCGGCAGCTCCGGAATGTCGATCCCGGCGTATTGGCCCTGCCGATAGCCCAGCGTCTGGCGGTAGAAGGCCAGGATCGCGGCATCGCCGGCCTTGTCGTCGGCCGGCGGCGCGGTGCGGCGCATGTCGAAGATGCCCAGCGTCTTGCCCTCCGATGCCAGCAGCCTGGTGCGGAAGTCCCGCGGCGATACCCAGAGCGTCTTCGCGTCGATCGCGGCCGGTGCAAGTCCGGTATAGCGCGCCAGGCCGGCCACCACGCGGGCGCGGTCGCCGGGGGCATCGGGATGGGCCAGGGCGGGATACCAGACCTCCCGCGCCCATTGCTCGGCAGCGGCAAGGGTCCTGGCCGGCTTTGCCGCCAGCGCCGGGTCGAGCTTGCCGAGGGCGAGCGCCGTTGCCGTGCGATTGGGCAGGGTCAGCGCGCGCATCAGCGCCCGGTCGCGTTCCTCGCCCATCGGTATGCCGCCGGAAACGAGCGCGATCCCGGCGACCGGCTGGCCTGCGTCGATCAGGGCTTCCGCCACGCCGGCCGCGCGCCAGGTGCCGAAACTTTCGCCGACGAGATAGACCGGCGCCTTCTCGCGCCCCCGGCTCTTGAGAAAGTTCAGGATGAACGCCGTCGTGGCGGAAAGGTCTCCGGTGGTCGAATAGAGGCTCTTGGCCGCGCGTTCGGAAGCGGCCCGGCTGAAGCCCGTTCCGGCGGGATCGAGAAATACCAGGTCGGCCGCGGCCAGCGGGCTGCCGGGATTGTCCGCCAGCGCGGCGCCCCTGAGCGTTCGCGGGCCGAGGGCATGGAACTGCAGCAGGCGCGAATCCGCGCCGGGCCCGCCGTTCCACACGAAGGCGATGGGCCGGGTTTCGGGGCTTGCGGCCTTTGCGAAGTAGGCGGTGTAGAACAAGTCGGCCTGCTTGCCGGTCTGGCGGTCGCCGATCTCCATGGTCCCGGCACAGGCGGCATAGTCCATGCGGCCGAGCCGGGCCGAGGCACCGGATTCCGCAGGGGTGCAGGCGCTGCCCGCCGGTTCGGCATGGGCCGGGATGCTGTTCCCCAGAGTGGGGGTATTGGTCCCCAGTGCGGCGGCGATCAGGGCGGTGAAGATCCGTGCCGGGCGAGGCAGGCGGTTGGGCTTGGCAGGCATCTGGGACCTTTCACGGGGATCAGCTTCCCGCCGACCCTAGCCGAGTTGTGGAGGCAAGTTTATGCGCGAAGGGGGACGTCGCGCGATCACCTTCGGCACCCGTCCTTGACTGCCGATGCAGCAACGCCCGAAATGCGCAATTCTTATGCGCAAGCCTTTGCCTAGGATGCGTAAATGATCCAACGATCCGATTCGCCCGCCGAAACCGCACTTTCCCGTCGCACCTTGCTGCGCGGTTCGGCGCTCCTGCCGCTGGCCCCGGCGATGGCGGGAGAGGCCCTTGCGGCCGCGCCTGCCGCGGCCGGTTCGCTTTCGCGGGCGGGCGACTTCGCGCCCATGGCCAAGGTCTACCTCGATTCCGGCACCATGCATCCGGTGCCCTTGCCGGCCAAGGCATCGGTGGACGCCTATTTCCGGACCCGCACCGAAATGCGCGAGTGGTCCAGCCACGATACCGAAGTCCGCATCAAGTCCGCCTTCGCCCGCCTCATCAACGCAGCCCCGGAAGACCTCGCTTTCGTCCAGAGCACGACCGCGGGAGAGCAATCGATCGTCGATGCGCTCGACCTGCCGGCCGCCAAAGGCAGCGTGGTGACCGATACGCTGCATTTCTTCGGCTCGTTCTGGCTTTACGACCAGCTTGGCAAGCAAGGCGTGGACGTGCGCTGGATCCGGCCGACGGACGGCCGGATCGATCCCGATGCCTACGAGAAGGCGATCGGTCCCGATACGAAGCTGGTCAGCCTCTCGCTCGTCTCCACCTACAACGGCTTCGAGCATGACCTGAAGCGCATTTGCGAGATCGCCCATGCCCGCGGCGCGCTGGTCTATGCCGACATCATCCATGCGGCGGGCACCGTGCCGATCGACGTCAGGGCCACCGGCGTCGATTTCGCGGCGACGGCCAGCTACAAGTGGCTCATGGGCGATTTCGGGCTGGGCTTCCTCTATGTCCGCCCGGACCGGCTGCCGCGCCTCAAGCGCAAGCGCTTCGGCTACTATCAGCTCGATGGCTTCAACCCGCACGTCTATCCCTACGACCAGCCCGGCGAGACTATCGCCGACATGACGCCGCGCAGCGATGCCGAAGGCCTGTTCGCCATGGGCACCCATTCGCACGCGGTGATGGCCCAGCTCGACTGGTCCCTGGCGAAGCTGCTGGAGCTGGGCGTGGACAATATCATGGCCCATCGCCAGCCCCTGCTGCGCCGCCTGCACGAGGCGCTGCCGGCCAAGGGTTACACGGTCGTCACGCCGCGCGACTGTCGCAGTCCCTTGCTCACATGCGTCCTGCCGGATGCGCACAAGGCGCTGGCCGAGCCGCTGAACCGGGCCGGGGTGGCGATCACGCTCAGCCGCAACCGGTTCCGCATCTGTCCTTCGTGGTTCAACACGATGGACGACATCGAACGCCTGATCGCCGCGCTGCCGGCTTCCTCCTGATCCGGAACCAGACCCCATGTCCGCCAAGAAGACCGTTTTCCTGCGTTCCAGCCTGCTAGCCCTGTCCGCGCTCCTGCCTGTGGCCGCGCTCCTGCCCGCGGGTCCGCTGCTGGCGCAGGACGAAAGCCTGCCGATGCCGCCGGTATTCCTCAAGGCCATGGAGCCGATGGTGGAGCGTCCTGCCGCCAGCGACAGGGTCGTGCTCACCCGCCACGAGGGAACCTTCGGCGGCCGAAAGCTGGGCTATGACGCGATCGTCACCGAAACGCCGGTGGCGAACGCCAAGGGGCAGACGGCGGCGGTGGTCGTCACTTACGCTTATGTCGCGCGCAATGCGGCCCATGCGAAGCACACCGGGGCGCGTGCGAAGCGGCCGGTGCTGTTCTTCTTCAACGGCGGCCCCGGCGCATCGTCCTCGCCGCTGCACCTCAACGCCTTCGGCCCGCGCCGGATCGTCGGCAAGGGTGATGCCGCGCGGCTGGACGACAATCCGCACAGCCTGCTCGACGTGGCCGACCTGGTGTTCATCGATCCGCCGGGCACCGGCGCTTCGATGCCGGTGAAGGGCGCCGATGCCACCAGCCTGTTCTCGGTCTCCGGCGATGCCGCCGCCGTGGCCGACGTGGTGCAGCGCTGGCGCCGGGCCAATGGCCGCACCGATGCGCCTTTCGCGATCGTGGGCGAAAGCTACGGCACCGCACGGGCGCTGGCCATGCTCGATGCCGAAAGCAAGGCGAAGCTGCCGCTGCCCAACGGCGTGGCGCTGTTCTCGCTTTCGCTGGGCGACAACGACGGCCCCGTGATCTCCGACGTTTCGCTCCTGCCCACGCTCGCCGCCGTCGCCTGGTATCACCAGGCCGTCGACCGCAAGGGCAAGTCGGTGGCGGAGCACTTCGCCGAAGCCCGCGCCTTTGCGGAGAACGACTATGCCCGCGCCCTCATCGCCGGCGCGTCGCTGCCGGAGGCCGACCGGGCGAAAATCGCCGCACGCATCTCGGAACTGATCGGGATCCCCGCGGCGACGCTGGAAAAGGACGGGCTGCAGCTGGACCGGCAATCCTTCATGCTCGGCCTGCTTTCCGCCAAGGGCCTGCGCACCGGCCAGCTCGACGGCCGCGCGACGCGGGCCATTGCCGAATCCAACATGCACCCGCCCTTCGACGATCCTTCCATGACGCTGGGCGGGGAGACCGGCCATCTGATCGCCGACTACATCGGCAAGGACCTGGGCTATCCCTTGCCGAGCGCCTATCGCACGCTCAACCTGGGCATCAACTTCAAGTGGGACTGGGGCCGCGGCGAAGTCTATCGCACCGTGCGCTTCGCGCCCTTCCTGGCCAGGGCCATGGCCGACAAGCCGGACATGAAGCTGATGACGGTGGGCGGTTACTACGACATCACAACGCCGGTCGCGGCGGGGCAGTTCGCGCTCGACCATGCCGGGATCGGGCCGGATCGCCGCACCTCGAAGACTTATGCGGCGGGCCATTCGGTGTTCGAGGACGAAGGCGAACTGACGCGTTTTGCCGCGGACATGCGTGCCTGGGCCGGGACGCTGGGCCGCTGAACGTCCCGATGTGCCGGGCCGGGTGCGCTGACAGGCCACACCGCGCCCGGCGCAGCGGATATCGTCAGAGCCCGAGGTCGCTGAGGCCGCGGTGCTCGTCCGGACGGCGCCCGAGCGGCCAGTGGAACAGCCGGTCGGCCTCGGCGATGGGGGCATCGTTGATGCAGGCCAGGCGTCTGCGCATCAGGCCATCGGCGTCGAACTCCCAGTTCTCGTTGCCATAGGAGCGGAACCAGTCGCCGCTGTCGTCGTGCCATTCGTAAGCGAAGCGCACGGCGATGCGGTTTTCGCGGAAGGCCCAGAGTTCCTTGATCAGCCGGTAGTCGCGCTCGCGCTGCCATTTGGCGGTGAGGAAAGCGATGATGGCCGGGCGTCCGTTCAGGAATTCGGCGCGATTGCGCCATGCGCTGTCAGGCGTATAGGCCAGCGCGACCCGGGCGGGGTCGCGGCTGTTCCAGCCATCCTCGGCCAGGCGCACTTTCTCGGCCGCGCTTTCGGCAGTGAACGGCGGCAGCGGCGGGCGCGGGTTTTCCATCATGCGTGTCCTTCTTCCAGGCGGCTGCGCAGGGCTGCGTTCTCCGCCTCCAGTTCGGCCATCCGCTCGTGCAACGGGCGGACCGCCTGTTCGATTTCCCGCTCGGTGAAGCGGGGCGTGATGTGCTGGGGGCAGTTCCAGTCGAACGCCGCCAGCCGCAACCGGAAGATCCGCTCCGGCCGCGCCTTGTAGCCGGGGTCCATGACGAGATCGGTCAGCGCCGCATCGGCGTCAAGCGAGAGCTTCTCGACATGGGCATAGATCTTCAGCCGCATGCGGCGCGGATAGTCCATCAGGATCAGGCAGGCCCGGTCGTTCGCGGCCAGGTTGCCGGTGCTGATGTACTGGCGGTTGCCGCGATAGTCGGCGAAGGCCAGCGTCCGTTCGTCCACCAGCTTGAGGAAGCCGGCGGGGCCGCCGCGATGCTGGACATAGGGCCAGCCGTCCTCGGATACGGACCCCATGTAGAAGCTGTCGCGCGCGGCGATGAAGGCCGCCTCGTTCGCGGTGAAGCGGTCGAATTCGCGGTCTCCCTCGAAGTGGGCCCATTGCCGGTCGGCGCCCATTTCCGCCTGGGCCGCGCGAACGCTGGGCGTCATGGCGATATCCAGAAATCCGTAGGACATGGTCCATCTCCAAAGCGATGACGGGTGGTAAAAGGGTGCCGGGCGGGTGCCCGGCCCCCTTGTGGCCCGGATCAGCGGGTCGCCACCTCACGGTCGAGGAAGCTGCGGATGAGCGGCGCCATCTCGTCCAGCTTGTCCTCCAGCGCGAAGTGCCCGGTGTCGAGGATGTGCATTTCGGCCTGGGGCAGGTCGCGCAAGTAGGGATGAGCGCCGGACTCGGGGAAGATCATGTCGTTCTTGCCCCAGACGATCAGCGTCGGCGGCCTGTGTTCGCGGAAGAACTGCTGGAACGCGGGATAGAGCGGCACATTGGTGCGGTAGTCGTAGAACAGGTCGAGCTGGATCTCGCGGTTGCCCGGCCGGTCGAGCAGGGCCTGGTCGTGGACCCAGTTGTCCGGGCTGATGCGGGTGACGTCGCGGACGCCGTCGGTGTACTGGAAGCGGGTGGCTTCCGGCGTGACGAGCCAGGCCTGCGCCTCGCGGTCCTCGGCCGATCCGCTCTGCCAGTAGGTCTTGATCGGGTCCCAGAACGCGCCGAGCCCCTCGTCATAGGCATTGCCGTTCTGCACGATCAGTCCGGTGACGCGCTCGGGGTGCTTCAGCGCCAGCCGGTAGCCCACGGGCGCCCCGTAATCCATGACATACATGGCATAGTGCGCGGCGCCGATCTGCTCCAGCAAGGCGTCGACCAGGTCGGCATAGTGGGCGAAGCTGTAGTCGAAGGCGGTGTGGTCCGGTGCGTCGCTCTGGCCGAAGCCGGGATAGTCCGGCGCGATCACGCGGTAGCCGTCCGCCAGCAGCGGGATCAGGTTGCGGAACATGTGCGAAGAGGTGGGGAAGCCGTGGAGCAGAAGCACCACCGGAGCGTCCGCCGGGCCGGCTTCGCGATAGGCCATCGTCAGGCCTTCGACCGTGGCGGTGCGGTAGTGGATGGCGGCGGAGGCCGCATTGTGGGCCGCGGCGGAGGCCGTATTGTGGGCGGCGGCGGAGGCCGCATTCTGGGTGGCGGCTTGGAACGTCTGGGGGAGCGGAGCGGGGATCAGGGGCTTGGTCATGTCTTCCACTTTCGTGAGAGCGGCCGAGCGAGCTGCGTCAGCCTCTGATGGAAGAAGTAGTTCTTATGCCCGATCTCGATAATCGGGTGTCTGCGGAACTCATTGTTCCTATTTGAGGAATAATGACTCCGTCACTGCAACAGGTCGTTGCCGCGCAGGCGCTGGACGGCCAGGTCCACGAAAGCCCGCACTTTGGCTGTGGCATGCCGCCCCTCGGCATGGACGACGTGGATCGGCATCGGGCTTTCGGCATGATCGTCCAGCACGGACTGCAGGCGCCCCGCCGCCAGCGCCGGGCCGACCTGGTAGGACAGCACGCGGGTGATGCCCCAGCCCTGCTCGGCGGCGGCGATGGCGGCCTGGTTGGTATTGCACAGCAGCCGCGGGTGCACGGTCACGCGGGTCCGTCCGTCGGGGCCGAAGTGCCACTCCGGGGAGACCCAGGCGCCGGTCGGCACGATCACGCGGTGATCCGCCAGATCGGCTGGGGAGCGAGGCACGCCGTGCCGCTCGAAATAGGAAGGCGCGCCGCAGATCGTCCGCCGCACCCAGCCCACGCGCGTGGCGCTGAGGCCCGAGGCGGGGAGATGCCCGATCCGCACGGCGACATCGATCCCTTCCTCGACGATGTTGACGCCCCGGTCCACGAAGAGGCTGCGGCCGGTGACGCTCGGGAACATGTCGAGATATTCCAGCAGGATCGGCAGGACGTGCATCTGTCCGAACATGATCGGCCCGGTGACGATGAGCGTGCCGGTGGGATTGCCGTGCGATCCCGCCGCGGAAGCCTCCGCTTCGGCGATGTCGGCCAGGATGCGGCGGCAATCCTCGAAATAGCGCTGGCCGGCCTCGGTCATCTTCACCGATCGCGTCGTTCGCGCCAGCAGCCTGACCCCGATGTCCTCTTCCAGGCCCGATACCGCCCGCGTGACGGCCGGCGGGCTGAGATGCATCTGCCGGGCCGCCTCGACGAAACTCGCCGTTTCCGCCACCCGGACGAAGATCCTCATGGCTTGCCACCGGTCCAATTCCACATCCTTCAGCCATGCAACGCTGGGCGGACGATGCGCGGAACAGGGCCTGCCGGTCAACGCCTTGCGGCCGTCAGCCGATGCGCCCCGCTTGCATGGGCTGGTTTAATGCTATAGCCAATAGCTAAATCTTTGGGAGAATCCACGCCATGAAGTTCGAGCGCATCAATCCGCTGACCGGCGACGTCGCCTCCAGCGCAGAGGCCATGACGGCCGAACAGATGCCTGCGATCGCCGCCCGGGCCGGCGCTGCGCAGCCTGCCTGGGGCGCGCTGGGGCCGAATGCGCGCCGCGCGGTGCTGCTGCGGGCCGCCGATGCGCTGGAAGCGCGCAAGGACGCGTTCGTCGATGCCATGATGGGCGAGATCGGCGCGACCGCGGGCTGGGCCATGTTCAACCTGACGCTGGCCGCCGGGATCGTGCGCGAGGCGGCCTCGCTGACCACCCAGATCACCGGCGAGATCATCCCCTCGGACAAGCCGGGCTGCCTGGCCATGGCGATCCGCGAGCCGGTGGGCGTGATTCTGGGCATTGCGCCCTGGAACGCCCCGATCATCCTGGGCGTGCGCGCGATCGCCGTGCCGCTCGCCTGCGGCAATGCCGTGATCCTCAAGGCCAGCGAGCAATGCCCGCGCACCCATGCCCTGATCATCGAGGCTTTCGCCGAGGCCGGATTCCCCGAGGGCGTGGTCAACGTCGTCACCAATGCCCCGGCCCAGGCGGCCGAAGTGGTGGGCGCGCTGATCGATGCGCCTGCCGTGAAGCGCATCAACTTCACCGGCTCCACCGCGGTCGGCAAGATCATCGCCAAGCGCGCGGCCGAGCATCTCAAGCCCTGCCTGCTCGAATTGGGCGGCAAGGCGCCGTTCGTGGTGCTGCACGACGCCGACCTGGATGAGGCGGTCAAGGCCGCGGCATTCGGCGCCTTCATGAACCAGGGCCAGATCTGCATGTCGACCGAGCGGATCATCGTGGTCGATGCGGTGGCGGACGCCTTTGCGGAGAAGTTCGCCGCGAAAGTCTCCACCATGACCACGGGCGACCCGCGCGAGGGCAAGACCCCGCTCGGCGCCGTGGTGGACCGCAAGACCGTGGACCACGTCAATGCGCTGATCGCCGATGCCGCCGACAAGGGAGCGCGCATCCTCACGGGCGGCGCGGCGGACAGCGTGCTCATGCCCGCGACCGTGGTGGACGGCGTGACTTCGGCGATGAACCTCTACCGCGACGAGAGCTTCGGCCCGGTCGTCGCCATGATCCGCGCGCGGGACGAGGACCACGCCGTCGAACTGGCCAACGACACCGAATACGGCCTTTCCGCCGCTGTCTTCACCCGCGACACCGCGCGCGGGCTGGGCGTCGCGCGGCGCATCCGATCCGGCATCTGCCACGTCAACGGCCCGACCGTGCATGACGAGGCGCAGATGCCCTTCGGCGGCGTCGGCGCCTCGGGCTATGGGCGCTTCGGCGGCCGGCAGGGCCTGGACAGCTTCACCGAGACCCGCTGGATCACGGTGGAAACGCAGCCGGGCCACTACCCGATCTGAGGGAACCGAGAGCGGGGCAACCCGCTCTCCACTTCGGCGGCGCGCCCGCCGCCTATCGCCAGATGGCGTTGAGCGCGGGGAGCAAGTGGTCGCGGTGCTCGGCGGGCACGCGGTCCAGCAGCTTCTGCTCGAACGCTTCGATCACTTCACCGAGTTCCGTGACTTTTGCCGCCCCTTCGGGCGTAAGCATGATCGCCAGCGATTTGCCGTCCAGCGGCTCGCGGCGGATCCAGCCGGCCGCTTCCAGCCGGTTCAGCAGCGGCACCATGTTGGCGCGCTGGATGTCCAGCGTCTTGCCGATCTGGCTGCTGGTGAGGTCCGAACGGTCCTGGACCAGCAGCAGCACGGCAGCCTCGGTGATGCGGAAACCGCGATCGCCCAGCAGGTCGCCCAGTTCGCCCATCACGGCATTGGCGGCGCGGCGCAGCGCATAGCCCGGCAGTTGCCCCAGAAGATCGGTCATGGTCCCTCGTTGTTTATGCTATTGACGATAGCAATCGTGTTGCTATGCATGACAGCAATCAAGGAAAGAGGATAGCCATGCAAGACCGCGCTGAAACCGATACCGTTTCCTACACCGTCGAAAACCGCATCGCCTGGGTTTCGTTCAATCGCCCCGAGAAGCGCAATTGCATGAGCCCCAGCCTCAACCGGCGCATGAAGGAAGTGCTCGACGAGCTGGAATTCCGCGACGACGTGGGCGTCCTGGTGCTGACCGGAGAGGGCACCGCCTTCTCGGCCGGCATGGACCTCAAGGAATACTTCCGCGAAAACGAAGAGAAGGGCCTCGGCCATGTCCGCAAGGCCCAGCGCGAAGCCTATGGCTGGTGGGAACGCCTGCGCTGGTACGAGAAGCCGACGATCGCGATGGTCAACGGCTGGTGCTTCGGCGGCGCTTATGGCCCGCTGTTCGGCTGCGACCTGGCGGTTGCCGCGGAAGACGCGCAGTTCGGCCTGTCCGAAATCAACTGGGGCATCCTGCCCGGCGGCGGCGCCAGCAAGATCATCGTCGAGCTGACCGGCTTCCGCAACGCCATGTACCACGCCATGATGGGCGAGAACATCGATGGCCGGAAGGCCGCCGAATGGGGCCTCGTCAACGAAGCGGTGCCGGCGGAGAAGCTCAAGGCGCGCGTGACCGAAGTGGCCACGGTCCTGCTCGGCAAGAACCCCGTGGCGCTGCGCGGCACCAAGTGGGCGATCCGCCGGGTGAGCGAGATGACCTTCGACAATTCGATGGACTACCTCGTGCGCACGCAGGAAGCGGCGAACTTCTTCGATGGCGAGGGGCGCAAGGAAGCCACTCGTCAATTCATCGACGACAAGACGTACAAGCCCGGTCTCGGCGCCTACGATCTGAACAAGGCGCGCTGAGCGCCAGGCCCTGGGAGAGGCAGCGATGAACGAAAGAACCCTGCCGAGGGACGCGATCGCGCGTCTGCTGCGGCCGCGCTCGGTCGCGGTGGTGGGTGCAAGCGACAAGCCCGGGGCGCTCGGCGCCTCGGTGCTGGGCAATCTCGACCGCAACGCGTTCGCGGGGGAGGTCTATCCCATCAACCCCAAGCGCGAGACGATCGGTTTCCGCACCTGCCTGCCTTCCGTGGAGGCTCTGCCCGAAGGCGTCGACGTGGCGGTCCTGGCGATCCCGCAGGCAGGCGTGGTGGACGCCGTGCGCGGTCTGGCCGTGCGCGGCTGCGGCGGCGCGATCATCTTCTCGGCAGGCTTTGCCGAGGGCGGTGAAGAGGGCAAGGCGCAGCAGGCGGAAATCGCCCGCATCGCCGCCGAGCACGGCATGGTGATCGAGGGCCCGAACTGCCTGGGCCTGGTCAACCATGTAGACGGCATACCGCTGACCTTCGTGGAGACCGACACGGTCGCCCCGTCGGGCCGCCGCGCGGTGGCGGTGGTGTCGCAATCGGGCGCGATGGCGGCCGTGCTCTGCACCACCTTCCAGGCGCGCGACCTGGCGATCAGCTATTCGGTTTCGACCGGCAACGAGGCCGCCAGCGGCGTCGAGGACTATGTCGACTGGCTGGTCGAGGATGGCGACACCCAGGTCATCGCCATGATCGTGGAGCAGTTCCGCCGTCCCGCGCGCTTCCTGGCCGCGGCGCGCCGTGCCCGCGCGGCAGGCAAGCAGGTGGTGCTGCTGCACCCCGGCAAGTCCAGCGCCGCGCGTGAGTCCGCCGCGACTCATACCGGGGCCATGGCGGGCGACTACAAGCTGATGCGCCGCAAGGTGGAGCGGGCCGGCGTGGTCTTCGCAGAAACGCTGGAAGAGCTGGGCGATATCTCCGAAGTGCTCCTGCGCGCGCCCGCGCTGGCGCAGGCGGAGCTGGCGGTGCTGGGCGAGTCCGGCGCCTTCAAGGCGCTGACGCTCGATCTGGCGGAAGAGCTGGGCATTGCCCTTGCGCCGCTGGGCGATGCGGATTCCCCGGCCCTGCGCGCCGCGCTGCCGCCTTTCGTGCCGGTCAGCAATCCACTCGACATCACGGCGCAGGGGTTGAGCCAGCCGGAGATATACACCCATACGCTGGCCGCTCTGCTGGACGATCCGCGCGTCGGCGGCGTGGTGGCGGGGATCATCCAGACCGATCCCGTGACGTGCGCCATCAAGGTGCCCGCGATCCTGGCCGCGCTGGAAGGCCGCACGATCGACAAGCCGCTGGTCTTCGCCGGACTGGACGAAGGCGCGCCGATCCCACCCGAGCATATCGCCGCGCTGCGGGCGCGGGGCATCCCCTGCTTCCCCAGCAACGAGCGGGCCTTCCGCGCGCTCGCGCGGCTGGGGGCGCTGGCGGCACGCGACCTCAAGGCGGCAGAGACGGCCCCGATGCCGGTGCCGGGTCTGCGCGACCGCGAGGGCGTGATCGCCGAGTACCGCGCGAAGGAACTGCTGGCGCCGCTCGGCTTCGCGTTCCCGGCAGGGCGCTTCGCGGACAGCGCCGAGGCTGCCGTCTCGGCTGCCGATGCGGTGGGCTATCCGGTGGCGATGAAGGCCCAGGCGGCGGCGCTGGGGCACAAGAGCGACGCGGGCGGGGTGATCCTGGGGCTGGCGGATGCCGATGCGGTGGCCCAGGCGTGGACGCGCATCCATGCCAATGTCGGCGCCTACGATGCCGCGCTGGTGCTGGACGGCGTTCTCATCGAGAAGATGGGCGCACGCGGGCTGGAAATGATAGTCGGCGGTCGCAACGATCCCGAGTGGGGCCCGGTGGTCCTGGCCGGGTTCGGCGGCGTGACGGCGGAAATCCTGCAGGACGTGCGCCTGTTCACGCCCGACATGACGCAGGAGCAGATCGCGGCGGAGCTGATGGAGCTTGAAAGCGCGCCGCTGCTGGCCGGCTATCGCGGATCGCCGGCCCTCGATGTACGGGCGCTGGCGCGGCTGGTAGCGCAAGTGGGCGCGATCCTGGCGGCAGAGCCTTCGCTGGCGGAGATCGACCTCAACCCGGTGATCCTGCATCCCACTGGGCAGGGTGCGGTGGCGCTGGATGCGCTGATGCTCGTCAGTCCCGCCTGACGGGTCGGACCGTCATCCGGTTCCGGCGAAGCGGCAGCAAAGCCCCCGCGCCGGAACCGGATCGCCCGGCGCTCGTTCCCCGGGCATGCTCCATCACGTTTCCCTCGGCACGTCCGACCTCGCCCGCGCCCGCGCCTTCTATGACCCGGTCATGCGCGAGCTGGGGCTGTCGCGGACCCTGGATGTGGATGAGGCGGTCGGCTACGGGGCGGGGATCACCGTGTTCAGCCTCAACCTCCCGGCAGATGGCGGCGCGGCGACGCCGGGCAACGGCGTCCACATCGCTTTCGAAGTGGAAGCGCGCGCGGCGGTGGAGGCGTTCTTCCGCGTGGCGATCGCCAGCGGCGGCAGCGCCGACGGGGCACCCGGACTGAGGCCGGAGTACGACCGTCACTACTATGCCGCCTTCGTGCGCGATCCCGACGGCAACAAGATCGAGGCGCTCACTTTCGCGGCGGCCTAGAAGTTTTCCCCGGGAACCGCGGCACCAGCATGCCCACGCGCAGCCGATAGCTCTCGTAGTCGTGGCCGAACAGATGCACCAGGTCGCGCTCCTCGTAGCGGATGGCGATCAGGATATAGGCCGAGATTCCCAGCGCCAGCAGCAGGTGGCCGGCGGTCATGGTCGGCGCGGCCCAGAAGGCCAGGAAGAAGCCCGAATAGAGCGGATGGCGCACGACGCGGTAGAACAGCGGCTGGCGCATGCGCGGGGCGGCGGGCGTTCCTCCGCGCGCGTGGCGGATGACCTGGCTCAGGCCGAAGAGTTCGAAGTGATCGATGAGGAACGTGCTCGTCAGCACGATCACCCAGCCCGCGGCGAACAGCGCCCAGACCAGCGCGCGGGGCGTCGGGCCGGAAAGATCCCAGACGACCGCGGGGATGGGCCGCCACAACAGGAACAGCACGATCAGCGCGAGGCTGGCAAAGAGCACATATGTGCTGCGCTCGATCGGGGGCGGGACGATCCGGGTCCATCGCCGCTTGAAGCCCTGCCGCGCCATCACGCTGTGCTGGACGCCGAACAGCGCGATCAGCGCCAGATCGAGCACCACTGCCGCCGCGAAAGGAGCGCCCGGTCCGCGGTCCACCGTGAAGGGAAGACCCGGAACATTGCCGAGGAAGCCGATCAGATAAAGGAAAGTCGCCAGGAACAGTCCGTAGACGACCAGGGCGTAGACCAGAAAAGCTGCCTTGTGCATGGCGAGGTCCCAACGTCAGGGGCCAGCACCATGGCCCGGCAAGAGGGCCCATCGTCAGGGTAACGGACCCTTTCTGCGCAGGCCGACGCTTGCAGGCCGGGCCTACGCGTGCAGGACGGATTAAATCACTTCTGCGGGTGGAACTCAATATGTCCGAAGGGCCGAAAAGCGGGGGAGATGCGTTCCGGCCCCTTGCGGGCCTCAGCCGCCGCAGGCGTTCATCGGCATCGAGACATAGTCCAGCTTCACATCGGAGATGGCGATGGCGAACGGTCCGGTGGCGGACAGCACCAGCGGCGCGGTGAGGGCGTGCATGTCGGCGCCGCGGCTGGCGAAGCATTGCAGCGGGATGGCGAACGTGGTCCAGGTGCCCGGCGCCGCCTTGGCCAGCGTCTGCGTGAGCGGGACTCCCACCGTCTTGCCGCCGCTCTCCATGCCCAGCGTGACCGGGCCGGTGGGCTTGCCGTCCAGCCGGTACTGGATCACCAGGCTGATCTCTCCGTTGCTCTCGCGCGAGAGGTCGATGGGGCGGGGCGCGACGATGGCGACGCGGCCTGTTGCCGTGCCGCTTCCCGCCTTGCCGCCCGGCTCTCCCCAGGTGAACAGGCGGGCATCTTCCTGCGCGCGCCGGTCCACGCCGGTTTCCTTGACCAGCTGCGTGTCGAACTGCCAGCCCGGAGGAGTCCGCCCGGTGCCGTAGAACGTGCCGGGAGTCGCCTCGGTCATGCCTGCGGGGCGGGTTTCGTCCAGCTTGCCCACTTTGCCGGGGCGGGCATAGGAAAGGCCGTAGCCGAACGCGAACAGGGGATCGTAGCCCGGATCGCGGCGGTTCAGCACATATTGGTCGGGGCGCTTGGGCCAGGAGAAGCTGAGCTTGCCCTTGAAGTCGTGAGCGACCGCGCCGTCGGCCCTGGCGAACAGCACGTCGGCCACGCCGCCGCCCTCGCTGCCCGGCAGGAAGGCCGCGACGAAGGCGTCCGAGGCGTTCAGCTCCGCATTCACCCATAGCGGCCGGCCAGACAGGAACACGGCGACGACCGGAATGCCCGCCGCCTTGAGGCGCTTCAGCATCGCCAGGTCCGGCTTGTCTCCGGGGCTGTATTCCAGGTTGGGAATGTCGCCCTTGAACTCGGCATAAGGAGTTTCGCCGAAGACCACGATCGCGGCGTCGGGCTTCTTCGCGAATGTGCCGTCCGGCGCGTAAGTCGCGGTGCCGCCTGCAGCCTTCACGGTGTCCTCGATGCCCTTCCAGATGGTGGTGGCATTGGGGAACGCGGAGTTGGGCAGGTCCGCGCCCTGCCAGGTGATCGACCAGCCGCCGGCCTGCTGGCTCACGCTGTCGGCCGCCTTGCCCGCCACCAGGATATTGGCGCTGGGCTTCAGCGGTAGCACGCCCTCGTTCTTGAGCAGGACCAGCGATTCCTGCACCGCCTGCCGCGCAATGGCCTTGTGGGCGGCGCTGGCGATCACGTCGAACTTGCCGGCCGCCACGCGGGACGAGGGGCGGCCGCGCTCGAACGTACCCGCGCGCAGCTTCACGCGCAGGATGCGGCGCACGGCATCGTCCAGGCGGGCCATGGGAATGGTGCCGTCCTTCGCCTCGCGCAGGGTGTTGTCGTAGAGCTGCTTCCAGCCCGGCCCGGAATACATGAACATGTCCAGCCCGGCGTTGATCGCCTGGGGGCAATCCTCGTTGGTGCAGCCTTCGACCTGCCCATGGCTGTTCCAGTCGCCCACCACGAAGCCGTCGAAGCCCATGCGGTCCTTCAGCACGCCGGTGAGGAGCGACTTGTTGCCGCTCATCTTTGCGCCGTTCCAGCTGGAGAAGCTGGCCATGACCGACTGGGTACCGGCCTCGATCGCGGCGGGATAGCCGCCGAGATGGACGTCGCGCAGAACCTCTTCGGAAATCCGCGTGTCGCCCTGATCCCGGCCGCCGGTGCCGCCGTCGCCCAGGAAATGCTTGGTGGTGGCGATCAGGTGGTTGGGGGCGAGGAAGTCCTTGGTGCCGACTTTGCCCTGCACGCCTTCGATCATGGCGCCGGCATAGTCCGCCGCGATCTCCGGCTCTTCGCCATAGCTTTCGTACGTGCGGCCCCAGCGGTCGTCCTGCACGACGGCGAGCGTGGGCGCGAACGTCCAGTCGAGCCCGGCCGCCGCCGTTTCCAGCGCGGTCACTTCACCGATCTTGCGGATGAGATCGCGGTCCCTGGCGGCGCCAAGGCCGATGTTGTGCGGGAAAAGCGTGGCGCCGACGATGTTGTTGTTCCCGTGGACCGAATCCGTGCCCCAGATGATGGGAACCTTCGGGCGAGAATCGCTGCGGGTCATCGAGGCGTCGTAGAACTCGTCCGCCAGCTTCAGCCACTTGGCGGGCGAGGCATATTCGTCGTCATAAGGGCCGCTGTTGCCGCCGTTCAGCACCGAACCGATCTTGTAGGTGACCACGTCCGCGGGCTTGATCGAGCCGATGTCGACCTGGATGATCTGGCCGACCTTGTCTTCCAGGGACATCGCCTGGATCAGCGCATCGACGCGCTTTTCCACTTTGGGATCGCGCTTCGGCTGGGCGTTCACCTTGGGCCAGATCGCCGGATTGGCCACTGGGGAGGCTGCCTGAGCGGCGGCCTGAGGAGACGCAGATTGCGCGCCCGCCGCTCCGGTCAGCGCCAGGGCGAGGATCGACAGGGAAGCGGCTGGGAAACGGCGGGTCATGAGGTCTCCTGTGAGGGCGGGCGTCAGGATGGGGCTGTGGCGGCGCTCCGACGGGAAGCCGGTGCCGCCGCCGGGGGTATCAGGGCTTGGTCGTCACGGCCTGGCGGTCACCCGGTCGAGATTGGCGGCGCCTTCGAGAGCGGCGTCACCGGCGAAGTGGCCGATGCGCAGGCGATAGGCGCCGGCATCGACGATCCAGCCGGGCGCGGCGTTGTCGAAACGGGCGATCACGCGCGGGTCGACGGTCAGCGAGACGTGACGGGTCTCGCCGGGCTTGAGCCAGACCTTCTCGAACCCGGCCAGGCGATAGGCGCTCGTGCCTGCGGCGCTTTTCGCCTCGACATAGAGCTGCGGCACGTCGGCGCCCTCGCGCTTGCCGCTGTTGGTCACGTCGAAGGCGACGGTCAGCCTGGCGCCGCCGGACACCTTGAGGTTGGCGTAGCGGAAGCTGGTGTAGGTAAGGCCGAAGCCGAAGGGGAACAGCGGCTTTTCGTTCTTCGCGGCATACCAGCGGTAGCCGACATCGGCGCCCTCCGGGTAGTCGACCGGGAAGGAGGCGACGCCGCCGCTCATGCCGTAGACGGTCTTGTCCCCGGCGCTGCGCCGCGCTTCGGCGGCGTGGAGTTCGGCCAGGCCGAGCGGCTGCGGGCGCGGGGCCTGATCGATGCCGACCGGGAAGGTCATCGGCAGGCGGCCCGAAGGATCGACCGCGCCGAACAGGATATTGGCGATCGCCTCGCCCCCGCGCTGGCCGGGATACCAGGCCTGGAGAATGGCGGGCACGCGGCTGACCCAGGGCATGAGCACCGGGCCGCCGGCCTCGACCACCACCAGCGTCTTCTTGTTGGCGCCGGCGACGGCCTCGATCAGCGCGTCCTGGTTGTCGGGCAGGGCCATGCTCTCGGGGTCCTGCGCCTCGGTGCGCCAGGCCCACGCGAAGACGAGCGCCATGTCCGCGCCCTTCGCGGCGGCGGCTGCCGCCTTGGGGTCGCTGCCGTCGACATACGTGACGCTGGCGCCCGGCGCGAGGGCCTGGATCGCTTTCAGCGGCGAGGAGGCATGCCAGGTGATCCGCGCGAAGGAAGCGGCGGCGCCCTTGGTCAGGGGGATTTCGACCGGCGCGCCGCCTACGGAGCGGACCTGCGAGGACCCGCCGCCCGAAAGCACGCCCACGTCCGCATGGGCGCCGATCAGCACGATCTTCTTCGCGGTCCTGGCGAGAGGCAGCAGGTCGCCCTGGTTCTTGAGCAGGACGATGCCTTCCTCGGCCGCGCGCTGGGCGACTTCGGCGTGAGCCGCATAGTCGATCTGCTGGGCGCTCTCGGGAACGGGGTTGTCCATCAGGCCGCTGTCGATCACGCCGAACAGGATGCGGCGGACCATGTCGTCAAGGCGGGCCATCGGGATGCGCCCGGCCTTCACCGCTTCGGCGAACCTGGTGTCGAAGAACATCTGGTCGTCCAGTTCCTGGCCGGAATCCTGGTCGAGGCCATTGATGGCGGCCTTCTCGGTGGAATGGACCGCGCCCCAGTCGGACATGACCCAGCCCTTGTAGGCCCAGTCCTGCTTGAGCACCTTGTTCAGCAGCCAGTCGTTCTCGCAGGCATAGTCGCCATTGACCTTGTTGTAGGCGCACATGACGGAGGCGGGCTGGCCGGCCTCGATGCCGAGCTGGAAGGCCAGCAGGTCGCTCTCGCGCAGTTCGGCGGTGCCGATCCGGGCATCGAGCACGGTGCGGCCGGTCTCCTGCGAGTTCAAGGCGAAGTGCTTGATGGTGGAGACGATGTGGTTGCTCTGCACGCCCTTGATGTGCTCACCCACCATGACGCCGGCGAGCAGCGGGTCTTCGCCGAGATACTCGAAATTGCGGCCGTTCCAGGGGTCGCGGGTCAGGTTGACGCCGCCGGCCAGCAGCACGTTGAAGGTCTTGGCGCGGGCTTCGGCGCCGATCATCGCGCCGCCTTCATAAGCGAGCTTCGGGTTGAACGTGGCGGCGGTGGCGATGCTGGCCGGGAGCGCGGTGGCGACGTCGCCCTTGCGCTGCTCGATCTGGTTGGCGACGCCGAGGCTGGCGTCGCTCTCCCGCAGGGTCGGGATGCCTAGGCGCGGAATGCCGGGAATATGGCCGGCAGAGGGGATCATCGCGATGGGCACCGCCGGCTTGGCCAGCGGCGGGAAGAACCCGTGGACCAGCTGCAGCTTCTCTTCCAGCGTCATCTGCTTGACGAGGGCATCGGCGCGGGCCTGGGAGGACGGCGAGGTCGCGGCGGACGTGGAGGCCCCAGCACTCTGGACAGGCGCGCTCTGGACAGGCGCGTTTTGAGCCAGCGCCGGTGCGCTCAGGCTGGCGCCGGCCATGAGGCCGGCGATCAGGGCAGTCTTGGTGGCAGAAATCATCGGAAAACCTTGTTGGGCTGGGGGGCCGAGCGAGCGTGATAATGGTCGAGAAGGGCGCGGTGGTCCGGCAGGGCACCGCGGGCGCCGGCATGGGCGCTGCGGACGCGGGAGAAGACATCGCGCGCGGCGGCGCCACCGGGATAGCGGGCCGCTCCGGCGGAAAGGCTGGTTTCGAAGCCCATGCCGTAGAGGATGTAGTGGTAGCTTGGCGGCAGGAAGGTCTCGAGATCCACCACGAAGTCGAAGCGCGAGGGCGGGCGGTGGCGCCACTGCGCCAGCATGTCCTGCAAGGCTTCGGGGATGGAGGCCGGATCGGCATTGTCGCGCCAATAGGCGGTGTCGGTGCGCCGGGTGATGCAGTAGTGCAGCTTGAGGAAATGGACGATGCGCTCGAAGCGGGCCGCCATCAGCCGGTTGAAGCTGCGCGCGGCAGCATCGCGGGCGGCGCGGCTGCCGGGAACGAGGAACTCGCCGATCATCTTGAGCGCGGCCTCGATCAGCATGATGCCGGTCGATTCCAGCGGCTCGAAGAAGCCGGCGGAAAGGCCCACGGCCACGCAGTTGCCGATCCACTGGGTCTCGCGGTAGCCGGTTTCGAAGCGCAGCTGGCGCGGGGTCAGGCTGTCACCTTCGCTGCCGACATAGCGGCGCAGGGTCGCTTCCGCCTCTTCGTCCGAGCAATGGCGGCTGGAGTAGACATAGCCGATGCCGCGGCGCTCGCTGAGGCCGATGTCCCAGGTCCAGCCCGCTTCGTGCGCGGTGGCCAGAGTATAGGGGCGCACCGGCGCGCCGGGTTCGGCATAAGGCACCTGCATGGCCAGGGCGCGGTCGTTGAACAGGCTGCCGGCGCAGGAGGTGAAGCCCGCTCCCAGCGTCTGGCCGATCAGCAGCGAGCGGAAGCCCGAGCAATCCAGGAAGAAGTCGCCTTCCACGCGGCGGCCATCGGCCAGCACGAGCGCGGCGATATCGCCATCGCCCGCACGCTCCACGGTTGCGACGGTTCCTTCGATGCGGTCGACCCCGGCGGCGACGGATATGTCGCGCAAGTAATCGGCAAAGCGGGCCGCGTCGAAGTGGTAGGCATAGTTCATCGGGCCGGAGAAGTCGGGGTCTTCGACCCGCTTGGGACCGCGTCCGGCGCGGATCACCTGTTCCTGCACGGTGACGGCATCGGCCCAGGGCAGGCGCTGGCCGCTGTCATCGGCGATCCAGTGCGGCAGCAGCGCTTCGTCTTCGCCGCCCACGGGCAGGTTGAACGGATGGAAATAGCTGTCGGTGCCGGTGGCCCAGCCGTCGAACAGCACGCCCTGCTTGAAGGTGGCGTCGGCGCGGACCAGGAATTCCGCCTCGCTGATCCCGAGGCCCGCCAGTGTCGTGCGGATCGTGGGAAAAGTCCCTTCCCCCACGCCGATGATGCCGATTTCGCTGGATTCGACCAGCGTGACGTTCGGCAGCTTCAACGTGCGGGAAAGGTAGGCGGCGGCCAGCCAACCGGCCGTACCGCCGCCCAGGATGACGACGCGACCGGAGGAGGGATAGTCGGTCGTCATGTTCTTTCCTTTCAGCTCGCTATCAGAAGTTCGCGCTGGCGCGCACACCCCAGGTCCGCGGCGGCTGCAGGTTCGAGAGGAACACCGGATCGTAGCGCGGCGCGCCGAAGGCACCGGCACCGGTACGGATATGCCCGTTCTCGATGTTCTGGACGAAGGCTTCGACCGAGTACCTGCCGTCTGCCGGGCTGAACCGGAGCGAGGCGTCGGAACGGAAGTAGGCCTTCTGCTTGTCCCACGACGTGCCGTTGGTGCCGCGGTCGGGCATGTTGTCGGCCGGATCGTTGACGTTCACGAACGGATTGGCGTCGCCGTTGAAGTAGCTCAGCCAGCTCTTGGTTTCGTAATGGGTGGTGAAGCGCGGGGTGATCCGGGCTCCGCTCGCCAGTTCGAAATCATGCTCGTAGCTCAGCGTGGCCGAGAAGCGCGGCGCGTGGGCCAGTTCGTTGCCCTGCAGCTGCACGATGGAGGACGCCTTGCCACCGTCGTAGAGACGGCCGTCGACGCTTTCCAGATCGTCCAGCTTGGTCTTCTGCAGCGTAGCCGAGAAGTTCAGGCGGTCGTTGGCGGTGAAGGCGGCATTCATTTCCGCTTCCAGGCCGTAAGCCTTCGCGCCCTTGGCGTTCTGGGTCACGATCTGGCTGCGCACCACGTTGCCCGCATCGTCGCGGAAGGTGACGGCCTGGTTGACCTGGTATCCCTTGAAGTCGGAATAATAGGCCGCCAGGTTGAGCGTCACGGCCCGGTCGAGCAGGCGGGTCTTGAGGCCGACTTCGTAGTTGGTCAGGGTTTCCGGATCGGTCAGACCGGCATTGTCCTGGATGTTGCCCGACTTGAAGCCGGTGGAGATGCTGGCATAGCCCAGCGTGTCCTCGGCAAGATCGGCATCGACGCGGGCGAGGTAGGTCAGCTTGTCCCACTTGCCCTTCACGTCGTTGTTCGAGATCGAGAAGCCGGGCAGCAGGGCCACCAGTTCCGCGGCCGAAGCATCGGGATAGGCGCCGAAGATGCCGGTGGTGCAGGCGCCGCCGGGTGCCTTGTCGGCATCGGTGCAGCCGTCGCCCGAGAACGTGACGTTACGGCCGCCGATGTCCTGCTTCTTGTCCGAGGTGTAGCGCAGGCCGCCGGTCAGGCGCAGCCAGTCGGTGGCGTGCCACACGGTCTGGCCGAACACGGCGCGGCTGTCGATCTGGCGATTGGCCTGGATGAAGCTGCCCGCCCAGCTGAACGTACCGTCGCGGTAGCCGTTGCGCTGGTCGATGTCGAAGCGGATCTTGTTCTTCTCGTGGCTGTAGTAAGCGCCCAGGATCCAGTCGAGTTCGTTCTCGCCGCTCGACTTGAGCTGGAGTTCGTGGCTCTGGAAGTCATAGCGCGACGACAGCGTGGCGTTCTCGTTGAAGGCGCCGAGCGGCAGGTCGTTGCCGTCCGCATCCACCTGGCCGGTCGGGGGTAGGGCGCCCGCATCGGCATCGGTGCGGGTGCTGCCGCCGATGCGCGACCAGCCGGCGATGTAGCTGAGCTGGACGCCGTCCGTGATGTCGTAGTTCATCGTGCTGCGCACGGCGACCGAATAGCGGTCGGTGCTGGGCGCGGTGTCGCTCAGGGTGGACCAGCGCTTGGTGCCCGCGCGCGGGGTCTGGAGCAGGCCGATCACCGGCGCGCCATTGTCGAGGAAGCCTTCCGCCGACAGGTTCCAGCTGAACTTCTCGCTCGGCTGCCAGAGCATCGAGACGCGGCCCGACTGCTGGTCGGCGGCATAGTACTTCTTGCCCGAAGTGACGAAGGCCGACTTGTTGATGCCGGCGATGTCAGGCGCGGCCTGGTAGTCGGCATAGCCGTCGTGGCGGTCGCTGACGAAGGCGACGCGGAAGGCCAGGGTGTCGGTGACGGGGATGTTGATCGCACCGCGCACGCCGAGACGGTCGTAGTTGCCGGCGGTCACTTCGACATTGCCGCTGAACTCACCGAGCTTGGGCTTGGCCGAGATCAGGCTGAGCGCGCCGACGGTGGCGTTGCGGCCGAACAGCGTGCCCTGTGGGCCGCGCAGCACTTCCACGCGTTCCATGTCGTACATCAGTACCGAGGCGCCCTGCGAGCGCGGCGAGTAGATGCCGTCGATGTAGATGGCGACTTCGGGGTCGGCCACTTCGGTATAGGCACTGTCGTTGCCGATGCCGCGCAGGGTCAGCAGCACGGCCGACTGGTCGCCCTGCTGGTTGAACTGCAGCGAAGGCACGAAACGGGCCAGGTCGGTAACGTCCTTGACGCCGTTCTTGGTCAGCGTTTCCTGGCTGAAGGCCGAAATCGCGATCGGCGTCGACTGAAGAGTCGTTTCGCGGCGCGTGGCCGTGACGATGATGTCACCGTTGGAAGCAGCCGACGACGCCTGTTGCGCCGAATTCTGGGCAGGTGCTGTGGCATCCTGCGCGTGGGCTGCGGTGGAAATGGAAAATAGGCAAGCCGCGAGCGCTGTGCCCGCGACGAGATCGTGCCTCGTCATGTCATCCTCCCAGATGGTTTGTACCTTGTGAGCGGCTGATGGCCGCAATCTGACATCGATGTCAAGCGCATTTGAAAACGGTTCGGCAACGATTTGACATCGATGTCAGATTGTGGATTTCATGACACATCATTTCCGCGATCCGGCCCGTTTGCCTTCGCCTGCCGAGTGCCATAGATGTCCACCATGTCGCTTTCCCCCCCGATCAGCCGCACGTCCGAAGCGCAGGAATCGGTGACCCGCCGCCTGTTCTGGCTCTCCATCGGCGTGTTCTTCATCGGCGGGTTCCTGAGCGCTTCGGTCGGCCTCCTGGTGCCGCAGCTCAAGTCGGTGCTGGCGCTGGACTACAAGAGCGCGCTGCTGATCCAGCTGGCTTTCCACTCCAGCTACTTGCTGTTCGCCCTGCCGGCGGCGCTATCGGTGGTTCGAATCGGATATATGCGGGCGATCGCGGCGGGGCTGACCGTCATGGCGGCGGGTTGCCTGGCGCTGGTGCTCGCGCAGGGAATGCGGCAATTCCTGTTGGTGCTGGGAGCATTGCTGCTGCTTTCGGCCGGGCAGACGGTCCTGCAGATCGCGGCCAATACGGTGGTGACGGTGATCGGCCCGTCGCGGCGCTCGGCTTTCCGGCTCAACCTGCTGCAGGGCTTCAACTCCCTCGGCACCGTGCTTGGCCCGCTGGTGAGCGCGCCGTTCCTTCTGGCCGACATCGCCCCCGGCGCGCGCGTGGAGGTGACCGCGTCGATACCCTTCATCGCCATCGGGGCAGGACTGGCGACGCTGGCCACGTTCTACATCGCGCACCGGGCATTACTGGCCGACGCGCCGTCCGCCGCGGGCGACTATCTCCCGCGGGACTGGACCCGGCAGATCTTCGCCGTGCTCGGCGAGCGCCGGCTTCTCTGGGGTGCCTGCGCGATCTTCCTCTACGTGGGCGCGGAAGTGACGATCGGGACGCTGATGACGAACGTGCTGATGCTGCCGAACCGGCTGGCGCTGGAGCCGGTCAGTGCCGGGCGACTGGTCAGCCTCTACTGGGCGGGGGCCATGATCGGCCGTTTCGCCGGGGCCTGGCTGATGACCTGGATCGCCGAGGCCCGCTTGCTGGTCTACGCGGCCCTGGCGGCGATCATGCTGACGGTGGCCGCGGCCCTTCTGCCCGGCGCGGCTGGTGCCGGCGCCCTGATCGCCGTCGGTCTGTGCAACGCGATCATGTACCCGACCATCTACGCGCTCGCCATGCCGCGGGACAGCAGCAAGGCCCCGCTGGCCTCGATGTGGCTCTGCATGGCGGTGGTCGGCGGGGCGATCGTGCCGCTGCTTACCGGCATGGCGGCTGACGCGATCGGCCTGCTGCCGGCACTGCTGCTGCCGGCGGCCTGCTACGTGGGGATCGCCCTGTTCGCCGCCCTGTGCGTGCGCGGCGGGGAGGCAGCGTCTTGAGCATCGTCACGATCAAGGATGTCGCGGCCAAGGCCGGCGTCTCGCCCAAGACGGTGTCCCGCGTCATCAACGGCGAGGCCTATGTGCGGCCCGAGGTGCGGGAACTGGTGCAGAAAGTCGTGGCCGAACTCGACTATCGGCCCAATGCCTTTGCGCGCAGCCTGTCCAGCTCGCGTTCCTATTTGCTGGGCCTGTTCATCGACGATCCCGTCTCGGGCTATGCGACGGACGTTCAGCACGGAGCCTTGATCGGCTGCCGGCAGCGCAGCTACCACCTGGTGGTGGAGCCGGTCGATCTGACGGCGCCCGATTGGGAGAGCCAGGTTCGCGGCAGTATCGCGGCGCTCCGGCTCGACGGGGCGATCGTCGCCCCGCCGATCTGTGACGAAGCGGCGCTGATGGCCGTTTTCGCCGAGTCCGGCCTGCCCACCGTTCTTGTCGCGCCCAGCAGCGCCCCGCCGGCTTCGGGAACGGTGCGCATGGACGATCGCCGTGCAGCGCAGGAGATGACGGAATATCTGCTGGGCCTCGGCCATCGGCGGATCGGTTTCGTCCAGGGCCCGATCAGCCATAGCGCCTCGGCGCGGCGTGAAGAGGGCTTCCGCAAGGCCATGGCCGCAGCGGGCGTCACGGTCGATGAGGACTGCATCGTGCGCGGAGACTTCAGTTCGCGCACGGGCATGGAACTGGGTGAGCGCCTTCTGGCCCTGCCGGAACGCCCCACCGCGATATTCGCCTCGAACGACGACATGGCGCTCGGGGTGCTGATCACCGCGATGAAGCATGGCATTGCCGTGCCGGAAAGGCTCTCTGTCTGCGGCTTCGACGATGCGCCGTCTTCCCGGGCGGCCTGGCCGCAAGTCACGACCGTCCGCCAGCCCAAGGCGGAGATGGCGGCGGCGGCTGTCGATATTCTGGTGAACCCGCAGTTCCGGCAGAAGGCGGGGGACGAGCACGCGCATCTGATGCTGCCGCATGAACTCATCCTGCGCGGCAGCACCGGCCCGGCATAGTTGTGAGGCGCGGTAAGCGGGGCGAAAATTGCCGGGCCAAGGGTCGTGAAAACGGAGCGCGTCAGGGCCCTCCAGTGGCCGGCCGCTGTCCTTGAGAGTGCTGGGCCGGGGATGTGCGCTCTCAGGCTGGACGGAACGGAGCCCAGGATCGATCTGGACATTGCCGAGACCTTGCTGCGGCCGATCATCTGCACATCCGGCACTTGAGAAAACGCATGCAGTCCCGCGGGTCCGTCTTGCATGTGATCATGTCGCACCAGGACTCGTCAGGTCCATTCACGAGTCTGCGGTTTCGTGGCGGAGTCTTCTGGCGCTCACGGGATTTGCGGGCGATTTGCGCCCCGGTGATACTTCCACGCCGGGCTGCCGATACCGCGCTTCCAAGGCCTTGCGAAGAATGCGTTGGGCGGGGCGGTCATAGAAAGTGGTAGCGAGGGCGGCCACGCCCAGGATGACCGGAACCATCAGGTAGGCTTCGAACCCGGCATCGCTTCTTCCGGTCAATCTTTCGGAGAGGCCCGAATAGAGCGCGAGGAAGGGGACGTGCAGCCCGTAGACGGCGTAGGAAATCGTGCCGAGGAACCGGGCGCCCGGCACAATGCTCTGGCGGCCCGAGCATACTGCCAGCACGAGCGCGGCCGGCAGTGCCAGGGTCGTCATGGCAACCACCCAAGATACATCGCTCACCGGCAGGGCCAGCGCCGCCACGGTCACCATGATCGCGATCGCGGCAGCGCCTCGCCCCAACACGGGCAGCCGATCGCGCGCCGCGTGGATCAGGAGTCCGGTGAGGAAACCGAACGATACGCGCGCCATGCCGCCCGCCAGCGTCGGCCCGCTCCAGCCGAGATCCATTGTCCCGTGATGGCGCGCCAGCAGGCAGAGGCTGACCAGGGTGAGGATCGCGAGCAAAGCCAAGGTGCCGGGGCGTCTGGCGACCAGCCATGCCGCCCATATCAGGTTGATGACGATTTCGAAGAACAGCGACCAGAGGGGGCCGTTGATCGGGAAAACTTCCCAGCCCGTTGCCGATCCGTGCCACCATTTCGGAAGCAGCAGTCCATTGAGCAGGGCGCTTCCCAGGATCGTCGGCAGGTCGTCCGACCGCGAGGGCGCCGCGTACCAGCGGGTGAGCGCGTAAGTCGTCCCGAGACAGACGCCGAGAACCACGATCGGCATCATCCGAGCCATGCGCCGCATGGCAAATTCGGCGAAGGTCATCTCGCCGGTGAGCCGCCGTCCATAGGCTTCCGCCAGGACGAAGCCGCTCAGCATGAAGAAGAAGTCGACCGCAAGGTAGCCGTTGGCAGCGACCACCGGCGCCCCGATGCGCGTCCCGATGTGGAAGAGCAGGACGACAAAAGCCGCAATTCCGCGAAGTTCATCCAGGAGACCATATCGATCATGCGCGTTGGTCAACGCCGTCGCCGCGGTCATGAGGTTGCAGCTCCGCTCGGCAGAAGCGCCGCTTGATCCATCGGGGCTGCACTGAGCGATGCCGGAGGGTGCGCGGGCGACCCTTCCGGCACATGACCCATTCCCCTTCGCTGTGCCTGGGCGATGGCAAGGGCGGCGGTGATGCCGAACCCGAACCCGGTCAAAGGCTCGAAGTTGGCGTCAGCGATCATCAACGACACGACGATCATCGGCACATAGGAAAACCGGAATGCCGACATGATGATTTCGGATTCCACGGTCGCGTATCGCGGGGATCGAAAGAACGATTGCGCCGCGAAGGCGTAGAACAGAATTCCGCCCAGTATTCCCGTTGCGCTCAACACGGCGACGATGCTGCTGGAAGAGCGGGTGCTCCCCAGGCCAATCCCGAAGCCATGGCTGTCGAACAGGCTGGAAAGCGCGATCACCCGCCACATTCCGCGTTCCTCGTACGACAGGGAGGATGTCTTTTGCAGAACCATCCGATCGATCAAGGCCAGTATCGGATCGAGCAAGCCCGGTTTGAACAGCAGCGCCAGGGTTATCGCGACCAGTATCGTGACGAGAACGGACAATTCGCCCATCAGGCCTTGCCTGTATACATGCGCGCCCCGACCTTGCGCATGGGCGCGTAGCAGCCATTCCAGTGCGGCCATCGCCGCGAACACTGCCAGCCCCACATAGGCGGCGGAAGACTTGGACTGCCAGCACAGGACGACCAGCAGGACGAGCAGTATGGGGCATATCCTGTCGCGCAACGTCTGGCTCAGGATTGCGCGCCGGTAGAAGTGCAAGGCGCAGAGGAATCCTAGGCAGTAATTTCCGAAGGCCGAGGCTTCCGGCATGAGGCCGACCACGCGCTTCGAGCCCAGCACCTCCACTTCGGTCGCGAGGGCGTAGGAAGCCGTCCGAAAGGGCGCGAGCACCGCGGCGAGAGGCAGGTATTGGCTGGCGAAGTCGAGCAGTCCGGTTGCGATCAGCATTGCGGCGCCCAGGCAGATGGACTGGAGGGCATGCTGGCGCATTGCAGGATTCTGGAGCAGTCTGGCCATGGCAAAAACGGTGAAGACCGAGATAGTCATGTAGACCCATTGCGACAGGTTCTGCGTGGTTGGATGCAGCGGCACGGGCGTGCTCAGAACGCCGCGAACCGGCACGACGAGGATGTCTCCGGCGAACAGGTGCGGCATGAACAGCGTGGCGACACTGGCGACGATCCAGAAGGCGAAAAGGCACAGCAGCCGGTCCGGCAGGAGCGCCAGCGTGAGGAAAGACGAAGGCCCGCCGCGAGTGAGGAAGGTCTTGCCGATGACAATCAGCGCCACGATCGGTGTCGCTACGAATGTCAGGCCGCCGGTGAGGTTGGTCGGGATGGCGGCGCAGGCGCCGAAGGGCATCGTGGCGAAGAACAGGTAGAGCGCGAAAGGCGGCCGGCCGATGATGGCGCAACAGATGAGGAGCCAGAACAGGACGATGGGAACGGCGTTCATGACGCGACTGAAACTGACGCCAAGGTTTCACGCCCCGGTGCGCTTCCTGAAGCATTGCTGGCTCTGGCGGGTATCAAGTCGATCTCCGAAGACGTCGCCCTTGCGAGTGCGGACTGGCGTTACCTTAGTCCTGCAGACGTCGATCTTGCAGCGCGAACATCTCCGAAATCGACGTAACGGCCCGCAGTTCAACAGGAAGCATGGCCATTATCGATGTTTGTTGCAGCATAACGGCCGTCCAATCGGCGGAAAGCGCAGTATCTATAAGTAACAATACGTGATCGGTACGGAACAGTCTGTCAGGAGAGATGTTCGCGCGGATAACCATGCACTTACATCGATTGGTACTGTCTGCGGCGCATCTGGAGCGAAACCATTCCACGAGGCCGTTTCATGACTATCGTTCTGGGTGCGCAAACCCATTTCAGCCAGGGTTGGAGCCCCTCTCTGCTCGATGCCGCAGCAACGCTTGGCGCCGAGGCCATTCGCGACAGCATTCCCTGGGGCGCCGTGGAGACGGCGGCCGGTCGCTACGACTTCACGGTGCCGCAGGCCGCCTGGCTCGATCGGGCGCTGGGACAGGGGCTCTTCGTCACGCTGACTTTCGCCCATGCCAATGCTCTCTATGACAAGGGTTTCACCGTCTACAGCGATGCGGGCCGGCAGGCATTTGCCGACTTCGTCGTCGCCACTCTGAAGCGCTATCCCGGCGTAGGCGCGATCGAGATCGGCAACGAATACAATTCGAACTCGTTCGTTACCGGCCCGATCGCCACTGCTTCGGCCGCCGAGCGTGATGACTACTATGCCAAACTGGTCTCCGCGGTAGATACCGCGCTTGGCAAGGCCGGCATCGAGGTGGAAATGGTAGGCGGGGCAACCCATTCCATTCCGGTCGATTATTTTGCCGATCTCAAGGCGTTGGGGACGCTGGATCTTCTCGACGCGATATCGATCCACCCCTACACGACGCCGCCCGAGCAGTTTGCCGACCAGATCGGCGTGCTGCGCGGCGTGATCGGCAATCGGATCGAGATCCGCGTTACCGAGTTCGGCGGCAATTTTGCTTCCCTGGATGAGGCGCCCGCCTATCTGGCCAAGATGCTCAGCGTCATGGGGGCGGCCGGGATCGAAAGCGCGAGTTGGTATGCCCTGGCGCGGCAATCCTATTTTCCGAACATGGAGCTGTGGAACACGGCTGCGGGGCAGGCCACGCCGGCTGGTGAGGCCTTCCAGTTCCTCGACGGCCTGTTGGCAGGCGCCCCGACGATCGCGCGAGTGGCCACCGATGATTTCACCTACTTCTATACCTTCGGAGACAATGCGGCGGTGCTCTGGGGGCAGACCGGCTCGGTTTCCCTGGCCCCGGGGGTTGCCGCCTACGATCTGGAGGGGAACCGCATCGCCCAATTCGATGGAAGGATTTCGGCAGACCAGCCGATCATCCTGAAGTCCGAAGGCGCGATCTCGGCTGCATCGGTGGCCTTTCATGCCGGGGCGCTCGTCGCGGACAGTTTCGACCAGTTCGACGTGACCAACAAGGATGCCGCCGGCACCGGTTTCGAAGGCCCCTGGTCCTACTTCACCCGGTCGGGAACGGGGCAGACGACGGCTCTCCAGACCATGGGCGGAGGCTTGAAAAGCGGGGAACCCTGGACGCCCTACCTGGGATCGCAATGGCTCCGCCCGCTAGAGGTCAATGCGACCACCGTGACGCCCGTGGACTTTTCCGGCGGGACCAGTGCCGCCTCGCGCTATGCCGTCCTGGAGCGATATACGTCTCCCGTGGCCGGTCTCTTCACGATCAAGGGCGACTACGACGTGGGCGACCAGTCCAAGGATGGCATCTATCTCACCGTGACCGTCAATGATCTGCAGATCCTGCAGCAGCACGTCTACGATCCGGCCCACGGCAATCGCTATAGCTTCAGTCTCGACCATGTCAGGCTGGCGGCGGGCGACCGGGTGGAGTTCACGGTATCGTCGGGTGCCAATGCGACCGGCGACGCCACTGCCCGGCATATCCAGATATTCTCCGAGGCGCCGGCGCTCGCGGCGATGGCCGAGGTCCCTGCTGCGGACTGGAGCAATGCCAAGGCAGGCGTTCGGCTGGATCTGGCGGCGGCGAGTGCGGTGGTCGATGGCAGGAAAGTCGCCGTGAGCGCGTCCGACGCGATTGGCTCCAGCCACAACGACATCCTTTCGGGCGATGCTCGCGGCAACCACCTGGAGGGCGGCGCGGGAGACGACCGTCTGCTGGGGCTCGATGGGGATGACGTCCTGATCGGCGGAAGCGGCGCGGATCGTCTGGACGGCGGGCACGGGGCGGATCGCATGGAGGGCGGAAGCGGGGACGACACGTATTATGTCGACAACGTTCGGGACCAGGTCATCGAGCACATGGCGGGAGACGGCGTCGATACGGTCCGTTCCGATGTGGACTTCGTTCTGGGCGACTGGATCGAGCATCTCTATCTGACCGGCACCGATGATATCGACGGAACCGGAAATGCGCTGCCGAACATCATCTATGGCAATGACGGTGCCAACGTGATCTCGGGCGGTGGCGGTGCGGACAAGTTGCAGGGCGGAGCGGGGGCGGACGTGTTCCTGTTCGACGTGCTGGAATCCGGCCGAAACGCCGATATCATCCTGGATTTCACGCATGGCGTGGACCGCATCGCCATCGACCGGGATGCCTTCCCAGGCATCGCTGGCTGGTCGGCGGGCGTTGTGGAGGGCTTTGGAATCGGAAATCAGGCGACGAGACCCGACATGCACCTGTTCTACGATCCCGCGATCGGCATGCTCTACTACGATGCGGACGGCGACGGTGCGGCCTCTGCAGTTGCCTTGGCCAGTCTGCGCGGAAAGCCGATGATCGATGCGACCGATGTCATCCTTTTCTGATCCGCGCGGCCCGGCGGCGACCGACGGCCTTGCGGAGGCCAGGATGCACCGGACTGCCGCCGTGCCGGAGGGGGCAGTGCCTCGATCTTCACCCTGGGCGGCAGCGCATCGCGGACGGGATCCCGGCGAGCGCGCGCGCCTCTGTCGTTCGACGGCAGCACTGGAGCATGTCTTTGCAAGCGAGGAGCCGCGGCGACCGATGCTGGGGCTGGCGGTGGCGGCAAGTCTTTCCGCCTTGGCCTGGGGCTGCCTGCTGACGCTCCTGATCTGAGGTTCAGGTCTGGATTTCACTGCCCCGGTGTCAGGCGGTGTCTCCAAGGCATACTGAGTTTCTGCTTAGCCTTGGACCGCCTATCCGCGCTTGGACAATGCCGAGATAGGGCCGCCGTTGGGCGACATTCGCGCGCGCCGCGCGCCCCGCCCTATGGACACGAAGAACCGGAGAAGGATGGGCCTTCTCCGGTTCTTGTCGTGTGCCTTGGGTGTCAGGCGACGAGAATGTCCGCATCGACGAGGTGGACGTCGTAGAGCATTACCGAAGTGCTGCCGTAGGTCAGGATGGTATTGTCTCCAAAGAACGAGATCGAATATCCGGCACCTTCCGTCAGCTGGACTTTGTCGATGCCCTGTTCGAAATCGAACACTTTGTCCGACCCATCGTCCTTGTCGAACTGGAAGATGTCGGAGCCGGTTACGGACGGGTCGTTGGGGTCGTCGCCATAGAGCACGTCGTTGTCGGCACCACCCTGGATGATGTCGTCTCCGGCGCCGCCATAAAGGCGATCGTCGCCGCCGCCGCCGTGGAGCGTGTCGTTGCCGTCGCCGCCGCGCAGCTTATCCGGCGAACCCTGGCCCCAGAGAATGTCGTCACCCTCGTCACCATAGAGATTGTCGCTGTTCGCGCCGCCCTGGATGATGTCGTTGCCGCCATTGCCGTGCACGGTATCGTTGCCCTGGCCGGACAGGATTTCGTCATTGGCCGAAGTGCCCGACAGGATATCACCAATCGAAGATCCATCAATTATTGCCACGGGATGTTCCTTCCGAAAATCGTTGAGTCATGAATCGCGATAATTCGACGACGATTGTGCCGGCTTCCCGATTATCTCTTCAGCAAATCACGCCCACTCAAGAGACTTGGCGAAGTTCCCCTGTTGCCCAATTCCCGTTTGGTGGATCTGGAACAGCAATTCGACCTACTCTCTATCGTGACAGACGAATACTCCGTATCTTGATGGAGTGGCAATAGAATAAATCATCATGACGGCGCTGATAGTGCAGTATTAATTCGTTACGGATCTAATACTAAGTATAATTGCTTGGATCATGCCGTACCTGTCTATGTGGAAACAGGCCTGTTCAAGCGCTTGGTTGAGACGATACAGCTTTCGGCCTGTCCGATACGGACGAGGATTGTTCTGCGGAAACGGAAAAAGGGCCCCGATCGATCGGGGCCTTTTCCTTGGCTGCATCCTGCCGGAGCGTCGGGGCGATGCCGCGAGAGGGTAGCCGGATTCTCAGGCCCATAGCAGGCCGGCGTCGGTGTCGGCCATGTGCAGGCCGTCCATGCCGGTGCCTTTCAGGCGGGCCAGGAGGTGGTCTCCGGCCTCGTCATGCATTTCGAGATAAGTGCTGCCGGCGCTGGTGACGATGTCGAACGTGGCACTGTTCCCGGCGCCGGTGATGAGGATCCGGTCGCCTTCGGCGGCATTGAAGTCGTAGATCGTGTCCATGGCCGAAAGGTCGGCGGAGTCGAACACGAATGTGTCCGCGCCGGCTTCGCCATAGATACGATCCGCGCCGGTGCCGCCGAAGATCCAGTCGTTGCCCGCGCCGCCCATGATCGTGTCCACGCCTCCGTCTCCGTAGAGGTAGTCGTGCCCCTCGTCGCCGTAGATCGTGTCGTCGCCGTTGCCGCCGTGAATGCCGTCATCGCCGGCCATGCCGCGCAGCTTGTCGGCGCCGTCCATCCCGTCGATCCGCTCGCCTGCCGCGGTTCCCGTCAGGCGGTCGTCGGCGGCCGTGCCGTTGAGGCTGGCGGCATAGACGTGATTGGCGTCGCCGTAAGGGCTGGTTGCGGCATGCTCCGTCGGCGTGCCGGAAGCGGGGGTTTCGACGGTGACGCCGGAGCCGCCGCCCGCAGGCTCGGACGGAACTTGCGAGACGGGCTGCCCGGCCGAGACGCCGCCTGCGGCCAGCAGCTTGGCCAACTGGTCGTAGGAATAGGTCCCGTCCGAGAAGGTGAAGCTTTCCACGTTGCACACGCTCGACACTTCGCCCGCCTTGGCGGAGATCAGCAGCGCGCCCGAGGCGGACATCGATCCGGCGATCTTGGACACCGCGCAGTTCAGCACCAGGCTGTCCACGCCTTGTCCGCCGTCGATCCTGTCGTTGCCGAAGCTGAAATAGATCACGTCGTTGCCACGCCCGGCGTTCAGGGTGTTCGCGGCACTGCTGCCGATCAGCGTATCGTTGCCGTCACCCGTGTAGAGGTTTTCGATCGTGTTCGCCGTCAGCGAGAGCGTGACGCCGGCGATCGAGCTTGCCTTGGCCGCCGTCAGGTCGACGACGGAGTTCGTCGTCACGGCTGCCGCGTTGATCGTGTCGATGCCGGCATTCACATCCTGCAGGACGCTGCGGTGGGCTAGATCGTCACCCTGATAGAGCACGCCGAATTCGTTGGTGTAGATATACGTGTCGTTCTTCGAGACGGCTGCGTCGCCCATCAGGGTCAGGGTGGCGCCCTTGAACTTTCCGTTGAGCGGCACGCCGGTCTTTTCCGTGGCTGCGGGATCACGGTTGTAGATGTCCACCTTCCAGGTGCCGGCGGAATCCTCGCCCATCGATGCGACCGAGCTGAAGGTGAAATTGCGGATGCTGCCCACGCGCGTCTCGGTTGGAAGGTCGTAGACGAGACGGACCTGGGTGCCGTCCGGCGATGTCAGGTAGACGTCGATGTCGCCGGAATTCAGCCAGTTGAGATCGATGGAGAGCTGCACATGCTCAAGGTTGACGGCGTCGGTGATCGGAATGTCCAGCGAGATGTGGTCGTTTGAACCGGCCACCAGCGTCTGCGCCGAGGCGACGGTCTTGCTGACGCTGGCCATGTTCGCGAAAGTCTGCTGCTGGTCCCAGGTCTCGGCCAGGCGGACGGCGTCGTGGACGTTGAGGAAGCCGTAGCCGAAGGCGTCGCTGAAGTGCAGGCCGCCGCCGTTGAAGTTGTCGGCGCCGTTGGTGCGCCAGCCGTCGCCGAAGTTGGCGCTGTCGCTCAGGCCGACGCGGTGTGCGGAATAGGCCAGGATTTCCTGTACGTCGCGAAAGCCCAGGTTGGGGTTCGCCTGGAGCATGAGGCCGACCGCGGCCGAGACCGCAGGCGCGGCGAACGAGGTTCCGTTCACGCTTTCGTAGCGGTCGTTCAGGGTGGTCGTCATCACATCGCGCCCGGCGGCGGATACTAGCACGTTGGCGCCCAGGCTGTTGAAGGAAGAGGGGCTGCCGTCACTGTCGACCGCGCCCACGGCGATCGCGTAAGGCGAATTCTGGAAGTTGTGATAGTTGGAGATGCCGGTCGTCCCGGCATTGCCCGCCGCGAAGACTACGGAGGTGCCCAGGCCGCCGCGACCTTCGGAAACGGCGTGGACCAGCGCGGCCTTGTATTCGGGATTGACCGCGAAATTGTCGGCAAAGTTCTCGACGAAGCTCCAGCTGTTGTTGGCAACATCGACCGCCGCGGACTTTTCCAGCGCCGCGGCGATCTGGCCGGCCGCATTGGCAGCGGCATAGTCGACGCCGTAGCCGACCAGAGTGGCGCCCGAGGCTATGCCCACGGTGCCCACGCCGTTGCCGGCCTCGGCTGCGATCACGCCCGCGACAAGCGTGCCATGCGATGCAGGAAGCGCGGTGGCGCTGATTGCGACGTTGTCCGTGCCGGACGCGAAATTAAAGTCGAGCGCGGTATTGTAGGCCTTCTTCAGATCGGTGTGGCGAAAGTCGATCTGGGTGTCGATCACGCCAATCTTCACGCCCGCGCCATTGTAGTCCTTCCAGACGGAATAGGCATCGATGCTCAGCTTCGAGCGGGTTGATCCGTCAAGATACCACTGCTGCTTTTCAAGAAGATCGCCGTAATACGGGGTGAGACTTGCGGCGCCCGAAACAGAATTGCTATTGGTCTTGGTGCTCATGGCTCGAAACTCGCTATTGTCCAAATAGGTTCGATGAAATTCGGACCTGAATGGATCGGAATGGGGTGTTCAGCGAGGAGCGTTTTTGCGGAATAAAACTAATTACGGGCTTCTTGGTGCAGTAAATTGAAATTAGGTTTCGCCAGTGCTGTATCTGTACGATTTGTTTCTAGGATTTAGGTATTATTCCGGGTAATTTAGAATCGACGAGCCGGTCGCCGCGGTTTTCTTCAATGGGGACAGGCGATTGGCAGTGCCGCGAGAAAGCTGGCGTTAACCATAGGGCCGGCTGGCCGCCGATTTTGGTGCTTCCGGCAAGGAATTCGAGACGCAAATCTACGCAGAATTCCGCGGCGCTCGGGACTAAGGAGTTGGACTTAGGCGAACAGATTTTTTCAGTCTGCGGCGTTTGCGGGCCCTGCGAAATGGGCGAGCCTTGATATGAGCGTTGAATGTCCGGGATCGCCCGAAAAGGCGGATGCTTCCGTCCCAGGCTTGGCCAACTCCGGCTAGGAGAGGTGATCGAGGCGCTTTATGCGCGCCAGGTCCTTCGGACGGCCGAACCTCTGAAACATCCCGCGAAGTTCCTGCAACTCCGGTACGAAAATCGTGATGGCGCCGATGGTTACGGCGCGGCGGGTGGCGGGCAGCATGGGTCGCCACACTCCATCCAGATCGCGCAAGACGAAGTTTGCCATGAATTCGGCAACCAGTGGGCAGGCTTCCCATCGGCCAAAGATCTCGGATCGGAAGCGTGGGTGGTTCGATTGAGGCTCCTGCGCGATACCGATTCGGGCGGACAGGCGCTTGGCATCGTCGATACTGAGCATGACATCCACGTCCGAGACAGTGATTGGCTGCGCTCCGTGGATCGCTGCAGCCGCGCCGGAAATGATCCACCAAGGGTCGCGAGCGTCCGCCAAGATCGATCCCACGGCGACAATGGTTTCGTGAAGTGGATCGGGCAGTGTCATTCCATGACGGTTGCCCGATTGCACTGCCGGCTGCAAGCGGACGATAGTGGCGAGGCGGGGCGTGTTCCGCTGTCTTCAGGGCTTCGCCGATGTCGTCTGAACCTTGTCATAAGTCCATCGCGGCGCCGCTCAGGCTTCGTTCGGTCCGCTGGGAAGTTTGCTCATCGCGGTTCCGGAACAACCGTTGGCCTGGGGTCCTGAAACAAGTTCAGGATGACGGGGCGGCCCAGCGCTTCAACCAGTGCTCCGTCGCGGGGCCCAGGGCGGTTGAATGTTTGAGCCCCTTGGACAAGGCTTGTGATCCGGCCCTGTCCGCAGTGTTTCGGGCATACTGCTGCGCCGCCTGGCCGAAAGCGCCTGTCGTGCGCTAGAATCAAGGTTTCATCGCATGATCGGCAGCTTTTGTCCTGTGCTGGGTCGGCCTGAAGGACAGGCCGCAGGATCGAACACACGTATGCGGTATCGGGTGGCGCTGTCTCGCGCCGTGCCATTCCACCCGATCGAGAAAGTCAGGCTCCGACCAGCCTGGGCCTGAACTTGCCTATCGAACAGGAAATGGGGCGCTTGCTGGATAAGCGATACCTGCCCGTCATTTACCGAGAATGAAATTGCCGCACCGGCCGCACCGGGATTTGCCGCCGTGAATTCGCCGACGATGTGCAGAGTCCGGGTATGGGCAGACCTATTTTCCAGCAGCAGTTCTGCTCCGGGACCTGGCAAAGCGAGGTCTGCCGCGAGCCGCGGAAGCGCGGCGTCTTTTCGACCGAGATAGGGCGTCCAGGGCACGCCGTCGTTCTGCTGACCGGGCATGGTCGCAAGGGGCACCCTTCCCGTGGCCGTCTGCGCGTAAGCCGTGAAGCCAGGCGGAGCACGGGATGGCCGGACTGGGTCATCGGGAAATGTGAAGCCCAGAAAGCTGTCGGCAACAAGGGGAGAGCAATCGAGACTCACGTTCTCGCCAAGAACCAATGGCTTGCGGCCCCGGAGTATCAGAACCCGGGTTTCGTCGAGCTTGAGACCCGCGTTATCGATCCGAGCGCCCGTGGCGTCGAGGGCCGTCACGGCGACCGGGTCCAGCCGGATGGCGCGCGGCGCTCCCCAGACCGCCCAGAGGTTCGGCCCGAAAGCGTGGATGAATGTAAAGGGATCGGGGCTGAGATTGCGCGCTGGCATCGACGTGAGCTGCTCGGTCACGAACCGAAACGCGCGGCCTGCCGTGGTTGGTGTTCCGTCCCGGCGCAGTAGCGGGACGAAACCGTCTCCCCGCTCTCCCAGCGGATACCAGTCCATTTCGGCCGCGCCCAGCGACGCAAGGGTCGCGTAGGAACGCACGAGTTCATCCGGCGCCGTCTGCGGATTTTGGCTTCCGAATTCCGTGATGTGGAGGGGCTGGTTCCGCAAGGCGCTCTGGCGCCGAAGCACGCCGATCTGCGCCGGCAACTGGTCGATCGGCGTCGTATAAGGATGGAGCGCCAGACCTTGCAGGTATCCCGCGCCGGGGGCGTCCAGCAGCGGCCAGAGAAACCCGCCCGGCAGCGAGTGTACCGATCCGCCGATCACGCGAACTCGGGCATGGGCCGACCTCACGCCCTCGGCGGCGCTGCCCACCATGGCCAGATGGTAGGCCCTTCTGCCTGCAAGATCGGCGTTCTTCACCGGCCCGTTTACGAAGTTGGCGCCGTTGATCTCGTTGCCGACCTCGATAGTGTCGATCGCCGGATAGCGTTTCACCAGTTCAGACACGAAGCGGCTGAAGGCCGCCAGAGCTTCGGGCGAATGGGGCGTCTGTCCGCCGTCATAGAGTGGGTTGCCCCAATTGAGCGTTACAGTCAGCCGGGCGCCGCCGGCGGCCAGTCGCTCGGGAAACCGGGTCATCGGCGTCTCGAAGGTATATTGCCCCTTGGTCTTCTCGACATCCGCCCAGCGAATGCTGTCGCGCCAGTTCGTCAGGGGAAGAGCCAGTGCGGCCGAGAACATCGCTCCGTTCCAGCCCTGCGAGAAGTTCGAGGCCGCTCCGAGCCGCATCGGTGCAACAGGGGAGGCCTGCTCCGGCGAAATGATTGCCCGGGGCCTAGTGGTCAGCGCGCCTATCTCGATACGGTGACGCACTGGCCGGAGAGGCGCCTGCCAAGCGGCAACCAAAGCTGCCATGGCGGCCAAGGCAAGGGCAGCAAACCTCAAGATCATGCCTTCATTACGGCCTGAATGATTTCGGCATGGAGCATGGCGACACCTGCGCGTGCCTGCTCCATGACGGCAGCGTGCGCCTCTGCTTCAATGCCGCAGGCCATCGCCCTGCCGAGCAAAGCGCCAGCGGCCTGGGGAGAGGTGTTGAACGGGTCGATCAGCCAATCGCCGCGCGCAACGGATTGGACGAAGGAATCGAGTTTCGTATCCCATTGCAGCGCCACGAAGGGGACGCGGTACGAATAGGACGCAATAACGGCATGCATTCGGAACGCGACCAGGCCCTGGAAGCCGCCGATCAGGATTGCAAGTTCGGCGGGTGTTTCGGGTTGGGCATGGGAAAATCTCTCGGACCACGTGCTGGACTGGAGCGCCGCCCGGACGCGGAGCGCGCAAGCACGGTCTTCGGGGCTCCCGTTGGTGAATAACCTGACCTCATGCCCGGCGATGGCGAGTTCCTGCGCAAGATCGCAGTACCAGCGCTCCAAGCCGCCGGTCTCAACCGGCTGGCTGGAGTGGTAGCGTACGGCGACGGGGCTGGTGATATTGAGCCCTATGACGCTTCGGCCCGTCCGGGTCGGCAGTGCTTTCATTCCCGATTCGTATCGATAGGATGCAAGCAAGCCGGGATCGGGGACCACCAAAGCCGGCAAGCCGTGAGCGTCCCCGAATTCGGCGTTCCACAACAGGCGAGAGCGTTCGTCTCGCAGGAACACGCCGCGTACCACGCCTCGTTCCAGCGCCCGGCGCATGCGTGCATGGCCCTCTCGGCTCCAACCCGAGGACATGCCGCAGCCATAGATGAAGGCCGGCAGGCCGCGTTGCTCTGCGGCCCGTATGGCCAGCGCGATCTTTGTCGGAAAATTGAGATCGAGATCGACGATCAGATTGCCGCCACCGATGACCACGCATTCCGCGCCGAGCAGCGCGGCACTATAATGCGGTTGCCATCGGCGGCGCGACTGGATTGCGAGCGGCAGGCGCACGGAAAGCTGTCTGACGGGGGGGGGCAGCATGTGCAGCGCCCGGATCAGCGCGCCGCGTTGCGCCGGGCCGGGGCCATACGCTTTTCGTCCTGCCAGATCAACCGAGCGGGTGTCGGCATGGGCGCCGCAATCGATCAGGGCCTGTTCGAGGCATTCTGAAAGCAGGCCGTCGCCCAGGTTCGGGCTGTACTTTACGTTGAAGATCCTCACGCGGAGCGGATTGCTCCGCGCGCCGTCCTGTGATGGATTGAAGTCTCGCGGGACGCCTGGAAATTCCTGCGCGGCAATTGAATAGGTCATCGCTGCAAGGTCCTCATGCGGCCAGCTCCGAAGGGCGGGCGGCGGCCTGTGCCATGCCGAGGTGGCGCGAAACTTGCGCGATCACGCCGGTGGAGGTGGGGAGGTATTCGAAGCGACCCTGACGGCCTACGGTAATGACTCCGGCTTGAGCGATCCGTTCCAGCACCGCGTCGACCGTCTTTCGGGCGCCGATGCGGTAGAGCGGATAGCAGCTCTCGACATGGTCGTGGCCCTCCAGGCGCAGGCCTCGGGCGAGGCCGAGTTGCTCTGCATGGGAGCGAAATGCCTCGAAGGTGGATTGCGGATCGTGCGGGGATCCGGGTGCCAGTGTGGTTTCAACCGAGAAGTAACGCCTCGCGATGGCGGGGTCGGGATAGAGACGCGAATAGATCGTGGCGCGCTTCCATGCGCCATCGGCGTGAAAGTTGAAAAGGACGTTTCCGGTATCGGGCCTTAGCCAGTCGGCGGAAATGTAGAGCGTGGTCATGTCGAGGCTGTTGAGGTTCGAAGACTGGGAGAAGAGAGCGCGGTGGAGCGTATCGAGGGGCACTGTACTGACGACGACCCCGGCCGTGCGAGTGCTGCGGTCGGTTTGAACCTTGAAGATGGGACTATCCTTGCGGAGCGACAACAGGCGTTCGCCGAATGCAAAGGTCGCGCCGCGAGAAACGAGATGCCGAACTATGGGATCGAACAGTGCGTCGAAGCCTTGGCGCGGTCTGACGCGCATCGGCCAGTGTTGTGCGGAGTGGTGCAACTTTTGGGAGAAAATCGCGCGCGCTGCGCTGCGGGCCAAGTTGCTCGTACGCGAGAAACGTTCGATGATTGCCATGCGGCGAAAGAAGAACTCTTCGTCTATCTCGCTGGGGCAAACGTGGTGAAACCGAGTGACATAATGTTCCAGCCCGGTATCGGCGAAGAAACGATTGCCCAATCGCTTGCGGCAAAGCGTGTCGAGGGAGCCGTCCGGCGTCAGACGAAGGCGTGAGGCGAGGAGATCCAGCACTGAGGCTGCCAGGCGCGGTGCGGATTGACGGAGCAGGTCACGCGGCTCGATCGGATAGAGCAGGACCGATCCGTCGGGCGCGACCCGTCGCTGAATGCTTGAGACTTTCGGGCAGAGCTCCCGCAGCGATGGGGCGAGATCGAAGATCCGGGCGGTTTCTTCGTAGAATATGCTGCCGACGTCGAAAGTATAGGCCCCGATCTGTCGGCTGCGGTGTGTGCCGCCGGCGCGATTCTGCTGATCGAGAACCAGAACGTCATGACCGGCATCCAACAAGTGTGTGGCGGCGGCAAGACCCGCGACGCCTGCTCCCAGGACGATGACGGTTTCCGCTGGTGCCGGGAGCGGGCGCTCGCTCACAGGGAGGTCGCGGCTGTGCAATCGACACTATGGCGGGGCCGGACGGGTTCATCCATCAATATGATGGGTATGTGCCCAAGACAATTACCGAGGGCGGGGGGCAGGGGAACGTTCGGTCGCGATCTCATTGTTTCCTCACGTTTGCTGGACTACGCTTCAGTAGCGATGCGGTTCAGTTATACTGTTTCGATCCATCGCCGCAATTCGATCAGAAACCGTTTTGGCGGAGTAGATCGGTATTGGATGCTTCTCCAAAAAGAGCGATTTACTGAGTTAGAGCGGCTCTATACGTCGAGTGGGGAATGATTGGTGTCTGTCTGAATCGGTCGCCGATATGGTGAGGGGAATGGGAAACGCATGGCGATCGCAATAGCGCGGAAGCGTAGCCTCAGAGCGGAAGCGGTCGGTGCCTCTGGCGAAGAGACTTGGATTGGGGCGACCGACAGTAACTTCTTTCTGGTCCATGGAGGCTAGGTACGGTTCGTCGAAAGGTCAGTATTCGGGAATGCAACGTCGTGTGCCGCGCAAGTTACCAGCTATTCTATCCCGGATGCGGGTCTTCGGCCACTTGTTGCGAGGTCTGACAGGCCGCCTAGAGGGGCCTCGGCGGTTCAGGCGGGCTGGGCGGGCGCGAGTAGGCAGGCATGGCGGCTGGCACCGGCAAGCCGCCGTCTGCAAGCTAGCGTTCGGACGTTGTCGCCTGCGAGTGCGCGTCAGCAGGTTAGCGTCCGCGTAATGGCTCACGCGGCGGGCGCGGTTTGCGGGTGGCAGGTCGCGAGGCATGGAAAGCTGCGGGGCAGGTCGCCGACGGTTCGGGGCGCGGTGCGAGCAAGCGTGCACGGCGTGGCGGCGGCAAGCTCGCGCGCACAGGATTTTGGCCGCGGCGGTCGCGTTCCGGACGGCTGGTTGTGAAACCCGGTAGGCTACGGAGGAAGGTGCGGACAGTTTGGATGCAGGGCCGGCGCTGGCGGGCGTCTATCGCGGTTGGCTCCAGAAGGCATGCGTCTGGAAGTCGGCGCTCGCAAGTGCATGTCTGCGGGTTAACGGCCGCAACATCGTGGTCGCGGCGGTCGCGGTTTCCGTGCACGGCGGCGGGGATCGGGAGGCCGGGAGGGGTACGGCAACCAGCGAACGTCGCACGATGCAGACCTGAGGGCGGCAATCGTAGGGAGGCACGCGGCCCGGCAGGGTTTGTGCCTGCCGGGCCTGGCGTTTTACTCCGGCTGGTTGGCCGGCTTGGCGGGTTCCGTCTTCGCTGCAGTGTTGCGCGGGGCGGAGGACGTCTTGGTTGCGCTCGACTTGGCGGTGCCGGTCGATGCGGACTTGCTGCGCTTGGGCTTGGCAGGTGCTGCAGGCTTCTTTGCGGCATTCGCGGGATCGCCCGCAGGGGCTGCAACTTTCGCTGCGGGCTTGGCGGTGGCTGGGGCTGCCGGTTGAGCGGCCGGCGCAGTGGTCGCTCCGGTTTCAGCCGGCTTGGCTGCCGAAGCAGCAGTGGCGGCGGGCTTGGCGCTCTTCGGCTTGGCTGGTGCGGCCTTCTTGGCCGCGTCAGGCTTAGCGGCGGTCTTGGCGGCAGCAGGCTTGCCCGGCTTCGATGCCGACTTGGCAGCGGGCTTTGCTGCCGGGGTGGAGGTTACCGGAGCTTCTGCCGTCTTGGCCGCTTGGGGAGCGGTGCCGCTCTGCGGTTCCCGGGCGAAGCGCTTCTTGCCGCCGCGCGACTTGCTCGCGCTGTCACCCGTGGCCGACGACTTGGCCTTTACTGCCGGAGCCTTGGCTGCGGGCGAAGTCTTGGGCGCTGCCGGAGCAGAGGGAGCGGCCTTCGCTTCGGGAGCGGGCTTGGCGGGCGAGGTTGCGGTTGCCGCGGTGTCGCGCTTGGCGGCACCGGGGCGACCGCCCAGGCCCATGCGCTGGGCGACGGCGCGGCGATGCTCGGAATAGGCCGGGGCGACCATCGGGTAATCCGCTGCAAGGCTATAGCGCGTGCGATATTCGGCCGGGGTCATGCCGTTATTGGCCAGGTGGCGCTTCAGGCTCTTGTAGGGCTTGCCGTCGATCAGGCTGAGGATGTGCTCCTTGGAAGCCAGGCTGTCTTCGACAGACACGGCCGGCTTGTGGACTGCTTCGCCATCGGCGGCCGACTGGCCGGCAAGGGCCGAACGGGTCTGCTCGATCAGGGCGGCCAGTTCGTTGCTGGGCACGCTGTTGTTGGCGACATAAGCGCTCAGCAGTTCAACTGTCAGACGCGTGAGGTCGGGCTGTTCGCTATCGGGCATCACATGCTCCCTTGGAGTTTTGCGAGGAGGATCCTGTAACGCTGTCCTCGCACGATTGACGTAAATAAACAGGAAATCCTTTGCGGGCCAATAGTCAATTTGGAGGGATGCCAGTTGCGGCCCATCCTGACGGCGTTTGGCACAGTGTGCGCGGTCGAATACTATGGTGTCACCGGTTCCATCGCACCGCTTGCTGCAGTGCAACAGGTGCGGCGCCTTGGCCCCGTGCAAACATAGGGCGCGCCCTAGGTCGTCGGTGCCGCGGCATAGAGTTCGATCTGCGAATGCAGTCCTCCTGTCGAGGATTGACCGACCCAGATGTCGAACAGTCCGGGTTCGGCGATCCGGGCGTTGCCGGCGCCGACGAATTCCAAGTCCTTGCGCGCTAATGGGAAACGTAGGGTCTTGCTGTCGCCGGGATCCAGTGTCACGCGCTCCATGCCCTTGAGTTCGCGGATCGGGCGGGTGCGGCTGGCGACGCGGTCGCGCATGTAGAGCTGGACGACTTCGCTGCCCCGTCTACTGCCCTTGTTGGTGATCCTTACCGAGATGTCGACAGTCTCGTCCCAGCGCATGGCGGTGTCCGAAAGCTTGAGGTTCTCCAGCACGAATTCGCTGTAGCTGAGGCCGTGTCCAAAGGGGAAACGCGCGCTGTTGTCGGTGGTGGTGTAGCGGGCGCGATACTCGGTGCGGTTGTCGACGACCGGGCGGCCGGTGGACTTGCGGTCGTAGAAGAACGGTTCCTGGCCCGATTCCCAGGGGAAGCTGACCGGCAATTTGCCCGAGGGATTGACCTTGCCGAACAGCACGTCGGCCACGGCATGGCCCGTCTCGGAACCGAGGAACCAGGTCGCCAGGATGGCCTGGGCATTGGCGACCCCGTCGTGAAGCGCCAGCGCGCGGCCGTGGCGCAGCAGGACGACGACCGGCTTGCCGGTCGCGGTCACGGCATCCGCCAGGGCCTGCTGGGCGGCGGGAATCTCGATGGTCGTGCGCGATTGCGCTTCGCCTGACATGGTCTGCGATTCGCCCAGCGCGAGCAGGACGACGTCTGCCGCCTTGGCCGCGTCCACGGCCTTGGCGATGCCGCCGTCCATCGCATTCTCGATGCCGCAGCCGGGCGTGATCGTCAGCCTGGCCGGGTCTGCCAGCGCTGCGCGCAGACCGCTGGCGATGTCCACGCCCTTGCCCGGGTCCCCGTAGAACGCCCAGGGGCCGTAGACATTATCCTTGTCCTCTCCGAACGGTCCGATCAGGGCGACCTTCTGGCCTTGCGCGGGGTCCAGCGGCAATAGGCCGCTGTTCTTGAGCAGGACGATGGAGCGCCCGGCAGTTTCTCGCGCCAGTTCGCGATGGGCGGGCGTGGCGATGTGAGTGCGTTCCACCTCCTCGTCCAGCGAGCGCCAGGGATTGTCGAACAGGCCCATGGCCATTTTCACATAGAGGATGCGCCGCACGGCCACGTCCACCGTGCCCATCGGCACGGCGCCGCTCTTCACCAGATCGGGCAGGTAGCGGACGTAGAGCCCGCTCTGCATCGACATGTCGACGCCTGCCAGCACGGCAAGGCGCGCGGCGTCGCGTTCGTCTTCGGCATAGCCGTGAGCGATCAGTTCCTCGTCGGCAGTATAGTCCGAGAAGACGAAGCCGCGGAACTCCATCTCGCCGCGCAGGATGTCGGTGAGCAGGGCGCGGTCGGCGGTGGCGGGCACCCCGTTTATCTCGCTGAAGGCCGCCATGGTGGTGAGCGCGCCAGCGGCGAAGGCGGCGGAGAAGGGCGGTAAGTGGGTTTCGCGCAGCGTTTCGTCGCTGATGTCTACGCTGCCGTATTCCAGGCCGCCCGCGACGGCGCCATAAGCGGCGAAGTGCTTGGGGCAGGCGAGGAGCGAGTCGGCGCGGCGCAAGTCGCGGCCCTGGAAGCCGCGTATCCTGGCCGCGGTCAGCAGCGCGGTCAGCGTGACGTCCTCGCCCGATCCTTCGACCACGCGGCCCCAGCGCTGGTCGCGCGCGACATCGGCCATGGGCGCGAAGGTGAGGTGCAGGCCGGCGGCGGTGGCTTCCACGGCCATGGCGCGGGCACTCCGCTCGGCCAGGGCAGGGTCGAACGTGGAGGCTTCGGCGAGGGGTACCGGGAAGATCGTCTTGAGCCCATGGATCACGTCGCCGGCGAAAAGCAGGGGTATGCCGAGGCGGCTTTGCTTGACGGCAAGTTCCTGGGCGCGGCGGGCGCCGGCTACGCCAATGCCGTTGAACAGGCAGCCCACGCGGCCCTTGCGGATCTCTTCCGAGAGGCGCTTTTCGTCCTGGATCCCGGCTTGCGGATTGGGCGGGTTGAAGGGGCGGAAGGCGTCGGCAAGGCAGGTCATCTGCCCCGCCTTTTCCTCGATCGTCATGCGCGCGATCAGCGCGTCCACGCGGCTGACCTCGTCGGCGGCGAACGTGATGCGCGGCAGGCCGAGGGCGGCGGCGCCTCCAAGGATGCCAGAAAGGACGGCGCGGCGATGAATGGTCATGGAAACGAGAACAGGATCCGAGTGATGCAAACGATGCCCCCGGAACGCGGCTAGAGATATTATTGTTGCACTGCGGCACAAAAGCGACCGGCCGGGTGTCGCGTGGGACAACCGGCCGGTCGTGGTTCTGTCAGGCCGGGAAGGCCAAAAACGTTGAGGTCAGGCGGGGCTGGCGATCATGACCGCGGGCCGGGCCTTCGGCGCTTCCGGGGCCATTCCCGGGATGGCGTCGTCCACGGTGACGGGCTGGCCGCTCTTGATGAGGGCGATGGCCTCGCGCCGGTTCTCCACGGCGGGCGGCGAACCGCGAAGCGGCATGCCGGCGGTCTCGCGCACGGTGAGCATCGTCAGGATGCCGATCGCGGCGGCGCCCATCAGGTAATAGGCCGGAACCAGCGGATCGCCGGTGCGGCTGACCAGCCAGGCGGTGACCAGCGGCGTCGTGCCGCCGAACAGCGAGACCGAGAGGTTGAAGGCGATCGACAGGCCGCTGTAGCGCACGGGGGTGTAGAACAGCGCGGGCAGGGTGGAGGGCATCGAACTGGTAAAGCAGACCAGCGCCACGCCCAGCGTCATCAGGCCGAGGAAGATCAGCCAGTCGTTCCCGCTGCCGATCAGCAGCATGCTGGGGATCGACAGGACCATCAGCGCCACGCAGGCGCCGATGATCATCGGCCGGCGGCCGAGGCGGTCGCTGAACAGGCCGCCGACGACATTGAGCGGCATCATCACCAGCATGACCAGGATGATCAGCAGCAGGCCCTTGCTCTCGGCATAGCCCATCGTCACCGTCAGGTAGTTGGGCATATAGGTCAGCAGCATGTAGTCGGTCACGTTGAAGACGAGGACCAGTCCCACGCACTTCAGAAGCTGGCGCCAGTGCAGGCGGAACATGTCCGACAGGCCGGGGCGGTCCGCCTCGCGGGCGTCGACCTGCTCGCTATAGGCCTGGAACGCCGGGGTCTCTTCCAGCTTGAGGCGCATGTAGAGCCCCAGCAGGCCGAGCGGGCCGGCGACCAGGAAGGGCACGCGCCAGCCCCAGGACAGCATGTCCGCATCGCTGAGCGACATCTGCAAGGCCGTGACCGTGCCGGCGCCGGCGATATAGCCGCCGAGCGTACCGAATTCGAGCCAGCTGCCCATCAGGCCGCGCTTCTGGTCGGTCGAATATTCGGCGATGAAGGTGGCGGCGCCGCCATATTCGCCGCCCGTCGAGAAGCCCTGGACGAGCCGGGCCACCAGCAGCAGGGCCGGTGCCGCCAGGCCGATCCGGTCATAGGAGGGAATGAGGCCGATGGCGAAAGTGCCGGCCGCCATCATCACCATGGTCAGGGCCAGGATCTTGTGGCGCCCGTAGCGATCTCCGAGCGGGCCGAACACGAGGCCGCCAAGCGGGCGCACGAGGAAGGCCGCCGCGAAAGTCGCCAGAGTGGCGATGAGCTGAACCGTGGGGTTGCCCGAGGGGAAGAAGACATGGCCGAGCGTGACGGCGATGTAGCCGTAGACGCCGAAATCGAACCATTCCATGGCGTTGCCGAGCGCGGCAGCGCCGACCGCGCGCTTCAGCAGCGAGCGGTCTACCAGGGTAATGTCGTCAATGGCCATTTCACGGCGGGATTTGAACCAGCCGAATTGCGCATGTTGCGCAGCGGCGCCAGATTGCGCATTTCGCGCAACAGGATCGTGCATGTCTGTCTCCGTTCACGCCCGGGCAGGCGCAACGAAGCGGCACCACGATCACCAGGCGAGAGAACGGCCGCAAGGCGGCCGTAAAGGGATGCGATGCCGACAGGGCATCAAGCGGGGGAGGCGCCCCCATAGACAGGTTTGCGGAAAAAGGGGCTGCTAATGGCCGAACCGTGCCTCTGCAGCGATGAGTTGAAAATGCGCACGACTGAGTCGGCGGCGATTGTGCATCGCCGCCGACCAGGTTTTCGTCAGTTCAAAAGGGATCAGAACTGGAAGTTGACGGATGCCGAGAAAGTGCGCGGAGCACCGATATAGGCATAAGTCGTCGCGGTATTGGTGATGCCCGCGTCGTCGAAGGCACCGTAGTAGAACTTGTCGAACAAGTTGGTGACGTTGACTTGCACGAAGGTCTTGTCGTTCAGGCCCAGGAAGCCGAGGTTGAGCCGTGCGTCGAGGTTGACGACGGTATAGGCCGGGACCTTGGCAGCCCAGAGCTGGTTGCCCGAACTGTCGACCACGGCGGCGTTGAGGCTGTTGTAGTAGCGCGATCCGGTCTTCTTGACTTCCACGCCCAGCGATGCGGGGCCGGCATTGCCTTCCACGCGGCCGCCAAAGCTGTAGTGCGGCACGCCGCCTTCCATCTTGCCGGCGGTTTCCGCGTAGCTGGAAGCGCCGGTCTGCACGTCGTCGCGGATGCTCGACCAGAGGTAAGAGCCGAACAGATAGGCCGAGACATGCTTGTCGGGACGGAACGAGACGCTGCCGTCGATGCCGTAGCGATCCACGGTGCCGAGGTTGGTGTACGTGGAAGTCTGGGTGTCCGGGTTGTAGGCCGAGGACAGGCGGTTGGAGAAGATCGTGTACCAGCCCGCGACCGATGCCTGGAACATGCCCGAACGGTAGCGCAGGCCGAGGTCGAAGTTGTCGGTCGTTTCCGGCTTGGGATCGGCCGAGCCGTCCGAATAGTAGAAGGCGTTGGTGTAGAGGTTGTCCGTGCCCGGGACCTGCAGGCCCTTCGAATAGTTGGCGTTCATCGACAGGGCCGGGGTGAAGTCGTACGTGAAGCCCACGTTCGGCAGCACGCGGCTATAGTCGAACACCTTGTTCTGCGGCGCTGCATAGGTCGTGGTCAGGCTGGCCTCGTAGGCGGCCAGGCTGTCCGCATCGGCAAGGCAGTTGACCGAGCCGCTGTTGCTGTAGGTCACGCAGTTCTGCGTCAGGTTGCGGCGGAAGAACGGCACGCGCAGGCCGCCGACGACGTGGAGCGAGTTGTTGACGAAATCGCCCGAGTATTCGCCCGAGACCTGATGCAGGATCGCGTAGGACAGGCGGTCGCGCTTCTGCAGGACGTTGCCGTTCACGTCGGTCAGCGCATCGTCGGTGTTGAAGTAGTTCGATGCGAAGCCGTTCGAGTCCAGGTAGCCCAGCTCGCCGGTCTGGTGATGGCGGCCGCGATCGTAAGTATAGGCCACGCGGACACGCTGGTTGTCCGAAAGGTCGTAGCGCAGCGAGGCGATCACGCCGATGCGGTAGGTTTCGGTCTGGCTGGGCGCCGAAAGGCGTACCGTGTCCAGCGTATCGCCGTCGCCGTTGAGGTCTACGCCCCCAAAGTAGGGGGTGCCGCCGATATAGCCGCTGGCGATCGTGCTGCTGTAGCTGCCTTCCTTGGCTGCCACGGTGCCGCCGCCGTTGGCGGAAGTATACTGGAGGTAGGGATCGACCGTCAGGGTCAGCTTGTCGCTGAGGGTGAAGCGCGAATTGATGCGGATGTTCGCGGTCTTCGACGGGTTGTAGCGATATTCCCAGGCCGATCCGCAGGAGCTGGCGGCATCGGCCACGCCTTCGGTGCCGGCCGGGATGGTGCAGCGCGCGACGGTATAGGCGTCACGCTCGTCGGCATTGGTGGGGATGCCGCTGGTGTTGGTCAGGGCCCAGTCAGAGGCCATGGTGTTGTGATTGACGTTGTAGTGGCCCGAGATCGCGATGAAATCGCCGTTGCTGCCCAGCGGCTGGTAGAGCTTGGCGTTGAACTGCGTCTTGTCGATCTGGCCGATGCCGCCGTAGAGCGCGTCGTACGTGTCCTTGGAGGCCGAGAACCAGGCGCGGGTGCCGGACGAATTGAGATCGCCGGTGTTGACCATGCCGAACACGCGCATCTTGCCGTAATCGCCGACGGTGCCGACCATGCGGGCGCCGAATTCGTGGCTGGGGTCGATGGAGCGGTAATTGACGGTGGAACCGGAGGCCGAGGCAGTCGGCGAATCGACATCGGTCGTGCCAAGGTTGACGTTGACCTGCTCGATCAGTTCGGGATCGAGCTGTTGATTGGTATAGAGCGCATAGTTGCCGGTATCGTTCAGCGGAATACCGTCGAAGGTCTGCGAGATGCGGCTGTCATCGAAGCCGCGGATCATCAGGCTGCCGCCCGAGGAGCCGTAGCCGTCGTAGCTCTGGAAGTTCACGCCGGGGATCAGGTTGATGATCTCGTCGATCGACTGGCCCGGCGTCTCGCGGCCGATCACGTCCTTGGTCAGGACCTGCTTGGCCTTGGGCGTGTTCGGAATCTCGATTCCGGCAATGTCGTTCTGGGTGCGGCCGGTGACGACGATTTCCGACTTCTCGAAATCGAGCGAACCGGTGGACTGGGCGCGGGCCGGGGCGGAACCGAGCACGCAAGCAACCGCGAAGCTCGCCGCGGAGGCGGCGAGAACGGAACGTTTCTGCATTGGATTTACGACCTCATTGGTTCCCCCTGAAGGGGGCATCATGGCTTCAGCATGCGTCTCCGGGCCTCGGGAAGCACAATCGTCCGCCAACGGTCGTCTTCGGGCAGCCAGGGCGTCGCTGCTGCCGAAGCCTTAATCGGTTTTATGTGACAGTGTCGAGACAGTTGCCCCAGAGTTGAACTGACGAAGATGCCAACTCTATTTGGTGAGGACTTTATGCAACGGCGTAAATCCACATTTCAATCGGATTTCAACTCTGTTGCATCGCCTTGATACAGTCGTGCCCAATTGTATCGGCGTCGTCAATCGCGAACGACTTCGCCTTCACCGCGAATCGATGTAGCCGGAATGCGGATTTCGGCGATCAATCCGCCGCCGTCGCGGTTGCGCAGGCCGATCGCGGCGCCGAAAGTACCGACCTGGGCCTGGGCGATCGCCAGGCCGATACCGGTGCCGTTGCCCTTGCTGGACGACAGGCGGCGGAAGGGCTGGAACGCCAGTGCCAGTTCGTCCTCGGGCAGGCCCGGCCCCCGGTCCGCCACGCGGATCACGAGGTCCGCGCCCTCGCGGTGGCAGCTCAATTCCGCACCGCCGCCGTACTTGAGCGCATTGTCCACGAGGTTGCCGAGCGCGCGCGCCAGGGCATGGGGCTTGACCCGCGCTTCGACATCGCAGCCCTGGCTGAAGACCACGCGGTGCCCGAACTCGGCCGCGTCCTCCGCCGTGCTGGAGAGGATGGAATCGATGTCCAGCACCGACCAGGGTTCGCGGATCTCGCTGCTGCGGGCAAGGTCCAGCCCGTCGCGCACCATCTGCTGGGTCACTTGCAGGTCGGCGACGAGCCGGTCGCGCAAGGCTTCGTCCTCCACTTGCTCCAGCCGCAGGCGCAGCCGGGTGAGCGGGGTCTGGAGATCGTGCGTGACGGAGGCCAGGATCTGCGTGCGTTCGCGCAGGCCTTCGCGCACGCGCTCCTGCGCGAGGTTGAAGGTCTCCAGTGCGGCGCGCACTTCGCTGGGGCCCTTGACCGGGATCGGCTCGAACTCGCCGACCAGCGAGAAGGCGCGGGCGGCGCGTTCCATGCGGCGCAGCGGCGTGGTCGCCAGGCTGGCCGCGAGCAGGCCCAGCAACGCCCCGGCGACGATGATGAGTTCGATATAGGGCGGCCCGACGCGGTGCCGGTTCCAGCTGCGATCGGGCCAGAGGTCGACGACATAGTCCAGCTTGCGGTCCCCGGCATCGACGCGGATGAACCAGCAGTCCGGCAGCGGGTCGGTGTTCATGCCCGCCGCGTGGGGATAGCGCGTCAGCTGGGCGAAGCATTCGCCGTTCAGCAGCGGCATGACCTGGGCGGGACGGCCGAGGCGCTCGGACAGGCGCCGCGAGAATGTCGGGTCCGGCGCGGTCATGCGCCATGCGGGATTGGCATCGTGCGCCCCCAGGATCACGCCGCGTGACAACAGGTTGGCGGTCCTTACAGGCTGCCGCTCGAAGCGGTGTGCGATGTCTTCGGCGCTGTCGAGCGCGGCATCGACCTGGTCCCTGCGGAACGTATAGTGGCCCAGGCCGTCGGAGGCCTGCAGCGCCAGGATCGCCGAGGCCGCCATGCCCAGCGAGAGCACCAGCGTCAGGCGCCCGGCCAGCGAGCGCGGATAGTCGCGCAGGCGCTTCAGGAAGCCGGGTTTGACAGGTTCGGCGCTCGTCATTCGAAGGCGATGGGCCCAGGCAGGACGTAGCCTTCGCTGCGCACCGTCAGGATCAGTTCGTCGCCGCCCGGCTCGCTGGCCAGCTTGTGGCGCAGGCGGCTGATCTGGATGTCTATCGAGCGGTCGAAGGCGACGGTGGCGCTGCGCTCGGGCAGCAGTTCCTCGCGCGAGAGCACCTGGTTCGGCGCTTCGATGAAGCGTGAGAGCAGGCGGTATTCGGCGGAGGAGAGCATGACCAGCCGGTCGTCGTGAGTGACCAGGCGGCGCTGGTGCAGGTCCAGCCGCCACGGCCCGAGGCGCGCGAAACGGGCGACGCGGGGGCGCTGGCCGCCCTGTCCCGCCGCGCCGTCGAACACGCGCGAGCGGCGCAGGAGATTGCGCACGCGGGCCAGCAGCTCGCGCGGTTCGAAAGGCTTGGTGAGATAGTCGTCCGCGCCGAGTTCCAGGCCGAGCACGCGGTCGATCGGGCCTTCGCGCGCGGTGACCATCATGATCGCGCCCTGATGTCCGGCGGCGCGCAAGTCCCGGCAGATGTCCAGCCCGTCGCCGTCCGGCAGGTTGAGGTCCAGGATCAGCAGGTCCACCGGATCGCCCTGGAGGCAGGTGCGCAGTTCGGCCACCGAGCCGACCGAATCCACGCGCTGCGGCTCGCGCGAAAGCTGCGCGGCGATCAGTTCGCGAATGTCGGGATCGTCCTCAAGGACGATGATGCGGCCTTCCGGCGCATCGCTCTGCGGGATCATGAATGAAGCCATAAACGCGCTGCCCGGTGAAGTCTGCCCTGGTGATACACGATGAAACAATAGGCTACCGCCGGCAACTTGACGATACGCGCTGTTGATTGCCGTTCCGTGCTGCGGCGCACAATTGCAGGATCAAAGCTGCAACCGTGCACAGGAGCCCCCCGCTTGCGCCCTTCGTTCAAACATTTCGCCATGGCCCCGATGCTATCCATGGCCGCGCTTTCGCTGGCGACGCTGAGCCTTGGCGGGTGCGGCCAGCAGCAGGCCATGCCGCAGCAGGAGGTCGAAGTGGGCGTGGTGACGCTGCGGGCGGAGCCGGTGACGGTCTCCACCACGCTGTCGGGCCGCACCGCTGCGACGACGGTGGCGGAAGTGCGCCCGCAAGTGGACGGGGTGATCCAGTCGCGCCTGTTCGAGGAGGGCTCGCTGGTCCACGCCGGACAGCCGCTCTACCAGATCGATTCGCGGCTCTATCGCGCGTCGCTGGATACCTCGCGCGCGCAGCTGGAGAACGCGCAGGCCACGCTCTACAGCGCCGAGGCCAAGGCGAAGCGCTATCGCACGCTCGGGGACAGCGAGGCGGTGAGCGGACAGGACCGGGACGAGACGATCGCCGCCGCCCGCGCCGCGCAGGCCGCCGTGCACCAGTACCAGGCGACGAGCCGCAGCGCCGCGGTGAACCTGGAATTCACCCGCGTGCTGGCCCCGATCACCGGGCGCATCGGTCGCTCCTCGGTAACCAGGGGCGCGCTCGTCACGGCCAGCCAGACCGATGCGATGGCGACGATCCAGCAGCTCGATCCGATCTTCGTGGATATCACCCAGTCCTCGGCCGACCTGCTGCGCCTGCGCAGCGCGCTCGCCAAGGGCAGCATGATGCCGGCCAGCGCGAAAGTCTCGCTCACGCTGGAGGACGGCACGAAATACCCGGGCGAGGGGACCATCGAGTTCAGCGAGGTCAATGTCGACCCCCAGGCCGGAACGGTGACCCTGCGCGCCCGCTTCCCCAACCCTGACGGCCTGCTGCTGCCCGGAATGTTCGTGAACGTCGCCGCGCCGCAGGGCGTGGTGCAGAACGGAGTGCTCGCGCCGCAGCAGGGCATTTCGCGCGATGCAAAGGGCAACGGCACGGCGCTCGTCGTCGATGCCTCGGGCAAAGTGGAGCAGCGCAAGGTCGTGACGGGCCAGGCGATCGGCGACAAGTGGCTGATCGTCAGCGGGCTGAAGGCGGGGGACCGCCTGATCGTGGAGGGCACCGACAAGGCCCGCGCCGGGGCCAGGGTCAAGGCCGTCATCGTGAAGCTGGGCGACTGATCCGATGAACCTCAGCCGCTATTTCGTCGACCGGCCGATCTTCGCCTGGGTCATCGCCATCATCGTCATGATGGCCGGCGTTGCCGGCATCATGAGCCTTCCCGTCGCGCAATATCCCGATGTCGCGCCGCCCTCCGTCACCGTCAGCGCTACTTATCCGGGCGCTTCGGCGCAGACGCTGGAGAATTCGGTCACCCAGGTGATCGAACAGCAGCTGACCGGCATCGACAACCTGCTCTACTTCTCGTCGAGTTCGGACAGTTCGGGTTCGGCTTCCGTCACCGCGACTTTCGCCAAGGGCACCGACCCCGACGTGGCGCAAGTGCAGGTGCAGAACAAGGTGCAGCAGGCCAATTCGCGCCTGCCCACCCAGGTCCAGCAGCAGGGCCTCACCGTCACCAAGTCGGGGTCGGACATGCTGCTGGTGGTCGGCCTCTACGACGAGAGCGACAAGACCACAGACAGCGACGTGGCCGACTATCTCGTCTCGAATTTCCAGGACGATCTCGCCCGCGTCAACGGCGTGGGCGGGGTGCGCGTGTTCGGCGCGCAATATGCCATGCGCATCTGGCTCGACCCGGCCAGGCTGGCGGCGCGGCAATTGATCCCCTCGGACGTCACCAGCGCGATCTCGTCGCAGAACGTGGACCTTTCCGCAGGCCAGCTCGGCGCCGAGCCGCTGGCCAAGGGGCAGATGCTGAACGCCGTCGTCAAGGCGAAGTCGCGCCTGCAGACGCCCGAGCAGTTCCGCGACATCGTGGTGAAGACGCTGACGGACGGCTCCGTCGTGCGCCTTTCCGACGTGGCGCGGGTGGAGCTGGGACAGGAGAGCTATTCGACTTCGGCCCGCCTCAACGGCCATCCGGCTTCGGGCATCGGCATCGAGCTGGCCTCCGGCGCGGACGCGCTCAAGACCGTGGCCGCGGTGAAGGCGCGTGTCGACGAACTCGCGCAGGGCCTGCCCAGCGGCTACAAGATCGCCTACGCCCGCGACACCAGCGACTTCGTGAAGCTTTCGATCAAGGAAGTGATCGAGACCCTGGTGATCGCCATCGTGCTCGTCGTCCTGGTGATGTACGCCTTCCTCCAGAGCTGGCGCGCCACGCTGGTGCCGGCCATTGCCGTGCCGGTCGTGCTCATGGGCACCTTCGGTATCCTGGCGTTGCTGGGCTATTCGATCAACACGCTGACCCTGTTCGCCATGGTGCTGGCCATCGGCCTCCTCGTCGACGACGCCATCGTCGTGGTCGAGAATGTCGAGCGCCTGATGCACGAGGACGGCCTCAGCCCCTATCGCGCCACCGTCCGCTCGATGGAGGAGATCGGCTCCGCGCTGGTCGGCATCGCGCTGGTGCTTTCGGCGGTGCTGTTGCCGATGGCGTTCTTCGGCGGCTCGACGGGCGTGATCTATCGCCAGTTCTCGGTCACCATCGTCTCGGCCATGGCGCTTTCGGTGCTGACCGCGCTGATCCTCTCGCCCGCGCTCTGCTCCACTTTGCTGAAGCCGCGCGAACATGAGGATCACGCGCAGGTCCCCGCCACGGGCCTGCGCGGCACTGTCCAGCGGGTCCAGAAGCGGATCGACGGCTGGTTCGGCGGCTTCAATCGCTGGTTCGACCGCATGACCGGCCGCTATGTCGACACGACCGAGAAGCTGATCGCCAGCCGCCGCGTGTGGCTGGTGGTCTACGGACTGGTGATCGTCGCGCTCGTGGTGGTCTTCACGCGCCTGCCCACCGGCTTCCTGCCGACCGAGGATCAGGGCCAGGTCATGGTCGTCTACCAGCTTCCCGCCGGCGCGACCTCCGAGCGGACCGACAAGGTGCGCGAACAGATCGAGGCGGCCTTCGCCTCCGAAGGCGACAACGTGCCGCTGCGCTTCACCATCGGCGGTTTCAGCTTCAACGGAGCGGGCCAGAACGCGGGCATGGGCTTCGCCAGCCTGGCGCCGTTCGACGAGCGCAAGGATTCCAGCAAGAGCGCCGCGGCGATCAGCGGGCGGATCATGGCCAAGCTGGGCAAGATCCGCGATGCGCAGGTCTTCGTGATGACCCCGCCTTCGATCCAGGGGCTGGGCCAGTCGAACGGGTTCTCGTTCCAGTTGCTCAATTCCACCAACATGGACCGTACCAAGTTCGTCGCCCTGCGCGACAAGCTGATCGCGGCGGCCAACCAGGATCCCAAGCTCTCGCAAGTCCGCGCTTCCACCCTGCCGGATACGCCGCAGTTCGACGTCCACTACGATGACGCCAAGCTCTCCGTCCTCGGCCTCTCGGTGGACAATGCCACCGACACCCTGAGCACGGCCTGGGGCGGCACATACGTCAACGACTTCATCGACCGTGGCCGCGTGAAGAAAGTCTACGTCCAGGGCGAGGCTACCGCGCGCATGCTGCCGAGCGACCTCGACAAGTGGTTCGTCCGCTCGACTTCGGGCACCAATGGCGACGGCACTAGCAAGATGGTGCCGTTCTCCGCCTTCACGACGATGGGCTGGGAAACCGGGCCGAACAGCCTCTCTCGCTTCAACGGCCGCTCGTCCTACACGATCCAGGGCGATGCCGGGTCGGGCTACAGCTCGGGCGATGCGATGAAGGAGATGGTCGCGCTGCAGCAGAAGATCGCGCCGGGCACGAGCTATGCCTGGAGCGACCTGTCCTACCAGCAGAACCAGTCGAGCGGGCAGGCGGTCTACCTCTATGCGCTGTCGATCGCGGTGGTGTTCCTGTGCCTTGCCGCGCTTTACGAAAGCTGGTCGGTGCCGCTGGCGGTGTTGCTCGTGATCCCGCTGGGCGTGATCGGCGCGGTGATCGCGGTGGCCGCGCGCGGGCTGGAGAACGACATCTACTTCCAGGTCGGCCTGCTCACCACCATCGGCCTTGCCGCCAAGAACGCGATCCTGATCGTCGAGTTCGCGGAAATGTCCTGGCGCGACGGCAAGGACATGCTCCACGCCGCGCTGGACGCGGCCCGCGTGCGCCTGAGGCCGATCATGATGACCTCCATCGCCTTCATGGCCGGCGTCGTCCCGCTCGCCATCGCCAGCGGGGCAGGCGCGCAAGGCCGCATCGCCATCGGCACTGCCGTGCTGGGCGGCATGCTGACCGCGACGGCGCTGGCGATCTTCTACGTGCCGATGTTCTTCGTCGTCGTTGCCAAGCTCTTCCACCGAGGCGGCAAGGACGACGCTGCCCGGGACCTGCGGCCTGCATCGCATGCCGAAGTCCCGGGCACCCCATCCGAAGGAGAGGCCTGAGCCTCCCCTCTCTCCCCATTCATCGGCGCGGAACAGTCGCACCCTCCCGCGCCGGTGAAGCCCGGAGCCCCATCAGGTCGGGGCTCCGGGCACCTTCATCGAGGAACCAGTCGATGCGTCGCACCCTGATACCGCTCCTTGTCGCCGCCACGGCCCTTGCCGGCTGCAACATGGCGCCCAAGTACGTCCAGCCCGAAGCGGCCGCGCCTGCGCAGTGGCCGCAAGGCGCGGCCTATGCCCCTGCCGAAGCGGGCGAGGCAGGCATGCCCTGGCGCACGCTCCTTGCCGATCCGCGCCTGCAATCGGTGATCGAGCGGGCGCTTGCGAACAACCAGAACCTTCAGGCCAGCCTGGCCAATGTCGCTTCGGCGCGGGCGCAGTACCATGTCGAGCGGTCGTACCAGTTGCCGACCCTGGCCGGCACGGCCAGCGCGACCGGTACGCGCGGACTCCGGTCCTCGCAGGGCGATACCCAGACCTACAGTGCCAATGCCGGCTTCAGCGCCTTCGAACTCGACTTGTTCGGGCGCCTCAAGAACCAGAGCCGCGAAGCGCTGGAGACCTATCTCTCGACCGAGTCCGGCTATCGCGCCGCCCGGCTGACGCTCGTGGCCAATGTGGCGACGGCCTATGTCACGCTCGCCTCCGACCGCGATCTGCTGACCCTGGCTCAGGAGACGCGCGCCAGCGGCCAGCGCTCGGTGGACCTGACGCAGAGCCTGCTGAAATCGGGGCTTGCGGCGGCCGGAGACCTGGCCTCGGCGCAGACGGTGCTGGAGCAGGCCAACTCCGACGTCGCTTCGCAGACGACGCTGGTGGCACAGGACCGCAATGCGCTGGAGCTGCTGGTCGGCGGCTCGGTGGAGGATGCCCTGCTGCCCGCCTCGCTGGCCGAACTGGATGCGCGCATCGGCCAGGTTCCTGCCGGCCTCTCTTCCGAAGTCCTGCTGCGGCGCCCGGACGTGGTGGAAGCCGAGCATCAGCTGAAGGGGGCCTATGCGCAGATCGGGGCGGCCCGCGCGGCGTTCTTCCCGACGATCTCGCTGACTTCCGCGCTCGGCCTGGCCAGCACGGCGCTGGGGGATCTCTTCACCGGCGGCGCGCTCGGCGCCAGCGGCACGGCGAGCGCGAGCCTGCCGATCCTGGGCGGCACCAACAAGGGCAACCTCGAATATACCAAGGCGCAGCGCGAATATTACCTCGCGACTTACCGCGCGGCGGTGCAGTCCGCCTTCAAGGATGTCGCCGACGCGCTCGCCCGGCGCGGCACCATCACCCAGCAGCGCGCGGCGCAGGACCGGCTGGTGACGGCGGCGGAGAGGAGCTACCGCCTGGCAGACGCGCAGTACCGGGCGGGGACGGATACCTATCTCGATGCGCTGGTCGCCCAGCGGTCGCTCTACGCCTATCGCCAGACCCGGATCGCGACGATCCTGGCGGACCTCACCAACCGGATCACCGTCTACAGCGCGGTGGGCGCGGACGATACGCTGGCAGGGCCGGTGAGCGCTGCGACCTAGGTCCCGACCCTAAGCGACCGCGGCGGCGCGTCTCGGGCCGTGCGCGGTCAGGCAGGAGACGACGCTTGCGCCCATGCAGGCGATGGCCAGCATTTCGGGAACGGTCGGCAGCCGGGCTTCCCAGAGGAAGGCGTAGAGCAAGGCAAAAGCGGTCTCGAACAGGATCATCTGGCCGACCATGGTGAGCGGCAGCAAGCGGCTCATGGTGTTCCACAAGGCATTGCCCACGACCGAGGCGAACAGCGCGACCGCGCCGGACACCGCCAGGAACCGGTACCATGCCGCCGCATCGTGCGCGGCCGGTTCGAGCAGGAGCGCGAGCGGCACCAGCACCACTGCCTGCAGTCCGGTGACGATGCCCAGCAGCAGGCTCCAGTCGTGGGCGGAGACGTGCTCCAGCCGCACCAGCCAGCGGCTGTTGATGATGGCGAACGTCGCCCAGGACGCCAGCGCGCCCACCGCGCAAAGCAGCCCGATCAGCGGCATGATACCGGCCTGGGCATGGCTGCTCGCCAGGGTCTGCCAGCCGATGCAGCCGATCGCGCCGATGCCGAGCAGCAGCGAGGGCGCCAGCCGCGCCAGCGAAGGCGCGCTGGCATCGCGGCTGCCGACGATGGTGACGACGACCGGGATGAAGCCGATGATGAGCGACGTCACCGCGATCCCCGCCATCTGTACCGCGCTCGACAGCAGGATGTAGTAGAGCGTATTGCCCAGCAGGCTCAGCCACGCCAGCGCGATCCACTCGGTACGGCCGAGATGACGCACCAGCATCGGCCACCTGGGCACCAGCAGCGCCGCCGCGATCAGGCCATAGGCAAGATAGCGCCCGGCGGCGAGGTAGAGCGGGCCGAAGTCTCCCGCCAGTTCCGGCGCGAGGAAGACCAGCCCCCAGACCGCGCCGGCCGCTGCGCCGAACCCCACTCCGACAATCGTGTTCCGCGCGTCCGACACTGCTGACTCCGTCCAGAAAGGCGGCAGGTTGCAACGGTTGCCCGCGGGGGTCTTGTCCCCGTCTACGCCGGTTTTGACCGAGGCTCCGGCCCGGTCTCGCCCTGCGTCTCTGGCGGGCTTTCCGCGATCGCATCCTGCATCTGGCGGCGATAGGCCGCCGGCGGCAGCCCCGTGGCCTTGCGCAGGGCGCGCGTCAAGGCGCTCTGGTCGGAATAGCCGAAGCGATAGGCCAGTTCGGCGATGGAGCGATGCCCCGCGGCCAGCGCCTCGCGCACCCGCTTCAGGCGCAGATCGGAAAGCCAGGCGCGCGGCGTGGTGTCCAGTTCCTGGCGGAACAGCTCGTGAAGGCGGCTGACGCCGACACCGGCATGGCGGCCCATCGCGGCGGCCGTCCAGTCCCGGCCCGGCTCGGCCTCCAGGGCCGCGAGCAGGGCGGCCAGCCGCAGGCGAGAGCGCGGCATGCCGCCTGCCAGCGTATCGAGGAACAGCGGTGCCCAGCGATCGACCATGGCCTGTGTCGTTTCCGCCGAGGCATCCTGCTGCGCGGCCATCAGCGCCATGAAGTCCACCAGCTTGCCCGCGGCGGGCGAGAGCGCGGTGTAGGGGCGGCGGATCAGTTCCTCGCGCAGGCGCGGGGCCAGCGCCTCGGGGTCGAGGTCGAGAATGAACGAACGGTTCGGCACCGCGCTCACCTGGTCGTGGAGCGTGTCGCTTTCGACGAAGGCCATGTCCCCGCGCAGGATCGCCGCGCCGCGCGTGCCGATCTCCATCGACAGCGCGCCTTCCAGCGGCAGCACGATCTGTGCGAAGCCGTGGCGATCGGTCGTGCTGTCCGGGCCGTAGCTGCGCAAGTCCAGGGAAAGGGTGGGTGGCGGCGCCATGCCCCCGTCTACCACCGATCGCCGCCCCGGTGACAGACAGTTTCGCTATCAGGACTGGCGGGCGGGGCGCTGGCCGTGCGCAGGAACTGGCAGGTGCAAGGGTTGAAACCGGCTGGCAAGGTCGTGTAAGGGGCCGCCATTCGCAAGGAGCCCGGTGAGAATCCGGGTGGCTATTCCGGCCGCCGATCCGCCGGACAATCTCGCATGACTTCCTTCATTCAGCACCGGCACTGCCGGCGTCATGCGCAATTGCGGACTTTTTCCATGTCCAATGCTCTCACCCGCTATCGGCGGCAGTGGTTCAGCGACGCCCCGACGGCGCGCCGCGACGTGCTTGCGGGGATCGTTGTCGCCCTCGCGCTCATTCCCGAGGCCATCGGCTTCTCCATCATCGCCGGGGTCGACCCCCGCGTGGGCCTCTACGCCTCGGTGGCGATCGCCATCGTGATCTCCATCACCGGCGGCCGCCCGGCAATGATCTCGGCCGCGACGGCCGCGGTGGCCGTGCTCATCGGCCCGCTGGTGCGCGATCACGGCCTCGAATATCTCTTCGCGGCAACGATCCTCATGGGCCTGTTCCAGATCGTCGCGGGCCTGTTGCGGCTGGACCTGGTGATGCAGTTCGTCTCGCGCTCGGTAATCACCGGCTTCGTCAACGCGCTGGCGATCCTGATCTTCATGGCGCAGCTGCCCCAGCTGACCCATGTGGGCTGGGAGACTTACGCCATGGTCCTGGGCGGGTTGGCGATCATCTACCTGTTCCCGCGCCTGACCCGGGCCGTGCCGTCGCCGCTGGTGGCGATCCTGGTGCTTTCGGCCATCGGCATCGCCATGGGCCTGCCCGTGCACACGGTGGGCGACATGGGCCGCCTGCCCGAGGGCCTGCCGAGCTTCGCGCTGCCGCAGGTTCCGCTGACGCTGGACACCTTGCGCATCATCCTGCCCTATTCGCTGACGATGGCCGCCGTCGGCCTGCTGGAATCGCTGCTGACCTCGCAGATCGTCGACGACATGACCGATACCGACAGCGACAAGCGCCGCGAATGCGCAGGCCAGGGAAGCGCCAATATCGTTGCCGCCCTGTTCGGCGGCATGGGCGGCTGCGCCATGATCGGCCAGTCGGTTATCAATGTCAGCTCGGGCGGACGCGGACGGCTTTCGACGTTCGTGGCAGGCGCCTTCCTGCTGTTCCTGCTGGCGGTGCTCGGCCCCTGGGTGGGCCGCATTCCCATGCCGGCGCTGGTCGCGGTGATGGTGATGGTCTCGATCGGCACGTTCAGCTGGGCCTCGATCGCCAACTTGCGCCGACATCCGCCGACCTCCTCGGCGGTCATGCTGGTGACGGTCGTGGTCGTCGTCGCCACGCGCGACCTGTCACTGGGCGTGCTGGCGGGGGTCCTGCTTTCGGGCGTGTTCTTTGCGGGCAAAGTGCAGCGCATGTTTGCGGTGGAACGGGTGCTTTCCGCCGACGGCACGCATGCCACGTACCGCGTCACCGGGCAGATCTTCTTCGCCTCGGTCCAGCGCTTCACCCGCGCGTTCCAGTCCGAGAGCGAGGCCTCGCACGTCCTTATCGACGTTTCGGCCGCGCATTTCTGGGACATCTCCGGCGTCGGCGCGCTGGACAAGGTGGTCGCCCGCCTTCGCCGGGAAGGGCGCAGCGTGGAGATCGACGGCTACAACCGGGCCAGCGCCGATATCGTCGACCGCTTCGCCCTGCATGACAAGACCGGCTTCGAGACCGGCGCGACGCCGCATTGACGATGAAGCTCCGGGACTGCCTCGCGCCGTCCCGGAGCGCGTGGCACCTTTCAGCCGGTGCCGGCCGTATCGCTTCCCGTGCGGATCAGAAGTGGCCCGAGCAATAGGCCAGCAGCAGGATGATGGGGATCGGAACGCCGATCAGCCAGAGAAGTCCCGAACGCATGGTTTTTCCTTTCCAATTGTTCGGGAAACAATCCACGGAAGCAGCCGCGGTTCCCGTCAGGACGCGGCCGGGGCACCCTCTTCGGCGGGCTGGAACTGCATCGGACCGCGCATCCCGAGACGCTCCGAGACGATCGTGGGTACCAGGGCCTGCCCCGCCACGTTGACCGCCGTGCGGCCCATGTCCAGGATCGGGTCGATGGCCAGCAGCAGCCCCACGCCCTCCAGCGGCAGGCGCAAGGTGGAGAGCGTGAGCGTCAGCATGACGACGGCGCCGGTCAGGCCGGCCGTGGCGGCCGATCCGATCACCGAGACGAAGACGATCAGCGCATAGTCGGAAAGCTGCAGCGGCACGCCGTAGAACTGGGCCACGAAGATCGCCGAGATCGCGGGATAGATCGCCGCGCAGCCGTCCATCTTGGTGGTCGAGCCCAGCGGCACGGCGAAGGCGGCATAGGAGCGCGGCACGCCGAGGCGCTCCGTCACTTCCTCGGTCACCGGCATGGTGCCCACCGAGGAGCGCGAGAGGAAGCCGATCTGGATGGCCGGCCAGGCCACCGAGAAGAACCGGATCGGGTTGATGCCGTGGATCAGCAGCAGGATCGGGTAGACCGCCAGCAGGACGATCGCGAGGCCGATGTAGACCGCGCCGGCAAAGGCGCCGAGCGCGGAAAGAGCATCCCACCCATAGCTCACCACGGCATTGGCGATCAGCGCGGCGGAGCCCAGTGGGGTCAGCGCGATCAGCCAGCGCAGCATCTGGCGCAGCACGAGGTTGGCGGACGTCATGAAGGTCAGGAACGGTTCCGCCTTGTCACCGATGCGCACGGCAGCGGCGCCCACGGCCACGGCCGCGATGATGATCTGCAGGACGTTGAACGAAACAGCGGTTTCCGGGCCGCCCGCCTCGATGGTGGTCGATGCGGTGATGCCCAGGTAATTAGCGGGGACCAGTCCTTTCAGGAAGTCCAGCCAGCCGCCCACCGCCTTGGGGACTTGCGCGGCGCCGGCATCGACGCTGGCGTGAAGGCCGGGCTGGATCGTCAGGCCCAGGGCTATGCCGATGAGCACGGCGATCAACGCGGTGATCGCGAACCACAGCAGGGTCTGGCCCACCAGCTTCACTGCATTGTCGAGCCCGCGCAGCGCCGCGACCGAGGCGATGATGGCGGTGAAGACCAGCGGCGGCACCAGAGTGCGCAGCAGCTGGACGAAGATCTGGGCGATCGTATGGAATGTCTCGCTCGCACCGCTGGCCAGCGCACTGTCGGCACCCAGTTGCCGGACCACCAGCCCCGCGCCGAGGCCGACGACCATGCCCAGCATGACCTGAGTCCCGAAACCGGGAAGCCATGACCGTTGGGAGCGCGGGGAATTCGACATTCGCTTACTTTCGTTACCGGCTTGCCGCCACTGGCCTGCTTCGCCGGTGTGGGCCATCGGCGGTGCTGGCCGGAAGGCCCGGGCCGCAGCCCATTTCGTCGCTTGCGGTGCATCCTGCAAGGGCAGGCGGCCGCAAACTGTCGATCCGGGCGCTCGCACACTGCCTCTTCAATGTCAACTTAATCGGTAGACAATGCGTCCGATCCGACGTTCTCCGCCTCCATGTCGCGCGGCTATAACGTAAAGATAGACTTCCATAACTTTATGGTTTGGAATACTATAGCAATAACAAAGCAATAAGCGATTGCCCTTGCGCAATTCAAATTGGTCGAGAGCGTGATGGAGTGCCAATGCGCGACGCTTCCAATCCGTGCAGTCACCAGACCGGCAAAGCATTGATTGCGCGCTGTTCCTGCTTTCCTGAACCGGAAGGCCGGATCGCGCGTGTCCTGACCGTTTCTGTTCGCCTTTTTCCGCGCTGCGCGATTCTGAATCGCATGTGAAATCAAAGCAAGGAGGTGCCGAATGCGGGGCACGAAGTACGACGCCAGGAAGCACGACGCCAATATGCCGACAAGGGCATGGCTCTTCCTGCTGGGGGTGGTGGTCGTGGCCGCCGGGCTCTTCTTCACGATCGGCGGCGCGAAGCTCGTCAGTCTGGGGGGCAGCCTCTACTTCGTACTGGCCGGCCTCGCGCTGATGGTCTCGGGCGTGCTGATCGCGCGCCGCCGGCCGATCGGTGCACTGCTGTTCGGCGCAGTCTTCCTGCTGACGGTTCCCTGGGCGCTCTGGGAAGTAGGCTTCTCGTTCTGGCCGCTGATCTCGCGCCTTCTGGCCATGGGCGTCGGCGCGACGGTGGTTGCGGTCTCCTATCCGCTGCTGCGCCGCGCTGCCGGCCTGGCTCCGGCGTGGAAACCCGCGCTGGGCGTGGCGGCGGTCGTCGGGCTTGGCTCGGCCGCGGGTTTTGCGGGCATGTTCGTGCCCCATGCGACCGTTGCCTTCTCGGGTCCGGAAGGCGCTCTGGTCCCGGTCGATCCCGCGCATGAGCAGAAGAACTGGGAAGCCTATGGCAACACCAGCGGTGGCAGCCGCTTCGCCGCGCTGGACCAGATCACCCGCGACAACGTGAAAAACCTCAAGGTCGCCTGGACCTACCGCACCGGCGATGTGGCCGTGAGCGACGGCAATGGCGCCGAGGACCAGGATACCCCGCTCCAGGTGGGCGATACCGTCTATATCTGCACGCCGCACAACAACGTCATTGCGCTCGATGCCGATACCGGGCGCGAGAAGTGGAAGGCGCGGATCGATGCGCGCGCTTCCGTCTGGAACCGCTGCCGCGGCCTGGCCTATTTCGATGCCAGGGCACCCCTTCAGCAGCCGGCGATGCCCGGATCGAGCCCGGTGACCGCCGTTACCGTGCCTGAGGGCGCGCCGTGCCACCGCCGCATCCTGATGAACACCATCAATGCCGAACTGATCGCGCTCGATGCCGAGACCGGCAAGTTCTGCCCGGACTTCGGCAACGGCGGCCGCGTCGACCTCAAGGCCGGGCTCGGCAATGCGCCGGACCCGCAATATCAGCTGACCTCGGCGCCGACCCTGGCCGGCACTACCGTGGTCGTCGGCGGCCGCGTGGCGGACAACGTGCAGGTCGACATGCCGGGCGGCGTGATGCGCGGCTTCGACGTGGTCACCGGCCAGCTGCGCTGGGCTTTCGATCCCGGTAACCCGGCGATCACCGGCATGCCCGCGCCGGGCCAGACCTATACCCGCTCCACCCCCAATGTCTGGGCGGCGATGTCCTACGATCCGGCGTCGAACACCGTGTTCATGCCGGTGGGCAGTTCCTCGGTCGATCTCTACGGCGTTCCCCGGAGGTCGCTGGATCACCGCTACGGCGCTTCGATGCTGGCGCTCGATGCCACGACCGGCAAGGAGAAGTGGCACTTCCAGACCGTCCGCAACGACCTCTGGGACTTCGACCTGCCGATGCAGCCCAGCTTCATCGACTTCGCGGCCAAGGACGGGCGGACGGTCCCGGCGCTGGTCTTCGGCACCAAGGCCGGCCAGCTCTACGTGCTCGACCGCGCGACCGGCAAGCCGCTGACCGAAGTGGCCGACGTCGCGGTCAAGGCCGCGGATATCCCCAACGAGCCTTACGCGCTCACCCAGCCGCGTTCGGTGGGCATGCCGCAGATCGGCGTGGGCCCGCTGACCGAGGCGGACATGTGGGGCGCCACGCCTTTCGACCAGCTCCTGTGCCGCATCGCCTTCAAGGGCATGCGTTACGAAGGGCTCTACACCGCGCCGGGCACCGACAAGTCGCTCAGCTTCCCGGGATCGCTGGGCGGAATGAACTGGGGCGGGCTTTCGACCGACCCGACCACGGGCACGATCTTCGCCAACGACATGCGCCTGGGCCTCTGGGTGCGCATGGTCGCCCAGACCAGGGCGCAGGCGGGCAAGGCCGGCGCCGCGGGCGAGGCGATCAACACCGGCATGGGCAGCGTGCCGCTGAAGGGCACGCCCTATTCGGTGGTGAAGGACCGCTTCCTCTCCGCGCTGGGCGTTCCCTGCCAGGCCCCGCCCTTCGGCACGCTGACGGCGATCGACATGAAGACCCGCAAAGTGAAGTGGCAGGTCCCGGTCGGCACCGTGCGCGATACCGGCCCCATGGGCATCAAGATGGGCCTGCCGATCCCGATCGGCCTGCCGACCCTGGGCGGAACGCTGGCCACGCAGGGCGGCCTGGTCTTCATCGCCGGTACCCAGGACTACTACTTGCGCGCCTTCAACGCGGCGAACGGCAAGGAAGTCTGGAAGGCCCGTCTGCCGGTCGGCAGCCAGGGCGGGCCGATGAGCTACAAGTCGCCCCGGACGGGCAAGCAATATGTCGTCATCACTGCAGGCGGTGCGCGTCAGTCGCCCGACCGCGGGGACTACGTGATCGCTTATACGCTCAAGTAGCGGCTGGGGGCGGCGCCGGTCGCCGCCCCTTATTCCTTCAAACGAACGCAAGCCCGCGTCACGCAGGACGGCGGGGAGGAGGGGGCCTTGGCCCGAAGCATCCAGACCTTGATTCGCCGTGCCGCCCGGACCACCGGTTTCGGGCTGCTTCTCGCCGCGCCGCTGGCCGCGCTTCCCGCTCATGCGGATGAACCGGAAGCGCCGCAAACCGCCGGGCCGGTCGAACCCCCGGCCGCCGCCGAAAAGCCGGTCCCGCCGCCCGCCGGGCGCGAGACCCTCACGGGGGACTGGGGCGGCTTGCGCACCCGGCTGAAGCAGTCGGGCGTGACCTTTCGCGGCGACTACGTCTCGGAGACATTCTCGGCCGTGGATGGCGGAGAGCGCCGCGGCACCACGTACGTCCAGCAAGTCCGCATGGGTACGGATCTCGACATGGAGCGCCTGGCCGGCTGGCAGGGCGCCACCGTGCACCTGACCGTGAACGACCGGCGGGGCGTGGGCCTCTCTTCGGACTACGTGGGCAATCGCCTGCCGATCCAGGAGGCGGCCGGCGGCTATTACGCGCGCCTGACAGAGGCCAGCATCGAGCAGAGCCTGATGGGCGGCAAGCTCGACCTGCGGCTCGGCTATTTCGCCATGGGCAACGATCTGGGCGGCATGCCGATCGGCTGCAATTTCGTGAACGCGGCCTTCTGCGCCCATCCGCTGTCGATGTCCGGCGACAGCGGCTGGTACAACTACCCCAATGCCCGCTGGGGCGCGGCCTTGCGCTATCGGTTGCGGCCGGACCTGATCGTGCGCACCGGGCTCTACCAGGTGAACCCGCGCCTCAACGATCAGGACAATGCCTGGAACCCCTTCGCCGGCGGCACCATCGGCGTGCTCCTGCCGCTGGAGTTCGAATACGATCCCGGCGCGGCGAAAGGCAGCCGCGTCCTTCCCGGGCACTACAAGGTGGGCGGCTATTACGATACGTCTCGCGTCACCCGGCAGGGCGGCGGCGGCACCGTGAAAGGGCGCTACGGCTTCTATATCCTGGCGGACCAGATGATCTGGCGCGAGAGTAGGGGGCGGAGCGGCAGCAGCCGCGGCCTCTCGGTCTTCGGGCAGTTCACGGCCAATCCGCAGATCTCGGCGCAGATCACCCGCTGGTACGCGGGCGGCCTGGTCAAGACCGGGACGTTCGCGGGCCGTGATGCCGACACCGTGGGGCTGGGCTTCACCCATGCCGTTGTCGATCCGCGCCTGCGCCGCCTTCATGTCGATACGGCGCCGGTGCCGGGCAGCTATGCCTCGCTGCCGGCAGGGGAAACGGCCATCGAACTGAGCTACGGCTTCCAGGCGAACCGCTGGCTGGTGGTGCGTCCGGACGTGCAGTACATTCTCGACCCGGGCGCGTTCAGCTTCCGCTCCACGGCAGATGCGCTCGCGCTCGGCTGTCAGGTGAGGATGCAGTTCTAGGCTTTCGGGCGGCCGCATTTTCTCCGCGTGCGATGAAATCGATTCCTTGAGCGTTGGGCAGTGGATCGTCTGTCCGTCCCGCCACGTTCCACTATCAGCCGATGCAGAGCGCGCCCCCGCACCCCGGCCGGGGCCGGTCTCGGCATAGCAGAACGACACCAAGGAGAGCATCGATGAATCGGCGTGATTCGAACTTCGGCGGCCAGCAGTCCGGTGGTTACCGCAACGAAGACTCCGACTGGGAAACTCCCCGCCAGGCCAACCAGTGGCAAAGCGAATCCCCTCGCCAGACCGGCGGCTGGGGTAACGACGAAGACCAGCAGACCCGCTATTCCGAAGAGACGCGCCGCCGCCGCGCCACGTCCGCGGAGGACCTGGAAGGCCGCTATCGCAGCGATCCCCGCGACGAGTCCGGCTATCGAGCCGCTGGCCGCGACGGGGCGGGCTATCGAGAGGGCGGACGAGCCGGCGGGCGCTATGGCCGCGAGCGTGGCTACGGCGAACGCGCCTATGGCGACGACTACAGTCGGCGCGGCGGTGACCAGTCCTATCGCTTTTCGGGCGACCGCGGCGCTTATCCCAGCCGCGAATACGATGCCAGCGGCGGCAACGACTTCGCCAGCTTCACCAGCGAGGACTACGGCGGACGGGACTTTTCTGCCCGGCGCGGCGGTGGGGGCGGACTGAGCCCGAGCTTCAGCTACCGCCCGACGTTCGACACGTTCGGCCGCGGATATTTCGGCAGCCGTGGCTATGGCGAACAGGAAAGCGAAAGCCGCAGCCCGCGCGATTACGGCGAGTGGCGCGAATATGGCGAGGAACGCGGCTTCTTCGCGAAGGCCGGTGACGAGATCGCCAGCTGGTTTGGCGACGAAGAGGCCGCCCGCCGCCGCGAGGACGACCATCGCGGTCGCGGTCCTTCGGACTATACCCGATCCGACGAGCGCATCCGCGAGGATGTGAACGACCGCCTGACGCAGGACTGGCGCGTGGATGCCACCAATATCCGCGTCGTCGCCAAGGACGGCGAGATCACGCTGGACGGCACCGTGGGCAGCCGCAACGCCAAGCGCCGTGCGGAAGACCTTGCCGATGACGTCACCGGCGTGAAGCACGTCCAGAACAACTTGCGCGTCACCGGCGGCACGAACTGGACGGACACCGGCCAGGGGGCTTCGGTTCCCGGCTCGGCACGGACAGGTTCCACGGCCACGGGTTCGACTGCCACTGGTTCGACGACGGCCGGTTCGAGCGCGAGCGGGCTGACCCCCACTTCGGGTTCGAGCACCACAGGTAGCTCTTCGTAAGCGATCACGACCGCTTGCGAAGATTGGCCGCGGAGTTCCCCAGGGAATTCCGCGGCCTTTCCTTTGGGCCTGTGGGATGTGCGGCGGGCGTGGGAGGATCAGAGCCAGCGGGTATGGCGGAACCACGCATAGAGCGTGGCGCAGAGCACGGCGATCACGGTCAGCACCCCGAAATAGCCGTAGCGCATGTGCAATTCGGGCATGTTCTCGAAGTTCATGCCGTAGATGCCCGCAATCGCGGTGGGGACAGCCAGGATGGCGGCCCAGGCGGCGAGTTGGCGGGTGATCGTGCCCTGGCGCTGCGATTCCAGCAGGTGGCTTACTTCGAACACTGTCGTCAGCACTTCGCGCAGGCTGGCGACCATGGAATCGACCCGGCGCACATGATCGAAGACGTCCGCGAAGTAGGGCCGCACCGCCGCATCCAGATAGGGCACGTCGAGGTGGACGAGCTTGCTGCTCACTTCCGCCATCGGCCCCAGCACGCGCTGGAACCGGATCAGTTCGCGGCGCAGGCCGAACAGGCGCATCACGTCCTCGCGGTCGAGGAAGGCGTCGAGCGCGCGCTTCTCGATCTCCAGCACGTTTTCCTCGATGGTCTCGACGATGGGCAGGTAGCCATCGACGATGAAGTCGAGAATGGCGTGAAGGACGTAGTCGACGCCATTGGAGAGCAGGGTGGGCGCGGCCTCCAGCTGGGCGCGCAGCTCGGTATGGGCCCGCGCGGAACCGTGGCGGACCGAGATCACATGGTGCTTGCCCACGAACACCGAGGTCTCTCCATAGACGATTTCGTCGCCTTCGAGGTGAGCGGTGCGGGCGATGACGAAGAGCTGGTCGCCATAGATATCGACTTTGGGCAACTGGTGCGCCTTCAGCGCATCCTCGACGGCCAGGGGATGGAGGCCGTAGGTCTTCTGGACCGCGCGCAATTCGGCTTCGGTCGGCTCATGCAGGCCGATCCAGACGAAGTCCTCGCCTTGCCCCTGGGGCCGGTCCTGGATCGGCGGGCAGTTTTCGAGCGAGACCGGCTCGGCGGGGTGGCCCTGGCGATAGAGGCGGGCGGCAATGACGGACATCGGGGCGTTTTTCCGGAATTCTGGTGACTTCGCCGATTACGATAGCGGCGGGGGGAAGGCATGTCCTGCCTTATCGAGTGCCGTCCGCGGCTGCGTCCCGGCGCAGGGAAGCCGTGGGCGGGACGGGCCTGCCCATGTTCGGAACCCGCTTGCGCCTCAACGCATTTCCCGCTGCCGTTCGGTATGCTGGCGCGCGGCGCTGCCCTTGCCGTCGGCGATGAGCGACTGGAGATCCAGCAGCGCGCGGCCGGTGGCCATGCCGCCGTTGCAGGCGATGTAGCGCGGCTCCCAGAGGGGGGAGAACTTCTCCTTGTAGTTCCGCAGGCCTTCGAAGCCATAGAAGGCCTCGCCGTGGCGGAACAGCATCCCGGCGGCCCGTGCCCAGGTCGGCGCGAGGCGGCGGGCCTCGATGCCGGAGAGCGGCGCAAGGCCGAGGTTGAACCAGGCGTAGCCTTCCTGCCGGCCCCAGAGCATGAGACGGGTGAACAGGAAGTCCATGCAGCCATAAGGTACCTCGGCGCGGTGGCGCATGAGGTCGACCGAGAGTTCCTGCCGCCCCGCCGTCTTCCAGAGATTGGCGAAAGCGACGATCCGGCCCGCGCAGCGGACCACGGCCACGTCGCAGCGGGCGATATAGGCCGCATCGAAGCGGCCGACGCTGAAGGCTTTCTCGCGCTGGCCTTTTGCGCGCAGCCACTCGTCCGAAACCGCGCCAAGCTCGGCCATGAGGCCCGGCACGCGGGCGGCGGGGACGATGGCGAATTCGGCGCCCTCGCGCTCGGCGCGGCGCATGGCATGGCGCAGCGGCCGGGCCGCAGGGCCTTCGAGACCGAAGCGGGTGAGCTCCACGCGGGCTTCCTCGCCGTATTTCATCAGCTGCAGGCCCATGTCGATGGCGATGGGCAGGACTTCGGGCGTGACCTGGTAGAGCAGGACGCGGCCCTGGTTGGCGTCCGCCCGCTCGCGCAGGCGCCAGAGCAGTTCGGGCCAGTCCGCGGGATCGCCCACGGGGTCTCCCATGACGATCCAGGAATGGCCCTGGACCTGGTACATCAGCATGCTGCGATTGTCGGGACCGGCCAGGAACAGCTTGTCCCCGGTGAGCGCCAGCATCGATTCCGAGCGGGTGGCATGGCGGAGTGCGGCGTCAACGTCGACCGCGATTTCATCCGGCAGGCGTGCCCGGCGCGAGGGGCGCAGGAAGGCGAGCAGGACCGAGGCGCACATCAGCACCGCGACGGCGAAGCTGGTGCGCAGATAGCGCGAAGCGTCGCCGGACCAGGCGAACTTCCACCAGAGGCTGCCGCGATAGGCGGGGAAAGTCTGGGCGAAGTAACCGATGACGATGGCCAGCGCGATCGTGGCGACCATCGCCAGGATCCAGTTGGCGCTCATCACGTCGGCCGTCAGCGCGGTTCGCCGCCAGAAGCCCTTGCGCGCCAGTTGCAGGATACCGGCCACCGCCAGCAGGGTGAGCGCTTCCTCCCAGTCCAGGCCCTTGATCAGCGAGAAGGCGGCCCCGGCCAGCAGCAGCGCGCGGGTGAGCAGAAAGGCCGCGTCCAGCCGGCGATAGAGCGCGGGGGCCAGCAGCAGCAGCAGCGTGCCCACCAGGCTGGCGGCGATCTGCGAGGCTTCCACGAAAGGCAGCGGCACGATGCCGCGGATGTCGGCCATGCGCTCGGGCAAGGCGGGGGTCGCGCCGGAGAGCAGCAGGATGGCGCCGCCCAGGAACACCAGCAGCGCCAGCGCGCGCGGCGCCAGGCTGACCATCATCGTCTCCCCCGCCTTCAGCGCCAGCACCGCGGGGCGGCGCCAGCGGGCATGTTCGTGGCGGACCAGCAGGACCATCGCGAAGGCCAGCGGCAGGAGATAGTAGACAATGCGGTAGACCAGCAGTGCGGCCACCAGTTCACCCGCCGGGATCTGCGGGCAGAGCGCGACCACCGTGGCTTCGAACACGCCGAGGCCGCCGGGAACGTGGCTCACCAGCGCGATGACGATGGCCAGGACGTAAGCGAGCAGCAGCGGCGGATAGAGCGCGATCGGCGCGTGAGGGAGCAGGACGTAGAGCGTGCCGCAGGCGGCGGCGATTTCCGCCAGGGCCACCAGGGTCATCCGTGCGATCGCTGCCGGGGGCGGCAGGTGCCAGCGCCGGGCCGTCAGCGCGCCGGCCGACAGCAGTACGAGCAGCCCGGCACCCACGCCATGCTGGACGCCCAGCGGAAGGACGTGCTCGGCCACGACCAATGGCCGGCGATGGACCAGCAGGGCCAGCGCGCCGGAGGCCAGCACGCCGGTCCAGAACGTGATCCCGGCAATGGCGGTGACGCGGGCGACTTCGCCGGTGCCCAGGCCTTTGGCGCCGTAGATGCGCAGGCGCGCGGCGGCGCCGGTCAAAAGGCCGAAGCCGAGGTTGTGGCTGAGGGTATAGCTGGTGAACGAAGCCAGCGCGGCCGTGCGATAGGGCAGCGGGCGGCCGATGGTGCGCAGGGCCATGACATCGTAGATGGTGAGCAGCAGGTAGCTCGCCCCGGTCAGCCCCAGTGCGGCGGCGAAGCGCCATGCGGGGATGGCGCGCGCGGTGCGGACCAGCGCGTGCAGGTTCAGCGACATCGCCAGCCGGTGCAGGCAGATCGCCGCCAGCGCCAGCACGAAAGCGGCCACGGCGAGCTGCGCGGGGATCGCCAGGCGGCGGGCCAGCGGCTGGAGGTGGGCGAAGCGGCGTCCGAGCGGCTGCAGGATCCCGGCCGCGCTCATGACCGGCGTGTCCATGTCTGCGACTTGCAGATCAACCCGTGCAGGATGCAGCCGCTGATCTTGAGGTGCGCCGGATCGGGCTGGCGAATGCGGGAGAAGAAGCTCTCGCCCATGTCCGGCACGAAGACCTGCCCCTGCCAGCCGCCGTCTTCCTCGCGGTGGTAGTCGCGCAGGAGCTGGGTGCCGACGAGATGGCCGACGCCGGCATCCGTGGCATCGGCCACCGCCGCGCCGCCGACCCAGGTGACCGTGCCGCACAGCATCGCCCCGCAAGGCGCGACCGAGACTTCCACGTCGCCGCGGGGATTGAGCCAGCGCCCGTAGGGGCTGATGGTATTGACCGGCCGGGCCGGGGCAGTGGCGGCCAGCGCGCCGATCAGCAGCGGCGCGAGCACCGGCAGGAAAGCGCGCAGGCGGGGACGCGGCAGGGTGCGCTGCAGAGCGCTCCGCAAGGCGCGGGTGAACGAAGTCATGAGGCGATCTCCGCGCCGCTCGTGAGGCGCTTGGCGAATATGCGACCGGGGCCGAAATGCGCGGTCAGGGCGCCGCGGATCGCAGCGAACAGGCGGTCGGCATCCTTGTCGAGGTAATGGTCGCCGGGCAGGACGATCTGCGTCAGGCGCGGCAGGTGAAGCAGCGGGCAGAGGCTGTCCGGCTCGTCGCGGCCATGGATACAGACGACGGGAACCCAATCCAGCTTCATGGCGCTGGGCAGGGCAGGCGCGTCGGGCGGCGTGCGATCCAGCCATTCGAGCGGCGAGACGCGCAGGAACACGGTGCGCGTGGGCACGGTGAGCACGACCATCGCGACATGGCGCCGCACGTCAGCGGGAAGATGCTCCAGCCCGACATGAACCATGTCGGAGCCGAACGACTGGCCGAGCACGATCACGCGGTCGGCATGGCCCAGCGCCATGGCGCGGTGGATGGCCTCGGCCAGCATGGCGGAAACCTCGGCGGGCGTGCGGCGGACCTTGAAGTAGGTGAGCGAATTGACCGAGACGGTGGCCAGGCCGTGATCCGCGAGGCGGGTGGCCAGTTGCCCGCCCAGCCCGGCGCGCGGCCCCATGTCGCCTGAGAGCAGGACGGCGGCATAGCGCTCGCCCTTGACCGTGCCGGCGCTTGCTGCCGGCAGGTCCGCGAAAGGGCTGGCGTTCCAGGCGCCGAGCCATCCGAGCCAAATGGCCAGCACGGCCGCGGCGACGATGACCACCGCGGCCAGCCAGGCGGCGCGGCGCCGCGACCGACGGGGTGCTGTTCCTCTCATGCTGCCAGCCTTCTTCATGCTGCAGGTCTGGGCGCGCGGACCTTGCCGCAGCGTGGAGCAAACATGGACTTTCCTTAATGTGACTCCGGCACGCCGTGCTGCGATAGTGCAGGGCAAGGGTGTAGCTTGCGGTCAGTCTCGTACTGGCGCCGAGGATCGTGCCGCTTCATGTTCGTTTCGCCCATCTCCCCTTTCCTTGCCGGCAGGCCCGGCTGCATGTCCTGCTGTGGCCGAGCGGCTTTGGGCCAGCCGGCTTTGGGCCAGGAGGCTTTCGCGTGAGCGAGGCGCAGGACCTGGGCAGTCGCCGCAGGACGCGGATACTCAGCCTGCTGCCGATGCTGGGCGCGCTGCTGGCCGTGACCGGCGCGCTGACCTGGGGCGACATCTGGGCGCAGCGGCACTTCGGCCTGATCGGCCAGACCCTGCCCCATCCCCATGGCACGCTTTCGGCCGAGGGCTGGCGGCAGGCTCTGGACTTCACCGCGGACCCGGTGCCGGGGCCGCAGCCGGGGCTGGTCGTCACCAGCGTGCGATCGCGCGGCTATGCCGAGAAGGCGGGGCTGGCGGTGGGAGACTGGATCGAAAGCGCCGACGGCCACGAACCGCCGAGCCTGCAGGCCCTCGCCGAGGAGTTGTCTGAGCGCGGACAACGGCCTATTCACCTGAAGGTAGTGCACCAGGGCGCGGTCCGCACGATCGATCTTGCCCGGGAGCCGGGGCCGCAAGGGCTCTGAACCGCGATGTGAAGGGGCCGGGCAAAGAAATGGGTCACAAGCTGCTGGTCGTCGAGGACGACGACGCCACGGCGACCTATATCGCCAAGGGCATGGCCGAGGAGGGCTTCGTGGTCGATCGGGCCGCGAACGGGCGCGATGCGCTGTTCCTGGCCAGCGACGGGACTTACGATGCCATCGTGCTGGACCGCATGATCCCGCAGATGGACGGCATGTCGGTACTGGGCGCCCTGCGCGCAGGCGGGATCGAGACGCCGGTGATCGTGCTGTCGGCCCTGGGATCGACCGATGACCGCGTGGCGGGGCTCACCTCCGGCGCGGACGACTATCTCACCAAGCCTTTCGCCTTTGCGGAACTGCTCGCCCGGGTGCGCCTGCTGGTGAAGCGCAGCGGCGGGCAGGCGGCGGTTGAAACCCGGCTGGCCTGCGGCGATCTGGAAATGGACCTGCTGGCCCGCAAGGTGCGGCGCGGCAGCCGCGCCATCGATCTCCAGCCGCGCGAATTCCGCCTGCTCGAATACTTCCTGCGCCATGTCGACGAAGTGGTGACGCGCACCATGCTGCTGGAGGCGGTGTGGGACTATCACTTCGATCCCGGCACCAATGTCATCGACGTGCATGTCAGCCGCTTGCGCCGCAAGCTGGACGAGGACGGCGCGGCGCCGCTGCTGCACACCGTGCGCGGGGCGGGATACCGCCTGGGACTGGCGGCTTGACGGGCGGCGGGGTCGCGCCCGCGCGCCTGCCGCGCTTCCTGCGCTCGACGACGTTCCGCCTTTTCGTTCCGGTCGTGCTGTTCCAGCTCGTCGCCACCGGCGGGGTGCTGACTTTCGTATGGATCGCCGGTCAGCAGAGCGTGCGGGACGAGCAGCGGGCGCTGGTCGAGGAACTGCGCGACGACTTGCTGGACACTTATCAGGACGGCGGATCGGCGGCGCTCCAGGCGAATATCGAGCGGCGGCTGCGCAGCGAGGGCCGCCGTGCGCCGGTCCTGCTCCTGGCCGATCGTGAGGGGCGCAGCCTGGTGGGCAATCTTTCGGCCCTGCCGCCGCCCGATCCCGAGGCGGGCGGCCAGTTCGAGACCGTGCTCTACCGGAGCGACAGCGCCCAGCCGCTGAACATGGCGCTATCCGAGACGCGGCTTGCGGACGGTACGATCCTGCTGGCCGGAATCGAGATCGGGCGCGACCTCAAGCTGCAGCACAGTTTCGAGCAGGCGCTGTTCGCGGCGCTGTTCCTGGCCCTGCCGCTGGCGATGCTGGTGGCGGTCCTGACCTCGCGGCTGGTGGGCCAGCGCGTCCACGACATGGCGCAGACCGCGCACCGGGTGGGCAGCGGCGCTTTCGACGCCCGCGTGACGCTGGACGGTTCGGGCGACGCTTTCGACGAGCTTGCCGGCGAGATCAACGCCATGCTCGCGCGGATCGAGACGCTGGTGGGCGAGCTGCGCGTGGTGGCGGAAGGGTTGGCGCACGACTTGCGCTCGCCCGTCACGCGGCTGCGCGCGGTGCTGGAACAGGCGGCGCTGGAGGCGCGTGATCCGGCTGCCGAGGCTGCCATGCAGCGCGCCCTGACCGAGGCGGATACGCTCACCCGCATTCTCACCACCGCGCTCCAGATCGGCCGTGCGGAAGCCGGTATCGGCCGCGAGCGCTTCGAGCAGACGGAAGCGGGCGATTTCCTCGGCGATCTCGCGGCGCTCTACGAGCCCTATGCCGAGGACGCGGGCTTCGTGCTGCGAGCCGAGGCGCCGGTGGGGCTCACCGTGCTGCTCCACCGCGAATTGATGAGCCAGGCGCTCGGCAACCTGGTCGACAATGCCGTCAAATATGCCGAAGGCGGCAGCACCATCGCGCTTTTTGCCCGGCGGCGCGAGGGACAGGTCGTGCTGGGCGTGCGCGACGATGGGCCCGGGATCCCGGAAGCGCGGCGCGAGGCGGCCTTGCAGCGTTTCGGCAGGCTCGATCCCAGCCGCGCGGTCGCCGGTTCGGGGCTTGGGCTGGCGCTGGTCGAGGCCGTGGCGAAGCTGCATGGCGGGCGCGTCGAACTGGCGGAAACGCCGGGCGGCGGGCTGGAGGTCCGGCTCGGCATTCCGGCCTGACGCCGATCTCCGCGCCGATTTCCGCGCCCTTCAGACCGTTTCCAGTTCGCGCTCCCGTGCCGGCGTTGCCGGGCCGGCGCCCGGCGTCGCGGTGACGCGGCCGGTGCGCTCCAGCTTGCCCCAGCCGATGCCCTTGCCGGCGAAAGCGGCGCTCACCGCGCGGATCACCACGCTATACATGAGCTGGCGGTAGACGAAGCGCTGCGCCAGCAGCAGCAGCGGCCGGAAGCGCTCGCGGCGGGTGTCGAGGCGGTAGGCGATCCAGCCGCAGGCGAGGTCCACCAGGGTGAAGGCCAGCCAGTAGGCGCCCATGCGCAGCACGTCGGTCTGGGTCTGGGCCCAGCCGTGCTGCGAGACGCGCAAGGCGGTGCCGGCGATTGAGATCAGCAGGGCAAGGTCGATGGCGGGCGAGATCACCGCGAAGACGATCTGGAACAGCCAGGCCTGCGGCATGCCGATGAAGGCGAGGCCGGAAGGACGGCCTTTGGCCAGGGTGCCGCGGTGCTTCCAGAGGCACTGGAGCGTTCCGAACGACCAGCGGAAGCGCTGTTTGGACAGCGCGCGGAAGCTCTCCGGCGCTTCGGTCCAGGCCACCGCGTCTTCGTCGTAGGCGATCTTCCAGCCCTTGCGCTGGATGGCGATGGTGAGGTCCTGATCCTCCGCCAAAGTGTCCTCGGGATAGCCGCCGACATCGTCGAGTGCTTCGCGGCGCCAGGCGCCGACCGCGCCGGGCACGACCATGATCGCGTCCAGCCGGGTCAGCGCGCGGCGCTCCAGGTTCTGCGCGGTGACATATTCCACGCCCTGCCAGCGGGTGACGAGATTCACGCGGTTGCCCACTTTGGCATTGCCCGCGACCGCGCCGATGGCGGGATCGGCGAACCAGCGCACCAGGCGCGAGATCGTCTCGCGTTCGAACTGGGTATCGGCATCGAGCGCCACGATCACGCCGCCGCGCGCATCCTTCAGGGCCCGGTTGAGCGCCGCGGCCTTGCCGCCGTTGACCAGGGTGAGCAGTTCGACGCGGGGATTGCTGGCGAAAGCCTCGCGGACGATGGCGCTCGTCCGGTCCTTCGATCCATCGTCGGCGACGATGATCTGGAGCTGGCGATAGTCGCTTTCGAGCACGCGCCGCACCGAGGCCTCGATCACGCGTTCCTCGTTGAAGGCGGGAATGATGACGGTGACGAGCGGATCGCAAGTGTCCTCCGGGGCGGCCATCGGCTGCGGACGGCGCAGCAGGCTTGCCAGCGAGGCGAGGCCGATCGAGCGCAGCACGCCCAGCGAGATCGCGAAGAAGAACGTCCAGTTGAGCGCCACCAGGATCGCCGCCAGCGCGCCGAACAGCGCCACGTCGGCGCGAACGGCGGCCAGGTCCACGCCGTCGACCTTGGGCATCACCGCATCGTGCGAAAGGCCGGCAAGGGTGGAGACGGGCACGAACGTGTAGCCGTCCTGCTTCAGGCGCTCGATGATGACGGGCAGCGCCGCCACGGTCTGCGAACGGTCGCCGCCGCCGTCATGCAGCAGGATCACGTTTTCCGAACGGTCGGGCGAGGCGGATTCCACCTGCGCGATCGTGCTGTCGATCACATGCTGCACGCCGGGGCGCTTCCAGTCGTCCGGATCGACGTGGAGGCCGACCACCGTATAGCCGCGGGCGTGGGCGATGGCCGCCGGCACCAGTTCGTCGGCCGTGGTGGGCTCCGCGTCTCCGAAATAGGGTGCGCGGAACAGGCGCGTGGAGCGGCCGGTGGTGGCCTCTACCAGGCGCTGCGTGGCGTTGAGTTCCAGGCCGATGCCGGTCGCCGCTTCCTCGGCCATGTTCGGGTGCGTGTAGCTGTGGTTGCCGATCTCGTCGCCGTCGTCGGCGATGCGCTTGATGAGGTCGCGGTTGGTCAGCGCGTTTTCGCCCACGACGAAGAACGTGCCGGGGACGTGGTACTGTTCGAGGATCGAGAGGATGCGCGGGGTCCAGGTGGCGTCCGGGCCGTCGTCGAAGGTAAGGGCGACTTTCTTCGGCAGGGCGCCGATCCGGTGGACGACGTAAGGCGTGGGCAGGCGGGTGTAGCTTTCCGCCGAGATCATGCCGGTGGCCGCATCGAAACCGACGGTGCGGCTGCCTTCCTGCGGGGTGGCGGTCACGTCGAGGATCTCGCCCTGGCCTTCCACGTCGACATTGGCGGCCTGGACAAGGCGGGTGAGGTTCGGCCGCGTGCCGGTGCGCCAGGCCTTAACCGTGTTCCAGAAGCCGGGATCTTCGGAGCCGAGGCGCCAGAGCGCGATGTCGCCCACGCCCAGGCGCGAGAGAACCTGCATCTCGTTCCAGGTCGCGGCCGCATCCAGCATCCACACGTCGTGGCGGTGATCCTGGCCGTCCTGCGGATCGTCATAGGAATAGCCGGCATTGCCGCTCATGGCGTCGTACTGCGGCGGCGCGCCGCTGTCGTGCGCGTCGAGCCAGGCCTCCTCCACCGTCATGCTGTCGGCTTTGCCATCGTGCCAGTTGTAGGCGTATTCGCCCAGAGCGACGATCGCCTTGCCGCGCGGCAATCCGGCCAGGGCATGGGCGACCTTCTGCGCGAACCACGGGTTCGAGGCGATCGGGCCGGGTGTGCCGCCCTGCCAGTGCTCGTCATAGGCCATCAGCACCAGCCGGTCGGCGACTTGCCCGAAGGCGCGCATCGACCATTCGGGATTGTCGATCGGCATGGTGACCGAGACGATCCGGTGCTTCGGCGCCAGAACCGCGCGCAGTTCGCTCAGGAAGAGGCGCAAGTTGGGCAGGCTGGCGCTGGGCATGGTTTCGAAATCGACCATGACGCCAGCGGCCGAGGTCCGGTCGAGATAGGCGGCGACTTGCGTTTCCAGGGCGCGGCGGCGGACCGGGCGGGCGAGCAGGGCGGCGGTGGCATCGCCCTGCCAGTCACCGTCGACGGTGTTCTGGAGCACCGGCACCACCAGCGGGCGGTGGAGCGCGGAGGAAAGGATGTGCTTCAGGCGCGCATCGTCGTCGACCTTGAGAGCGCCGGTCGCGTCTACGGAGAGGGTGGCCGGGGCCACCCAGTCCAGCCGATCGATATGGCGTTCCAGCGATGTGGCGCTGTCGTCGCTCCAGGGCGTGTAGAAGCCCACCGTGATCGGCTTTGCACCGGGCGTCGGGGTCTGGACGGCCGCCTTGCCGAACAGGAACTTGCGTGCGCTGCGGGTGAGGTGGCCGATCTGCGCGCGGAACGGCAGGGGGGAGGCATGTTCGTAAGCGATGGGCAGCGGCGGCGGGGCCGGTACGCTGGCCACGGTCGTCGCGAAGACGACGCAGGCGGCGATCGCCAGCAGCAGCGCCAGGAACGACAGGCGGCGGACCCGGACGCGCCGGTTTCCGGTGGGGTCGAAGAAAACAGGTGCTGCCACGGCGTGCCTCACGAAGTTCCGGGCGGCGTGGGGGAACGCCGCCCGGAGGCTCATTGGTCTTCTGGAAGGTGCGGCCCGGGAACCAGAGGCAATGACGAGGGTGCGAATGTCAAATTCGGTTCCCGGACCGCATGGCCGTTCTAACCCCGGCGGCATGGAGCCGGCGTGGAGGCAAGGTTACAAAAGATTCATGTTGCGGCGAGAAGGGGGCCAGCGCTCCCGGACCGCGTCCGGGAGCGCTGGCGGATCAGAAGCGCTTCTTCTCGGTGACGTCGAGCTGGACGACGCGGCCGTCGTGGATGGTCAGGGCGATCTGGCCGTAGCGCAAGTCCTGCAGGGCCTCGCGGACTTTTGCGAGGCTTTCCTCGAGATTGCGCTCGGACTGGCTGTCGCGGGTCATCAGGCTTCCTCCGCCAGTGCAAAGGTCCGGGCCCGGCGTGCGGCGATGGCGACCGTCTGGCCGATCCCGGGCGGCGGCTCATGGGCATCCACGTCGATCTCGACGATCGTCTCGCTACCGTGGAGCCGCCCTTCAACGCGCCAGGCGCCGCCCTTGCGGAACACGTTGTCCACCAGCAGCTGCCCTTCGCCCCGGCCGCTGGCCGCGGTGACGATCTCGATGTCGTGCGGGCGGATGTGGCGGCCGTCGGGCAGGCGGTTGGTCTCGCCCACGAAGTGCGAGACGAAAGCGGTGGCGGGCTCCATGTAGACTTGCTCGGGCGTGCCGATCTGGTCGATCCGGCCGTGATCCATCACCACCACGCGGTCGGCGAGTTCGAGCGCTTCTTCCTGGTCGTGCGTGACGAAGATCGAGGTGAGCCCCATCTGCTTGTGCAAGTCGCGCAGCCAGCGGCGAAGGTCCTTGCGGACTTTGGCATCGAGTGCGCCGAACGGCTCATCCAGGAGCAGCAGGCTCGGTTCGATGGCCAGCGCGCGAGCGAGCGCCACGCGCTGGCGCTGGCCGCCGGAAAGCTGGCCGGGATAACGGTCGCCCAGCCCTTCCAGCTGGACCACGCGCAGCAGTTCCTGCGCGCGTTCCTTGATCTCCGCCTTGGCCGGGCGCAGCCGGGCCTTGCGCACGCTGAGGCCGAAGGCGATGTTGTCGGCCACGGTCATGTGGCGGAACAGCGCATATTGCTGGAACACGAAGCCGACATTGCGCTTGCCCACGGGAATGTCGGAAACGTCCTGCCCGTCGAAGTAGACGTGGCCCTCGTCCTGGAACTCCAGGCCGGCGATGATGCGCAGCAGGGTCGTCTTGCCGGAGCCGGAGGGGCCAAGCAGGGCGATGAACTCGCCCGGCTGGATCTCCAGGTCGATGCCGTGAAGCGCCGGGTAGTTGCCGAAACGCTTGGTGATGTTCTGGACGCGGATCAATGGCTTGCTCCCGAGTGAAGGTCGAAGCGCCATTCGAGCACGCTCTTGAGGACGAGCGTGACGAGGGCGAGGGCGGCCAGCAGCGAGGCGACCGCGAAGGCTCCGACGAAATCGTATTCGTTGTAGAGGATCTCGACATGCAGCGGCATGGTGTTGGTCTCGCCGCGAATATGGCCGGAGACGACCGAGACCGCGCCGAACTCGCCCATGGCGCGGGCATTGCAGAGCAGCACGCCGTAGAGCAGGCCCCAGCGGATGTTCGGCAGGGTCACATGCCAGAAGGTCTGCCAGCCGTTGGCGCCCAGCGAGAGCGCGGCTTCCTCGTCGTCCTTGCCCTGCTCCATCATCAGCGGGATCAACTCGCGCGCGACGAAGGGGAAGGTGATGAACACGGTGGCGAGGATGATGCCGGGTACGGCGAAGATGATCTTGACGCCGTGCGCTGACAGCCATGGCCCCAGCAGGCCTTGCGCCCCGAACAGCAGCACGAAGATCAGGCCCGAGACCACCGGGGAGACCGAGAAGGGCAGGTCGATCAGCGTCAGCAGCAGGTTCTTGCCGGGGAAGCTGAACTTGGTGATCGCCCAGCTGGCGGCAAGGCCGAAGACCATGTTGAGCGGCACGCTGATCGCCGCGATGATGAGCGTCAGCCGGATCGCCGAGAAGGCGTCGGGGTTGGTCACCGCGTCCAGGAAGGGACGGATGCCCTGCTTCAGCGCTTCGCTGAACACCGCGACCAGCGGCAGCATCAGGAAGAAGGCCAGGAAAGTGAGGGCAAGGCCGATCAGCAGGACCTGTGCGGTCCGGCTCTCGGTGCCGGGAGCGTGCCGCCTCATGCGCCGAGCCTCCTGCGACGGATCGACTGGAGCGCGTTGAGCGTGAAGAGCACCGCGAAGGACACCAGCATCATGACCATGGCGATGGCCGTGGCGCCGTCGTAATTATACTGTTCGAGCTGGGTGACGATCAGCAGCGGGGCGATCTCCGTGCGGCCGGGCATGTTGCCCGAGATGAAGATCACCGAGCCATATTCGCCCACGCCGCGCGCGAAGGCCAGCGCGAAGCCGGTGAAGAGCGCGGGCAGGATCGCCGGGAAGATCACGCGGGCGAAGGTCTGCGCCCGGTTCGCGCCCAGGGTCGCGGCGGCTTCCTCCACGTCCTTGCCCAGGTCGGCCAGCACCGGCTCCACCGAGCGGACCACGAAGGGCAGGCCGATGAAGATCAGCGCCACGGTGATGCCGATCGGCGTGAAGGCCACCTTGATGCCCAGCGGATCGAGGTACTGGCCGACCCAGCCGCTGGGCGCGTAAAGCGCGGTCAGGGCAATGCCGGCAACGGCGGTGGGCAGCGCGAAGGGCAGGTCCACCAGCGCGCTCACCACCCGCTTGCCGGGAAATTCATAGCGCACCAGCACCCAGGCCACGAGCAGGCCGAAGACGGCGTTGACGAAGGCCGCGGCGATGGCGGTGCCGAAGCTCAGGCGATAGGCGGTGAGGGCGCGGGAGGAAAAGCCCACGTCCACGAAAGCGTGCCAGCCCATGCCGGCGGACTTCAGGAACAGCGTGGAAAGCGGGATCAGCACGATCAGGGAAAGCCAGGCCAGGCTGAACCCGAAGGTCAGCCCGAAGCCGGGCAACACGGAGGGCGCACGCCAGCTGGCCTTGCGCGTCGTCATGGATGGCATCTGCAGTGGCCTGCTCGATTTCTGGCGCGAAGGGCGCGGTTTACTTCTTGGTGTAGATGCGGTCGAACACGCCGCCGTCGTCGAAGAAGGTCTTCTGCGCCTTGGTCCAGCCGCCGAAGTCCTTGTCGATGGTGACGAGGTTCAGCTTCGGGAACTGCCCGGCGAACTGTTCCGCGATCTTGGGGTCGCTCGGCCGGTAGAAGTTGCGTGCGATCGCGACCTGGGCCTCGGGTGTGTAGAGATATTCGAGGTAGGCCTTGGAAACCGCTTCGGTACCGTGCTTCTTCGCATTGTTCGCGATCACGGCGACCGGCGGCTCCGCCAGGACCGAGATCGAGGGGACGACGATCTGGAACTTGCCGGCGCCGAGCTTCTTTTCGGCCAGCAGCGCCTCGTTCTCCCAGGCCAGCAGGACATCGCCGATGCCGCGTTCGACGAAAGTGGTCGTGGCGCCGCGCGCACCGCTGTCAAGCACCGGAACTTGCGCGAAGAGGCGCTTCGTATACGTCTCGGCGGCGGCATCCGATCCGCCCGCCTTGCGGCCGTAGGCCCAGGCGGCCAGGAAGTTCCAGCGCGCGCCGCCGCTGGTCTTGGGATTGGGCGTGATGACCTGCACGCCCGGCTTCACCAGGTCGGCCCAGTCGTGGATGCCCTTGGGATTGCCCTTGCGGACCAGGAACACGATGGTGGACGTGTAAGGCGCGCTGTTGTCGGGCAGGGCCTTCTGCCAGTCGGCCGGGAGCAGCCTGGCCTTGTCCGCGATCACGTCGATGTCATAGGCCAGCGCCAGGGTGGCGACGTCTGCTTCCAATCCGTCGATGATGGCGCGGCTCTGCTTGCCCGATCCGCCGTGGCTCATGCGGAAGGTCACGTCCTGGCCGGACTTCTTCTTCCAGTAGGCGGCGAAGGCCGGGTTCACGGCCTGATAGAGTTCGCGGGTGGGGTCGTAGGAGACATTGGTGATCTCCACCGCGTTGCCCGACTTGCCGCCGGAGCAGCCCGCCAGAGAGGCGGCCAGTGCCGTTGCGGCGGCCACCGAAATAAACAGGCGGCGATTGAGGGTTCCGGCTTTCATCGTGTCATGTCTCCCGTCAGAAGGCGCATTGCCTAAACTCAATCGATTTGGTTGACATTAAATATGTATTTGCAGGGTGGCAAGTCCACCTTTTGGCCGATGCGGAACTCCGCGGTTTCCCAAGGGTTCGGCGGCCCCGCCAGCGCCGAAGCGCGCGAAAAGAGCGCCCTTCGGTGCGTTTCCATAAGGACGGTATCCGTCCCGGGCCCTACCCAAAGGGAGCAGCGCCCCATCGTGCTGCAAAGCCCCGCACCCTTCAACTGCGAGAAAACCCGGGTGCCGCCGCGACCGATTCAGCCGAGCTGGGTGCCCTCGATGGTGATGCGGTGCATCTCGCGGCGATGGCCGTGGTAATCGTTGTAGGCGTAGTGCCAGGTGGCACGGTTGTCCCAGAAGGCGATCGAACCTTCCCGCCAGTGGAAATCCTCCTGGAATTCCGGACGGCGGCAATGGGCATAGAGTTCTTCGAGCAAGCCGCGCGAGTTCTCTTCGGACAGGCCCTGGATGTGCAGGGTGAAGCTGGGGTTCACGTAGACTGCGCGCTTGCCGCTGAGGGGGTGCGTGATGATGACCGGATGGACCGGGTCGTCCAGCAGGTCCGCAGCGCCGGCATTGCCGATTCGGCCGTCCCGCCGGGTGTCCTGCGCGGCCTCGTAAGCGCCGGCCCTGCTTCCGAAGACATGGCGTGCGGAATGGACGGCATGGCGCCCCTCCACTTGCGCCTTGAGCGGCGGCGGCAAGGCGTCATAGGCGGCGTACATCGAGGCGAAGGCCGTGGATCCGCCTTGCGGCGGCAGTTCGCGGGCCACCAGGATCGAGCCCAGCGCGGGGGCGAAGTCGTAGGAATGGTCGGTGTGCCAGCCGCCGCCGATATTGTGCTGCTGGTCCGGTTCCTTCACCACCAGCGCGATTTCCGGATAGACCGAATGGGCGGTGAAGAAGCGGTTGATGTTGATCGCGCCCCAATGGCGGGCGAAGTCGATATGCTGCTGTTCGGTGATGGACTGGTCGCGGAAAAAGACCACGCCATGTTCGGCAAAAGCCGCGCGCATCGCCGAAAGATCGTCTTCCGTCAGCGGACGGGCGAGGTCGATCCCGAGGATTTCGGCGCCGACGCGCCCATGCTTGCGGATTTCAATCGGCATTGTACGAACTCCTGACCGGGTATTCTCAACCTATTTGATTGAGTTTACCCGGTCAAGCCGTCCCAGCCCTCTCCTGGCAAGCGTTTCGCCGCAGTCCAGGCCCATCCGGTCGGCCCTGCGGAGCGGGAAGCTCAGTAGTTCACATATACCGGATTGGTCATGAAGAGCCGCTGCGCCCCGTCGCGCAGTTCGAAACGGATCCAGTGTCGCTGGCCGTCCGAGGTCCACTTGAGCGGCAGGGCCTGCCGCGCTTCGGTCAGGCTCTCGGCCGAGAGTTCCGCCGCCGGCTGACCGTCGACCAGGCCCACGAGCTTGCGGCCTTTCGCGCCGGTGATGGTGAGCGCCAGTTCCAGGGTCTGGCCGGCAGGCAGCGCGAAGGCATCCCCGACCGTTCCTGCACGGGCGCCGCCGCGCGCCGAGAGATCGAAGCCGAGGCCCGGTTTTCCGGTCATGTCGATCATGACGTGGCCTGCCTTCACGGCATCGAGAATGGCGCGTTCGGACAGTTCCGGCGCCCGCACCAGCGTGGTCGGGAAGCCGACGCCGAGGCGGCCGAGATCGACGTCATGGTTGTCGCTGCCGCCGATCGCGGTGATGCGGCGGCCCTGGGCGAGCTGCTTTTCCCAGATCGCCACATCGCCCCCGGCGTCCCCGCCGCCAAGCTGCTTCCAGAGGTTGCCGCTGTTCATCACTTCCATGGCGTCGGTCGCGGCGTAAGTCGCCTCGGGGGCGGACCAGCCGCAGCCGCGGCAACGGAAGTCGGTGGGCGATCCCGGATGGTTGATCGAGAACAGGCCGCCCGCGGCATGGGCGCGCTCGATCATGGTCGCCATGTCGGGCATGGATTTCTCGCCGAGGCGGTGGTCGATATATTCGGTGGTGCCGAAGACGTTGGCGTGGCCCTGCTCGGTGGTCATTTCGCGGCCGGGGATCAGCAGGATATCGTCGTAGAAGGGCTGGAGTTCGCGCATCGAGCCATAGAGCGCGACATTGTTGTGATCGGTGATCGCCGCGAAATCGAGATGGGCGGCCAGCGCCGCATCCACGGTGCGGTAGAGCGGGCAGGGCACGCTGCGACCCCGGCGGCTGGTGCAGAAGCCGTCGCTATGGCCGGTGTGAAGATGGAAGTCGCCGCGATACCACTTGTCGGCCGCTTCCAGCGGCTCGGGCGAGAAGGTCGAGACGGCTGGCACTTCGCCCGGCCGCCAGAACCAGATGCGGGCGGTGAAGCGCGAGGTCACCCCTTCGCCGATATAGGACACGCCCAGATCGAGCGACCAGCGCCGCCCGCCGACCGGCCCGGCGATGAACGAGGGCGTGGCGTTGTTCTCGTCGATCACGACGGTGTGCTTGTTGCTGCCGCTCCAGCCGCGGAACGTCCTGCCGTCGAACAGGCCGAGGTTGATCACGGTCTTCCCGTCCGGGCGGGTATATTCGTACTCCACGCCGATGCGGGTAACGCCTCCGGGGACGTCGAACGAGACCGGGACGTTGCGCTGGTAGTCCGAACGGTCGACCGTGCCGGTCAGCACGAGGTCCGGCTTCTCATGCCCTTTTGCCAGAGGCACCTTGTCCCATTCCGGCAGGTCCTGCGCGATTGCCTGGTGCGACCCGAGGGCAGAAGCGAGAAGGAGGGCGAGCGAGGCGAGGCGGGAGAAGGTCTTGGGCATGTCGATTGTCCCCGGAGGTGAGGGTTCCGGCGGGCGCGGCCATGGCGCCCGCCGGAGGGAGAGAGCGGAGAGGCCGATCAGAACCTGAACGTCACCGCGCCGCGCACGCTGCGGCCGAAGATCGAGCGCGCGATGTAGACCAGGTCGCCCACTTCCTCGTTGTCGATCGAGCCGGCACGGGGATTGCCCTCGGTCAGGCCGATCGTGTTGGTGAGGTTGTTGACGTAGAGGTTGAAGGTCAGCCGGTCGTTGACGTCGAACTTGGCGTTCAGGTCCACCGTCGAATAGGCGGGCAGGCTGATCTGGTTGGCCACTTCGGCATAACGCTGGCCGTAGTAGGCGAAGTCAGCCTCCACGCGCAGGCGGTTGTCCATCAGGTTGACGCCCGGAGTGATGCGGAAGCTGTGCTTCGGCACGCGGATCAGGCGGTTCTTGGAATAGTCGACGACCTGGCCGCTGGAATTGGTGTAGACGAAGTCGGTGAAGCGCGCGTCCTGCCAGGTCCAGTTGGCGTGGATGTCGAACCAATTCGCGGGGCGCCAGGTGGCTTCCAGCTCGGTGCCCCAGGTCTTGGTGTCGCCGTAGACCGTGTTGAGCACATATTGCCCGGCCGCGTTCTGGCGATAGTCGCTGATCTCGTAGCTCTTGTAGATCGAGTTGAAGCCGGTGAGATAGACGTCGAACGTGGGCGAGGCGTACTTCAGGCCGACCTCGTAGAAGTCCATCTTCTGCGTGACCGGGCTGGCCGCCGCATTGCCGAGGAAGCTGGAGACGCTGGGCAGGCGGAACGTGGAGGTGAAGCGGGCGAAGGCGCCCATGCGCGGCTGGAGCTGGTAGTTCGCGCCGAGCGTCCAGGCCATGTGATCGTACTTGCGCGAGAACGGCGCGAACACGCCCGAGCCGACCAGCACCGCGTCGTCGGCGGCGGTGGCGGACTGGCCGAGGTTGATCGTGCTCTTGCCTTCCACCTGGCCGCTGGTCTTGATCTGCTCCCAGCGAATGCCGCCATCGACGCGCAGGCGGTCGGTCAGCTTCCATTCGTCGCTGGCGTAGACGGCGATGGTGTCCGACTTGCCGAAGGCGTTGTTGAATTCCGAGCCGTAGCTGGCGATGCCGTCATTGGTGAACTGGTAGAGCGTGTTGCCGGCCGCATCGCGCAGCACGGCGTCGAGCAGGGCGGCATTGTCCTTCACGTCGGTGAAGATCGCCGCCGAGTTCGAATGGTAGGTTTCCTTGACGTGGGCATAGTAGAAGCCCAGCGCCAGGTCGTGGTGGCCGGCCAGTTCGAAGTCCTGCAGGAAGCGGGTGTCGGAAACGAACTCGTCTTCGGGAATGGTGAAGGAACGGGCGAGGTTGAGCAGGGCCAGGCCGTTGCCGTTGGCATTGGCCAGGTCCATCGGGCCGCTGCCGTTGGTATAGTTGAAGCCCAGCGTCTGGCCGGCGACCGTGTCGACGTACTTGCCATAAGTCGAGGACAGCAGGTCGGCGGCCGAGGCGACCGTGCGCGGGGTGATCGAGTTGCGCTTGGTGTAGCTGTCGCGGTAGCGCATCTTGTGCTCGACGCGCAGGCTGTCGGTCAGTTCGTAGTCGAACTCGCCGGTCAGCTGGGTGAGCTTGATGGTGGTGCCGATGCCGTTGTCGAACTTTTCCACGCCGTCCGGCGTCAGGAAGTCGAAATAGCGGGTTTCCTTGCCGGCGATGATGTCGCGCTTGGCGTTGAAGCCGGGCACGCCCACCGGATCGCCATTGCTGTCGTTGACGAAGGGCGTGACCATGGCGTTGCCGATGCGCTCGTCGATGCGCTTGACGCCCAGCATGAGCGAGCCGCGCTCGAACTCGCGCGAGATCGTGGCGCGGATCTGGCCGCCTTCGTCCTGGCGGTAGCCGGTGTGGCGCTGGCCGTCCGACAGGCGGTAATAGCCGCCGACCAGGAAGCGCCAGTCGCTGTTGCCGATCGGGCCGCCGACCCAGCCGTCCACGCGGTGCGAATTGTAGTCGGCCACTTCGTAGCGGACCGAACCTTCCAGATGGTCGCCGCCGCGCCGGGTGATGAAGTTCACGACCGCGCCGGGGGCGTTCGAATAGAAGATCGACGACGGACCGCCGCGCACCACTTCGATGCCCTGGATGGTCTGGTCCATGCGCAGGGCCTGGTCGCCGTTCAGCCAGCCGAGGCCGGCGTCGTGCTGGATGGTGATGCCGTCTTCCAGCAGCGAGAGCGCGGAGAAGCCGTCGGTCGGGATGCCGCGCACGCGGATATTGCCGCTGGCCTCGCCGGAGGAACTTTCGATCCAGAAGCCGGGCACGTTCTTCAGCGCCTCGCCCACGCCGATGGGCGCCTTCATCTGCAGTTCGGCTTCGGATATCGTCGAGATGGCGTAGCTCGCCTCGACCTTCTTCTGCGCACTGCCGGCGCGCGCGGTGACGATGATGTCGTCACCCGATCCGGCGGCGGGGTTGGGCGAGGCTTCGTCGGCATGGGCGATGCCCGAAGCGCAGGCGAAGACGGCCATCGCGCAGGCCGAGGCCTGCACGCGGAAACGGGACTTGAACATGGATGCGACCCCTGTATTTGCTGTGCGGACCGCATATGGTAGCTATAATTATCATTTTTATGACACCACGCGGCATTTGCGGTGTCCGGAGCACGAATTGGACCCTGACAAACCCCCTTACCGCAGGCCCGTGCAGGAGCGATCGCGCAAGACATTCAATGCCTTGCTCGATTCCGCCGCGCATCTGCTGGGGGAGGTGGGCATCGAGCGCATCTCGACGAACCAGATCTGCGAACGCGCCGGAATGACCCCGCCCGCGTTCTATCGCTATTTCGACGACAAATACGCGATTCTCCATGCCCTGGCCGAGCGTTTCATGGAGCGGCAGAACGTGGCGCTACAGGCCTGGCTGGACAATTACCGCGAGGCCGGGCTCGACGTGATCGAGGGCAAGGTGGTCGAACTGATCCGCACCATGCATGAGATCACGGCCAGCGAGCCCGGCGCCTTGTGGATCATGCGGGCGCTGCGGGCGATCCCGAGCCTCACGCCGATCCGCCTGTTCTCGCATAACTTCGTCTCGGACCTGCTGACGGACATGTACATGCCCTATCTCGCGCATGTTCCGCGTGAACTGGTGCTGCGGCGCACCCGCATGTCGGTGGAGATCGCCTATTCGCTGGACGAGATGCTGAAGGAAAAGGAAATGGACGCAGAAGCGCTGTTCGCCGATGCCGGCCATGTCTTCAGCGCCATGTTCCATTATCCCGAATATGCGCGGCCCGGGCACAAGGGCCCGGATTGATCGCGGTTTCGCAGCCGCAGTTGGCCGCCGCCCTCAGGCTTCGGCGCTGTCGAAGACATATCCGAACGAACGCACGGTGCGCGGCAGGTGCGGGACCTGCATCGAGCGCAGCTTGCGGCGCAGGCGGCTGACCCAGGAGTCCACGGTCCGCTCGTCGCAGACCTCCACGCTCTTGCCCAGCACGCCGATCAGTTCGCCGCGCGTGAACACCCGGTTGGGATTGCGCGCGAAGTGATTGAGCAGGCGCTGCTCATTCGATTGCAGCGGCACGACCAGACCCCGGTACCGGGTGAGATGCGAATCGGGCTGGATCATCAGCTCGCCGATCTGGATCGCCGGGGTTTCCTTGCGCGCGGCCGCGGCAGGCTGGTAGATTCGCAGGCGCTGCACGAGCGCATGCGGGGTGAGGGGCGCGATCAGGTAGTCGTCCGCCCCCGCGTCCAGCGCGCGGGCCTGGGCGCGCGGATCGGCCTCCGGCAGGATCATCGTCATGTGGAGGGGATGGTCGTTGATGCGGTCGCGCAGCAGCCCGCAGAGCTGAAGTCCCGACATTTCCGGCAGAAGCCAGTCCACGAAGATCCAGGTCGGGGCCCTGGCGGGCCGCGCGCAGAGTTCGGTTGCGTTCATCACCGCCGCCTCGAAGGAGAGGAAGTTGTCACGAACGGCGCTGACATGGGCAAGGTCGCCCGAGGTCAGCACGATGTCGCCAGATTTGATCATGGTATCCTGCAGTTTCGATACGAATGATCCGGCCACATAGTGCCGTGATCGCCGCCATGCACATGTCAAATTTGTCATGTTCGCCCGGCCGCGTGTCGCCACAATTGCGTCAAGAAAATTACAAGAAAGCAACACGGATGTGACGCGGGTTGCGCCTAGTCAGCCTCCCTGTCGCCCCGCCGGGCGGGCCCCTTGCCGCGACTGCAAGGAGGAAGACCAAGCATTTCAGGGAGTTTTCGCATGATTCGCCACGCCATCCGTCTGGCGGCCACTTGCAGCATCGTCGCGTTGAGCCAGGCGCCGGTAGCCGCTTTCGCCGATGAAGCCGCAACAATCGCTCCCGCGGCCGACAGCGCCGCCGCGGCCGACAGCGACGGCTCGGTGCCGATCATCGTCACCGCCACCAAGCGCGAGACCGACCTCCAGAAGACTCCGATCGCCATCGCCGTCATCGGCAGCGCGGATATCGAGAAGCAGCACGTCCAGAGCCTGATCGACCTGGCCAGCGGCACCGTGCCCTCGCTGCGCGTCGCCACGTTCGAAGCGCGCCAGTCTGCCCTTACCGTCGGCATCCGCGGCATCGTGCCGTTCGACGCCAACCAGACCGCGCGCGACCAGGGCGTGGGCGTCTACCTCGACGGCGTCTACCTCGGCCGCCAGCAGGGCCTGAACGCCGCGCTGTTCGACGTGCAGCGCATCGAAGTGCTGCGCGGGCCGCAGGGCACGCTGTTCGGCCGCAACACCGAAGGCGGGGCGCTCTCGATCGTCACCAAGGCGCCCACCGGCGAATTCGGCGGCCGCGTTTCGGCGGGCCTCGGCAACTATGGCCAGCGCGACGGCGAAGCGCACATCGACTTCCCCGAGTTCCACAACATCTCGGTCAAGGTAGACGGGGTCTACCAGCACCAGGACGCCACGGTGAAGAACCCGCTCGCGGGGCAGACCGGCTGGAACTACTACGACCGCGTCGGCGGCCGGATCCAGGCCCAGTGGAAGCCGTTCGAAGGGCTGACGGCGAACATCTCGTACGACAAGTCGCGTGACGACAACACGCCGATGTACAGCCAGCTCATCAACTACAACCCGAACAACCTGACGGTCGCCACGCTGGCGGATATCGCCAGCCAGGGCGGCAAGCTGAAGGCCGGGCAGATCGCCCCGCTTTCCCCGCTCGTCCAGGTCAGCGGCGACAAGCGCATGAAGACCGCGGACATCGGCGTGCCGCAGCAGCCCAGCGTCGATCGCACGCAGGGGGTGATGGGCAACCTCAGCTACGACCTCAATCCGAACCTGACGCTGCGCTCGATCACCGCCTGGCGTGACGTCCACACCGACCAGTACGACAACTCGGGCGGCGCTCACCGCACCGTGTTCCTGCCGAACGCCAAGTTCAGCCGCTACTCGCTTTCGTTCCTCGACCAGAACCAGTTCAGCCAGGAACTCCAGCTGGTCGGCAGCCTGCCGCACCTCGATTTCGTGGCCGGTGCCTACTATTACAACGAGCACGCCAGCGAGAACGCCGCCACTCCCAGCTCCAACCAGTGGAACGCGGACGGCTCCGGCTACACCGTGCTGAGCCCCAGCGTCTCGGGCGTTGTGAGTTCGTCCAACCAGGGCTG
>NZ_CM145495.1:377500-1472500 GCF_055521655.1 Novosphingobium sp. BL-S-21
CCTTGGCCGGTGGATCGCCGGCCCGGATCTGCGTCCTCCCATTGCCTGATTGAATCCGAACGGCCCTGGCGCGCCTGAGCGCGCCGGCGGTCTGTCATTCTTCAATCGGGAATATCTTCATGTACAGGTTCATAGCGGCTCTGCTGGCCGCCACGTCGTGCGTCGCCGCCGCACAAGCGCAGGGCTTTGCCGCGATGCGCGAGGCCCAGGTGCCGACGCCACTATTCACACTCGAGGATGCCGTTGCGGCGGCGGGCGGCAGCGCCCCTGCCATCGAGGCCGCCGATGCCGGTATCCGGGCGGCGGAAGCAAACCGGCGGATAGCGGGCTTCCGCCCCAACCCCGTGGCGCAGGCGCAAGTCGAGAATGTCGCCGGAACGGGCGCCTATAGCGGCCTCCGCAGTTCCGAAACGACTGTCGGCTTCCTGCAAACGCTCGAACGGGGCGGCAAGCGCCGTGCCCGCGTGGCGGTCGCCTCGGCCGAACTTTCCAGGACGGAGCTGCAGGCCGCGATCATGGCCGCAGACGTGCGGCTTCAGGCCACCCGGCTCTATATCGAGGCGATCTCGGCCATGCGCCGCCGGGAGACGGCACGCGATCAGGCGCGGATCGCCGGGGATGCCCTTCGCGCGGCCAGCCTGCGCGTCCAGGCCGGTCGAGCCTCTCCGCTCGAACGGCAGCGGGCCGATGTGACGCGGTTGTCGGCAGAGGCGAATGTCGAACGGCAGGATCGCCTTGCCCTTGCAGCCCGCGCCAATCTGGAGCGGCGCATGGGGCGATCGATCGATGGCGAACTCGACGTCGGCCTTCTCGACCGTTTGCCGCCCGATGGGTACGGCCCAGGTGTTCCGGTGGACCCACAGGGCACGCTGGCGCTTGCGGCGGCGGAGGCCAATCTGGCCATAGCCGATGCCAACCTCCGCCTTGCGCGTGCGAACCGGGTGCCGGACGTGGATGTCGGGCCTTCGGTCCGGCGCCTTGAGGCGACCAATGACGTCGCGGCCGTGTTCACCGTCTCGATTCCCTTGCAGGTCTTCAACAATGGCCGGGCCGCGTTCGACCAGGCCAATGCCCAGCGCAGCCAGGCGGAAGCCCAGCGCCGGGCCAGCGCGCTCGATATCGAACAGGCCATCACCAATGCCCAGGCCGAGGCGGACAATGCCGCCACGCTGGCACGGACCGCATCGGGACCGGCGCTGGTCGCAGCACAGGAAGCGGCCCGCATCGCGCGCATCGGATACCGCGAGGGCAAGTTCGGTCAGCTCGATCTGCTCGATGCCGAACGGACGCTTGCCGAAACCCGCGTCGCTGCGATCGACGCGCTTGCCGCCTATCAGAATGCCCGCGCGCAGATGGAGCGCCTGACCGCGCCCGCCGTCGCACCGCAAGTGGGGAACGGATTGTGAAGACCTTCAACAGATACGCCTACGCCGCATTTCCCTTCGCCTTGGCCTTGCCGCTCGCACTCGCTGCCTGCGGTGGTGGGGGTTCCCAGGACGCTGCGCCCACGCCGGAAAAGGTTGAAGCCGCCCACGCCGGGGAAGGCGAGATCACGTTGACACCGGCGCAGATCGCTTCGGCAGGCATCCAGATCGGCCGTCCGATGGTGGGAGGCTCCGGCACTCTCGAACTGCCCGCGACCATCGAGGCCGACCCGCAAGGCATGCAGGTCGTTTCCGCCGCGATCGGCGGCCGTGTCGTGGCGCTGGGCCAGAATCTCGGTCAGTCGGTCGGTCGCGGTGGGATCATGGCCGTGATCGAGAGCCGGGAAGCGGCCGTCCTCAAGGGCGAAGTCGAAGCCAGCCGCGCGCGTCTGGCCCTGGCAAACGCGAATCTTGCCCGCGAGCAGCGTCTGTTCAGCCAGCGCGTCACGCCGGAGCAGGATCTGATTGCCGCGCGCACCGCAGCAACCGAAGCGCGGATCGCCTACCGGCAGGCGCAGGGACAGGTATCCGCCGCCGGTGCCGGAGGCGGCGGGCTCAACCGCCTTGGCATTACCGCGCCGATCTCCGGGCAGGTGATCGCCCGTAGCGTCATCCTGGGCCAGACGGTCGACGCCAATGCCGAATTGTACCGGATCGCCGATCTTTCGAGCGTCTCGCTCGCACTGAGCCTGCAACCTGCCGACGCCGGCCGGGTGAAACCGGGTAGCCCGGTGACCGTCACGGCTTCCGGCCGCAGGGCCACTGGCAAAGTGACGTTCGTATCCCCCGCGCTCGACGTGCAGACGCGCCTCGTGCCGGTCATCGCCGCGCTGGACAACCGCGGCGGAGAATGGCGCGTGGGCGAACCCGTGACGGCTTCCGTCCAGCTTGGCGGCGAAAGCGGGGACGGCGCCGTGCGCGTTCCGAGCACCGCCGTGCAGACGGTGGAGGGCAAGAGCGTGGTCTTCGTGCGCACCGGAGCAGGCTTTAGGGCGGTGCCGGTGACGCCGGGCGACAATGCCGGGGGCACCGTGATCGTCCGTTCGGGCCTGACGGGCACCGAGCAGATCGCCACCACCAACAGCTTCACGCTCAAGGCCGAACTCGGCAAGGGCGAAGCGGCGCACGAGGACTGAGCCGATGATCGCTTCCATCGTCAATTGGGCGGTCGACAAGCGCTGGCTCGTCCTGCTGCTCACCGCCCTTGCCGCCGCCATCGGCGCGGCCGCCCTGTACCGTCTTCCCATCGACGCGGTGCCGGACATCACCAACAACCAGGTGCAGATCAATATCCGCGCCCCGGCCCTCTCACCCGAACTGGTCGAAAAGCAGGTATCCTTCCCGATCGAGACCGCGCTGGCCGGCATTCCCGGCCTCGATCACACCCGCTCGCTCAGCCGCAACGGTTTCTCGCAGATCACGGCGGTGTTCGACGAGAGCACCGACATCTACTTCGCGCGCCAGCAGGTGGGCGAACGCCTCAGCGGGGTGACGCAAGACCTTCCCCCTGGCGTCAACCCGGAGATGGGCCCGATCGCCACGGGCCTTGGCGAGGTCTATATGTGGACCGTCCGGCTCGAACACCGCAGGGATGACAAGCACTTGCCCGGCGAGCCGGGCATGCAGCCGGATGGCAGCTACATCACGCCGGAAGGCGAGCGCCTGACAAACGATACCGACAAGGCGACTTATCTGCGCACGGCGCAGGACTGGATCGTCGCGCCCTTGCTGAAGAACACCAGGGGGCTTGCCGGGGTCGATTCCATCGGCGGCTATGCCAAGCAGTTCCTGGTCGTGCCGGACGTCCAGCGCCTGGTGGCGATGAACATCACGCTCACCGATCTGGCCACGGCTTTGGAGCGCAACAACACCAGCGTCGGCGGCGGCTTCGTCGACCGTAACGGCGAAGGGCTGGCCGTGCGTTCCGACGCGCTGATCCAGAACGCCAGCGAGCTTGCGAAAGTCGTCATTGCCACGCGAGAGGGGGTTCCTGTCACTCTCGGGCAGGTTGCCGCCGTCAGGACCGGACAGGCGGTCCGCATGGGTTCGGCGTCCGAAAACGGTACTGAGGTCGTGGTCGGCACCGCAATCATGCGGATCGGCGAGAACAGCCGCACGGTCGCCACGGCGGTCGGCGATCGCCTTCGGGAGATCAATGCCTCGCTGCCGCCCGACGTGATCGTGCAGCCGGTCCTGGACCGCACCGAACTCGTCAATGCGACCATCAGGACTGTCGCCCGGAACCTGGGCGAAGGCGCCTTGCTGGTCATCGTCGTGCTGTTCGCGTTGCTCGGAAACTTCCGCGCCGCGCTGATCGCTGCCATGGTGATCCCGGTTTCCATGCTGCTGACCAGCTTCGGCATGCTCAGGACCGGCGTTTCGGCGAACCTGATGAGCCTTGGCGCGCTGGACTTCGGCCTGATCGTCGACGGCGCCGTCATCATCGTCGAGAACGCGCTGCGGCGCATTGCCGAGGCACAGCATCATGGCCGCCGCCTGCTCACCGTAGAGGAGCGCCTGGCCACGGTCGCCACGGCTGCGCGCGAGATGATCCGGCCCTCGGTCTATGGGCAGGCGATCATCATTCTCGTCTACGTTCCGCTGCTCACGCTCACCGGTGTCGAGGGCAAGACGTTCGTGCCGATGGCGCTGACGGTCATCATGGCGCTGGCCTTTGCCTTCGTGCTCTCGCTGACGGCGGTGCCTGCGGCGATCGCGATCTGGCTCTCCCGCCGCGTGGAGGAAAAGGAAGGCCGGATCATGACCTGGCTCAAGGCGCGCTACGAGCCGGGCCTCGACAAGGCGATGAAGCGGCCGACGATGACGGTGGGTGTCGGCGTGGCTGGCTTCGCCGTGGCCATCGCCGCGTTCATGGGGCTGGGACAAGTGTTCCTGCCGCAGCTCGATGAGGGCAACCTGCTGATCCAGGCGCTGCGCATTCCGGCCACCTCGGTGCAGCAGAGCCAGGCGATGCAGATACCGATCGAGCGGATGATGTCGCGGCAGCCGGAAGTGCAGTTCGTCTTTTCGAAGACGGGCACGGCCGAACTCGCATCCGATCCGATGCCGCCCAATGCCACCGACATGTTCGTGATCCTGAAACCGCGCGATCAGTGGCCGGACAAGCGCCTTGCCAAGGACGAACTCGTCGCTCGTCTCGAAAAGGCGCTGAACGAATTCCCCGGCAATGCCTACGAAGTCACGCAGCCCATCCAGATGCGCTTCAACGAACTGATCGCAGGCGTGCGCGGGGACATCGCGGTCAAGGTCTTCGGTGAAGACTTCGGCGCCATGAATGCCACGGCCGAGAAGATCGCCGGGGTGCTGCGCCGGACCCGGGGCGCCACTGACGTCAAGGTCGAGCAGACCACGGGCCTGCCCATGCTCGACATTCGCGTCGATCGCGATGCCATGTCCCGCCTCGGCGTGACCGCGCAGGACGTGCAGGACATCGTCACCGCCACGCTGGGCGGCCGCGAGGCTGGCATGATCTTCGAGGGCGATCGCCGTTTCCCGGTGGTGATCCGCCTGTCCGAAGCCCAGCGCGCCGATATCGGCCTGCTGCGGCAGGTGCCGGTGCCGGTGCCTGGCGGGCGGTTCGTGCCGCTTGCCAGCGTTGCCGATATCGGGATCGCGGAAGGCCCGAACCAGATCAGCCGCGAGAACGGCAAGCGCCGCGTGGTGGTCCAGGCCAATGTGCGTGGCCGCGATGTCGGCAGCGTGGTGGAAGATGCCCGGGCGGCGATTGCCGGCGAGGTCCGTCTTCCCCCGGGCAGCTATCTGGAATGGGGCGGCCAGTTCGAGAATCTCGCCTCCGCCAGGGAGCGTCTGCAACTGGTGATCCCCGCCTGCTTCGCCCTGATCCTGCTGCTGCTCTACGGGGCGCTTGGCTCGATCCGGGACGCGGCGATCGTGTTTACCGGGGTGCCGATGGCATTGGTCGGGGGAGTATTGCTCCTGTTTGCACGGGGTATGGATTTCTCCATAGCCGCGGCCGTGGGCTTCATCGCGCTGTCGGGGATCGCGGTGCTTAACGGCCTGGTCATGGTCTCGTCGATCCAGGACCTGATGCGCCAGGGCACGGAGCGCGCCGCGGCCGCGCGCATCGGCGCGCTCCAGCGCCTGCGACCCGTGGTCATGACCGCGCTCGTCGCCAGTCTCGGCTTCGTGCCGATGGCGCTGGGCAGCGGAGCGGGGGCGGAAGTGCAGAAGCCGCTGGCCACGGTCGTGATCGGCGGGTTGCTCTCGGCAACCCTGCTGACGCTTTTCGTGCTGCCCACGCTCTACGCCCGCTACGGCCGCAACGACCTTCCGGCCGAGGAAGGTCGCGGCGATCCGCCCGGTTCGGACGGATCGGCCCCATTCCCGTGAACGGTTTCGGCGCCGGTGTCGCAGCCGGCGATGCCACGGTGCATGGCGGACCTATCCGGCGACTTCCGATGGTCGTAGGACGTCGGTAGGACGTCTGGCGATCCGCCGATTCCAGCGCCGCGTCGGCCCTCGGGATTTTCCGATGTGCTGCTGCGGGAGGCCTTGCGCTAGGACAACCCGCCGGGCGACCAGGCATCCAGAAGTTCCCGCGCGCCCTTGCCGGGGCGCGGGAGCGGCGCAAGCTCACCGGCTCGGGACAAGGAACCTGAACGATGTACGCAGTCATCTTCGTTGGAGGCTCGAAAGCGTTCGCAGGCATGATCCCGGTCCGGGAACCGCAGCTATGCTGATCCTGGGCCATGCGCTTGTTCAGGCGGCGGCGCTGGCGGCTGTCATGCCCGCACTTCCCGCGGACGGGCAGCCGGAACCGTCCGGCGCGGAAGCCTCGGCCGGGCATGGCGATAGCGCGGCCTTGCCGGCCGATCCGCCCGCGCCCGCCGCCCCCGTGGCCTTGCCTGAAGAGGACGCAAAGCCCCCGGCGAAGGACGGGGTTCTCAAGTTCGGCGTGGGCATTCGCGGGCGGGTGGACGTGCGGTTCAACGATGTCGACGGGTCGGGCTCCCGGCGCACGTCGACTCACTTGTCGTTCGATACGGTGATCCTGAAGCTCGACTACGATTCGTCCACGTTCTTCGGGGCCGCCGAATATCGTTTCTACGGCGGCAGTTTCATCTACAGCCGCAAGAACGGCTATGACGGTTATCCCGGCGAAGTGAACTTTCCCGCCTACGCCTACATCGGCGCGAAGCTCTCCGCGACGGACAAAGTGACCCTGGGCCTGCAACCGGTGCCCTTCGACGACCGCTACTGGGGCAATTCCTGGTACAACAGCCTGGGCTTCGTCTACGGGCTTGAGGAAGTCTACGATGTCGGGATCAGCTACGGCCATTCGGGCGAAAAGCTCTCGTTTGCCGCCGGCCTCTTCCCCACGACGGGACCGGCCGTGATGGGCCAGGGCCGGGACAGTGCCCGCTACAGCGTCAACATCGTGCGCGGCGATTCCTATCTGCCCGATTCCTCGGACAATGCAGAGCGGAACATCGTTGCAGGCAGGGTGCAATATGCCCTTGCCGCCTCGGATCACGGGAAGCTGACGCTGACAGGGTCGGCGTGGCTTTCGGACGTGCACAACTTCGACACGGGCAAGGAAGGCTCGCGGCGCGCCTATGCCCTCAGCCTGACCGACGAAACCACGGCGCTGCGCAAGAAACTGCTGGTGGCCCGGCAAGCCATCAATCCCGCCAATGCCGGCCGCAGCGACCTGATCGCGGTGGGCGACTACGATTCCTCGTACAATATCGCCGCCAGGAGCACGATGGCCTTTGGCGAACTGAGCCATCCGATCGAGACGGGGCGCTTCCCGTTCAAGATCAATCTCTACGGCAGCTATGCCCGCGTCTTCAAGGATGCGAAGGGCTTCGCCGATACCCAGCGCTTCAATCTGGGCGCCTTCTGGACTGACAAGGCGAGCGGACGCATTCGCGTCTGGACGGAAATGCTGGTCGGCCGCAACGATCCCTATGTCGGCGCCGGCCAGTTCGTGTCCGGCGGCGCGCAAGGCGGGGACGACCGCTGGAAGACTTCCCTGCTGATCATGGCGGGATATTATTTCTGATCGGGCGAGGCAGTCTTTCCGGTCTCAGCCATCTCCCTATCGTTGCACCGGCGGAAGTGCGCCGCCGCCTGCCTGATCGGAGGCCACCTGCAGGCGGCCGCCTTCGGTAAGGGCACGGTGGTCGATCTTCATCGCCGGCAGCGAAGCACCGTTCCACGTCGCGGTCTGGCTCTTGCCGGTGCTGTGCCTTTGCTCGATCCTGAAGGGAGCGCCGCCTTGAGGATGCACGGTCGCCTCCGGAAACGCGGGGGTGGTGACGACGTACTCCGGCTTGCCGGGCGTCAGGGGGTAGAGCCCCAGGGATGCCCAGACATACCAGGCTGCCATGCCGCCGGCATCGTCGTCCATGCCGTCGGCATAGCCGACGGGATCGAGTGCGAAGCTGCGTCCGTGCCAGGGCCGGGGGCGTTTGCCGGCATTGGTGTACCAGTGGTCGATGGGGCTATCGAGGATCTCGCGGACCAGCGACGCGGTCCGGGCGGGCTGGCCCGCGGCGGAGAACAGGAACGGCGCCTGGATGTCGGGCTGGTTGGTCATGTTGAACAGCCCCTGGTCGAAGAAGCGGCCGAGTTCGCAGCCGAAACGGGCGCGCCCCAGTTCCTGGTCGATCATCCAGTCGAGATCGAACACGGGGGCCCAGCGATATTGCCACAAAGTGCCCTGATAGAGCCCTCGCGCCTTCACCACGTCGGAATCGGGCGCGACTTCCTTGAACACGCGCTGCCACATGGTCCGGTAGCGCAGCGACCGTTCGTGCAGGCTGGCCGCGAGCGGGCGGTTGCCGATGTCGCTTGCCAGTTCGGCGGCGGCCCAGATGTCGTAAGCCGTCTCGATCTGCTGGTCGGGCGCCTCGTTCGGAAGCGCGTCGAGTTCCTTTATCATCAGCGGAAGGATCTCCGCCGCGTCGAAGCCGCCGATTCCCTTGCGGCGGAAATCGAGCAGGGCGACACCGGCGTGTTCGGTACGCACGGTGATGAACGGTTCGTTCTGCGTGCTCCACTGCGCCTTGCCCGCCAGGTAGAGTTCCGCGAGCGACGCGGCGATGTCCTCGGACCTGACCGGATCGAGAAGCGCGATCAGCGGCAACTGCGTGCGATAGTTGTCCCAGATCGCCCAGCCCGAATAGCGATGATGGCCGCGCGGTGTGCGGTGCAGGGTGCCGTCCGATTGCCGGTAGCGGCCATCCGCGTCGTCGATCCTCGCGGGGGTCTGAAGGACGCGGAAAAGGTGAGTGTAGAACAGGCGTGCGCGCTCGCCGCTGCCCGGCACTTGCACCCGGGCGAGTTCGCGCGCCCACTCCGTCCGCGCCTCGCGCCTGACGTGTTCGAGGGACCGATGCGCCGCGCCTCTTTCCAGCACGCGCCGTGCGGAGCGCGAGTCCACGACCGAGAGCCCGGTGCGCATTTCGACGCGATCGCCGGCCCTGACGGCAAAATCGTAGGCCTGCCGCTCGTCACCGAGTGAAATCGGGGCGACCTTTACCGCCTGGCCGTTACGGCTGAGCGCGCCGGCGAAGGACAAGTGATAGACGCCCTGGTCGCACACGGTTCCGGCGGACATGCTGCCGCGCATGTCGCCGGCCTTGCGCTTCTGCCATTGCGCGCTGTGGCGCTTGGTATAGCTGTGCCGCGGATCGAGCACGACGCGGATGGTTCCGGAACGCGGCATGGTGAAGCGCGAGATTCCCACCGCGCCTGCGGCGGCGAGATCGGCGCGAATGCCGCCGCCGTAGCGCACGCTGTACCAGCCCGGTCCGGCCTGTTCGGACGCCTTGTCCATGGCCCAGGGCGCCGTGTCCCCCGCGTAGCCGACCGAGACGAGCAGATCGCCCCCGCCGCCGCCGCAGCCCACCCCGACGGCGCGGGTATGGGAGAAGCCGAGGAGATGGTCCGCCTGGTAGTCGTAACCGGCATGCTGCGCCGGCACCGTATCGGGAGACAGCTGCACCATGCCGAACGGGCCGGTCGCGGCGGGCGTCAGCTGGCCGTGATCGCCTGACGTCCCGACGAAAGGATCGACCAGGTCCACCGGAGCGGGCGCTTCATCGGCCCAGGCCGGCGGGCAGAGCAGCCCGATCCCGAGGGGGCAGATCCAGAAGCGTAGCTGCACGGCAAGCCTGCCGGTCTTCATCATCGTCAAGGTGTGTTCCTGAACAGGGAAAGCGGGATCGCGCGGCCCATGACTTCATAGCCGCCGTTGCCGGGATGGAGGTGATCCCCGGAATCGTAACGCCGCTGGACCATGGGCGGGCTGGACGTGTCGCGCAAGGCTGCGTCGAAGTCGATCACGGCATCGAATTCGCCCGCGCCGCGGATCCAGGCATTGGCGCTCTGGCGGGTCTCTTCCATCTCGCGGGTGAAAGCCTTCCAGCCGAAGCCCGGCGTGATCGTGCCGCCGTAGATGCGGATGCCTTTCGCGTGGGCAGCCGCGATCAGCCTCCTGTACCCGGCGATGAGGTCGGACGCTCCGAGCGCCGGTTCGCCGGGCAGAGTGGCGCGCCAGATGTCGTTCACGCCTTCCAGCACGATCAGGTGGCTGACACCGGGCACCGAGGCGACGTCGCGCATGAAGCGGTCCACCGCGGCGGTCCCGCGGCCTTCGCGCAGCAGACGATTGCCGCTGATCCCCATGTTGACCACGCCGCACCGCGGCCCCGAGCGACTGTCGACTAACCTTCTGGACAGCACGCCGGGCCAGCCCCGCCAGTCCGGACGGGTGCCGCGCGCACCTTCGGTTATGGAATCGCCCAGCGTGACGATCGTGCAGGCCGCGGCGGGGTTATGGACGGCCAGCTGGGTGACCAGCGGGCGCAGCTTGGCGGGTTGCAGCGCGGTGCCTTGCGCATCGACGGTGCCGGGAGCGAACGCCGCCGGGAATGCCGCATTGCCGGCCACCGCGGTGCTGGGGCCGGATGTCACGATTTCCACCAGCAGGTCCTCGCCCGCCGTCACGGGGAAGTCGCTGGAGAGCGTCTCTGTCACCTGGCCGCCCGCTATGATCGCGCCGCCCCCCGCGGGAAAGGCCAGGGGCCTGCGGCTCGCGGCCGCGAGCGCGAAGCCTTCCGCTCCGGCTGCACGGGCAATCGAGATCGCTGCGATGTGCAGGCTTCGGGCGCCTTGCGGGTTGCTCAGCTCCAGCCGCACCGCGTCCCCCGTCTGGCTGGCGCGGATGCGATAGCGATAAGTGCCTTCCTGGTTCTCGGTCTTGACGCTGCCTGTCGCAGGAGAGGTGGCATAGCCCCAGGCCCCCGCCCAGCCTTCGTCGGCGGGCCGGGCGTGCTCCTGGCTCGTGGCCGCCGCGGCAGCCGCGGCGAGAGGGGCGGCAAGAGCCGGGACGAGCCAGGCGGCGGCCATCAGGCGCTTCATGTTCGGTCCCTTCAGAACTTGAATCGCAGGGCGGCGGAATAGACGCGGCCTTCGAAATAGACGCGGTCGGTGAAGGCCTTGGTGCCCCAATAGGCCCGCTGCGGGCGATTGAGCAGGTTGGTGCCGTCCACCGTCAGCGAGAGGTTGCGGTTGAAGTTGTAGGTTGCCGAGGCCGCCAGGCGTGAGATCGGGTACCAGTTCAGGCTCCTGGAGGGATCGGTCAGATTGTAGCTGAGCGTGAAGTCGCTGCGCCAGGACCAGGCGACTTTCGCGCGGAACCGGCCGTCATCGTAGAACAGGCTGGCATTGTAGCTGTGCTTCGAGATGCCGGCCGTCTGCCCCTTGAAGGCGGCGGTCACCTCCGTTGCCGGGAGGTTCTGGGCGGAATCGATATATGTGTAGTTCGCCGAGGCGCCGAAGTGCCGCAACAGGCCCGGTGCGAAGTCGAAGAAGGTGTTCGCGCCCACTTCCACGCCCTTGATATATCCGTCGCCCGCATTGACGTACTTGGTCACGTCGACGGTTCCCAAGGCGCCGGGGATCGCATCGTCTTCCACCGTCGTCTTGACGATGTAGCCCGTCACGTCCCGGTAGAATCCGGCAAGCGAGATGGAGCCCGTGCGGCCGAAGTAATATTCCAGCGACAAGTCCCAATTGGTCGAGCGCACCGGTTTCAGGTCCGGATTCCCCGAAGTGGCGATGCCGGTGTAGTCGCCCGACGCGCTCTGGACCTGCACGAGTGCCACGGTGGGATTGAGGTTGGCGAAGTCTGGCCGGCTGAATGTGCGCGTCCAGGCGCCTCGAAGCTGCAGTTCGGGCGTGAAATGCACGATCGCCGTGATCGCGGGGTCCACGTCCACGTAGTTCTGCCGGCCGTGGATCGGCGCGTATCGGGTAATGGTGCCGCCGGTCGTCGGGGTGTTTTCGCGAATGCTCTGGGTGCCGTCGATGGAGAGCCAGGTGTTCACCACGCGCAGGCCCGCCACGCCGTCGACCGGCATGCCCGCCAGTTCGAAGCCGTACTTGAACTGCCCATAGGCCGCGAAGCTCTGTTCCTTGCCGTCGAAGGCGGCAAGCGGATCGTAAGCCGGGCGGCCGTCGTCGGTGAAGTAGCCGGGCTTGAGCGTGCTCACGTAATCGTTGAGCGCGATCACGTTCGCTTCGCTGTTGAGATAAGTGGCGTCATAGCCGACCCAGCCCGGGGGGATGGCCGCATCGTCCCCGCCCGGGCGGCGCGACAGCACGGCGGGCGTCTCTCCGCCCGGAAAGGCGGACATCGGCAGCTTGAGCGCGTTCAGGTCCACCAGCCCGGTGCCCGAACGATATTCGGCGGTGCGGCGGGCATAGCGAAAGCCCGTCTTGAAGGCGCGAAAGAAGCCGGTGCCGGTATCGAGTTCCAGGTCCGTGCGCCATTGCAGGCCCTTGCCCTTTTCCCGCTGGCGCGTGTCCGAATAGGCGCGGACATGGAACTGGTCGATATCACCCAGTTCGGCAGTCGGGTAAGCATAGGACAGCCCGCCCCATTTGCCGTCGCTCTGGAAGGTCGCGTCGATGACCGGCGCCTGGTTGAACCCGAGCAGGAACAGCTGCTGGTCCGTCTCGATCCGCGATGTGGTATAGACCGCGCTGGTGGTCAGCGCGGCGATGCCCGACTTGAAGTCGGCGCCGAATTCGATCTGGGTCGTGTCCAGCAACTGGCGCGTGTGGTTGGAGCGGGCACCCGAGTTGGCCGTTGCGGTGAAGCGGGCGCTCTTGACGATCTGGGTGTCCTCTACCAGCTCGACATTGCCGAGAGCGGTGTTCGCCGCGATGTTCGTCTGGAAATCGGTATCGGTGTAAGTGTTGTCGTCCGTGACATTGGTGGCGCGCAAGTGCATGCCGAAGTTGTAGGCAGGGCGCCACTGGATCTCGCCGGTCAGGACCGGGCGCTCGTAGTGGCCCTTGGGGTTCTTGGCGAGGATGCCGGTCGGCAGGCTGTAGCCGGCGGGGGTAGTCTGCGGGCCCAGGCTTTCGCGATACGATTCGTAGTAGTCCCGCCGCGTATAGCTGGCGTTGACGAGCACGCCGATTTCGCCCGCCCCGGTATCCCAGTTCCCCGCGACGAGCACGTCGCCGTTGTACATCAGCTTGTCGGCCTGATCGTCGTAGCTGCCGCGCAGGGTGGCCGCGACGCTGATGCCCTTCCTGAAGTCCAGGGGCTGGCGCAGCTGGACGTCCACCGCGCCGCCGATGCCGCCTTCGATCAGGTCGGGCGTCAGGGCCTTGTAGACTTCCATCGAGCGGATCAGTCCGGCCGGATAGCTGTTGAGCAGAGTGCGCCGCGATACGCCCGTATAGGCTTCCTGGCCGTTGATGGTCGTCACCACGCTGGAGATCCCGCGAATGGTGATGGCCTGGCCTTCGCCGCGGTTGCGGAACACCTGCACGCCGGGCAGGCGGGCGAGCGCTTCGGTGGCGCTGTTGTCGGGCAACTGGCCGATATCTTCGGCGGCGATGGCATCGACGATCGCGTCGGACTTGCGCTTGATGTCGCGGGCGGTGCTCAGGCTGGCGCGAAAGCCGGTGACCACGATGTCATCCGCGGCGGCGGCATCGCTGGGAACCGGCGCGCGCGCCTCGCTCAGCTTCACGCGGCGCAGGACGATCCGCGCACCGTCGTCGGCGGCCACTTCCAGGCCGGTGCCCGCGATCAGCAGGCGCAGCGCGGCGCGGGCATCCATGGGGCCTTTCACGGCGCGGCTGCGCAATGCTTCCAGGCCCTCGCCCGGCGCCACGATCTGGATCTGCGCCTGCCTGCCCAGCGAGGCTATCGCGCTCGCCAGCGGCTGGGCGGGAATGTCGAACTGGCGCTGCTGGGCAAGCGCAGGCGTGGCAATGGCACAGGCGACGACAGCCATGCCGCAGCCGGAAAGAAGTCTCGAATGCATGAGTAACGATCCCCACCAGCGGCGCGTCTGCCGCTTTCGAGGGCTAGATGCGAGGCCGCCGACGATCCTCCATCCCCAGGCGATTTTATTTTCGCGACAGCACGACGGCATCGTCGCGCTCGGTCAGCCGCAGGCCGTGGGCGAGGGCGGCGGCCTGCGCGAAGCCCTTGGGATCGCTCGTGGAAAAGACGCCCGCCATTTTCAGGCCGGCCACCTGGGGATCGTCGATGACGATCCGGCGGTCCGAATAGAGGGCATATTGGCGCGCCGCGTCGCCCAGCGTCAGCCCGGTAAGGTCCATCTCGCCGCGTTGCCACAGGCCCAGGCGGTCGACTTCGCCCACCGAAAGCTGCTCCCGCGTGATCGCGCCTTGCGCAGGTACGGTCATGCGGTCGCCCGCAGCCAGCAAGGCCGGTGGCATGCCCTTCGCCTGCACTTCCACGCGGCCTTCGCGCACGATGACCGCCACTTCGCCAAGCTCCGAAAGGTGGACCAGGAAGCTCGTCCCGACCACCCGGATCCGCACCGGCCCCGCTTCGACGATGAAGGGGCGGGAAGTGTCCTTGGCCACGTCGAAATTCGCTTCCCCGGCCAGCATGCTGATCCGGCGTTCCAGCGGCTTCATCGCCACCGAAACTTCGGTTCCGGCATTGAGCGTGACGGCGGATCCATCCTCGAGCGCGGTGCGGCGCACGGTGCCCTTGTCTGCCGTTAGGCTGGTGCTTCCGGCCAGCCGGTCCAGGCCCAGGGCCACCAGGAGCGATGCCGCCATGGCACCGGCCGCGCCGCCCAGCCATAGCCTGCGGCTCATCACGCGCCGCTCGGAAACGCGCGGGGCTTCGGCCGAGACCTCGGGAATGCCGGTGGCCACCTCGGGAATGTCGCGGTCGACGCCGAGCGCCACGGCGCGCTCGAAATAGGCGTTTGCCGCCATCGCCCGTGCGAAGGCGCCGGCGTGGCGCGGGTCGGCGGCCAGCCAGGCGTCGAGTTCGGCCTGGTCCTGCGGATTCAGCGTGGCGGCATCGACGCGCAGCGCCCATTGCGCCGCGCGCTCGTCAAGCGCGTTCACGCGGTCGGGATCTGTCACTGGTCTCGCTGTCGTCTCGCTGTTCACGCACGCTAGATGACGCATTGCGGACATTTCCGCCACGCCCGATTGCATTTGTCAGGATCGCGAGCGCCTTCACCATGTGTTTCTCGACCGTGCTCTCGGCGATGCCGAGCGCTTCGGCCACCTGGCGCTGGCTCAGGCCCTGGATCTTGCGCATCGTGAAGACTTCGCGGCAGCGGTCGGGCAGGGCGGCGATGGCCGCGGAGACTTGCGACAGTTCCTGGCGGTCCGCAGCGACCCTTTCAGGCGTCGGGGCGTCTTCCGGGATCTCCAGGAACTGTGCGTTGGCTTGCACGTCGATGGTCACGATCCTGGCGCGGCGCAGCGATTGCAGCACGACGGACTTGGCCACTTCGAACATATAGGTTCGCGCATTGCGAATGTGGTCCACCCGCTCGATCGAGGCGAGGATCGCGTAGGTTTCCTGGACGACATCGTCCACTTCCAGCCCCGCGGACGCCGTGCGCGCGGACAGCCACTGCCGCAGGGCAGCTTCATGCGGGAAGACATTGCGTCCCAGCCAGACGGCGCGTTCACGGGAAAAGGACATCGACGCCGCGACTATCCGGGCTGCATGACAATTTGGATACAGCGGCGCCCAAGGATGAAAGTTCTCTCCGGCATGGCGGATAGATGGGCGCGCCGCATCTAGCAGGCGGCCCAGGCGCTCGCAGCCCCGATCCCTGCAGCGAAAGGCCGATGCTGACACCGTTCGGTCGGGACACCGGAGGACCAATGGCGAAATTCAGAATATGGCTGCAAGCGGCGCTGGGCATGGCGTCTGTTTCGCTTGTGGCGACCACGAGCGCTGCCCATGCCTGGACAAGGACCGGCCACGCCGCGATCGGCTTCGTCGCGGAAGCCAAGCTCAAGACCGACAACCGCGAGGTCTGGAACAAGCTGGCCGAGATTCTGGACGGCGCCGAATTCTACGATGAGGCGGTCGCGGGCTGGGCGGACGATGTCCGTACCGCGCACCCCGAGCTTATCCATACCGTGCGCATTCCCGTGCTGGGCGCCGTGCCCTCGGCCTCGGACCCGGCCTGCATCGCCGACCAGCCCGAGGTCAGCTGCGCCGACAAGGCCATCGCCCATTACGCCGCCGTTCTGAAGGATGCGAACAACCCCCGGCAGCAGCGGCTGGAGGCGCTGAAGTTCATCCTGCACCTGGTGGGAGACCTGCATCAGCCGCTCCATGGGTCGGAGCCCGGCGGCGCGCAGGACAAAGTGCTGATCCCCGGAGGAATACTCAACGTGGATGCCAATGGCGCGGCTCTGGCCAGCGACGTTCATGCGGTTTGGGACTACGCGATCATCAAGCGGCATGGCCTGACCGCGGTGCAACTGGGCCGGCAATTGTGGGACGATGCCACGCTGGCGCCGCCCACCGGCCTGACGCCGCGCGACTGGGCCGTGGAAAGCCGGAACCTGGCGAAGAAGTACATCTTCCTCGATCCCGTGACGCCCAGTGCCAACGACGCCTACAAGGTCCTGGCATGCGGCGGCCGCACGGGGATCGCGTGCCCGGCAGCGGCCAGGACGATGCCTGCCGACTACGAGACGAAGAACTATTACCTCGTCTCCTATCGGCTCAAGCAGGCAGGGCTGCGGCTGGCCGAATATCTGGTGAACTTGATGGGGACCTGACCGGCTGGCGCGAAAGACCTTCGGCCTCCCGATGGGGCCGGAGGTCTGTGCTCCGCCTGGAGCGGCCCGTCGCCTCAGGAAGCGGTGTTCGGCCCCGAACCCAGGCTTGCCGCGATCTCCTGTTCGGCCGCGGTCGCTTCGGCGATGAGCTGGCGCAGGGCCTTTGCGGTGTCTTCCAGAAGACCCGCGCCAAGCGGGCGCTCCCCGTTCACAAACCGCCGGATCGCGCGCTCGTCTATGCCGAGGCGGCGGGAGAAAGCGGTGGTGCCGCCGAACAGCTGGACGCAATAAGCAAAGTGTTCACGTTGCTCGTCGATCGAAGATTCTGCCATTTTACCTGCCTGTTGGTTCGCTGGTCTTGCCATAGGCGATCTTGCGCGCGAGGCAAATGGCGCCTGCTCGCGCGGCTTTCACCGGATGTCACCGCACTCTCGGGTGCCGGCATGGCAGCCCTTTCAGTTGCCGTCCGCATCGACGGTGAACACCATGGGCTTGCCGCGAGACGTGGGTTCCCAGCCGGCCTCAAGCGCGGCGCGGATGCCCCGCGAGACGATCGCGTCGCCGATCTGGAGGCGTCCGCGCTGCATGCCCTTCATCAGGCGTTTCGGCGGGGGGAACTCCAGCAAGGCGCCGCGCTGCGTGTTCTTGCGCTGCAATGCAACGGTCATGCCTCTCCAGCCGTCGAAGTCGTCCCACTGCGGCTCGCTGCGCAGCTCCCATTCATATTGAAGTCCATCGACCTCGACGATACCGGCTAGCTTGTTGGTCATGCCGGTACGCCTAGCAGGTCTCGGCCGGCAAACCACCTGCCGATCGGCGGTGGCGAACAACATTTCCGGACGAGGCCGCTATTCGCCGCAAGGCCCGGGCCGCTCGCCTGCGGGAGTTCGCGGCCGAGGGGGCGCGGCGCGCGATGTCCGCGAAAGCCCGGTCAGGCTCTCGCGGACATCGTATCATCGCCGCTTCCGCCCGGACGAGGCGCCTGGGCTCAATAGGCCGCCGACAAGGTCAGGAACCACTGGCGCGGTGCGATGGGATAGGCCGAATAGCTGTTCGTGGCCGATCCGATCGAGAGCGTCGACACGCCCTCCTTGTCCGTCAGGTTGGTGACGTTGAGCGCGAGTTCCACCTTCTTGAGCGGCAGGACACCGTCCGGAACCCGCCCGGCGACGCGCAGCGAGGTCAGGAAGTAGGAGGAAACGCTGGCGTCGTTGGTGAAGGTGGCGAAGCGGCGGCCGACAAAGTCCCCGATCGCCTGCACCTCGAACGGACCGACATTCAGCGTCGCCACCGTCTTGTTCATCCACTTGGGCGTGCCGGGCAGCTGCTTGCCGCAAGTCGGCACGATCCCGCCCGTGACGATGTAGCCGCCGATGCAGGTGTCAGTGGCCGCACCGATGCCCTGCGCGGTGGAAGTGTAGTCGTTCTGGTACTTGGACAGGTTGTACGAGATCGCATTGTAGAGCGAGAACACGTTCCCGATCCGCAGCGTGACGGCCGCGTCGACGCCGTCGGTCTTCACGTCGCCGACATTCACCAGGGTGGAGGTGCCGCCGGTGATGCCGCTGCCGGCGATCCCGCCCGGATTGGTCGGGATGGCGAGCAGGCGATTGCTGAAATCGACGTGATAGTAGTTGATCTGCGCCTGAAGCGCCCAGCCGTTGGAGAAGCTGCGGCTGGTGCGCAGGCCCGCTTCGTACGTCCAGCTGGTCTCGGGCTTGCCCTCGTCGGCGAAGGCGTCGAACGCGGCCTGGCTGCCGGTGAACCAGGGACCGCCGCCGCCGGCGAGATAGGCCTGATACTGGCGCAGGTTCTTCTGGACGTTGAAGTAGACTTGCTCGTGCCCGTTGAAGTCATAAGTCGCGCCGAAGGCCGGCAGGAACCAGTTCTTCGTATTGATCTTGCCTTCGGGCAGGGCGGTGGTCCCGCCCAGCGAGCCGAGGCGCGGCTGCACCGGGAAGCGGCCGCTGGCCCACTGCGCGCTGGTCTTGACGCCGCCCTGGACGAGCAGCGCGTCAGTCACCTGCCAGGTGTCCTGGAGGTGGAGCTGCAACTGCTTGATTCGCGCCTCGCCCTGATACTGAGTGAACAGCGGGTCCATGACATCGCGGGGGCGGACATAGGGCGTGCTCAGCGAGGGATCGGAAACCGGCACGGCGTACCAGCGGCGCCACTGGGTGGTGCTGTTGTGCTCGAACCAGCCGCCGAATTCGATCTTGTGGCTGCCGAGTTCGACGCTCGCTGCAGAGATCACGCCGAAGCGGTCGATGCGGTATTCGGTCGTGCGGGTAATCATGCCGGAGCCGCCGGTCGCGGCCAGCAGTGCGGCGCCGGATGCGGCCGCCTGGGCGGTGGTCAGCGCGGTGCAGGCGGTGGGGCGGATGCCGTTGCCATTGGCGCCGAAGCGGCAATTGGTGGGCAGGCTGGCATAGTTCGGATCGAGATAGGCCTGCGCCGTGGTGATCGACTGGCCGAGCGGGCCGGCCACCACGCCGGCGCCGTCGTTGTGGTGATAGTAACCCGTGGTCGACCAGGTGATCTTGTCCGAAAGGCGGGCATCGTAGCGCACATAGCCGAGATAGTCGGTGCGCTGGGCGTCCGAATAGTAATTGCGGTAATTGCTGCCCTCGGACGCCGGAGAGTTTCCGAGCGGGGTCAGGTAGCTTGTCCGATAACCGTCGAAATCGGGATAGAAGAAGGGCTTGGTATAAGGGGTATAGAGCTGGACCGGGGTGGCCGTGCCGCCTGCCGAAGGCTTGAAGAACACGGTCGCATCCTCGTTCGGCTGCGTCATGTCGTTGTAGTCGAAATAGAGCGTCAGCTTGCCGGCATCGCTGTCGTGCACGAACTTCGCATTGGCCTGCCAGCCCTTCTGGATGCCGTCGAAGTCCCAGGCCCGCGCCCTCTGGCGGACGCCCGAGATATAGCCCGAATTCCCGCCGCCGATGTCGCCGCTGTCGACCCGCAGATAGGTGCGCGAGGTGCCGTAGCTGCCAACGGTCTGCGCGCCGCGAATGCCGAATTCGGCCTGGGGATCGGAGGAGAAGGTCTCGACCGTACCGCCGAGGTTGCTGTTCGAGGGTGTTGCCAGGTCGCCCGCGCCGGTGGCCACGACCACCCGGCCGACGTTCTCGGAAATGACCGCGCGCTGCGGGGACAGGCCGTTGTAGTTGCCGTAGCTCTGGTCGCCCAGCGGGATGCCGTCCATGGTGTAGCCGAGCTGGTTGCCGGCAAATCCGTGGACGAAGATCTGCGCGTTCTGCTCGTTGTTCCCCCAGGGATCGGCGGTGATGTAGAGGACGCCGGGCAGGGTCTGGATCGCCTTCAGAGGCGAGACGCCGGGCAGGATCTTCTGGATTTCGACTTCGGAGATCGCCGTGGCGGAGCGGGTGGTCTTGGCGCCGGTGACGATGATCGCGCCGTTGCTCTCGCCCGCGTCGACGTCTGCGCTTGCCGAAGGGGCCTCGTCACGCGCCATCGCTTGCGCCGCGGAGCACAGAGCGAGCGCGGTACCGGCGAGCATTGCGCAGCGCACGGCCCTGGAGGCCGATGGAATTGCCGTCATCTGATTGTCTTCCCCAAACCTTGCTGCCGGTGCGTTCACCGAGCGACAGGTCGGTTAGCCAAGCGACGTGGCGGTTTGACTTACCTTTGGTGACAGTAAGGTTTCAGTACCGGGCGCGGCTATATCCGGTGAAGGCAAGGCGAATGGTGGGAATGGCGGCTTTGGATCAGAAAAGCCGCCTTAAGCCAGTGGGCCTATGCGCCGGGCTGGTGTGTAGATGGCCTGACCTGTTCAAAAATGAAGGAAAAATTGTTCCAGAACGAGCGGCCCTTTAATAGGTAGTACGCGACTTTCCTCTGGCAATTAAGTTGGCCTCTGTTTCGTCTCGCTCGGCCCTTGCGCGCGGGGGCCGCTGCCGCGATTTCCGGATTATACCTCGCAGGAACAGGGAAGCGGCGCTAAAGGCGGCGCATGGAAATGCGTCTGTGAGTGCCAAGGATCCCTGCATATCGGTGTGCCAGTTCGACGGTAAGTCGGGTTGGTGCCGTGGATGCGCCCGTACCCTCGAAGAAGTGCGCAAGTGGCGCAAGCTGCAGCCCCATGGCCGCAAGTCGATCGAGCGCGAACTTCCGCGCCGGTTGCAACGCCTTGCGGCGCGCGACCGTGGGTGAAGGCGTGCTTCGGCGCGGCGGTTTTTCGCAGAGGACAGGGAACGGCCTCTTCGCCGGAGCGCTTCCCCGTCACGCGCCGCGATTTGCAACCGTGCAGCGCCGGGCAGCCTGCGGAACGGATGAAGAGCCTTTTTGATGACCGAACCTTGTGATTTCGAAGCTGCCCGTCTCGAGGCCCTGGCGCGTTACGACGTGCTGGATTCGCCGCGCGAAAAGGCCTTCGACGAAATCGCGGAGCTGGCAGCTGCGATTTGCGGCACGCCTATCGCTGTCGTCAATTTCGTGGGCGAAGGGCGCCAGTTCTTCAAGGCGGAAGTGGGCCTTGGCCTTCGTGAAACGCCCATAGAGACCTCGTTCTGCATCAAGGCCCTGCTGGAAGAAGACTTCCTCCTCGTGACCGATGCCACGCAGGACGCGCGGTTTTCGGACAATCCGCTGGTCATGGCCGAACCGGGCCTGCGGTTCTATGCGGGCGCGCTGCTCAAGACGGAGGACGGCTACCCGGTCGGCACTCTCTGCGTGCTGGACTATGTCCCGCGCGAACTGGATGCCGTGCAGGAAAAGGCCCTGCGGGTCCTTGCCCGGCAGGCGCTGACGGCGCTGGACCTGCGCCGCGCGGCCGCCGTGGCCGAGATGGAGAAGAAACGCCTCCGGCACGCGCAGGAAGCGGGCAAAGTGGGCCTGTTCACGGTAGAGATCGCGCAGGACAGGGTCTACCCGACGCCCGAGCTTTGCCGGCTCTACGGGCTTCCGGTCAAGGCGAGCTACCAGACCTCGGACTTCGAGCAATGCGTCGTTCCCGAAGACCGGGCGCGGGTATCGAGCCTGCACGCCCGCTCTGCGGGGACCGGCGAACTCTCGGTCGACTACCGCGTGAAGGATGCGGCGACGGGAGAAATACGCTGGCTGTCGCGTACCGCCGAATACGAGCGGGATAGCTCCGGCACGCAGGTCGGCTTCGTGGGCGCCGTGCGCGACATCAGCGGGCACCGGGAAATCGTGGCCGCCCTGGCGCGGAGCGAGGAACGTTACCGGGCCTTGTTCGAGGCGCTCGACGACGGTTTCTGCATCATCGAATTCTTCGACGGCCCGCACGGTCCCCTGAGCGACTACGTCCATATCGAGGCGAATTCGGGTTACGAGCGCCAATCCGGCATTGCCAATATCGTCGGGCGCAGCTTGCGGGATCTGGAGCCGGAAGATGCGGAAGGCTGGGCCGAACTTTACGGCGAAGTGCTGCGCACCGGCAAGCCGATCCGTTTCGAGCGCTATTTCCTGGCCGCCGGGCGGCATATCGAAGTGTCCGCCTCCCGGGTCGAACCGGCATCGCTGCGCCAGGTCTCGGTCATGTTCCGCGACATCGAGGCACGGCGCCGGGCCGAAGACGCCCTGCGGGCCAGTGAGGCGATCGCCCGAGAGAACATCGATCGGGTGAATCTCGCCCTGTCCGCAGGCGCGATCATCGGCACCTGGTTCTGGGACATCCCGACGGACAGCTTCACGGTCGATGAAGGTTTCGCCCAGACTTTCGGTTTCGATCCGGGGCAGGACCGCGTGGGACTGAACCTCGCGCAGATCGTGCGTTCGGTACATCCCGACGATCAGGCGCGGCTTTCCGAGGCGATGAACAAGGCCATGGCGGAAGGCGGGGCCTATGCGCATCAGTACCGCGTGCTGCGGGCCGATGGCCGCTATTACTGGATCGAGGCGAACGGCCGCGTCGAAATGGGGCCGGACGGGACGGCGGTGAGTTCGCCGGGCGTGCTTCTCGATATCGAGCAGCGGCGCATGATCGAGGCGGAACGCGACAGCGCGGCCAGCGCGCTGCGTGCGCTCAACGAGACGCTGGAACAGCGCGTCGCCGAGCGTACCGCCGAACTGATGCATGCCGAAGCGCAATTGCGCCAGGCCCAGAAGATGGAAGCCGTGGGGCAGCTGACGGGCGGCCTGGCGCACGATTTCAACAATCTGCTTGCCGGCATATCCGGCGCCCTGGAAATGGTGGGCACCCGGCTCAAGCAAGGGCGGCTGACCGATGTCGACAAGTATCTGGTCGCGGCACAGGGCGCATCGCGCCGCGCCGCCGCCCTGACGCACCGACTGCTGGCGTTCTCGCGGCGGCAGACGCTCGATCCGCGGCCGACCAACGTGAATGCGCTGGTCAACGGCATGGCGGAGCTGATCCAGCGCACGGTCGGGCCGGCGATCCAGGTCGAGACCGTGGGCGCGGCCAGTCTCTGGCCCACGCTGGTCGATCCCGGCCAGCTGGAGAACGCGCTGCTCAACCTCTGCATCAATGCGCGCGACGCGATGCCGCAGGGCGGGCGCATCACCATCGAGACTGCGAACAAATGGCTCGACCGCACGGGCGCGCGCACGCATGACGTTCCCGAAGGGCAATACCTCTCGCTCTGCGTCACGGATACCGGAACCGGCATGACCGCCGACGTGATCGCCAAGGCCTTCGATCCCTTCTTCACGACCAAGCCCATCGGGCAGGGCACCGGGCTGGGGCTGTCGATGATCTATGGCTTTGCCAAGCAGTCGGGCGGGCAGGTCCGCATCTATTCCGAACTGGGCGAAGGCACGACGGTCTGCATCTACCTGCCGCGCCATTACGGCGAGGTCGGCAGCGACCTCGAACTTGCCACGCACACGGCCGATCTCGGCGCCGAAGTGGGGGAAACGGTGCTGGTCGTCGACGACGAGCCGAGCGTGCGGATGCTTGTCACCGATGTCCTCGAAGACCTGGGCTATGCCGTGATCGAAGCGGCGGACAGCGTTTCCGGCCTGCATGTGCTGCAGTCAGACGTTCGGATCGACCTGCTGATCAGCGATGTCGGTCTGCCCGGCGGCATGAACGGCCGCCAGATGGCCGATGCCGGCCGGCAGAGCCGCCCGGACCTGAAGGTGCTGTTCATCACCGGCTATGCGGAGAACTCGGTGATCGGCAACGGTCATCTCGAGCCGGGCATGCAAGTGCTGACCAAGCCTTTCGCGGTGGACACCCTGATATCCCGCGTGCGCGACATCACCGCGGAATGACCTGCGCGCGGGCGGTGAACGGACCTGCCCGCCGCACCATGAATAGAGGCCCCGTAGAGATGCATTCGGCTACGGGGCCTCAGTTTCAGCCTGGTGCGTCTGACCGACACAGACTGACGGCCACATAGCAATCCACCAAGCCGATCCGGACGCGCCTTCATCAGAGGGCGTGGGTCGCAATCGCCCGAAGTGACAGCCAAGCGTTTGTAAGGACTCGATGTTCCGCGGCCTCTCGGAATAGTCAGGGCCATCGGGCGCGCGATCCTTGCGGCGCTGCTTCCCCTGCGCATTTCGCCGCAGCCCCTGCCGATGCCTGCGCGAGCGGGCCGCAACCCATGCCGCGTGCCCGGAAACGATACGTAACCGGCGAGCTAAGCGCCTGAGACTTGCGAAGGCCATTTCCTGCCTCATCCGCATGTTCGAAGGAGATTGATTAGTGGCGACATCCAACACCCTGGCTACCGCGCAGCCGACACCGGACGAGGCTCTGCAGCGCCTGGTGGACGGGAACCGCGCATTCGTTGCCGACCAGCCGTCGCAGTCGGACATCTCGCGCGAGCGCCGTCTTGCGCTGGCCGAGGGGCAGCAGCCCTTCGCGACCCTGGTGGGATGCTCGGATTCGCGCGTCGGCCCCGAGCAGCTGTTCGGAGCGGGTCTTGGCGAGCTGTTCATCGTGCGAACGGCCGGAAACAACGTCGATGCGGCGGGAATGGGTTCCGTGGAGTATTCGGTCAGCGTGCTGAAAGTGCCGCTCATCGTGGTGCTCGGCCACGAGAAATGCGGCGCCGTCGCGGCTGCCGCGGACGTCGTGACCAAGGACGTGCGCTTCCCCGGCAGCATAGGCCGCATGATCGAGCCGATCATTCCGGCGGTGCTGGCAGCCCAGCGCAATGTCGGTGAGGAAAAGCTGGTGGACGTGGCCGTCGAGGAGAATGTCCGCCGCATGGTCGAGCGGCTCCAGACGTTCTCCGAACCGATGCTGATCGAGCCGCAGGAGCGGGGCGAACTCAAGGTCGTGGGCGCGGTGTACGAACTCGCCACCGGCCGGGTGCGCTGGCTCTAAGCCGCCGTCCACCCCGGCAGACGAGAGCCCGACCGCGAAAGTCGGACTCTCGCCGGCATCAAAGAGAGATACGACAGGTTGCCGGTTGAGGCCGATCGGCGGCCTTCCGGCAGCTTCCGGCCCTCGGCAAGGTCTACCTCCAAGCGGCCGTCACCGTTTCGCGCCGCAGGACTTGCGGCCGGCCCTGGCCCAGGCAATGGCGCTGTCGAACAGCTTGCGCCCGGTATCGGTCATGCGGGTGAAGCTGTTGTTTTCCATGCCGATGAACACCCGGCGGGCAGGGGCGAGGTGGTCGTGATCCATCGTCGCCCCGGCCTCGTAGCCGAAAAGGGTCGATTTCTCCGGCTCGCCCGGCCAGGTCATGATGACGTCGGCGCCCAGCCCCGGCTTGCCCCAGCCTGCCGGTGTTCGGGCTTCGGTCCAGGTCCCGAGCCCTGCGGGGATTCCCGCCGCCAGCGGATGAGGCGCGCGGACCAGCCAGAAATAGTGCCCCGTTTCCAGCTCGCCGAAGTCACTGTCGCGGCGCAGGCCCGTCATCCACAAGTCGTCGAGCAGGTCATTCTCCCAGGTCACCAGCGGGATGCCCATGTCTCGAAGGCGCGTGATGACCGAGCGTTCGGCGGTGAACTGGTTGGAGCGGACCGTGGAGGACATCACCACCAGATCGAACCCGCAAGGATCCGGCATGCCGGCACCGCCTTGACCCGCCAGCCCCTCGCTGACGGTCACGCTGTAGCCCAGTTGTTCCAGCCGCGCCTTGACTTGCGGATCGGCCGAACCTCCCGGCGGATCGGCGCGCATCAGGAACAGGATGCGGCCCGCATCCCCCGCGGGCGCGGGAAGGGGCGCCGCGGCGCTCGCCAGCAGCAGCACGACGATGGCGGCGAACGCCTTGCCCATCCTCAGAAGCTCCCGCTCAGGCCGACAAGGAAGCTGCGACCTTCGCCCGGCACGACTTGCGAGCGCGAAACCGAGGATTCCATGTAGTAGTCGTTGGTGATGTTCTTGACATTGAGCGACAGGCGGACCTTGTCTGCCAGCTTGTACCAGACACTGCTGTCCAGGCGCGTATAGCCGCCGATGCTGAAGCTGTTCTCAAGGTCGCCCTGGCGGTTGCTGGCCGAGAAGACGCCGCCGCCAAGGCCGAAGTTGCGAAGCGCCCCGTCGACCGGTTCCCAGGTCAGCCAGAAGCTGCCGCTCCATTTGGGCACGCCGATCAACTGGTTGCCGCGCGCGTAGTCTGTCGATTCCCGCACGGTCGCGTCGGTATAGGCGCCGTTGGCGATCACTTTCACGCTGGGGCTGATCGAGCCCGAGAGATCGAGTTCCACGCCGCGCGACCGCTGCACGCCGGCGTTGATATTGTAGCCGACGTTGTTGGGGTCCTGCTGCGTCACGTTTTCACGGGTGAGCTGGTACACGGCCAGGGTGCCGCCCAGACGGCCGCCGAACAGCTCCGCCTTGACGCCGGCCTCGTACTGCTTGCCCTTTTCGGGATCGATGGGCTTGCCGTCGATGGTCGGTTCGGGCTTCGACTGGAACGAACGGGTGAAGTCGGCAAAGAGCGAGATATTGGGCACCGGCTTGAAGACCAGTCCCACGCGGGGCGACCAGGCCTTGTCATCGGATTCGTACTGGGTCGTGCCGTGGTCGGACTGCCGTGCATGGTCGTAGCGCACACCGGCCAGCAGATTGATCTGATCGCCGATGTCGATCTGGTCCTGCAGGTAGCCGGACCAGGATTTGGCCTGGACCTTGCGGTCGGCGGCGGGAACGAAAGTTCCGGGCTCGGCGCCGTAGACCGGGTTGTCGATGTCGATCCGGGCCAGCGTGGCACGGGCGAACGTGCGGAAGCGGTAGGACTTCACATATTCGCCGCCGAACACGACGGTATGGCCGATGCCGCCGGTCTTGAAGCGGGCGACCATGTCGGCCTGCGCGTCGTAGTTGTGATTGTTCTCATGCTGCTCGACGGCGGTGCGGGTGATGGTGCGCGCGCCGGTCGCGGCGTTGACGGCCACGGTGTTGCCGTAGTTGATGCCGAACAGGTCGAGCTTGCCTTCGTCGTAGTGGCCGATCTGGCGGATCGTCAGCCAGTCGGTCAGCTCGTGCTCGATGCGGTAGTTGAATTCGTAGCGCTCGGATTCGGTGGTTGCCCAGCGCTCGCCAAGGAAACGGGTGCGCGGAAGGTCGACCACCAGGTCGCCATCGGCATCGGTCGTGGCGATGATGCCGCGGTCCGTCTGGTTGTGCTGATGCGCATAAGTGAGGCTGGCGATCACGCGGGTGCGGTCGTCCGGCTCCCACAGCACCGATCCGGAAAGGAACTGGCGGCGGTAGGGCACCAGTATGTCGCGGAACGTGTCTCCGGTCTGGGCCGCGCCGATGAAGCGCACGGCCAGGGTCTTGGCGGCATCGACCGGGCCGGTCACGTCGATCTGGCCGCGTGCGAAATCGTTGCTGCCGGCCTGGACCGAGAAGTTCATCGCGCGCTCGAAGCGCGGCTGCTTGGTGACGATGTTGATGAGGCCGCCCGGATCGCCGCGACCGTAGAGCACGGAAGCGGGGCCTTTAAGCACTTCGATGCGCTCGATATTGGCCATGTCGCGGTAGCTGTCGTTGGTTTCGATCGCCGGGCTCAGCATGATCGAATCGACGGCGTAGTACGATGAGCGGAAGCCGCGGATCGTGAAGCTTTCGGAGCGGTTGCCGGCATTGGTCCCAGCCTGGATGCCGCTGACGTTGCGCAAGGCGCTGGTGAGATCGAGGATCTGCTGGAATGCCGCTATCCCCTGCACGGGGACGGCATGGTGCCGGAGGTTAGGTGCGCGGCTGCGGATCGTAGGGGGCGTCTATCGGCGCGGGCAGGATCGGCGGAAGTGCATTGCCGTGGCAATGCACTTCCGCCGATCCATGCTCGGATTCGGTGTTTAGTCCAGGAACGCGCGCATGATGCGCGAGCGGCTCGGGTGCTTGAGCTTGCGCAGCGCCTTGGCCTCGATCTGGCGGATACGTTCGCGGGTAACCGAGAACTGCTGGCCGACTTCCTCAAGGGTGTGGTCGGTGTGCATGCCGATGCCGAAGCGCATGCGCAGCACGCGTTCCTCACGCGGGGTGAGGGACGACAAGGTGCGGGTGATCATTTCCTTGAGGTTCGCCTGGATCGCCGCATCGACCGGGATGACCGCATTGGCATCCTGGATGAAATCGCCGAGGCTGCTGTCTTCCTCGTCGCCGATCGGCGTTTCAAGGGAGATCGGCTCCTTGGCGATCTTGAGGACGCGCTTCACCTTTTCGAGCGGCATGGACAGGCGCTCGGCCATTTCCTCGGGCGTGGGCTCGCGGCCCTGCTCGTGGAGGAACTGGCGGCTGGTGCGGACCAGCTTGTTGATCGTCTCGATCATGTGCACCGGGATACGGATCGTGCGGGCCTGATCCGCGATCGAACGCGTGATCGCCTGACGGATCCACCAGGTGGCATAAGTCGAGAACTTGTAGCCGCGGCGGTACTCGAACTTGTCGACCGCCTTCATCAGGCCGATGTTGCCCTCCTGGATGAGATCCAGGAACTGAAGGCCGCGGTTCGTGTACTTCTTGGCGATCGAGATCACCAGGCGCAGGTTCGCCTCGACCATTTCCTTCTTGGCGATGCGCGCCTCGCGCTCGCCCTTCTGGACCATGTTGACGATGCGGCGGAACTCGGGAAGCGCCATGCCGGTGGCGGCGGCGATGTCCGAGACTTCCGCGCGGATGCGTTCGACCGGATCGACTTCGGCCTCGGCGAAGGCCGCCCACTTCTTGTCCTTCTTGGCCATGTCGGTGAGCCAGGTGTCGTCCAGCTCGCGGCCGACATAGGTTTCCAGGAAGTCGGCGCGCTTCACCTTGTGACGCTCCGCCAGGCGCAGCATCTGGCCGCCCAGCGTGGTGAGGCGGCGGTTGAAGGCGTAGAGGTTGTCGACGAGATATTCGATCTTCGTCGCGTGGAACTTCACCGATTCGACCTGCGCGGTCAGGTCTTCGCGCAGCTGCTGGTACTGGTCTTCCTTGGCGGCCGGGAAGTCGATGCCCAGCGCCAGCGCGTCGAGACGCTCCGACTGGAGGCGCTCGAAGGCCTGGAACAGCTCGGTGATGAGCATGAACTTCTCAAGCGCTTCGGGCTTGAGGGCCGCTTCCATCTGGGCGAGGCTGAGGGTGTTGTCCTCTTCCTCTTCCTCGGCTTCGCGCTTGGGGATCGGGTTGCCGTCCTCGTCGACTTCGTCGCCGGACTCTTCCTCGACTTCGTCCTCGTCCTTGAACGAGGGGCCGGCGGTCTTTTCGCTGATCTCGCCGTCGTCGTCGCCTTCACCGTCTTCGGACAGGCTTTCCGGCGCGGGCTCCTTCGAGAGCATGGCGTCGAGATCGAGGATCTCGCGCAGCTGCATCTCGCCGTTGTTGAGCGCTTCGGACCACTGGATGATGGCGTGGAACGTGATCGGGCTCTCGCAAAGGCCCAGGATCATCATGTCGCGGCCGGCTTCGATTCGCTTGGAAATCGCAGCTTCGCCTTCGCGGCTGAGCATTTCCGCGGCGCCCATTTCGCGCAAGTAGAGGCGTACGGGGTCGTCGCTGCGGCCGAGCGATTCGGTGCTCTTGCTGTCGGCGGTGCGGCGGCGGGTGCCTTCGCCGCTTTCTGCAAACGCGCCGTCGCCATCGCGATCGTCGTCGGCTTCCTGATCCGCCTCCGAATCGGACGAATCATCATCGTCTTCGTTCTCGACGATCTTGACCCCCATCTCCGAGATGGCGGCCATGACGTCTTCGATCTGCTCGGAAGACATCTCGTCCTGGGGCAGGGCAGCGTTCAACTCGCTGACCGAAATGACCCCAAGGCGCTTGGCGCGCGCGATCAATCGCTCGACCGAGCCTCGGCTGGAATCGATCAGCGGAGCGTCGTTCTCCGCGCCAAAATCTTCGTTACTCATTCGTTCGCCTTATATCCCATATGTCCCATCCGTGGCGGTTGCTCCGCCAGGACAGACACAGGGGTCTGTAAATGCCTTGCCTGACATGCCTGCAAAACGCCATGGGGCTGTCGCGCTACAGGGGTCATTACCTGAAGCCGGCAGGCTACAGATAATAACGCAGCGATGCACCTACAACCGTTCGCCTGGTTGCCGAGTTTCCTCGGTTAAACCAGGCAGAAGCGGGTCCAGTCAATATTCGACGTGCTGTCAAGGCCTTGGCCCGTAAAACGGGCCAAGGCCTGCAACTCAGCGAAGGACCAGATTGACGGCCGAGGACTTGCCGCGACGATCGATCTCGATTTCGAACTCGAGCTGATCGCCTTCGTGCAGGCCCGACAGGCCCGAACGCTCAACGGCACTGATATGCACGAATGCGTCGGGCTGGCCATCTTCGCGGCTGACGAAGCCGAAGCCCTTGGCAGCATTGAAGAACTTGACCGTGCCGCTGGCGCGTTCACCGGTCGACTGGCGCTGGGCCGGTGCCGATTCGCGGCGCGAGGCGGTGATCACTTCGCCCACGATCGAGAGATTGGTTGCGGAGACCTTGCCGCCGCGTTCCACCAGCTGGAATTCCAGCGTCTGGCCTTCGGCGAGCGTCGTCAGGCCGGCGTCCTGCACGGCACTGATGTGCACGAAAGCGTCGTCGCCGCCTTCGTCGCGCTGGATGAAGCCGAAGCCCTTATCCGTGTTGAAGAACTTCACCACGCCGCTGCCCTGGCCGATTACCTGTGCAGGTGCGCCGCCGCCGCGCGGGCCGCCGAAGCCGCCGCCGCGCTGTCCGCCGCCGCCGAAGCGGTCGTTTCCACCGCCGAAGCGATCATTACCGCCGCCGAAGCGATCGTTTCCGCCGAAACGGTCGTTGCCACCACCGAAACGGTCGTTACCACCGCCGAACCTGTCGCGACCGTTACCGCGATTTCCTCTGTCAAACGACATGACTAAATACGTACCTTCACTGCGTTCGGTGAGAATTCGCCCGTGCGCTTGAACGCGGCACGCCGGACGGAAGAACAATCAGCTTTGAATACGCGGTTTCCCTGTCGGGAACACGATGGCCGGGGACTGATCGTAAGATGCAAGGGGCATTGAAAATCAAAATCTAAGCGAACTATTCTAGTAACCCATACTCTGAAATTCAAAAATGCCAATTTGCGCTTTTGGGCGTTCTGAAAAACCTGTCCCCAAATCGAGCGTTTTGCCGTTATGAACACGGAAATCGCCTTCATTGATTGTATTAATGATATCAAAGGCGCACTTTATATCCGGAGCACCTCTTGGGACCGGAATCCCTGATCCGCCGGCCCATAGCACCGAATTATCCGGCAGGCCATCGGGGAGCCGATACCCGCAGCATTTTTTACGACGAGGGTGGATCTTTCGGGCAGAGCGCCTCCCGAAGGCCGAATTCCCGTGCGGTCTGCCTTCCCCGCCCTGCGACGAAAATCGTGCGGTGGCCGGCCATCAGGAAACTTCCATCCGGTCCGTCGCTTATGGGCAGAAGTGGACAGACTTCCGGGGCATATGGTTCTAGCATCGATCTGCCACGCCATCGCGCGGGAACGCTCTTGAGTGCCGAGAAAATGACCGATCTGCTCCGCTCCCCCCTGTCGGCGCCGGCCGAGGAAAACGCCGATCTGTCGGACATCGACCTGCTCCAGCGGATCAGCGTCGAGCTGATCGCCGAGCATGACCTGGTCGAACTCTACGGCAAGATCGTGGATGCGGCGGTGGCCATCACCGGCTCGCAGTTCGGGACCATGCAGCTGCTGTGCCCTTATGGCGACCCTTCCGGCAACGGCGGAAAACTGCAATTGCTGTGCCACCGCGGCTTGCCAGAAGAGGCGATCGCCTTCTGGCAATGGGTCAGCCCGAGCGCGCTGAGCAGTTGCACGATGGCGCTGCGGTTCGGGCAAAGGGCCATCATTCCCGATTTCGAGGAATGGAACGAGATCGCCGGCACGGATGACCTCATGGCTTTCCGCCGTGCCGGTATCCGCTCGGCGCAGACCACGCCGCTCCTGTCGCGTTCGGGCACGCTGCTCGGGATGATCTCGACTCACTGGACGAAGCCCCATCGCCCGTCCGAGCGCGACCTCAGGCTCCTGGACATTCTCGCCCGGCAGGCGGCCGACCTGCTGGAACGCACGATTGCCGAAGAAGCGCTGCGCGCCCGCGAGGCGGAGCTTCGCGATACTTGCGCGGCGCTGCGCGCGGCCGAGCAGCAGCAGGACCAGGTCCAGATCGCCCTGCGCCAGCTCAACGAGACTCTGGAAGAGCGGGTGGAGGCCCGGACGCGGGAGCTGGCGGAATCCGAAAGCCAGCTTCGGCACATGCAGAAGATGGATGCGATCGGCCAGTTGACGGGCGGCGTGGCGCACGATTTCAACAATCTGCTGACGATCATCCGATCTTCTGCCGATCTGCTCAGCCGCCGCGAGCTGACGCCGGAAAAGCGCCAGAAATACGTGAAGGCGATTTCCGACACCGCGGACAGGGCCGCCAAGCTCACTGGACAACTGCTGGCTTTCGCGCGCCGCCAGGCGCTGACGCCTGAAGTGTTCGAGGTCGGCGACAAGATCGGCACCATTTCGGATATGTTGCGCACGGTGGTCGGCTCGCGGGTGTCGGTGGACGTCACGTCCTTGCGCTCGCCCTGTTTCGTGGAAGTGGACGCCAGCCAGTTCGAGACGGCCTTCGTGAACATGGCCGTCAATGCGCGCGACGCGATGAACGGCGAAGGGCGTCTGGTCGTGGAGATCGACACGTTCGACGGCGTTCTGCCGATGCAGGGCATGACGGATCCGCGGGGATCTTTCGTGCGCATTTCGGTCACCGACGAAGGTTCGGGAATTGCCCTCGATCAGATCGACAGCATCTTCGAGCCGTTCTTCACCACCAAGGCGGTGGGCAAGGGAACCGGCCTGGGGCTCAGCCAGGTCTATGGGTTCACCAAGCAATCGGGCGGCGAGATCGAGGTCCGGAGCATGCTGGGGCAGGGCTCCACTTTCATCATGTACCTGCCGCAAGTCGAGGCTCCGGCTTCGTCGCAGGGGGGCGACGCCGAGCAGGGATCATGGCTTGCGGAAGGCCGGATTCTCATTGTCGAAGACAACGAGCAAGTGGGCGAGTTCGCGTCGGACCTGCTTCGGGACCTGGGATACGAGACCCTCGTCGCCAACGATGCCGCTTCGGCCATCGCCATCCTGGAGACGGCGAGCGAGCGAATCGACGCCGTGTTTTCCGATGTCGTGATGCCGGGCATCGACGGGGTGGAGTTGGGGCAGCGCGTTCGGGACCGGTGGCCCGGCGTTACCGTCGTGCTCACCAGCGGATACAGCCACGTTCTTGCCAATAACAACCAGCATGGTTTCGGGCTGCTCCACAAGCCATATTCGGTGGAAGAACTGTCCCTGGCCTTGTCCGACGCCGGGAAGCGCGCGCCTTCAGCGCTCTCCTAAGTCGTCGGGCTGCAGTTTCTGGTCATCTCGTCGATTTCACGGCGCAGCGTTTCCACGCGATAGGGCTTGGGAAGGAAGCGGCCGTCGTCGGGGATTTCATTTTCCGACGGCCAGGTGTCGCCGGAAGTCAGCAGGAGCTTCATCTTGGGCCATCGCTCGTGGACGATGCGGGCCAGTTCCAGTCCGTTCAGGCTTCCCGGCATGCGGATATCCGTGAACAGCACCAGGACCTCGCTGTAGGCTTCCAGGATCTCGAGCGCCTCGTCGGCGCTGCCTGCTTCCAGGACGTCGTACCCGGCTTCTTCGAGCGCGTCAGTGCCGATCACGCGGATCAGCGCCTCGTCCTCGACCAAAAGCACTTTCTTTTCCAATGTCATATCGAGTGGCGGTCCATGGTCATGAACCAACTATACGAACCGTGGGGCCGCCTCGTTCCCGGGCCTTGCGAATTGATCGGCAAGGTCTCGCGCGCATGGGGTGAAGCGTCGACAGGGGTGGGGCCTGCCGGATCGGTGGTGGGCGCCTAAAGCCCGAAGCCCTTGCTCGCCTGCCAGGCCAGGAGGGCGGCCAGTCCGGCGGCGATGACGAAAGCGCCGAACCGGGCCGGTTTCATGGGAACGATTTCCGCTCCAGCGCCGCGATCGCGCCCGGTCAGCATCGGGACAAGCAGATTGCGCCGGCGGAACAGGGCGTAGAAGGCGATCGCCGCCAGATGGAGCCCGATCAGGACCAGCAATGCGTCGAAACTGAAGGCATGGATCGTGGCGGCGAGACGGCCCTGATCGAACGACACCAGGAAGGACAGCGGCCCGGAGTCCAGACCGTCGACATCGGTGGCGAAGAGGCCGGTGCCCACTTGCAGGGACAGGAAGGCGAGCATGGCGAGCACGCTGTAACCGCCGAGCGGGTTATGCCCCGCCCGGGGCGTGCCTTGCCCGCCGAGATACCTTCCGACGGCGCGCGGGGAAGCGAACAGCGCGGCCAGCCGCGCGGTGCTCGATCCGAACAGCCCCCACAGCAGCCGAAACGCCAGGAGGCCGAGCAGGGTGATCCCGGAGAGATAGTGCCAGTCCATGTGGCGATTCTCCGCGCTCCACCAGGAGAACGCGAACAGCAGCACGAGTAGCCAGTGGAAGAGACGGGTGGGCAGGTCCCACACCCGGATGCCGGCCGCCGCGCTCACTTGGCGGCTTTCGGCGCGAAGGATTGGCACAGGCCGCCGGCCGCCACGGGGCCACCGGACAGCATCTGGCAATTCCCGCAGGCGGCCGACGTGCCGGTGAAGAACGCGCAGAGGCCGCAGCGCCGGGCGGGGTTCGTCGAGGCGTCGACATAGCCGAGCGCCCGCCTTCGGCTCTTCTGCATATAAGGCAGCGTGGCCGGGTCGTAGCAGGCGGGCTTGGCGGCCGCGTCATTCGCCTGGGCATTCAGGCGGCCCGCAAATGCGCTGCCGCCCAGCGCCATGCCGAGCCCGCAGGCCTGCGCGAGGATCTGTCTGCGCGAAATGCTCATCGCGGTGCTCCTAGGGCGCGCGTGCTCTGGATCACTTCGAGGGAATAGCCTTCGGGGTCCTCAAGCTGCAGGACGCGGTAGCCCTGAGCGACTTCGCGAGCCGGGGGATGGGCGATCCCGGCGGCGTCGAGGCGGGCCAGCAGGCCGTCCATGTCGGTGACGCGCAGGACGATGCGATCGAAGGCGTCGCCATGCGTGAGCCTTGCCGGGGCGCCGGGCGCGCTGTCGTGGACAAGGATCAGCCCGGCCTCGCCCGGATCGGCGGAAAACCGCAGCATGTATTCGCGGCGCTGGCCGTGATCGAGCGTCATGGCCAGCGTCATGCCGAAGGCCGTCCGGTAGAAGGCGAGTTCCCGGTCGATCGAGGCGGACTTGAGCACCGTGCCGACCAGGCGCGCGGGGGCCTCTCGGGGCGCAGCCTGTCCCTCGGCCGCGGCCGGGACGGGCAGCAGCGGGATCGCGGCCAGTGCCGCCAGCCATGCACGCGCCTTCATGCGACCAGCTCCCCGATCGACTTCCCGGTCTCCATGCTCTTCGCGCCCCATTTGTCGATGGGTACGCCCATGACCTGCTGGAGCGTCAGGCCCACGCGGCTGATCGGCGTGCCCAACCCGTCGACATAGATGCCGGTCTTGATCCGCCCTCCGGCGCTGCCGGCGGTCATCATGGGAATGTTGTCGATCGTGTGGAACTTGGCGAATTCGGTCTCGGAGTGGGCGAAGACCAGCGTATTGTCGAGCAAGGTCCGGTCGCCCTCCTGCACTTTGTCGAGCGCGGCGACGAAGTAGGTCCAGGCTTCGAAGATGCGGTTGAGGAAGTAGGTCGCCTCGGGCTGGTAGCCGAGCCGGTTGTCGAGCGCTTCCTCATGGGTAAGCTGGTGGTGCGTGATCGTGCTGCCGATCCGCGTGAGCGAGGAGGCGCCGTTGTTGAACATCATGTTGAACACCCGGGTCTGGTCGCAGGCCAGCGCCATGACGAGGAGATCGGTCATCAGCGCATGGTTGGCGACGACGTTCTCGATCTCGGCATTGACCGCGCGGTCGGCGACAGGCTGCGGCACCAGGCAGGCCTGGAGGGGCTGCGGCCGGGTGAGTTCGACATCGAGCTGGTTTTCGAGCTGGCGCACCGAGGTGAAGTACTGGTCCAGCTTCTGCCGGTCGGCCGCGCCCACCGCGCCCTCCAGCGCCTTGCGCTGATCGGTGACGGCGGAGAGCACGCTGCGCCGCGCCATGACTTCGGGGTCGGGGGTGAAATCGGCGCTGTTCGGATCCTTGAAGCCGGTGCCGAACAGGCGCTTGTACAGCCCGGCCGCAGAGCCTTCGGATGGATTGAGATTGCCGCCGCCGCGCCCGCTCAGCGAGTTGCGGGGATCGCCGGAGGCAGATGTTTCGAGACTGCGGAACCGGGTGCGGGTGCCGATGCGGTCGCCGATGGTGACGTCGAAGCTCTCGCCCGGCAGGCCGCCCTCGGCCGTGAGGGCGCGGCCGGTGCGGATCGCGGGGCCTCCGGACGTGTGGGGCAGGTTGGGGGCGCCGTCGAGCATGACGTTGAAGTTGCCCAGGATATTGATCTTGTGGGCATGGTCCTTGATCACTTCCAGTTCCGGCTTGAGGTCGTAGCCGGGTCCGGGATTGTCCGGGAACCAGCGGCTGGGGTTGACGCCCAGCCCCCAGAACCAGGTGCCGAACCGGACCGGCACGGGAGCGCCGGTCGCAGCCATCGCCACGCCGTTACCGTCCAGGAAGATGTCCAGCAGCGGTACGCCCACCGTGATGGCGGCGCCGTTCATCATGCCTTTCAGCGCCAGGCGCCGCGAGATGTCGAATGCCATGGATGGTTTCCTCTCTAGCGCCGCGTCGCCACCAGGGTGGTGCCGGCCTTGATGCTTTCGGTGGGAACTTCGTAAGTCTGCGGCAGGCTCGCGATCGTCTCGATCAACTGGCGCAACCGGTAGCCCTGGGCCGCAAAGCCGCCTTCGAGCCGTTCGATCAGTTCGCCGTCCTCGCTGGGGCGCCCGGTCGCATATTCGAGTGCGCGGGACGTGACGCAGAGCGTGGCGTCCTTGCTGGCGGCAATGGCCTTGCCCAGCCCGTCGCCGCCGGTGAAGCGGGTGTCGTCCATTTCGCCCGAGACGTCGATCGCGGCCTCGTTCTCGAACGTGCGGAAGCCGCCGATCCCGTCGAAGCGTTCCAGCGGGAGGCCGATGGGGTCGGTGATCTTGTGGCACCCGGCGCAGACCGGATCGGTGGTATGGGCATCCAGGCGGATGCGGGCCGTGGGCATCGCCTTGTTGCCCGTGTCCTGCACGGCGGTGAAGTTCACGTTTCCGGGGGGATTGGGCACCGGCTGGCAGAGCAGGAGTTCGCGGATCGCCCGGCCACGCAATGTCGGAGAGCTGCGTCCGGAATGGGAATACATCGCCAGGAACCCGGCGAGGCCCAGCAGTCCCGAACGATCGGATTCGGCCGTGAATTCGTAAGGCACCCAGCCTTGAGACTGGCTGACCGGCACCCGGTAGAGCGCGCCCAGCGCCCGGTTCATCCAGGTCTTGCGGGTGGTGAACAGCTCCCGGTAATCGCCGTCGCCGTCCAGCAATTGCGTGGTGATCGTGCGCAGCATCTGCTCGGGCAGGGCCTGGAGCACGTCCTGGTTGAAATAGGGATAGATCACCGGGTCCTTGGCCAGCTCGTCGAACTTCTCGAACAGCAGCATGTCCGCGAAGAAGGCCCGCAAACCCTGCTCGAAGCGGGGCGAGGCGACCATCCGGCGGACGGTGGCGGCAAGCTGCGGCTGATCGGTCAGCCTGCCCGCGGCCGCCGCATCGAGCAGGGCGGCATTCGGCGCCGAATTCCACAGCATGAAACTGAGCCGGGCGGCACGAGAATTGTCGTCCAGACGCATCACGCCGGGGCGCTCGGGATCGGGCTGGGCCGTCTCCACCACGTAGAGGAACAAGGGCGAGACGAGCATCGCGCCCAGCGCCAGTTCCAGCCCTTTCGCGAAGGACCTGGTGGGGCCGGCACCTTCCCCGGCGATGCGGACGTAAAGCGCCAGTTCCTGTTCGCTGAGGGGGCGGCGGAACAGCAGGCGGCCGAGCGGCGCCAAGGTGCGGCCCGCGCATGACGCATCGGCGCCCGCGGGATCGGCCGGGGCACAGGCGGTGAACTGCGCGCGGTGCTCCTCGTCGAAGACCTGCCGGGCGATCTCACGGGCCATGGCGTCGAACTGCTCCAGCCCGGAAGGCGTAATGGCGGAGCTGCGGGCGCCCGAGGCGATGAGCTGGTGCGCGGGGCGCACGATCGGCTCGAACCGGCCCGCCACGCGGATGTCGCTGCCGAAGATGTCGGCAATGCTGTTGCGGTATTGCGCCTCGGTCAGGCGCCGCATTCCGACGACCTGGGGATCCGTGAGCAGCGCCGGAGAGCCATTGGCCTCCGCATGGACGGGCGCGGAAGTCGATGCGGTGCCTGCCAGCCAGAGCGTGGCGGCAAGCGTGACCGCCGCGATGCCGAGTGGCACGGTGCGAAACGGGCTCATAGGGTCTTGTTCCCGGCATGTGCGGTCCCGGCGGGCGCGATCCTGGCAGATGGAGCCGGCACGTCGTTGATGAAGGCGGGGACGGCGTAGAGGTTCATGGCGCTGGATACGCCGGAGCATGTGCCGGTTTTCGGATCGCGAATGCCATCGGCATATTTGCGCAAGGTCGCCAGGGTGCCCGCGCAGTCGATGCCGGCAGCCAGAGCCGCACCGGCACCGCCGATCGCGGGGCTCTGGATCACGTCGAACACCGGCCGGTAGCCACCGACAAGGCCGCGCAGCGATCCGTCCGGCTGGAAGGCGAGCCTGAGCTTGCCATGCCGGAAATCGTAGGCGGTCCGCGCACCCCGGATGTCGCGGGCGCCGCCCTGGCCCCAGGTCTGCGCCAGCTTGATGTCCTGCGCATCGGTGACCAGCACGCCGCCCACGATGTGGCCGTGCAGGGCATTGCGATGGCGCGGCGGCTTGTCGGAGATCGTGAAGCTGTAGCCGGGCAGAAAGTTGCCGTGACTGTCCAGTTGCGGACGATCGGGCGTGTTGGCGTAGATCACTTCCACATCGTCGTCGTTTTCCAGGCTGTCGACGCCGCGCAGGAGGATGACCTGCGTCCACTCGCCCGAGGCGTGGAACTGCCGCATGCCGGTGAGGAGGTCGCCGCCGATCCCGTCCTTGCCGCGCCATTCGAGCGTGCAGCCCATCACGCGGTATTCCTGGTTGTCGATCCCGGTGCGCCCGTCGGGTGCGGTGAACTCTTCGTGCGAGCAGCTTTCGCCGGGCGCATCCACGTCCAGATCCAGCCCGCCCGCATGAGCGCTTTGCACGGTCGTGAGCAGCGGCCTGTCGAACTTGTCGGGCTGCGAACAGATGTTGGTGCCGTCTGCGCCGAACACGGTAGCCTGCCAGCGTTTGGTGAGTTCGGGTTCGTTTTCCTTGCGCTCCAGCCGCGCCCGTTCGTCGGCGGGAAGCGAGGCCAGATAGATGTCGCGAACCTTGGGGCTGGTGCCCTTGGGGCAGGCGTCCATGCCCTGGATCACCGGCGGCACGAAGTCCTGGACCACGAAGCCCATGACCCCGCCCGGCGGCGGGGCGGGCAGCGTGCGCGGCGGCGCCTCGGCGCGCGCCGGGGCCTCCATAGAGAGTGAGCCGGTCAGCGCCATGAGCGCTGCCACGCCAATGGCAGCCCCGCCGCACATCAGGCCCAGCCCTGTTTTTCCTCTGTCCAATTTGCCTCTCCCCGTTTGTCGTCGTTGTCAGGGTCGCAGTATCTGGCCTCCGGACGGGACAGTGCCCGAATCGCCGGCGGCGCCGACGAAGACGCGCTTGCCCTTGAAGGTCCATTCGGGCGCGTCACCGGCGAGACTGACTTTCCATTCGCCTAGGCCGCTGCTCGCCATGGGCGCCGGAAGCGGCCGCCAGGCGCATTCCCTCTCGCACTTGCCCGTGAACAGCACGCGGCCCTCCCGGTCGGCAAAGGCATAGGCGCCGTCGACGAAGGCCGTGGTGACGACGCCGGGAGCGGCCGGTTTCGGCGGCGGCGGCACGTATTTCAGCGTGTTCCAGCGTCTGTCGTCGGCGTCGGCGTCGTTCCCGGCGGCGCCATCCCCGTCGGCGGGGCGCGCCTTCGCGTCGGCGCGCGTGAACACGAGGTGCCAGCCCTTGTAGACCCATTGCTTGCCCTGCGCCCCATCGATCACGGTCCAGTCCGGGGCCTTGCGCGGGTCCATGAAGCGGTCATCGGCGGTCTTCTCGAAGCCGGCGGGATAGCGGATATTCGCGGCGGAGCCCGCGGGGGCAGCCAGTGCCGTCCAGCTTTGCGCGCAATCCGCATCGCAGAACCGGGCCGGATCAGGCGCCCAGCGCAGGAGCGTGCGCATGTCCAGGCCGTAAAGCACTTTGCCTTTCGCATCGGTATAGACGCTGGCGTTCCCGAGCTTGCGGACGCGCACGCCCGGGGGAAAGGGGGATCCGTCCGCTGCGGCGATCGGGAGATCCGCGGGCTGGGCCGAAGCGGGCAGCGATGCCGCGCCCAGTCCCGCCAGCGCTGCAAGAGCGGCCAGGGAAGCGTCCCGGGTCATGCCGGTGTCCAGCCGCATCTCAGTGCTCGGGCGCGCGGAAGGCGTCATGGCAGGCCTTGCAGGTCCCGCCGAGCTTCTGCGCGCTGAGGCGGATTGCGGCCACATCCTTGGCGGTCACGGCGCGTTGCAGATCGTCGGCGGCTTTCGCGAAAGCGTCCTGCGCGCCCTTGAACTTCGCGGGCTGGGACCAGATCTCGGCCTTCGCGCGGGTCTTGGCGCCGGACTGCGGGCCGGATCCTGCCGGAAACCACTCGTATTGCCCCCGCGAGGCGTTGCGGATCTGCCGAACGGACTGCGCGATCAGCACGGTCTGCACTTCGCTGCCGCGCAGGCCGTCGTTGACACCCTTGAAGGCGGCGCCGAGTTCCCGGTAGTTGTCCACGCGGGCGCGGACGGTGTCGGCCGGTGCGGCCAGCAGCGGGGTAGCCGCCAGCGCCGCCGCCAGGACCATGGCGCTCGTTCTTGCCCGAACGTTCATCTGTCACTCTCCCGTCTTCGTGGCCGTTTTCCGGCCGATCGTTGTGTCTTTTTGCGTGGTCCTGGGTCGGTCAGGCTTCTGCGCGCTCGGCGCTCAGCTCCGCGAGTGCGGGGGCGGCCGTGCGCCGAGCGGAGCGGGCCTTTACCGCATCGAAATCGGCTTCGTACTTCTTGCGCATGGTGCCGCAGAGGCGGTCCCAGATCGTGGTGTAGCCGCCGAAGTTGCCCGTGAAGTAGCGGTGGTGCTGGTCATGGAAGGTGGCCGTGATGAACCACTTCGTGGCCCATGTGCGGTTCCACCAGCGCGGCAGGAATTCGTAGCCCGAATGGACGTAGAGGCCCATGATGATATTGGTCGGCAGGATCAGCGCCATCGTGGCCGGGTGGACCGTGAAGACGGCCAGGAACAGCGGGACGAAGCCGCCGTTGATCATCGATTCCAGCGGATTGACCGACAGGGTGGTCAGCAGGTTCGGCGATGTTGACTTGTGGTGGAGCTTGTGGACCCAGCTATAGACCGGCTCCTTGTGCATCCAGCGGTGGAGCCAGTAGAAGTAAGTGTCGAACAGGAAGAAGTAGGCGCCGAATTCCAGCGCGATCATCCACCAGGGCGCTGCTCCGCTCTGGAACGTGATCCAGCCGTGCGTCTTGAGCCAGGCCGAGGCCGAGCCGATGATCTTGCCCGAGATTGCAAGCGTGATCACCGCCACGATGGCCTCGTTGCGCAGGATCTTCCACTTGAAGCCGCGCGGCTGGATTTTCCGGGCCTTGAAGAAGCCGCTGACGATCCCGGCGATCACGCCGGTCGCCACGAACGCCCAGAGCCAGACCGCCAGGGCCTGCTCGCCGGTGAAGAATGTGCCGATCATCGTGGCTGTTCAGGCAAGCGCCACGGCGAAGGCGACGACATGCGCCAGGACGGCAAGCGCTCCGGCAAGGACAAGGGGGCGATAGTGTTCGGTGACCATGATAGTATCCTGTGCTGCGATGCCGCGAGCCACTTGCCGGCGGCGTTGTCGAGGCTCAGGTGACAGGCGGCGATTGGCGGACAATCGGTTTTACGTTACGCAGGGGGATACGACGCCAAGCCGGCAGAAACACGGCGGTTTTCCAATTGGCGCGTCGCAGGCAGGGAGAGTTGGCGTGAACTGGTTGCGGCGAATCCTGATCGAATTCTGGGCCATGGCGATCGTCGCGGCGATAATCGGTTTCCTCGGCCCCTTCGGGACGTATTTGGAGGACGACTTCATGGGTCGGGTCTGGCGCTGGTGGATGCACCTCATGGGCGCCTACGTGCTGGTACGCCCCTCGATCCTGCTCTGGACCAGCATCGCCGATGCCACCGCGCTGCCGAAGAGGATGCTGGTCTATTCGGGCGTGTTCCTGTCCAGCTTCCCGCTCGCCATGCTGTGGTCCTGGAGCGCCGGGGCCTTTTTCCATGGGCTGGACGGGTTCGGCGGCATTCTGCCTTTCGCGATGCTGAGCGCGATCGGCGTTCTGGGGGTTGCCATCTGGGCGCGCGCCGTGGACCTGCACCTGGCGGCGGCCCTCGCGCGGAAGGATCGGCCGGTCGCCCTGGCTCCCGAGGCGGCGCCCGTCGCTCGGGCGGTACCTGGGAACATTTCGACGCCCGATGAAAAGGCCGAGCCGCGCCTTCTCCGCCGTCTTTCGCCCGGCTTCCATGGCCCCGTCATCGCCTTGCAAAGCGAGGACCACTACGTCCGCGTCCATGGCGTCCGCGGCTCGGAGCTGGTCTTCATGCGGCTTCGCGATGCCATCAGCGAGATGGACGATTGCCCTGGCGAGCAGGTCCATCGCAGCTGGTGGATGGCCCGCGGCGCCATCGCCTCTGTCGAGGCCGACGGCCGCAATCGCACCGTCACTCTGCTCAACGGCGCCAAGGCGCCCGTGGCCCGCGATTCGGTCTCGCGGCTCGAACGCAAGCAGTTCTTCGCGGAAAACGATGCTCGACTGACGTGAGGCCCGGAACGCGGGCGCGGGATCGGCGCATCGCATTTCCGCAACAGCTGCGACGCGGCCGTCTCGCGTCAGCCGATCAAGCGCAAATCAGGAACAGGGCCCAGCCACCATGGATTGCCGTCATGCCACCGCGTTGTTGGCGCGGTAGCGGAAGTCGCGCAGCCGGGCGGAGCCTTTGCCCGCCACGTAGATCCCCAAGCGCAGGCTGAGGAAGCCGCCGAAGGTGTTGTGATGGAGGCCGGAGACTTCCATGCGCGTGTCGTGGCGCTTCCAGGTGCGGCCTTCGTCGTGCGAATAGTGCCAGGTGACCACGTTCTCGTCGCTGGTCACCCGCAAACGGATGCTCTGCGCGTTCTGGGCGATCCCGGCCCAGGTCAGTTCCTGGGAATATTCGAAGAGCTTCAATACCTTGGATGTGAAGCCCAGGCCGGCATAGGCCTTGTGGTTGTAGAATAGCAAAAGGCCCGCCTCGGCCTCCTCCCCCAGCAGGTCCAGTGTCACTTCGGCCTGATAGCGACGGTCGCCGGCAATGCAGGTCAGCGGCGGCGAGTCATCGGGCGACGTGCCGCTGGCGGTGATTACCATGCCGCCTTCCCGATAGGCGGCGCGGGTTTCGTTGCCGGTCGGCGCGAAGAACGTCCATTGCCGGCCCATGCGGTCCTGCGAGAAATCGTCCGAGAGCGCGGGCGTGGAAGGCGACAGCTTTCCGCCGGCTGGCTTGGCCAGCGGCTGCGACAGGTCGCCGCCCTTTGCTCTGAACCAGCCATCAGGCGTCCATTCTATCGGCTCCAGCAGGGTTTGCCGGCCGAGAGTCCGCATGCCGTTTTCGTAGCCGTGGTAGACCATCCACCAGTCGCCCGCCGGGCCTTCGACCAGAGTGGCATGGCCGCGCGACCACCAGGGCTCCGCCGTGCTCTGCGTGCGCACGATCGGATTGTGCGGGCAATGCTCCCAGGGTCCATGGACGGACCGCGACCGTGCCACGATGACCATGTGTCCGGTTACCGGACCGGCCGTGCCGCCAATGGCGGTGACCAAGTAGAACCAGCCGTTGTGCCGCATGAGCTTGGGGCCTTCGGGCGCGAAGTTCTCGACGATCCAGTCATCGGGATAGCGCCAGGGATCGTAGGCTTTCTCGAGCGGGCCGTCAGTGGCCAGGCCATCGTCGGTGAGGCGCACCTTGCGAATGCCGTTGGTGAAAAGGTAGCGCCTGCCGTCCTCGCCCACGACGTGCCCGGGATCGATGCAGCCGGGAATGTCGAGATCGATGGGTTCGCTCCAGGGCCCGCGAATGTCATCCGTCCAGATCACGTAGATCGACCAGGGTTTGCCGTCCGGTGCGGCGGGCAGGTAGATGAAGTAACGGCCCTTGTGCCTGATCAGATCGACCGCCCAGACACTGCCCAGGTTGTTGCCCAGCGCCGGGCCGATCGGCGACCAGTTCACCAGGTCGCGCGATTCCCAGATCACCAGGCCGGGGTAGTAGTCGAAGGAAGAGAACGTCATGTAATAGACGTCCCCATCCTTCAGGATCGTGGGATCGGGATGGTCGCCCGAAAGGATCGGATTGCGATAGGTTCCATTGCCGAGGTCGGCCTTGCGCTGGCCTTCGGCTCCCGATCCCCATGTCGGAGGAGTCTGGGCGGCATGGGCGGTTTCCCCGGCGGCAAGCGCGTGCGGCAATGCGGGAAGCGCGGCGCCGGCGAGGGCGCCCTTGAAAATGGTGCGTCGCGTGAAGCTCACGAGAATTCCCTGGTCGTTGCGAAATGAGGTCTGCCGCGGAAAATGGCGATTCAGGCGGGGTTGATCGTGACCAGCACGACGTCGTTGGTCTGCATGGGCAGGGCAATCCGCGCTGTGCCGTCACGGCCGACCGAGATGGTTTTGTCCGTTTCCGGAAGATCGGCGGTGTCCTTCTGGAACAGCGCGATCTGGGCGGCGTCGATGGAGCCGGGCATGCCCATGTCGATGTAGCGCGAGAGCGGATCGTTGTGACGGTAGCCGGTGCGGCGGGTGACGATCCGGTATCTGCCGGGCGCGAGATGGTCGACGCGGAATTCCACCGGTTCGCTGGGCTGCGATGGTTGCAGGCGGGTGTAGAATGGCTTGTTGCTGAGTGCCTGGACCGGCTGATGCCAATCCCACACCACGGCGGCAATGGTCCTGCCGCTGCGCGATGCCAGTGCATATTCGTCGGCCACCGGAATCGAGCGGCCGCGCAGGGCATGGAGGTACTTGTAGGCGAACCAGGCCGGCTTGCGGATGCCTTCTCGGTTCATCAGCCCGAAGCCGCCGTGGAACGGGGTGGGCGGCGGGCCGGGTTCCTCGAACAAATCGGTGTAGGTCCAGTAGCTCATGCCTTGGGCCAGGCCGGCCGATTTCTTGAGCTTGGTGAGAATGTAGGGCGCGCTGATATAGCTGTCATGCACGAAGTCGCGCGGGGTGTAGCTGGTGCTCCACTCGGTGAAATAGAGCGGAATGCCGGGGAAGGCGGAGGCTTCGATCTGCGCACGCACACGGCGTACATCGCCGATGACGGCATCGGGTGAGGGCGAAAGTTTGGTATCCTGCTTGCCCTGCTCGTCCAGAAACCCGCCTTCGACGCCGTAGCTGTGGGTCGTCACGAAATCGACGGGAAGCTGGTTCTGCCGGGCGTAGTCGAGGAACTCGGGCACCCAGGCCGCCCCTGCGGTGGCAGGGCCGCCCACCCGAAGCCGGGGGTCGATCGCCTTGATGGTTCTGGCGGTATCGCGATAGAGGTCAAGATAGGCGCGCTGGTCGGCGCCTTCCCAGAAACCGTCCAGGTTCGGCTCGTTCCACAGCTCGAAGTACCAGCTGCGCACTTCGTCAGCGCCGTATCGTTCGCGCATGTGAGTCACGAACGTCCGGATCAGATCGCGCCACATCGCCGGGTCGGGGTGCGAGGTATTGCCCTTCCAGTAGAACAGCTGAAGGTCCGAGGTGCGCATCGCTGCCGGGGTCCATCCCAGTTCGACGAATGGCCGGATGTTCTTCGCCAGCAGCGCATCGTAAAGCGCGTCGATCTCGGTCCAGTCATAGACGATCCGCCCGTCCACCTTGCGCACGGTGCCCAGCACATCATGGAAGATGTCGTGGAAGCGGATGTAACGAAAGCCGAGTTCCTTCGACACCACTTGCAGCTGTGCCTGGCTGTCGGGACGCTTCAGCGTGCCGGGGTAGTCGGAACCGACCGAGAGATCGAAAAAGCGGTCGACCGGCCCCGCGTCTGCGGCGGCATCGATCCGAACCGAGCGCTGGGGGCCGTTCCCCTCGGCATGCGCCGGACTTGCCAGAACACAGGCGAGAGCGGAGAGTGACAGGGTAGTGGCTTTCATAAATCCTCTTCCAGCAGATCCCGATCCGCTATCGAACGGAATGGTAGCGCAAACAATTTCAGGCGCAGCGGCGCCGCATGGGCCTTCGCCGGTCAATGTGGGGATGCAGACCTATCCCGCCGCGCCGGCAAAGGCCTGCACCGTCGATCCCGCCGGCTCCGCGAGCATCCGGCGCAGAAGCGCGCGGTTATCCGGCAGGTTCTCCACGGCGAAGCCGCTCTGCCGCCGCACCTGCTCGAACGCCTCCCGCGCCTCGGCGCGAAGACGCATGACCCCGGCCTGGGCCGACAAGTCCGTTTTCCAGCCCATGCCGTACAACACGCATTGCCAGCTGGTGGCCGGAAACACGTCTATGTTGGGATTGAAGTCCTTCTCGTTGGGAGGACGATGGCGCCACCTGTCCAGCAGTTCGAGAAGGCTGTCCGGAATGGTTTCCTGGCGCACGTTGTCGATCCAGAAATCGGAATCGACGCGCCTCGTCAGGCTGTAGTGCAGTTTCAGAAAGTCCCGCGCGCGCTCGTACCGCTGCAGCATGATGGCGTTGAACTGACGGGCGGAGGTCTCATAGTCGCCGGCCCAGGGGAAGAGATTGGCAATGGCGCCGGCGGCAATTTCCGAGAAGACGATCCCGGTAGCTTCCAGCGGTTCGAAGAAGCCGCTGGAGAGACCCACGGCCACGCAGTTCTTGTGCCAGTTCACTTCGCGGTAGCCGGCGTCGAACCGCAAGCGGCGTGTCGTGACCGCCTCGCCTTGTGCACCGAGATAGCTGCGCAAGGTGCGCTCCGCTTCCTCGGGCTCGCAATGGGCGGAGGAATAGACGTATCCGGTGCCGCGGCGCGTCTGGAGGCCGATATCCCAGATCCAGCCCGCATCGCGGGCGGTGGACAGCGTCGCGGACTGGATCGGCGTGTCCGGCGCGTCATAAGGGACTTGTGCGGCGATCGCGCTGTCGCAGAACAGCACGTCCGTGCAGCTTTTCCACTTCTGGCCCAGCGCCTTGCCGATCAGTTCCGCGCGAAAGCCGGTGCAATCGATGTAGAGGTCAGCCTCCTGTACGCCGTGGTTCTGCGTGACGACGCCGGAGATGGCGCCTTCCTCGGTGCAGAAAACGTCCACCACGGTGTCGGATATGTGCCGCACGCCATTGGCGACACTTTGATCGCGCAGTAGCTCTGCCAGAGCGCCGGCATCGAAATGGAATGCGTAGTTCATTACGCCGGCATATTCGGGATGAGACGCCAGTTTAGGCCCGCGCAGGGCGTCCACCGTGCGCTTCTGGGGGGTGCTGGCCTCGTCCCAAGGCGTTTCGCCGGCCTCGCCCAGCAGCCAGTAGGGGAGATACTCCGGCCCGCCCTTGCGGTCGTCCGCTTCCTGAAATCCGTGGAGGTAATTGGCCTGAGCGCCTTGTCCCGCCGGGTGCAGCCAGTCGACGAATTTCACGCCTTGCTTGAATGTCGCTTCGCAGCGGCGGAGCAGTTCCTTTTCGGGGACGCCGATCCGCGCCAGGGTACGCCGGATGGTGGGGAAGGTGCCTTCCCCCACGCCGATGATGCCGATTTCCGGAGATTCGACGAGTGTGATGCGGGCGCCGCCGGGCAGGTCTGCACCCAGTGTCCTGGCAAGGTAGCCGGCGGTCAGCCAACCGGCCGTGCCGCCTCCGACTATGAGAACCTGCTTCGCCTCGGCACGCATCGCGCCAATCTCCCCAACGCAGATCGGGCGGACCGCCTGGTCCGCCCGACTTGTACTTATCAGAACGTGACGTTGATACCCATTCGGTAGCGACGATCGCTCTGGAACCAGCTGCGCCCGTAAAGTTCGCCTCCGGGGTTTCCGCCCATGAGCGTCTTCTGGGTTGCATTCAGGATGTTCTGCGCCTGGAGCTGGACGTTGAAGTGCTCGTTGACGCGCAATGTCAGGCCCGCGTCCAACGTCCCGTAGCTGGCGCCATAAACCGGAAGGTTGGTCGCCACGCTTTTGGATGTGCCGGATGCGTCCACATAAGTATAAGTATTGTTCGTGCCGCTTGCCGTGGTCGACTGCAGATATTTCGAACGCCAGCTATAGGCGATGCGCAGCGAGAACGGATCCTTTTCGTAGAGGAAGGCGGCGTTGAGATTGTGCTTCGAAAGCCCCTTCAACGGAACGTTGTTACGCTGGACGCCGTCGATATCGAAGTAGAGGTCGCCCGGATTCTTGCTGTCGATGAAGGTGTAGTTCGCCTCCACGCCGATCCCGGCGAGCCAGCCGGGAAGCTGATCGAGGAACGTTCGGCCGCCAAGTTCGATGCCCTTGACCGTGGCCGTCTCATCGGAGGTGTGCGCGTCGTTGGTGGTGGCGAGGGCCTGTTCCGAAGTGCCATCGGCGAATTGCACCGTGACTTGGCGCTGGGCGGCGCCGAATACGACAAGGTCCTTGATTCGCTTGTAGAAGCCGGCGACGTGCAGCGTCGTGCCGGCCTTGGGATACCACTCCAGCGAGAGGTCGAAATTGTTCGACATGGTGGGCTTGAGGGTCGGATCGCCACTGGTCGTCGTATAGTTCGCGAAAGTGTCGGGTGCTCCGTTGCCGGAGCCGGACAGGGTGTTCACGCCCAAGGTTCCCGATGCGCGCAAGTCGTAGAACGAGGCGTTGTCCATCGTGATGTTGTACGCTGCACGGATCTTGATGGCGTCGGCCGGGGCATAAGTCAGGTTAACCGCGGGCAGGACGCGGGTATATTCCGCCCCGTCGTCGCGAATTTCGGCGGCATTGGCGAGCGTAAAGATCGCCCCGTTGCGCGAAAATTGCGTGGAAGTCTGCTGGAAATAGCCCGTGCTGTCATTCTTGACGTTTACGACGCGCACACCGGCGTTACCCGACAGCTCGGATTCTCCCCAATTGGTGCCGAAATTGACCATCGCGTAGCCAGCCAGCGTCTTGGTGCTGAAGTCGGTCTGATCGTTGGGCAGAATGAAGCCCGGCGTGCGTCCCGGCGCGCCGCCGTACAGGTCGAAGAAGCCCTGGACGCTGGTGTTGCGGATGAAATCCTGGGCGGGGAAATACTGGGTTCCGGGTAGCTGAACGTCTCCACGGAAGAAATTCTTGAAAACGTGGGTTTCGTAGTCGCCCGCACGGCCATCCGCAAAGGAAACCACGGGAGATCCGTTCCAGCCTTGGCCCAGCGCGGACCAGGCGTAGCCGTTGTCCAGGTCACGCTCGGTGCGCTTCGACCACCGACCACCGACTTTCACCGACTTGAAGAAGCCTTCGCCGACGTCCCATGTCAGGTCGCCCTGGGCGGTGTCCATCTTGCCGGAGTTGTCATTGTTATGCGGCATGACCGCCTGCCAGGCATAGTTGGCAGGGTCGAGCAACGCGGCCTGAGTGCCCGCCGGTACGGAAATCTGCGGCAGGCTGCCGCTCAGGTCCAGCCCGTAACTGGTGGGGAAGTCGACGGTGCGGAACACCGAAATGCGATCGACCGTCGCGGTGGACTTGGTGTGCTGGTAGGAAGCCTGCACGACGATCGGCAGGCTCGTGGGGGCCCAGGTCAGCGATCCCGAGATGTCCTCGGTCTTGTTCTTGCCCTCCCAGTAAGCGGAAGTGCCGCCGCTTGAAATCGCGGCGCCGGTAGCCAGGCCCGTTGCGGCGTCACGCTGGAACACCGCGGGTGACGAAATCAGCCCGCCGTTGTCGTCGAACACGCTCTGCGAAGGATCGACGGCAAGGTTCTGCGAGGTGACGAACGAGCCGTATTCGGAGTCCGTGTTGCTGTACTTGGACTGGAAGTAGATGCCGGTCAGCGTCAGTTCGGGAGTCGGCGCCCACTGGACCGCGCCGTAGATGCCGTCACGCTTGCGCTGGTAGTTTTCCTCGCCGTAGGTGTAGCCGCCGGGGATGAAGTAGTCATTGCCCTGGATGTTCGTCCGATAGAACTCTTCCATGCGGACGAACTGCGATTTCGTGGACAACTGGCTGTGCGCGTAGTCGAACACGAAGCCGAGATCGCCGATGCCGGTGTCGAACTTGCCGGCAACCAGGCCCGAAGCGGAGTAGTCCGTCTTCTGCGACAGATCGCCCATGCTGACGTCGGCCGTGCCGGCAAAGTGCAGGCCGTAGCCGTAGTCGAAGGGCAGTTTGGTGCGCAGATCGACCGAACCGCCGGTGCCGCCTTCGATCTGGTCGGCCGTGGACGACTTGTAGACGTCGACAGCCTGCATCAGTTCGGGCGTGACGTCGCTAAACTGCAGCGAACGCCCGCCATTGGCGCTGAAGATGTCGCGACCGTTGAGGCGCGAGGCGACGCCGGAGAGGCCGCGGATCTGGATGCCCGAACCCTCGGCGGAATAGTGATCGGGATCGTTCAGCGACTGGAAGCGGACGATGGTGACGCCCGGAACGCGCTGAAGGACTTCGGTAATGGAGTTGTCGGGCAATTTGCCCGCATCGTCAGCGACCACCGAGTCGACGATCGATATGGCGTTCTTCTTGCGGTCATCCGCGGACTGAAGCGCTGCACGGCGCCCGGTGACGACGATGGCGTCCGTATCGGCGACCGGCGTTTCCTGGGCGGTGCCATCCTGCGCCATGGCGCAAGGCACGATGCCGGCGGTCGAAAGGCCAAGGCAAATGACGCTGGCGTGCGTGCGAAAGCTCAATTTACGCATAATTCCCCTCCTGAACTCTGCAGTGGAGAATGTGCCCCCTCCTGCAGACTCGTCGCCCCAAGCGATCTTCGATGTGATTCGATAGAATAGATTTGAAACGCGGGCAACAAAATTGGGAGCGTTACCATTTACGCTATAGCAATGGTTTGCACGTTGTCTCTGGTTCGCTTTCGGGATCGTTTCCGAAGCTGTATTCGGAGAATCGGGAGAGCAGCGCGCTGGCGTCGCAGTGCAGGAAACTGGAAATCGGCTCCGGAGCCGTTGATGATGATTGCGCTACCATCAAGCGGCGAATGCGATTTTTCGGCCTCGATCAAGCATCCGCTTTCCACCGGCAGCAGACGTGCTAGACGGTGACCATGTCCGAAAGTGAGCGCAAACGCCGCAGCTCTAAGCCCCGTCCGGCCAAGGCGCCGACGATCGTCGACGTTGCCGCGCTTGCCGGGGTGTCGATGATGACCGTCTCGCGGGTGATCAACTCCGAGCAAAAAGTTCGGCAGTCCACGCGCGATGCCGTGAATGCCGCGATTGCGAAGCTCAACTATGCGCCGAACCGGGCCGCGCGCAGTCTGGCCGGTGCGTCGCAACTGCGGCTGGGCCTGCTCTATTCGAACCCATCGGAGGCCTTCCTGAGCGCCTTTGTCGTGGGCAGTCTGGAGGAGGCGGGGCGCTCGGATGTGCAGATCATCGTCCAGAAAGTGGAGGACGGGGAGGACCTGGGTCTCGCCGCGAAGCGCATGGTGGCCGGCGGCATTCACGGCGTGATCCTGCCGCCGCCGCTGAACGAGGCGAACGAGGTGCTCCTGGTCCTGCGCCAGACGGACACGCCCACCGTGGCTGTGACGACGGCGGTTCCGCATGAAGGCATCGCCACTATCATGATCGACGATCGCAGCGCGGCGCGCGAGATGACCGCGCACCTGATCGAACTGGGTCACCGCAGGATCGGCTTCATCGTCGGCCATCCCGAACTTTCCGCCAGCGGCGCGCGGCTGGAAGGCTATCGCGAGGCGCTGGCCGAAGCGTCGATACCTTTTGACGAGGCTCTGGTGGCCCAGGGTTATTTTACGTACCGATCCGGGCTGGATGCAGCCGAGGAGCTGCTTTCGCTGGAGGATCAGCCTTCGGCGATCTTTGCCAGCAACGACGATATGGCGGCGGCGACGGTGGCGATCGCACATCGGCGCGGTCTGGACGTGCCGGGCGATCTTACCGTCTGCGGTTTCGACGACGTGGCACTGGCGACGACGATTTGGCCAGAGCTTACCACGATCCAGCAGCCGATCATGGAGATGAGCCGCCGCGCGGTGGAACTGCTGGTGACATTGCTGCGCAACGACCGCAAGGAGCAGATCGGCGACTTGCGGATCGAGGTGGATTACAAGCTGGTACGTCGCCAGTCCGATGCCGCACCAAGGCGCCGGCCGGCGATGCGCCCGCCAGTGCCCAGCTGGGGCTGAACGCAGCGGAAGCGTCCGTTCAGCTACGGGTATTAACTTGGTTCAGCATGGCCTGACAGCCATCTAAATTCCTTATCTTGTCGTGGCCTGCCCCCGTAATAGCCGCCGAACTATTTGCGTGACCGTCATTTTTCTTCTGTTATGTTAGCGTTATCGATATGAGCTGATGGATGTTACGGCGCGTCAACGAGCGCGTCGGCTTCTTGAAGCGAGAGGATGAATGGGGGCGTGGGCATCCGTAGGGCAATGAGCGCGCGATCGATTTCTTTCGCAATCGCAGCGGTTGGCGCGGTAGCGGCAGCGTGCGGACCGGTCGTTGCAAGGGACGCCGGCACCCATCTCTCGTCGGCGTCCTCCAACGCTGTTCCTTACGACTGGCGCAGCGTGCGCGTGGGCGGCGGCGGTTTTACCCCCGGCCTGGTGTTCAGCCCGGTGGAGCGGGGCCTTGCATGGCTGCGCAGCGACATGGGTGGCGCCTATCGCTGGGATGGGCGCGCCGGGACGTGGATTCCGCTTCAGGACGGCGTTGCCGAAGGCAGCTTCATGGGAATCGAGAGCATCGCCGCCGATCCTGTCGATGCCGGAACGGTCTATCTTGCCGCGGGCATGAACTGGTCCGCGCCGGCTGCGATCTTCCGCTCGGCCGACTATGGCAAGACCTGGCGCGAGACGCGCGTGCCTTTCGCGATGGGCGGCAACGAGAACGGGCGCGGGCTGGGCGAACGGCTCGCCATCGATCCGTTCGCGCACGATCGCCTGCTGTTCGGCTCACGTCATCAGGGGCTCTGGGCCAGCGACGACGCGGGCGCGAACTGGCGCAAGCTGGATGCCTTCCCGCTCGCGGTGCTGGGGCTGCCGACCAATCGGCGCGAGACGCACGGCGGACTTTCGTTCGTGGTGTTCGATGCCAAAGTGCGCGGCCGCGTCTTCGTGGGCAGCGCCGATCTGGGCGAGCGCCACCTGTTCCGGTCGGACGATGGCGGCAGGACGTGGCGCGCTGTTGCGGGCGGCCCGGCGAGTGATCTGCTGCCGGTAAAGGCGGTGATCGGGCGCGACGGACTACTGACGATCACCTATTGCGACGGGATCGGCCCCAACGGCATCACGCGCGGCGCGGTCTGGCGCTTCGATCCGGCGCTCGGGTCTTGGCGCGACGTGACGCCGATCAAGGGCCCGGACGCGCCCGTTGGTGGCTACATGGGCGTTGCGGTGGCCGCGTCCGACCCGCAGACCATCGCCGTCAGCACGGTGGACCGGGGCAAGCCGGTCGACACCGTCTGGCTCAGCCATGATGGGGGCGCGCATTGGGACGAATTGTGGAAGCGCTCGACCCGTGATGTGTCGGCAACGCCGTTCCTCGATTTCGGCGCCAAGGCGAACTTCGGGCACTGGATTGCGGGCCTTGCGATCGATCCGTTCGACGCCAACCACGCCGCCTATGTGACGGGCGCGACGGTCTATGCCACCGACGAATTGCAGAAGCCGGGCACGATGGCCTGGGCGCCGTGGACTCAGGGGATCGAGCAGACGGCGATCATCACATTCGTCAGCCCCACAGGCGGCGCGCATCTGGTTTCAGGCTTCGGCGATATCGGCGGCTTCCGGCACGACGACTTTGCCGTCTCGCCCGCCAGCCAGCACGTCAATCCGTTCCTGTCGAACACCAATACGCTGGACTTCGGCGGCCGTGTGCCGCTGGTGATGGTGCGCAGTGGCAATACGCATGCGCCGGTGGTGCCCGATACCTCGCTGGCATGGTCGGCGGATGGCGGCGCGACATGGACGCCGCTGCGCGTGCCGCAGGGTACGCCACATGCTGACGGTAGTCCGCTGCCGGAAGAGACGGGCAATGCCGCGATCACCGTCTCAGCCGATGGCGGCACTTTCCTGGTCGAGACCGACCAGCCCCGGATCACCCGTGATCGCGGCGCGACATGGCAACCCGTCACCGGCTTGCCGAGCCGCATGCGCGTGACGGCCGACAAGCAGGACGCCCGTCGCTTCTACGCGATCGACTTCGCGAACAATCGCGTGGTGCGCAGCAATGATGGCGGCGCGCAATTCCATGCCGTCGCGGGCAAGGGCCTGCCGGCCGACCTTTCCTCAGCGCGCAACGACAACCGCGAGGCGCCTGCGCCGATCCTGGCCGATGCCAACCGGGCGGGCGCGCTCTGGCTCAATCTGGGCGGCGCGCTCTATCGCTCGACCGACTTTGGGGAAAGCTGGACCCGGACTGGGCAAGCCATTGCCATCGAACGCTATGGCCTTGGTAAAGCCGCGCCGGGCCGCGATGTGGCGGCGCTCTATGCGCTGGGCGCGGTCGGTGGGCTGCGCGCGGTCTGGCGCTCCATCGACGGCGGCACAACGTGGCAGCGGATCAATGACGAGGCCCATCAGTGGGGCCTGCGCATCCGCGTGATTTCCGGCGACCCGCGCCAGTTCGGGCGCATCTACATTGGCACGGATGGCCGGGGCATCGTCTATGGCGATCCACGGTCTGCGGAGGGGACAGAATGAAAAGCAAAGACTTCATCGCATCGCTCATGCTGGCGACCGCCATCGGTGTGGCCGCACCTGCCTATGCCCAGGATGCCGCAACGCAGATCCCGCGCATGGAAAGCCGCGACGGCCGTCACGCGCTGATCGTGGACGGCAAGCCGTTCCTGATGCTGGGTGCGCAGGCCAACAATTCCAGCAACTATGCCGGATCGCTTGATGCCGTCTGGCCGGTTCTGGACGCGATCCACGCAAACACGCTGGAAATCCCGGTCGCCTGGGAACAGGTAGAACCGGTCGAGGGTAAGTTCGACTTCACGTACCTCCAGACCCTGCTCGATGCCGCGCGTGCGCATGACAAGCGCGTGGTGCTGCTGTGGTTCGGCACCTGGAAGAACACCAGCCCCAGCTACACACCTTCGTGGGTGAAGCTCGACAACAAGCGCTTCCCGCGCATGAAGGCGCCGGACGGTTCGGACCACTACGTGCTCAGCCCGCTATCGCAGAACACGCTTGCTGCGGACCGGCGCGCTTTCGTGAAGGTGATGGAATACCTGCGCGATCATGACCGGCAGAACACCGTGATCATGGTCCAGCCGGAGAATGAGACCGGATCCTACCGCGTGCCGCGCGATTTCTCGGCCGAAGCCAATGCGCTGTTCGCAAAGCCGATTCCGGCGGCGTTGGCCAAGAAGACCGGCAAGTCGGGCACCTGGGAAGCGGCCTTCGGCAAGCAGGCACCGCGCGCGTTCAACACCTGGTACGTCGCCCAGTTCGTCGATGCGCTGGCGCAGGCGGGCAAGGCGGTGAAGCCACTGCCGATGTACGTCAACGCCTCGCTCGCCGGGCCGTCCAACGTGCCCGATCCTACCGGTGTCGCCAGCGGCGGCCCGCAGTGGGACGTGCTGGACATCTGGAAGGCCGGCGCCCCCGCGATCGACTTCGCCGCGCCCGACATCTACGACCGCAACAGCGCCAACGTGACCCAGTACCTCGACAAATACACCCGTCCCGACAATGCACTGATGGTGCCGGAGATCGGCAACGCGAAGGAATTCGCGCGCTTCTTCTGGGCCACCATCGGGCGCGGCGGTATCGGTTTCGCGCCGTTCGGCATGGATGACACCGGCTATTTCAACTACCCGCTCGGCGCCGCCGCGCTGGACAAGGAAACGCTGGCCGCATTCGCGCTGCCCTATGGCACGCTGGCGCCGATCGCCAGCGACTGGGCCCGGATCGCTGCGTCGCATCCGACCTGGGGCGCTGCCAAGCCGGACGACAATTCGCCCCGCGAAACGGTGATGGGCAAGTGGAAGATCTCCGCCGACTGGGGCCAGTGGCAATTCGGCCAGAAAGACTGGACCTGGATCCCCACCAAGCCCGCACCCTGGGCCGATCAGCCGGTGGGCGGCATGGCCGTGGCCCAGCTTTCGGACACCGAATACCTGATCATGGGCGATCACGTGCGCGTCAACTTCTCGCCCGCCAAGGGCGAGAGCAACGGCGTGATCGTCGCGATCGAGGAAGGTACGTTCAAGGATGGCAAGTGGGTGACCACGCGCGTCTGGAACGGTGACCAGACCGACTACGGTATCAACCTTATCGACCGGCCGCAGGTGATCAAGGTCACCACCGGCTTCTATTCTTCCAAGTAAACGCAAGGAACCGCCGAAGGCGGCAGAGGATCACGACATGAAGCAATTCACGATGGCAACGCTGCTGGCAGGTTCCGCCCTGTCGCTGGTGCCGGCAGTCGCGCTGGCCGCCGAAGCGGGCGTGGAGAACATTCCCGGCGGCGTAGCGGTCACCCCGCAGAGCGGTCCTTCCGATCGCGTCGAAGTGACGCTGCACGGTGACGGCATCTTCCACGTCGTCGCCCATGCGCGCGGCATGCAGGCCCCGGCCGCCAGCGCCAGCCTGATGGCGCCGAACCCGCCGGCCGCCGGCCAGTACACCGTCAGCCAGAATGCCGGCCACGTTACCGTGAAGGCCGCGAAGGCCACCGCCGATATCGATCTTGCCAGCGGGCAGGTGCGCTTCCTCGACGCAGCGGGCAAGGACCTGCTGGGGGAATCGGCAGCCACGGTCTTCACCCAGACCAAGGCGGACGGCACCCCCTACGTCACCGTTTCGCAGCAGTTCAACCGCGGCACCGACGAAGGCCTCTACGGCCTTGGCCAGCACCAGCAGGCGGTGATGGACTACAATGGCGAGGACGTGGAACTCGCCCAGCACAACATGGACATCGGCGTGCCCTTCCTCGTTTCCAGCAAGGGCTATGGCCTGCTCTGGGATAACGAGAGCATCACCCGCTTCGGCAACCCCGCCGCCTATACCTTGGTTGGCGATAAGGGCGGCATGAAGGTGACAAGCGGCGGCAAGCCGGGCTTCTCCGCCAAGTACTACCTGGATGACAAGCTGGCGGTCGCCCGCCAGGAAGCCACGGTGGACTACCAGTTCCTGGACGATCAGGCGAAATGGCCGGAAGCCGGCAAGGCCAAGACGGTCGCGTCGGAGCAGGGCCAGAACACCGCCGGTAACGCCGTGCAGACGCAGAAAGTGGTGTGGGAGGGCGACCTCCAGCCCGACAAGACCGGCACGCACAAGTTCCAGCTCTACGGTTCCAGCTACTACAAGGTCTATATCGACGGTGAGCTGAAGCTGGACCGCTGGCGCCAGAACTGGAACCCCTGGTACGCCAATTTCGAAGTGCCGATGACGGCGGGCAAGCCCGCGCACATCCGCATCGAATGGGATCCCAACGCCGGCTACATGGCGCTGCTCCACAACGACCCGCTGCCCGAGGCGGACCGCCACTCGGTCTGGTTCACCAGCGAAGTCGCGCGGGACAAGGATTATTGGTTTATCGCGGGCGGCGATATGGATGGCGCGATCGCCGGCTATCGCCAGCTGACCGGCAAGTCGGAAATGATGCCTAAGTGGGTCTACGGCTTCTGGCAGTCGCGCCAGCGCTATGACACCGCGAAGGAACTGACCGGCGTTGTGGAGGAATACCGCAAGCGGCAGTATCCGCTGGACAATATCGTGCTCGATTGGCGCTACTGGACGGACGATTCCTGGGGTAGCCACAAGTTCGACCCCAGCCGCTTCCCCGATCCCGCCGCGATGGTCAGCACGGTGCACGGCGATCATGCCAACATCATGATCTCCGTCTGGCCGAAGTTCTATCCGACCACGGATACCTTCAAGGAACTGGACGCGGCCGGCGCGATCTACCACGGCAATTTGCGCCAGGGTAACAAGGACTGGGTCGGCCCGGGCTTTGCCAACACCTTCTACGATCCGTACTCTGCCAAGGGCCGCGAGATTTTCTGGCGCCAGGTGGAGGACCGCATCGCCAAGTTCGGTTTCGACGCCTGGTGGGCGGACGCCAGCGAACCCGACATGCATTCGAACCTGTCGATCGAGAAGCGCATAGATACGATGGGCCCGACGGCGATGGGTCCGGCAACGGAGTTCTTCAACTCCTACCCGCTGATGAACGCCCGTTCGTTCTTCGAAGGCTGGCGCGGCTTCAAGCCGGACGTGCGCCCGTTCCTGCTGACGCGTTCGGGCTTCGGCGGCCTGCAGCGCTACGGCGCGGCCGTCTGGTCGGGCGACGTGGCCACGCGCTGGTACGATCTGCACGCGCAGATCTCTGCCGGCGTGAACACCGGCATGTCGGGCCTTGCCAACTGGACGCACGACATCGGCGGCTTCTCGGTCGAACCGCGCTTCGCAGCGGAAAAGCCCAAGGCGGCGGACCTCGACGAATGGCGCGAATTGAACTTGCGCTGGTTCCAGTTCGGCGCGTTCAGCCCGCTGTTCCGCAGCCATGGCGAGCAGCCCTGGCGCGAGATCTACGAAATCTCGCCCGAAGGTTCGCCGATGCGCGCATCGATGGTCTGGTATGACGAGCTGCGCTACCGCCTGATGCCCTACATCTACACCTTAGGCGCCGACACGTACCAGAAGGACGGGTCGATCATGCGCGGCCTCGTCATGGACTTCCCGGAGGACGCGAAGGCCCGCAAGGCCAACGACGAGTACCTGTTCGGCAAGGCCTTCCTGGTCGCCCCGGTCACCACTTATCAGGCGCGCGAGCGGGAGGTCTACTTCCCCGGCACCGGCGTGACCTGGTACGAATTCGGCACCGGCAAGACCTATCAGGGCGGCTCCAGCGCCACCATCTCGGCCCCGGCCGAGCGCATGCCGCTGTTCGTCCGCGCCGGCTCCATCGTGCCGATGGGCCCGGTGATGCAGTACACCGACGAGAAGCCCGACGCGCCTATCACGCTGGTGGTCTATACCGGCGCCAACGGTACTTTCTCGGTCTACAACGACGATGGCCGTTCGCAGCAGTACCGCGACGGGGCGTGGGAACGCATGCCGGTGCGCTATGACGATGCCAGCGGCACCGTCTCCATCGGCGCGCGTGAGGGCAAGGGCTATGCCGGCATGCCGCAGAACCGCACGGTTCGCGTCAAGTGGATCGCCCCGGGCCAGAGCGTAGCCGAAGCCACCACGTTCGACGCCGAAGTGCGCTGGACCGGCAAGGCGCTGCAAGTGAAGCGCCCCAAGCGCTGAGCATGAACGGAGCAGCCTCGCTCTCGCCTTCGAGAGTCGGGGCCGCTCCGGCATGTCTTTCGGCCGCCGCGTGTGGCCGGCGACGACAGGCGCGGTATCGCGTAATCCGAGAGGAACCTGAAGCGACATGAACGAGCTTCGCGCAGCCCTTGCTGCTCTCGGGCCGCTTCCCGCTGTCACTTGGCAGCAGTCGCTAATGCGAGTGACTTGCATTCGAGGGGGGTGGCGTTAGAAGGCCGCCCGATAAGGGAGGCCTCAAAAAGATCCTATGTAGGCCGCCGGTCTGAGTCGGTATTCTGACGGCAGTGTCATTCAGGAGATTGGCCATGACGACAGAACAGGAGCTTGCCTTCCGATCGGCGACCAGCGAAACCGTTTATGCGGCAATCGAGCTGAGCAAGAAGAGTTGGGTCATATCCGTAGCCCACCCTGACCAGCCCAAGCCGAGCATCTATCGTCTGCCAGGCGGCGATTTTGATGCCTTGGTGACGCGGCTTCGCAAGGTCGCCGGATCGATCCCGAGAATCGTGATCTGTTATGAGGCGGGCTACGATGGGTTCTGGCTGGCGCGCCGCCTGACCAGTTCAGGGATCGAGTGCCGGGTACTGGATCCCGCCAGCCTGCAGGTGAACCGTCGTGCACGCAGGGTGAAGACGGATCGCATCGATGCCCTGATGCTGCTCCGGGCCGTCATCGCGATTGACCGGGGCGATCATCATGTATGTGCTGTCGTGCGCGTTCCCGATGTCGAAGAAGAAGATGCGCGCCGATCGCACCGGGAACGGCAACGTCTAATCCACGAGCGCACAGCCCACATCAACCGGATCAAGGGCCTGCTTTTTGGACAAGGGATCAGGGGTATCGAACCAAAGCTGCGCGCGACCCGGATTGATTTTGCCTCCCTTGTCACCGCCGAAGGTAAATCGCTTCCCGAACGCCTACGCCATGAACTCGAACGTGAATATGCACGGCTGGCTTTGGTCGAAGAGCAAATCCGCTGCGTCGAGAAGGAGCGCGACATGGCTGATGCGCAAGACCCCGCCATCGAGCAGAAGCGCCAGATGCTTCGCCTGCTCCCCGGAGTCGGCGGAACGACTGCCGCCATCATGGCGCGGGAAATCTTCTCACGGCAGTTCAGCAGCCGCTCGCACCTGGGTTCCTATCTCGGGCTGACACCGAGTGCCTACGACAGCGGCTCGACGACGAAATGTCAGGGCATCTCAAAAGCTGGCAACAGCTGGGCTCGGCGCATCCTCATCGAGATCGCCTGGATCTGGCAGCAAAAACATCCCGAAAGTCCGCTGACGAAATGGTTCAGGGCGCGAACACAGGGGCAATCGCCGCGCATGCGCCGGATCATGTTGGTGGCTATGGCCCGCAAGCTGGCAATCACGCTGTGGCGCTATGTCGAAACTGGCCTCATACCTGAAGGATTGGTGATACCAGACAAGGCGGCTGCGGCCTGATAATCAGCCTTTGAGAGTTCAGGCCCCGGCCAGGGCCTGAAAGCGGGGTGACGGGCTTCGAGAGTATGATTGGTGCGAATGCACCGACAAAAAGTGTGAAACCGTCCCCTTGAACGTCTGAGCTGTGCATGCAGGATTGTGGCAAGCCGTCATGGAGCTGCCGGATATAAGTTGATGCGCCAGGCGCACGCCTGCACGAGGACGATCAACCCCGCCGATCTCGACAGAATGAAAAAGGCAACCGGACAAGGTCTGCCGCAGGTTCTGCGCGCGCCACTTGACACGAGACGCCACATATAAATCATGATCCGTCATTCGATGCTCGTCTTGCCGCTTGTGCTGACCGCGGCGCCCGTCGCTGCGCAGGAATTCAGACCGGACCAGGGGCTGGACGAAGGGATCGTGGTCACGGCGGCCCGCACCGCGCTGCCGATCAACACCCTGCCGATGACGGTCGACGTGATCGACAACGCCGCGCTCAGCCAGCAGGTGGCCATCGGCGGCTCCATCGTCGATGCGGTTTCGGCGCTTACGCCTTCGTTTTCGCCCACCCGGCAGAAGCTGTCCGGCGCGGGAGAGACGCTGCGCGGGCGCTCGCCGCTTTATGCCATCAACGGCATTCCGCAAACGGCACCTCTGCGTGACGGCGCGCGCGACGGGTTCTCCATAGATCCGTTCTTCGTCGACCGCGTGGAAGTGATCTACGGTTCCAACGCCCTGCAGGGAATCGGCGGCACCGGCGGCATCGTCAACCAGGTGACGGTGGGACCGCCGCGGCAGGACGGGATTTCCGGGCGCGTGCTGGTGCAGGGGAATTCGGACACGGGCTTCAGCGATGACGGCATGGGCGGCAAAGTCGCCGGCCTGGTCGGCTGGCGGCAGGGGCGCTTCGACGCCACGGTCGGCGGGGCTTTCGAAAAGCGCGGCGTGTTCTACGATGGGCACGGGGATCGCATCGGCACCGACCTGACCCAGGGCGAGACCCAGGACAGCCGCTCGTGGTCGGTGTTCGGCCGCTTCGGTTATGCGGTATCGGATACGGCGCGGTTGGATCTCATGGTCAACCGCTTCCAGCTCAAGGGCGAGGGCGACTACGTCGCCGCCAATGGGGACTACACGCGCAACCTGCCCACGACCTCGGTTCGAGGCACCCCGCCGGGCGTGCCGGCCACCAATCGCACGGAAAGTGCGGCGATGACCTATACGGATACCGCGCTCTGGGGTGGCAACCTGATGCTTCAGGGCTTCCTCAACCGTTCGCGCGACACGTACGGCGGTGAGATCGCCCCGATCGCCACGTTCCAGGATGCCGCGATCGCCCCGCTGGGAACCCTGTTCGACCAGTCCCAGAACCGCAGCCGCAAATTTGGCGGCAAGTTCTCCTACGAACGCAAGGTGCCCGGCCTGGAGGCGCTGACCGTCATCGTCGGTCTCGACGTGCTGTTCGACAAGACCGAGCAGCGCCTGATCGCCACGGATCGTTCGTGGGTGCCGCCGGCGGAATATCGCAGTCTGGCGCCTTTCGCGCAGTTCAACCTCGCCCTGCTGGACGACGTGCTGCACCTTGCGGCCGGCGTGCGCCATGAGGACGTACGGATCACCGTCGACGATTATCGCACGCTCGCCAGCTACGGCGGCGGCTTTGCGGTTTCGGGCGGCACGCCGAAGTTCAGCGACAACCTGCTCAACGGCGGCGTCATCCTGGAGCCGTGGAAGGGCATCCGCGCCTATGCCAGCTATGCCGAGGGCTATACGGTGCCCGACGTCGGCCGCATCGCGCGCGCTGTCAGCCGGCCCGGCGTCGACATCGACAACTACGTCAACATCAGCCCGATCGTGTCGAACAACCGCGAACTGGGCGTCGAGGTGAAGCGCGGTCCGCTGGATGCCAGCGCGGCCTATTTCTGGTCGACCAGCAAGAACGGCTCGCTGCTGGTGCAGAGCGGCGGCGTGTTCGAGGTGCAGCGCCAGCGCGTCGAGATCCAGGGGCTGGAGATCAACCTCTCGGCCCAGACCCCGGTGCCGGGGCTGACGCTTTCCACCGGCTATGCCCACCTCATCGGGCGCACCGACGGTTCGGACGACGGCATCGACAAAGTCGACCGCGATCTCGACGGGGCGAACATCTCGCCCGATCGCCTCAACCTGGCGGCCAGCTACCGCCAGGGCGCCGTCTCGGCACGGGTCCAGACCCAGTTCTTCCTTTCGAACAAGTTCGAACGGGCACCGGGCGACTACAACGAGACCTACAGCTTCGGCGGGTACGACGTGACCGACCTCAGCTTGCGCTACGATACGCGCTTCGGCGGCGTGACGCTGGCGGCGCAGAATATCTTCGACACCTTCTACATCGACTACTACACCCAGACGGTGCGCCCGACCGACAATGCCCATTTCTTCGCCGGTCGCGGCCGCAACTTCACGCTGAGTTGGGATTACCGCTTCTGATGAAGCTGCTGGACACCCTGCATCGCTGGACCGGGGGGCTGGTCGGCCTGCTGCTGGCGATCATGGGGCTGACGGGCGCAATCCTCGTCCATCGGGATGCCTGGGTCGCGCTGCCTCATGCCGGCGACGCGCAAGTGCAGAGCACGCAAGTTCTGGCGGCGACGGCCGCCCGGCTCATGGCCGATCCGGCCAGGCGGCCGCAGTCGATCACCTTCGCCAATGCGGACTTCGGGCTGGACCGGCTGGCCTACAAGGGCGGCGCCGGGGCCTATGTCACGCAGGCGGGCGATCCGGTGCTCGACTGGAGCAGCCAGTGGGCACGGCCCGAACTGTGGCTTTCCGATTTCCACCAGCACCTGCTCGCAGGCGAAGAGGGCGAAACCGTGATCGGGATCGCCGGTCTCTGCGGCCTGTTCTTCGTCATCAGCGGGACCATCCTGTGGTGGCGGACGCGCCGGACATTCGAATTCCGGCTCTGGCCTGCCCGCATGACGCGCCCGTCCATCGTGCGCCAGCACCGCGACCTGGGCATCGTCATCGCCCCCTTGCTGGCACTCTCGCTGGTGACCGGCACGGTGCTCGTGTTCCGGCCGCTGGCCGCCGTCATCCTCGGCCCCGGCGCGCCCGGCGAGATCGACCGGGCGCTGAAGCCGCCCACTGCACCGGCAGCCGCGCTGGCCGACGATCTCGACTGGGCAGCGATGATCCGCGCCGCGCGCGGGCGCTTCCCCGCTGCGGAAGTGCGCAGCCTTGCCCTGCCGCGCGCCGATGGCGGGCTGATAACCCTGCGGATGCGCGGTCCGGGGGAATGGTTGCCGAACGGCCGCACGACGGTATGGTTCGCGGCGGACACCGGCCGCATCGTCGCGGCCCGCGACGCCGCCGATCTCTCCGGCAGGGTGACGGCGTACAATGCGCTCTACCCGCTTCATGCCGGAAAAGTGGGCGGCTTGCCGTTTCGCCTGGTCATGACGCTCTCCGGCCTCGGCCTTGCCATGCTGGGTACTTTCACCCTGTGGTCGTTCTGGTTCAGACGGCCGCGGCGGCGCGCTTCGCCAAAGCCGCTCTCCAGCCGCTGATCCGCCTTTCGGCCGCTTTGCGGCGTTCCGCGGCACAAGAGCGATTGTGCAGCCCTTTCAATTGTGCCAGCCTTGGTTGTGCCAGCGTTGGCACAAACGATCCTGCGGACGCGGTCAGGGACTGCGTGACGTTGCGGCGGAGAGGGTAGAGGATGCGGAAATGGCTGCGGCAAGCAGACGGCACGGTCGATAGCGGCAGGCGCCGGCACCTCCTGGTCGGCGCCTTTGCCGCCCTGCATTATACCGCTTTGCGCAGCTTCCCCGCGATGGCACGCGAAAGCGTGGAGCCCGGCGAAACCCGGTTGAGGCTGCGGGGGGACCGGCCGGGCGAGCGCTTCGACGGGATCGGCGTGGTGAACGGCGGCGGTGCCACTTCCGTGCTGCTCAAGGACTATCCCGAGCCGCAGCGCAGCCAGATCCTCGACTTGCTTTTCAAGCCCAGGTTTGGCGCATCGGTCAGCGCCCTGCTCGTGGAAATCCCCGGCGACGGCAATGCCACCCAGGGGTCCATGCCCAGCCACATGCACGCGCGGGACGATCTGGATTACGGCCGCGGCTACACCTGGTGGATCATGAAGGAGGCGAAGGCGCGCAATCCCGGTCTCAGTCTCGATGCCACGGCCTGGAGCGCGCCCGGCTGGCTGGGGGACGCGGGCGGGCACTTCGACAGAATGCCGGGACAGGGCGACGCCAAGTTCTTCTCGGCCGATACCGTCGACTATTACCTCAAATGGCTGGAGGGCCTGCGCAGCGTTCACGGGCTCGAATTGGACGCGATCGGCGTCCGCAACGAAAAGGGCGTCTCCTTCGCTTTCGCCAAGGCTTTCAAGACGGCGCTGAGAACGCGCGGTTTCGGGCAGGTCAAATTGCATGCCTTCGACAACTGGCCCGAATGGAAGCTGGATTTCGTGCCGCAGATGCTGGCCGACAAGGAGCTGCGGGACTCGATCGACATCATCAGCGCTCACACGTTCCATTCCAACTTCAAGACCACGCCGGAGGTACGCGCGGCCGCCAGGGCGATGGGGAAGCCGATCTGGAACAGCGAGGACCACGTCTACAAGAAGGGTTTCGACTGCGCCCTGGGCATCGTCAAATGCTTCAATCGCAATTATATCGACAGCGGCGCGACCAAGATCGTCAACTGGTATGATATCGCCGCGCTCTATCCGCTGGAGCCTTACTCCGAAGACCCCGCAGCCCTGCTGGCGCACGAACCATGGAGCGGGCACTACCGGGTGCGCGAGGCGCTCTGGGGCTATGCGCATTACGGGCAGTTCACCGAGATCGGCTGGACTTACGTGCCGGGCGGCAGCGGGGTGCTGGCGAAAGGCGGCTCTTTCGTCACGCTGAAATCGCCGGACGGCAACTTCAGCACGATCATCGAGACGAAGGGCGCCCAAGGGCAGCAGCGGATCCGGCTGGACATCGGCCCGGGGCTTGCGCGCCGGCCGCTCTGCCTCTGGCGCAGCACCGCGCGCGAGCAGTTCGCCCGGCAGGGGGATCTCCACCCGCAAGGCGGCAGCGTCTCGGTCATGCTGGAGCCGGACGCGATCTACTCGCTGTCGACCACCACCGGCCAGCAGAAGGGCGCCTTCTCCGATATCCCGGCGCCGAAAGCCTTTCCCTTTCCCTATCACGACCGCTTCGGCGACTATTCCGCGCCGCAAGCGAGCGGGTACCTGCCGCGATATACGGCGGATATCGCCGGAGTCTTCGAACTCACCGACCGGCCCGACGGCCAAGGCCAGTGCCTGCGGCAGGTCGTGCCGGTGCCCACGATCTCCTGGGCGCCGGATTGGCGGCCCTATACGATCCTGGGCGACGCGGCCTGGTCCGATTACGAGATCGCGAGCCGGGTCTGGCTTGGCGCCGGGGACGTCGCGGGCATCATGGGGCGGATCAACCATGTCGGCACCGGCTATGGCTTCATCCCCAAGGGCTATTTCTTTGAAGTCGCCGACGGGGGCCATTGCCGTCTGGTCGCCATTCGCGGGAAGAAGGATCCCAAGGCCCCGGTCGGCGATGCCGAACAGCAGGCGCTTCTCGGCAAGGCGGCAGGCGCCGCGCAGGGCGGGGAGTTGCTGCTCGCCCATGCTGCCGTGCCGACGCTGCGTCCGGGCCGCTGGCATGACCTGAGCCTGCGCTTTCAGGGCGAAGAGATCACGGCCCTGCTGGACGGCAAGCCCGTGCTCACGGCGCGGGACGGGCTTTACGGAAAGGGCATGGCCGGCTTGCTGGTCGGGCAGACAGCCGACCGGGTCAGTCGTCCCTGGTTCGCGAACATCATCGTCAAGCCGCTGGGCGGGCCTGAGCCGGCGCCCTTCGTGCCGGGTGCTCGCCATGTGCCCATCTATCGAAGCTGATCAGGAGCCAGGCCGTTGAACCGCATCCTTTCCCGCCGCACATTGCTCCAGGCGGCGAGCGCCGCGCCGCTGCTGACCATGCCCGCCCTCGCTGCCGCTGGCGGAACGGCCCCGCGGCAGCAGCGTGTGCGCGTGAAAGCGCCTTTCGCCATGCCCGATATCGAGGTGCCCGATTTCTCCGCGAGCCGGATCTTCCCGATCACCGATTTCGGCGCGCGGCAGGACGACCAGCAGCGCACCGGCATGGCCATCGACAAGGCGGTGGCAGCGGCCAGCGCTGCGGGGGCCGGCACGGTGCTGGTCCCGCCGGGCCTGTGGCCGACCGGCAGGATCCACCTCCGCAGCAACGTCAATCTTCACCTCGCGAAAGGCGCGACGCTGCTCTTTTCCGACGATCCGCAGGACTATCTGCCAGCGGTGCAGACATCGTGGGAAGGGATCGAATGCTTCAACTATTCGCCGCTGATCTATGCTTATGGGTGCCACAACGTCGCGATCAGCGGGCCGGGGAAGCTTCAGGCGAAACTTGAGCTTTGGAGCCGGTGGTACGCCCGCCCCAAGGCGCATATGGACGCATTGGTCGCGCTCTATCAAATGGCGCGCAGCGACAGGCCGGTGGCCGAGCGGCAGATGGCGGTGGGTGAGAACAACCTGCGGCCGCATTTCATCCAGTTCAACCGCTGCCGCAACGTGCTGGTGGAGGACATCTCGATAGAGGGCAGCCCGTTCTGGACCCTGCATCCGCTGCTTTGCCGCGACGTGGTCATCCGCCGGGTCAGGATCCACGCGCATGGCCACAACAACGACGGCGTGGATCCGGAGATGAGCCAGAACGTGCTGATCGAGGATTGCCAGTTCGACCAGGGCGACGACGCAGTATCGGTGAAATCGGGGCGCGACATGGACGCCTGGAGACTGGGCGTGCCCGCGAAGAACATCGTCATGCGCAATTGCCGCATCGTGAACGGCCATCAACTGATGGCGATCGGCAGCGAGCTATCGGCAGGGATCGAGAACGTCTGGGTGGACAACTGCCACTTCGTGGGAGACGGGCAGAAGAAGGACGGCACGGCAGTGCCGATCGACAACCTGCTGTTCGTCAAGACCAACGAGCGCCGGGGCGGCTTCGTCCGCAACATCCACATGTCGAACGTCACGGCCACGACGCTGGCCGGTAGCGTTCTGGCCGTGGAGACGGACGTGCTCTACCAGTGGAAGACCCTGCTGCCCACGTATGTCCGCAAGCTGACCCCCATCGAAGGGCTTCACGTTCGGAACGTGCAAGTCGGCCATGCCCGCTCGGTCTGCGCGATCGCCGGGGAAAGCGAACTCCCCGTGCGCAACGTATCGCTGCAAGGCGTGGAGGTTCGCGCGCTCACCGGCCCCGCGGTCGTCACGAAGAACGTCGAAGGCTTCACGAACCGCGCCTGATCGGCCGGTGGCGAGCGGCCAGTGGCTAGGAACGCGGAACGCGGTATCAGAGGTCTTCCGCAAGGCGCAGGCGGTAGCCGATGCCTGCGTCGTTGCCGATGATCCGCGGGCGCTGGGGGTCGGTTTCCAGCTTCTGGCGCAAGGCCCGCACCAGGACGCGCAAGTATTCGACATGGCGTTCTGCGGCGTCGGGCCAGACATGTGCCATGATCCGGTCATGGGTGATGACCCGGCCGGGGAATTCCGCGAGCTGGGACAGCACGGCATATTCCTTGGGGGTCAGGCGGACTTCGCGGCCGCCCTTCACGATCCGGCGCGAGGCCAGGTCGATCGAGAGATCGCCTATCACGAGAACGCGGCCGTTCCCGCTGCCGCCGCGTGTCATTCTGCCCCGCAGCGCCGCGCGCGCGCGGGCGAGAAGTTCGGCGATGTCGAAGGGCTTGGTGAGATAGTCGTCGGCGCCAAGGTCGAGCGCTGCGACCTTTTCCTCTATCGCGTCGCGGGCCGAAATGACGATGAGCGCCTTGTCGCCATGCCGCTTGATCAGCGGCACCAGTTCCAGGCCATCGCGATCGGGCAGGCCGAGATCGAGCAGGACGAGGTCCGGCTCCTCCTGCGCCAGCAGTTCCAGCGCCTCGCGCGCGTTTTCCGCCGCCACCACGGCATAGTCCGCGTCCGCCATGGCCCTCTGCACGAGGGAGCGAATGTGCGGTTCGTCGTCGACGATGAGGACTTTCGGGGCCGTCATGGAAGGTCCTTGCTATCGAGAGGCACGCCGATCAGCGCTGCGGGAATGCGAATGGTGAAGCCGGGGCCCGGGGCCGCGTCATCGCCCGCCGCTTCCACCGACAGATCCATAGCCCGGGCGAAGGCTTTCACAATGCCCTGAACGCGCGCGGACCCGGTGGCGTGCTGGGGCGCGGCCCCGATTATCGAGAGCGTGATCGCGTCGGGCAGGCGGCGGCAGTGGATCAGGAGTTCCCGTTCCGCGGCGCTGCCGGCGCTGTCGAGCAGGATGACGAGGCAATGGCGCAGAAGCACCGGGTCGACCTGCACGGGGGGCATGCCGGGCGCGATATCTATGGTCACGCCGGAATCCTGCCGTGACCGGCGGGTTTCGTGCAAGGCATCCGCGACGGCGCCGAACAGGTCCGTCGCTTCGGCTTGCACGGGCAGGGCGCCGGTTTCCAGGCGGGCCAGATCGATGAGCGCCGCTGCCAGGCGGTCGAGCCGGGCGGCCTCGGTTTCGATGATGCCCGCCAGGTCTGCCGAGGGACGTCGCTTCATGTCCCGGGCCGCGGCGACGATTGCGGAGAGGGGGCTGCGCAGATCCTGGTCCAGCGCGGAAAGCAAGGCCGCGTTCAGCCCGTCCGGCGCGGCGATCCGGCGCGCCTGCGAATGCTCCGTTTCCAGCGCCATGCGGTCGAAGGCGATGGAGGCCTGGTCGAGCAGGCTCATCAACAGGGGCAGTCGGTCGGACCGGAGCGGGTCGCGGGCGTCGCTCCGGGCGATCCCGAGTACGCCAAGGACACCGCGCGCGGTGCGCAGCGGGTGAAACAGCCAGTCCGATGCGGTCAGCGTGGCGGAACCGCGTCCGGCGGGCAAACCCCTGTCCAGCGCCCACTGCGCGGCGGCGATCTCGATCTGCCCCAGTCGGTCCTCGGGCGGAAAGGCGGCGCGAAGCTCGGGGCCCTGGGGGGTGGGGAGCAGCAGCACCGTCTTCACGTCGAGCAGCCGGGCGACTTCCGCGCAGATCGCCTGGAGCAGCGCCTCCTGCGTCGCCGCGGCGGTGAGCTGGCGCGAGAAGCCGGCCAGCGCGGCGTTCTGGCGCGCGCTCGATCCGGCAAGTTCCGCCTGCGCGTGGACGCGGGCTGCGAACTGGCTGGTGGCAAAGGCCACGCCCAGGAGGACGAGGATGGAGACGACGTTCTCCGGGTTGCTGACCGTCAGTGTGCCGGTGGGCGGCAGGAAGAAGAAATTGTAGGCGAGGCTGGCCGCGAGCCCGGTGAACAGTCCGGCGCGCAGGCCGAATGTCGCGGCGGCGAACATGACCGGCACCAGGAACAGCAACGCGATATTGCCAAGATCGAGCACTTCGACGAGCACCCGCCCGGCCGCGGTCACTGCGGCGACCATCAGCAGGGACCAGAGATAGTGCGACGGCGGCCCCCAGCGCCGGCGCGGGCCACGTCCCCTCCGGCCTCGCGGGACGGGCTCCGCCGCGAACGGCAGGACATGGATCGCCACGTCGCCAATGCTGCCCAGCAGACGGTCCACCGCCGACCCGCGCCGCCGCACGCGCCAGTGGGAGCGGTGAGACGTTCCGGGCAGGATCTGGCCAGTCATGATCTGACCAGTCGCGATCTGGCCGATCACCAACTGGGTCGCCCGTTCCTGCCGGGCGAAGTCGCGCAGACCTTCGACTACACCGAAGGCCGGAATGCTGGCGGTGGATGCGCCGAGCCGGGAGGCCAGCGCCAGTGCTTCGGCCAACCGGCGTCGATCCTCCTCGCGGAAGTGATGGTCCCGCCGGGTTTCGATATGGACCGCGCTCCAGGGCGCCCTCAGCGCATCGGCCAGGCGCTTGCCCGCGCGAACCAGCCCGGCCGCGTGGGCATCCGCGCCGATGGCGACCATGATCCGGTCGCCCGCGGCGAAACTGCCTGCGAGGGCATGGGCGCGCAGGTGCTCCAGCATCTGCGCGTCGACCGCCTGAGCCGCGCGGCGCAGAGCCAGTTCGCGCAAGGCCGTGAGGTTGGATTTCGAGAAGAAGTGGCCGAGCGCCCGCGTCGCCTCATGCGGGATATAGACCTTGCCGTCCCGCAGCCGCTCGATCAGCTCGTCCGGGGGAATGTCCACCACTTCGATCTCGGCCTGTTCGAGGATCGAATCCGGCACCGTCTCGCGCACGCGGACGCGGGTGAAGGAGGCGACGACGTCGTTCAGGCTCTCGACGTGCTGGATGTTCAGTGTGGAATAGACGTCGATCCCGGCGTCGAGCAGTTCCACCACGTCCTGATAGCGCTTGGGATGGCGGCTGCCGGGCGCATTGCTGTGCGCCAGTTCGTCGACCAGCACCAGGCCGGGGCAGCGTTCGAGAATGGCGTCGAGGTCCATCTCGTCCAGCGCATGGCCCCGGTGATCGATCTGCCGCCGGGGGATGATCTCGTGGCCGCCCAGAAGTGCCTCGGTGTCCCGCCGGCCATGGGTTTCGGCCACGCCCACGATGACGTCGGCGCCGGCTTCCCGGCGCTGGCGGCCTTCGGTCAGCATTTCCCAGGTCTTGCCCACCCCCGGTGCGGCGCCGAGGAAGATCTTGAGACGGCCGCGTCCCTCCCGCGCGGCGGCGCGCAGGAGGGCTTCGGGTGAAGGCCGATCGGCTTCGGTCACGGCACGGGCTTGCGGCCAATGGCATCGAGCCGCCGATTGAGCATCAGGACGTTCACGCGCGGTTCGCCCAGAAAGCCCAGGATCGGCCGCTCCACGGACTGTTCGACCAGGGTCTCGACCGCCGCGCGATCGAGATTGCGGACACGGGCGACGCGGTCCACCTGGTACAAGGCCGCCTCGGGGCTGATGTCGGGATCGAGCCCCGAGGCGGAGGTGGTCACCAGGTCGGATGGAACGGGTCGACCGGGTGCCGCAGTCTGCAGCGCGTGAATGTCGCCCCCCACGCGCTCGGCCAGCACGCGCGAGGCGGGACCGAGGTTCGACCCGGAGGAGGCAAGGCCGTCGTAGCCCTTGCCCGCTGCCGAGGGGCGGGTGTGGAAGTAGCGTTCGGTAACGAAGGCCTGCCCCACCACGGAGGAGCCGACGATCCTGCCGCGTTCCGCGATGAGGCTGCCGCCCGCCTGGGCGGGGAACAGGAACTGCCCCAGTCCGGTGATGGCCAGCGGATAGGCGAGGCCCAGCAGCAGCGCGAAGAGCACCGTCATCACGAGGGCCGGACGCAGCGACGAAAGGATATCCCGGTTCATTCCATGTCTCCTCAGGCGAGGCCCAGGCCGTTCACGGCCATGTCGATGAGCTTGATGCCGATGAAGGGCGCGATCAGTCCGCCCAGCCCGTAGAGCGCCAGGTTGCGCGCCAGCAGCGGGCCGGCGCCCATCGGCCGGTACGTCACGCCCCGCAGCGCCAGCGGCACCAGGCAGGGGATGATCAGGGCGTTGAAGACGATCGCCGAAAGGATCGCGCTTTCCGGGGTGCCGAGGCGCATGACGTTGAGCACGCCGAGCCCTGGATAGAGCGCCACGAACATGGCGGGAATGATCGCGAAGTACTTGGCGACGTCGTTGGCGACCGAGAACGTCGTCAGGGCGCCGCGGGTCATCAGCAGCTGTTTGCCGAGGCCCACGACTTCGATCAGCTTGGTGGGATCGCTGTCGAGATCGACCATGTTGCCCGCCTCGCGCGCGGCCTGGGTACCGGTGTTCATGGCGACGCCCACGTCCGCCTGCGCCAGTGCCGGTGCGTCGTTGGTGCCGTCTCCGCACATGGCGACCAGGCGTCCACCTTGCTGTTCCTTGCGGATCAGTGCCAGCTTGTCCTCCGGCGTGGCCTCGGCCAGGAAATCGTCCACCCCGGCCTCGGCAGCGATCGCGGCGGCGGTCAGGGGATTGTCACCCGTTATCATGACGGTGCGGATGCCCATGGCGCGCAGTTCGCCGAAGCGTTCGCGGATGCCGGCCTTGACGATGTCCTTGAGGAAGATCGCGCCCAGCAGGCGGCCGTTCGAAGCGACGGCCAGCGGGGTGCCGCCAGCCCGGCCGATCTCGTCCGTCACGCGGCGCAATTCGGTGGCCGCAACGGTGGCGGCGGCCCCGGGATGGGCGCGCAGGATCGCCTGGACCGCGCCCTTGCGAACCATGCGTTCATCGGTGTCGATGCCGGAAATGCGGGTCTGCGCCGTGAAGGGTATGACGGTCGCACCTTCGGGCAGCGCGTCCGGGCCAGGTCCGCATGTCTCGCGGGCGAGCAGGACGATCGACCGCCCTTCCGGCGTCTCGTCGGCCAGGCTGGCGAGCAGCGCGGCTTCGGCCAGTTCGGCCGTGGTGGCGCCGCCGACCGGGCGGAACTCGCTGGCCTGGCGGTCTCCCACGGTGATCGTGCCCGTCTTGTCGAGCAGCAGCACGTCGACGTCTCCCGCCGCCTCGACCGCGCGGCCGGACTTGGCGAGCACGTTGAAGCGCACCAGACGGTCCATCCCCGCAATGCCGATGGCGGAAAGCAGCGCGGCGATGGTGGTGGGGATCAGGGTGATGAGCAGGGCGGCCAGGATCGCCACCGGCACTGTGCCGCCGGCATAGCTGGCAAAGCCCGGGATCGTGCCCACGGCGATCAGGAAGATGATGGTCAGGCCCACCAGCAGCAGGGTCAGCGCGATCTCGTTGGGGGTCTTCTGGCGTTCCGCGCCTTCGACCAGCGCGATCATGCGGTCGAGGAACCCCTGGCCGGGATGGACGGTGACACGCACGCGGATCTCGTCCGAGATCACGCGGGTGCCGGCGGTCACGGCCGAGCGGTCGCCGCCCGCCTCGCGGATGACGGGGGCGCTCTCGCCGGTGATGGCGGCTTCGTTGACCGAGGCGACGCCCGCGATCACTTCGCCGTCGGAGGGGATGAGGTCGCCGGTCCGGACCAGTACCACGTCGCCGCGCCGCAGGGCGCTGGCGGGCACTTCCTCGTAGCGGTCGTCCGCGCCGAGGCCGTCTCCCTTCAGCCGCCTGGCGGTCAGTTCGGCCTTGGCGGCGCGCAGGGACGCGGCCTGCGCCTTGCCGCGCCCTTCGGCCAGCGCTTCGGCAAACGTGCCGAACAGCACGGTCAGCCAGAGCCAGAGCACGAGCTGGATCTTGAAGCCGGCGGCCAGTCCGTCATGCCCGGCGATCAGCAGGATCGTGAGCAGGACGGCGACGACGGCAGTGGTGAACATCACCGGATTGCGGATCAGTTCGCGCGGGTCGAGCTTGCGGAACGCATCGCCGATCGCGGGGAGGATCAGGTCTGCGGTGAAAAGCGAAGTCTTGGCGGATCGAGCCATGGGTTGATCCTCAGAAAAGCTGGCCGCGGATCATCGCGAGATGATCGGCAACGGGGCCAAGGGCGAGGCCGGGCAGGAAGGTCAGGCCGCCGACGATCAGCACGATGCCGATCAGCAGGCCGGTCCAGAGCGGGCCGGTGGTGGGGAAGCTGCCCGCGGTGGGCGGGGTGTGCCTGCGGGCGGCGAGGCTGCCTGCCACGGCCAGCATCGGGATGATGATGAAGAAGCGGCCGATCCACATGGCGATGCCCAGCATGCCGTCATAGAAGGGCGTATTGGCCGTCAGCCCGGCGAAGGCGGAGCCGTTGTTGCCGACCGCGGAGGTGAAGGCATAGAGGATCTCGGAAAATCCGTGCGGTCCCTTGTTCAGCGGTCCGGCCAGCCCGGCGGGCAGGACCGAGGCGAGGGCGGTGAAGCCCAGGATGACGAGCGGCAGGACGGCAATGGCCAGCACCGCCAGCTTGACCTCGCGGCTTTCGATCTTCTTGCCGACATATTCCGGCGTGCGCCCGACCATCAGCCCCGCCACGAAAACGGCCAGGATCGCGAACAGCAGGAACCCGTAGATCCCCGCGCCCACGCCGCCGACCACGACTTCGCCCAGCTGGATGTTGAACAGCGGCACCAGCCCGCCGAGCGCGGTGAAACTGTCGTGCATGGCATTGACCGCGCCGCAGCTCGCCGCCGTCGTGACAACCGAGAACAGTGCGGAAGCGGCGATGCCGAAGCGGACTTCCTTGCCCTCCATGTTGCCGCCGCCGAGGCCGAGATGATGAAGCACCGGGTTGCCGGCGGCTTCCTGCCAGTACGTCACGGCCGTGCCCGCCAGGAACAGCGCCATCATCGCGGCCAGGATCGCCCAGCCTTGGCGCGCATCGCCCACGGCCTTGCCGAAAGCGTGAGTCAGCCCGGCCCCGATCGCGAAGATCGAGAGCATCTGCACCAGGTTCGTCAGTGCCGAGGGGTTCTCGAAGGGATGGGCCGAGTTGGCGTTGAAGAAGCCGCCGCCGTTGGTGCCCAGCATCTTGATCGCCTCCTGCGACGCCACGGGGCCGAGCGCCAGCGTCTGCTTCACGCCTTCCAGGGTCGTGATATCGACCGATCCCGCCAGGGTCTGCGGCACGCCGCTGGCGATGTAGAACAGCGCCAGCACGGTGCAGAGCGGCAGCAGCAGGTAAAGCGTCACCCGCGTCATGTCGGCCCAGAAATTGCCGATGCCCGCTGCGCTCCTTCGGGCAAAGCCGCGGAACAGCGCGAAGGCGAGCGCTATGCCGGTGGCGGCGGAAAGGAAGTTGTGCAGTGTCAGGCCCAGCATCTGGCTGAGGTTCGACATCGTCGATTCGCCTGCGTAGCTCTGCCAGTTGGTGTTGGTGGTGAAGCTCACCGCCGTGTTGAACGCGAGGTGCTCGCCCACGGCGGGAAGGCCGCGCGGGTTGAGCGGCAGCAGCGCCTGCATCCGCAGCACGAGATAAGTCAGCAGGAGCAGCACGGCGTTGAAGATCAGCATGTGCACGGCGTAGCGCCGCCAGGACTGGTCCTCCTGCGGATCGATGCCGGAGAGGCGGTAGAAACCGCTCTCGACCGGGCCGAGCACGGAGTGAAGCGGGGTGCGGCGGCCTTCGTAGAGCGCGAAGAGCCAGAGGCCCATCGGCCGGACGAGCGCCAGCAGCAGACAGACGAAAGCTGCGATCAGCAGCCATCCCTGATAAGTCATGGGATCGCCTCCTAGAAGCGTTCGGGCCGCGCGAGCACGGCAACGAGGTAGACGAGAAGACCGAGCGCGGTTCCCGCGCCCAGCCAGAGATCGATGGTCATGGCTGCCTGCTCCTCACGCCCTGTCGCACAGCGCCGCGTAGCCGAGGCTCGCCGCCAGCAAGGTCAGGAAGAGGCCGATCCAGAGGATGTCCTGCATGGTGATGCTCCTGCACGCCCATCGCCGCGCGGTGCGGCGGAAGCGATTGCAGCAGCCCCGCTAGCCCCATCCGCCGTAAACATTCGAGACGAGGCTGGGGCCGGTCGCATAGGATTTGCATATGATGGCCCGCACGGGGCCGCTGCCTTGGCCGCCTGCTTCATGAGCCGCAAGTCCCGGCGGAAGGCGCGAACACTTGGCGCCCTCGCGAGTTGTTCCAGGCAAAGGAGACAGCGATGACGAAGATACGGCAGCCGGGCGACAGGGCCCGCTGGAACAGCCATGGCGGTGCGGCCCGGCATGACTGACCGGACCTGCGATGTCGCCATCATCGGCGCGGGCACGGCGGGCCTTGCTGCCGAGCGTGCGGCCCGGACCAATGGCGCCTCCACGCTGCTGATCGATCCGGCCTTTGCCGGCACCACCTGCACCACGGTGGGGTGCATGCCTTCGAAACTTCTGATCGCCGCGGGCCAGGCGGCCCATGCGGCCCGTCACGCGCAAGTCTTCGGCGTCCGCGCGGAGCCTGTGGTGGATGGCGCCGCGGTCATGGCGCGGCTGCGGGCGCTGCGGGACGGGTTCGTGGCCGGCGTGAAGGCCGAGTTCGGGAAGCTGCCCAAGGGCACGATGCTAAAGGGACGCGCCCGGTTCGAAGGTGCGGGCAAGCTGGTCATCGACGACGGCACCAGCGTCACGGCGAAAGCCGTCGTGATCGCCGCGGGGGCCAGACCCTCGGTTCCCGATTTCCTCAGCGAAGTCGGTCATGCCGTGCTGACGAACGAGACATTGTTCGAGCTTGAGGCGCTGCCCGGCTCCGTCGGCGTGATCGGTGCGGGCCCCCTGGGCCTCGAACTGGCGCAGGCGCTGGCGCGGCTGGGAGTGGACGTTGCCGTGTTCGATGAAGGCGAAAGCCTGGCAGGACTGGAAGACGAGGCGATCGCGCAAAGCCTGCGCCAATGTCTGGAAGCCGAATTTGCCGTCCATCTCGGCGTGAAGCTCTCGGCGAAAGCCTCGGGCAAGCAGGTCCGCTTGTCCTGGACGGGAAAGTCCAGGGGGGATGCGACTTTCGACCATATCCTGGCCGCGGCGGGGCGCCCTCCGCAGCTTGCCGATCTGGGGCTGGAAACCACCGGCCTCGCTCTCGACAAGCATGGGGCGCCGAAGACCGACCCGCGGACGATGCAGTGCGGCGATCAGGCCATCTTCATCGCCGGTGACGCCGAGCATGGCCGGCCGGTGCTGCACGAGGCGCAGGCCGAAGGCGCCATCGCCGGTCGCAACGCCGCCCGCTTCCCCGAGGTGAAGCCGGGGCGCCGCATGCCGCCGCTCTCGATCATGTTCACTTCGCCCGCCATGGCTCGGGTCGGCGAAGTGCCGGAAGGCGCCGCAACGGTGCGCGGCGCCGCCTCCTACGAAGACCAGGGACGCGCCAAGGTCTTCGCCACGAACGCGGGCTGCGTGAAGATCGATGCCGATGCGAAAGGCGGCCGGCTGCTGGCGGTCCAGATGGTCGGGCCGGCCGTGGAACACAGCGCCCATTTGTTCGCGCTGGCCATCGACCAGGGGCTTACCGCCGACCAGATGCTCGCCATGCCGTTCTATCATCCCACTTACGAGGAAGGCCTGAAACCGGCGCTTCGGGCGATCTGCGATGCGATCAGCGCACCCACCGCCTCCGACCGGGACGATGGCTTCATGCCCGGGGGATGACGGCCCGGGCCAGGTCCTGACTCTGGGCCGCCTAGCCTTCTAGCCCCCTAGTCCCCTAGCCCCTCCTCTGCCAACGCCTGCTGGATCGCGGCGCGCTGCGAGAGACGCTCGTAGTAGGATGAGAGGTTGGGCGGCAGGTCGAGGCCGACTTTCTCCCTGGCCCAGAACAGCATGACGAAGAGGTAGCAGTCGGCGACGCCGAACTGATCGCCCAGCGCGAATTCCTGGCTGGCCAGCGCATCCTCGAACAGGCCGAAGCGCTTGCCCAGCTGGGTCTTCGCGGCGGACTTTGCCTCGTCCGAGGAGCCCGGCTTGAAGAAGGGCGCGAAGCTCTTGTGCAATTCGGTCGAGATATAGGCGAGGGCCTCGAGCGCCCGGAACCGGCCGAGCGGCCCCTGCGGCATGAGGTTTCCGGCCCGGTCGGCGATATAGCCGAGGATCGCCACGTTCTCCGTCAGGACACCCCCTGTGTCGAGACCGAGGGCCGGGACATAGCCCTTGGGATTGACGGCAGTATAGTCCTCGCCTTCGGCGGTGGTGCGGGCCTTGAGATCGACTTTGTCGATGGTGAAGGGCAGCTTGCTTTCGATCAGCGCGATATGGTCGGCAAGGCTGCAGGCGCCGGGTGCGTAATAGAGCTTCATGACGGTTCCTCTTCCTGGATCAGGCTTCAAGCGTCCGGGCCTTGCGATCGGCCCATTCCTTGCCGGCGTCCCCGCCCCACAGCAGCCAGGCGATGAACCCGGCCGAAGGGTCGCTGTTCGAATTCCATTTGTGGGTCGCGGTGTCCTTGTCCACGGCGTGACGGGCGAAGTAGCTGTGCATGGACTTCACGTCGCCTGCACGAAGATCGTGGCGCCTAGCCAGCTGGTGCGCGCGCTCGACGCCCACTTTGGTCCCGCCGCGGCCGAATTTTTCGCGCAGGCGGAGCCCGCGTCTCGCGGCTGCGGCCATCTTCATCGTGGGCCTGAAATGCGGCTCGGTCATCCATCGCTCTCCCGATCTGACGACAGGTCAACGTCGCCAGGCATCGGGCGGTTTCGCGGCGGACGCGCGCCTTGTCGGTTTTCCCGGCCGGAATACCGGCGCGGGGCGACTACTTCGCGGCGTGAAGCGGCCGGTTGAGAATGGCCGGCGCGATCTGGCGGCTGGCCACTTCCCGCAGCACGAAGCTCGATCGGATGCGGCGGACATGCGGCAGCACCGACAGTTCCTTGCGGTAGATCATGTCGTAGTCTTCCAGCGATTGGACATTGAGGATCATCAGGAAATCGGTATCGCCGGTGACGAAGGCGCAGAACTGCATCGAGGGGCTGTCGAGCACGGCCTTCTCGAAGTCCTGCAGCACGGATTCGGCCTGCGAGACAAGCTCGATCGAGACCATCACCAATGTTCCGTAACCCAGCGCGCGGACGTTGAGGTTGGCCGAGTAATGGGTGATGTAGCCCGCTTCCTCCAGGATCTTGCGGCGGCGGGCCACGGCGGTGCTGGACAAGTGCACTTTTTCGCCCAGCCACACGTCCGATGCACGCCCGTCCGAAACGAGCGCGCGCATCAGGCGAAGGTCGGTGTCGTCCAGTTCGTGCTGCATTGGCTTGCCGCGTGCTGCCTCAAGCCAATGCAGCTTGCTGGATTGCATATCCATCCTGATGAGCGCCCCTCTTTTTTGTTTCGAAACCATAGTGCCGGGTTTCCCTTCGATTTCAAACAAAAGGTGCGGGTCTGAGGCGTTATTCGGACAGAATGTTGTCGAACCAGCCGGTTTCGCCCCCGATCGGCATGCCGGCGGGGATCGGCGGGCGCGGGCGGCTGAGCTTGCCGATTTCGGTTTCCAGCCGCTCGGGATCGCCGAGCAGGGCTGCCATGGAGACTTGCCACAGGCCGTCCTCGGAGCCGCTCCTGGCCCGGGCAAAGCCCTTGGCGGTATCCTTGAGATAGCCGTCCAGCAGCGCGGCGACGTCTGCGGGGGTGTCCGGATCGCGCCGGGCCGAGGCGATCGCCAGCAGGGCGGTCTGGGCGATCCGGCGCGAAACCGCATCGCCATGGGCGGCGATGACGGGCGACAGCTTGTCGAGCAGCGTGGCGACGCCGGGCTGGGCCGCATCGTAGCCATGCTGGATGTGCAGGCGCGTCAGGCGCGCGGGGGCAAGCAGGCTGTCGAGCGTCATCTGCGCGCCCACTTGCGCGGCGACGAGCGGATCGAACACTGCCGATCCGGCCCCGCGCAGCACTTCGGGCGCTGCCTCGGCATCGGTGCGGGCGCTTGTGCCGCTGGACAGCAGCATGGAGAGCGCCGCCGGAACCGTCAGTTCGCGGGGGGAGAGCGTGGCGATGAGCGCATCCATCGCCGCCATCTGGTCGGCGGCCGGGACAGGGCGGGGCGTGTCGCGTCCATCGCCGACGACCGCGTATTCGTAGTTCACCCCGCCTACCAGCTTGCCGGTGGCGTCGATGGAATAGCGATGGAACAGCCAGATCGGCACGAACTTGCGGCGCAAGTTGGAGAGCGGCTCACCCGCCAGCAGCACGTTCGGACCGAAGCCCGACAGCGCGAGCCGGCGTACCGCCATCGTATGCGCGAGATCGGCGGGGGTGTCCTGCCCTTCGGTCCACATGTTGACGCCGGGCACCGCGAGATCGGGGGCGCGGCCGTCGATGTCGGTGCCGTAGATCAGGCCGGCCTTGCGAATGGCATCGGCCTTGGCCGCTGCTTCGGCATCGCCGTCGACGCCGGGTGCGGGCTGGCCGTATAGCCAGTCTACCGTGAACTTGTCCCACTTGCCGATGCCTGTGGCATAGGCATCGCCGAGGTCCAGCCGGCCGTCGGCAATGCCCACTTTAGGCCCCGGATAGTCCATCACCGAGGCGCGGTCCTGCAGGCTGGCCTTGAAGTTGTGCACGAAGCCGATGGCATGGCCCACTTCGTGCGCGCCCAGTTGGCTGATCCGAGCGAGGGCCACGCGAACCGGGTCGTTGGCGCCGCCGGTATTGTTCTGCGCCGTGCCGACCAGGCCTTCGAACACGGTGATGTCCTGCCGCACGCGCAGCGCGCCCAGCACGACCACGCCCTTCACGATCTCGCCGGTGCGCGGATCGATCACGCCCCCGCCGTAGGACCAGCTGCGGTTCTGCCGGTCGGTCCAGTTGACCACGTTGTAGCGCACATCCTGCGGGTCGACGCCGGCGGGCAGGATGGCCACCTGGAAGGCGTCGATGAAGCCGGCTGCGTCGAAGGCATCGGCCCACCAGCGCACGCCGCTCGCCAGGGCGGAGCGGATCGGCTCGGGCGCGGCGCTGTCTATGTAGAAGACGATAGGCTTCTTCACCGGCGATCGGGCCGCGGTGGGGTCGGTCTTCTCCAGCCGGAAGCGGTTGGCATATTCCACCAGCATCGGGCTGCCCAGCGGCGTGCCGAAATCGTAGACCTGGGTGGCGTGGCTGCCGGAGCGAATGTCGAACTTGCGCGGCACGAAGCCGGGCTCGGGCAGGGCCACCAGCGAGGAATGGACGGTGACGCTCACGGCGCGGCCATCCGGGGCGAGCACGTCGAGTTCCTTGCCCGCGCTATCGGCGGTGAAGGTCTGGACGGTTTCGAACTCGACGTTCCGGGGAAAGACCTTGACCGACGCCGGGTCGAGGGCGCTGAGTTTCTCCGAGAGCTTGTAGCCCTTGGCGCTTTCGCCGATGGCGCCGGCAAGGTCCATGGCGTCGCTGGTGACGAGCGGCGTCGCATCCACCGTCACGCCGCCGCCCGCTTCACTCACCATTTCGAGCATGGCTACCGTGCTGAAGGGGAAGCTCGCGCGGGCGCCCTTGGCCACTTCGGCATCGCCGCTCGCCCGGTAGCGGGGGTTTTCAAACAGCACCGCGACTTTGCCGCCCATGCGGCGGAAGACCAGGATCTTGGTATCGCCCTGCATGCCGCGGTCGATGCGGATCGCCGCCGAGCCGAGGCCGGTCTTGATCGCCTGCGTGAACAGGTAGCGGCCCGACAGACCCTCCGCGTCGGCCGCGGGCAGGGAAAGCAGCAACCGCCCCTTGGCGGCGTCGACCAGAACCGGAAGCAGGGCCCCGTCCGGCGACGAGACCACCGCGGCCGGTGCCGCCGCCACGGCCATGGGCGTGAGGCAGGCTACGGCGCAACCGGCGGCGAGAATGGATTTCATGCGGGCGACGATGGACATCTTGGAAGGTTCCCCTGGAAGCGGACGTTCGAAGGACAACGAGACGGCGGCCCCTGTTCGCCGCGCTTGTCTCGCTCTTGCAGCAAGCCTAGCCGAAACCGGACGCAGCTTCCCCGAACTTATCGGGCCGGCCGCACCGCGCCGTGATGGAATCCTGCGCAAACGATCGCAAGGACGTGAAATTCCGGCGCGGGCGGGCTGCCTCTCGTGAAAGTCCCAGCCCTTAGGTGCGATGCTGCACTGCATTTCGCGAATCAGGCCATGGCTGATTTCAGGAACGTGCGTCTTCGCGAGAGCGGATGCATCTTTCTTGCGCGATATTGCTAATCGGTGATGAAATCCGTCGCGAGGGGGTGAAAATCTCCTGAACTTTCGTGGGATCGTTCGCACCCTTGCGGATAGTATCGCAGTAGTCAGGCAGCAGTCCGGGTCGGGAGCAACCGACATCGAAGCGGACATTGCCGGATGATGGAGTGCCCGCGGATTTGGCGGGTGCGGGGAACAGGGGTTCCGACACAGTTGGGCGTCGACAAGGCACCGTGAGGGCGGTGCGTGTTCGCCTGTCCGGGGCTGCCAGTTCTCCATCCATCGGGATGAGGGCGCCTGTGGCGAGAAACAGTCACAGGGAGTTTTCGCGATGCGCAATGCAGTCCAGACCTCGCGGCGCCGAGGCAATATGGATACCTTTTCAGCGCGCTCGATCCGTGCCCTGCTGCTGGCAGGCGTGGCGGCGCCCTTGCTGGTGGCGACGCCGGCGCTGGCCCAGAGCGCTGCGGTCGATGAGCAACCGGTCAACGATATCGTCGTCACCGGCTCGCGCATCGTCGGCGACGGCTACAGCGCGCCGACCCCCGTGGCGGTACTGGGAGAGGCGGATATCGCCGCCCAGGCGCCTGCGAACATCTCCGATTTCGTGAACCAGCTTCCCGCCATCGCCGGCAGCGGCACGTCCGGGAACAGCTCGGGCGGCCTGTCGAACGCGGGTGCGGGCATCAACTCGATCGGCCTGCGCGGCCTCGGCGTGGGCCGTACGCTGGTGCTGGTCGACGGGCAGCGCTCGGTGGCCTCGACCGTGGGCGGCACGGTGGACATCAACACGATCCCGCAGGACCTGGTGAAGCGCGTCGAAGTCATCACCGGCGGCGCCTCTGCCGCCTACGGTTCGGACGCGGTGGGCGGCGTGGTCAACTTCATCCTCGATACGGGATACGAAGGCGTCAAGCTGGGGGTCGATACCGGCCTCTCCACCTATGGCGACGCCTACAACTACCGTTTCACCGGCACCGCGGGCTTCTCGCTGCTGGATGACCGCCTGCACCTGCTGACCAACGTGTCCTACTTCAAGCAGACCCGCGAGGAAGGGATCAACCGCGACTGGAACGACAGCGGTTACTTCCAGATCAACAACCCCGCCTATGACGGCACCAACGGCGCGCCGCAGCGCCTGGTCGGCAGCGGCATCGGCCCGGCCGGCTACACGGCAGGCGGTCTGATCTCCAGCGGACCGCTGCGCGGCACGTATTTCCTGGGCGAGGGGCAGACCGCCCAGCTCACCTATGGAACCGTCTCCAGCCCCTGGATGATCGGCGGCGACTGGCAGACCACGCTGGACGGGCACCTCGGCACCAATACCCTGGTCCCCCTCGACGAGCGACTGAGCCTGTTCCAGCGCGCCGGCTTCGAGATCACGCCGGATATCGAGATCTTCGGGCAGTTCTCCTACAACCGCTCGGTCAGCGCCAGCTCGTACCAGCAGACGCCCAGCACCGGCGTTTCCATCGCGGCCGACAATGCCTACCTGCTCAGCCAGTATCCGGCCGTTGCCGCGGCGATGGCGGCGCAAGGGCTGTCCTCGATCACGGTGGGCACGTCGAATGCCGGCTTCCCGATCCCGGGCAGCAATATCAAGCGCGAGGTCTATCGCGGCGTCGTGGGCGCCAAGGGCCAGTTCGACATGTTCAAAAAGGCCATGAACTGGGATGTCTACTACCAGAAGGGCGTGACCAAGGCGCGCGAGGAGCTGACCAATACCTGGCTCAATTCCCGCATGGCCCTGGCGCAGGACGCCGTGTTCGACGGTACGGGCAATATCGTCTGCCGCTCCACCCTGACCAATCCGGGTAACGGCTGCGTGCCCATCGACAGGCTGGGTACCGACGGTCCCTCGCAGGAAGCGCTCAACTACATCTACAACGACGGCAACCAGCCGCTGCGCCACCAGACGATCAAGCAGGACGTTGCCGCCGCCACGATCTCGGGCAAGGCCTTTGCGCTGCCGGCCGGAGACCTGGCCTTCGCCACCGGCGTCGAATGGCGGCGCGAGCAGATCGACGGTTCGGTGGATCCGCAGTACAATTCCGGCTGGCTCTACGGCAACTTCCGCGTGAACCAGGGCAAGTACGACGTCTACGAGGGCTTCCTCGAACTCGACGTGCCCATCTTCGACGGCATGAACGTCAATGCCGCCGCGCGCGGCACGCATTACTCGACGTCGGGCTGGGTCGGCACGTGGAAGGTCGGCGCCAACTGGCAGGCCATCGACTCCCTGCGCCTGCGCGGCAACATCAGCCACGACATCCGCGCGCCCAACCTGGAGGAACTGTTCGCGGCCGGTACCGCGCGCACCAATTCGGTCATCATCCCGACCGGCGCCGATGCCCCGCAGACCGGATCGCTGCAATTCGTGCAGAACGCCTTCGGCAATCGCAACCTGAAGCCCGAAGTCGCCGACAGCTGGACTCTTGGCGCCGTGTTCGAACCGACGTTCCTGCCGGGCTTCTCGCTCTCGTTCGATTACTATTCCATCCGGATCAAGGACGCGATCGGTTCGATCACCGCCCAGCAGACCGTAGACTTGTGCTATGAGCAGGGGATCAGCTCTTATTGCCCGAACATTCATTTCGTGAACGGGCAGCTCAGCACGATCGACCTCACGCCGATCAACTTCGCGCGCCAGAAAACCAGCGGCTTCGATATCGAGGCCAGCTACGCGGTCCCGGTCGGCCCGGGCACCCTGCGCCTGCACGGGCAGACCACCCATTACATCAAGAACGTCGTCGACGACGGCATCAGCTTCCCGATCGACTATGCCGGCGTCCTGACCAGCGGCACGTATGCCTCGCCCAACTGGGTCTACCGACTGAGCGCCTTCTACGACATCGACCCGGTCAGCTTCAACCTGGTGGCGCGCGGCTTCACCGATGGGGTCTACGGCAACGACTGGATCGAATGCGACGGCGATTGCCCGGTCAGCACCGCGCAATACCGCACGATCAACGACAACTCGATCAAGGGCGCGACCTATTTCGACGCTTCGGTGGACTTCAAGTTCCCGGCGATCGGCGGGGTCGGGCACCTGACCTTCATCGTCAACAACCTGCTGAACAAGGATCCCGTGCTCGTGGGCAACGGGCCTGACGGCAACAACGTGCCGGCTTACGCCCAGACCAACCGCAGCCGCTACGACGTGATCGGCCGCACTTTCCGCATGTCCGCCAAGGTCGAGTTCTGAGTTTCCAATTGCCGCGTTTTTCCATCGGGCGGCGGTGCCCGGTGGAAAAACGCTCCATGAGAGGATGATCGTATCATGAAGACGTTCAAGCGCCCGGCGTTCGCGGCCGCCCTTGCAGCCGCTCTCCTATCCACCGGGCTGGGCAGCGTGCCAGCCCATGCCGCCGCGCCTCAGGCGCTGAAGGAAGAAGTTTCCGCCGAAGTGGAGGCCCAGCGCAAGCAGATCCAGGTCATGGTGGACCAGATCTTCAGCTATGCCGAACCCGGCTTCCAGGAGGTCCGGACGTCCGAATACCTCACCGGCATCCTGGAAAAGAACGGCTTCAAGGTGGAGCGCGGCGTTGCCGGCATTCCCACCGCCTTCACCGCCACATGGGGCAAGGGCGGCCCGAAGATCGCGCTGGGCAGCGACATCGACGACGTGCTCGGCGTCTCGCAGACCCCCGGCCTGCCTTACCTCAAGCCGCTGGTAGAAGGCGCGCCCGGGCACGGTGAGGGGCACAATGCCGGCATGCCGCTGATGGTGGCCGCGGCCATCGCGGTGAAGAAGGTCATGACCAGGCACGGGCTCGAAGGCCGCCTGATGCTCTGGCCGGGCGTTGCCGAGGAACTGCTGGCGACCAAGGCCTATTACGTGCGCGCCGGTCTGTTCAAGGATGTCGATGCCTCGATCTTCACGCATGTCAGCTCGGACTTCTCGACCGGCTACGGCGAGATGGGGGGCAACGGCATGGTCTCGGTGGAATATACCTTCCACGGCAAGACCGCGCACTCTGCGGGCATGCCGTGGGAAGGCCGCAGCGCGCTTGACGCGGTGGAGATCATGGATGTCGCCTGGAACTTCCGGCGCGAGCACCTGCCGCTGACCCAGCGCTCGCACATGATCATTACCAACGGCGGCGGACAGCCCAACGTGGTGCCGGACAAGGCCAGCATCTGGTACTTCTTCCGCGAACGCACCTTCGACGATATCCGCAAGCTCTACGAAACCGGCAACGACATCGCCAAGGCCGCTGCTCTGGCCACCGGCACGACGATGAGCCAGCAGACGCTCGGCTATGCGGCGCCCAACTTCGGCAACAAGCCGCTGGCAGAGGCGGCCTATGCCAATATCAAGGCGGTGGGCATGCCGAAATGGAGCGCCGACGACCAGGCTTTCGCCAAGGCCGCGCAGACCTTCAACGAGCGCAAGATGGAGCCGCTGAAGGACGAGGTCACCGAACTCTCCACGCCTGAAAACCGCAAGCCTTCCACGGGCGGCGGTTCCGACGACATCGGCGACATCATGTGGGCCGTGCCGACGATCACCATCCGCTTCCCGTCGAACATCCCGAACATGATCGGCCACAATTCCACTTCGGCCTTCGCGATGGCGACCCCGATCGCCCACAAGGGCGTGGAAGCGGGGGCCAAGGCCGTGGCGATGACCGTGCTCGACATCCTGACCACACCGCAGCTGGTCACTGACGCCAAGGCCTATTTCACCGACGTCCAGCTCAAGACGGACAATTACGCGCCTGTCCTCACGGACAAGGACGTGCCCGCGATCTGGCTGAACGAGCGCAACATGCAGCTCTACCGCCCGCTGATGGAGAAGTATTACTACAATCCCGCCAAGTACCCCTCGTACCTCGACCAGCTCGGGGTGAAGTATCCCACGCTGACGAAGCCGGCGGAGTGAGCCGAATGCGCAAGAAAGCCCTTGTCGCCGCCGCCCTTGCGGCAGCCTCGCTCCTCCCCGGCGCCGCACAGGCCGCCGCGGATCCGGCGCTGAAGCAGGAAGTCAGCGCCGCCGTGGAGGCGCAGCGCAAGCAGATCCAGGTCATGGTGGACGAGATCTACTCTTTCGCCGAACCCGGCTTCCAGGAAGTGAAGACCAGCGAATATCTCGCCGGGATCCTCGAAAGGAACGGTTTCAAGGTGGAGCGCGGCGTTGCCGGCGTGCCCACGGCCTTTACCGCGACATGGGGGACCGGCGGGCCGAAGATCGCGCTGGGCAGCGACATCGACGGGCTGCTCGGCGTGTCCCAGGTTCCCGGCGTGGCGGACGTGAAGCCGCTGGTCGAGGGCGCGCCGGGGCATGGCGAGGGGCACAATTCGGGCATGCCGCTGATGGTGGCCGCGGCCCTTGCCGCCAAGCAGGTCATGGCCAGGCACGGCATCCAGGGGCGGCTGATGCTCTGGCCGGGGGTTGCCGAGGAACTGCTGGCAACCAAGGCCTATTACGTGCGCGCCGGCCTGTTCAAGGATGTCGACGCGTCGATCTTCGCTCACGTCAACACCGGTTTCGGCACCGGCTGGGGCGATCTCGGGCTGACCGGGATGATCTCGGTCGAATACGAATGGAAGGGCAAGACTGCGCATTCCGCGGCCATGCCGTGGGAAGGCCGCAGCGCGCTGGACGGCGTGGAGCTGATGGACGTCATGTGGAACTTCCGGCGCGAGCATCTGCCGCTCACGCAGCGTTCGCACGATGTCATCACCAATGGCGGCGGCCAGCCCAATGTCGTGCCCGACAAGGCCAGCAGCTGGTACTATTTCCGCGAGAAGGACTTCGCCGCGCTGCGCGGTCTCTATGAGACCGGGAACCAGGTGGCCGAAGCCTCGGCGCTGGCTACGGGTACGACGGTGAGCCGCAAGGTCCTGGGCTTCGCCGCGCCGAACTACGGTAACAAGCCCCTGGCAGAGGCACTCTATGCCAATATCGAGGCGGTGGGTGTTCCGCAATGGTCCGCCGCGGACCAGGGCTTTGCCCGGGCCGTGCAGGTGAAGAACCACCTCAAGGTCGAGCCGCTGCCCGACAAGGTGGCGCCGCTTTCGACACCGGACACCCGCGGCAATGCCAGCTTCGGCGGCTCGGACGACATCGGCGACGTGATGTGGACGGTGCCCACCGTGACCATCGGCTATCCGGCGAACGTGCCGAACGTGATCTTCCACCACGCCACCGCCGCGATGGCGATGGCCACGCCGATCGCGCACAAGGGCACCGTCGTCGGCGCCAAGGCAGTGGCGATGACGATACTCGACCTCGTCACCACGCCGCAGCTCATCACCGATGCCAAGGGCTGGATGCGCGATGTCCAGCTGAAGGACCAGAAGTACGATCCGCTCATCGCCGCCGCCGACATGCCCGCGATAGACCGCAATGCGCGCACGATGGCGCAGATCCGGCCGGCGATGCAGCCCAAATACTACGATCCGGCCAAGTACGATTCCTACCTGCAGCAGCTCGGCATAGACTACGAAGCCGCGGGTCGCGAAAACTCCGGCGCTTAGCCTCAGGCGCGCCGACCGGCCGGGGCCAAGATCACCCTGACGAAAGCCAACTGCCCCGGCCGGCTTCTTTCCTCGTACTGCGCTTTCGGCGGCGGCATCGGCTTGCCGCGCAGCCCGGCTGCCGGGCGGACATGGCCCGGAAGGCCCGTCGCGGCTGCGCATTAAACATTAGATATTCCGGGAAATTCGGCATAGCATCCGCCGCAATATTGCGAGAGAGGGTGCGAAGCATGGATCCTGCAGAACCGGCAGGCGGCGCGTTGCAGCGTGTTGCCGAAGACCCGCGCTATCACGCGCTGGTGGCCCGAAGGTCGCGTTTCAGCTGGACACTGACAGGGGTGATGCTGGCGGTGTTCTTCGGCTACATCCTGGCCATAGCCTTCCGCAAGGACCTTCTGGCGACGCCGATCGGCAACCATGTGACGACCTGGGGGATCCCGGTGGGTCTGGGCGTGATCCTTGTGGGCATTGCGCTGACGGGGATCTACGTGTCCCGCGCCAATCGCGAATTCGATCCGCTGCTGCAGGCCATCAGGAAGGATGCCGAACAGTGATCGCGCCGTTCCGCATGACGCGCTGGGCCGCTGTCGTTTCCGCCTGTTGCCTGCCGCTGCCCGCCCTGGCCGATGCCTTGACGCAGGAAACCCGGCAGCAGGCCGTGAACTGGCCCGCCATCCTCATGTTCGGCGCCTTCGTGCTCTGCACGCTGATGATCACGCGCTGGGCGGCGGGTAAGACCCGGACCACCGCCGATTTCTACACGGCGGGCGGCGGCATCACCGGCTTCCAGAACGGCCTGGCGATCGCCGGCGACTACATGTCCGCCGCATCGTTCCTGGGCATCTCGGCGCAGATCTTCGCGGACGGCTATGACGGGCTGATCTACTCCACCGGCTTCCTGGTCGGCTGGCCGATCATCCTGTTCCTGCTGGCGGAGCGCCTGAGAAACCTGGGCCGCTACACTTTCGCCGATGTCGCCTCGTTCCGCTTCGCGCAGACCCCGGTTCGGCTTTTCGCGGCCTTCAGCACGCTGGCGGTCGTCCTGTTCTACCTGATCGCGCAGATGGTCGGCGCCGGGCAACTGATCAAGCTCCTGTTCGGCCTGCCCTACTCCTATGCCGTGGTCATCGTCGGCGTGCTCATGACGCTCTACGTGCTGTTCGGAGGCATGATCGCGACGACATGGGTGCAGATCATCAAGGCGGTGTTGCTGCTGGGCTGCGCCACCGTCATGGCCTTCGCCGTCATGGCCAGCTTCGGCTTTTCGCCGGACGCCCTGTTCGCCAAAGCGGTGGAAGTGAAGACGATGCTGGCCGGGCAGGCCGGGGCAGACCCGGCCTCGGCCGCAGCGAAGGGGCGCTCGATCATGGGGCCGGGCAATTTCATCAAGGACCCGATCTCGGCGATTTCCTTCGGCATGGCGCTCATGTTCGGTACGGCGGGGCTGCCGCACATCATGATGCGCTTCTTCACCGTGCCCGATGCCAAGGCGGCGCGGAAGTCGGTGCTCTGGGCCACGGGCTGGATCGGCTATTTCTATCTGCTCACGTTCATCATCGGCTTCGGCGCCATCGTCATGGTCGCTACCGAGCCCGCATTCCTGGACCCGCTGACGGGCGGCCTGCGCGGCGGGAGCAACATGGCGGCTCTCCACCTGGCCGACGCGATCGGCGGCAATCTGTTCCTCGGCTTCGTCTGCGCCGTGGCATTCGCGACGATCCTGGCCGTCGTCTCGGGGCTGACGCTGGCCGGTGCTTCGGCGGTGAGCCACGATCTCTACGCCTCGGTCCTGCGCAAGGGACAGGCCAGCTCGGCGGAAGAACTGCGCATTTCCAGGCGCACGGTGCTAGTTCTCGCCGCAATCGCGATCGTGCTGGGCATTCTCTTCGAGAAGCAGAACGTGGCCTTCATGGTCAGCCTGGCTTTCGCGCTGGCGGCTTCCGGCAATTTCCCCGTGCTGCTTCTGTCCGTGCTGTGGAAGGGCTGCACGACGCGCGGGGTCGTCTGGGGCGGTTCGCTCGGCCTGGCCCTCGCGCTCGTGCTTACGGTTCTTTCGCCCACGGTATGGGTGACGGTGCTGGGCAATGCAGAGCCGGTGTTCCCTTATTCCTCGCCCACGTTGTTCTCGATGCCGCTGGCCTTCTTCACCATCTGGATCGTCTCGCTGCTGGACCGGTCCGGGCGGGCGGCGGTGGACAGAAGCGGCTATCCGGCACAGCGCATACGGTCGGAAACCGGGATCGGCGCAGCAGGCGCGAGCGCGCACTAGGCGAATTGCAGCGGCCGAGGAACGGCCGGGCGCAAGCCGCGTTGAGAGGGAGGAGGGGGGCAAGCCGGAGCCGATGCTTTGCCCAGTTACGTTCTAGTCGCAGCGGGTGCCTTGGGTGCTGCCGCCCTCGGGTTCGCGGCGACCAGCGTGATTCCCACGCATATGAAGATGCCGGAGGAAGCCGCGCAACGGTCAGGTTCTTCGGATGCGCTGCCCGCCTACGATCCGGCTTATGGCGAATCGGGAAGCGGAGCCTCTTTCGTCAGCGATACCGGCTTCACCGGCCAGGGCATGCCGCGATGGCTGGAGAGCCAGGACGACCATGGCGCAGGCGCGGACGGCCAGCTCTGGCAGGCCGCGACATATGGCGCCGAAGGGCAGAGCTTCGATGAGGCCTATACCGCAGCGGAAGATCCGCTGTCCGACGATCCGGGATCGACATCACCGGACAAGGCCTCCGAAGCCGCGGCCGCCGCCGCGCGGGCAGCGGCTGAAGTAAAGGAAGCCGAAGTGGGCGATCTGGAAGCCCCCCGCGCGCCCGTGTCGATAGCCCCGGCAGCGAATGCCCCAACGCCGAACTCTTCGGCGCCGAACTCTTCAACCCTCGCCGCCGCAGCGGTTCCCTACTGACCGGCTCGTTTCATTCCGCCGCCTTGCGACCGCCTTTGCTCAGGCGCCATTCGGGCGGGTAGAGCGAATCGTTGTCCTTCACGGCATTGTTGAGACCCCGGTCGAACGTCTCCTTGTTGAGCGTGAATTCGTCGGCATCGTTCTTCACCTGGGCCAGCATCGATTCCAGCCATGCGGTCATGATCGAGCCCATGTATTCGCCCTGCTGCTGCTTGTAGGTCTCGAACAGGGTCTTCTGCATGAAGACGACATCGGTAGGCCGCGTGATCGAGCAGGCATGGGCATATTTCGCGACTTCCGCCTCGAGCCGGTCCCGCGGGACCACGCTGTTCAGGAAGTTGCAGTCCTGCATCTCCTTTGCGGTGAAGGGGCGTCCGGTGAAGACCATCTCCTGGAACTTGCGCAGGCCCATCATCTGGGCCCACTGCCACATGCGCGGGGCCCAGCCGACATAGCGGAACGAGGGGTGGCCGAAGAGCGCATCGTCGGACGAGATCACCAGGTCGGCATCGGCGGCCTGATAGAAGTGCCAGCCGTAGCAATAGCCCTTCACCTCCAGGATGCTGATCTTCTTGAAGTCCTGCAGCGTGCGGCACCCGAAGTTCGAATTGGCGTATAGCTGCGTCAGTTGCGCCAGATAGCGATAGCTGCCCTTGGGAGGATAGCGGACGTCTTCCCCCGGACCGATGCGGAATTCGTGCAGCAGCGAATATTCGCCTTCCGCGGCCAGCATCTCTTCCTGTTCGGGAAGGTCTGCGCCGCCGCCCAGGTTGTTGCCGGCGCCGCGGATCACCAGCACCTTGACGTCATCGTCCACGTTCGCGCGGTGGATGAGATCGGCATAGCGCAGCCGCGCCGCGGTGGTGGGTGCGTTCAGGAGGTCCGGACGATTGAGCGTGATCGTGGCGATCTTGGTGGCGGGATCCTTTTCGTAGAGGATGATGTCCTCCGGGTTCGGGCGATCCGCTTCAGCCATCGTCTTCTCCTTTTCGCGCAAGGACGCTCATTCGGCGGCCCGCCCGGATGTCGGGCCGACTTCGGCCCATCACTCGGCTTGCGGTCCTGCGGCGGCAATGACTGGCAGTGAACTGACACCACCCTCTTCGCGCCATCCCGCCGCTACCGGCCGGTGAAAACGGGCGCGCGCTTTTCGGCGAAGGCTCGGGCGGCCTCGGCGAAATCCTGGGTTAGCAACCCCAGGACCTGGACGTGGTTCTCCAGTTCCAGGGCGTTTTGGAGCGGGGCATCGAGATTGGCCCACATCACCTGCTTGGTGTGCTTGACGGCATAAGGCGCGTTGGCCGCGATCGTTCGTGCCACTTCCAGCGCACGGTCGAGCAGGCTACCGGGTTCTGCCAGATGGTTGACGAGGCCGATGGCCAGCGCTTCCTCGCCGTTTACGGGGCGGCCGGTCAGCATGATCTCGAAGGCCCGGCCGGCGCCGATCAGGCGGGGCAGGTGATAACTGATACCGCACTCGCCCGCGCTGAGGCCCAGTTTCACGGCTCCGACCAGAAACTGCGTAGACGGCGCGGCGATGCGCACGTCGCAGGCGAGCGCGATGCCCAGACCGGCGCCCACCGCCGCCCCCTGGATCGCCCCGATGACCGGCTGGCGCATCTTGCGGATTTGCTCGATCAGGCGCGAGAACACTTCCTGAAGCGCCATCCATTCCGGCGCGTTTTCCGGCCCTTCCGCAATCGCCGCCTTCAGGTCTAGGCCCGCGCAGAACGTCGCGCCGTCTCCCCCCAGCACGACGACCCGGCACGCATCGTCGGCGCTCACGCCGGCCAGCGTAGCGGTCAGCTCCTGCGCCATGGCGACGGTGAGCGCGTTGCGCGCCTCGGCGCGGGCCAGCCGTACCAAAGCCAGGTTCGCAATCCTTTCGACGGTGATAGAGGCCATGGGCCCTCCTGCAAGGCTGTGATCGCGCTCAGATTGTCGCCGGTTCCCGCACGTCCACGGCCTCAGGCATGGCGGCCCGCCGTGCGATGTCGTTCGCGGCGATGTAGCCGAACACCATGGCCGGGCCGATCGTCCCCCCGGCGCCGGGATAGTTGAGGCCGAATGGACTTCCGGCGGCGTTTCCGGCCGCATAGAGACCGGCGATGGGTGTGCCCCCGGTATCGACCACGCGCGCCTGGCGGTCCGCCTTCAGACCGCCCTTGGTGCCCAGGTCGCCCAGGTGGATCTGCACCGCGTAGAAGGGCGCCTCGCGGATCGCGCCGAGTGCGGGATTGGGCTTGCAGGTAGGGTCGCCGAAGGTCTTGTCATAGATCGTCGAGCCACGGCCAAATTCGGGGTCCTCGCCCTTGCGGGCATACTCGGTCATCCGGCGCGTCACGTTTTCCAGCTTGACCGGATCGACGTCGATCCTGCGCGCCAGTTCGCCCACGGTGTCTCCCTGGAAGATATAGTGATCCCACCAGTCGACCGGGATCGCGCGGTCCGGCATGATCGCGGCGGGCAGGATGCCGCCCGCCGTGAACTTCCTGCGGAAGGCGGCGTCGAACACCAGCCAGCACGGCGTGTTGGCACCGGTTGCGCGCTGATCGGCCACCATGGCCGCGCCGAAGCGATCGTAGGAGCAGGCTTCGTTGACGAACCGGTCCCCCTCGCGGTTGACGCAGACACTGTAGGGACGGCCCACGTCGAACACCGCCTGGTGCACTTCCTCGAAATTGGAGGCGGAGCGGCTGGGCAGGATCATCGTCGGTGCCCACCAGCCTTCGCCGGTATGTTCGGTGGCCGCGCCGATCGCTTCGGCGGCGATCAGCGCCTCGCCGGCATTCGCGCCCTGCGGCGTACTGCTCCACCAGATCGAGGTCCTGACCGGATAGAAGCGATCGCGCAGCGCCTGATTCCACTCGAACCCGCCCGCGCAGATCACCACGGCGTGGCGGGCCTCTATCTCATGGCGGCGGCCGCGATGGCTCACCGCGACGCCGGTGACTTTGCCGTCTGCGATGAGGAGCCGCTCCAGCCCGGTCTCCAGCTGGATCTCGACGCCCTTCTCGAAGAGCCTGGCGAGCAGCGGGCCGATCAGCGCCGCGCCGGAAACGAACAGCCGGTCGCGGCGAGTGATCCTGCGGGTGCTGCGATCCTTCCAGTACCGCCCGATAACCCTGGCGATCATGCGCTTCCAGCCGGCACTGCGGGCGGCGATGGTGAAGGTTTCCTCCAGATTCATCGCATAGCGGTTGAACAGCTTGAAGCGGGGATATTGCTCGCGCACCAGCGGGAACCTGTCTCCCAGCAGGCGACCGTCCCAGGGCGGCATCACCAGGCTGCGGTCGCTGCGCGATCCGGGCAGTTCGGCGAAGTAGTCCGGCCAGGGCATCGGCATCATCGCGATGCCCTCCCGCCCGAGCCAGTCCAGCATTTCGCGCCCGGTATCGACATAGGCTTCCAGCCGGTCGCGGTCGATCGGCCCGCCGATGACGGCGTCGAGGTAAGTCAGCGTCTCTTCGCGCGTGTCGCTGGTGCCGCCCAGCCCGTGATTGGGGATCCAGGCGACGCCGCCCGAGGTGGCGGACGTGCCCCCGTACTTGTGCGCCTTTTCCACCACCAATACCCGCAGGCCGAGATCGTGCGCGCGCAGGGCGGCAGTCAGCCCGGCCGCACCCGAACCGACGACGATCACGTCGAAAATGTCGCTCATCGCCATCCTCCCGTTCTGTTCCCTGCCTGGCCTAGCCATGATCGGCCGCGCCTTCGCTGCCCTTCTTCACTCACTGCGTTCTCGGGCTGGTGCGGCTGCAAATCAGGACAACTATGCCCGCCCGGCCCCGGCCTATACCGCAAGACGAGACAGCATCAGCGCGCAGGGGGAGCGGACGTGTCGGCTTTGAAGGGGCTAAGGATCGTCGAACTGGCCGAGCAGATCGCGGGGGAATATTGCGGCAAGCTGCTGGCCGATTTCGGCGCGGAAGTCATCAAGGTGGAGCGTCCCGCAGGCAGCCCGACCCGGCGCCTCGGCCCGTTCCTGCATGACCGCCCGGAAAGCGGATGCAGCGGGCTTTTCGCCTACCTCAACAGCAACAAGCAGTCGCTGGTGCTGGACCTGGCCACGCGTGCGGGGCGTCTGCGACTGGACCGGCTCCTGGCCGGCGCCGACGCGGTGATCGACGACCACGGCGGCGCTTGGCTGACCGCGCTCGGCCTCTCTCCCGCCACGTTCCGGGCGGATCATTCCGGCCTGATCCTATGCTCGGTGACGCCGTTCGGGCTGGACCCACCACCCGAGCGCGCCCATGCGACGGACCTCATCGTCACGCACGCCAGCGGCCTGGGCTATCATACGCCGAGCGCCGCCGATGCCGAGCGGCCGCCGCTGAAGGGACCGGGGCGCTTCCTGGCCAGCTACGAGGCGGGCCTCGAAAGCGCGCTCTGCCTTGCCGCGGCGCTGCACCGGCAGGGGCGAACGGGGCAGGGGACCTTCATCGATGTCTCGGCGCAGGAGGTGCTCGCGGGACGGCTCGATTACGTGCTCGGTCAGATGATCGCCGGGGACATGGACGTCAGCGAGAGCCGGCGGCAGTTCGATCTTGGCGGGCCGGGCGGCATCTTCCCGTGCCGCAATGGGTTCATCTACGTGTTCCTGACCACGCCGGGCCATTGGCATGCGCTGCGCGGCCTGATGGGAGACCCCGAGGAACTGCGCGACTTCCCGGCCGACTGGCTGGAGCGGGGCCTGTCGCCGGAGCGCATCGCGGCCTGCCGCAAGCACATGGTGGGCTGGCTGGCGGGGCTGGACAAGGACGAGGCGGCGGCATCGGCGCAGGCCAGCGGCATCACGCTGGTCCCGATCAACGATATGGGCGATCTCGGCCAATCGCCGCAAGTCCGCCACCGGAACTACTTCACCCGCGCCGAACTGCCGGGCGGGGCGGGAAGCGCGCTGTTCCCGACCGTCGGCTACCGGCTCGCGGCAACCCCTGCCAGGATCGCGGCGGCGGCTCCCGAGCTTGGGAGCGCCGCGCCGGACCACTGCCCGCCGCGACCGCCAGCCCGCAAGGTGGCCGGAAAGGGGCCGCTCGCCGGGGTCCGTGTGCTGGAACTGACCAAAGTCTGGGCCGGACCCTACGCCGGCAAGCTGCTGGCGTTCCTGGGCGCCGAGGTGATCCGGGTGGAGAGTCTGGGCTCGCTGGACGTGACGCGGAGCTACGGCGTCAGCGATGTGAACAAGGCGCCGGGGTTCATGGCGGTCAATCCGCAGAAGCTGTCGGTCCAGATCGACATGAAGAGCGAGGCGGGACGGGCGCTGCTCAAGCGGCTGGCGGGTACATGCGACATCGTGCTCGAAAACATGCGCCCCGGCGCGCTGGAGCGGCTGGGGCTGGGCTACGAGGCCCTGAGGGCGGTGCGTCCGGACATCATTCTCACATCGATGAGCATGTATGGGGCGGATGGGCCGCTTGCCTACCAGACCGGCTATGCGCCGTGCTTCGTGGCGCTCAGCGGGATGAGTTCGCTGGTCGGCTACGAAGGCGAGGCGCCTTCCGGCATGAATGTCCGCTATGCCGATTCCAGCTTCGGCGCGGCGGCGGCCTTCGCCTCGCTGGTTGCGCTGCGCCACCGCGAGGCGACCGGCGAAGGCCAGTTCGTGGACGTCTCCGCGGTGGAGACCCTGACCAGCCTGATCGGCGATACGGTCATGGATTTCAGCCTGAACGGCAGGGTGGCTGCCTGCGACGGCAATCGCCATGCGGACATGGCGCCGCACGGCCTCTATCGCTGCACCGGTGAGGACTGGATTGCGCTGGCCGTCCAGTCCGATGCGGAGTGGCGCGAGCTGGCTTCCCGCATCGGCGTGCCGGGATTGGCCGAGGACCGGCGTTTCGCCGCGCTTGCGGATCGCAAGGCCAACGAGGCCGCGCTGGACGGCCTGATCGCGCAGTGGACGCGCAAGCAGGATGCCGCCGTGCTCACCGCTGCGTTGCAGGCGGCGGGTTTGGCCGCCGCCAAGAGCGCCAATTCGGTGGACCTGATCGGCGACGGGCACCTCTGGGCGCGGGGGTTCTACCGTCATGTCGAGGATCAGGACGGTCAGCCGCGCGCGGTTCTCGGCCCGTCATGGCGCATGTCGGACCCGGCTGCCATCACGCTCGCGGCGCCGCGCCTCGGGGAGCACAATGGCTATGTGCTGGGCGAGATCATGGGGCTTTCGGCGGAAGAGCAGGCCCGCCTCCACGAAGCAGGCGCCTTGCGCTGAGAACCCGCGCGAAGGTCTGTCCCCAGCGCGGGATGGCGTCAGCCGCTTTCGCTCGTCTTGACCAGTTCGTAATCGCCCGCATCGTCGACCAGGCACTTCCAGCCGGCGTAGACGACGATGGTGGTGAAGGTTTCCTCGATGATCGCGGGGCCAAGGATCTCGTGCCCCGGCCCAAGCTCGGCACCCCGGTGGATCGGCGTTTCCTCGAAGCCCTGGCCCAGGTTGGCGCGGCGCATCAGGGCCGGCTGCGGGGCATGGGCGGCGACGCTGGTTCCCCTGCCTACCGCGGGAGAGGGCGTCTCCACCGAACTGGCGAGACGGACGCCGGTGATCTCGGGCAGTTCGTGCTCGCGAATGTGGCCGTATTCTTCCTGATGGCGCTGGTTGAACAGCGCGATGGCGCGGGCGGGCAGATCTTCATCGACGAAAGTCAGGTCGCCCAGCCGGTCTCCGGCGTGGATGTCGAAAGTCAGCGCGAAATTCTGCCCGGGATAGCGCATGTTCATCTGGTAGCGCGCGGTGATTCGTTCGGCGGCGAACTGCGCGGCTTCGAAATGGCGCTGCGCCCGATCGGAGAGTTCCCGCCACATCGCCCGCAGGCGGTCGTTGTCGGCGGCAAGCGCGGGCACGATATAGGATCGCTCCTCGTCTATGCTCGGATTGGCCACGAGCGTGCCGAGGGCGGAAAACGTCGGCGAGGCCTTGGGCACGAGCACGCGCGCGATGCCCAGATCTTCGGCCTGGATCGCCGCGAACACCGGGCCGTTGCCGCCATAGGCCAGCATGACCATTTCGGCGGGATCCATGCCCTTGCCCGCGGTGATCCGCCGCACGCCTTGCGACATCCTGGCATTGACCATGCGCCAGCAGTCGAAGGCGGCCTGCTCCGCGTCGTAGCCCAGTTCCCGCCCCAGCGCGGCAAAGGCTTCGTCCACGCCGGTGCGTGAGAGTGAGAAGCTGCCCCCGGCAAAACCCGCGTCGGTCGAGAGGATGCCCAGCATGACCAGGGCATCGGTAATCGTCGGTTCGCTGCCGCCGCGCCCGTAGCAGATCGGTCCCGGCTCGGACCCGGCCGAGGCAGGGCCGACCTGAAGCGCGCCGCCGCTGACGTGGCAGATCGAACCGCCGCCCGCGCCCAGGGTTTCCACTTTCACCATGGGCACGCCGATCAGGTAGCGGTGGTGCATGTTCCAGCCCGCCTCGGCCGGCGCGCCGCCATCCCGCACGACGGAGATGTCGTAGGAGGTTCCGCCCATGTCGACGCACAGGATATCGCGGTAACCCTTGGCGGATCCGACATGGGCCGAGCCGATCACGCCCCCCGCCGGCCCCGAGGCCAGCACGCGGATCGGCGCGCCTTCTATATAGTCGACGGTCATGACCCCGCCGCTCGCCTGCATGACCATGAGCTGCCGGGCATAGCCGGCGTCCCTGACGCGGTTCACCAGTTTTTCGAGATAGGAATAGACCCGCGGGGCGACATAGGCGTTGACGATCGTGGTGCTGGTCCGGTCGTATTCCGGTGCGCGGGGCAGCACTTCGTGGCTGGCGCAGACCTGCACGCCGGGCAGTTCCTCGGCCAGGATCGCCGCGATGCGCCTTTCGTGGGCGGGGTTCACGAAGGAAAACAGGAGCGAGATCGCCACCGATTCCACGCCTTGCTTCCGCAGCCGCGCGCAAGTCTCGCGCACGGCCGTTTCGTCGAGCGGCTTGTGCACCGTCCCGTCATGCAACATGCGTTCGGGCACCGTCAGGCGGCGGCGGCGCGGGGCGATCTGGATGGGCGGCTCCAGGCGGACGTCCCAGATGTCTTCCTTGAAACCCCGGCGGTACTCCACTTCGTCGCGGAACCCCTCGGTGGTGATGAGGCCGGTGACGGCGCCGTTCATCTCGATCAGGGTATTGTCCGCGACAGTGGTGCCGTGGACGATGGTATCGCAGGCGCCCAGAAAGTCCCCGAGCGCGAGGCCTTCCATGTCGGCCAGCTTCTGCAGCCCGGTCATGACGCCGAGCGAGCGGTCTTCCGGCGTGGAGAGGTTCTTGTGAAGGCGGACCTCCGTGCCCTTGAGCAGGGCGAAGTCGGTGAACGTTCCCCCGATGTCGATGCCGACGCGATAGCCCATCGTTTTCCCCTCAGGCGGCCGCAGCCATGGTCATGTTCCGGCGCAGCGCTGCCGTGGCATCGTGGTCCACTTCGAGGTCGTATTCCTCGATGCTTCCCTTGAGGATCACGCCGTAGCGGCTGCGCGCGGCCTCGATGCTGACGTATTCGTCCAGCACGTCCTCCTTGACCGCTTCGGGATCGCGCGCCAGCGGCGGGCCGAAACCCGCGCCGCCGCCATGCTGATAGGCGATCACCGCGCCTGCCGGGAGCATGGCCTGGGCGGTCTGCTCGATCCGGTATTCGTTCGGCGTGCCCACCTCGAACCGGTTGGAATAGGGAATGGCGTCCTCGCCGCCGCACATGCCGCGCAAGGGGTGGTCGGCCGAGACCATCCAGGCCATCGCCGTGACGGGTTGCAGCACCTGCTTGACGTTGAGGCTGCCCGGCGCGCCGCGCCACTGCCCGGCGCCGCCGGCGTCGGTCGTCATCTCGCGGCTGATGTTGAGGATGGGATAGCGCGTTTCGGCATCCTCGGCCTCGGACAGGATCAGGCTGCCCAGGCTGACCGGGCACGATCCCCAGCCGTCGATCCCCGGCACGGCGGATACGTCCATCGAGCGGCAATCGACGCCCTGGTCCATCCACATCGTGCCGGCTTCGTCGAAGCCGATCACGGCATTGGGCATGCCGATCTTGTAGAGCTGCGGGGCGGAGCGCTGCGGCGCGACGTTGCTGAGTGCGAGGCACACGGCTTCGGTGATCTCGCAGGCCGGATGGAAAGAGCCGAGCGCGGCAGGCTTGTTCGGCGGTGGCTGCGCTATCGAGCCTTCGGGGACGATCATCTCCACGGCATCGAAGAAGCCTTCGTTCTTGACGATGTCCGGCGCCATCGCCGCCACGACTTGCGTCATGATATAGCTGCGCGTGTTCGCGAAAGTGTTCCACACGCCCACCAGCTCGGGCCGCGCGTCGGTTCCGGTGAGGTCGATCGTCAGCCGGTCCCCCGCCACGCGGCAGGCGACCTGAACCCGGATGTCCTTGGTTCCCGCCGTGTCGTAGTCGATGAAGACGGTGGCCTCGTACGTGCCGTCTCGCCAACCGGACACTTCCTCGCGGCAACGCGCGGCGGTGTGAGCGATCGAGTGATTGATCGCCGCCTTCACCCGGTCCGAGCCATAGCGGGAGATCAGGCCCTGCAACCGCGCCGCCCCTTTCTGAACGCCGGTTATCATGGCGGCGAGATCGCCTGAGAACGAGGGAAAGCGGTTGTTGCGCTCCACCATGCGCAGCACGTCCTTGCGCGGCTCGCCGCGGTGCACGAGCTTCAGGCAGGGATAGGAGACGCCTTCGGTGAAGATGTCGGTGGCCTCCAGCGTGAAACCGCCGGGGTCCTTGCCGCCGGTGTCGCCCTGGTGGGCCTGAAGCGTCTGCACCACGATCAGCTCGCCCGCATCGTCGAAAACGGGCGCATAGATGCAGTAGTCGGGCAGATGGCCGCCGCCATGGTCGGGGTCGTTGGCGAGGAAGACATCGCCCGGTCCCCAGTCGAACGTCTCGAAGTTCATCAGGCCCCAGCGGACCATCATCGGATTGACGAAAGTCAGGTGCGGCGTGCCGATGGCGCCCATGGCAAGGCGGCCGTGGGCATCCACGATCGCGGCATTGCGCTCGTTCGATTGATTTATGATCGGCGAGGATGCCGCGCGGCCGAGATGGGTCGCGGCCTCGAAGCACACCGTCTCGAAGGCGCCCCGGATGATCTCGGCGGTGACGGCATCGATCCCGGCCCCCGTGGGCAGAGGAGCACGCCGGGCCGCGAGCTTGCGGTTGAGTTCAAAGGACACGGTGCCAGTTGCTCCTCATTGTTCGCTCGTCACTGTTCGGTCGGCCAGGTGCCGGCGGCGGATTGATGGGCCAGCGGCGAGGCGGGATCGCCGATTTCCACCAGCGAGCCGTCCTCCCGCTTGCCGTAGATGGAAAGCGCGAGGCCGAGATCGACTTCGCCGGCTACCACGGGGGGCTGCTTTGGCCTGGCGGCGCCGCGCTTCTCGCGACCGGATCCTGCGGATCTTGGGCTTCGCCGCATCCTGTCCCCCCTCCTGAGCATCGCGCGATCGCGCCGCCTCTGCATCCGGTCGCTACGGCCGCATTTCCGGCCCCGCAAGCAGTGCCGCAGCGGCTGCAACGTCCGGCAAGACAGAGTGCAACGTCAGCACAGCGGGCAAGGCCCGGCCCGTGCTAGCGCTGAGGCGACCCAGCCATGGCGAGCGAACCTGCGATCCTATGACCGAGCCCACATTCCTGCGCGCCCTGCACGAAAACGACCTGCCGCCGGGCGGGAAGAAAGCCGTCGACCTGGCAGGCAGGTCCATCCTGATCTGCCATGTCGGCGGCCGGTTCTTCGCGGTGTCCAACATCTGCTCCCACGCGGAGGAGCGGCTGGAGTGTGGCCGGATGGGCAATGGCTGGATCGCGTGTCCCATCCACGGCGCGCGCTTCGATCTGGCAAGCGGAAAGCCCAGAAACCCGCCGGCAAAACGCCCCATCGCTACTTATGCGGTTCGCCTTGTCGAAGGATGGATCGAGGTGGAAATGCCTTAGGCTCCATCCGGCGGAGGCTCGACTGGTCCGTTGCCGTTACGCCGGGATGGACGGATGGCCACGATACTCGCGCGGAGCGAGGCCGTAGCGTGACTTGAACATGCGGCTGAAATGCGCGCTGCTCTTGAACCCGGCCAGATAGGCGATCTCGCTGATGGCATAGTGCTGCATCTTCTCGTCGCCCAGCCAGTCGTGCGCGGTGGTCATGCGCTTGTCCCAGATCAGGTTGGAGAACGAAAGCGCGCTCTTCTTCAGCACATGGCACAAGTACCGGAGCGAAATGCCGCAGCTGTCCGCCACCATCCGGGCATTGAGATCGGGGTTGGCGAAGTTCTGGTTGATGTAGCGGGTGATGTCGCCGATCCGCTTGTCGCAGATTGTCTCGCGCGCGGGCGGGTTTCCTGAAAGCCGCGTGATCGTCTTGCTGATGCCGGTGAGCAGCGCCTGCACCAGTTGCTCCGCCATGTCCTGGTCGATCTGGTCGTCCTGTTCGAACACCAGTTCGAGTATGCGGTCGGTCAGGGCCAGTTCGCCGCTGGAGGCCGGGAAGGCCCGGCCCGCTTCGATGTTCTCGCTGAGGACCGCGTAGATCTTGTGGGAGGGGACGACGACGTGCATCACCTCCAGCTCGCTGTTCTCGGGCGGGACAAGCTCCATGTAGAACGGCCGCGTGGAGCGCGTGATCGCACATTCGCCGGCGTTCACGACGTGCCGGCCGCCGGCGTGGGAAATGGTCATCTGGCCCCGGCGCAGGAACCAGAAGATCACCAGGTTGGTCTTGTCGTTGCGGATATGGCCCCAGGAGCGCCGGAACGCGAGGCCCGAGCGCGAAACTTCCTTGCAGATCGTGTATTCGCCCGCGAGGCTCTTCTCGATCCGCACGTCGATATTGTGCGACGACAAGGGCACCAGATCGCCGTCGTAGTAGTCCGCCTTGTTCGTGCCTCGAAATTCGAACCGTCGGGATTCGTGGTTCGCCGTGGTCATGTCGAACGCGAGAACGGGCATCTGCTTATCCTTCTCCGAAATGCTCTTGCGGCATTGTGATCTACCATAGCTCATTCGTGGGCCCGGCGACAGTAGGCTGGTCGTGAAGCCCGGTCGTGGGCCCGGTCAGAATGCGTAGGACAGCTCCAGCCCGTAGGTACGCGGCTTGCCCACGACGGCGCCGTTGTGGCCCAGCGCGACGGCAAGCTGCATGCCGCCCACGAAATAGTCCTCTCCGAACAGGTTCTCGCCATAGAGCGCCGCGGAAAAGTCCGAACCCATGATCTTCTTCCAACTAAGGCGGCTGTTCACCAGGGCATAGCCGGGCAGCTTCGTGCGCGGCGAGACGCTGGCCGCGGCATTCGAGAAATACTGGCCGGTCTGCGCATAGACTTCGCCGCGCAGGCTGATCTCGCCGGCATCCTGCGCCACCGGCAGGATCACTTCCGCCCAGCCGGTGCCAGAGGCCTTGGGCGTGTCGCCAACCGGGCCGTAGAAGTAGGTGCTGCCGAACAGCTCCACCTGGTTGCGGGTGAAGTCCGCATCGGTCAGGGCCAGCTGGCCGCCGAGGCGCAGCCATTCCATGGGCATCACCGTACCCTCGGCCTCGATGCCGCGCACCCGCTCGGCCGGCACATTGGTGGTGAAGGCGATGGAGGCAAGGGGACCTGCAGGGCCGTCGGGATCCGGGAACTCCACGCGCTGGACGTGCTGGATCCACTGGTTGAACAGCGCCAGGCTCAGCGAGGCGGGCCGGCCGAAGGCGCGGCCGCCGTACTTGACGCCGGCCTCTATGTCCTGTGTCGTTTCGGAATCGAAGAAGTTGCTGCCGCCCAGCGTGACGATGCCAACCGGATCGAGCGTGCCGTTGTAGCCGCCGCTGCGGAAACTGCCGCGTGTCTTGAGATAGAGCAGCCAGTCGGCATCGGGCTTGTATTCCAGGCCGACCTCCCAGCTCGGATCCTGGTAGGTGCGCTTCTGCTGGGGCGGGCCGAAATTGTCCGATCCGGCAAGCTGCACCCCGTAGACCCGCTCGCGCGTGTAGCGCAGCCCGGCCGTCAGCCGGAAGCCCGGCGCACCGATGCGCCCGAGATCGTAAGTGCCCTGCGCGTAGAGCGCGTCGGTGTGGTTCTTGATGCGGAAATGGTTGACCGCATAAGTCGGGAAACCGGGATTGGGGGAGAGATCGAAATAGGTCTGCGGGTAGAGCGACCGGGTGTTCTGCCGCTGGAGATAGAGCCCGACGATGAATTCCAGCGCGCCGTCGGCGGCCTTGCCCTGTAGCTGCAGTTCCTCCGAATAGGAGCGCAGGTCCTCCACGTTTCCGAACTCGCCTGCGGGAGCATTGGCGGTCAGGATGGTGGCGAAGGGCGCGCCGAGCTGGGGTTGCTGCGAATCCGTGTAGGAATCCACCAGGCCGAAGATGTTGCGCAGCCGCAAGTCCCCGCCCAGCTCGATCTCCGTCGTGTTCGAGACGTTCCAGTTCTCGCCGAAATGATCGGCTCCGGCAGGGTGGTTGGTCTTGTAGAGGCCGAGACGTCTTTGCTCCTCGACATAGGCGATCAGGCCCGGAGCATAGGCGTTCGGATGCGCGGCAAGGTACCGTGCCCAGGCGCCCGGACCCAGCACGCCGTCCAGCGAAGGGCCGAACAGCAGGCCCGCGCTACACGACAGGGCAAAGCCGTTGTTCGTCTCTCCGCAGCCGTAGACGCTGTAGGTATAGGAGGCGCCGGTATTGTTCCCTCCGCTGCGCGCATATTGCACCACCGTCGTATTGACGAGGTCGGGCGTGGGCTTGAGCGTCAGGGAGATGCGGCCGCTTTCGCGATTGACCCTGCCGAGGTCCTCGCCTGTGTAGAGATCGCGGATATATCCGTCTGCATATGTCAGGTTGAAGGCGGCGCGCAGCAGCACCTTGTCCGCCACCAGCGGAATGTTGATCGCGCCTTCGACTTCGCGGCGGTCGTAATTGCCGTAGCGGCCGCGCAGATAGCCTTCGAACCTGTCGGTCGGCCGGGCCGAAGTGAACAGCACGGCGCCGCCCGTTGCGTTGCGGCCGAACAGCGTGCCTTGCGGCCCTTTCAGCACTTGCACCGATTGCAGGTCGAAGAAGGTGGCGGCGCCGCTCACCGGCATGGGCACTTCGTTCAGGTAGGTGACGACTGCCGAGGGCGAGCCGCTGAAGATGTCCGCGCTCTGCCCGCGCAGGGAGTAGGTCAGCGAATTGTTGCCCTGCGTCTGGCGGATCGTCAGGCCGGGTACCGTCCGCTGGAGATCGGCATCGGTTACCACCGCGCGCGAGACGAGATCCTCGGCTCCGATTGCCGTGATCGAGATCGGCACGTCGGCCAGGCTTTCTTCGCGCCGTCGCGCCGTGACGACGATGACGCCGCTTTCGTCGGGACCGATCGGGGCGGTGGCGGTCGACTGCTCCTCCTGCGCGAAGGCCGGCGCAGGCGTCAGCGCGGTGATTGCCATAGCCACGGCCATGGCCGTCGGCGAAGCGAGACCGGCCGTGCCTGTGCCGGAAACGTGCGAGCGGCTGCGATAGGTTTTCAGATGGTCCTCCCCGCTTGGCATTTTCCGCAAGTTGTCCTTGCCGGAACCTTCCCCAGTTCGGTTCGACTCTAAGTTGCCCCAGAGTGATCCGCTATGCCTGCATCAGCAACGGCAAGCGCCTGTGGGCGAGATACCGCCGCGCGATCGATGGGCCTTGCCGGAAACTGCCATGGCAATTGCTCAGGCCTGTCAGCGCTCTGCGAAGGCACGTTTTGCCTTGGCGATGTCTTCTTCCCTCGGGCTAAGTGGCGGCACCGGGGACGTGGCCCAAGCCCTTGCAGGCAGGCGCTGCGTCCGAAAACCGGAAGCACGGAGCAGGATGGCGGATGAGGGAGCAAGCGGGCTTGGGCAAGGGTTCGGGGCATCATCCGGCATCCGCGCCGGTCGTGTTGATCACCGGCGCCAGCGCCGGCATCGGCGAGGCGATTGCGCATCGTTTCGCGGCGGCGGGCTACCGGATCGTCGCCGTGGCGCGGCGGCAGGAAAAGCTGGATGCGCTGGCGCGCGGCCTGTCGCACCTGACGCAAGTGGAGGCCCTCTCGCTCGACGTGGCCGAGCCCGCTAGCGCCGCTCGTGCCGTCCGTTTCGCGCTCGACAGGTTCGGCCGGCTCGACTGCCTGGTCAACAACGCCGGTTCCGGCCGCTGGGCGCCGGTCCACCAGACCGACGACGCAGCGATGGACGAAGTGATCGACATCAGCCTCAAGGCCACGTTCCGTTTCTGCCGAGAGGCCGTGCCCGCCCTTGGGCGCGGCTCCTCGATCGTCACGGTGGGCTCGACCTTCGGCCTGATCGGCGGCTTGGACGGAGGCATCTACTGTGCCGTCAAGGCGGCGCTGGTGGGGCTGACGCAGACGCTGGCCGCCCAGTACGGACCGCAGGGCATCCGCTCGAACCTGGTGGCGCCCGGCGTCATCAAGACCGACATGACCCGCGACCACTGGGACCTGCAGGGATTCCGGCGCCTCAACCAGGAAATGACCCCGTTCGACCGCGAGGGCACGGTTCAGGACGTGGCGAATGCGGTGTTCTTCCTGGCCTCGCCGGAGGGCAGTTACATCAACGGGCAATCCATCGCCGTGGACGGCGGCTGGACGACCACCAAGTTCCTGGCAACCGAGGCGCTCGTCGCGGACCGCGTGCTTCCGCAGGCGGCCGGTGCCGCTGCAAGCCTCTGAAAAGCGGAGATACGACATGGCTGCTGCTGAAACTCAGGTCACCGGCCCCGCGCCCCGTGAGGCGGGACAATGCCCCGCGGCGCAGGGATCGGCGCTTCTCGGCAGTGCCTCGCTGACGGATCCGGCCATCTCGGCCCAGCCCACTGCCTATTACGATGCGATGCGGGCGCTCGATCCCGTCCATTACGACGAGAAGCTGCGGATGTACCTGGTCTCGCGCTATGAGGACATCCAGACCGTCCAGCGCGATCCGATCACTTATTCGGTCGAGCATGGCTACAAGGCGCAATATGCGGCCGGTTTCTTCGAGGAGTTCCAGCAGATCCTGGAACGCGACGGGCAGGGCTATTTCCCCGACGCCATCATGTCCGACCCGCCTTACCACACGCGCATCCGCAAGCTGATGGACAATGCCTTTTCGGCCCACCGCGTCCGGCAGCTGGAACCCCTGATCGAGACCATCGTGCGCGAGACGATCGAGGGCTTCATCGATCGGGGAGAGTGCGACGGTGTGAAGGACTTCGCAGTGCCGGTCACCATCCGCGTCATCTGCGAGCAGTTGGGCATCGACGTCTACGACGCGGACAAGATCCAGCGCTGGTCCATCGCCGTGACTCAGCAGATCGGCCGCATGCAGAACCGCGAGCAGATGATCGCCAATGCCAGGGACATCTGCGACCTCCAGAACTTCCTGATCGCCCATATGCGCGACCGTGAGGCGAACCCGGGCGAGGACATGATCTCCGATCTCGTCCACGCCCGGGCGGAAGGGGAGGACAACCCCACCCTTGCTTTCGGGGAAGCCGTCTCGCTGGTGCGCGCGTTGATGATCGCGGGCAACGAAACGACGGCGACGGCGATGTCGAACATGCTCTACATCCTGGCCACGCAGCCGCAGGTCGCGGAACTGCTGAAGGAATCGGCCGACGATGACCGGTTGCTCTCGCGCTTCGTCGAGGAGCTTCTGCGGATCGAGCCGCCCGTGCGCGGCCTTTCGCGCATGACCACGCGGCCGGTGGAGCTGGGCGGCAGGAGCCTGCCCGAAGGCGCGCATCTGCTGCTCATGTATGCCTCGGCCAATGACCAGCAGGACGTGTTCCCCTGTCCGCGCACGTTCGACATGGAGCGTTCCAACCTGGGCCGTCACGTTTCGTTCGGAGGCGGTCCCCACCGCTGCATCGGGCTGTCGCTGGCGCGCATGGAGATCCGGGTGGCGGCGCGCGAGGTGATCCGGCGCATGGAGGATTTCAGGCTGACCGTTCCGGCGGGGGACCTGAAGTACCTGCCCACGGTCGCCACGCATTCGATCGAGTGCCTGCCGATCGCCTTCTCCAAGCGGGCATGAGGGAGCGGCACTTGGGTCAGGAGCTGGCAGGAAAAGTCGCCGTGATCACCGGCGCGGCGCGGGGCATCGGCCGCGCGACCGCCGCGCTGTTCGTGGCCGAAGGCGCAAGGGTGGTGATCGGCGATATCGACGAGGAGGCCGGACAGGCCGCCGCCCTAGCTCTGGGGGAGGCCGCGATCTTCCGAAAGGCGGATGTCGGCCGGACTGAGGACATCGACGCGCTGGTGGCGGCGGCCGTCGACCGCTTCGGCGCCCTGGACGTGATGTTCAACAATGCCGGCGTCTCGTGCAGGCCGAGCGCCGATTTCCTCGACGACGATCTTGCGGATTTCGAACAGGTGATGCGCGTCAACGTGCTGGGGGTGATCCTGGGGACGCAGCGCGCCGCGCGGCACATGGCCAGGAACGGCGGCGGATCTATCATCAACAACACGTCCATCGCCGGGCTCATTCCGGGTCTGGCCATGCTCGCCTATCGCACCTCGAAAGTGGCCGCGATCCATGCCAGCAAGTCCATGGCGATCGATCTGGCGCAATATGGCATCCGGGTGAACTGCCTGGCCCCCGGTCATATTCCCACCGATCTCAATGCCTTCGCGCCCCCGGGCGCATCGCCAGAGGCGGCCGCGCGTATCCAGGTGGCCATGAAGCCGGTGTGGGATGCGAACAAGCCGCTGAAGCGCCAGGGTACGCCCGAAGACGTGGCGCAGGCGGTCCTGTTCCTCGCGGGCGGCCGATCGGCCCAGATCACCGGCACCGTGCTCGCCGTGGATGGCGGCATATCCGCAGGCGACCCGGTCAATCATTTCAGGGAGCTGATGGCAGCGCGTGCCGCGGCTCTGGGCGAAGGGGCGTGATGGCGATGGGCGTGACAGTGACATTCGTGGAGGAAGGCGGCGCGGAGCGGAAGTTCGAGGGCGTGGAGCCGTCCCAGTCCCTGATGGAAGTGGGCCGCACGCACGGCGTGAGCGGCATTCTGGCCGACTGCGGGGGCGCCTGCGCCTGCGCGACCTGTCATGTCTATGTCGACGATGCCTGGATGGAGAAAGTCGGCGGTGCCGATGCGATCGAGGCGGAAATGCTCGACCTCGTTTCGGAATTCCAGAAGCCGAACAGCCGGCTCTCCTGCCAGATCCGCTTGCGGGAAGAGCTGGACGGGCTGCGCGTCGAAGTGGCGCCTAACGGCTATTGAGCGGTCAGGCCGCCGCCTGTCTCGGCGCCGCGCCGGTGGCGATGGCATCGAACCGTTCCAGCAAGGGGCCGAGCTGTTCGCGATAGGCAGCGACACCGGCCATCTTCACCGGCCCGAACCCGCAGACGAGTGCTGCCGATGTGGCGATTTCGGTCGCGGCAGTGAGCCCGTCCTCGGTCATGCGATCGGCCAGCGAGCTAATCAGCGCGCGATATTCGCCGATCAGCGCCCGCTCCATGCGGCGCTCCGCAGTCATGCCGAAAGGGTCGAGCCGGGTGCCGCGCAGGCTTTTCATGCGGGCGAGCAGCGCGAAGAGGGGGAAGATCCAGCGCCCCATCGCGATCTTGCGCGGCCTTCCTGTTTTCGCATCCTTGCGAAAGGCGAGGAGGGGCGGGGCCAGGTTGACCTCTAGCCGGTAGTCGCCGTCGAACTGCGCGGCGAGGCCGGCCCGGAACGCCGGCGCGGTGTAGAGCCGTGCCACTTCGTACTCGTCCTTGTACGACATCAGGCGGGCAAGCTGCTCTCCCGCGGCCATGAGAAACGGCTGCGGATCGGCGATCCCGCGCGCCGCCAGCCGCCCGGCGATGTCATGCAGGAACGCGCGATAGTCTGCCGCCAGGGCCTCGTCCTGATAGGCGGCGAGGTGGCGGCTGCGGCTTTCCGTCAGGGTCTCCAGATCGGCGGGCATGGGCGAAACCGGATCGAGCCTGGCGACGGGTTCCAGTTCCTCGGGGAACGCCGCAGCGATCCGGCCCAGCGCCAGCGCGCGCAAGTTGGCCTCCACGGCGGTGCCGTTCAGCCGCACCGCCTCGGCAATGGCGCTCACGCTCACCGGCAGAAGCCCTTTCTGCGCGGCGAAGCCGACCATCAGCAGGTTGGTGAAGATCGTGTCGCCCATCAACCGGGCCGCAAGGGCGAGCGCGCGTACCGATGCGACGTTTCCCTCCCCGACCTGTGCGGCGATGGCAGGCAAGAAGGTGGCGGCGCGCAAGTCCATGTCCCTGCGGGTCTGGAATTCGCCGGTCGGCACGACATCCACATTCGCAACCACCCGACTGTCCGGTCGCAAGGTTCTGACGACATCGGGGGCAGAGGCGACCACGAGGTCGCAGGCGAGCAGCAGGTCGGCCTGGCCGGTGCCCAGTCGGGCGCTCGGAATGCGCGCAGGATCCGCGGCGAAGCGGATGTGGCTCATCACCCCGCCGCCTTTTTGCGCCATGCCCGTCATGTCGAGCACTTTGGCCGCCTTGCCCTCGATATGCGCGGCCATGCCCAGCACAGCGCCCACCGTCAGCACGCCGGTGCCGCCGATCCCCGTCACCAGCATGGCATAGCTATCCAAGACAGCGGCGAGCGCCGGTTCGGGCAGGCTTGCGATCAGCGGTTCCAGTGCGCCCATATCGGCGCCGCGCCGCGCGACCCGGGCGCCGCGCACGGAAACGAACGAGGGGCAGAAGCCTTTGACGCAGCTGTAGTCCTTGTTGCACCCGGACTGATCGATGGCGCGCTTGCGCCCGAAGGCGGTTTCAAGCGGGGTGATGCTGACGCAGTTGGACTGGCGCGAACAATCGCCGCAGCCTTCGCAGACGGCGGGGTTGATGTAGAGCCGCATGTCCGGATCGGGCGCATCGCCCCGCTTGCGGCGGCGGCGTTTCTCGTTGGCGCAGGTCTGTTCGTAGAGGATGGCGGAGACGCCGGGCACCGTGCGCAGGTCGCGCTGGACCGTGTCCAGCCGGTCGCGATCGAGCACGCGGACTTGCGCCGGGAGCTTGCCGCGCCAGTGCTCGGGCCGGTCCGAGACCAGGACCACCGGATCGACGCCTTCCGCGATCAATTCGGCGGCGATCTGCTCCGGCTGGATATTGCCTTCCAGCGGCTGGCCCCCGGTCATCGCCACGGCATCGTTGTAGAGGATCTTGAACGTCACGTTCGCCGAGGCGGACAGCGCTGCCCGGATCGCCAATATGCCCGAGTGCGTATAAGTGCCGTCGCCCATGTTCGAGAAGACATGCCCGGTCTCGGTGAAATGCTGGGCGCCCAGCCAGGGCAGTCCCTCGGCGCCCATGCCGACCACATTCATCGTGCGGCGCTCGGGCATAAAGGCGGCCAGGCCGTGACAGCCCGTTGCGCCCATCGCCAGGCTGCCCTCGGGCACATGGGTGCTGGTGTTATGGGGACAGCCCGAACAGAAGTAGGCCGGGCGAACCGCTCGGGCTGGCTCCGCCGCTGCCGCTTCCAGCGTGGCAAGCCGCTCGGCGGCGTCGCGGGCGGCCCCATCGAGAACGCCGAGCCCCGCCAGCCGCGAAACGAGGACGCGTCGCACCAGTCCCGCATCCAGGACATTGTCGAGCGGCAGCAGCGCGCGGCCATGCTCGTCCCGCTTGCCGAGAAGGAGGGGACGCGGGCCGGGCATGGCGAAGAGGGCGGCGGCCAGCTGCTCCTCAATCACCGGGCGCTTCTCTTCCACCACCAGGATCTCGCGCGCCCCGGCGCAGGCGCTGCGCAGGAACGCCTCGTCCATCGGCCAGGTCATGCCCAGCTTGACCAGCGCGATGCCGAGGGCCTGGCATCGGGCTGCGTCGAGGCCAAGCGCCAGCAAGGCTTCGCAGACGTCGAGATAGGGCTTGCCCGCGGTCAAAATCACCAGGTTGCGCCGCTCGGGCGCGATGAGCACCCGGTTGAGGCCGTTTGCGCGCGCAAACTGGACGGCCGCAGGCAGGCGCTCGTTCACCACCAGCGATTCCTGCGTCAGCGGCGGCAGGCTGCGGCGGATGTTGAGATCCACCCCTGCCGGACGGTCGGGACGCACGATCCGCAGATCGGGCAGGATGACCGAGGAGGTCAGGTCCAGCGTATCGGTGACGGCCTTGAGGCTGACGTAGAGGCCGCTGAACCGCGACATCTCCCAGCCGAGCAGGCCATAGGCGATGATCTCGTCGGTGGTGGAAGGGGCCAGGATCGGCAGGAATCCGGCGATCAGCGTGTGTTCGGACTGGTGTGCGGAAGCCGAGGACTTGGCCGCATGATCGTCCCCCGCAACCACCAGCACGCCGCCGTTTGCGTGGGTGCCTTCGAAGTTTGCCAGTTTCAGCGCTTCGCAGGCGCGGTCGACGCCAAGGCCCTTGGCGTACCAGAGGGCGAACACGCCATCGAAGCGCGGCTTGCCGAACCAGTCCACTTGCTGGGTTCCGCGCAGGCTGGTGGCGGCCAGTTCCTCGTTCAGGCCGGGCTCGAAGTGGATCCGGTGCGCGTCGAGCAAGGCCTTGGCCGACCACAATTGCGCGTCGAGCGTCGTGATCGGCGATCCGCGATAGCCGGTGACATAGCCTGCCGTGTCGCGCCCGGCCGCCCGGTCCCGCCGCGCCATGTCGAGCGGCAGGCGCACGAGCGCCTGCATCGATGTCAGGAACACTTGCCCCGAGGTCTGCTCGAACCGGTCCTGCAAGGCGGCGACGGACTTGGTCACACAGATTCCTTCGGGCAAGGCCCCGGTGTCTCGGTTCCCCTGGGCTGCTGCGCGCTTTCCTGCATTACCATTGGGGCCTGAACGGCTCCATCGCCATGTACCTGTCCACGGCGGCCTCGAAGTGACGGATGCGGATTTCCTGATAGTTGGCAAGCGTTATGCCGGGCTTGGCGCTGGCTTCCAGGCCCTCCTGCTGGGCATGGAGATTGTCGGTATCCTGGTCGAGGATGCGGCCGAAGCCGGGGTCCATCCCTTCGGCTTCGGCGAAGGACTGGTCGTCGTCCAGGATCTGCACTTCCGCGGTTTCCGGGCGGTGTCCGCCGCGGGGGATCGGCCGCATGAACATGACCTCGTAGATGCAGCGGCGATGGTCGCGGGCGTCGGGCCGGAAGCGGTAGAGCATGGGCAGGGAAATGCCGGGGAAGACGTAGAGGTTGGGGAACATCGTATAGGAATAAGTGTCGAGCAGCTCGGTGTCGGAAACCTGGCTGAGGTCGGCATCGGCGGCCTTTTCGAACATGGCGCGGAACATGTCCGCCATGACCTGCCGCGCGCGCTCGCCCGGGGCCAGCTGCGGCTTGCTGCCGCCCAGCGCGGAGCTGTCTCCCAGCGTGAAATTGTCGATGATGTCCTGTTCGCTGTACTTGCCGGCCAGGTTCGGGCTGACCACGCCGAGCGTGGAGATGAACCGGTTCACATGCTGCCCATAGACGTCGTACTGCGAATTCACGTCGCCGTTGGCCGGGGCGACCTGGGGATGGGTGTCGAGCACATGGTAAGCCTCCTGGAAGGCTTCCACCGTCAGCTTCCAGTTCGCCGGATAGCTCTTCTGGACGTGGAGATAGATGTACCGGTCTTCCAGCTTCCAGGCCTCGAAATGCTTCATGATTTCTGGGCCGAAATATGTCGCCAGCGTCGGCGCGTCGGGGTCCATGTTGATGAACACGAAGCCTCCCAGGCGCTCCACCCGGGCATCGGGCAGGCGCATCCGCTCCGGGTCGACATGGGCGAAGTCCCACTGGCAGGGGATGTGCCGGTTGGTGCCGTCGAGGTTCCAGCTCCAGCCGTGGAACGGGCACTTGATCTGGTTGCCGCTGCCCAGGGTGTTCGACGGTTTCAGCTTGGTGCCGCGATGAAGGCAGGCGTTGAAATGCGCCTTGATCTCGTTCTCGGCCACGCGGGTGACGATGAAGCTGTAGGGTCCGATGTCGTAGACGTAATAGTCGCCCACTTCGGGAATGTGCTCCTCGCGGCAGGCCATCTGCCAGGTGCGGGTCCAGAGCTTGTCGAATTCCTGTTTCTGGAACGCGGGATCGACGTAGCGATCCTTCGATATGTCCTGGCTGCCCAGGTATTCGTAGGATTGCGAGGTCGCCCAGTCCGGGGCGGGAACCCGGTCGCGGGCGATGATGTCCTGCGTGCTTTCCGCAGGGCAGCGCGCTTCGCCAAGCGCGAGAGTGTCTGGCTCAGGCTTCATCCCACTTTCTCCACCTTGCGGCCGGCGGGCGATGCTTTCGCGCGGGCGCCGCTGTCGTTCTTGTGCATCTGGCCGTCCTTCATGATCAGGACGAGCCTGGCGGTTTCCGTCAGCACGGAGACGTCCGCCAATGGATCGCCGTCGACCAGGATCAGGTCGGCCAGCGCCCCTTCGGTCAGGGTGCCGAGATCGCCTTGTGCCCTCATCGCCAGCCCGCCGTTGCGGGTGGCGCAGACCAGCGCAGCGGCGGGGCTATAGCCGTAGTATTCGACGAAGAACTGCAGGTCCCGCGCCTGTTCGCCCTGCTTGCTCCAGCCGAAGCCGTAATCGCCGCCGATCAGGTGGCGCACGCCGCGCTTGCGCAGTTCCGTGTGCGTGCGGATGGAGTTTTCCATCAGCTCGGGAATGTTCATATATCCGCCGACTTCGGGCGTGAGGCCGAATGCGGAGGCTTCGCCCTTGAGGATCTGGTGGAACAGCCCGACCGTGGGCACCACGAACATCCGGTCGCGGGCCTCCTCCATCATGTCCAGCAGTTCCTCGTCGGCATATTCGCAGTGGAACAGGGCATCGACCCCGGCGCGCAGGCAGGCCTTGGAGCCGGCGATCGAGCGCGTGTGGGCGTTGATCTTGCGGCCGTAGGCATGCGCCGTCTCCACCGCGACGCGGATCTCCTCGAACGTCATCGGCGTGGTGTGGGCGGGCGTGGAGGGATAGAAGGGATCGCCGGAGACATCGAGCTTCACATTGTCCACGCCCTCGCGGCAATGGAGGCGCACGGCGCGGCGCATTTCCTCTACACCGTCGACGATCGTGGCAGGGCCGATGCGGGGATCGTGTTCCTTGCCCTCGTCGCCCATTGCCCCGGTGACGCTGATCTCCAGTCCGCCCGCGCGGATGCGGGGGCCGGGAAGCCGCCCGGCCTCGACCTCGTCACGCACCGCCACGGCAAGCCGCAGCTTCGCTTCCGAAGCGCCATAGGCGCTGGTGAAACCCGCATCGATCAGGGCCTTGGCGCCGCGTGCGGCAGTGAAGACCTGCCGCTCCGGCGAGGGGGTGATGAGATCCTCCGTGCGCGTCACGTTCTCGAAGGAAAGATGCGTATGGCCCTCGGTCATGCCAGGCATGAGGAACAGGGCGGAAGCATCGACGATTTCCGCTCCCGGCGGGCACGGTCCGCCGCCGCGCAGGACGGCGCGGATACGGTTGCCTTCTATCAGCACGTCTCCGGTGAACGGATCGGCGCCGGTGCCATCCCAGATGCTGGCGCCCTGAATCACTGTGCTGCCCATTGGATGACCTTTCTCCATCGGCTTACCGGATCATCCTTTACCGGCTGGCGCCTCGCTGCCCGATGACGGGACATGCACCGCGACTTGTCTGCCCGCGCCAGCACGCGGCGACACGGTTGTTCCGGGGCGGGGGCTGGGGCAATCGACGGGACGCAGGACCCGCAAGAGGCAGCCATGATCCGAGGAATTCACCACGTTTCCGTCCACGTCCGCGATCTCGAACGGATGATCGCGTTCTACCGCGATGCCTTCGGTTTCGAACTCGTGGGCGAGCCCTTCGCCTGGAAGGAAGAGCCGGTGCTGGACGCTCTGATCGACGTGCCTGGCTCTGCGGCGCGAGGGGCCATGCTGCGGACGGGGAACTGCTATGTCGAGCTGTTCGAGTTCCAGGCGCCGCCGGGTCGCACCGAGCCGCTTTCCCCGCAGGACAGGGGCTATACGCATTTCTGCATCGACGTGACGCATGACATCGAAGGCGAATACGTTCGCCTGAAAGCGCTGGGCATGACGTTCGGCGCGCCCGCCCCGATCGACATGGGGCATGTCAAATCGGTCTATGGCCGCGACCCCGAGGGCAATGTGATCGAACTGCAGCAGACCGCCGCCCATTGCGACTTCCGCCTCGACCGTCTGCCGCCGACGGCCTGACCGCATGGGCGAAGCGGAAATTGGCGCCGTCAGCGGCGCGGTCGAGGCGACCGGCCATGCGCGGGGGGACGACACCGGCGTCCTCATGCCGGCGCACGAGGCGGCGCTGCGTCTTGGCGGCGCGGCGTTCCTCACGCGGGCCTTTCACGCCTTCGGTTCGATTTCTCCTGCCAACAGCGTCACCCGGATCACCCGGCTGGAGCCTTGTCCGGGTGGCAGCACCGGGCACAAGCTGTTCCTGTCAGTGGCCTATGCGCTGGAGGAGCCGGGGTTGCAGCGCGATCTCTTCGTGAAGTTCTCGCGCGATTTCACCGACAGTGGCCGCGATCATGCGCGCCACGAGATGGAAAGCGAGGCGCGCTTCGCATCCGTCTCGCGCACGCCGGGTTTTCCCATTCATGTGCCGAGGGCCTATTTCGGTGACTTCGACCATGCCAGCGGCACCGGCCTGCTCATCACCGCGCGCGTGGCTTTCGGCCGGGACGACATCGAGCCGCAGCGCGAGAAATGCCGGGATCACGAGATCGACGATCCGCTGCCCTATTATCGCGCCTTGATCGCCGCGCTCGCGCGCCTCGCCGCTGCGCACAAGGCCGGGCGGTTGACCGCGGATATGGAGCAGCGCTTCCCCTTCGATCCCGCTGGCGCCGGCGTCGAGCGCGTGACCGGCGACGCGGCAGCGCTGCGCAGGACAGTGGAGGGATGCCGCCAGTTCGCGGCGGACCTGCCGCAGCTTCTGCCGCCGGCGCTACGGGCGCCCGAATTCTACGACCGCGTCCTGCGCGATGTCCTGCGCATCGGGGAAAACCGCGAAAGGCTCGCGGCCTATCTGCTCGGCAACCGGGACCTGATCGCCCTCTGCCACTGGAATGCCCATATCGACAATGCCTGGTTCTGGCGCGACGATCGGCAGGTTCTTCATTGCGGGTTGTTGGATTGGGGCGGGGTCGCGCAGATCACCTTCGGATCCGCGTTATGGGGCTGTCTGAGCGCCACCCATGCGGGGATGTTGGAGAACGATCTCGACGCGCTGCTCATGCTGTTCCTGCAGGAATACCGCGCGCAGGGCGGCGCTGGGATCGACGCCGAGGAACTGAAGCGCCACTTCTTCGTCCACATCGGGGTCATGGGCGCGGCGCGGGTGCTGGCTCTCCACAAGGTGCTGCGGCGGCGGCTGCCCGGCGGGGCGCCGATCCTGGGCCCGCACGACCCCCTGGTGGCGGAAGAGGAGGGCCTCCGCACCGTCCTGCACATCTACACCGTGTTGCTGACGCTCTGGTCGAAGGCGGATCTGGGGACTGCGCTCGATCACGTATTGGGGGCGGAGGGCGGCCCGGTCAGTCCCGGAAGAATTCCGTCAGCATCGGTGTAAGCAGCGGCCAGCGTTCGAAGCGGCCGCGGCGCTTTGCGGTGTCGATCGGGAAGGTGGAGACGTCGTTCCACTCCTGATCGCTCCACGGTGGCTCCACCAGCGAAGAGCAAGGCAGCAGCTCGTGCACCCATTCGGAGGTGCGCCGCGTGTGGGCCATGTCGCTTTGCCCTGAGCGGAAGGTCATGACCGGCATCGTCAGCGCCGCGAAGTCCGCAGGCGCCATGCCCGGTATCGGAGTCTCGTCGCTATAGGCGAATGCCTTGCCCCAGCGCTGCATGGTATCGATATAGGCTTCCGCATCCTGCGCCAGGAGGATGTCGCGGATCCGGGGATTGCGCGCGGTCTGGTCGGCCCAGCTCGGCAGCGCCGCCACTGCTTTCATCCCGCCTTTCGAGGCGGCGGCGATCTGGTCTCCGCAATAGAACCAGGCGAGCCCGGCCAGCCCCACCGGGCCGCCGCTGAGCCACCAGATCGCGATCTTGCGGACGTTCTGCGGCATGCGCGCCGCCGCCATCAGCGTTATCCGCGAACCCGCAGAACCACCCGCCATGCGGATGTCCCTGAGCCCCAGCGCCTCGACCAGCCCGACCAGCGCCTGCGCGTTCATCACGGATTCGGAAGGCGCGGTGAAGGCGATGTCGGATGCGCCGCAACCGGGACGGTCCCAGAGCAGCACCCGGTAGCCGGCCTGCGCCAGCTCCGACCCCAGTTCGGGTACGCCGGCCGTGTCGCGTGCGTAGCGCCCGCCCGGCGTGATGACCAAGGGAGGCGCGCCTTCCTCGCCGAGCAGCTCGTAGTCCAGCATGAGCCCGTCCACGTCGATTCTGGCCACCGATGCTCTCCCGCTTCTTCGCTGTTTCGCCGTCAGGCCATGGCGTCGGCGGAATTCTGTTCCACCGGCGTCGTTTCCCAGCGGCCGAGGCGATAATCGCCGGCGATGGTGGTGCGATACATCAGGCGCTCCTCGTCCGGGTTATTGCCTGAAACGCAGTGCAGCATCCGCGTGTTGTCCCAGATCACCATGTCACCCTCGCGCCACTTGTGATGGTAGCTGCAGGCGCCGCCCAGGCGGTTGATTTCCTGGCAGACCGCTTCCAGCAGGGCATCGCCCTCGGGCGTCTCGTTGCCGACCAGGCCCTCGGCCATATAGGCCGAGACATGGAGCACTTTCTCGCCGCTGGCGCGCGTCCAGACCGAAGGGTGGATCGCCCGCGACATCCTGGCCACCTGCTCGTCGAAGGATGCGGGGATCGGCTTGGGTTCGATCATGCGATATCGGGCCGGCTTGCCGAACTTGAGCCGGTCGTACTGGGTGGAGAGCTTGTAGACCACTTCCGTGCCCTCGATCCGCGCGCGCAAGTCCTCGGGAAACATGCGGTATAGTGCCACGCCGTCGAGGAAGCCGGTGATGCCGCCTTCTTCCACCCGCTCGACGGAACGCAGCACGCCCGCACGGTTCAGCTCGTCGTTGTAGCAATGGTCGAAGTGCCACGGCAGCCAGTGCGAGAGCTGCTTGCCGTCGACTTCGACAATGCCCTGCCCGCGGCGGCTGCGAATTTCGATCACGCCGGGAAGGCGGCTGGAATCGACGCGGCTGACCGCCTTGACCGGATGCTCCTTGAGCGGGCCGAAGCAGCTGCTGATCGCCAGTTGCATCTCGTCGCTCTGTTCCACGTCCTCGAACACGATCATGCCATGCTCGACGAACAGGGCGTCTATCTGCTGGCGGGTATCGGCATCCTCCAGCATGGCGAGCGTGAGGGCGCCGATCCGGATGCCGAAAGGAAGATCCTCGCCAAGGGGGCTGACGGTGAATGCGTGAGGCCTGGTCATGCAACACTCTCCTTGCATCGCTCACTTATTGTATTACTAAGTGATACGATGTATTGAATAGTGACATGATAGGAGATTTCCCCCATGGCCGTCAAGCGGGGCCAGAGTGGTGGCCGGATGCTGCAGGTGTTCGAAGCGGTGGCCGCGGCGCAGCCGATCGGCGTCAGTGCGCTGGCGCGCCTGCTTGGGGCGGACAAAAGCGCGGTCCAGCGTGACCTCATGACGCTGGCCGATGCGGGCTGGATCCGCTCTGCAGGCGATGCGAAGTGGGAATTGACGCTGCGCATACTCACCCTGGCGCGCACGCCGCACTCCAGCAACGACTTGCGCCAGCGCGCCCGTCCGGTGCTCGAAACGCTGCGGTCGGCAACCGGGGAGACGGCCTATCTCACCGTGCCCGACGGCGGCCATTTCGTGGTGATCGATGCTCTGGAAAGCCCGCAAGTGCTGCGCATGGCTCCGCCGGTCGGCATGGTCGTGCCTTCGCACGGGAGCGCCACGGCGCGCGCGGTGCTGCCCTATCTCAGCGCGCCGGAACAGCGCGACTTGCTCTCCGCGCCGCCGGACGCGGATCTGCTGGCGCAGTTCGCGGCAACGCGTGCGCGGGGCTATGCCGTGAATGACGGGGACATCGTCGCCGGGGCGGTCGCCATCGCCTCGGCCGTGCTGGGGCCGGACGAGCGACCGCTCGGCACTCTGGTGCTGACCGGCCCTTCGGAGCGCCTTGGCCCTGAACGGCGCGCGCTGCTCGGCGGCCAACTGGCTGGCGCCGCGCGTTTGCTCTCCGCCGCTTAGGATTCCGATCCCCGTCTATACCCGATCACGCAGCTTCACGTTGCCGAACATCATGCTCCGGGCCGGTCCGTGCAGCACATCGATCGGGAAGACCGGCGGCACCGCGCTGGCCGCGTCGAGCCTCGCGAGTTGCTCGGGCGCGATCTCCAATGCCAGTGCGCCGAGATTGTCCTCAAGCTGTGCCGGGGTGCGCACCCCGACCACGGGCGAGGCGACGGCCGGATGAGTCAGGGTCCAGGCCAGGGCGAGTTGCGCCGGGGTACAGCCGATTTCGCCGGCAATCTCGACGACCCGGTCGGCAATATCGAGATTTCGTGCCGTCAGCTTTCCCGTGGCGGCATTGATCGCCTTGCGTGAGCCGAGTTCGTCCATGTCGCCGCCGCCAAGATCGGCGCGCGTGTATTTTCCGGTGAGAAGACCCTGGCCCAGCGGCGCCCAGGGCGAAACGCCCAGGCCCATCTCCCGGGCCATCGGGATCAGCTCGCGTTCGACGGTGCGTTCGATCAGGCTGTAGGGGATCTGCAGCGCGCAGAACGGCGTCCAGCCGCGCAACTCGGCAATGGCCTGCATGCGCGAGGCCTGCCAGGCCGGCGTGTCGGACAGGCCGATGTAGAGCACTTTGCCCTGGCGGACGAGATCGTCGAAGCTGCGCAGGATCTCGTCCACGGGCGTGTTGAAATCCCACATGTGGAGATAGAGCAAGTCGATATAGTCGGTACCCAGCCGCCTGAGACTGTCCTCTACCGAGCGGATCATATTCTTGCGGTGATTGCCGCTGGCATTGGGGTCGCCGGGCCTCGTCGTCAGCGAGTACTTGGTGGAGACCACCAGGCGATCGCGCCGGCCCTTCAGCAGTTCACCCAGCAGGACTTCGGACTGGCCCATCTGGCCGTAGAAGTCTGCGGTGTCGATGAAGTTGCCGCCGCGATCGATATAGAGATCGACCATCCGGCGCGCCTCCTCGTCACTGCTGCCCCACGCGCCCGCGCCCACGCGAAAGGTCATCGTGCCCAAGGCCAGCGGCGAGACCCGCAGGCCGGAGCGCCCCAGCAGGCGATAATCGTCGAGTTGCATCGCCAGCGATCATCCTCTTTTCGATCCAGCTCCGGTTTCGGCCGAAGGTTGTCTCGCGGCTTCCGATGCCGAAACAACAGCGCCGCGCCAGGCCGTTTCAGGAGGGGATGGTTCCCCGGTCAAGCGCCGATCCCGCATGCCACCAGCTTTGCCGTTCCAGTTTTGGTACGTTGCCGCTGCAGTCAATTTTTGACTTGCGCGCGGGTTGCCGTCTAGACGCAGCCGAACCCCGGAACAGCCGACAAGGCGCGCCGAATCCGATTCGGCATTCTCACCGACCGGGTGTCACGACTGCCGATGATTCGCAGGTCGAATTCCCCAATTGCGGGTAGCCGAGCGTAGCCTCGAAAATTTTTTTCGGCCGCTGCAACGCACCCGGACAGGTCCAACGCAGGTCCCGCCATTAGCTGCGCGCGCGTAGCATGAAGGACCTGCCAAACGATTAATCCGTCGACATAAAAGCGCTACGTAAACTTCCTTATTGCAAGGGAGTGCGGACATGTGGATAGGCCCGCCGCGTTACATGCTTGCGCGCCCATTTACCTTTGAAAGGCGCACAATGCCTGTAAGTCATTGATTTACGGCGGATTAGCAATTTGGGGTGCGATCCGTCCGGCAATGACGAAATGGGGTTAGATTTTTGGTGGGGCACATGACGGAATCCAAGCAGAAGAATCGCAAGAGCGCTGGCACCGCGGCGCCGGCAACGAGTGGGCCGCAGGTCAATGGCAGCCTTCCGCTCTATCGGGACCCGCGCCCGGTCAACAGCGCGACGCACGCCGATGCGGCCGTGATCGTCGCGCCGACCGACTTCGGATTCGCAGCCGGCGCGCCGATGGTCCAGTTGACGGTCGACGAGTTCGAGCGGGCCGGACTCGACTATCCGATCCTGTTCTTCGGCGAAGATCGTCAGCCCTACGCCGTCACCGGCCTGGAAGCCGAACACAACCTGTTCGTTTCCGAGGGCCGCTATCAGAATGGCGCCTACATCCCGGCCTATCTGCGTCGTTACCCCTTCGTTTTCGCGCGCGACGAAGGCAGTGATCGCCTGATCCTCTGCCTCGACCACGCCTCGGGCCGGGTCGGCGACAAGGATGCCGACGATGCGGTCCGTCTGTTCGAAGGCGCCGAGGCGACCGAACTGACGCTGCAGGCGCTGCGTTTTTGCGAGAGCTACGAGGCCGCACAGGCCCGTACCGGCGTGCTGATCGCGCTGCTGGACGAGCTTGACCTGTTCGAGATCAAGCGCGTTCACTACACGGCACCGGAAGCTGCCGAGCCCAGCCTGCTGGTGGAATTCCGGACCATCGACCGGACCCGCTTCGAAGCGCTTTCGGCCGAGCAGTTCCTGCGCCTTCGCGACGCCGGTGCGCTGCCCGCCATCCACGCGCAGATCGCCTCGCAGGCGAAGTGGGACGCTCTGGCCGCCGTCACCCGCGCGACCTGATCCCTGCCGGATCGAAGGCCGTCCAACCTGCGCCGTCCATGCGGCGCGGGAAGGGCGGACTCGGCGCATCGGGGCGCCGAAACCAGTCGGAAATAATTTCCTAACACGCTGATAAGCAGGAAATTATTTCGTCATTTTCTATGTGTTGTTCCGGATTCCTGCTGCGCCAGAGCTGGCGTACAGCACGGGAATCCCGCTCCCGAGGGGCGGGGCCGGGGCGACTTGCCGAATAGGCACCCTGGGGGCTTACCGTGAACACTTCTGAACCTTTCGCTGGCCGTTCCACCGCGAGCAAGGGTGAAGCGCGCCGCGCGCGCACCTGGCGCGCAAGCGCCTCGGTCGCCACTCTTGCAGCGATGATGGTGATGAGCGGCGTGATGCCGGTCCAGGCCTGGGCCCAGGCGTCGCCGGCGCCCAGCCCGACCCCCACACCTACCCCCACCCCGATCGTCACGCCTCCGGTAGGCGCGCAGATCAAGAACCCCGTCACCGGGGCCTTCGAAACGGTGACCGAACAGCTGTCACCCGCGCAAGTGAAGACGGATGCCGACAACGTCATCCTGCTGGCAAGCGAAGTCGGCCAGACGTTCGAAGTTTCCGGCACGACTTACACCGTTACCGAAGTCCAGACGGATACCAACGGCGTCGTGACTTCGGTCAAGCTGTCCAATTCGGTCAACGACAAGATCAGCGAAAACGCGGTCGTCACCTCGATCGCCCCGGCGGCGAATGCGACCGGCGCCGACCCGATTTCGCTGCCGAGCAATCCCGGCGACAGCACCTACCGCAACGTCCAGCGCGGCCGCGGCGGCGGCAACGGACATATCGGCCTGCTGTTCATATCGGCAGGCGACGGTGGTTCGGGTGCCAATGGCCCGGCGATCACCGATAACATTTCGGGCACCATCTCGTCCCAGTCCAGCGGCCTGGCAGCGGTCATCGTTCAGAGCATCGGCGGCAACGGCGGCAACGGCGGCGACGGCTATCTCGGATCGGACGGCGGCACCGGTGGCACGGCAGGCGTGGGAGGCAATGTCAGCCTGGTCAGCACTGCCAATGTGGTGACCACGGGCACCAGCGCTTACGGCATCCTGGTCAGCAGCTCGGCCGGCAAGGGCGGTGCGGGCGGCGACGGGTTCCTTTCCGGCGGCGGCTCGGGTGGCGGTTCGCCGGGCGTGGGCGGCAATGCGAGTGCCACCAACAACGGCACCGTGGCCACCAGCGGCGCGGGCTCCATCGGCATCCTCGCCCAGAGCCTGGGCGGCACGGCCGGTAGCGGCGGCGACAGCTATGGCCTAGTCGCGTCCAGTGGCGGCGGCAGCTTCGGCGGCAAGGGCGGCGACGTCGTCGTCAACCAGAACGGCGTGGTCCAGACCTCTGGCGAAGGCGCGCACGGCGTTCTCGCGCAGTCGGTGGGCGGATCCGGTGGCAGCGGCGGCACCAGCGGCGGCGTCTTCGCCGATTCCAGCTCGGGCGGTGCAGGCGGCCCCGGCGGCAATGCCACGATCAACGCAGGCGCCAATTCCTCCACGAAGACGACTGGCGATTATGCCCATGGCTTCTTCGCGCAGTCGGTCGGCGGCGGTGGCGGCAACGGTGGCACGACCATCGGCGCAGTCGCGCTGGGCAGCGCCGGCAGCCAGGGCAGCGATGCCGGCACGGTCAACATCGCCATTGCCGAAGGCGCCTTCGTATCTACCGCGGGCCTCGGCTCCTACGGTGTCATGGCCCAGTCGATCGGCGGCGGCGGCGGCAGTGCGGGCGTCACCGGCGGTCTCGCGGCGCTGGGCGGTACCGGCGCGGGCGGCGGCAACGGCAGCACCGTCACGGTGTCTTCGGGCGCCACGATGGTGACGACGGGAGAATCCGGCAAGGGCATCTTCGCGCAGTCCATTGGCGGCGGCGGCGGCTCGGCTTCGGGCACCGGAGGCCTGGTGTCTCTGGGTGGGTCCGGCGCGGGCGGCGGCAATGGCGGGCTGGTTCAGATCACGCAGACCTCGGGCGGTTCGATCACCACGTCCGGGGCCTGGGCGGATGCGATTTTCGCGCAGTCGGTCGGCGGTGGCGGCGGTTCGGGCTCCGGCTCGGTCGGTCTCGTGGGGCTGGGCGGCAAGGGTGCGAGCGGCGGTCTTGGCGGCACCGTCATCGTCGACAATCAGGGCGCGTTGAAGACTACGGGCGACTACGCCCGCGGGATCTTCGCGCAATCGGTGGGCGGCGGCGGCGGCGCGGGCGGCAATTCGACCGGGCTCGTCGGCATCGGCGGTAGCGGCGCAGGCACCAGCCCCGGCGGCAATGTCTCGGTGACCAATGGCGGCTCGATCTCGACCGCCGGGGTACGCTCGATCGGTATCCAGGCCCAGTCGGTCGGCGGTGGCGGCGGCGACGGCGGCAGTTCGACCGGCCTGATCTCCATCGGCGGATCGGGCGGCGGCGGCGGCAACGGCGGCGTGGTCACCGTTTCGAACAGCGGTACGATCACCACCAAGGGCGACAAGGCGCTGGGTATCATCGCCCAGTCCATCGGCGGTGGCGGCGGCAACGGCGGCTCGACGACGGGCGTGCTCGCCATCGGCGGTGACGGCGGCAACGGCGGCCAGGGCGGCAAGGTCGTTCTCAACCAGACCGGCCTCGTGTCGACCTCCGGCGACGACGCGACGGCGATCTTCGTGCAGTCCATCGGCGGCGGCGGCGGCAACGGCGGTTCGGCGGTTTCGGCGGGGCTCTTCGTGAGCGCCGCTTTCGGCGGTTCGGGTGGCGGCGGCGGCGCCGGCGGCGACATTTGCGTCAACACCAATTCGGCCTGCACCACGGCCAGTTCGAGCATGGGCTCGGCTTATATCGAGACTTTTGGCGAGCGTTCGACAGGCCTCTTCGCGCAGTCGGTCGGCGGCGGCGGCGGTAACGGCGGCTTCGCGCTTTCGGCCTCCGCGGGCCTTGGCGCGACGGCCTCCATCGCGTTCGGCGGATCGGGCGGTTCGGGCGGTTCGGGCGGTGCGGTGCGTCTCGGCCTTCAGGGCTCCATCGCCACCAAGGGTGACCTTTCCGACGGTATCTTCGCCAGCTCGGTCGGCGGCGGCGGCGGCAATGGCGGCTTCTCGGTCGCCGCGGGCGCCTCGCTCGGCGGATCGCTGACGATGAGCTATGGCGGTGCGGGCGGCGTGGGCGGCACGGGCGGCCTCGTCGATGTCGCCAGTGCCACGCAGATCACCACCGAAGGCGAACAGTCGCGCGGCATCTTCGCGCAGTCGGTCGGCGGCGGCGGCGGCAACGGCGGTTTCGCGGCCAGCGCGGCCCTCGGTGTCGGCGCGATCACGTCGACATTCGGCGGCGTTGGCGGTGCGGGTTCCGACGGTTCGACCGTCAGGGTCGTTTCGGTTGGCAATATCTCCACCAAGGGCACCCAATCCGACGCGATCTTCGCCGAAAGCATCGGCGGCGGCGGCGGTAACGGCGGCTTCGCGGTCGGCCTGGCCGGCGGCGCTGCAGGTGCTGTCAGCCTGACGTTCGGCGGCGGCGGCGGCAATGGCGGGGCGGGCGATGACGTCTATGTCTCCTCGACCGGCGATCTCGCGACCGAGGGTGCCAGCTCCAACGGCGTCTTCGCGCAATCGGTCGGCGGCGGTGGCGGCAACGGCGGCTTCGCGGTGTCCGGCTCGGCCGGCGGCGTCGGCGCGATGTCGGCGGCATTCGGCGGTAGCGGCGCCAATGGCGGCATGGCCGGCAAGGTGACGGTGGACAGCACCGGCACGATCACCACGATCGGCGCTCTCTCCAATGGCATCCTCGCCCAGTCGATTGGCGGCGGCGGCGGTAATGGCGGCTTCTCGGCCGCAGTCTCGGGCGGCGGGATCGGCGCCGCGGGCGTTTCCATGGGCGGCGCGGGCGCCAATGGCGGCAACGGTGACGAAGTTTCGGTCACTTCGGACGGCGGCATCTGGACGCAGGGTGCGGCTTCGGCGGGCATCCTCGCACAATCGGTCGGCGGCGGCGGCGGTAACGGCGGCCTGGCGATTTCGGCCAGCGGCGGCTGGGCAGGCGGGGCCTCGCTGGCGTTCGGCGGCGGCGCGGGCAATGGCGGCACCGGCGGCAAGGTCACTCTTGTCAGCACCGGTAACATTCTGACCGAGGGCGACAGCGCGCAAGGCCTGTTCGCCCAGTCGGTCGGCGGCGGCGGTGGCAATGGCGGCGGCGCCATCGCGGCTTCGGGCGGCCAGGGCGGCGGTATTTCCGCTTCGTTCGGCGGCGAGGGCGGCGACGGTGGCTCCTCGGGCGATGTCGGCATCCGCAGCATTGGCGACATTCAGACTCTCGGTGACAATGCCGATGCGATCTTCGCCCAGTCTCTGGGCGGCGGCGGCGGCAATGGCGGCTTCGCGATTTCGGCGGCGGGCGGCCAGTTCGGCGCGGTCAGCCTGTCGATGGGCGGCTCGGGCGGTGTCGGCGGTTCCGCGGGCGATGTTTCGGTCGATTCCGATGGCGACATGACGACGTCGGGCGACTTCTCGGCCGGTGTGCGCGCGCAGTCCATCGGCGGCGGCGGCGGTAACGGCGGCTTCGCGATCTCTGCATCGGGCGCCCAGTTCGGCGCCGTTGCCCTTTCCTTCGGCGGTAACGGCGGCACGGGCGGCGCGGCGGGCGATGTCACGCTCGTTTCGACCGGGGACATCTGGACCGAAGGCAACTATTCGCAGGGCCTGTTCGCGCAGTCGGTCGGCGGCGGCGGCGGTAACGGCGGCTTCTCCGTCAGCGCGGCGGGCGCACAGTATGGCGCAGCAGCGATTGGGTTTGGCGGCACCGGGGGCACCGGCGGCGCGGCAGGCGACGCTGATCTCACCAACACCGGCGACATCGTCACCAAGGGCGACTTCAGCGCCGGCGCGCAAGTCCAGTCCATCGGTGGCGGCGGCGGCAATGGCGGCTGGAGCGTCAGCGCGGCGGGCGGCCAGTACGGCGCGGTCGCCATCGGCTTCGGCGGCAAGGGCGGCGCGGGCGGCACGGCGGGCGACGTAACACTGACGTCCACTGGCCAGATCGGCACGCTGGGCGACCAATCAAGCGGCCTCGTCGCGCAATCCATCGGCGGGGGCGGTGGCAATGGCGGCTTCTCGGCCGCCGTGGCGGGCGCGCAGTACGGCGCGGCGGCGCTCTCGTTTGGCGGCACCGGCGGCACCGGCAACGATGCCGGCACGGTCACGCTGGCGAACACCGGCGACATCTACACCGAGGGCACGCTCTCCAATGGTATCTTCGCGCAGTCGGTCGGCGGCGGCGGCGGCAACGGTGGCTTTTCGGTCGCGGTAGCAGGTGCGCAATACGCATCGGCGGCGCTGGCGCTCGGCGGCTCGGGCGGCTCGGGCGGCGCGGGCAAGGCGGTCTCCGTCGTCTCCGAAGGCAATATCACCACGCTGGGCGACCAGGCGGACGGCATTCTGGCCCAGTCGATCGGCGGCGGCGGCGGTAACGGCGGTTTCGCCATTTCCGGCACGCTGACGACCAGCAGCGACGGCATTTCGGCTTCGGTGGCCATCGGCGGCAAGGGCGGTTCGGGCGGCGAGGCGGGCGACGTTTCGCTGGTCAGCACCGGCGATATCTCGACCAGCGGCGCCAGCGCGGTGGGCCTGTTTGCCCAGTCGGTCGGCGGCGGCGGCGGCAATGGCGGCTTCGCGGGCGCGCTCTCGCTCTCCGTGGGCAATGCCGTGGCCGTGGGCATCGGCGGCTCGGGCGGCACCGGCAATACGGCGGGCAACGTCTCGCTGAACTCGACCGGCAATGTCGCCACTTCGGGCAACCTTGCGGCGGGCATCCAGGCCCAGTCGATCGGCGGCGGCGGCGGCAACGGCGGCTTCAGCCTCACCGCTTCGGCCACGGTCGAAGGCCAGTCGATCGGCAACAGCAGCGGCGGCACGGGTGGCAGCGGCGGCCTTGCCGGCAATGTCGACGTGACCAGCCTCGGCACCGTGCAGACCACCGGCGAAATCGCCAACGGCATCTTCGCGCAGTCTGTCGGCGGTGGCGGCGGCAATGGCGGTTTCTCCGTCAGCGCCAGCCTGTCTGCCAAGGGCGATTCCGATACCCAAAGCGTCGGCGGCAATGGCGGCACCGGCAACGATGCCGGCATGGTCAGCGTCTCCGCCACGGCGGGCGCCAATGCAGCGATCGTGGATTACTCCGTCGTCACATCGGGAACGGGTTCCAACGGCATTTTGGCGCAGTCCATCGGCGGCGGCGGCGGTTCGGGCGGTTTCTCGGTCGGCGGTGCGTTCTCGGGCGAGGGCGACGCAGCCTCGAACCAGGTGGGCGGCAGCGGCGGCGCGGGCGGTAACGCCTCGACCGTGGATGTCGTCAATGTCGGCAAGATCCAGACCAGCGGCAACATCGCCAACGGCGTGTTCGCCCAGTCGGTTGGCGGCGGCGGCGGCAACGGCGGTTTCTCCGTCGGCGCGGGCGTCTCGATCAAGGGCGACGCGGAATCGAGCGTCGGCGGCGGCGAAGGCGGCGCGGCGGGCAATTCGGACGATGTCAGCGTAGACACCACTGGCGCGATCTACACCGAAGGCGCCGCGTCCAACGGCGTGCTGGCGCAGTCGGTGGGCGGCGGCGGCGGCACCGGCGGCTTCTCGGTCAGTGCCGGCTTCAGCGCGGAAGGCGATTCTACCAGCGACAGCGTCGGCGGCGGCGGCGGTTCCGGCGGCAACGCCGGCAACGTCACGGTCGTGGCGCGCGAAGGGATCACCACCAAGGGCGATGGTTCCAACGGCGTCTTCGCCCAGTCGGTCGGCGGCGGCGGTGGGTCGGGCGGTTTCGCCGTGGGCCTCGGCGTCTCCATCAAGGGGGACGCGGAGTCGAGCGTTGGCGGCGGCGCCGGTTCGCTCGGCGGCACGGCCGGCGACGTTTCTGTCACCACCGAAGGCACGATCTGGACCGAAGGCGCGGCGGCAGCGGGCATCTTCGCGCAGTCGGTCGGTGGCGGTGGCGGCAACGGCGGCTTCTCGGTCGGCGCGGGCTTCTCCAGCGAGGGCGGCTCCTCGTCCACCAGCGTCGGCGGTGCCGGTGCGGGCGGCGCGATCGCGGGCAACGTCTCGGTCCATGCGGACAGCGATATCCAGACCAAGGGCACCGGCTCGAACGGTATCCTCGCGCAGTCGATCGGTGGCGGCGGCGGTAACGGCGGCTTCGCCGTGGGCCTCGGTGTCTCGATCAAGGGCGACGCGGATTCCAAGGTTGGCGGCGGCGGCGCGGGCAACGGCTCGGACGCGGGCGATGTGACCGTGACCGGAACCGGCACGATCGTCACACTGGGCGACCAGGCCAACGGCGTCTTCGCGCAGTCGGTCGGCGGCGGCGGCGGCAACGGGGGCTTCTCAGTCGGTGCGGGCCTCAGCCTCGACGGTACGGCGACCAGCGACAGCGTGGGTGGCTCTGGCGGCGGCGGCGGCAATGCCGGCACCGTCACCGTGGACCGCACGGGCGACATCGGCACCAGCGGCGCCAATGCGAACGGCATCCTGGCCCAATCTGTGGGCGGCGGCGGCGGCAACGGCGGATTTGCCGTGGGCCTGGGCGCCTCGATGAAGGGCGATGCCACGTCCAGCGTCGGCGGCGGCGGTGGCGGCACTGCCGGTGACGGCGCGGACGTGATCGTTTCCGAAGTGGGCACGATCGTCACCAGCGGCACCAATTCCAACGGTATCTTCGCGCAGTCGGTCGGCGGCGGTGGCGGTTCGGGCGGCTTCTCGGTCGGCGCGGGCTTCAGCCTCGAAGGCGGGGCGACCAGCACCAGCGTTGGCGGTTCGGCCGGCGCGGGCGGCAGCGCCGGTACGGTTGCGGTCAGCCATGACGGCGATATCCAGACCTCCGGCGCTTCGGCCAACGGCATCTTCGCGCAGTCCGTGGGCGGCGGCGGCGGTGTCGGCGGCTTTGCCGTAGGCCTCGGCGCCTCGATGGATTCGGACGCCAAGTCCAGCGTCGGCGGCGGCGCTGGCGGTGCGGCCGGTTCGGCTTCGGACGTCACGGTTGAGCAGACCGGTACCGTAATCACTTCGGGCGCGGCGGCCAACGGCGTGCTGGCCCAGTCGATCGGCGGCGGCGGCGGTGTCGGCGGCTTCTCGGTCTCGGCGGCGCTCTCCTCCTCGGGCGGCGCGGCCTCGGATTCGACCGGCGGCGCCGGTGGCTCCTCGGGCAATGCCGGAACGGTGAACGTTTCGGTCCAGGGCGATATCCAGACCGACGGCGCCCAGGCGCGCGGTGTGGTGGCGCAATCGATCGGCGGTGGCGGCGGTTCGGGCGGCTTTGCCGTCGGCGCCGGTGCCTCGATCGAGGGCGACGCGGAATCCGCGACCGGCGGCGGCGCAGGCGGCTCCTCGGGTAATTCGGCCGACGTCAGCGTGGCGGTGGACGGCAATGTCGTCACCAAGGGCGCGGCATCGGTGGCGCTGCTGGCGCAATCGATCGGCGGCGGCGGCGGTGCCGGCGGCTTCGCGGTCGGCGCGGCGCTTTCCTCTAGCGGCGGCGCGACGGCGGAATCGACCGGCGGCGATGGCGGCTCGGCGGGCGACGCAGGCAATGTCAGCGTCACCCACACCGGCGGCATCGAGACGTTCGGCGCGCAATCGGGCGCGATCCTTGCGCAGTCGATCGGCGGCGGCGGCGGTTCGGGCGGCTTCTCGGTCGGCGGCGCGCTGAGCGTCGAGGGTGAGGCGAACTCCACCATCGGCGGCGGCGCGGGCGGATCGGCCGGCAACGCCGGCACGGTGGACGTGGCCAATACCGGCGACATCTTCACGCACGGCGCCAATTCCACCGGCGTGGTGGCACAGTCGATCGGCGGCGGCGGCGGCAACGGCGGCTTCTCGGTTTCGGCGGGCCTCGCGCTTTCGGGGGCGGATGCGGTGTCCAGCTCGACCGGCGGTGCGGGTGGTTCGTCCGGCTCGGCCGACGACGTCAGCGTCACTTCCATCGGCAACATCAAGGTCGATGGCGACCACAGCCGCGGCATCGTCGCGCAGTCGATCGGCGGCGGTGGCGGCACCGGCGGCTTCTCGGTCTCCGGCGCGATCGCCACCAAGGGTTCGGGCGCGTCCGACAGTGTCGGCGGCGCGGGCGGCGCAGGCAATGCTGCGGGCAATGTCACGGTCGTTTCGGCGGGCCAGATCCTGACCTCGGGCGACGCCACCAATGCGGTGCTGGCCCAGTCGATCGGCGGCGGCGGCGGCGCGGGCGGCTTCTCGGGCAGCCTTGCGGCGGCGCTGGGCGGCGGCTCGGCGGTCAGCTCGGTCGGCGGCGCGGGCGGAGTGGGCTCCGACGCGGGCAATCTCGACCTGACGTTGAGTGGCGCGCTCGGCACGCTGGGCAATGGCTCGGCGGCAGTCGTCGCCCAGTCGATCGGCGGCGGCGGCGGCGTGGGCGGCTTCTCGCTCGGCCTTGCGGCGGCTTCGGACGGTGAGGGCGCGAGCGCAGTCACCGGCGGTTCGGGCGGCGACGGCGGCGTGGGCGGCAATGTCCTCGTCTCGACCAGCGCGTTGATTCAGACCCACGGCGCGCTGTCCGACGGCGTGCTGGCGCAGTCGATCGGCGGCGGCGGCGGTTCGGGCGGCTTTGCCGTGGCGGGCACGTTGGCGCTGGGCGAAAAGGCGGCATCGAGCGCCACCGGCGGCGCGGGCGGTTCCGGCCAGAACGCCGGCACGGTCACCGTGCAGAACACCGGCGACATCTATACTTTCGGCGCAGCATCGAACGGCGTGGTTGCGCAGTCGATCGGCGGCGGCGGCGGCACCGGCGGTTTCTCCGGCTCGCTGACGATCTCCTCGACCTCGGAAGCGGTCGCCAACAGCCTGGGTGGTTCGGGCGGCGTCGGCGGCGATGCCGGTGCGGTCAAGGTCGTGACCACGGGCAATATCCAGGTCTTGGGCGACCGCTCCACGGCCATCGTGGCGCAGTCGATCGGCGGCGGCGGCGGCTCGGCGGGCTTCTCGCTGGGCGCGGCAGCCTCGAAGGCGGCTTCTGCCAGCGACGCGGTGGGCGGCAGCGGCGGCGCGGGCGGTTCCGGCGGCACGGTGGAAGTCGCCAACGGTTCGACCGGCACGGTCGTGACCACCGGCAACTTCGGCTATGCGATCCTCGCCCAGTCGATCGGCGGCGGCGGCGGTTCGGGCGGTTTCGCCACGGGCGGCGCGCTCTCGCTGTCCGAAGGCGCGACGTCCTCGGTCGGCGGCGGCGCAGGCGGTGCGGCGGGTGACGGCGGCAATGTCGGCGTCAACAACTACAGCCTGATTCAGACCAGCGGCGACGGCGCCGTGGCGGTCTTCGCGCAGTCGATCGGCGGCGGCGGCGGTTCGGGTGGCTTCGCGGTCGGCGCGGGTCTCGCGGGTGGCAGCGACAGCACGCTCTTCAACGCCATCGGCGGCGGCGCGGGCAGCGGCGGTTCGGCGGGCACGGTCTCGCTCTACAACGACGGCACGATCCTGACGCAGGGCGCCAACGCGACGGCGGTGCTGATGCAGTCGATTGGTGGCGGCGGCGGCAACGGTGCCTTCGCGGTCAGCGGTGCACTGGCCAAGGGCGGCGCGGCGAACAGCTCCATCGGTGGTGACGGCGGCACGGCGGGTTCGGCGGGCGATGTCACGCTCGTCAACACGGCGAATGCCACGATCGTTACCGAAGGCGCGATGTCGATTGCGGTGCAGGCGCAGTCGATCGGCGGCGGCGGCGGTTCGGGCGGCTTCTCGGTCGGCGCGGGCCTTGCCCTCGAAGGCGATGCCAGCTCGGAAGTCGGCGCAGGTTCGGGCGGCGCGGGCGGTTCGGCCGGCGTGGTTTCGATCGACAACGCGGGCGATATCGGCACACGCGGCGACGGTTCGCTGGCAGTGCTGGCACAGTCGATCGGCGGTGGCGGCGGTTCGGGCGGCTTTGCCGTCTCGGGCGGCCTCAGCGTCAAGGGCGGCGCGGCCAGCAATGCCATCGGCGGCCAAGGCGCGGGCGGCGGTGACGGCGGCCTCGTTTCGGTCACCAGCAGCGGCACGATCCAGACCCTGGGCGCCAATGCGACCGCAGTGCTGGCCCAGTCGGTCGGCGGCGGCGGCGGTACGGGCGGGTTCTCCGCCGGTGCGGCAGCGGCCAGCGCGGATGCGGCTTCCAACCTCGTCGGCGGCAGCGGCGGCGCGGCAGGTGCGGGGGGCGACGTCACGATCGCCAACAACGGCGGTACGATCACCACCGATGGCGACTTGTCCTACGCGGTCTATGCGCAGTCGGTCGGCGGCGGCGGCGGTTCGGGCGGCTTTGCGACCGGCGCGGGCCTCAGCCTCGAAGGCGAAGCCGAATCCGGCGTGGGCGGCGGCAGCGGTGGCGGCGGCGGTGCTGGCGGTCTCGTCAGCCTCGACAACACCGGCACGATCGCGACCAAGGGCGCGGGCTCGGTGGCGGTCTTCGCCCAGTCCGTGGGCGGCGGCGGCGGCGCGGGCGGCTTCGCGGTGGGCGCTGGCCTGACCGCGCAGGGCGGCTCGGCATCCGACAGCGTTGGCGGATCGGGCGGGGCGGGCGGTGCCGGCGGTGTGGTTTCGATCACGACCGACGGCCTGGTCCAGACCGAAGGCGCCAATGCGACCGCGATCTTCGCGCAGTCGGTCGGCGGCGGCGGCGGCAAGGGCGGCTTTGCCGTGGGCGCCTCGGCGTCCAAGGCGGACAGCGCCTCGACCGTGGTCGGCGGCAGCGGCGGCGCGGGCGGCGACGGCGGCGAAGTGACTGTGGCCAATGGCGCGGACGGCGAAGTCGTCACGCTGGGCACGCTCTCCTACGCCGTGTTCGCACAGTCTGTCGGTGGCGGCGGCGGCCAGGGCGGCTTCTCGGCCGGTGGCGCGCTTTCGCTTGAGGGCGACGCGAATTCGTCGGTCGGCGCGGGCGACGGTGCCGGTGGCGGCATCGGCGGCGTGGTCGCGCTGAGCAATGGCGGCAAGATCGGTACGGCCGGAGACGGCTCCATCGCGGTCTTCGCCCAGTCCGTGGGCGGCGGCGGCGGCGCGGGCGGCTTCGCGGCGGGCGGCGGCCTGACCATCGAAGGCGGCGCGGCCTCCAACGCGGTCGGCGGTGCTGGCGGTGACGGCGGCGCGGGCGGCGTGGTTTCGCTGGTCAACACCGGATCGATCCGCACCGAAGGCGCCAATGCCACGGCGGTCTATGCCCAATCGGTGGGCGGCGGCGGTGGTGCCGGCGGCTTCTCGGTCGGCGCCAGTGCGTCGAAGGCGGACAGCGCCTCGAACACGGTGGGCGGCACGGGCGGCGCCGGTGGCGACGGCGGCGAAGTCTCCATCGACAACGGCGCGAACGGCGCGATCACCACCTTGGGTGACTTCTCCTACGCGGTCTTCGCGCAGTCGGTCGGCGGCGGCGGCGGTTCGGGTGCTTTCGCGGCCGGCGGTGCGCTGAGCCTCGAAGGCGATGTGGACTCCAGCGTCGGCGGCGGCGCGGGCAGCGGCGGCGGTATCGGCGGCAATGTCACGCTTTCCAGCCTCGGCGCGATCCAGACGGCGGGCGAGGGCGCGATTGCAGTGTTCGCGCAGTCGATCGGCGGCGGCGGCGGTGCGGGCGGCTTCGCTGCCGGCGGCGGTCTCTCGGCCGAAGGCGGCGCGACCTCGAACACGGTGGGCGGCTCGGGCGGCGCAGGCGGCAGCGGCGGCACGATCGCGCTGGACAACGGCGGTTCGATCCTGACGCTCGGCAGCAATGCGACTGCGCTCTTCGCGCAGTCGGTGGGCGGCGGCGGCGGTGTCGCCGGCTTCTCGACCGGCGGCGCGGCCTCCAAGGCCGGTGCGGTTTCGCAGACGATCGGCGGCGACGGCGGCACGGCGGGTGACGGCGGTGACATCACGGTCGGCAACGCAGCCGGTGGCAAGATCGAGACTGATGGCGCAATTTCCTACGGCGTCTTTGCGCAGTCGGTCGGCGGCGGCGGCGGCGCGGGCGGCTTTGCGGCCGGTGGCGCGCTGGCGCTGGGCGACGACGTGGAGAACGGCGTCGGCGGCGGTATCGGCGGCGCGGGCGGCCTTGGCGGCACGATCGCGGTCGACAATGCCGGTCAGATCGTCACGCTGGGCGACGCCTCGATTGCGATCTTCGCGCAGTCGATCGGCGGCGGCGGCGGTGCCGGTGCTTTCGCCGCGGGCGGCGGCCTCTCGGCCGAAGGCGCTTCGGCCAGTTCGTCGGTCGGCGGAGCCGGCGGCGACGGTGGCGCAGGCGGCACGATCACGGTGTCCAACAGCGGCCTCGTAGCGACGGCAGGCGACCAGGCGGTGGCGATCCTTGCCCAGTCGGTCGGCGGCGGTGGTGGTGTTGGCGGCTTTGCCGTCGGCGGCGCGGCTTCGCAGCTCGATGCCGTGTCCGACACGATCGGCGGCAGCGGCGGGGCTGGCGGTATCGGCGGTGACATCACCGTGGACACCAGCGGCGCGGTCTACACCGAAGGCGCCTTCGCTTACGGCATTCAGGCGCAGTCCATCGGCGGCGGCGGCGGTAACGGCGGCTTCGCGGCCGGCGCGACCGTGGCGCTTACCGGCGATGCCCAGTCCACCATCGGCGGCGGTGCCGGCGGTGGCGGCGGCCTGGGCGGAACGATCACGCTGAACAACAGCGGAACGATCGAAACGCTGGGCGCCAGCGCGGTTGCGGTCTTCGCCCAGTCCGTGGGCGGTGGCGGCGGTGCCGGTGGCTTCGCCGGCGGCCTCACCGGCTCGGGCGACGGCGCTTTCGGCTCGACCATCGGCGGTGCCGGTGGCGATGCCAGCCAGGGCGGCGACATTGCCGTCAGCAACAGTGGCCAGATCCATGCAGCCGGTGCCAATGCGGCGGGCGTCTTCGCCCAGTCGGTCGGCGGCGGCGGCGGCCTTGGCGGCTTCTCGCTGGCGGCGAGCGGTGCGGTCTCCAGCCTGTCCAACACGCTTGGCGGTTCGGGCGGCGCGGGTGGTGACGGCGGCGCGATCAGCGTCTCCAACGCGGCGGGCGCGACCATCGTGGTCGATGGTGACTTGTCCTACGGCGTCTTCGCGCAGTCGATCGGCGGCGGCGGCGGTTCCGGCGGCTTCGCGGTCGACGGCACGATTGCCACCGGCGGCGCGGTCAATTCGACCCTCGGCGCAGGCTCCGGCGGCGGTGGCGGCAATGGCGGCGCGATCACGCTGACCAATGGCGGCAACGTGCTGGCGCAAGGCGCGGGTTCGGTCGCGGTCTTCGGCCAGTCGGTCGGCGGCGGCGGCGGTTCGGGCGGCTTCGCGGGCGGACTTTCCGTCGGCGCGGGCGGCGCGATCAGCCAGAGCGTGGGCGGCGCGGGTGCCGGCGGCGGCAACGGCGGCGACATCGCAGTCATCAACAGCGGCACGATCCAGACGCTGGAAGCCAACTCGATCGGTGTCTTCGCGCAGTCGATCGGTGGCGGCGGCGGCCTTGGCGGGATGTCCATCTCCGGCTCGCTCAGCACCGGCAGCTCCACCACGACCAGCCTCGGCGGTTCGGGCGGCGCGGGCGGTGACGGCGGCACGATCACGGTCAGCAACAGCGGCGTGATCGATGCCAAGGGCGACTTGTCCTATGGCGTCTTCGCCCAGTCCATCGGCGGCGGCGGCGGCACGGCGGGCATGGTGGTCTCCGGCACGCTCAGCACCGGGCTTGGCGGCATGACCTCCGCGCTCGGCGGCAGCGGCGGCGCGGGCGGCAATGGCGGCGACATCACCATCACCAACACCGGCACGATCCTGGTGGAAGGCGCGGCTTCGGTCGGCATTCTTGCCCAGTCCATCGGCGGCGGCGGCGGTGCCGGCGGCTTCACCGGCTCGCTGGCCGTCACCGGCGGTTCGCTGAACACGCAAGTGGGCGCCACCGGCGGCGCGGGCGGCGATGGCGGCGACGTCACCGTTACTTCCACCGGCAGCATCGTTACCCTCAAGGACGATTCCATCGCCGTGCTCGCCCAGTCCATCGCGGGTGGCGGCGGCCAGTCGGCCTATGCCATCGCGGCACAGGCGGGCGCGTTCGACGGCGTCAACCTGACGCTGGGCGCGCAGGGCGAAGGGATCAGCGGCAAGCAGGGCAAGGTCGTCGTCAACCTCTCGGGCGGCATGCTCCAGACGGCGGGCGCGCTTTCCTACGGCTTGCTGGCCCAGGCCATCGGCGCGGGCGGCGGCAACGTCGCGCTCTCCGTGCCCGATCCGCTGGAAGTCGGCTCGAACGGCCTGACCCTGCAACTCGGCAGCACCGGCGGCGTGGCCGGTGACGGGAACGTGATCGACGTGACCAACGCCAACGAGGTCCAGACCACGGGCGCAGGCGCCATCGGCTTCGCGGCGCAGTCGATCGGCGGCGGCGGCGGCACCGAAGGTGTTACCGGCGACGTGGTGCTGGGCAGCGGCGATGCCGTCTGGTCCACCGTGGTCGGCGGCAGCGGAGACTCGGCGGGTTCGGGCGCGGCCATCAACATCGCCAACAGCGCGACGATCGTTACCGAGGGCGACGGGGCTATCGGCCTGCTCGCCCAGTCGGTCGGCGGCGGCGGCGGCGTGGGCACGATGGCGCTCGGCCTTGCCGACGGTTCGCTGGCGGGGGCTTCGCTGAATGTCGGCGGTGCGCAGACCACGGCGGGTAACGGCGGCGACGTGACCTTCACGACATCGACCGGCGCCATCGGCACGTCGGGCAACCTCGCCTCGGCACTGGTGGTCCAGTCGATCGGTGGCGGCGGCGGCGTTGCCACCCTGTCCCCGATGGAAGGCGGCGCGCTGGGCGACATCACCCTGGCAGCCGGTGCGACCGGCGGTGCGGGCGGTGACGGCGGCAACATCACGCTCGACCAGAAGGCGGATGTCGTCACCAGCGGCACCGGCGCCAATGCGGTGCTCGTGCAGTCCATCGGCGGCGGCGGCGGTCTGGCGACCCTCGACAACACCGGCGGCACCGGCACGGTCACGAACGTCGATCTCGGCGGCGCGGCCAGCGGTTCGGGCGGCACTATCGACTTCGCGCTCGATGGCCGTGTCCAGACCACCGGCGCGGGTGCGGCGGGTGTCGTCGTGCAGTCCATCGGCGGCGGCGGCGGTTACGCCAGCGCCGTGGGCGCCAATGCCCAGGGCACGCTGACGCTCGGCACCTCGAACGGCGCGACCGGCAATGGCGGCGACGTTTCGGTGGCGATCAACCAGACGATCACCACCACCGGCACAGGCTCGACGGCCCTGCTGGTGCAGTCGATCGGCGGCGGCGGCGGCGCGGCCTCGGTGGTCGGCGCGGACGGCACCGTCCAGACGCTCGACGTGGTCAATGCCGGTGCGACGAGCACGCTGCGCATGGCCCGCCTCATGACGCTGGCGGCCTCGAGCGGCTCGGTCGACGCAGGCGCGGTGGACGTCACGGTGGGCGCGGCGATCCGCACCAGCGGCGCCAATGCCAACGGCGTGGTCGTCCAGTCGGTCGGCGGCGGCGGTGCGGCCACGGGCTCGGGAACGGGCGTGCTGGCAGGCTCCGGCGCGGGCAATGCGGTGAACCTCACCGTCAATGCCGATGTCGTGACTTCGGGCGCCGGTTCGAGCGCGCTGGTCGCGCAGAGCACCGGCGGCCTTGGCGGCGGCGCGATCGTATTGGACATCGGCAAGGTCAATGTCGTCGGCGGTCTGGGCGGTCATGCCGTCTCGCTGCTCGGCGGCGCGGCCAACACCGTGACCAATGCCGGTACGCTCCAGACCATGGACGGGCAGGAAGGCCTGGTGATCTACGCGGAAGGCGGCGACAACACGATCGTCAACTCCGGCACGATCGTCGGTTCGATCGATCTCGGCGCGGGTGTAGGCAGCTTCACCAACGTCAATGGCGGCATCTTCCTGGCCGGTTCGCTGGTCAACGTCGGTGCGGGTTCGTTCGTGAACTCGGGCATCCTCAATCCGGGCGGCGGCGGCGTCGTGTCGCAGCTTGCCGTGAGCGGCGGCCTGACCCTGACGGCGCAGAGCGAGTACAACCTCGATCTCGACCTGAAGACCAACACGGCGGATAAGGTCGTCGTCTCCGGCGCGGCATCGCTCAACGGGCGGGTCACGACCAATCTCCTCAACCTGGGCTATGCCCGGGCCGGGGCGAACGACGTGGTCATTCTGGAAGCGGCCGGCGGCATCACCGGCCAGGACCTGGTCAAGCTGGTTGCGCCGACATCGGCGGTCGCGACTTTCGGGCTCGACTATTCTTCGGCGAACCAGCAGGTCATCCACTATGTGATCGAGTATGCGCCCAGCGGTCTGACCCAGCGTCAGGCCATGATCGGCAACCTGCTCGACCGCATCCAGGAAACCCCGAGCGACGCTTTCGCGCCGACGGCTGCCGCGATCATCTCGATCCCGACGGTGGGTGCGCTGGGCACGGTCTACGACAGCCTGACCGGCGAAGGCGTGGTGGCGGCGCAGAGCGCGGCGCTTTCCGCGATCGGCAACAGCCACGATGTGATCGACGGCCAGATCGTCAGCCGCGTCGGCACCTTTGCCTCGGCATGGCGCAAGGAGCCGCTGGGCAACCTCTGGATGGCCGTGCAGGGCGGCCGCCAGCGTCTGGACGGCACCGACGGGGCACACGACGTGCGCACCAGCGGTTATGTCGTGCAGGGCGGCTGGGACTATCGCCCGGACGCGCGCAGCGTGGTCGGCGCCACCTTTGGCTTCGATCCGCAGAGCTTCTCGGTTCCGGACGTGAGCACCTCGGGCAAGGCGAAGGTCTACACCTTCGGCGCCTATGCGGGCTTCCATCCGGGCGCCTGGACGCTCAGCGCCGACCTGCTCTACAGCGCGGCCAATACCACGACCGTGCGCGACATGTGGCTCTATGCCGATGGCAACGTGCAGGCGCATGGCGATTTCACCATGCATGCCTGGTCCGGCCGGGCCCAGGTGGCGCGCCAGTTCGGCAGCGGCAACCTGGTGTTCCAGCCCTTCGCGGCCGTGGAAGTCACTCGCCTGTCGCTGCCGGGCTATGTCGAGAACCAGGCCGAAGGTCAGGAAGACGCGGCGCTCGGCCTCGCCTTCTTCGGCAAGGACTGGACGCGGACCCGCACGTTCGCGGGCGGCAATGTCGCGGGCCGTATCGAACTGCCGCAGGGCAAGGCCCTCGTCACGACGCTGCGCGCGGCCTGGGTGCACGACTTCGACACCGACCGCTCGGTCACCGCGGCCTTCGCCGGGGCGCCGGACTTCCGCTTCGTCACCACCGGTGCCCAGGCGGTGGGCGACAGCGGCCGGATCGACCTGCGTTCGACCCTGCAGATGCGCAAGGTCGACCTCCAGTTCAGCGTCGGGGCCAATCTCGGCAAGGGCTACAACGATCTCACCGCCATGGCGGGCGTCCGGTTCCACATGTGATCCCGATGCCCCTCGCTTCCATCCTTTCCAGCTTTCTTTCGATCTTGGGCAGGTCCGTTCTGACCCGCCCCACAGAACTGCGCTAACAGGAGAATTGCCTTGAAGACCAAGCTCATGGCCGGCGCCTCGGCGCTGACACTCGTAATGATCGCCCCCGGCGTGTCCCTCGCGGCTCCCTACGGCGAGTGCGGCGTGCCGAACACCTCGGCCAACCCGAACGTCGCTTCGTGTATTTCGGATTCGACCCAGTTCCAGGACGGCATCAAATACGACCAGTCGACTTACGGTACCCCGGCCAATCTCAAGGTCGATCTCTACGGAACCGTGGTCGTCAACGCGACCACCGGTACGACGGGAGTCAACGTCAACGGCTCCACCGACCATGACGCGCTGATCGGCGCGCGCAACGGCGCGAAGATCACCGCGACGCAGGTTGGTCTTCAAACGCAGACCACCGGCGCCGGCAGTGCCGGCATCGAAAACCACGGCACGGTGGCGGCAGGCTTCGTCGGCGCCCAGGCACTCGCTTTCGGCACCGGCACGGCATCGATTGTCAACGCCAGCGACGGCAAGATCACCGTCACGCAGCCCTCGGCCAGTATCGGTGCCGCCGGTCTCGCCGTTACCGGGCAGACCGGCAGCGCGGTCAACCAGGGTACCGTCAGGGTGGACGCGATAGGCGCGGCCGGCTCGACTGCTTACGGTATCGGCGGCATGGGGCTTGGCGGCGGTACGATCACGCTGACCAACGCCAACAGCGTCACCGTCACGAACACGGACGGCGATGCACTGGGCATCGGCACACCCGCTAGCGCAGGGAACCTCGTCCTCGCCAACAACGGCAGCCTCGCCGTGACGTCCGGGTCTGGCAAGGCAACCGGTCTTGGCGCGGTGGGCAATGGGACGGCCGGCACGACGGTGGTGACCAATACCGGCGCGCTTTCCGTCACGTCGCAGAACGGCTTGGCTGTCGGCATGTCGGCTGCGGATCGCAGCGATGTCGCCCTGGCGGCCACGCGCACCAGCGCCGCGAGCGCTTTCACGGTCTCCGGCGTCGATGCCACGGGCTTCCAGGTCACCGGGGCGACCGGCGCGGTCAGCGTTGTCGGCACCGGCCAGACCGTGGAGGTCACCGGATCCAACTCTGCCACCGGAGTCTCGGTCGCGGGCGGCACGACCCAGAGCGTCGCTTTCACCCCCGCCACCGTGGGCGGCACGGCCGATGCGGGCGACGTGAACGTCAATGCGGGAGGCCAGGCCCTGGGCGTAGCCCTGAGCGGCGCGACGGATGCCGTTTCGGTCGACTTCACCGGCGCGCGCCTCTTGGCTACCAGCACGGGTGCCGGCGCGACCGGGATTGACGTGGCCGGCGGCAGTTCGGTCGACATCTCGGTGATTCCCGGCAACGGCAGCGGCGCGACGTTCGCGGTCTCCGCAGCGGGCGGCGAGGCCATCGGCATTGCCACTTCGGGCGCGACTGCTGCGCAGAACGTGCAGATCGGCGACACCTTCCGCGTCACCAATACGGCAGGATCGGCCACCGGCATCACTCTGGCTGACGGCACCGACCAGATCGTCACGCTGGATCATGGCGCGACCGTCACGGGTTCGGCAGGCGCGACCGGCATCGGTCTCGAAGGCGGCAGCGGCCTGCTGGCCGTGACCAGCAACGGTGCGCTCATCATCGATGGCGGCACCGGCGACGCCTTCGGCGTGACCGTCAGCGATGGTACCAGCCAGAGCGTGACGCTCACCGGCGCCCTTCAGGTTACCGGTGCGGGTGCGGCCACGGGCGCCAGCCTGTACGGCGGCACCGACCAGACCGTTTCGCTCGCTTCGGGCGCGACGGTGACCGGCGGAACCGATGCAACCGGCATCCGCCTCAGCGGCGGTAGCGGCGCGCTGGCCGTGACCAGCAATGGCGCTCTGACTGTCGCTGGCGGCACGGGCGAAACAGACGGCATCCGCGTCAGTGACGGTGCCAGCCTGGCGCTTGCGATGGACGGCGCACTGACCGTTTCGGGCGCGGGTGCGACGCGGGGTATCGATATTCAGGATATCCTCGGGACCATCTCGATCGACGCCGCCGACACTGTTCAGGTCACAAGCACCGATGATACTGCTGTCGGTCTGCAGGCGCGGGGCGACGGTGACGTCAGCGTCGAGCTTGCAAAGGGGCTGAACGTCCAGGGCAAGCTCGGTGCCGGCGGCGCTTTCGTGGCGGGCAGCGGCGCGCTGTCGCTGGTCTCGGCACAGGACTTCGTGGTGACTTCCGAAAGCGGCCTGGCCATCGGCGGATATATGCTGGGCGGCACCGCGCAAGTGGCGCGCTTCGATGGCGATGTCACACTGTCCGGGGCGACTGCAGGCGTCGGCGCGCTCCAGGTCAATGCCAGCGGACCGGTATCGCTGTCCGTTGGGGGTGATTTCACCGGGACCAACCTTCAGCAGGGCCTCTTCCAGTTCGCGGGCACGACCCAGTCCATCGATCTGGCCGGCAACTTCTCGCTGACCTCGGCCACCGGCGATGTCCTGGGCGTCGTCCAGTCCGGCGCCGGCGATAGCGCAAGCCTCACCGTGGCGGGTGCCTTCGATGTGACCGCGGCCGCGGGTTCCGCCAGCGGCATCGTTCTCGACGGCGCCAGTGCCTCGGTCTCGCTGGCCCAGGGCATGACCGTTTCGGCCGCGGGCAGCAATGCCACGGGTCTTTCGGCCAACCTCACGGGTGACGCGCAGATTGTGCTGGGCGGCGCGCTGAGCGTAACCAACGACGCGGCTTCGACCGGCGGCAGCGCCACCGGCCTGGCGCTGTTCGGCAGCGGCGCGCAATCCGTCGCGTCGAGCGGCCCGGTCACGGTTTCGGCCGATGGCTCGGCCACCGGCTTCGACCTTACGGGCAGCACCGGCGCAATCGATCTGGTTGCAACCGGTCTCGTCACGGTTGCGAGCGCCAGTGGCGATGCCCTCGGTCTCTCGATCGACGGCGGCGCCGACCAGGACGCGGTGCTGAGCGGCGGCCTGACCGTCTCCGGCGCGGGCACCGCCACGGGCGTGGTACTCGCCAATGGCACCGGCATCGCCAGCCTCGACCTGCCGGCGCCCCTCTCTGTCTCCAGCGGCGCGGCCGATGCCACCGGCATTTCCGCCGCCAGCGGCGCGGGCCTGGGGATCGACGCGCTCGGCGACGTGACCGTCTCGGCGGCCACCGCTGCCACCGGCGTACAGTCCACCGGCTTCACCGGCGCGCAGGATGTGGCGCTCGGCAATGTCGCCGCCATCGCGGGTAGCGGCAGCGTCCTCGGCGTCGGCCTCTCGGGTAACGGCGCGATCACCCTGGCGGATGCCGGTTCGATCGTCGCTTCGGGCACGGGCGGTTTCGGCGTCTCGGTCGAAGGTACCGGCACCGACGGCGCGATCTCGGTTTCGCTGGCCGATGTCCAGACGTCGGGCGACGGCGTAACCGGCGTGAACCTCGCCCAGACCGGCGCCGGTTCCAGCGGCGACATCGCTGCCAGCCTCGCTTCGGTAGTCACGACCGGCGCCGATGCGGCGGGCGTCACCGTGCAGGCTGGGCAGTCGGGCAATGTCTCGTTGACCCTGGGCAAGAGCGCCGCTCCGGCCCAGGCCCGGGTCGCCCTTGCTGCCACCGTGACGAACGGCGTCTCCACGCAGGGTGCCAATGCCAATGGCGTCACGCTCACCGTCGTCGAAGGCACGGGCACGCTGACCAACCTCGGCACCATCTCGACCACCGGCGTCAATGCCGCAGGTATCGCGGCAACAGCCAGCGGCAGCGGATCGATCGTCCTCGACAGCGCGGCCGTGACGACCACGGGCGCGGGTTCGGATGGCATTTCAGTCCAGACCGGCACGGGCGCCCAAACACTGACGGTGCAGAGCGTCATCGCCAGCGGGAACGGTTCGCGCGGTATCGCCGCGACGACCGGCAGCGGCGTAATCGGTCTGGCGGCCAGGACGGTGACGGCTTCCGGGAATGCCATCGAACTGACCTCCTCCAGCGGCGACATCTCGGCGGCTCTGGCGGGCGGCAAGATCGACTCTGCAACCGGCGCGGGCCTTGCCATCGTTACCGGCGGCAGCGCCAAGGTAACGCTGGCCAGTGGCGGCACGCTTCATGGTGCGACTTTCGGCCTGTCCTCGGACGCCGATGGCGGCCAGGATGTCCTGCTCGCGGGCACGGTGGGGGCTGGCAGCAACCACGCCGTTGCCCTTTCGGGCGGCGTCGCCACGCTGACCAACTCGGGCACGATCAACGGCTACATGACCTTCGAAACCGTCTCGACCACGCTGACCAACAGCGGCACCTGGAACGCCTTCGGCGGGGACACTGCGTTTGCCGGCAACGCCACGCTGGTCAACGGCGGCACGATCAACATCAATCCGGCGGCCGCCGCGGCTGCCACGATGAAGATCACCGGTCTCACCACCTTGCGCAATTCGGGCACGATCAGCCTCGTCAACGGTCACACCGGTGACGTGCTCGATCTGGGCAACGCGGCCTTCGTGGGCAGCGGCAATTCGCGTGTCGTGCTGGAAGCCAACCTCGGCGCCAGTGCAGTGGGCGCCAATGCGGCTCAGTCGGCGGATCAGCTCAATGTCGGCGCGGTTTCGGGCACCACGACGATTGCCATCAAGGACCTGAGCGGCGCCACCGGCGCGCAGTTCAATTTCGAGGGCATTCGCCTGGTGAACGCGGCTTCGGTCGCTACCGGGGCCTTCGTCCTCGAAGGCGGCGCGGTCAACAAGGGCTTCGTCGACTACCAGCTTCTGACCGATGCGGACGGCAACCTCGATCTCGTCGGCGTGCCCAGCACGCAGGCCTTCGAACTCGTCCGTACCGGCGCCGAAGTGCGCCACTACTGGCGTCGTTCGGGTGATGCCTGGTCGGACCAGATGCGCGCCACCGCGCCGCATGATGGCATGGCGCTCTGGGGCCAGATCCTGGGCGGCAGCGAAACCAACCGCTCGCGTCCGATCTATTCGGAAACGGTGCTGGGCACGGCCACGAGCTTCGCGCCCAATCTCGACGTGCGCGACAGCTGGTGGGGTGGTCAGTTCGGCCTCGACTGGGGCCGTGGTGGCGATTGGTCCGTCGGCGTGACCGGCGGTTCCGTCTCGCAGGAAGGCAAGGTCAAGTCGACTGGCGACCGCATCAAGCTCGACGGCGGCAACCTTGGCCTCTACGCCCGCTACCGCAGTGCTGACGGGCTCTTCGCCCACGCCCTGGCCAAGCTCGACCGTTATTCGCTCAAGTACGACCTCGGCAACGGCGCCAGCGCACCCAATTCGAACGGCACCAGCTACGGCGTCGAAATCGAGGCCGGATATCACATCCGCACCGGCAGCGTGTTCTTCGAGCCTTCCGCCAGCGCTTCGTGGTCTGACGCAGACCTCGACGGCTTTGCCGCAGCGGGCGGCGTCGGCGCGAAGTTCGACCATGTCCAGAGCTTCTACGGCCGGGCAGGCATGCGTGCAGGCGTGGAAACCCACTCGGGCGACTGGGCGCTCCAGCCCTATCTGGGCGTGAACTGGGAAGGCGAGATGAATGGCCGACCGGGCGCCACGCTGTCTTCGGGCGGTCAGGATCTCTACTTCCGCGATGCTTCGGAAGGCGGACGTGCACGTTGGGAGGCCGGCATTCAGGGCGCCTCGCAGGGGCTTTCCGCCTTCGCCAAGGTGGAAGGTGTGACCGGTTCCGGCACCAGCGGCATCGCCGGCCGCGCGGGTGTTTCGATCCGCTGGTAAGCATGGAAACGCGAAGCGCCGTCTCCTGATAGAGGGCGATCCGCAAGATAGGGGGCCGGCGCGCTGGGGTGCGTCGGCCCCTTTTTTCATGTCGGCCGGTATCGCCGTCGGCCACGCACGAAGGGATGTGTTCGGGAAGCATTACGGCCAGGCTTCGTTGTGGCTTCAGGCGAAAAAAATCGGCTGGGAAAGTCCATTTGTGCCGGATTTCCTCTAAAAACAAAGCATCCCCCCGTTCGCGCCGAAGCGGTTCACGCATTTGGCGAAATCCCAGAGGAAGTGATGCGCCACGCCATGGTAGTTCCGGATTCGGTGACGGTTCGATCCGCTCACCAATTCGTGGCAGTTCTCCGCGCGAAGCTTGAAGAAGATCAGGACGTCGATCTTGATCTGTCTTCACTGGCCGAAGTTGATCTTGCTTTCATCGAGATTATTTACTCTGCCCGCGGACAACGGGCGCGTGCGGGCCGCGATCTGCGGCTGACGCAGCCCGCCAGCGGCGCCGTAGTCGCTCTGCTCCAGCGCGCGGGCTTCCTGACGGACCTCACCCCCCCGGACATCGAATTCTGGTTCCACGGAGAACTGCCGCAATGACTGCCTCTATCCTCACTGTCGACGATTCCCCCAGCTTGCGCATGGCGATCCGCATCGCGCTGACCGGCGCGGGCTATGATGTCACCGAAGCCGGCGATGGCGTGGAAGGCCTTGCCGCAGCGGGCGCAAAGCGGTTCGACCTGATCATCACCGATCTCAACATGCCCAACATGGACGGGCTAACGATGATCCGCGAACTGCGCAAGGCGCCCGAACAGGCCGGCGTGCCGATCATCTTCCTCACCACCGAAAGCGACGATGCCATGAAGCAGCAGGCCAAGGCGGCCGGCGCCACCGGGTGGCTGGTGAAGCCCTTCGTGCCCGAACAGCTGATCAAGGTTTCGCGCAAGGTGCTGGGCCGGTGAGCACGCAGGACCCGGTCGCGGCGTTCCGCGTCGAGGCGGGCGAACTGCTGGACCAGATCGAGCACGGCTTGCTCGACCTGGGTCACCGGCTGGACGACCGCGCGCTGATCGATGAAGTGTTCCGGGGGCTGCATACGCTCAAGGGATCCGGCGCGATGTTCGGCTTCGACGCGCTGGCCGATTTCACCCACCACTGCGAAACCGCGTTCGACCGCGTGCGCAAGGGGCTGGCCCCGGCGACGCAGGAACTGGTGGCGGTGATCCTCTCCGCGCGCGATCACATGCGCGCGCTGATCGAGGGCGACGGCACCGGGCTGGAAAACGCTGGTGCGGCAATCCTGCAGCAGCTTCAGGCGGCGATCGACGGGGCCGGGGGCGAGACATCCGTTCCTGCTGCTTCTGCCGCGCCGACGGCGCAACCGAAGCAGGTCGCGTGCGGCGGCTGGCGCCTGTTCTTCCGGCTCCCCGCCGACGCCATGGCGAATGGCACCAACCCGTTGATGCTGCTCGACGAGCTGCGCGAACTGGGTGAATGCAAGATCGTCGCGCGCACCGATACGGTGCCGCCACTTGCCGAACTGGTTCCGACCGAATGCCACATCGGCTGGGACGTCGAACTGCGCGGCGACATCTCGCGTGACGATATCGACGACGTCTTCATCTTCGTGATGGACGACATGGAACTGACCGTCGAGCCGCTTGGTGACGAGGGCGCCGAGGCTGCGCCCGAAATCGCCGAGGAAATGCCTGTCGTGGAGGCGCCTGCCACCGCGCAGGACGGTCCCGCCAACCGTGCCGCCGGCAACCCGAGCGCCAACCCGAGCACCAAGCCCGCTGGCGAAAGCGTGCGGGTTCCGGCCGAGCGGCTGGACGAGCTGATGGACCGCGTGGGCGAACTCGTGATCGTGCAGAGCCGCTTGTCGCAGCTTGCCAGCGGGCAGGGTTCGGCCGTCGGCAACGAACTGGCGCTTCGCTCGATTTCCGAGGAAATCGAACGGCTTGCCGGTGAATTGCGCGATACCATGATGGTGCTGCGCATGGTGCCCGTTGCCAGCCTGTTCAGCCGCTTCCGCCGCCTGGTGCACGATCTTGCGCGCGAAACCGGCAAGACCATCGAGCTTTCGACCGAAGGCGAGACCACCGAAGTCGACAAGACCATGATCGAGCGTCTGGCCGATCCGATGGTCCACCTGATCCGCAACGCCTGCGATCACGGGCTGGAAACCCCCGAGGATCGCCTTGCCGCCGGCAAGCCTGCGGCCGGACAGGTTCGCCTTTCCGCCCATCAGGCGGGCGGCGAAGTGCTCATCACCATCCGCGACGATGGACGCGGTATCGACCGCGCCCGCGTGCGCGCCAAGGCGGAAACGCAAGGGCTGATCCAGCCCGGCCAGCAGGTGTCCGATCACGATCTGTTGCAGATGATCTTCCACCCGGGCTTCTCCACGGCGGCGCAAGTGACGAACCTTTCGGGGCGCGGCGTCGGCATGGACGTGGTGAAGCGCACGATCGAGAGCCTGCGCGGCGCCATCGACATCACCTCGGCGCCCGGCGAGGGTTCCACCGTGGTGCTGCGCATTCCGCTGACGCTGGCGATCATCGACGGGCTGCTCGTCCGCGTGGGCGAGGGCCGCTACGTGATCCCGCTGGGCGCGGTGGAGGAATGCCTCGAACTCAGTCTTGAGGAAGACCTGCGCTCGCGCGGTCGCAGCTTCATTACCTTGCGCGACCGGCTGGTGCCGTTCCTGCGCCTGCGCGAGATCTTCGACACCGGCACGCGGCCCGATCCGCACCAGAAGATCGTCGTCATCGCCACCGGCACCGAGCGTGTCGGGCTGGTGGTGGATCAGATCATCGGCAGCCACCAGACGGTCATCAAATCCATGTCGCCGCTGCACCGCGACGTGGCGACGTTCGCGGGCGCCACGATCCTGGGCGACGGCGGTGTCGCGCTGATCCTCGACGTCGCGCAGCTCGTCATGCTCGGCCAGAACCAGGAGGAGCGGCTTCGCGCCGCCGGATAAGCACTCATGAGCGCACAACCAACCGCCACGCAGTGGGATGCCGAGGGCAATCTCGAAGTGTTGACCTTCAATCTGGGCGCTGAGACTTTCGCGCTGGAAGCCACGCTGGTCCGCGAAATCCTGGACCTTCTGCCGGAAACCCGCGTCCCCGGCGCGGCGCCGCTGCTGGGCAGTGTCGTCAACTTTCGCGGCAAGATCATCCCGATCGCCGACCTTCGGCTGGCCTTCGCCATGCCGGCCGCCGAAGCGACCGTCGACAGCCGCATCGTCGTGATCGAGACGCAAGTCGAGACGGATGCCGGGGGCGAAACGTTCCAGATCGGCTTTCGCACCGACAAGGTTCACGAAGTGGCGACGCTGCAGCGCGCCGCCAGCGAGGAACCGCCCGCCGTCGGCATGCGCTGGCGCCGCGATTTCGTTCGCGAGCTGGTTCGCCGGCAGGACGGCGTGGTCGTCCTGCCCGATCTGGCCGCGATTTTCCACTCGCTGGTCGGCGGCACCGATGCCGCCAGCCAGCCGTCCACCGTCCATTGAGCCCAGCCGATCAACCGAGCCGATCGGCCGCGCCGACAAACCGCGGAGCCACCATGCGCGCAACCATCAAGCTGAAGCTTTGGGGGACCTTCGGGCTCCTGCTGATCATCATGACGGCGACTATCGTGGTCGGCGTTTCCCGCCTCACCACGCTTAACGACGCTGTCGGCAACCTGGTGACAGGCCCCGCGCGGCAGCTCGACCGCGCCCGCGCCATCGACAGCGGCGTGAGTATGATGGTGCGCGCCGAGAAGAACCTGGTCCTCACCGAGGATGCGGTGGAGCGCCGCGAACTGGAAACGCGCATCGCCGCCACGCGAGACCGGGTCGACCAGGAAGTGGAACAGGGCAATACCGCCGCCTCGGGCGAGACGCGCAGCGCCTGGGCGCAGCTTCGCGAGCAGTGGACCGCGTTCAAGCCGGTGAACCAGCAGGTGAGCGACCTCAGCAGCCGCGACAAGGCTGCCGCCGCTGCGCTGACCATGGGCGAATCGCGCGATCGGGTCCAGGCCGTGACCAAGACCGTCGAAGGCCTGGTCCAGGTCGAGCAGCGGACGATGGCGAAGGCCGACGACGACACCGAAGTGACCTATGGCGCGGCCCGTTCGCTGATGATCGGCATGGGGCTTGCAGCCGTGCTGATCACCGTGATCGCCGCGGCCTATCTGGGACTGGTGATCTCGCGCGGACTGAAGGCGGCCGGCGATGCGATGCGCCAGGTGGCCGACGGTGACCTTACCCGCACCGCGGAAGTCAGGTCCAACGACGAGATCGGCGACCTGCTGGGCCATGTGAACACCATGATCGAGCGCCTGCGCGGCGTGGTCGGGGATGCCACTGTGGCTGCCGAGAACGTGTCGGCGGGAAGCCAGGAGCTTTCGGCCAATTCCGAGCAGGTCTCGCAAGGCGCCACCGAACAGGCCGCCGCTGCCGAGCAGGCTTCGGCCTCGATGGAAGAGATGGCCGCCAACATCAAGCAGAACGCCGACAATGCCGCGCAGACCGAGAAGATCGCGCGTCAGTCCTCCAAGGATGCGGAAAGCAGCGGCGTTGCCGTGAACCGTGCGGTCGGCGCCATGCGCACGATTGCCGAGAAGATCGGCATCGTTCAGGAAATCGCCCGTCAGACCGACCTTCTGGCGCTCAACGCGGCCGTGGAAGCGGCGCGTGCCGGTGAGCATGGCCGGGGCTTTGCCGTGGTCGCATCCGAAGTGCGCAAGCTGGCCGAACGCAGCCAGCACGCGGCAGCCGAGATCGGCGCGGTTTCCACCGAGACCGTGCAGGCAGCGGCCGAGGCGGGCGAGATGCTTTCCAAGCTGGTGCCCGACATTCGCCGCACGGCCGAACTGGTCTCTGAAATCAGCGTCGCCTGCCGCGAACAGGATATCGGCGCCTCCCAGATCAACGAGGCGATCCAGCAGCTCGACCAGGTGACCCAGCAGAACGCCGGCGCTTCCGAGCAGATCTCCACGACTTCCGAGGAACTGGCCGCGCAGGCCGAGGAGCTTCAGGCTTCGATCGCTTACTTCCGCGTCTCCGATCACGTCAATCGCCGCAAGGCCGCGCCGGTGGCGGTCCGTCAGGCGGTCCAGGCGGCGGCCGTGCCGCGCAGGGCACCGGCCCGGCCGCCGCGCGCGCTTTCGGTGGCCGACCAGCAGGCCCGCGCCCGCGGCTTTGCGCTCGATCTCTCCACCGGCGGTCCCGACAGCGAGGACGAGGCGTTCAGCACCCACGCGGCCTGACGGCCCCGCCGACCAACCCACTTCAGATTACCGACTTTCCCCCCAATCCGCCTTCCAGGATTCCCATTGCCATGCGCGCTACCATAAAGATGAAACTGGGCGTGACCTTCGCCATCATCCTGATCCTGCTTGCAGTCGTCGTCGGCGTCAGCCTGACGCGCCTCGGCACGCTCAACACTGCCATCACCGACCTCATCAGCGGCCCGGCCGCCCGCCTCGACCGCGCGCAGCAGGTCCAGGTCGTGTTCGGCACGCTGGCGCGCAACGAGCGCAACATGACGATGACGAACGATCCGGAGCTGGTGAAGGAATTCGACGACAAGGCCAGCCGCTCGATGACCGAATTCGATCGGCTGCTGGAAGAAGGCGAGGCGAATGCCCAGGCCGAAACCAAGCAGGCCTGGCGCGAAATGCGCAGCTCGTACGAGACCTTCAAGCCGCTGGACGCCCGCATCAGGGCGATGGCCCGGGCCGGTCAGAACGACGAAGCCGCCGTGCTGGCGCTGGGCAGCGCCCGCGATTCCCTGGACCGCGTCACCAAGCTGACCGAGGACCTCGTCGCCCGCGCGCGTGAAGACATGGGGAAGGTCGATAAGGAAACCGACGCGCTCTATGCCTCGGCACGCGCCACGCTGCTGACCGTCGCCGCCGTCGCCTTCATCGGCGCGCTCGTGGGCGCGGTGTGGATCTCGCTGATCGTCTCGCGCGGTCTTGGCCGGGTCGGCACTGCGATCAATGCGGTGGCCATCGGCGACCTCGACAACGACGTGGAAGTGACTTCGAACGACGAGATCAAGGACCTTGTCGACACCGTCAACAAGATGACCGCGAACTTGCGCGTCAGCGCCGCCCTGGCCGACAAGATCGCTGACGGCGACCTGACCGTCAGCCACAAGCCCCTGTCGGAACAGGACAAGCTGGGCCATGCCCTCGTCCGCATGATCGAGCGCCTGCGCGGCGTGGTGGGCGATGCCACCGTGGCGGCCAACAATGTCGCCAGCGGCAGCCAGGAACTCTCCTCGACTTCCGAACAGGTCTCGCAGGGCGCGACCGAGCAGGCCGCTGCGGCAGAGCAGGCCTCGGCCTCGATGGAAGAGATGTCGGCCAACATCAAGCAGAACGCCGAGAACGCCGCCCAGACCGAGAAGATCGCGCGCCAGTCGGCCCAGGACGCCGAAGCCAGCGGCATTGCCGTCGACCGTGCGGTAGGCGCCATGCGCACCATCGCCGAGAAGATCGGCATCGTGCAGGAAATCGCCCGCCAGACCGACCTGCTCGCGCTCAATGCAGCCGTCGAGGCAGCGCGCGCGGGCGAACATGGCCGCGGCTTCGCCGTCGTCGCTTCGGAAGTGCGCAAGCTGGCCGAACGCAGCCAGGGCGCGGCCGCCGAAATCGGCGCGGTTTCGTCCAATACCGTCGATGCCGCCACCGAGGCGGGCGAGATGCTTTCGAAGCTGGTGCCCGATATTCGCCGCACGGCCGAACTGATCTCGGAAATCAGCGCTGCCTGCCGCGAACAGGACATTGGCGCGGGCCAGATCAACCAGGCGATCCAGCAGCTCGACCAGGTCACCCAGCAGAACGCCGGGGCCTCGGAAGAGATTTCCGCAACGTCGGAAGAACTGGCGGCCCAGGCCGAGGAACTCCAGGCCTCCATCGCCTACTTCCGCGTCGACGATGCCGGCAAGGCGCCCCGTGCCGCCGCCCCGGTCCGCAAGCCAAGCTCGATCTCCGCATCGATCAAGACGGCGGTGAAGGCGCCCGCGAAGCGCCCTGCGGCCGCCAATGGCCAGGCCCGCACCAACGGCTTCGCGCTCGACCTCGCGATGGGCGGGCCGGACGACCGCGACGACGCCTTCGGGATGCACGCGGCATGAGCGACGTCCAGGAGATCCAGGCCGTTACCTTCGGCCTGGGAGCGGAGATCTTCGCGGTGCCGGTGACACTGGTCCGCGAGATCCTGGACTACCGCGAAACCTTCCGCATTCCGGGCGGGCCGGACTATCTGCTCGGCCTCACCGACATGCGCGGCGAAGGCGTGACCACGATCGACTTCCGCCTGCGGCTGGGCCTGCCGCAGACGGAACCGACCCCGGCGACGCGCATCCTGGTGGTGGACATTCCGCTGGAGGACCGCGTGCTGGTGCTGGGGCTGGTGGTGGACCGGGTGATCGAGGTCACCAGCTTCCGGGCGGACCAGATGGGCGGCGCGCCCGATGTCGGCGTGCGCTGGCCGTCCGAATATATCGGCGGCGTGGTGAAGCGCGAAGAGGGCTTCACCGTGCTGGTGGACATGCCGCGCATCTTCTCGGCCGAGGAAGCGTCGCGCCTGTCGTTCGCTGCCTGACGTCCTTCGCTGCCTGACCCTCAATTCGAATTCCGGAGCCGCGCAGATGACCGCAACCGCGCAAACGACAGCCTTGGCCAATCGCACTTCGTCCAGTGCCCTCGCCGCAGGGCACCATGGCAGCGACCCGATGAGCAAGCGCAATTTCGCGCGGCTGGCGGCCTACATCTACGAATATTCCGGCATCAAGATGCCCGAGAGCAAGAAGACCATGCTCGAAGGCCGCCTGCGCCGCCGCCAGCGGGCAAGCGGGTCGCGCACGCTGGACGACTACTGCGACTACATCTTTGCCGGTGAAAACCTGGCGCAGGAAGGGCTCTCGCTGATCAATGCGGTCACCACCAACAAGACCGACTTCTTCCGCGAGCCCGGCCATTTCGACTACCTGAGCAAGGTCATCCTGCCGGAAATGACCGCGCGCGGTGTGCGTTCGATTCGCGCCTGGAGTGCGGCCTGCTCGACCGGGCCGGAACCCTATACCCTGGCCATGGTACTGGACGATCATGCCGAGACCCAGGGCGGGCCGGACTACGGCATCCTGGCCACCGATCTCGATACCGACGTGCTCGAAACCGCGCGGGCCGGCATCTATCCGGCGGAACTCGTCGATCCGGTGCCGGAAACTCTCCAGCGCAAATATGTGATGTTCCCGCGCGATCCGGCGCGGAACGACGTGCGCATGGTGCCCGCACTGCGCAGCGCGATCGGCTTCGCCCGGCTAAACCTGATGGACGATTGCTACCCGGTGGGTGAGCCCATGCATCTGGTGTTCTGCCGCAACGTGCTGATCTATTTCGACAAGCCGACGCAGAAGCAGGTCGTCTCGCGGCTGGTCGATTGCCTGAAGCCGGGCGGCCATCTGTTCCTCGGCCATTCGGAATCGATCACCGGGCACGACCTGCCGCTGACGCAGGTGGCCAATACCGTGTTCCGGAAGGGCTGAGGCAATGGTCATGGGCAAGAAGATCCGCGTTCTCGTCATCGACGATTCCGCCAGCGTGCGTCAGACGATGACCGCGATCCTCCAGGAAGATCCGGAGATCGAGGTGATCGGCTCCGCCCCCGATCCCTTCAGCGCCGCGCGGCGCATCCAGGAGGAAGTGCCCGACGTCATCACGCTGGACGTGGAAATGCCGCGCATGGACGGCATCACTTTCCTGCGCAAGCTGATGTCGCAGTGTCCGGTGCCCGTTGTCATGTGCTCCTCGCTGACCGAAGAAGGTTCCGAAACGCTGCTCCAGGCGATGGAAGCGGGCGCCGTGGATGTTATCCTGAAGCCGCGCATCGGCGTGGCGGACCATCTTGCCGAGCACAACCTCCAGATCCGCGACGTGGTGAAGGGCGCCTCCCGCGCTCGCGTTCGCGGCCGGCCTGCCGTTCGTGAGGCGAAGCCCGAAGCGCCGCAGAAGAAGCTGACCGCCGATGCCGTGCTGCCGCCGCCGAGCGGCCGGGCGATGAGCCGCACAACCGAGATGGTGGTCTGCCTGGGCGCCTCTACCGGCGGCACCGAGGCGCTGCGCGAAGTGCTGGAGGCGCTCCCCGCCAATGCGCCGGGTGTCGTCGTGGTCCAGCACATGCCCGAGAATTTTACCCGCGCTTTCGCCAAGCGTCTCAACGGCCTTTGCGAAGTGGACGTGAAGGAAGCCGTGGACGGCGATCCGGTGCTGCGCGGCCATGTGCTGATCGCGCCGGGCGGCAAGCACCTGATGCTGGAGCGGCAGGGCGCGCGCTATCACGTCGCGGTCAAGGACGGTCCACTGGTCTCCCGCCATCGCCCTTCGGTGGACGTGCTGTTCCGCTCCGCCGCGCGCTCGGCCGGATCGAACGCGGTGGGCGTCATCATGACCGGCATGGGCGACGACGGCGCGCGGGGCCTGCTGGAAATGAAGCAGGCCGGCGCCCGCACATTCGCGCAGGACGAGGCGAGTTCGATCGTGTTCGGCATGCCCAAGGAAGCCATCGCGCGCGGCGCGGCGGACCGGGTGGTGCCGCTTGGCGCCATCGCCCGCGAACTGCTTGCGGCAACCAACCGATGATGACGATGGAAGAACATGGCTGGCCGATGACCGATAGTGCTTATTTCCCCGAACCGGCTTTGGACGAACCGGCCGAGGCCGATCTCCACAGGGGCGTGAACCCTGCCGTTCTCTCGCCCGATGGCCCGGTTGCCCCCGTCGTTTCCGGTGCTTCGCTTGGCGAACTGGCCGAGGCCATTGCCAGGATCGCGGGCGGCCTCGATGCGCGCTTCGTGGCCGCGGGCACGGCGCTTGCCCGTGCCTACGAGATCGTCGAAGGCCTGATCGGTGCGCTCGAAAGCGTGACCAATGCCTTCGAGCGCGATGCCGCCGATGCCGCCGTGGGCAATATGCGCGGCACGGCCGACCGGCTGACACGCCTGCCCGCGATCCAGGCCGCGCGGAAGGAGGCGCTGGTGTCGATCGAGCGCGCCAGCGCGGCGCTGGCCAACCAGATCGATCAGGTCAATCGCACCCTCAGTTTCCTGCGCATCTGCGGCCTCAACATCAAGGTCGCGGCGGCCGGAGCGGGAGACTTCTCCGGGTTCGCCGATACCATGTTCGTCAAGCTGGACCTCGGCGAAACCGAGATGGAGGGTCTTTCGAAGGAGATCGGCTGGCTGTCGGAAGCGGTGCCGGCGATGTTCGAGGTCGAACGCCAGCTGGCCGGCGAATGCGCGCTGGTGATACCGCATATCCCCCGCAAGCTGTCCGACGATGCCGTCGCTCTCCAGCAGCATCAGCTGGAGCTGGCGGAACGGGCCTTGCGGATCGCGGAAGTGGCCCGCCATATCCGCGCGCAAGTCGGCACGGCCCTGGGCGCGTTGCAGGTAGGCGACAGCACGCGGCAGAGGCTGGAACATCTGGCCGACGGGCTCCACGATGTGAGTGCCTTCATGGCCGCGCCGGGCGCACTTTGCGCAGAGGTCGCCGGAACGGTGGCGGATCATGCCCTGGCCCTGCTTTCGGCGCAGACGCTCGATACGCTGGACACGTTCCAGCGGGAATCGCGCCTGCTCGCCACCAGCCTGCGCGGGATCGGACCGAGCGCGGCCAGCCTGCTCGAACTGCGCGAGACCGATGACGGTTCGGGCGAAGGTGCAGATGGGGGCGCAGATCGGGGCGCAGGTGGGGGTGAGGGCGTGTTCCTTCACCGGCTCGAACGCAGCGTGGCCGAAGTGGCGACTGTCACCGAGCGCTTGCGCGAGGCCGATGCCCGTTCCAGCCGCCTGAGCAGCCTGGCCTCGACGACGGCGGAAAACCTCGCGCAGCGATTGGCGACCGTCCACCGCATCACCGGCGAAGTCCAGCAGATGGCCTGGAACACGGACTTGCGCTGCTACCGCATGGGCGAGGAAGGGCGGGGCCTTGCCGTTATCGCTTCCGAGATCCGCGGCTTCGCGGCCACGCTGGCGACGATCGCCCTGGGCATCGCGCAGTCCTTCGACGGACTGACCGCCGCGGCCGGCGTCATTCGTGGCTCCGAGGAGGATGCGCCGGTCGACGCCGGGGCGGCACTGGCGGAATCGCTGGATTGCATCCGCGATGGCGGAGAGCGCATGCGCTCCGGCCTCTCGGAACTCGATGAGGGTGCGGTTTCCGTGACCGCCATCCTGGAGGAAACCACCGGCAGGATCGATTGCGAGGCCGAGGTCGGCGGTCCGCTCGCGGCTATTGCAGAGCGGCTTGCCCTGCTCGGCCGGGAGGCGGACGACATGCCAGAGGACGGTGCGGAAGCGCTCGGCCAGCTGCTGGGCGCGATCGGATCGCGCTATACGATGGCCCGTGAGCGCGAAATACACCGCGCCTTCCAGCCGGGCGGCGTGGCGGATACGGCCCCTGCCGCCGATCCGTTCGACCTCGCCCTCGATGACGACGATTTCGACGACGGTCTGTTCTAGGAACTGCCGATCCCAGAGCTGGCCGCTGCCGGGGTACGGGTCGCGGAGGCGCCGTGGCGGTAGTCCGGCTGCGCGGGATCGCCGAAGGCCGCGAGGATGCGCTGCTGGCGCGCGGCCAGGCTGTCGCGATAGGCGGGGTGCGTGACGATATAGGCCTCGTCGTTCTGTACGGCTTTCACCACGGCCCGGCCAAGCCAGAGCGGATCCATCATGTTGGCCTCGATCATCGCGGCGCGTTCGGGATCGTCGGCGGCGCTGGCGGCCGCATCGTGCTGCGCCATCCGGCTGCGCGTGAGGCCGGGGAACAGGGTGGAGACCCCGACGCCGGCCGGCGCCAGTTCCTCACGCAGCGCGTCCGACAGCCCCAGTACGGCGAACTTGCTGGCCGAATAGGCCGCGAAACTGCCGAATGGCGTGAGACCGTTCATCGACGAGGTATTGACGATATGCCCCGCGCGCCGGGCCACCATTTCCGGCGCAAAGGTCCTGATGCCATGGAAGACCCCGGCGACGTTGATCGCCATGACATTCTCGAAGGCATCCGGGGTCACGTCCAGCAACGGGCCGAAGCCCGTGGAGATGCCGGCGTTGTTGCAGAGCACGTCGACCTCCCCGAAGCGCTTTGCCACGGCGTCCTTGGCCCTTTGCCAGCTATCGGGATGGCGGACGTCCAGCTTCACGATTAGGACTTCGGAGCCCGGTGGCAGCGTTTCCGCTTCTTCCTGCGCGAAGTCCGGGCTCAGGTCGGCCAGCACGATACGGGCGCCGCGTTCGGCGAAGGCCCGGGCCATTCCGCCGCCGATGCCGCCACCGCCGCCGGTGATGAAGATCGTCTTGCCGCTCAGTTCGAACATGATGAAATCCCCTGATCCGCCGTGGAGCGATCGATCCGCATCCGGTCTCGCCAGACGGCACTTTTTACTTCGTCCGGTCCCTGGATTTCCACCGCCAGGGCGACATGGCCGAGCGACAGCATCAGGTCCATCAACCGCCGCCCGGCGGGGGGCAGCGTGGCGAGGTCCCGGTCGTCGAGCCAGGTGAGCGCGGCCTCCAGCAGCGGGCTTGCCGCCTCGAAGAAGGCTTCGCGGGCCTCCGGGCTCGATGCCGTGCGCTGCGCCGCCCGCCTCGCGGTGCCGGACAAGCCCCATTGCGCAACGAACGGCTCCAGCGCGGAGAAGCCGTCGGGCAGGGTTGACGCCTGGTTCATGGCCTCTCTCCCAGCGAACTGGCGTGGGCCTGGACGCGGGAGTCCACTTCATTGAAGAGATGGCGGCAGAGCGCTTCCATGCTCTGGAAATGGATATGGTCCAGCGCACCGCTGGCCAGGCCCTTCTGCCCGCGTTCGATCATCGCGATGTCCTCGCAGTGGATGTCGCGCAATTGCGCCAGGGCATATTCGCGGGCGAAGCGGGTGCTGGCGTTCCCGTCCTCGCCCACCCAGTAGAGCCGCACGACGCCGCGGGAGCGCTCGGCCGAGATCGGGTAGACCGTGTGCGAGAAGGGCTGCGTGGGCGTGCCGATGACGAAGAGGTTGGGGAAGAACGCCAGGTAGTCGCGACCGAAGGGCAGGTCGAGCAAGCCCTGTTCGGCCACGGCGGGAAGGCCCCGCATCGCGGCGGCGCGCTGGAAGGGCTTGAGATCCGGCGCGGGGTTGGACCAGATACGCTGGGTGCGGTGCGGACCGTCGAAGCCCAGGCTGGCCGGGTATCCGAAGGGATTGTCGCCGCCGATCCCGGCGCCGCCGGAGCGGGGGTGGATGAACCGCAAGTGGTAGTTTTCCTGGAAGTTGTCGTACGTCAGCTTCCAGTTGGCGTCGATCTCGTAGGAGTATTGGCTGAAGGTCGTGGCCCGCGCCGCCGGCATCTGCTCCAGCCGTTCGGCATAGGCGCCGAGCCATGCGCGCAGGGGCGGCGCATCCGGATCGAAATTGACGAAGAGCATGCCGCCGCATTCCTGAAGCGCGACCTGGGGAAGCGCGCAGGCGGGTTTGTCGAGATGGAATGCCTCGAAGTCCGGCGCGGACAGCAGCGCGCCGTCGGTTCCGTAAGTCCACATATGGTAGGGGCAGGTGAATTTCGACTGGCGGCCCGACGCCTCCTCCACCAGCTGCGTCCCGCGATGCGTGCAGACATTGTGGAAAGCCCGCAGCACGCCGTCCCTGCCGCGCGCGATCAGGAGGGAAGCTCTCGCAAATTCCAGATCGCGGCGCACGAAGCAGCCCGGTTCCGGCAATTCGCAGACATGCGCCACATGGATCCAGCTCTTGAGGAACACCGCCTGGCGTTCCAGCTCGAAGTAGGCGGGATCGTGATAGGCCCGCGCCGGGATCGGCCCGGTGCCCAGCCATGCCAGTTCATCGGGCGGGATGCGCTGAAAACTCGAAGCGGCGTCAGGCACGGAGCGATCCTCTCGTTGCGGATGATCGCGGGTGTACCGGGGGTATTTTATATTTCCAACACACCTGTTGTAAAAATGGCCGATCGCGGCCCGATGATCGTCATGGCGAAGTTCTTTCCGCCGGCTGGCGTCATCGTCGCGGGATCAGGGGCGCGGGTGGTGCCGCCCGGGCGCGCTGGGGCGAAAGCCGGTCGGAACCGCAGCGAAGCGGGCTTTCCGGGCGATGCGTCTTGAGAGTCGTTCGCGGGGAACAAGCGCGCCTGCGCAACCATTGCAACGCCAACAATCCCCTAGCGAGGAAACGACCATGACGAAGACGACCCAGGACCGCAGCGCCTTTCTGACCGACGTGGAAACCCTGCGGGCCCGTGCCCGCAAGTCGCTGGACGACGGGGCGGTGATGCCCAGCTATCAGGGCGATGTCGAAAAGACGATCGAGTTGCTGCAGACGGTGGTGGCAACGGAACTCGTCTGCGTCCTGCGCTACCAGATGCACGCCATCGCGGCCGACGGCATCACCTCGAAGAGCGTCGCGGCCGAGTTCGAGGAACACGCCAAGAGCGAGCACGACCACATGCTGATGGCGGCCAACCGCATCGATCAGTTGGGCGGCGAGCCGAACCTGAACCCAGAGGGCCTCGCGTCGCGCTCGGCGACGGAATATGGCGACGGCGGAAATCTCGTGGAGATGATCAAGCAGAACCTGATCGCGGAACGGCTGGTGATCGAGCACTATCAGGAGCTGATCCGCTATTTCGGCGACAAGGATCCCACGACGCGCATCATGCTGGAGCACATCCTGGCCGACGAAGAAGATCACGCGGCCGACATGCACGACCTGCTCGTGGCGCACGAAGGCCAGCCGTTCCTGAAGGGCTGACACCTCGCCGGATCCGGGCTGTCACGGCCGGGGTAGGCGCGGGGGCGTCGCCCGTCCGGCGTTATTTGCCCGCGGTTTCTTTCGCGGGCAGCAACCGGGCCCAGCGTGCGTCCAGCGCGGCCTGAGCGCCCCGCGCGCTCACCCGCGAGACCAGCGACACGCCGCGCAAGGTAATGCTGTGGCCGCCCAGCCAGTGGCCGGAGATGCTGTACCCCACATCGTAGATCGCCACGTCCTCGTGCGCGGTGCCGTCCACCAGGAAGCGCGTGGTGATGGCCACGGGCAGCCGTTCGTCGCCTCGGCTGTCATCGGGCAGGCGGGCTTCGTTGCGGGCTTTCTTCAGTGCCCGCTCGAACCAGGAAGCCTCGATCCGGGGCTCTCCCGTGGTTTCGGCAGGCGAGATGCCGAGCGGCGAGGGGAAGGCGAGGCGCTGGCTCTGGACGGACTGGTCGGCAGAGGCGGGCCTGAGCGCGATCTGATCGCCGCCGGAGCCTGAAGATACGAGCACGAGCGTCGCCGCCTGCGTCGACGCGCGGCGGGCATCGGCGCTTTTGGACGCCTCGGTTTCGCTGCGCTGGCTCCAGCTGTTCCATAGAGTCAGGCCGGAAATGGTGACGGCGATCACCGTCAGCACTTCGCCCAGGGTTATCCAGCGGCGCCGGATCGCGGCGGCCTCGTTGGCACGGGCTTCGGCTGCGGCGCTAGCCTTGGGGTCGGGTGTGGAATCGGAATCCGGGGCGCTGTCGTTCACGGCGGCGATTCCATCATCCGCGGCCATCGCCGTCAAGCGCAAGCTGCCTACCAGGTGCCGCCGCCCAGCGCACCTTGGCGATATTCCGCGATCCGGCGCAAGGTTGCGGGGGAAGTCGTGGCCGGCAGGCCGTCCAGCGCGAACCAGCCTGCCTGGGCGATCTCGGCCGTATCGTTGCGCTTCAGGCCGTCCGCGCTTCCGTGCGGAGTACGGGCGACGTAGATGACGATGTGGTCGTCCTTGCCCTCGGCCCGGCTGTGGTAGACGCCCAGTATGCGTTCGATCGCGGGGCGGGAGATCGCCACTTCCTCTTCGAGTTCGCGCAGCAGGGCCGCTTCCACGCTCTCTCCCTTCTTCACGCCGCCACCCGGCAGGTACCACTGGTCCATATAAGTGTGCCGCACCAAGGCGACACGGTCGTCCCGGTCCAGCAGGACGGCGCGGACGCCGATGGTCCGGGGCCTGGTCACTTTCCAGACGATCCGCGCCGCCTTGCCGAGAAGCCGATGATGCAGCGCCATGAAAACTCCCAGGAGGCGGTGTCCGGCCGCATGCCGAAAGTGGACCAGCGCCGCCCGCCCGGCAAGCGGGATTGCCGCATTCCGGCCGTCCCACTCGATTGCAAGGTCGCCAATTCGCCCCAAGCCGACTATCGCGCCCGATCGTTCGGTGAAAGGATGATGGGCGAACATGGCAGGATACGAACCGCCCCGCATGGATCTGCGCCTCTTGCGGCAATTCGTGGCCGTTGCGGAGGAACTGCATTTCACGCGGGCGGCCACCCGGCTCGGCATGTCGCAGCCGCCGCTGACGGCAGCGATCCGGCGGCTGGAGGAGGAAGTCGGCGCCACGCTCATCGAGCGCGGCCGCAAGACCGTGCGACTGACGCCTGCGGGGCTGGTCATGCTGGAGCAGGCCAGGCGGCTGATGCGGGCGGCGGAAGAAGCGCTGGCGCTCACGCGCGACACGGCGGAAGGCAAGCGCGGCAAAGTGCGGCTCGGCTATGTCGGCAGCGCCATGTACGGACGTTTGCCCGCCGCCCTGCGCGCCTTTCGCAGGGCCTGCCCCGATCTGCGGGTGGACCTGCATGAGATGACCACGGTCGCCCAGGTTCGCGCGCTGCGAGAGGGCACGCTCGATCTGGGGATCGTGGTTCCGCCGCTGTTCGACCTTGCCGGGCTGCGCACGGCCTCTTTCGACGAGGACAGGCTGGCGATCGCCCTGCCGGTCGGTCATCCGCTGGCAGGCGGCGACGCCGTCGATGTCTCCCGTCTCGTCGACGAGCCCTTCGTATGCTGGCCGCGAAGCGAAGGGCCGGGCTTCCATGACCAGGTCGTGAACTTGTGCGGCGAGCAGGGCTTCGCGCCGCAAGTGGAGCAGGAGGCGCACAGCATGCATGCCGTGCTTTCGCTGGTCGCGGTGGAGGCGGGCGTGGCGATCGTGCCGGCCAGCATGCGGCAGGTGCGCGCCGCCGAAATCGCCTATTTCCCGATTGCCGGGGACACTGCGCGCTTCGATCTTCTGCTCTGCCGTCCCGAAGGCAGCGTCCCGGCAGCGACGTCCCGACTGGAGGCCGCGCTGCTTCGATAGCCTGCGCCTATCACGGCGGCCTGTCATCGATATTGGACCGGGCCGTGCCTGCCCGCCATTTCGGCCGCGAACGAGGACAGGCATGATCGATTTTTCCGGACGAGTAGCTTTGGTGACCGGCGCCGGACGCGGGCTGGGCCTTGCTTATGCAAAAGGCCTGGCCGCGCGCGGAGCGACCGTCATCCTGCAGGACAGCGGCACGCTGGCGGATGGTTCGGGCCGGGATCCGTCAGTGGCGGAAGCTGCGACGCAGCCGCTGCGGGAAGCCGGCGCAACGGTCTTCGCGGCGCCGGGCGACACGGCGAGCCGCGCGGCCTGCCATGATCTGGTGGCCGAAGCGATAGGCGTCCACGGCCGGCTGGATATCCTCATCCACAACGCGGGGTGGGTAGGCTATCAGCCGATCGAGGAACTGGAGCCCGATTTCCACGCGCGGATGATGCAGGTCGGCGTCGATGCGCCATTGTGGCTGGTGCAGGCGGCCTGGCCGGCCATGCGCGAAGCGGCGTTCGGGCGCATCCTGCTCACCACGTCCGATCGGGCGATCTACCCGCAATATGCGCAGGCGGGCTTGGCCTCTTATGGCGCGGCCAAGATGGCGGCGATCGGTATCGCCAATATGCTCGCCCACGAAGGCCGGCCTTACGGCATTACCGCCAATGTGATCTCGCCCGTGGCCAAGACCCGCATGTGGGGCGTCGAAGGCGAGCCGGACGAACTGCGGCCCGACGCCGTCGCGCCCGGTGCGCTCTATCTCGTGGCGCCCGATTGCACCGCCAGCGGATGGGTCCTGCGCGCCGCGAACGGTCAATTTACCGCTACGCAGGCCCGTGAGGCGGCAGGCGTGACCTATCCCCGCGACCTGAACGCGCTCGCCGCCGCGACGCCGGAGGATCTGGCCGCGGCATGGCCGCGGATCGCGGCCGCAGGGCCGGAAGCCCGTGCCGATACGCGCGGGCCTCTGGCGGCCAGCCCCTTGCAGGCTTCCTGATTTAGGTCCAACGGACCGTGTTGCCCCCATTAAGCTCTTGAGGAGAATGGAAATTCAGAAGGTAATTCAAGTGATCGTCGTCGTGCTGGTCGCGTTTACGGTCATGTTCGGCGGACGCTGGTACATGTATGTCGCCCAGGCCGAGAGCCCCTATGACGAAGTGGGCATCGCTCTCAACGGCTATATGCCGGGCCCGCTGCGGACCTGGGGTTGCCACAAGCTGAAGGCCCGTTTCGAAAGTCAATTGCCGCCCTATGGCTGCGGCGGTGCGGACGGTCGCACCTGGATCTGACGCAGGCCGGGCAGGGCGACGATCCGCGTCGACCTGCCCGCCGGGGCGCCCCGCCTGGATGGAAAGCGGGGCCTCGATGGAAAACCGACCGACCGACCGACCGACCGGCTTCCGCTCGGATCGGCCCCACGGTGGAATTTGAAATGATACAGACTCGATTTGCGGCAACGCTGATGATCGCCGGATTTGCGGGCCTTCCGGCACAGGCAGACGCGGCGCGGTCCCCGCTGCTCGCGCAGCCCGAGCAGGCACAAGTGCAGGCGCTCGAAAAGGCGCTGGCCTCGGCGCCTCCGGCCTTGAAGGCGGACGTGGCCGCAGCGCTGCCCACCTTGCGCCCCTACATCGCCACCCTCATGTGCGTGCAGGACGACAGGGCCACGCAAGGACTGGTCGAGAAATTCGTCGGATCGCGCGGGACCGCCATGTTCAATGGCTGGGCCGGTGCGATGTCCCCGGCCAAGCGCATGCGCCACCACGACATGTCGGGATGCGTCACGGTCACCCGCATCCAGAACTGGAAGCGCGTCGCCGCCAACGAGTTCAGGTTCGACATCCTGTTCACGGCGGAAGACAGCGGCGAGAGCTATCTCTGGAACAATGTGGTGCACAAGGAACCCGACGGAACCTGGCTGATCGCCTGATCTTCCGGCAGGTCGGCGGGGCCGGACAGTGCGTCCACGGGGCGCTATCGCTCTTCGCGCCGACCGGCCCCGCGCCCGAGGGGGAGAGCGGGGAGGATGACGATGGCGGCGATCATCGGCACTGCCAGGGCGATGCAATAGGCCGCGCGGCTCCAGCCGGCGGCCATCAGCATGCCGGCCAGATAGGGCCCGGCCACCGCGCCGATCCGCCCGCCCCCCAGGCCGATCCCCGTCCCCGTGGCCCGCATCTCGGGCGGGAACACTTGCGGCAGGATCGTATAGAGGCAGGTGATCGCGGTGTTGAGGAAGAAGCCGGTGATGAAGGCCGCCGCGATCAGGGCGACGGCGCGCGGCGGCGCCAGTCCATAGGCGGTGAGCGCCAGCCCCATGCCCACGAATACCGCTGCGGACAAGTTGCGAAGGCCGAAGCGGTTCGCCAGCAATCCGAACAGAAGGCAGCCGATGGCGCCCGCGACGTTCATCATCATGGAGGCGTAGATACCGATACTGTCGCTGAAGCCCAGTTCGGAGAGTATCTTCGGCGTCCAACTGATCGCGAAGTAGACCGTTGCCATCACGCACATGTTGAGCAGCATGACCAGGACAGTGGCGGCGAGCATCCGGCCGCGGAACAGATCGGCAAAGCCCGGGCGGTTCTCGGCCGTCCGGGCCGCGAGCGGCGGCAGCCTGTCGAGCGGCGCGCGGCCGAGTTTGCGCTGGACCCGGTTGATCTTGTCCAGCGCGCCTGCCGGGCGGCGCGCCGAAAGGAACTGGATGGACTCAGGCAGCAGCCAGAGCACCAGGGGGACGAGCAGGGCAGCCGCCGCCGCGCCGAGCAGGTAGATCGATCTCCACCCGAAAGCCCCGATCAGCGGCACGGCGGCCAGAGCGCCGACAGTCGCGCCGACGGGATATCCCAGCGCCATGCAGGAGATCGCAAGGCTGCGGCGGCGCGGAGACGCATATTCCGCCACGACCGTGTTGATGCTCGCCAGGATGCCGCCGATGCCGAGGCCGGTCAGCACGCGGGTCGCCGCCAGTTGGCCAAGATCGCCGGCAAAGGCCGAGGCGAACATGCCGGCGGCCAGCAGTACCAGGCAGAACAGGATCGCCGGCCGCCGCCCCAGCTTGTCCCCGAGCGGAGAGATGGTGAACGCGCCGATGCCCATTCCCGCCAGCCCGGCGCTGAACAGCCCTCCCACCTGGGTCGGTGCCAGGCCCCATTCGCGCGATATGGCCGGCGCGGTGAAGGCCACTGCCAGCACGTCGAAGCCGTCAAGCGCATTGATCAACACGCAGACGCCGATAGCGGCGATCTGGAAGACGGACATCGTCTCCCGATCGTCCGTCCCGATGGTGGGCGGCCCTGCCGCCGTGACACTTGCCATGGTCATCCTCTCCAGTCAGCATCCGCTGAAGCGGTGCTTTGAGGGGGATGCTAGGCATGCTGCCCGCGAACGCCCGTATCGCATTCATGCTGGGAGCTATGCCGCTCCTGTTATAGCGGCGCGGTGGCTAGAGGGAACGCCGAAGCGTTTCGCCCATCGCCATGCTGCTCTCCTGCGTGGTCGCGTGTTCGCGAAACAGCATTTCGGCGCGCAGGGCGTCGCCCGCGCGCAGCGCATTGACGATCGCGTGATGCTGGCGCTGGGCATAGCGCATGAGGTCCATGATCTCGGCGTCCTCCAGTTCTTCGAAAGCGATGACCGCCGGCGATGTGAAAGGCACGACGTTGCAGCGGGCGATGAGGTCCCGCAGCAGGGGATCGTCGGCGCCTTCCACGACAGCGGTGTGAAAGCGCTCGTTGAGTTCGCCGTAACGCTCTTCCAGCACTTCCGACAATGTCCCGGCCTGCAGCAGTTCGTCCACTTCGGCGATCAGCGGGGCCAGCGCATCGGCAATCGCCTTGCCTCGCCCGGCCAGCACGATGCTGCGCGCGGCATAGCCCTCCAGCATGGCGCGGAGATGCAGGGCCTGGAGGCTTTCGGCGCGCGTGAACGAACGAACCGCATAGCCGCGCACCCCCGCCTGGACCAGCAGGCCTTCCAGCGCCAGCGCCGGAAGCGCCTGGCGTATCGGCGTGCGGGACATCGCAAGCCGCTCCGCCAGCTCGACCTCGCGCAGCCGCTCGCCCGGCTTCAGCGTGCCGCGCAGGATCATTTCGCGCAGCCGGGTCAGCGCCGAAGACTTGGCACGAAGGGTGGTGGCGTCATCCGGAAGAGAGCTGGTCATGGCGGCGAACCTACACACCTGCTGCGGACCCGCCAAGTTCCGTGGATCCAATTATGGGATCCAAAATCGCCATAAATCGACAATTATCGAAAGGTATTGACGTATTTTGGATCCAAAGTGATTATCCAGGCATCGAATCGCGGCTGAGATCGCAATCGGTTCCACAGGAATGGGCTAACAAGGAGAGGCCGGTGCACGGGCAATTGATCGACATGGTGGTGGCAGGCGTGCGCCAGCTCACGCCGCGCATCCGGGAGTACGTCCTGGCCTCGGCAGACGGTTCTCCGCTGCCTCGCGGCGCGCCGGGTGCGCATGTGGAACTGCACACGCATTCCGATCTCAGCGGGCCGATCGTGCGGCACTATTCGCTTGTCGGCGGGCAGGGGCTCGCGGACGATCGGGCCGATCATTACCGGATCGCCGTCCAGCGCGAGGATCGCCAGCGTGGGTCGGCGCATATCCACGATACTTTCGCCCCGGGAACGCGGCTCAAGGTCTCGCGGCCCAAGAACAACTTCCCGCTCGACTTGCGCGACCGCCGTAGTCTCCTGATCGCCGGCGGCATCGGCATCACGCCCATCTACGCGATGTTGCGAAGCGTGGTGCGGCGAGGGCGGCCCTTCGCATTCGTCTATACCGGCCGCACGCAGGACCAGCTCGCCTATGCCGCCGAAGCGATGGAACTGGCAGGTGCGGCGGGCAGGCTGCACGTCAGCGGCGATCCTGCGACCGACCACCTCGATATGGCCGCGCTGCTCGCCGCGCAGAGCGACGACACCACGGTCTACGTCTGCGGTCCCCTGCCGATGATCGAGGCCGTCCACACTGCCGCGCGGACCCTGGGCTGGCCCGATGCGCGCGTGCGTTCGGAGCGGTTCACCGCCGGTCCCGCTCCCGACGATGCGCCTTTCGCCGTCGAACTGCGGCGCACTGGTCGCACTGTCGAGGTCGGCCGCGATACCAGCATTCTCGACGCCCTGACCGCCTCCGGCATCGATGTCCTCTCGGATTGTCGCCGCGGGGAATGCGGATTGTGTCCGCTCCCCGTCCTGAAAGGGGGAGAGCGGATCAGCCACCGCGACAGCTATCTTTCCGACGAGGAACGCGCCGCCGGGGACACGCTGTGCATCTGCGTGTCGCGCCTGCCCGGCGGCACCCTCGTACTCGACGCCTGACCGGAGACCCGACATGAACCAGATGACCGCCATCCCCGCCGCCGCCTCGCCGCTGGAAATGGGCCGCTTTGCCGACCAGAACACGCCGCTCGTGCGCAATTGCTGGTATGTTGCAGGCTTCGCGGACGAGATCAGCCGCGACATCATCAGCCGCCGGCTGCTGGGCGTGGACGTCGCGCTCTATCGGACACTGGCGGGAGAGCCGGTGGCGGTGCGCAACCGCTGCCCGCACCGTTCCTTCCCGCTCGCCAAGGGGCGGCTGGAGGGCGACGTGCTCGTCTGCGGCTATCACGGCATGCAGTTCGATCCTTCGGGGCGCTGCCTGGCCATGCCCTCGATGCCGATCGTGCCGACCAATGCCAATGTCGCCGCTTTCCCCACCGCGGAGCGCGGCCCGCTGGTGTGGATCTGGATGGGCGACCCCGACCATGCGGACGAAGCGCTGATCCCGGATACGTCCTGGCTGGCAAGCCCCGAATGGAAGAGCGTGCGCGGGGCCTATCACATCAAGTCGGACTATGTGGCGATGCACGAGAACCTGCTCGACCAGACGCATTTTCCGTTCCTTCATCCCGGCACGGTGGGCACGCCGGAGTTCGCGCGGTCCAAGCTGGACGTGCGGCTGGAGGGCGATGTCGTCGTCATCTACCGCGCGCTCAGGGACGCGCCGCCGCCGGGCATCTACGGCGTGCCGATGGGGCTGATGGACAAGCGCGTCGATCGCTTCTCGGAAGCGCGGTACGTCTCCCCGGCGCTGCACACCGCCTATGCCAGCGTCACGGACAACGCGGACGCTTCGGGCGCGCCGAAGAAGTACCGCTTCAACATCACTCATCTCATCACGCCGGAGACGCAGACTTCGCTCCACTACTGGTGGTTCAACTCGCGCGACCGCAAGCTGGACGATGCGGAAGCGGACGCGTTCCTGCGCACGGCATCCGAGAAGGCGTACCTGGAAGACGTGGATGCGCTGGAATGGATCGCGCAGACCGTCGCGCAGGATGCCGAACCGCAGTTCGACCTGAATTTCGCCCCCGACAAGCCCGGTCTGCTGATGCGCCGTTCGATCTTCGAACGGGCCGAGGCCGAGCAGGCCCGCGGGCTCTGAGGAGACAGACATGGCCAGAATAATCGGCGGTATCGGCACGTCGCACGTACCCACCATCGGCGTCGCTTACGACAAGGGGCGACAGGAGGACCCGGTCTGGGCCCCGCTGTTCGAGGGCTACAAGCCCGTCGCGAAATGGCTGGCCGAGAAGCAGCCCGACGTCCTGCTGTTCTTCTACAACGACCACGCGACCACGCTGTTCTTCGACCTCTACCCGACGTTCGCACTGGGCGTGGGCGAGCGCTTCCCGATTGCCGACGAAGGCGCGGGCCTGCGCGGATTGCCGGATATCCGGGGGGACGTGGACTTCCAGGCGCATATCGGCGAGGCGCTGGTGAACGAGGAATTCGACCTGGCGTTCTTCCAGAACAAGCCGATCGACCACGGTATCGCCTCGCCCCTGCCGCTGCTTTGGCCGCATGAGCCGGACTGGCCCGGCACCGTCGTGCCCATCGCCATCAACGTCCTGCAATATCCCTTGCCCACGGCCCGGCGCTGCTACCGGCTGGGGCAGGCGGTGCGCCGCGCGGTGGAAAGTTACCCTGAGGATCTGAAGGTCGTCGTCGTCGGCACCGGCGGCCTTTCGCACCAGATCCACGGCGAGCGCACGGGCTTCAACAATACCGAGTGGGATCTCGATTTCCTTGAAACCCTGCGTGACGATCCCGAGCGGCTGACTCAGCTTACCCATGCGGATTACGTGCGGCTGGGCGGCGCGGAAAGCGTCGAGCAGATCATGTGGCTGGCGATGCGCGGCGCGCTGGGCGCTTCGCTCGAGGAGATGCACCGCAACTATTACCTCATGACCACCACCGCCATGACCGTCGTCACTTACGAGGAGCGCGAAAATGCTGCTTCGGAGCAGCAACGCGAGCAGGAGGTCGCCTGATGTTCACGCAGAACCCGCAGACCGTGGGAATGCCCGAGGGCACTTACGTCTTCGACTTGCGCACCTGCAATCGCCGCCTCGCGTTCAATCGTTTCTTCTGGAACATGATCCGGCCCGAGGCGCGCCAGGCCTTCTGGGACGACGAGGAAGCGGCGATGCGCGCGGCGGGTCTCGACGACGAGGAGATGGCGTTGGTGCGCGCACGCGACTGGCTGGGCATCGTCCAGGCCGGCGTCAACTTCTTCGTCCTCGAAAAGTGGGCCCGCGTCGTCAGGAAAACCAATCTGGAAGTCTACGCGATCATGCGCGGCGAGAGCTTCGAGGAATTCATGCAGACCCGCGCCGTGCCGCACGCACGGTGAAGCGGGGGCTTGGGAGACAAACCATGACAACACAGACATTTCCGATGAACGCCTGGTATGTCGCGGCGTGGGACGCGGAAGTTGGGCGCAGCCTGCTGTCGCGCACGATCTGCAACCGCAAGATGGTGCTCTATCGCCGGCAGGACGGCACGCCGGTGGCGCTGGAGGATGCCTGCTGGCACCGGCTGGTGCCGCTCTCGATCGGTACCCTGCAGGGTGACGACGTACGCTGCGGCTATCATGGGCTGGTGTTCGGCCCCAACGGGCGCTGCACGCACATGCCCTCGCAGGAGACGATCAACCCCTCGGCCTGCGTGCGCGCGTTTCCGGTGGCGCAGCGCCACCGCTTCGTCTGGGTCTGGCCGGGCGACGCGGCGCTGGCCGACCCGGCGCTCATCCCCGACCTGCCGTGGCCGGACCATCCGGATTGGGCGGGCGACGGCAGCATGACCGAGGTAAAGGCCGACTACCGCCTGGTGATCGACAACCTCATGGACCTGACTCACGAGACGTTCGTCCATTCCTCCAGCATCGGCAACGAGGCGCTCGCCGAGGCTCCGTTCGATGCCTACCACGGCGAACGCACTGCGCGCGTCGAACGCTGGGTGCTGGACGAGGAGGCGCCGCCGTTCTGGGCGGGGCAGCTCGGCAAGCCCGGCAAGACCGATCGCTGGCAGGTCATCAACTTCCTGGCGCCTTCGGTGATCTATCTGGAAGTGGGCGTCGCACCCGCCGGAACCGGCGCGCCGGAGGGCGATCGCTCGCAAGGCGTGGACATGCGGGTGCTGCATCTGCCCACCCCCTCGACCGACAAGACCTGCTATTATTTCTGGGCCCATCTCCGGAACTACAACATAGGCGATCAGGGCCATACGCGCCGCGTCCTCAATGCAGGCGGCGGCATCATGCTGGAAGACGAGACGGTGATCGAAGCGCAGCAGCGCGCCATCGACGAGCATCCCGATCATGTCTTCTACAACCTCAACATCGATGCGGGCTCGATGTGGGCGCGTCGCGCGATCGATCGCATGATAGCAGCGGAAAATGGGCCGGTCCTGGCGGAGGCTGCGGAATGAGCGGCGAGATTCCGGCCGGTTGGCAATCTGGCCGCGTGACCTCCATTCGCGATGTCACGCCGACCATTCGAGAGTTCGGCATCGTCCTCGATCGCGCCGCCGCCTGCCCGCCCGGCAGTCACGTCAAGGTGCAGGTCGATGTCGGCGGCAGGATCGACCAGCGGTCCTATTCGGTCGTCGGCCAGGAGGGTTCCACCTTGCGCATCGCCGTGAAGCGCCAGCCGGAGAGCCGCGGCGGCTCGGCCTATATGTGGCGCCTCCAGCCCGGTGACTCCCTGGCCGTCGCGCCCCCGCGCTGCGACTTTCCGCTCATGCATGGCGCTCCGCATTACCTGCTCGTGGCCGGGGGCGTGGGGATCACGCCGATGGTGGCGATGGCCGCGCAGCTCGCCGTGCGCGGAGCAGGCCTGCGCATGGTCTATGCGGCGCGCTCGGCCGACGAGTTCGCCTATGGCGAGGAACTGGCCGGGTTCCTGGGTGATCGGCTGAGCCTTTTCGCGTCCGATCGCGGCGAGCAGATCGACATCGCGGACGAGATCCGCCGCCTGCCCGCGGACGGCGAACTCTACATGTGCGGGCCGCTGGGGCTCATGGAAGCGGTACGCAGCGCCTGGGAAGAAGCTGGCCGTCCGCGCGCCGGGCTGCGCTACGAGACGTTCGGATCGAGCGGCAGCCACGCGGCTCAGGCGTTCACCGTGAAGGTCCCGCGCCTTGGCGCAGAAGTGCTGGTCCGCGAGAACGAATCCATGCTGGATGCGCTTGAAGCGGCAGGCGTCGAGGTCGTTTTCGAGTGCAGACGCGGAGAATGCGGCCTTTGCGCGGTCGATATCGTCGAGGCGAAAGGCGAGATGGATCACCGCGATGTCTTCTTCTCTTCGCGTCAGCACCGCGAAAACCGCCAGATGTGCGCCTGTGTCTCGCGCGTGGCGGGCGGCAGCGTGACGATCGAACCGGCGTGGCGAGGCGACGATGCCTTTGCTTTCGGCGGACCTGAACTTTCCATGGGAGAACCTGCATGAGCAGCAATCGCGGCGTCGTCTATCTGGAACCCGGCAAAGTGGAGGTCCGGGACATCCCCGACCCCAAGTTCGAGGATCCGCGCGGCCGGAAGATCGATCACGCGGTCATCCTCAAGATCGTGACCACCAACATCTGCGGATCCGACCAGCACATGGTGCGCGGCCGGACGACCGCGCCGGCGGGTCTGGTGCTGGGTCACGAGATCACCGGCGAAGTGATCGAGAAAGGCGCCGATGTCGAGATGCTCGACGTGGGCGATCTGGTCTCGGTGCCGTTCAACGTCGCCTGCGGCCGCTGCCGCACCTGCCGCCACGGCGACACCGGCGTGTGCCTGACCGTGAACGACGGCCGTGCCGGCGGGGCTTACGGCTATGTGGACATGGGCGGCTGGATCGGCGGACAGGCGCGCTACGTCATGGTGCCCTATGCCGATTTCAACTTGCTCAAGTTTCCCGACCGCGACCGCGCCATGGCGAAGATCCGCGACCTGACGATGCTGACGGACATCCTGCCCACCGGCTTCCACGGCGCGCTCAACGCAGGCGTGGGCGTGGGCTCGACCGTCTATGTGGCCGGCGCGGGGCCGGTGGGCCTCGCTGCGGCGGCTTCCGCCCGCCTGCTGGGTGCGGCCGTGGTGATGATCGGCGATTTCAACCCGGATCGCCTGGCCCATGCCAGGAAGGTCGGTTTCGAGCCGATCGATCTCTCCAGCCACGATCGGCTGGGCGACCTGGTGGAGCAGGTAATCGGCGTGCCCGAAGTGGACAGCGCCATCGACGCGGTCGGCTTCGAGGCGGTGGGCCACGGCGGCAAGGAGCAGCCCGCCATCGTGCTCAATCAGATGATGGAAGTGACCCGCGCGGCCGGCTCCATCGGTATTCCGGGGCTTTACGTCACCGAAGACCCCGGCGCGCACGAGGCGCAGGCGAAGACCGGCAATCTCAGCCTGCGATTGGGGCTGGGCTGGGCGAAGTCGCACAGCTTCCACACCGGGCAGACTCCCGTGCTCAAATATAACCGGCAATTGATGATGGCGCTGCTGCACGATCGTCTGCCCATCGCTGACATCGTCAACGCGCAAGTGATCTCGCTGGAGGATGCCCCCAAGGGCTACGAGACTTTCGACAAGGGCGCCGCCGCCAAGTTCGTCATCGACCCCCATGGCATGGTGGCATCCTGATTTGGCGCACTATCTCGAACAAAGGCTGAAGATCCGCCATCTGCGGGTGATCGACGCGCTGGAGCAGCACAAGAGCCTGCTCCGCGCGTCGCGTGCGTTGCGGGTCAGCCAACCCGCCCTGTCGCGCACCTTGCAGGAGGTGGAGGAAATCATCGGCGCCGAAATATTCGAGCGCCATCCTCGCGGCGTGCGGCCCAATGCCACGGGCGCGGTCCTCACCGCAGGCGCGCGCAAGCTGCTGACCACCATTCGCGAGCTGGAAGGGCAGCTGGACCGGCTTTCCGATGGCCAGCGGCGAACCATCCGCGTCGGCGCGCTTCCGGTGGCTGCGCATGGCCTGCTGCCTGCCGTTCTGGCCAATGCCGGCGAACAGGCCGCCCGCCTGACGATCTCCGTCATCGAGGGCAAGACCGACCAGATGATCCCGGCGCTGCTGTCAGGCGAAATCGACGTCATCGTCGGCCGCCTCTATCCCCCGTCGCAGCCTGACGATCTGGTCCGGCGCGTGCTTTACGACGAGCCGATCTCGCTGGTGGCCCGCAGCGACCATCCGCTTTTCGCGCTTCCCTCCGTCAGCGCTGCGGACGTGCAGCGCTATACGCTGGTGCTGCCGTCGGTCAGCACGCTGATGGAACGCGACGTGCGCGAGATACTGGAACAGCTTCGGCTGGATACCGATGCGGCCGTGCAATCGACATCGGTGGGCTTCATGCGCGAACTGCTGCTTTCGGGCACGTTCGTCAGTGCCGTGCCGCGAGTCCTGGTCGCGGGCGACCTCGCGCGCGACACGATGCGCATCCTGCCGGTGGCAGTGCCGTCAGCCCCGCGCCCGGCCGGCATCATCCACCGCGGACCGCTGGGAGAGGCTGGAAAGCTGCTGCTGGCGGAACTGCAACGCGAAGTTGCCCGGCTGGAGGAAAGCGACATCGTCGAAAGCGTGGCCTGACCCGACATCAGAAGCGGAAATCGGCCCAGAAGCCGAAGTAGTCCGAACTGCGTCCGCCGCCGGACTGCAACGAATCGCTGGCGATGAAGTGCGTGAAATAGGCGTGGAAACTCAGGTTCTTCGTCGCCAGATAATCGGCCTGGAGGTTCAGCCCCGTCCCCACGAAGCGGCCGCCGTCCGTCGGGCGCAGAAGCGGAAAGTTGGTCGGCCCGGCATAGACCGCGTCGGCCGCCGTGGCGCGCCAGAACAGTTCGGGTCCGCCGACCAGCGTGAGCTTCTTGCTCGGCTTGAGCGTCAGCGTGGGCGTCACGTCGATCAGGTTGGACATGTTGAGCCATCCCGCATCGCTGTAGAGCGGCGTGCGCGGGAAAGGCGGTGCGAAAGTGCCGATCTTGCCGTCGTTCGGATCGTCATCGCCGCTGAACCAGTTGAAGCGGCCGCCGAGGCGCGGCTTCATCGGAAGATCGGCGAAAGTGTAGCCCCCCTCCAGCAGCATGCCCCAGGCCTGGATCTTCTGGCCGGCGAAGCTGCCGCTCTGGTAGGTGCCTTCCGCGTCCCAGTCGAAGCCGCTGGCGCGCCCGGAGAGGCGCAGGCCCCAGCTCTGGCGGCTTTCGGTTCCCGTCAGCGTGGTATAGCGGGCATTCTCGCGGTAGAGATCGTACCAGTAGAGGTCGACCGCCAGGTTGGGCGCCAGCAGCCCCGGCGCGGTGGCTACGTATACGCCGTTGAAGTGGCGCCCATTCTCGGGGCCGTCGTCGAACATGCCGGGTTCGAACGTCACCGGCTTGACCGCGAAGGCGTCGACCCGGACCTTCCCTTCCTCGATCAAGGTGCCGCGAATGCCCTGATAGACGTAGCGCACGTTCACGCCGTCTCGCAGGCCGACGAGTTTGCCATTGCCGATCGGCATTTCGAAACGCCCCGGACGCAGCGTGAGCTTGGTGGTGTCGCCGAGCGGCAGCGTCACGTCGATGAAGGCCTGGTTAATGTCCAGCTTGTCGCGGTTGGGCGGCGTGGCGAATGTCTCGAAGAATTCGCGGTTGTCGCCCAGTTCGAGGAAAGCGCGCACGTTGCGGCCCAGGTGAAGGTCCGCCACCAGGCGAAGGCGCTGCTGCAGGGCGGAGAGCTTGTCCTTGCCCTTGGCGCCGAGGTTGAGCGCGCTCCAGTACGTATAGTTGTAGCGGGCCTCGCCGCCGATCGAGAGATAGACCTCGGGATCGTCGCCCAGCGGCAGATAGCGCAGCGCTTCCAGCGGAGAAGTGCGCTTGGCGGGATTGGCCAGGCAGGTCCAGTCCTCGGTCCAGCGCAGGCTCTGCGGGGTGCAGGGCGTTGCCGTCCGCCCGCCCGGTACCGGCTCCGGGATAGGCGGCGAGGCGGGCGGCGGGACCGGCGGCGGGGCGCCGATCTCCACGGGGGGAAGGGGGCGCATGGCGCGTTCCTGCGCGGCGGCAGCAGTCACGATGACGGGCACGGGGACAGGCGTGAGGACAGACGTGGCGCCCGGCGCAGAGGGGACTGCAGAGGTGGGCGCGGCGGAAGATGCATCGCGGTTCGGCGCCTCGCCGCTGGCCTGCTGCGCCAAGGCGGGCTGGGCCAGCGCCAGCAGGGCGCAGGCAGCCGTCATCTCTGGGAAAAGCCCAAGGGCCATTCGGGAATCCTCGTCTATCGGAAGGGTATGTCGGTGCGGGCACATGCCCGGCGCCTTCCCCGTCACGATGCAGGGGAGGGCGGGCACGAAGGGCCTGGCTAACGCAGTGCGGCTGTCATGGTGCATCCTCTTCCGCCTGCTGTGCAGGTCGCTTCTATCTTCGCGGCTCCGATGGAACCGATGGGCAGAGGTTACGCATCGATCCGGCCATAGGGCGTATGCTTTCCGCCGAGGCCGCTATCACCAATTGCGATAGCGGCGACATGCCGGAAGCGCATAACGTGGCGCGGCAATTGAATAGGACCGGATCGTCCCGCAGTGCTCTACCCGGTGGGACAACCCGGCAACCAGCGAGCGCTTGTGCGACAGACGATCATCCTGCTTCCCGGCCTGTTGTGCGATGCCTGCGTGTGGGAACATCAGGTGGAGCACCTCGGCCGATCCTACGAGGTTCAAGTGCCCGACTTGCGGCATTTCGACAGTATCGCGGCCATGGCGCGCCATGTGCTGGAGCAAGCGCCCGCGCGCTTCTCGCTGGCCGGCCATTCGATGGGCGCGCGGGTCGCGCTGGAAACGGTGCGGATGGCGCCGGACAGGGTCGAGCGACTGGCGCTGCTGGACACCGGCATTCATCCCATCCGCCCGGGCGAGGCCGAGCGGCGTCAGGCGCTGATCGAGCTTGGCGAGCGCGAAGGCATGGAGGCCCTGGCAAACGTCTGGCTCCCGCCCATGGTGCGCAAGGGCCGCCTCGATGCCGATCCGGAACTGAACGCGCGTCTTCATGCGATGGTGCACCGGATGGGCGCTGCGGTCCATCGCCGCCATATCGCCGCGCTGCTGGGACGGCCCGACGCGGTGGCCGCCCTTGCCGCAGTGCGCTGCCCGGTGCTGATCGGCGTCGGCAGCGAGGATGCGTGGAGCCCGCCCGCCCAGCATGAGGAGATCCTCGCGGCGCTGCCGGGCTCGCTCTACGTGGTGTTCGATGGCAGCGGCCACATGGCGCCGATGGAAGCGCCCGAAGCCGTGACCGCGGCGCTGGAACGATGGATGGCATTGCCCCTGGACAAGGAAGCGGGAACCGCATGACACGCGAGGATCAAGATATCTCAAACGCTTCGGAGACACCCGGCGCTGCCGGGAGCCTGGCGATCGAGCAGGCCGTCGTGCGCCAGATCCATCGCTTTGCCCAGGCAAACGATGCGCACGATCACGATGCCCTGGCTGCCATGTTCACGCAGGACGGCACGTTCGCTCGGCCGACGGCACCCGGCGCCCCGGTCTGCGGACGCGAGGCCATACGCGGCTTCTTTCGCGACCGGCCGGCGCGGCGTACCCGCCACGTCATGGCCAACACCGTCGTCGACGTGCTGGGCGCGTCGCGCGCCCGTGCGCGCAGCTATGTCGTGCTCTATAGCGGCGAGCGCGGGGAAACCGTTCTGGTGGGTGACTTCGATGACGAACTGCACCTGGAGCCCGACGGCGTCTGGCGTTTTGTCAGCAGACGCGGATCGCTGGCATTTGCGGAGTGACGGTGACCGGTCCAGGTCTTGACGGTTCGGAGCGGCACCGTCCGAGCGCCCTGGCCCGGACGGTGCGCCCTGCGGATCAGAACTTCTTGCTGACGCCGAACTGGACGATGCGGCCGATGCTGAAGCCCGTCCCTTGGGTAGTGTCGAAACCGAGGCTTGCGGCCGAGCGGAACTCGGAAGGCGAAACGTCGAACAGGTTCTGGACATTCAGCGTGAACGACAGGTCGCTGGCCCAGGCGGACTTCGCTTTGACGTCGTACTTGAAGAACAGGTTGATCGTGTCGAAGGCCGAAACCTTGGTCTGACCGAATTCGACAAGCCCGCGCTTGTAACCGGACGTGTGGTTCCAGATCACTTGCGCGCGCAGCCCGCCAACTCTGGTGCCCAGAGTGCCCTGGATGCGGAACACCGGGGTGTTGAAGGCAAGATCGTCGGACAGCGGCAGCGAGGGCAGGGCACGCGATTCCTGCGAAAGACGGTAGTTGCCGTTCACGCTCGCATCGAACGAGGCAAACCTGGTGTCGAGCACGTAGTTCGCGGAAAAGTCGATCCCGTCCAGCGTGGCGGTGCCCAGGTTGCGCGAACGCGTGTCGAGCGCCACCAGCACCGGTGAACTGGTGCCGCCCGAGGTAATGAGCGCCTGGCCCGTGGAGGTCGGGTTGGCCACGGTGAAGTTGAAATTGGCCGGATCGAACTGCGTGAGATAGGCCGCCAGTTCCTGGCCGCTGGGCCGCACCGAATAGAGCTGCGGGAAATTGGCGTAGTAGTCGCTGAGGTCGGCCCCGGTGACGGGCCTTCCGATCGTTCCCTTCAGATCGATGTTGTAATAGCTGACATTCAGCGTCAGCCCCGACAGGAACGGCGGTTCGATCTGGGCTCCGATCGACCAGTTGGTGGCCTTCTGCGGCTGAAGGCCCGGCGCGGTGCCCGAAACGAACAGTCCGATTTCGCCCGGAGCCGCGGTCACGCCGGGGGGCGTGCGCAGGAATGCAGCCGGCACCGTCGCCACGGCCGAGGCCAGGACGCCGAGCTGGTCGACCGGGGAAGGCGCCGTGAACGACTTGCCCCAGTTGCCGCGGATCGCGATCCATTCGACCGGGCGCAGGGTGGCGGCGAGCTTCGGATTGAAGGTGTCGCCGAAGTCGCTGTACTTGTCGTAGCGGCCGGATGCGGAAAGGGTCAGCTCGTTGATGAAGGACATCGCGTTTTCATCGCCGACGATCGGGATCGACAGTTCTCCGAATACCGAATCCACCTTCTGGATATACGTGGCCGGGTTCTGGAGCGCATAAGTGGACGCATTCGTGGTGCGGCGGGTGAAATTGTCCTGCATGTGCTCGTAGCCCGCGGCCGCGCGCAGCATGCCGCCCGGCAGTGCGAAGAGCGGTCCGTTGACGATGGCCCGGTAGTCGTAGAACTCGTTCCGTCCGCTGCCGCTGGCATAGCGCAGCAATCCGGATGCCACGCCGGGCGCGGTGGCGCCGACGTCGTAGGGATTGAGAGTGCGCGCCGCGAGCGCGGCAGACTGGGCGGCCGCGCTGATCTGGGCGTTGTTGAAGGACGTCGTGGCGATGCCGTAGCTGAACAGACCGCTGAATTCCCAGTCCGAGCCAAGCTCCACCGAGACGGAAGGGGCAATGCGCCAGGTTTCCAGATCGGTCTGCTGGGTGGCGGACCGGGTTCCGAAGAGCGGGCTGTAGTCGAACCTGACCACTTGCGGCAGCCCGGCATTGGCGTCTGCGGTCGGGCGGTAGAACGGCGAGGCGGCCGTCAGCGTGGCCTGCCCTGCCGCACCCGTGCCCAGGGCGCCGGTGCCCAGGGTTCCGTTGACCTGGCTGATCGCGCGATTGGCGTAGAGCGCGGTCATGTCGAATTTCACGCCGCCGGAAAGCCTCTGGTTGAGCCGGGCGAACACGGTATGCAGTGTCGAAGTCGGATAGATGGCGACCGGATCCGAGAAATCGCAGACATTGGGCCCGCCCGCGACGAGGCCCGATCCGGAAGGCACATAGGCGGTGGTGCCGATGGTCGCGTTGGGCGCGGCGCAGTTGCGGCCGGTGGGGATGTCGGTGTTCCAGTCGACCTGCTTCACCCAGTCCCGATCCGCGCCGTAGACGCTGTCGTGATGGGAGTAGCCGTAGGCGACGTAGAAACCGCCCGAGCCCCAGTCCTTGCCCGCCAGCGCGCTGGCTTCGATCGACTGGTAGTCCTCGCCGATGCCGTAGCGGGCGTCTGCCTGGATGCCGTCGAACCGGTCGCGCGTGACGAAGTTGATGACGCCGCCGATCGCGTCCGAGCCATATACCGCCGAGCCGCCATCGGTCATGGCCTCGACGCGCGCGATCACGCCGGGCGCGATGATGTCGGGATCCACCGCGACCTGCTGGATGCCGGCACCGACGACACGCTGGCCGTCGAACAGGACCAGCGTCTGGGCGCCGCCGCTGGTGTTGGCGCCGGGCAGGTTGCGCAAGTTGGGACGGTTGATCGGGTTCGACCCGTTGGAGCCGGGCTGCTGCGATATGCCGGCGGGCAAGGCATTGAAGAAGTTGCCGACTTGCGGAATGGTGCTGAGCACCTGGCTGGTCGAGGCCGCGCCGGTGGCCGCGATCTGGTCGGTATCGACATTGATGACGTTGTTGCCGGCCGGAGCGATGCCGCGAATGAGCGTGCCGATCACGACGATCGGTTCGCTGGTCACCTGGTCTGCCAGCGGCTGCTCGGGCGCCGGAGCTGGTGCCTGAGCTGGTGCCTGAGCCTCGGTCTGGGCCATCGCTGCGGCGGGTAGCAGCGCGATGGTTGCCGCTCCCAGTGCCAGCCGGGTCGCCGAACGCGTGTAGATGTTTGCCATTTCCTGTTTCCTCCCCTGGAAAAATGTTTGGAATCCGTCTTCAAATCCGTCTCGTCAGCTTTGATCTGATCGAGACGATTCAGAGTGGCAGTTGCACCTCGTTGACCGAAGTCACCACGACCTTCCCGTCCTGATTGGTCATGCGGACCTCGATGCGCACGACGGGGAAACCCCACTCGGAATTCTCGATCTTCTCGATCACCTCACCCTCGATCCAGGTTACGTCGCCTTCGAAGGCGGGCCCCCGGAACTCGCTCTTGGCGTGGCGGACCATGCCGTCGTGGCCGGCCCAGAAGGCCAGATAATCGGTGTTCCAGGCGGCCATCGTGGCGCCGTAACCATAGGCACGGTGCATGCCGATCTCGCTGGCGCGGCCGTCGTCGATATGGCCGCGCGAGGGGCCGAGGTAGAGGCCGTCGCGCAGGCGCGGGTCGACAAGGGCGCCTTCCTCGTCGAACGAGAAGCCCTCGATCCAGCCCATGTCTTGATTGACCCAGCAATCGGGCACGCCTTCGATGCCCTGCCAGTAGAAGCTGCCCCAGATGTTGAACACGAAGGCGCGGTATTCGGTGGTGAAGCTGGCGATCGAGTGAGGGCCGATGACGCGGCGCGGAAGCTTGTCGCCCACCGCGACCGCCTCGAACCGGGGGGAGACGCCGTCGCGGTTGGACAGGAACCAATCGCGCCGCGCCTGGTCGATCCCGGCAAGTTCGGCCTGGGTCCACTTGTGCGGGGTGCCGGCGGTGGAGGCGTACATTCCCCGCTTTTCCGCTTCCTTGGCAAGATAGCGGATGACCGTGGGGCAGGACTTGGCAATGAGATCGCCGCGCTGGTTGCGGTGGATCGTGTCGCCGCGCTGGAACAGGGTGGGGCCGGCGAAGCGGGTGTCGGTCAGCTTGTAACCCGTGAAGATGCGCTCGTGGGAAATCCGGTCTCCGGGGCGCACGTTGGTGCCGTACCACCACCATTCCTCGCCGCCGAAGATCATGTGCTGGCCTTCGATGCGTCCGACGCAGGCCTGATTGTTGCCATGGCCGTAGTCGAGCGCCACCAGCATCGATTGCGGCGCAATGAGATCGCCGAACTTGCTCTGCTGGGCGAAGCGCTGGTCCCAGTGCAGCGGGTTGACGTAGTCCATCGCCATGACCCAGCGGCGGATATCCGTCTTGTTGCAGGGCTCCCAAAGCTCGCCGCCGCCGACCTGATGGCCCAGCCGCCATTCGACGTCGCTGATGTCCATGATCGCGTCTTCTGCCGTTTCAGCCAAAGGTGCATCCTCCGTTCGTTATGCAAAGGAGAGATGCTGCACCGGCCCGGATCAGACTTGTCGTATCCGGACAATCATGGCCCGGCCGGATTTACAGTCTGGCCAGCGCGCTTTCCCGCAAGGCGCGCGCCCGCAAGTCGCGGGGGCTGGAACCCAGCATCTGCTGCGAAAAATGGGACAGGGCGGATTGCTCGGCAAAGCCCAGCCGGCGTGAAATGACCTGCAATTCGACGTCCGTTCGCCCGATGTAATAGGCCAGGTAATCGCAGCGGACCTGGTCCTTGATCCGCTGGAAACTCGTCCCTTCATCGTGGAGGCGCCGGTTCATCGTGCGGGGGTGAAGCGCCAGCAACCGCGCGACGCGTTCGCTGGTGCATTCGTTGGTGCTGAGCCACTGCATGACGATTCCACGCACCCGCGCGCTCACCGAGGGACGGACATCCCGGAAGGTCGAGCGCAAATGGGCGATGGCTTCGGTGCGGGCGTGGGCATCCGCGTCATGGATGGGGAAAGCCATGTCGGCGGCGCGGAAGGCTATGCCGTCCTCGGTGCGGCAGAAACGCACCTCGCAGCCGAAATAGCGGCGGTAGCTGCGCAGTGTCGCCAGGTTGCCGTGCCGGAAATGCACTTCCCTGGCCCGCGCCCGGCCGCCGGTGAGCACCATGGCGCCGAGGTGGCCCAGCAACATGAGTTGCTCCACGGCCTGACAGCGGCCCAGCAGAGTGCCGACCAGCACGTCGTGTCCCAGGAAGACATGGGCGCCGGAAGCGGTCGCGGCTTTCCACACCCGGGCAGCAAGCGAGTGGGCATTGTTGTGGACCACCGCCAGCGTCGTGGCTTCGCCGAAAGTGCGGGCATGGGCCATGAGCGTCCCGAGCCGACCGTAGACGCCGCGGCCGCCCTGCCGCAGGGCGAGCCGCATGCCGAAGTCGGCCGCACCCAGTTCCCGCGCGGCGCGGTCCACCAGGGCCATCCACTGCTCGTAAGAGGCGGCGCCTTCCCGTTCGCAGTCGGCTTCGTCGAGCCCGGATCCGGCCAGCATGACCTGCGGCTGGCCGCCCAGTTCGCGGACGAGTTCGGGAAAGTGGCGCAGCAGGCGCGCGCCCAGCAGATGGCCGCCGGTTTCGCTGTTCGAAGCCCTTCCGCCCTGAGGAGCCGGGTGCCTTGCTTCCATTTCCATCCGCAAACCTCGAACGATGGGGGACACGCCTTTCCGGCATGCTTTCTCCGCGCGTTTCGATCAAGCGCTCGCGCGCCTCCACCGCGTTTCATCGCCTGGCCGAAGTCGGAACGCGCGCCGGACGGATTGTCCCGATCCAGCAAGTCGGGCGCGGGAATGCCCGGCAAGGCTCTGGCGGTCCGGCCGGAGTCGGCTGCGGGGGTGCCAGATCCGATCACGGGGTCAGGCGCAACAGGGGAGAGTGTCATGGCTGAAGCGCGTTTCGCGGGCGCTGCATCGTTTTATGGATTGATGGCGGCAGTGCTGATGTTTCCGCAAGTCGGACATGCGCAGGATCAGGCCGCGCCGCAGCCGGCAGCCGCCTCCTCCGAGATCATCGTCACCGCGCAGCGCCGCGCCGAACAGTCGCGCGACGTGCCGATCAGCGTCACCTCGCTGGGGGCGGAGCAGTTGGCGACTGCCAATGTCCAGCAGCTTTCCGATACCGCGCGGGTAACGCCGGGCCTGCGTTTCGACAGCCAGGGACCCGCGGTGCAGCCCACCATTCGCGGCGTCGGCACGGCCATAACCACTTCGGGCGGCGGTCCCAATGTCGGCATCTATGTCGATGGGTTCTTCCAGGCCAACACCTACATGTCGGACTTCGACCTGCTCAACGTTCGCAATATCCAGGTGCTGAAGGGACCGCAGGGTACGCTGTTCGGCCGCAACACCACGGGCGGCGCGATCCTGGTGACCACGGCCGATCCCAGCACGGATACCGGCGCGGAGGCCAAGGTCAGCTATGGCCGCTTCAATGCGCTGAAAGCGCAGGCCTATGCCACCTTCGGCATCAGCGACCGCGTCGCGATCGACGTGGAGGGGCTCTATCGCCGCGGCGACGGCTATTTCACCGACCTGGCCACCGATGACGACGATATCGGCAGGTACGAAAACTGGTCGCTGCGCGTGGGCATGAAGGCCGATCTGACCGACGACGTCTCGCTGCTGCTGCGCTGGGTCCATGCGGAAACCGACGATCCGACCACCCAGCTGGTGAACGCCTATGTCGACAAGAGCGGCGGCGCGGGCTTCCTCGACAAGGTTTCGCCCGCCGGTCAGGCGATCTACGGGGCGTCCAGCTCCCAGGGGCTGCCGCTGGTCTATTTCTATGCGCCGTCATCGACTTATGCCACCAAGCCGGGGCAGGTCCTGCTCAACACCCCGGTCGATTTCCGCACCAATTCGGACGCGCTTCAGGCAACCTTGAAGGCCGATCTGGGCCTTGCGGAGTTCACCTCCTACACCCAGTACCGCAAGGACCTGTCGCCCTATCACGGCGATCTGGACGCGACGGCGCTGCCGTTCTTCAACATCTTCGTCGGCGTGAATGACGAGACCTGGAGCCAGGAATTCCTCGTCAATTCGAAGGCGGGATCGCCATTGCAGTGGACGGCGGGCCTCAACTATTTCCAGATCCGCGACACTTGGGACATCGGCGCCAGTTTCGGCGGATCGCCCTATGGCCCGTTCGGCGGATCGAGCACGACGACCAAGTCCTACGCCGCATTCCTGGACGCGACATATGCGGTGAGCGACCAGCTGTTCTTCACGCTGGGCGGCCGGTACAGCCATGACACGGTGGGCGACGCCTACTTCGTCACCAACGCGACGACCACGTCCTACATCGGGCCGGACGGTCTGCCGGTGTCCTATTCGGGCGGCGCGGGCGTGCGCATCCCGGTCAACAGGCTGAAAAACGACAGCTTCACGCCGCGCGTGGTGGTCCGTTACAAGCCCAGCGAGGAATCGAGCGTCTACGCATCGTGGACGCGGGGCTACAAGGCGGGCATCCTGAACGTCGGCGGCTATTCGCAGCAGCCGGTGAAGCCCGAGAAGATCGACGCCTTCGAAGTGGGCTTCAAGTACGACGATCGCCGCTTCTCCGCCGATCTTGCGGGCTTCTACTACGATTACAAGAACCTGCAGGTGTCCAGCTATCAGAATGGCGCGGCGCAGATCCGCAATGCGGCGTCCTCGGAAATCTACGGGTTGGAGGCGCAGCTTCGCTACAAGGTCAGCGATGCCTTCTCGCTGCTGGGCGGCGCGGCCTGGACCCATGCGCGGTACAAGTCGTTTACCAACGCGCCCTATTATAGCTATTGCGATCCGGCGATTGCGGACCTGAGCAATGCGATGGCCTGCATCCCCACCGCTCTGGGCGGTTTCGGACCCGGCGCGATCACGCAGACCTCCACCGACGCCTCCGGCTACAAGATGCAGCGCGCGCCCGATTTCACGGGCAATATCGGCGCCAGCTACCGGCTGGACCTCGCCGGCGGCGGGCTGACGCTGTCGGGCAATCTCTACTACACCTCCAGCTTCTATTTCGATCCCGAGCAGCAGTTCAAGCAGAAGGGCTACGAAGTGCTGGCGCTGCGGGCGGAATGGACCGATCCGTCGGAGCGCTACACCGTGGCGGTGTTCGGCGATAACGTGACCAACACACGCTATCGCACGCAGGTGCTGTTCAACACGCTGGGGACGGGCTCGGTCTGGAACGCGCCGGTGACCTACGGCATCCAGCTGGGCGCGAAGTTCCGGTGAAGGCCATGCGCCTTGCGCCCGCCAGCGGCGAACGGCAGCTCGAACTGGTGGAGCTGCCGGCAGCGGAGGCTCTGAGGCCGGGCGAGATACGCGTCCGGGTGCACGGCGCCTCGCTGAACTTTCGCGACGGGCTGGTGATCGGGGGCGTGTTTCCCTCGCCGCCGGGGCTGATCCCGCTGTCCGACTGCGCGGGCGAAGTGGTGGAAGTCGCTGCGGGCGTGACGCAGTTTGCCCTGGGCGACCGGGTGGTCAGCACCTTCCACCCCAATTGGCGCGACGGCCATGTCTACCGCGCCGAACTCGACAATGCGCCGGGCGGTCCCGCGAATGGCTTCGCTTGCGAGGAAGCGGTGCGTCCGGCCTCGCACTTCACGCGCGCGCCGGGCAATCTCTCGCTGGTGGAAGCTGCATGTCTGCCCTGCGCGGCCGTGACGGCATGGCGCGCGGTTGTTACGGATGGACGCGTCAGCCCCGGTCAGCATGTGCTGGTGCAGGGCACCGGCGGCGTTTCGCTGTTCGCGCTGCAATTCGCCAAGGCGGCGGGTGCCACCGTCATCGCCATCGGTTCGACCCCGGAAAAGCAGGAGCGCCTGCGCGAACTGGGTGCGGACCATGTGATAGACCGCATCGCCACGCCGGACTGGGGAGACGCCGTGCTGGAACTGACCGGCGGCCTAGGCGTCGAGCATGTGATCGAGGTGGGCGGACCCAATACCCTTGCGCAAAGCTTCAAGGCGGCGCGGACCGGCGGCCACATCGCGATCATCGGGGCGGTAGCCGGGTTCGATGTCGATACGATGCCCTTCGCCGCGGTCCAGGCCAAGCGCCTCTGCCTTCAGGCGGTGACGGTCGGCAGCCACCGCGACCAGATCGAGATGGTTCGCGCGATCGAGGCGCATGATATTCATCCGGTGATCGACCGGGTGTTCCCGCTTCACGCCCTGGAAGACGCCGTCGCGCACATGCGTTCGGGCCAGCAGGTGGGCAAAATCTGCATCGAAATTTGAATGAATTCGGGCTGACACCGAAAACGGAGAGGACCAATGACGCCAGACATCCAGACCCTGCTCGACCGCGAGGCGATCCGCGATTGCGTTGCCCGCCTTGCGCGCGGTGAGGACCGGCGCAGCGCGGACCTGATCCGCTCCTGCTGGTGGCCGGAGGCGCGGTTCGACTACGGCGTCTATGCCGGCGATTTCGACGCCTATCTGGCCTGGGTCGTGCCCGGCGCCGATGCCATCAAGGATACGCAGCACCTGATCGGCCAGTCGGTGATCGAACTGGACGGCGATAGCGCGCGCGTCGAAAGCCATGTCTTCTCCTATCACCGCGTGGACATGGGGGAGGGAGATCGCGACACCTGCATCGGCGGCCGCTACCTCGACACGTTCGAGAAGCGCGACGGGCAATGGCGCATTGCCGACCGGGTGATGCTCTACGATTGGGAGCAGGACTGGGGCGCCGCCGCCGACTGGTCGAAGGGCGTGATGGGCTATCCCTTCACCGCCGAGCACTTCCCCGGCCGCGCCAAGGACGACTTCAGCGAGCGCTGGTTCGCCGGAGAAACGGCATGAGCGCGCCGCTGGCCGGCAAGGTCGCGCTGGTCACCGGCGCCAGCCGCGGCATCGGCAAAGGGATCGCGCTGGTCCTGGCCGAACAGGGCGCGACCGTCTACGTCACAGGGCGCACCGTGCGGGAGGGGGACTACTACCTGCCCGGCACCGTCGGTGGAACGGCCGCCGAATGCGATGCGCGCGGCAAGGAGAGCGGCGGGCGCGGTGTTGCGGTGGCCTGCGATCATGGCGACGATGCCGCCGTGGCCGCGCTGTTCGAGCGGATAGCCGCCGAGCAGGGACGACTCGACATCCTCGTCAACAATGCCTTCACGCTCTCGGACGACTTGTTGGAGCCCAAGGCCTTCTGGGAAAAACCGCTCTCCAACCTGGAGATGTGGGACGTGGGCGTGCGGTCCAACTACGTGGCGGCCTGGCACGCTGCCAGGATCATGGCGCCGCAGAAATCCGGGCTGATCGTGGCGATTTCCGGCTTCGCGGCCGTCACTTACACGTACAGCGTGATCTTCGGCACGTCCAAGTCGGCGGTCGACCGCATGGCGCGCGACATGGCGATCGAACTGGAACCGCACGGCGTCGCCTCGCTGACGCTCTGGCAGGGCTTGACCTTGACCGAGAAGGCGCAGGACAATCTTGCCAGGATGGGCGACAAGATGACCGCCTCGATCACCCAGATGCACGGCAGCAGCGTGGAGCATCCGGGCCGGGTGATCGCCGCGCTGGCCGCCGATCCCGCTGTGATGAAGCGCTCCGGCGGAGAATTCGTCACGGCCGAACTCGCGCAGGAATACGGCCTGACCGACGTGGACGGCCAAGTGATCCAATCCGCCCGCGCCTCGCGCGGTTCGCCCCTATGGAAGCCCATTGCGGAGGTAGACTACCGTGGCAAGTGACACCCCCCGAGACCGCGCGGCGCGGTTGGACGAACTGCTGGACAAGCAGGACATTCGCGAATGCCTGGCCCGCTTCTCGCGCGGGATGGACCGGTTCGACCGGGACATATACCTCTCGGCGTTCTGGGACGATGCGACGATGGCGGCCGGGCCTTTCGTGGGGTCGGCGGCGGATTGCTGGGACTGGGCGGTGCCGATGCACGAGGCCGGGCAGATCCTCACCCATCACGCGCTGCTCCAGACCACCATCGATCTCGACGGCGACACCGCCCATACCGAAACCTATTATCAGTTCGTCGGCCGCAATCGCGGCGAGCTGCTGTGGATCGCAGGCGGCCGTTACATCGACCGGCTGGAGCGGCGGGGAGATGTCTGGCGGATCGCGCTGCGCACCAATGTCATCGAATGGGGTTCCATGCCGCCGCCTATGGCCGTTCCCTTCTCCGACGTTCCGGGCATCGCGCTGAACGGCGTGTCCAGTCGCGACAAGGACGATCCGTCCTACCAGCGGCCGCTCGTCAACCGCCGCGCGCCCAGCAATCCGGCAAGGAAGTGAGCGAGGTGGGCCGGATCTCCGACGGACTTGTCGGGAAAGTCGCGGTCGTGACCGGGGCCACGCGGGGAATCGGCAAGGGCATCGCCTGCGCGCTCGCGGAGCATGGCGCGACCGTCTACGTCACGGGCAGGACGACGGGCGCGGGCCAGAACCCCTTGCCGGGAACGCTTGCGGAAACGGTGGCGGAGGTGGAGGCACGCGGCGGCAAGGGCGTGGCCGTCGCGATCGACCTCAAGGACGACGCGCAGATCGCCGCACTGTTCGCGCAAGTGCGCCGGGACGAAGGGCGGCTCGATATCCTCGCCAACAATGCCATGGCCATTCCGGAGGCCATGACCCGCCGCGACGGGTTCTGGGAAAAGCCGCTGGATGCGTGGGAAATCTGGGATACCGGCATGCGTGCCGCCTATATTGCCGCCTGGCATGCGGCGCGGATCATGGTGCCGCAGGGTTCCGGCCTGATCGCCGCGCTCTCCGGCTATGTCGGCGTGACCTATACCTACGATGTCGTGTTCGGCACCACCAAGACCGCCACGGACCGGATGATGCGCGACATGGGGCACGAGCTGCGCGATACCGGCGTCAGCGCCGTCTCGCTCTGGCAGGGCTTCACGTATACCGAGCGGGCGAGGGAAAACCTGAAGACGGTGCCCGGCATGGCCGGCCAGCTCAACAGCGCGGTCGGCTCCTCGCCCGAGTTCCCGGGGCGGGTGATCGCCGCGCTGGCAATGGACCCGCAGGTTCAGGCGCGGTCGGGCGGGACTTTCATCAATGCCGAACTCGCCGCCGAATATGGCGTGACGGACAAGGACGGCCGCACGATCCCCTCGCTGCGCGAAACGCGCGGGGCGCCGCTGTGGAGCGCCGGCGAAACCACCTGGAGCAGGCCATGACCGAACGCCGTTTCGATGGAAAAGTGGCCGTCATCACCGGCGGTGCGCGCGGGTTGGGCCGTGCCTATGCCGAACTGCTGGGCGGGCTGGGCGCGCGGATCGTGGTCGCCGACAACGGCAGCGCGCTCTCGGGCTCCGGATCGGATGCCGGCCCGGCCGAGCAGGCCGCCCAGGCCCTTCGCGGCGCCGGGTGCGAGGCGGTGGCCTGCACCGAGAGCGTGGCCACGGAACCGGGCGGCAAAGCCATTGTCGAGGCCGCGCTGGATGCCTTCGGGCGGGTCGACGTGGTGATCCACAACGCGGGCAACAACCGCTTCGCGATGCTCGACGAGATCAGCTACGACGATTTCCGCAGCGTGGTGGACGTGCACTTGCTGGGCGCTTTCCACGTCGTGCGCCCGGCTTTCGAGCGCATGGTGAAGCAGGGCTACGGCCGGGTGGTGCTCACCGGGTCGATCGGTGGGCTCTATTCGATGCCGAGCGTGGTCAACTACGCCGTGTCCAAATCCGGCATGATCGGGCTGAACAACATCGTCGCCATCGAGGGCGCGGCGCATGGGGTGAAATCGAACATCATCCTGCCGGGCGCGGTGACGCGCATGGCCGAAGGGCTGGATACCTCGCAATATCCCGCGATGGGCCCGGAACTGGTCGCCCCGGTAGTGGGCTGGCTGGCGCATGAAAGCTGCTCGGTGACGGGCGAGATGTACGTCTCGATGGGTGGCCGCGTGGCCCGCGCCTTCATCGCCGAGACCGAGGGCGTCTACCGGCCGGACTGGACCATCGACCGCGTGGCGGCGGAAATCGGCGAGATCCGCGACATGTCCCGCCAGTGGACCTTCCACCCCGCCGAGGACGGTTTTTCCGAGCATATGGCGCGCAGTTTCGAATTGGTGCGCCGAGGCGTGGAGGCGGGCTAGGCGTTCGGTTCCATCGTTTGACGGCCGTGCGGAAAGGTTCGGCTCAGGCGGGTTGAGGCGCGCGGCTGTCGACCAGCCCGGCTTGGGCAAGGGCGCTCCAGAAGCTCTCGGGGATCGGCGTGGACATCAACGCCAGCGCGGCATCCAGTTCGGCCTTCGTGGCGATGCCGGGAATCACGGCGTCCACGATCGGATGGCGTACCGGAAACTGCAATGCCGCCGCCGCCAGCGGAATGCCGAATTCGGCGCACAAGTCTTCGATGCGGCCCACCCGCGCGATGATATCGGCAGAGGGCGCGCCATATTCGTAAGGCGCGGGCAGGCCATTCCGCACCCCGCGCGCGAGAATGCCGGAGTTGAAGGGTGCCCCGGCGACGATGCGCACTCCGCGCGCGGCGCATAGGGGAAACAGGCGATCGAGCGGCGATTGCTCCAGCAGGGTATAGCGCCCGGCCAGCAGGATGACGTCGAGATCGGCGTGGTCCAGGACTTCCTCGCAGACCGCGGTTTCGTTCACGCCGAGCCCGATCGCGACCACCGCGCCGCCGTCGCGCAGTTCCTGCATGGCGCGCAGGCCCCCGTCCAGGAACTGCCGCATCCTTTCGGCATGGTCGGCACCATGGGCATAGCTGCCGATGTCGTGTGCCAGCAGGATGTCCACGCGATCGCGTCGCAGGCGTTTCAGGCTGGCCTCGTGCGAGCGCAGGACGGCGTCGTAGCCGTAGTCGAACACGCTTTCGAAAGGCTCGGGCGAGATGAAACCCTGGCGTAGGGCGGTGAGATCGGCAAGGGGGGCCGGATCCAGGCGGCGGCCGACTTTCGTGGAGATGACGGCTTCACCTGCCGGGTCCAGCGTGGCCAGCGCTTCGCCTAGCCGCTTTTCGCTCAGCCCGAAGCCGTAGTGCGGTGCAGTGTCGAAGTAGCGCAGGCCCGCCTCCCAGGCAGCCTCGATCACCGCGAAGGCCTCCGCGTCGGGGACCGGGCGATAGAGGTTGCCGATCGCGGCCGAGCCGAAGCTCAGCGGTGCCGGGAACGATTGCGTCGCCATGGTTACTCCAGTCCGTAGAATTGACGTGCCGCGCCTTCGAACAGGCGTTGCCGGTCGGCCGCGCCAAGATCGCCCACCAGCATCAGGGTATCGTCGATCCAGTCGGCATAGCTGTCGCCCATGTGCAGGAGCACGGGCCAGTCGCTGCCCCACATGGTGCGCGCGCCGAAGCATTCGAACACATGCGCGGCATAAGGCGCCAGTGCGGCGGCGTCCTGCCCCTTTGCCTGCTGCGTGCGCAGACCCGAAAGTTTGCACCACACGTTCGGCAGCCGGGCGAGGGCGGCAAGGTCCGCGCGCCAGGGGTCCATGGCAAGGGCGGCCGCGCCGGGCTTGCCGGCGTGGTCTATGACGATGGGAATCTGCGGCCAGGCCTCTGCGAAGCGGGCGAGGGCGGGCAAGTGCCGCGGCTCGACGAGGGCATCGAAGCGCAGGCCCTGCTCGGCCATGGCCGCGATGGCGGGGTGCAGTTCGTGTCGCAGGAGCCATTCGCTGTCGGCCAGGGCCTGGAGCATCGGACGCAGGCCCACGCACTTGGGGCGCCGGGCCAGCGCGGCGATGCGCTGCGGCGCGCAGGGCGCGTCAAGCGCGGCCCAGGCGACGATGCCCAGCACCATGGGTTCTTCGGCGGCAAGGGCGAAGAGCCAGTCCGTATCGCGGTCGTCGGGCTGGGACTGGACGAGCACCGTGCCCGCAAGATCGACACCCGTGGTGGCCGCGGCAAGGTCGGGCGGAAGGAAATCGCGGTTCAACAGTGGCCAGTCGGCATCGGGCCAGCTACATTCCGGCGCTGAAATGCGCCAGAAGTGCTGATGCGAATCGAGAATGCGCGGACGCGTCACCGGCGCCGCCCCGGATGGGGCCGACGGCGCGCCGCGGCTCTGCAGCGGGTCGTCCGAAACGCGGCGGTCATGTCCTCTCCCTTGCCTTCCGGCCTTGCGCCCTGAATAAACATACGACATCATACAACATGCGATGCGGCTGTCCATGCCGCCCTGACAAATCAAGACGAAAGGATGCCAAGAATGAAACTCTGCCGCGTCGGCGAAGCCGGAAACGAGCGCCCAGCGATGATCGATGCCGAGGGCGGCATCCGCGACTTGTCCGGCCATGTGGGAGACATCGATTCCGGTGCGATTTCGTCGGACGCCTTGTCGCGCCTTGCCCAGATCGACCCGGCTTCACTGCCGCTGATCGAAGGCCCCGTGCGCTATGGCCCTTGCGTGGGCGGGACGCGCCAGTTCGTCGCCATCGGCCTCAACTATGCCGACCATGCCGCCGAATCCAACCTGCCGATCCCCGAGGAACCGGTGGTCTTCAACAAGTGGGTGAGCTGCATCCAGGGGCCGAACGATCCGGTGACGATCCCGCGCGCCTCGCGAAAGACCGATTGGGAAGTCGAACTCGGCGTGATCATCGGCACAGAGGCCTACCATGTGGACGAAGCTTCGGCGCTCGATCATGTCGCGGGTTACTGCGTCGTCAACGACGTGTCGGAGCGTGAGTGGCAGCAGGAGCGCGGCGCCACCTGGGACAAGGGCAAGGGCTTCCCCGGCTTCGGGCCGATCGGACCCTGGCTGGTCACCGCTGACGAAGTGGGCGATCCGCAGGCGCTGGGCATGTGGCTGGAGGTCAATGGCAAGCGTGTGCAGGACGGCAGTTCCTCGACGATGATCTTCACCGTCGCCCAGATCGTGTCCTACCTCAGCCAGTTCATGACGCTGCTTCCCGGCGACGTCATCACCACCGGCACCCCGCCGGGCGTCGGCCTCGGCCAGAAGCCGGAGCCCTGGTACCTCAAGGCGGGCGACGTGGTGACCCTGGGCATCGAGAAGCTGGGCACGCAGCGGCAGGAGTTCGTCGCGATAGACTGATTGACAGCATGCGCCCCATGCGCTTAATTCATCATACGTATTACGTGATGATGGAGAGAGTATGGGGCGTCTTGCTGGTAAGACTGCACTGGTGACGGCGGCCGGACAGGGTATCGGCCGCGCCAGTGCCGAAGCGTTCCTGCGCGAAGGCGCGCGGGTGATCGCGACGGACATCCGCGCCGATGTGCTGGCGGACTTCGAGGGTGCGGAAACGCTGGTGCTCGACGTGACCGACGCCGATGCCGTAAAGGCTGCTGCGGCGGCGCACCCCGACATCGACGTGCTGTTCAACTGCGCGGGCTTCGTCCATCCCGGCACCATTCTCGACTGCGACGAGGAGGCCTGGGCCTTTTCCAACGCGCTCAATGTCACGGCGCAATACCGCATGATCCGGGCCGTGCTGCCGCAGATGATCGCGCTCGGGCGGGGCTCGATCATCAACATGTCGTCGGTGGCATCCAGCGTGAAGGCCGTGCCCAACCGCTTCGCCTATTCGACCACCAAGGCGGCGGTGATCGGGCTGACCAAATCGGTCGCGGTGGACTTCGTCACTCAGGGCATCCGCTGCAATGCGATCTGCCCCGGCACGGTGGAAACGCCCTCGCTGCTCCAGCGCCTGCGCGACACCGGCGATTTCGAGAAAGCCTATGCGGAATTCACGGCAAGGCAGGCGATGGGCCGCTTCGGCCGACCGGGGGAGCTGGCAGCGCTCGCGGTCTATCTGGCCTCGGACGAGTCCGCTTTCACCACCGGCGGGATCCATGTGATCGACGGCGGCTGGACCAGCTGATTCCGCACAAGAACAAGAATCCGGGCAAGAACAAGAAAAGGGAGACGGAACTATGATCGAGGCCCGCCGCATCGCGCGCCTTCTGGCCCTGCTGGCGGCGGGCGCCAGCGCCCTGCCGGCCATCGCCCAGGAGCGCGCCGTCGAAGTGCACGTCTCTCCGCAAGGCGACGACCGCAATCCCGGCACGGCGGCGCGGCCGGTCCGCTCGCTTCCCCGCGCACAGGCCCTGGTGCAACGCAGCAATGCCAAGGCGGATGTAACGGTGCTGCTGGGAGAGGGGACCTACCGCCTGGAGGCGCCGCTCTCGTTCCGGCGCGGCGATGGAGGGCTGGGCGGTCATGCGGTGACATGGAAGGCGGCGCCGGGCGCGCATCCCACGATTTCCGGCGGCATGGCGGTGACGGGGTTCAAGCCTTACGATGCGGAGCGCCGCATCTGGGTCGCGGACGTGCCCAAGGGCCTCGATACCCGGCAGGTCTGGGTCGACGGCACGCTGGCGGAGCGGCCCTGGGTGGAGATCCGCGCTGCAGACGTGAAGTTCGATGCGCAGGGCTTCAACGTGGTGAACCCCAAGCTGGACTGGCTCTCCACGCTGGCCCGGCCGGACCGGGTGGAGCTGGAGGCGACCGGCTTCTTCACCGATCGCTTCTCTCCCGTGAAGGCCATCGCGGGCGGCCGCGTGACGATGCAGCAGCCCGCCTGGGACAACAACACCTGGGGCTACGACACGATCTCCAAGCCTATCTTCCCCGACGACAGCCGCCTGTTCCTGACCAATGCGCTGGAATTCGTCGGCAAGGCGAACGAGTGGCACTCGCGTCCCTATCAGTGGGTGATCGACCCGCAGGCGGGCAAGCTCTATCTGCGCATGGGCCTGGACGAGGACATCGCCGGGCGCGAGGTGATCGTGCCCCGGCTGGAGGCGCTGGTCTCCATCGCGGGCACGCCCGAGGCGCCGGTGGAGCGGCTGCGCTTCGAAGGCCTGCGTTTTTCGCATACGAGCTGGCTCGGCCCCTCGCGCCCCACCGGCTATGCCAACCAGCAGAGCGGCGCGTTCCTCTACGAGACCTCTCCGATCCGCCCCGCCGATGCCTGGCAAAGCTGCGGCTGGGGCTGTACCGAGTTCGAATCGATGCGCCAGAAATGGCACCAGATGCCTGCCGCCGTGCAGGTCTCCGCGGCGCGCGACGTCACTTTTACGGGCAATACCTTCTCGCAGCTCGGCCAGGTGGCGCTCGGCATCGGCAATGACGCCAATGCCAACCTTTCGGGCGTGGGGCTGGCGGCGCAGGGTGTGCGTGTGACGCGCAATCGCTTCGCCGTGCTCTCGGGCAGCGCGATCATGGCGGGCGGCGTCCGGGTCGAGGCACACCACCCGGCCGATCCCCGCCTCGTCAACCGCGACCTCGCGATCGAGGACAATACGGTCGTCACCGTCAGCCAGGACTACCGCGACAACGCGGCGATCCTCACCACGTACGTGACCGGCGCGCGCATCGCTCATAACGACATCAGCGATGCCCCCTATGACGGGATCGCCGTCGGCTGGGGCTGGGGCTACAACGATGCGGGCGGCAACCCGAATTACGACGAGAACGCGAAGGGCTACGTCCACAACACCAGGTTCACCACGCCCACGACGCTGCGCGATACCGTGGTGGAGGGCAACCGCATCCACGGCGTGAAGACCTGGTTCATGGACGGCGGCGCGATCTACAACCTTTCGGCCAACCCGGACTCGGTGATCCGGGGCAATCACATCTTCGACATCGGCAACCGCATCGCGATCTATCTCGACGAGGGCTCGAAGCACTTCAGGATCGCCGGCAACGTCGTCGAGACGGGCGGCAAGTGGCTCAATATCAACACCGCGGGCGCCATGTACAAGCGGCGCATCTCCACTGACAACCTTGCCACCGGCAACTGGCACACGGTCAACACCACCGGCGGGCGCTGGCTGGAGGAGATCGGCAACGTCGCGCGGGACAATCCGCTGGTGCCCGACCGGAACTGGCCCGCCGAGGCGCAGGCCGTGATCGACGCGGCCGGGGTGCGCAAGTGAGCGGGGCCGGCCTTGACCGCCGTGCGCTGCTCAAGAGCGCCGGCGCGCTGGGTGCAGCCGCAGGGATGCCGCTGGGTTCGGCCCTGGCGCAGGAGGCGGCGGCGCTGCGCGTGGTCGATCTTCGCGCCGAGGGACTGGTCGCGCCGATCGGGCTCGACCAGCAGGACGTGCGGCTCTCGTGGCGGCTGGAAAGCGACCGGCGCGGCGTGACCCAGACCCGCTGCGAGGTTCAGGCCGCGTCGAGCGCCGCGCTGCTGGAGGCGGGCACGCCGGACTTGTGGCACGCGGGCGAAGTGCTCACCCGCCGCAGCATGGACATGGGCTGGCTCGGTGCGCCGCTGAAGTCGCGGCAGAAGGTCTACTGGCGCGTCCTCGTGCGCGACGATGCGGGCCTGCGCGCGACCAGTCCGGTCGCCACGTTCGAAATGGGCCTGCTCGACAAGGCGGACTGGCAGGCGCAGTGGATCGAGGCGCAGACCGAACTGGAACGCGCCGACCGCGCGGCCGGTTTCGTGTGGATGCGCGGCGACCGCACGGCGGACGAGTCCCCGCGCTTCTTCCGTCTCGCCTTCGATCTGGCAGAACCCGGGGACGTGACGCTGTTCACGGCGGCGAACTTCAAGTCGACGCTCTGGCTGGATGGGGCGCAAGTGGAAGTCCCCGTGGGTTTCAAGCGTTTCGGTATCGATCCGGTAGCGGTAACGACGCGGCAGCTGGCGACGGGGCGTCATGTGCTGGGCTTCCGGGTGGAAAATCCGCGCGGCTTCAATGGGCCGAAAATCCACGAGATCGCCGCTACCGCGATGATCCGTACCGCTGGCCGGCGCCTGACCAGCGAAACGATGCGTACGGCCGTCCATGCGCCCGAGGGGTGGTCCGAGGCGTCTTTCGACGATGCGCGCTGGGCCGCGGCGACCCGCTCCGCCGACCAGCCCCAGGCCTGGCCGAGGAGCGGTGCCTATATGCTCAGGCGTGAGTTCCGGCTGGCCAAGCCGGTGCGGCAGGCGCGGCTGCGGATGACGGCGCTCGGCGCCTATCTGGCGGAAATCAACGGCGCGCGTATCAGCGATGTCTGCCTTGCGCCGGAAAGCAGCGATTTCCGTTCCACCGCGCTCTACCGCACTTACGACGTGACGGCACTCCTGCGTCCGGGCGCCAACGCCATCGGCGCGATGCTGGGAGAGGGATGGTATGGCAGCTACCATGCCCCGGCCGGGCGCTATGCTTTCGGCAATCCGCCGCTGCGGCTGTTCGCGCAGCTCGAGGTCGAGCACACCGACGGCACCCGCTCGCTTGTCGCGACCGACAAGGATTGGCAGCTGCGCCCCGAAAGTCCGGTGACGCAGGCGGAAATCTACTACGGCGAGGATTACGACGCCCGGCTGGAGCAGCCCGGCTGGTCGCAGCCGGGGTTCCGGGGCGCAGGCTGGGTGCCCGTGCGGATCGGCGAGACCCCGCCTTGTGCGCTGGTCGCTCACGTCGGCCCGCCGATCCGCCCGATCGAGCGCATGGCGGCGAAATCCATCACCAGCTTCGACGGCGACCGGCACGTCATCGACTTCGGCCAGAACTTCGCGGGCTGGGTGGAACTGAAGGCCCGCGGGGCGACCGGGAAGCAGGTTTCGCTGCGCTTTGCCGAAATCCTCGGCGCGGACGGTCATGTCGATCAGGCGAACTTGCGGTCGGCGCGCTGCGCCTGCCTCTATACCCTGCGCGGCGATCCGGCGGGCGAGACGTACCAGCCGCACTTCACCTATTTCGGTTTCCGCTATGTCGAAGTCAGCGGACTGGGCCGCGCACCCACCGCAGACGAGATCGCGGGGATCGTCGTATCCAGCGCCTTGCCCGAAACCGGGCGGCCACTGATCGAGAACCGGATCATCCAGGGCCTGTGGCAGAACAGCCGCTGGAGCCAGCGCTCCAACTTCTTCGGCGTGCCTACCGACTGCCCGCAGCGCGACGAGCGGCTGGGCTGGACGGGGGACGCCAACGTGTTCTGGGACGCGGCGGCCTTCACCATGGACGTCGGCCCGTTCACCCGCCGCTTCATGGGCGACATGCGCGACGCTCAGGGGCCGCGCGGGGAATTCCCGGACTATGCGCCTTCCGGCTGGCGCGACCAGTTGCTCGGCGCCTCGCCGGGCTGGGCGGATGCCGGGGTGATCCTGCCCTGGACGGTCTGGCAGCGCTACGGGGACACCGCGATCGTCGAGCGCAACTGGTCGGCGATGACGCGCTACATGCGCTTCATCGCCGACAGCAACCCGGACCATGTCTGGCGTCACTTGCGCGGCTACGACTATGGCGATTGGGTGGCGCTGGACGCCAAGGAGCCGGGGGACGAGACCACGCCCAAGGACCTCATCGCGACGGCCATGTGGAAACGCTCGGCCGATGCCATGGCGCAGATGGCGCGCGGGGCGAAGCGCCAGCCCGAGGCGGAACGCTACGAGCAACTGGCGAAGGACATCACCGCCGCTTTCGCCGCGGCCTTCGTGCGGCCGGACGGCAGTGTCGGCAACGGGTCGCAATGCGGCTACATCCTCGCGCTGCGTTTCGGACTGGTGCCCGAGGGCCTGCGCGCGGCGGCGACGGCGAAGCTCGCAGCGGATATCCGGCGGCGCGGCACTTTGCTCTCGACCGGGTTCCTGGGCACGCCGTTCAGCCTCGATGCCCTGGCGGACCAAGGCGAGCATGCGCTGGTCTACGACCTGCTGCTGCGCACCGCCTTTCCCTCGTGGGGCTACATGATCGCCAAGGGCGCGACCACGATCTGGGAGCGCTGGAACGCCGACATGGCGGACGCTTCGATGAATTCGTACAACCACTATGCGCTGGGCGCGGTGACGGGTTTCGTGTTCCGCCGCGTGGCCGGGATCGACCCGCTCGACGCGGGCTTCCTCAAGTGGCGCTTCGACCCGGTGCTGGACCCGCGCCTGCCGCGCGGTGGGGCAAGCTACGAAAGCGTGCTCGGCCGTATCGTCACGGAGTGGAGCAACGCGGCCGGGCAGTTCGATGCGCGGCTGGTGGTGCCGGCGAACTCGCGCGCGGAAGTCTGCCTGCCGGCCGGCTCGGCCGATGCCGTTCGCGAGAGCGGGCGCGCGCTCCCGGACGCACCGGGCGTGGAGATCGTCGGCATGCGCGGCGATCGCCTGGTGATCGAGGTCGGTTCGGGCGAGTACCGTTTCACGGCCCAGGGCCCCTCGTCCCGGAGCTGATCCGGGGCGAGGGGGACGCTCAGGGCCGGGTCGTCCAGTTCCAGGTTACGGTATCGATCAATGTCCCGGCGCGCGCTTCCACGCGGTTGCTGCCCGGCGCGAGGTCCACCGTCCATGCGGCGATATGGTCGTCCACCGGCACTTTCGTCCAGGCGCCGCCGTTGAGGCGCATCTCGACTTCGGGGCGGTTGGTGAAAGCCTGCGCCACGACGCGCTGCGTGCGCTTGTTCACGTCGCGGCGGCTGGCGAGGTGCAGCATCGGCGTGTCCGACCAGTTCGCCTGATACCAGTACCAGGCATCCTTGCGCGTCTTGCGGTCCTCGGTGACGAGGCCCTTGTCGTTGATCGCGGGACGATCCCCCTCGTTGCGCTTGAACGAGGGATAGTCGATGCCCACCCACACGAAGCTGGACCAGAGGAACGGCCGCTTCTTCATCTCGCGCCAGTGCTTGATGTGGAAGTCGGTCTGGTACTGCTCGGGGTGCCAGTAGCCGTTCGATTCCGGGCGCTTCATCACCGGGTCTTCCTGGTGCAGCACACTGGCGCCCGCGCCGTATTCGCTGACGCCGAACGGCCGCCCCGGCATCTTGGCGTGAAGCGCGTCGGCCCAGGGGCCGATGTCCTCCGAATTCGTCCAGTACCAGCCGAAGTAGCGGTTGTAGGACACCGTATCGCTGTGCTGCGCGATGGGATCGCTGTCGTCGAGGCAGCAATGCGCGTAAGTTGTCGGACGCGTGGGATCGAGGGCTCTTGCCGTGGCCTGGAGTTCGGACAGAATGCGGTTCGAAGCTGCATCCGACTTGCGGATCTCGTTGCCGATGCCCCAGAGCGCCACGGAGGGGTGGTTGCCGGTCTGCGCGATCAGCTCGCGCATCTGTTCGACCAGGTTCTCGCGGAAGGCGTCGGAAGGATCGTGATCGTCGATCAGCGGCACTTCGGTGAGCACCAGCAGCCCCAGTTCGTCCGCGCGTTCGTAGACCCGGCTCGGATGCTGCATATGCGCCAGGCGCAGGCCGGTCGCGCCCATCTCCGCGAACAGGCCCAGGTCCTCGTCGATCTCGGCATCGGTCACGACCGGGCCGCGGCCGAAGCGGGTGGGCAGTTGCAGGTTGACGCCGTGAAGCGGGTAGGGCGCGCCGTTCAGCAGGAAGGTGCCGTCCTTGCGCACCGCCACGGTACGCACGCCGAGCGGTACGCTGGCGCTGTCGATCACGCGGCCGGATTCGGCGATCTCGGTGACCACGCGGTAGAGATAGGGGGCCTTCACGCCCTGCCAGAGCCGCGCATTGTGCAAGGCCAGCGACTGCTCGATGCTGGTTTTCTCACCTGCCCCAAGCATGACGGTGCGCGAGGCGCGGGCGACGACTTTGCCTGCGGCGTCGAGCACGCGGGTGTCGAGGCTGAAGCGTGCAGCCGAGGCCCGCGCGTTGCTCAGCGCGGCGGTGAGCGCCACCGCCGCTTCGCGGCCCTTCAGCGAGGTGGTGCGGACTTGCACGCCGGGTCCGGCATGGTCGAGCCGGTCGAACGCGAGCGCGTCTTCCTCGATCAGGCCGACCGCGCGGGCCAGGCCGCCGAAAACGTTGAAGTCGCCGTTGAGCGGGGCGATCTGCGTGTCGCGCGCATTGTCGACGCGCACGGCCAGGACATTGTCCCCGCTGCGCAGAGCCTCGGTGGCGTCGAAGCGGAAGGCGCCGTAGCCGCCCTTGTGCTGGCCCAGCCGGCGGCCGTTCAGCCAGACCTCGGCCTTCAGCGAAACTCCGCCGAAGTTCAGCAGATAGCGCTTGCCCGCTTGCGGGCTGGCCGCAAAGCCGAGGCGGTACCAGGCCGGGCCGCGATAGTAGACTCCCTCCGGCTCGCCGCGCGCCTTGGCGCCGCCGATGCCGGAGTCCTGCGCATTGTAGGTGTGCGGCACCGAGACGCTCTGCCAGGCGCGGTCGTCGAAGGCGGGGGCCTCGGCACCGGCGGCATCGGACTTCACGAAATGCCAGCCCTCGGCCAGCGGTCGCTCGCTGGCGGCCAGCACGGGAACCGGCGCTCCGGCGAGAAGCAGGCCGAGCAGGGGGCGCAGGGATCTCTGGATCATGGTCGGTCTCTCAGGCGAGTTTCACGACGGCGCCGATGGCGATGTCGCTGCTGGCGGTGGCGCGGATCGCTTCGCCGCGCGCGTGGGGGGATCGCAGGCCATCGACCATTGCGCCGGCCACGTCGTCGAACAGCACGGCAGGGCGCGCGTCGGGCGCGGCGACATCGAACGTCACGTCGTGCAGCACCACGTTGCGGGCATGGCGCACGTAGAGGCCGTGGGCCGGGAACGTGCCCATGAAGCTGGGTTCGAGACTGGAGGCAGGCCGTTCCGGGATGGCGCGGGCGGCGTCCTCGGCCGTGCCGCCGCCTGCCGCGCGAACGTGGACGTCGGAAAAGGTCACGTCCTCCACCGGCGCACCGGGATTGCCGACGATGCCGCAGGCATAGGGACCGGGCGCGCCCGAGACGTTGATGCCCGAAAACCGCACGCGGCGCACTTTCGAGGGTCCGGTCCCCACGGGCGCGCGGTTGCGCGCGGCGAGGCGGACGAAGATCGGATGGTTCACGGGATTCTTCAGGTTGATGTCGCGGAAGGTCACGTCCTCCAGAATGCCGCCGTCGATCGCCCCCAACTGCAATCCGCGCGTGTTCTCGCACGTGCAGTCCGCGATCAGGATATTGCGGAAGCCGGTGGCGGAATCGGTGCCGAGCTTGATCCGTCCGAGCACGCCCACGTCGTCCACCGAGCGATAGGGCGAGGGGCGATACGTGCCGTCCACCAAGGAGCCGAGGTCGTAGCCGCTGGTCTTGCAGCCGATCACCGATATCTCCTCGCAGAACACCGGCGCGTTCAAGGCATAGCTGCTCTTGAGGACGATGGCGTCGTCCTTCGGGGCGTTGACCGTGCAGCCGGTCACCCGCACGTCGCGGCAGCAGTCGATGTCGATGCCGTCGCGGTCGGTATCGACGGTGAGATTGTCGATGGTGACGCCCTGCGATCCCAGCACGTAGCAGGCGAAGTGACCGCCTTGCAGGATCGTGAAGTCGCGCAGCAGCACGTTGCGGCAGCGCTTGAGTGCCACGGCCTTGTTGCCGCGCCCTTCGTAGGCCATCTCGCGCGGGATGGCGCGGCGGGCGGCATCGGGGGACAGGCCCTGCTCGCGGGGGGATTTCCAGCCTGCGATACCGTGCCATCGCGGCGCCGGTCCCTCGCGGTCCAGCCCGAGGCCGTGGATCAGGCCGCGCCCGATGATCGCAACGTCGCTCAGGTCGATGCCGTAGATCAGCGCATTGCGGAAATGGGCGACGCCGTAGTCTACGTATTGCTCCTCGAAGACGCCTTCGGGGAGGTCGTACCCGCCCTTGTGACGGCGCGGGTCGGCCGCCTCGATGACGCTGCCGGGCATCAGCAGCAAGGTAACGTGGCTGCGCAGGCGTATCGAGAAGCACAAGTAATGGCCGGGAGGCACCACGACGGTGCCCCCGCCCGCACCGCTCGCGGCGGCAATGGCGCGGTTGAACGCGTCGGAATCGATGGCCGCCCCGTCGCCTCTGGCGCCGTGGTCGCGAACGTCGTGGAATCCGGAAAGAGCGCCTGCCGCGCGCACCGGCACGGCGCTCATCGCAAAGGCCGCGCCAAAGCCGAGCGTCACGGCGCGGCGGCTGAATTCCGCCCGTTCGATAACGCGGTCCATTCCTGCTCCCTCAAACTTATGTTGTATGACGTATTACATAAGCGAGGGGCGCTGCCAACTCTTTCCGGCCGGTTACACCAGCATGTCGCGGGTAATATCCTTCACCAATGTCACGCCGCTCAGGGCCATCGTGACTTTCATGCCCTGGGCGATGAGGTCGAGCAGCCTGGTCACGCCGGCCTCGCCTTCCGCCGCCAGCGCGTAGATATAGGCCCGCCCCAGCAACACGCCGCGCGCGCCGAGCGCCAGCATGCGCACCACGTCGAGGCCGGTGCGGACGCCGCCGTCGACCAGCACGGTCAGTTCGTCACCCACGGCATCGGCGATGGCGGGCAGGGCCTCCGCGGTCGAGATCGCGCCGTCGAGCTGGCGGCCGCCGTGGTTGGAGACGATCACCCCGTCGGCGCCGAGCCGCACCGCGTCGCGCGCATCGGCCGGATCGAGCACGCCCTTGACGATCATCTCGCCCTGCCAGAAGTCGCGGATCCATTCGAGGTCGGACCAGGTGATCGATGGATCGAAGTTGGCACCCAGCCAGCCGATGTAGTCGGCAAGGTCGGTCGGCTTCTGCCGGTAGTGGGAAATATTGCCGAGATCGTGCGGTCGGCCCAGCAGGCCCACGTCCCAGGCCCAGCGCGGGTGCGTGACCGCTTGCAGCATCCGGCGCATCGGCGCGGCGGGGCCGCTCATGCCGGAATGGGCATCGCGGTAGCGGGCACCCGGCAGCGGCATGTCCACGGTGAACACCAGCTTGGTCACGCCCATCGCCTGCGCCCGTTCCAGCGCGTGCCGCATGAAACCGCGGTCCTTCAGCACGTAGAGCTGGAACCAGATCGGCGCGCCGCTGGCCGCGATCACGTCGGCCAGCGGGCAGACGCTGACGGTGGAGAGGATATAGGGCACGTTCGCCGCCCGCGCGGCGCGGGCCACCTGCAATTCGCCGCGCCGCCGCATCATGCCGCCAAGCCCGATCGGGGCCAGCATGACCGGCATGTCCATCGTCTCGCCCAGGATCCGGGTCTCGAGGCTGAGCGCGGAGACATCGCGCAGCACGCGCTGGCGCGGGCGCACGGTTTTCAGCGCCGCGCGGTTGGCGTCCATCGTCTCCTCGGAGAAGGCCCCGCCATCGACATAGTCGAACAGGAACGGCGGCAGGCGGCGGCGCGCCGCTTCGCGAAAGTCGAGCGGAGAGGAAACGATCATGAAGGGTCCCTGAGACTGCGGTCGGGATTGAGGTGAAGCACGAGGTCGGCCCGGTCCGGCATCTCGGCGAGGATGTGGCGGGTAAGGCGCTCGTAATGCTGCACGAAACGGTCGAGCGCGGGGTCATCCATGACCTGCGAGCCTTGCGCTTCGCCGCGGGCGATGCGGTCTCGCAGGACGTCCTCCTGCTGTCCGCGCCAGCCGCGCACAACCTCGAAGCCGGGCGCAGCGAGCAGGACGAGACGGTCGATGCGCGCGAAAAGCGCCGCGTAAGTGCTTTCCAGCAAGCTGTTCACATGGCCGCGCCAGACGGCGTCCGGATCCTCATCGCGTTCGAGGGCGTTGATCGGCGCCGCCAGCGCGGATTCGCCTTGAGGGCGGGCAGCCAGGCACCAGCCTTCGAAAACGAGCAGGTCTAGCCCGGCGGGAACGGGATCGCCGGTGGGCACGGGTTCGTCCCGGCCCTTGTCGAAGCGGGGCAGGGTGACCGGCGCACCGGCGCGGATGGCGTCGAGCAGGGCAGTGCCGCGCGCGGCATCGTGTGTGCCGGGTACGCCGCGCGTGGCGAACAGCGGATGGACTTCGCGCGCCAGATCCGCGCGCGCGGCGCGGCCGAGGTAGAGGTCGTCGAGGGAGAGGACCGCGACGCGGCGGCCCAGCGCCTCTATCCGCAACTTGAGGTCTTCGGCCAGCGTGGATTTGCCCGAGCCCTGCGATCCGCAGAGGCCCAGTACCAGTGGGCCGCTGCGCGGCGCCTCCAGCCAGCCCCGGACGGCCGCGGCGACCCGCTCAGACGACTGGGTCAAGCAGTGGTTCCCCCGCGAAGAAGCGGTCGAGGTTGTCAGCGACTTTCATGCCCATGGCGGTACGCGCCTCGATCGTCGCGCTGCCGAGATGCGGCAGCAGGACGACATTGGGAAGGTCGACGAGCGCGGGGTGGACCTTGGGTTCGGCTTCATAGACGTCGAGGCCCGCGGCGGCGATCTGCCGGGCAGAGAGGGCCTCGGCCAGCGCCGCTTCGTCGATCAGGGTGCCGCGCCCGGTGTTCACCAGCACGCCGTGGGCAGGCATTCGCGCCAGCAGGGCGGCATCGACCATGTGCCGCGTCTCGGCGCCGCCGGGCGCGTGAAGGGACAGCATGTCGGCGCGCTCGGCCAGTTCGCCGAGGTCCGCGAAGTAGGCGTCTTGCGGCATGTCCGGCGCAGGGCGGCGGCTGTGGTAGGCGATGCGCATGCCGAAAGCTTCGGCCCGCTTCGCTGTCGCCCGTGCGATCCGCCCGAATCCGACGAGCCCCAGCAGCTTGCCCGAAAGCGACTGGCCGACAAGGTGCGTCGGCCGCCAGCCCGTCCATGCCCCGGCGCGAAGCTCGCGCTCGCCTTCTCCGGCGCGGCGGCTGGCCATGAGCAGCAGGGTCATGGCGATGTCCGCGGTGGCCTCGGTCAGGACGTCCGGGGTATTGGTGACGGCAATGCCGAGGGCGCGCGCGGCGGCGAGATCGATGTGCTCGAAGCCGGCGCCGTAATTGCCGATGATGCGCGCGCGGCGATCGTCTACTTCCATGACCGCGCGGGTGATGCGGTCGGTGACGGTGGGGCAAAGCGCGTCATGCTCGCGCATCGCCGCGGCCAGTTCGGCCTCGCCCAGCGGTATGTCGGTATCGTTCAGGGTGACGTCGTAAGCGGCGGCAAGCCGGGTCTCGACCGCTTCCGGCCAGCGGCGGGTGAGCAGGATTTTCGGCTTCGCGCTCATAGCAGCCCGCGCCCCGCCAGGTTGCGCATCAGGGCGCCGGCGCCGAAGTCCCAGGGCGCGCAGCGGTCCGTGGCGGTCACCCGGTTCACCAGCGCGCCCAGCGGGCCGGCGGCGATTTGCACCACGTCGCCCGTCTTGTGCGTGAAGCCATGCCCCGGCTCGTCACGGTCCTGCGTCGGCGCGAACAGCGTGCCCAGGAACAGGACCAAGCCGTCCGGATAACGGTGATGCGCGTTGCGTGCCTGCGCCGCGAGGTCTGCCGGCGCCCGGCTGATCTCGCGCATTTCCGAACGTCCCTGCATCACGAAGCCATCCTCGCCGGTCACTGTCAGCGTGAGGCTTAGGGTCTCTACCGAGGCAAGGTCAAACGCTCCGTCAAACAGGCGCACGAACGGCCCTATCGCGGCAGCGCCATTGTTGTCCTTGGCTTTTCCGAGCAGCAGGGCGGAGCGGCCTTCCACGTCGCGCAAGTTGACGTCGTTGCCCAGCGTCGCGCCGACGATCCGGCCATCCGAGGCGATGACGAGCACCACTTCGGGTTCCGGATTGTTCCAGGTCGAGGCGGGGTGGACGCCGATTTCGTGGCCGGTGCCTACGCTGGCCATGGGCTGGGCCTTGGTGAAGATCTCCGCATCGGGACCGATACCGACTTCGAGGTACTGGCTCCAGGCGCCGGCCTCGATCAGGGTCCGCTTGAGCGCCATGGCCTCGGGCGAGCCGGGCCGCAGGGCGCGCAGATCGTCACCGACGAGGCCTCGGACTTGCGCGCGGATCCCGGCGGCGGCCTCGGGATTGCCGCGCGCGCGTTCCTCGATCACGCGTTCGAGCATGGACGTGACGAAAGTGACGCCCGCCGCCTTCACGGCCTGGAGGTCTATCGGCGAAAGCAACCAGGCGCGCGCGGCATCGCGCCTTGCCGGATCGCTGTTGGCAAGGATCGCCGCCAGCGGGCCGAGGTCCTCGCCCTGAGCCTGGCGCAGAGCGGTTGCCGGATCGGCTGCTTCGCACAAGTCGCGCGCCGTCGGGAAAGCGGCGCTGATGTCGGTCACGCGTTCGCCGTCGATACGCACCAGCGAGGGGCCTTCCGCCTCGGGCCGCCAGACGCGGCCGAACAGCAGGGCGTGGGGGTCGGCCGGGAGGATGGCCGCGGGCGAGAGGTCCATGTTCAGCGCCTTTCGAACACGGGCGCCCGGCGCTCCGCGAAAGCGGCGCGGCCTTCGGCGGCGTCGGCAGTGGCGAAGCAGATGGCCTGCAAGTCGCGCTCGTACTCGATGGCTTTTTCGTAGGGCATCTGGTGGGCGGCGCGCAAGTTGAGCTTGGCGGTCTCTGCCGCGATCGGCGCGCGCGCGGCGATCTGGCCGGCGATTTCGCGGGCGCGGGGCAGCAGGGCGTCCGGCTCGGTGACCTCGCTGACGAGGCCCCATGCCTCGGCGCGGGCGGCGTCGATCATCTCGCCGGTATAAAGCATCAGCGCCGCGTTCGACATGCCGACGGAATGCGTCAATCCCACTGCCATGCCGCCGCCGCCGATCCAGCCGAGCTTGATCTCCGGCGCGGCGAAGCGGGCATGGACCGAGGCGATGCGGATGTCGCAGGCCATGGCCGTTTCCAGCCCTCCGCCGAGCGCATAGCCGTTGATCGCCGCGATCACGGGCTTTCGGCAGGCCCGCAGCGCGTCGCAGTAGTCCTGCCGGTTGCGGAAGTCCCACGGCGTTGCATAGGCATCGAGAGTCGCGATGTCGGAGCCGGCGCTGAACGCCTTGGCCCCCGCCCCGGTGACGATCGCCACGCGGACCTCGTTCGAGGTGTTGCAGGTGGCCACGGCCTCGACCAGCGCCTGGGCCATGTCCGGCGTCATGGCGTTGAGCTTTTCCGGGCGGTCGAGCGTGATCGTGGCGATGTGATCGGCGATTTCGAAGCGCAAGTTGGCGCTCATGTCTCGGTTCCCTCGATGTGGTGGCGGGCGAAGGCGGCCTCGATATCGGCGAGGACCGGCGCGGCGGGTTCATGGGCGAGCAGGCCTTCGCGCAGGCGGGCGGAGGCTTCGGTCTGGAAGGCGATGGCGCCGTCATGGCGGGGGCGCAGCGAGGCCGCTTCCAGCGTGGCACGGGTGGCGGCGTAGAAGCCGCGCCACTCGTGGTCGACGGCCGGATCGTCCCATGCCCGGCGCAAGGCGGGCTGGCCATCGTGGGCCGGGATGAAGCGGCGCTGGGCTTCCTCGCCCATCAGCCACGACAGATGCGCGCGCAGTTCGTCGGTCACCGTGCAGCGGCGCGAGACGGCAATGCCGGTGCCGCCGAGCATCGAGCCGATCCCGGCGCGCCCGCGCGGGGCATCGGCGAAGGCGGCGCCTTCCTTGGCGTAGTTCACGTAGCCGTAGACGAGCGGGACCAGCGCGAGGTCCTCCCCGCCCGACAGGGCTTCGAGCAGGGCGATGGGGTTCTGGTCGATCCGGGCGCGGGTGGCATCGCCCGTCAGCGCGGCCATCCATTCGTAAGCTTCGCGGCCGGTTTCGGGATCGACGAAGCGGTCCCCGGGCCGGTCGTTCGAAGACAGCGACGCCGCGATGGACTGGAAGGTGAGCGCGGCATGGGGGCCGGACAGCGACAGCGCCACCGGTTCACGCCGGGCAAGGTCCACGACCGCCTGCCATGTCGTGGGCGGCGTCCCGATCCGTGAGGGGGCATAGGCCATGACCTGGCTTGCCGCGTCGAGGGGCAGTGCCCAGTGCGCGCCGGCATAGTGGTAGCTTGCCAGCGAAGGGCCGATCGCGGCGGTTTCCAGCGCGGCCAGGGCTTCCGCGCCGACGACTTGCGCCATCGGGATCAGGCAGTCCTGCGCCACTGCCTCTCCGACGTGCGGATGGTCGAGCACGATGAGGTCGTAGCGCTCGGCAATGTCGGCGATGGGATGGGATTCGAACCCTTCGAGCGGATGGCGGTCCCAGGCGATCGACAGCCCCTGCGCTGGCGCGACGCTTGCCGCGGCCGCCTCCAGCGCGCGGTAGCCGCGCGGATGGTCCCAGGTGAGGCCGCGGTAGGCAGGCCCGGCCGTTTCGACGTCGCTCATGTGTGCTGGCGCACCACGCCGGACTCGATGAGCTGTGCGATGTCCTCGGCGCTGCGGCCGGCTTCGCGCAGGATGTCCTCGCTATGCTCGCCCACCAGCGGCGCGCCGCGCGTGATCGCGGAAGGCGTGCGCGAGAAGCGAATGGGGAAGCCGGGCACTTTGACGCGGCCTTCGGTGGGGTGATCGTACTCGACGAACGTGCCGTTGTGCTTGATCTGCGGATCCTCGACGAGGTCGGCATAACCGTAGACCGGGCCGCACCAGATGTCGGCGGCGCGGAACTTCTCCAGCCAGTGTGCCGTGGGCTGCCGGACGAGGTGGCCCCGGATGCGGGCGAAAATGGCATCGCGCTGGGTCCAGCCGTCGCGCTCCTCCTCCATGCCGGCGAAGAAGGGGTCGTCGAGTTCGCGCGCCAGCGTTTCGAAGCGCGCCATCGCCAGTGTCATGTAGCCGTCCGCCGTCTCGAACACGCCGTAAGGCGCGCGGATGTAGCTGTGCGCATGAGGCTCGGCCGAGCGGGTCTGCGGCTTGCCGCCGACGGTGAACACCGACAGCTCCTGCATCTGGATCGTGGTGATGGCATCGAGCATGTTGACTTGCACGAGCTGCCCTTCGCCGGTCCGTTCGCGGTGGAACAGGGCCGCCAGCGCCCCTTCGAAGGCGCTGTAGGCGGCGATGGCATCCACGAGGTACTGGCCGGCGGGGGAAGGCGGCGCGCCTTCGCTGCCGGCCGAGAGCATCGCGCCCGACATGCCCTGCAGCAGCAGATCCTGCCCCGGCAGCATGCGATAGGGTCCGTCCTCGCCGTAGCCCGACATCGAAACGTAGATAAGGCGCGGGTTGATGGCGCTCAGGGTCGCGTAATCGACACCCAGGCGCTCGGCCACGCCGGGGCGGTAGTTCTGGAGAAAGACGTCGGCGTCCTTCACGAGGTCCAGCAGCACGGCTTTGCCCTCGGGCGACTTGAGATCGATCGCCAGCGAGCGCTTGTTGCGGTTGAGCGAGAGGAACGAGACGTTGATGCTGTTGCCCGCCGCGCCGCCCGCCGAGGCATGGCGCTGCCATTCGCCGCTGGTAGGCTCTACCTTGACCACGTCCGCGCCCATGTCGCCCAGGCGCTGGGCGGCGAAAGGCCCGGCCATGGCGATCGAGCAGTCGAGCACGCGGATTCCATAGAGGATCGTCATTTTCTGGTCCTTCAGGACATGGTCCAGCCGCCGTTGACCTGCAGCGTCTGTCCGGTGATGAAACCCGCCTCGTCGGCGGCGAAGAAGGCGATGGCGTGGGCAATGTCGGACGCGGTGCCGCGCCGCTTGATCGCCTGCGCATCCAGCACCATGCGGTCGTACCCCTCGGGATCGGGGTGGATTTTTTCGGCATCGGTGGGGAAGGCGCCGGGGGCGATGGCGTTGACGGTCACGCCCCAGGGTCCGAATTCGCGCGCCCAGGCGCGGGTCAGGCCGACCAGCGCGCCCTTGGAGGCGACATAGGGGGACAGGTTCGCCCAGCCGCCCGAAAGGGTGATGCTGGAGATGTTGACGATCCGCCCGAAGCCTTTCGCACGCATCCCCGGCAGCACGGCCTGCACCGCTACGATTCCGGCGTCCACATTGATGCGCTGGACGAACTGGTGCTCCTCGATCGTGTAGTCCTCGAAAGGCTTCGAGGGATAGATCGCGGCGTTGTTGATGACCACGTCGATGCCGCCGTGGCGCGCGGCCAGGGCATCGAGCGTGGCGCGCAGGCCGGGCAGGTCTGCGAGATCGGTGCGCGAGACGGTCAGCCGCCCGGGTCCGCGCCCTTCGGCTGCAGCCACGAGAGCGGCGATCTTGGCATCGTCGTTATCGAGGGCGATGACATGGGCGCCGCGTTCGATCAGCAGCAGCGTGGTGTCGAGGCCGAGCCCGCCGGCGGCGCCGGTATAGAGGATGGTGCGGCCCTTCACGCGGCGCCTCCGATGGCGGGGAAGTTGCCGGTGGGAACCGGATACTCGTCCTCGGGCTGACGCGCTGCTCCGTCGATTCGCGCGATGGCGGCAGAGACGGCGGCCTCATCCGGCAGGACCTGCAGGACCGTGTCGTAGCGGCGCTCCTCGCCGTGATCGAGCAGGATCAGTTCGCCGCGCTCGCGGGCGAAGTCCTTGCCGAGGACATGATTGGTGGCCGGCTCGATACCCACCGCATAGTGGCCGGCGTGGAGGTTCTGCCACTCGAACATGCAGGGGAACTGATCCTTGCGGGTGGTGACGGAGAAGCCGAACCCGATGGCCTCGTTGACCAGGGCGACTTCGACCCGGCCTGCCGCGTCGGGCGCCATGTCGTGCTGCCAGACCTGCTCGTGGAAGTTGACGATGGGCGCCGGCATTGTCCGGTAGCCCACGCCCTGCCGGCGGTAGTCGTCGGCATGGGCGGCCCAGAGCACTTCGCGCACCGGCGCCACGTAGCGCGCGCCTTCGGCGACGACCGGATGGCCGACGTTGATGTGGTAGCAGAACATGTGCGGCGTGGTGTAGAAGCCGTGGTTCACCACGCGGTCGGTCATGCGGATCTCGTCGCTGCCGAGGTCCGCCTCGATGCGCCGGATGAGGTGCAGGTCCTCGCCGAAAACGGTGGACTGGCGCACCACGCCTTCGGCCCAGAAGGTGCAGGAATCCCCCTCCCAGCGCTCGCCGTAGCCGGTGAGCTGCGCGGGGATGGTGCCGACGCGGCCGTGGAGGGAGGAGGAAACGACCTCGCGCGGGCCGTAGTTGTAGTGGCCTGCCGGATCGTCGTGCATGAACAGGATATGGTCGAGGCCGCAGGTGATGTTCAGGCCCGACATCGAGCGGAACCAGCCGAGGCCGCCTTCACCCTCGTAGTCGTGCAAGGCCGGGTTGCGGAAGCCGGAGGGCGAATGCCAGCCAACCGCGCGCCCGGCGTGATCGCACTCGGCGATGTCCATCGCGCGGTCCACCAGCACCGTGAAGCGCAGGCCGGACCCGGTGCGGAATTCCAGCAGGCGCACGCCGCGCTCGACGCCGTCGCCCAGCGTCATCAGGCGCACGCCCGCGAACTGCGACAGGGATCCGGTACGCTCGGCGAGATGCCGTCTCGACATCTGCGCGCCATATAGCAAGGCCATGCCTGCCCTCTCCATCTTGTAAGACGTATGATGAATACGTAAGGAGATGGGGGGCGTCAACCGGGAGAGTGGAATGAGCCAATTCGTGCGCAGGTGCTTCGCCGTGGACTTGGTGGACGAGCCGGAAATGATCGCGCGCTATCGCGCCTGGCATGCGCCTGGCGGCCCGCCCGCGGCCGTGACCGAAGCGATCCGCGCCGATGGGGTGCGCGATCTCCAGATCTGGCTGGTGGGCGACCGCATGTTCATGACGATGGAGCAGGATGCGGCCACGGCCGCCGATGCGGAAGGCAAGGCGGCGCGCGATGCGGCCAATCCGGAAGTGCAGGCGTGGGATGCGCTCATGCGCACTTTCCAGCGCCCGCTGCCTTTCGCGCCGGACCGGACCTGGGCCGAAATGGAGCGGATCTACGCGCTTTCGGAGCAGCCCTGAAGGCGGCCGCGCATGGCCGAGCCGGAGGACCCGACCCGGGCGGCTAGGCCTGAGGGCCGCTCGCCCGGCGCCGCGCCCATGACGATTCGATATGTTCGCGCATGGCTTTCGACGCCGCTTCGGCATCGCCATCGACGATCGCCTGGTAGACCTTGCGATGCGCGGCATGGGTGTTGCGGACGTGCTCGACATTGAGCGTGCCCGAATAGCCGTGGGTGTTGAGGGCGCGCGACTGGATGCCGTCGATGATCGCCTTGCTCAGGCGGTCGCCCGACATGCGCATGATCACATCGTGGAAATTCACGTCTTCGTGCACATAGGCTGCGGGGATTTCCACCAGGCTTTCCAGCTTGTCGATCTGGGCCTTGAGTTCGGCCAGGCTCTCTGCCGTGGCGCGCTTCGCCGCCTTGGCCGCCATCGAGGCTTCGAGGGAGGAACGGATTTCCGAAAGGTTGTCGAGATAGGCCAGGCCGTCCTCGCGCCGGAACAGCGCCGCCAGGATCATCGGGTCCAGCAGGTTCCAGTCGCTCTGCTCGCGCACGATGGTGCCGCGTCCCTGCAGCGAGACAACGAGGCCCTTTTCAGTCAGCGCGGTGGTCGCTTCCCGCACCACGGTGCGGCTGACGCCGAAGTGGTCGCACAGCATGTTTTCGGGGGGAAGGGCCGAACCGGCGGGATAGACTTCGGTGACGATGGCGCTGACCAGTTCCTCGACCACTGCTTCCGCAAGGCGCGGACGCCGCCGTGTCTTCGCGGGCGCTCCGAGGCCGACAACCCTATCCTGCATGCTCTTTTACGCCCTTGATTCATGGTGACGCGCGTTCTTGGCGCCTGATTTACGCTGAACCGACTTGACCAAGCGCGTCAAGGGTTGTCAAACGACATAGATCATACATAATACGAATTACGAACAGGCCTTAGGTCAGGGGATTCCCGAATGAAGATCACAGGCTACCGCAGCCTCACCGCCTTCCACGACTGGCAGCGCCCCGTGGGCGACGTCAACGGCATCGTCGAATCGGGCATTACCGAAGTGCCGGTCCTGCTGGTCGAGACCGACGGCGGGTTGACCGGCATCGGGCTGGGATCGCACCGCGAGATCGACCGGCTTTTTCCCGCCGTGGAAGGCGCGGATCCGCGCGGGGTCGCTACGCTCTACGATGCTATGCTCTCGCATGTCTTCAAGAGCGGCCATGCCGGCGCCACGTTCGGAACGATCGCGGCCATCGACATGGCACTCTGGGACCTGAAGGCCAAGATGGCGGACGAGCCGCTGTGGCGCACGCTCGGGGCCGGGGACCGTTTCGTGCCGGGTTATGCCTCGGGCCTGTGCTACGGCCTCGATGACCAGGCTTTCGCGACGCATTACACCCTCTGGGCCGAGCGCGGATTCACCGCCGCCAAGATCAAGGGCGGACGCGACCTGGACCGCGACATCGCCCGGCTCGAAACGGTGCGCGGCATTCTTTCGCGCAACACCACGCGCCCTGCGGTCATGCTCGACGTCAACGAAGCGTGGAACACCAAGCAGGCGATCCGCCACCTTGCCGAGATCGAGAAGCGCGTCGACCTGACGTGGATCGAAGAACCGGTGCGCCGATGGGACGCGGCCGGGCATGCCCAGATCGCCCGCGCCGCGCGGACGGCAGTGGCGACCGGCGAGAATCTCACCGGGCTGGAGCAGTACGGACCGTTGTTCGATGCGCAGGCGGTGGATATCGTCCAGGCGGGCAGCGTCTGGGGGATCACACATTTCAATCGCGTCGCAATGGCCGCCCATGTGCGGGGATTGCCGGTATCGCCGGTGGCCTACAACGCCAATCCGGTCGCGCATGCGGCGGCCGCACTGCCGAACATGATCGGCATCGAAGTGCAGGACTTCGGCTTCCCGACCGGCTTCACGGTCGACCAGCAGATCGCCGAGGGCGGCATCATCCTCGGTGACGCGCCGGGCCTCGGGATCTCGATCGACGAGGCCGCGGTGGCCCAGTCCGTCACTGCCATCGGCTGGGGCGAGCGCGGCGGCCCGCATCGCCGGCCGGCCGGCGCGGGGCTTCGGCTCGTTCCCGATACGCGGCGGGCGGCGGAATGATGCACGGCTCTGCAACCCAGGGCGCAGAGGCCCGAACGCCCTGGGTCCAGGGTGCGGCGCGCTGGCGCCTGCAACTGTCGCTCATGGTGAACTTCTTCCTGCTGATGGGGCTCTACAGCGGTGTGCTGGGCGTGCTGCTCCCTAACCAGATCGCGGAGCTTTCTCCCGCGTCCAAGGAGAACAACCTCGCGCTGCTCTTCGCGATCACTTCGGTATTCTCCACGCTGGCGACGCCGATCGCGGGGGCTCTGTCGGACCGCACGCGCAGTCGTTGGGGACGGCGCGCGCCGTGGATCGCCATCGGCTCGCTGATCGGCTCTGCATCGCTGTTCGGGGTGTCGATGATGACCGGGTTCTGGTCGCTCATGGTGCTCTGGGTCATGGCGGCGGTGGCCTACAATTCGATGCAGCCGGCGATGACCACGCTGATCGCGGACCGCTTCGCGCCCGAGACGCGGGGCAGTGTTTCCGGCATAGTCGGCGCGGGCATGACGGCGGGGCTGACTGCAGGCACGGTGGTGGCAGGCTATCTCGCCTCGCAGCGGATGCTGGCATACGGTCTTTTCGCGGGCGCCATCGCCGCATCCTGCGTGGCTTTCGTCGCGCTCAACCGCGAACCGCCCAGCGATGCCCTGCCGCGCCGCCCGATCCACTGGGGCGCCTTCTTCAAGAGCTTCTGGATCAGCCCGCGCGAGCATCCCGATTTCGCCTGGGCCTTCGCAAGCCGCTTCACGATCTACATGGGCTACCAGGCGGTGGCGGCCTACCTGCTCTATATCCTGCGCGACTACGTGGGGCTGGGCGACGACGCTTCGAACCTGGCCATTGCCAACATGGCGATGGTGACGCTGGTGTGCCTCGTCGTCTCGTCGCTGGCATCGGGCTGGCTTTCCGACCGTCTGCAGCGGCGCAAGCCCTTCGTGATCGGCGGCAGCCTCTTCATGGGCGCGGCGATGGTTGCGCCGCTGCTGGCACCCTCGATGGCCGGGATGTGGGTCTACGCGGCGGTGATCGGGGTGGGCTACGGCATGTTCATGTCCATCGACATGGCGTTGATGACGCAAGTGCTGCCCAAGGCCGCGCTGGGCGATGAGGGCAAGGACCTGGGCGTCCTGACTACCGCCGTGAACATCCCGCAGATCATCAGCCCGGTCATGGCCGCGGTCCTGCTCGGGATCTTCGGCGGCGACTACCGGGCCATCTTCATCGCGGCGGTGGTCTTCGTCTTCGGCTCCGCACTCTGCGTGCTGCCGATCAAGTCGGTGCGGTAAACATCATACATATGATGTAAGTTGACATGAAAACGATAGCAGGTCATAAGATCTGCAAAGAATTTGGAGGGAGAGTCGAGATGTCGAACGAGGGAAGGTTTCGCAGTGCGGCCAGGTCGGCGCTGCTTTTTTCTGCCGCATCGGTGCTAGCGCTGGCAACTTCGGCGCAGGCGCAGGAGGCCGTGGGTAACCAGGGCGCTTCGGAGGCTGCCGACAGCGAGGCCGAGAACGTCATCATCGTTGCCGGCATCCGCGCCAGCCAGAAGGTCGCGATCGACATCAAGCGCGATTCCATCGCGGTTGTGGACTCGATCGTCGCCGAAGACCTGGGCAAGCTGCCAGACCAGAACGTCGCGGAATCGCTCCAGCGCATCGCCGGTGTGACCATCGAGCGCAACCGCGGCGAGGGCCGCTACATCACCGTGCGCGGCTTCGGGCCGAAGTTCAACGCGGTGACCGTCAACGCCCGCACGCTCGCCACCGACAACAACGGCCGCGAGTTCTCGTTCGACGTCATGCCCTCCGAAATCATCTCGGGTGCGGACGTCTACAAGTCGCCCCAGGCCAACATCAACGGCGCCTCGATCGGTGCCACCGTCGATGTGAAGACCCTGCGCGCGATCGACCAGAAGGACCAGTTCGCCATCAGCGCCTCCGCCGGGCAGATGTGGGCGGAGCTGGCCGACAAGTTCAATCCCGAGGTTTCGGGCGTGGCGTCCTGGCGCAATGCCGACAAGACCATCGGCGTGTCGATTTCGGGGGTCTATACCAAGCGCGACACCCGCAACGACGAATTCACCATCGGCGCGGGCCATGTCTATCGCTCCAGCACGGACTCCTACTACAACGCCGGCGGGGTTCCGGGCGCGCGCATCGGGCCGAACGTGGCGCCGTTCAGCCGCGTCTCGATGCCGTCGAACCTCTCGCCGTTCTTCTTCGAGCGCAGCCTCGAACGCTACGGCTTCTCCGGCTCGCTGCAGTTCCGGCCGACCGACACGCTGACGCTGTCGTTCGACGGCCTCTACTCCAAGGCGGACTTCCGCGAGCAGCAGACCGGCCTTGCCTACGACTTCTCCGGCGGCACGCTGGTGGAGCAGGTCGTGGAGGACAACGAGGCCGTCTACCAGCGCTACCAGGGCGGCTTCGTCGACCAGATCCTGCAGTATGACCACCGCAAGGTCATGACCAACCAGTTCGGCGGCAACATCGAGTGGAAGCCCACCGAGACGCTCAAGATGAGCTTCGACGCCTCGCGTTCCAAGGCGGAACGGCGCGGCAAGGAGGACAACCTCTTCACCACCATCCGGCGCAAGAACATCGACTTGTGGTTCGATCGCCGGTCGGGCAGCCCGATCTACGAATACGGCTTCACCAGCCCGAACTACCCCAATGCCTCGACCAACCCCAACGGCATCACCGCGCACTATTACATCTGGGGCGGCGGCACCGATGTCGACGACAAGATCGAGGAATACCGCTTCGACAACGAGTGGAAGGCCACGTCCAACCTTTCGCTCTTCGCGGGCGCCATGTATTCGCGGCGCACCAAGACGCTGACGGGCGACGAGATGCCCTTCGGCGAGCAGTGCGCCTATTGCGGCTCCGACCGCGTCCTGCCGGCTTCGCTGTTCAGCCCGACCAACCGCAACTTCTTCCAGGGCAGCGGCCCCAGCAACATCGTCCGCGACTGGGTGATCTACAGCCCGCAGCAGCTCGTGGGCGTGATCGACCAGTTCGCGGCCGCGGACGGGAAGGCGTTCAACCCGGCCGTATTCTCGCCTTCGGCCTCCTCGGTCGTCGATGAGAAGGTGAAGATCGGCTATTTCATGGCCAACTTCACGACCGACCTCGGGTCGATGCCGCTGACCATCAACGCCGGCGTGCGCTACGAAGGCACGACCTACACCTCGACCGGCGCATCGCGCACGGTCCTCAGCGCCCAGCCCAATGGGCAGGGGCAGAACATCATCGTCGTTTCGCCCATCGTGCCGGTCGGCTTCGAGGGCAAGTACCATGACTGGCTGCCCTCGGTGAACATCAAGCTGGAGGCGACCAACGAACTGATCCTGCGCCTCTCGGCCTCCAAGGTGATGACGCGCCCGACGCTGACCGACCTCTCGCCGCGCCAGTCGATCCAGACGAACCCCGGCAACGAGACGATCAGCCGCGGCAATCCCGACCTCAAGCCGTTCCGGGCCAAGCAGGTGGAGGCCGACATCGAGTGGTACTTCACCGGCAACGCGCTGCTGTCCGCGGCCGTGTTCTACAAGAAGATCGACTCGTTCGTGACGCTGGTGACCACGCCGCAGCTGGTAGACCAGGTGACGTTCCAGGTGACCGTGCCCGACAACGGCAAGGGCGCGACCGTAAAGGGCTTCGAACTCGGCTATCGCCAGGCCTTCACCACCCTGCCTTCGCCTTTCGACGGCCTCGGCGTGCAGACCAGCTTCAACTACACCAAGTCGAACGCGAACTACACGAACCAGGTGGCGGGCGTCTCCTACGGGCTGGAGGGGCTTTCCAAGACCTCCTACAGCCTCGTCGGCTTCTACGAGAAGTACGGCGTGCAGGCCCGCCTCGCCTATACCTGGCGCGACAACTTCCTGCAGGTGGCCTCGGGCCGTAACGGCGAGCCGGAGTATTTCGACGCCTATGGCCAGCTTGACGCGGGCCTGTCCTACGAAGTGACGCCGCAGTTCACCGTCTTCGCGGATGCGCTCAACCTTAACGATGCCAAGGAGTTCATCTACTCCGTCAGCACCGATCGCACCAAGGAGTACCGCAAGACCGGTCGCCGCTTCTCGGGCGGTGTCCGCGTCCGATTCTGACGACCATCCGTGGTGGACCGGGGGCGCCTGTCGCTCCCGGTCCTTCGCGCATCCGGGGAACATGCATGTTGATGAAGCGCCTGGCTCCGGCCCTGCTTGCACTGGCCCTGCCGGGATGGACGGCGCCGGGATGGACAGCGCCGGCAGAGGCGGCGGCGGCCGTGCAGACCGCCGCCACCAAGCCGCGCGTGATCGTCCTGACCGACGTGGGATCGGACCCGGACGACATGGAATCGATGGTGCGGTTCCTGCTCTACACCAATGAATTCGATGTCGAGGCGCTGATCCCTTCCACATCGCGGCATCTCAAGGATTCGGTCCACCCCGAGCAGATCCTGCGGCGCATCGACGCTTACGAAGCCGTTCTCCCCAACTTGCGTGCTCACGCCAGAGGCTGGCCCTCCGCTGCGGACCTTCGCGCGAAAGTGAAGCCCGGACGGCCCGAATACGGCATGACGGGCGTGGGTGCGGGCAAGGACACCGAAGGCTCGCGCGCCATCGTCGCCGCGCTGGAAAGCCCCGATCCCCGGCCGCTGTGGATCTGCGTCTGGGGCGGGGCGGTGGATCTGGCGCAGGCGCTGTGGTCGCTGCGCGAAACGCGCCCGGCGGACGAGGTGGCCAGGCTCGCGGCCAGGCTGCGCGTCTACTCGATCTCCGATCAGGACAACGCCGGGCCCTGGGTGCGGCGGCAGTTCCCGGACGTGTTCTGGATCGTCAGCCTGACCGCGCATCGGCACTACAACCTGTCGACCTGGGGCGGCATCTCGGGCGACCGGATGTACTACTTCGACGGCCCGGACTTCACGACCGTATCGAAGGAATGGCTGCGCGAGAACGTGCAGATCGGCCCGCTGGGTTCGCTTTATCCGAACTACGAATTCATCATGGAGGGAGACACGCCGAGCTTCCTCTACCTGATCCCCAACGGCCTCGGCGATCCCGAGCATCCCGACTATGGAAGCTGGGGCGGGCGCTACGGCAAGGTCTCCGAGTGGGACGGCATCTGGACCGACACCAGCGATCTCGTCACCGGGATCGACGGCAAGCCCCGGCAGACCAACAAGGCGACGATCTGGCGCTGGCGCGAGGCTTTCCAGAACGATTTCGCCGCGCGCATCCAGTGGACTCTGCAGTCCGCATTCAAGGGCGCCAACCATGCCCCCACGCTCGTGCTGAACGGCGCCGGCGGCACCGCGCCGGTGGAGATTGCCGCCCGGCCCGGCGAGACGGTGCGTCTTTCCGCGGCAGGATCGCGCGATCCCGACGGCGATACGGTGGACTATGGCTGGTGGCAGTACCGCGAGTCCGAGGCGGTCAACCGTAACCCGCGTGTCGAACTCCAACGCGGAGACTCCATCGAAACCCGTTTCGTGGTGCCCGACGTGAGCGAGACAACCCGCTTCCACGTCATCCTCGAAGCCCGCGACAAGGGGGCACCTGCGCTCACCAGCTACCGGCGCGCGATCGTTACGGTAAGCCCCCGGCGCTGACGGCTCGGGCGCCTGTCAGAGGTCCGGGCGTTTCGCCGGCTGGCGGCAGGGCATGCGCAAAGTGAAGCGGGTTTCGACGGCGTCCGACGCGGCCGTGAGTTCACCGCCGTGGGACCGCGCGATTTCAAGCGCGATGTGAAGGCCGAGGCCCAGGCCGCTCTGACTGGATCTGCCGGGCCCGCGCACGAAGGGTTCGAACAGGCGGCTCATGGTTTCCGCCGGGATCGGATCGCCGCCGTTCACCACCCAGAGTTCGAAGATCCCGTCCCGCGTGAAGGCGCCGAGGCGAACCGGTCGATCCGCGGCGCCGTGCGTGAGCGCATTGCCAAGCAGGTTCGAAACCAGCTGGCCAAGGCGGCCGCGATCGGCTTCGACGGGGGCGTCGATCTCGATCAGGGCCTCGATCACGCGCGGGCCGGCAATGGACCGCATTTCGGCAACGACCTGGTGGAGGACCGGTGAAATGTCCGTATCCTTGTCGGGAACGATGCCGATCCCGTCCCCGAGCCGGGCCTTCGCGAAGTCCATGACGTTGTTGATCAGCGCCGATGCGCGCGAGATGCTGCCGTCCATCAGGCCCAGGACTTTGCGGCCGCGCGGGCTGATCGGCTCTTTTTCGAGCATGCGCAGCCCGCTCGTCAGCGAGGCGAGGGGGTTGCGCAAATCGTGACCCAGAACCGCGATGAACTGCTCGCGAAAATCGGAGGCGGCTTTCTCTTCACGCGCGTCCGCTTCCGCCGCCGCCCGCGCCGTGCGCAGGTTCTGTTCGTAGCGGCGGCGCTCGACGGCGTTGGAGATCGTGATCCGCACGAACAGGGGATTGCCGTCGGCATCGCGGCGCTCGGCGGCATTGATGAGGACGGGCAGTTTATCTCCGCCCGCGCAGGCCAGGTCCAGCGCGACTTCGGTGAACGATCCCTGCATCCGCAGAAGCGGGGCGAAATGGGTTTCGTAGAAAATCTTGCCGCCCATCGTCAGCAGATCGGAGAGACGCTTGCCCCTCAGCGCCGAGGGCACGGTTCCGATCCAGTCCGCCAATGTCTTGTTCGCCCGCAGGATGCGGCCGTCCTTGTCGGCGGAGATGTAGCCGCAGGGGGCGTTCTCGAACAGGTCTTCGAGATCGTCCAGCCCGGCCTGACCCTCGACGGCGGTTCGTTCTTCTCCGCTCAAAGGAAGCTCTTGATCGCTGCGATCGTCTCTTCAGGGGCGCTCAGGTTCGGGCAATGCCCCGTGGCTTCGAGGATCACGAGTTCACTGCCGGGAATCGCGTCATGGACGAATTCGCCCACGCTCAAGGGCGCGATCACGTCGTCGCGGCATTGCAGGATCAGGGTTCGGGCCTTCACGTTCGCAAGGTCTTCGCGATTGTCGGACAGGAAGGTCGTGCGGGCGAACTGCTTCGCGATGGCCGGATCGGTGCGGCAGAAACTGTCGGTAAGCTCCTGCCCCAGTTCCGGCCGGTCCGGATTGCCCATGATCGTGGGGGCCATCGCCTGCGACCATCCGAGATGGTTGCTGTCGAGAAATTCCAGCAATTCGGCGATCTGGTGCTCGGCGAACCCGCCGACGTAATCGCCGTCATCGATGTACCGCGGCGAAGGACCGACCAGGACCAGGGTGTCGAACAGTTCAGGCGCGCGCTGGGCCGCGATGATGCCGATCATCGCGCTGACCGAATGGCCGACGAAGATGCCGTTCTCGACTCCGGCCGCGCGCGCCAGCGCGATAACATCGTCCGCATAGCCCGAAAGCTCGCGGTGCCGCTGGTCATAGGCCGAAAGGTCGGAGCCGCCGAAGCCGATATGGTCGAACAGGACCACCCGGTAATCGTCTTCGAAGGCGGGGGCGACGAAGCGCCACATGTTCTGGTCGCAGCCGAACCCATGGGCGAAAAGCATGGTTCTGGTGCCCGAACCGCTGATCCTGGCATTCTGGCGATCGAACACTTGCGACATAGCCGTCTTCCTAGGACAAGTTTTCGGGCCGATCCATCGATAATCGCTGGCCTTTGGCGGGGCAGGGGACATCGGCGCCTGCAGGCGCTTGCTCGCAACGGGGCAATTCGCCGCGTCCCGGCAGGCAGGCGATGGCTGGACGAAGCGCGCGAAGGGCGCGCGGCACTCCTATAGGAAGGGGCTATGGCATCGCAAAATCTGGCTATTTGACCCTGTCTGCGGTGCATGTCATCCGAACGGCAAGACAGAACAGAGGGGAGAGAGGCCGATGCCGGCAAGGAACGCTTTTCGCATGCTCGCGGCCGTGAGCATGCTGGTTTCGCAGGGCCTTCATGCGCAGCCGGCGGATTATCCCGCACCCGCGCCGGCCCAGGCACCGGCAGAGCCGGGCGCCATCCCGCTCTACGGCGCCAAGACCCCGGGTTCGACCGGCACCGAAGTCTGGGCCCGCTATTTCGGGAAGGACTATTCGGTCCGCAATGTCACGCGGCCGACGCTCACCCCGGTGCTTCCCGATCCGGCCAAGGCGACGGGCGCTGCCGTCATCGTCGCACCGGGCGGTGCATTCATGGCGCTCTCCATGTCTCACGAGGGCTGGGACGTTGCCAAGGCTCTTGCCGATCGCGGCATCGCGGCCTTCGTCCTCAAGTATCGGCTGCTCCCGACGCCGAAGGACGAGCAGGAGGCCGGCAGATATGTCTGGAAGAAGATGAGCGAGGGGATGCCGGACCCTGCTAAGATGCCCGTGCTCGGCAATCCCAAGGCCACCGAGGACGGCCTCGCCGCGCTGAAGATGGTGCGGGACAATGCCGCGAAGTGGCGCGTCGATCCTGCAAGGGTGGGCATGATCGGGTTTTCGGCCGGCGCGATGACTTCGCTGCAGACCGTGCTCGCCGCCAGGGTGGGCGAACGTCCGGCGTTCTTCGGGTACATCTATGGCCCGCAGGCCAGGATCGAGGTGCCTGCAGATGCACCGCCCCTGTTCGATGCGATCGCCCTGGACGATCCTCTGTTCCCTGCAATGGGCTTCCCCATTGCCCAGGCATGGCAGGCGGCGAAGCGGCCCGTCGAAATTCACGGCTATCAGCAGGGAAGCCACGGGTTCGGGCTCGGCAAGCCGAATACCACGACGACGCTGGTGATGGATGAGTTCACCGCGTGGCTGGCCATGCAGGGCTTTCTCACGCCCAAATGAAAGACCAACTGCGCCGAGGCGGCCCCATGACGCATGAGAGCGCATGGAGCCCGCCTCGGCGATGCGGGGATCAGTTCGAGGCGCCGACCCGGATTACACCGACGCCGCGCTCGATGACGATTTTCGTGCCGTAGGGCTGCGAGAGCGTCTGCAGCCGGGCAAGGATGCGGGCGCCGGTCGCCGCATCGGCCATGTGCGGCACACCGCGCCCGGCGCCGCTGGCGTTCACGCCGAGGTCGACGGGGTAGAGCCGCACTTCGGCAAGCTGGCCGTCGTGGTAGCGGGAAGTGGCGATCACCGTCTCGTAGAGGTTGGGGTCGGAGAATTCCTTGGCGTTGCGCGCGGCCAGAAGTTCTGGCGTCGTGACGGTGCCGGGGGTGACGCCGAACTGGTCGTACATGTCGGCCGGCACGTCATCGAGCGAGTTGTTCATCATCGCAAAGTTGCCGAGCGAGTAGAAGATCGGCTTGCCCTTGTAGATCTCGATCCCGCGCAGCTGGTGCGGACCGTGGCCGACATAGACATCCGCGCCGGCATCGATGGCCTGATGAGCCAGCCCTTGCGCGAACCCGGCAGGTGTCTTGCTGGCGTTGCCGGGTTCATGGTTGTGCAGGGAGAACACCGCGAAGTTGCCGTTCTCCTTGGCCTGCCGGACCGCCAGCAGGTTTCCGGCCACGTCCTTCGGGTTGAGGTCGTACTCGATCTTCATCGGCGAGACGGCATCGGCGGCGAGGCGGTATTCGCGGCCCTTCATCTTCACCGGCGCGCCGTCCATCGTTCCTGCCAGGCGAGCGATCACGGCAAGGTCGGTCTGCGACACCAGCCCCACTTCGGTGCTGCGGATCGTATTGGCGCCGCCGCGTCCCGGTACCTGGCCCAGCGGATCGGCGGCTGGCGACATCGGCGTGAACGTGGTGGTCGCCGAAACCAGACCGATGCGGCCATGGCCGGCGTCGAAGTAGGCAGGCGCCCGCGCGGCGGTCATCGAGCGGCCGGTGCCGGCATGGACGACATGCGCCTTGTCCAGCAGGTCCAGCGTATCGATCATGCCTTCCACGCCCCAGTCGGTGGCATGGTTGTTGGCGTGGCCGACGATATCGATGCCCATGCCGGCCACGTCCGCCGGCACTCTGGGGTCCGCGAGCATCCAGGTGCCGCCGGATTCGGCTTGCGGCGATCCCTTGAACGTCTTGAGATCGAGCGCGGTCGTCTCGAAATTGCCGAAAGTCACGTCGGCGCTGCGCAGGAGGCGGAGCATGTCGGGCGACTGCCGCTCCAGCGTCGCCAGCATCGGGCGCAAGTAGATGAGATCGCCGACGGCCGCGAAAGTGAAGTCGCCGGCGATGGGCGAGCTGGGGACGGTCGTGACGGCCGGCAGCGCGCCGCCTTCCTCTTCTTCTTCCGCGAACGCAGGCATTGCGACGGCGGCGAAGGCAGCGGCGCCCGCGACAAGCAGGGCGCGGAAGGCGCGGTGGCGGATAGGCATGACGGAATTCCCCTTGGACTGGCCCGATAATGGCTGGCCTTCCGGGTTATCGCCTTGGGCTGACACGAACCTGTCGCGCCCGCAAAGTCGGGAACCGGGTCAGGCCGCCGCGGCGGAAAATTCCACCCTGGCGCAGAGCCCTTGCCCGGTGCGGCCGTCGCCCAGCGTCACCCGCGCGCCGAGCCGCTCGGCCAGGGCCCGGGCGATCGGCAGGCCGAGGCCCGTGCCGGAAGCCTGGCTCTGCCCCCGCACGCGGTAGAAGCGTTCCCAGACCCGTTCGCGTTCTTCGGCGGGAATGCCCGGCCCGGTATCGTCGATCTCCACGAAGACATTTTCCCCGCGCCGGCCGAGATGGACCGAAACCGCGCCGCCGGGCCGGTTGTAGCGAATCGCATTGTCCAGCAGGTTGCCGATCAGTTCGGCAGCCAGGCGCGGCTCGCCGATGGCGGTGACGGCGCCCTCGCTCTCGTCCTCATAGCTGATGTCGATATTGGCCGGCGCCAGCGCGGCTCGATCCGCGGTGACCGACGACGTCACCTCCGACAAGTCGAAGGGTTCGAGCAGCGTGCCTTCCTGATCCTCGCTGCGGGCAAGCGCGATGAGTTGGCGCAGCAATTGCTCCAGTGAATCTATCGCATAGGGAATGTCCTGAAGGGCGGCTTGCCCTTGCGGCGATTCCGGGCCGTAGCGGTCGAGCACGTCCAGCTGCACGCGCGCGACGGCAAGCGGGGTGCGCATCTGGTGAGAGGCGTTCGACGTGAACTGGCGCAGCGAATCCGCCGCCCGGTCCAGCCGCGCCATCAAGCCGTTGAACGCGGCAACGAAGGGCCGCATCTCCACCGGCGCCGTCTGCGACGCCTGCAGCCGGAAGGAGGGCGATGCGTCCTGCCGGGCCTGCTCGACCTGCCGCGTCATATCCAGCAGGGGGCGCAGGCCCCAGTGGATCGCCCACCAGAACAGCAGCCCCGTCACGGCGAGCGCGGCAAGGCCCACGAGGAAGACGCGCAAGGTGAAGTTCTTCTCGAAGGCGGCGCGGTCGTCCACATAGTCCGCGATCTGGATGGCGATCAGGCCGTCGTCGCCCGCGGCGCGGCGGATCTCGGTGGCGATCCGCACCGGCTTTCCGCGCAGCGTCCCGTCGCGCAGATAGGCCGCCTGCGTGACGGCCTGCGCGTCGGCCGGCTCCAGGTAGCCCCGCACCAGCCGGTGCTCGCGGTAGGCATTGTAGAAGGTGGCCGGGGCATGCGCATCGGTCACGCCGTTCCACTGGCGCGCATAGTCCGCGGGCGGCAGCAGGGCGGCGTCACCCGCGATCGCCCTGGCGCCGCGATAGACGCTGTAATGCACCACCGGCCGGGCGCGGCGCTTGAGCAGGTGGATCGCCAGGGGGACCAGCCGCACGCGGTCCTGCGGCGGACTGTCGTAAGCCAGGCTGAGCGTGCGGACCGAGCCGACCAGCACGCGGTCGACCGTATCAGCCTCGGTATTGTGCGTGACCAGCACCGTCACCACGCCGAAGAACAGCACGAGCGCGGCGAGCGGCAGCATGACCGCGCCGGTCAGGCGCACCCGAAGGGACGGCGCGCGGGGGGAACGAACGTGAAGCATGGGGTCTGGCGTCGGTGCGTCTGGCGGCGGTTCAGGCCGCTTCGATCATGTAGCCCAGCCCGCGCACGGTCCGGATCGCCGGGCCGGCGGGCTGGAGCTTGCGGCGAAGGCGGCCGACGTAGACCTCCAGCGCATTGGGCGTAACCGCATCGTCGAAGGCGAAGACCTGGGCGGAAAGGCGTTCCTTGGGGATGACTTTGCCCGGGCGGCCCATCAGCGTTTCCAGCACGGCCAGTTCGCGGCGGCGCAAGTCGATCACGCTGTCGTCGAGGGAGACGGTGCGGCTGGACCGGTCGAACACCAGCGTACCGATGCGGAGCACCGGATCGGGCGTGCCCTGACTGCGCCGGACCAGCGCCCGGATCCGCGATTCGAGTTCGCGCGGGTCGAAGGGCTTGGCCATGTAGTCGTCCGCGCCGCGGTCCAGGCCGTTGATGCGATCGTCCACCATGTCGCGGGCGGTGAGGATGATGATCGGCGTCACCTCGCCCCGCGCGCGCAGGCGCGAGAGCACGTCCAGACCGTCGAGGTCGGGCAGGCCGAGGTCGAGGATGATCGCCGCATAGGGCTCTGCGCCGGCCATCTGCAGCGCATCCTCGCCGTTTTCGAGGCGGTCCACCGAAAAGCCCGCAGCCTCCAGCGAGGCTGCGACGCCGCGCGCCAGCCTCTCATCATCTTCAACCAGCAGCAAACGCATCAAAAAATCCCCGAACAGCGACCCGTTTCCCTCCCCCAAGGATGTGAAATTTCGCCATGCATGGCTCTACGCATAACAAATGCCAAGCCTTTGCGACATGTTCTTGCAAATGATTGCACAAAAGCTTGACGCTGGGCGCACATGTCAGGTTCGTGACAGCGAGACCGTCTAGCGCCCCTATCGAACGCAACACCGCCTGCGCCGGAGGTCGATTGGCCCTGGAGTGCGGGTTGCGGGATCGAAAAGGGATCTTGCGACATGAAGTTGAGCCTGACGCCGATTGCCGGCGCGATGACTGCGATTGGAATGGCCGGCGCGGCTTACGCGGCGCCTGCGCCGGTCACGCCCGCTGCGGCCACCGAAGCCCAGATCGCGCAAGTCGACGCGATCTTCGCACGCTGGGCACATCAGGATACGCCGGGCTGCGCGGTTGCCGTATCGCGCGGCAGCGAGATCCTTGCCCAGCGCGTCTACGGCATGGCCAGCCTGGAACTCGGCGTGCCGGCAAAGCAGGATTCCATCTATGAGGCGGGATCGGATTCCAAGCAGTTCACCGCCGCTGCCACGCTGATGCTGGCGCGCGAAGGCAAGCTCTCGCTTGACGACGACATCCGCAAGTACGTTCCCGAAATGCCGGACTACGGCGCGCCGATCACCATCCGCCACTTGCTGCACCACACCAGCGGCCTGCGCGACTGGGGTTCCGTCGCCGCGATCGAAGGCTGGCCGCGCAACAGCCGCACGGCAGACAACAAGGACATGCTGGACATTCTGGTCCGCCAGAAGCAGCTGAACTTCGCCCCCGGCGCGCACTACCTCTACAGCAACAGCAACTTCAACCTGCTGGCCATCATCGTCCAGCGCGTCAGCGGCCAGTCGCTGGCGGACTTCACGCACGACCGCATTTTCGTGCCGCTGGGCATGAGCCACACCCGCTGGCGCGACGACCATGGCGAAGTGGTCCCCGGCCGCACCGGCGCCTACGAATTCGAGAACGGCGTCTATCGCAACGACCAGGTGATCGAGGACGCCTACGGCAACGGCGGCTTGCTCACCACGGTGGACGATCTGGTCAAGTGGCAGGCCGCGCTGGATGACGACCGCTTCGGCCCGGGCTTTACCGAGGCCATGCAGCAGCCGACCCGGCTGAACGACGGAACCCGCATCGCCTATGCCTTGGCCGTCGTGAACCTCGACCATCACGGCGAGCAGGAAGTCAGCCACTCCGGTTCGACCGGCGGCTACCGCGCGTGGATGGCGCGTTATCCCAGGCAGAAGCTGGCTGTCTCGCTCCTGTGCAACGGCGGCAATGCCGATACGCCGACGCTGGGCCGCGATGTCGCGGACGTCTTCCTGCCCGCTTTCAAGTCCAGGCCCTACACGCCGAAGGGCCCGCTGCCGACCGGGCTCTATGCCGACGGCATGACCGGCTTCCCGGTTCGCTTCGCCGCCGATGCGCAAGGCCAGCTCACGGCCGACGGCCGCGCGCTGGAGCCGGTAGGCCCCGGCCGCTGGGCCCTGCGCGAGGACGTGTTTGCTTTCTCGAAGAGCGGCCTCGTGCGCGAAAACCGGGAGGGCGAGCGCATCGCCTACCGCAAGGTCGAGCAGGTCTCCGCCTTCGATCCCAAGGACTACGCAGGCCGTTTCTGCGGCGTCGATACCGGCGGCTGCCTGACTTTCCGCCAGCAGGGCGATACGCTGGTCTATGACGGCCCGCGCTGGTCGGGCCGTCCGCTGACCGCGGCTTATGCCGATGTCTTCACCGGCGACGCGCTGCCGCAGTCCTCATCCATGACCGTCAAGTTCAGGCGCGATGCCGGCGGCAAGGTCACCAGCCTGCGCTTCGGCGAAAGCCGTGCCTACGATGTCGAGTTCCGCCGCACCGACGGCTGAGCCCGTTCCCAGAAAACTCACCAAAAAAGAAGCCGCTCAGGGGCGGCCGGATAATCTCAAAAAGGGGTCCAAGAAAATGCGTGATACCAACCGGAAGTTTCGCCAGTTGCTAAGCGGCGGCACCGCCGCCCTCGGCCTGACCATGGCCTTTGCCCAGCCGGCGATGGCGCAGGATACCGCGCCCGTCGGCGCCGCCGAAGAAAGCGGCCCCGACATCGTCGTCTCGGGATCGCGCATCGACCGCAAGGGCTTCGACGCGCCGACGCCGACCACGGTCGTCGGCGAAACCGAGCTGCGCCTGGGCGCCCGGCCCAGCCTGGCACAAGTGCTGAACGACCTTCCGCAGTTTCGCGCCACGCAGACGCCTGCCAGCACGGTGGCCAACACCAATTCCAGCGCTTCTGCCATGGACCTTCGCGGCCTGGGCGTGACCCGCACGCTGACCTTGCTCAACAACCGCCGCTTCACCGGCGCGGCCGACCTCAACACCATTCCGCAGGGCCTGGTGAAGCGTGTGGACGTCGTCACCGGCGGCGCGTCGGCGGCATGGGGTTCGGGCGCCATCGGCGGCGTGGTCAACATCATCCTCGACGACGAGCTTGAGGGCCTGACCATCGGCGCGCAGAACGGCATCTCCACGCGCGGCGACGGCTATCGCTACAGCTTCGACGGCACGTTCGGCACCAAGTTCGCGGACGGCCGCGGCCACTTCATGTTCGGCGCCGAATACCAGAACGACGAAGGCATCCTCGACCGCAATTCGCGCAAGAACGTCGGCAGCTCGAACCTGTTTTCGCCCGTGGGCGGCGATCACGACTATGTCCTGGTGCGCGACGTCAACGCCTCCAACACCAGCCTCGGCGGCCTGATCACTTCGGGCACGCTGAAGGGCCAGACCTTCAATGCGGACGGCAGCTTGCGCGCCTTCCAGTATGGCAGCCAGATCAGCGGCACCACCATGGTCGGCGGCGAAGGCGTTGCCACCAATGACGAATACGCCCTCACCAATCCCTACCAGCGCGTGAATTCCTACGCCCGCGCCAGCTTCGAAGTGGGCGACGCGACGTTCTGGGCAGACGGCAGCTACAGCCGCATCTGGGCCAGCTATCCGTTCTACGCGGAAAGCGGCACTTACACGATCTCGGCCAGCAATCCCTACGTGTCGGACACGATCCGAAGCCAGCTTGCCGCCGCGGGCGAAACCAGCCTGAAGGTCGGCCGCGTGTTCGAGGACTACGGCTACCGCACCTTCGACTACTACCGCCAGAACGTGGAAGGCGCGATCGGCGTGGACGGCAGCTTTGCCGACGGCAAGTGGCGCTACAGCGCCTATTACAGCCACGGCGAAATGCGCAACATGCAGAGCTACCACAACCAGATCACCGGCGCGAACCTGACCAATGCGCTGGACGCGGTGACCGATTCCAGCGGCAACATCGTCTGCCGCGTGGCGCTGACCGATCCCACCACCGCCTGCGCCCCGCTCAATATCCTGGGCACCGGCACTGCCAGCCAGGCGGCGGTCGACTATGTGTTCGGCAACGATGCGCGCGCGGTCTACACCACCAAGCTGGACACGACCGGCGCCAGCCTGCGCGGCGATCCGTTCTCGACCTGGGCAGGCCCGGTCTCGATCGCGGTCGGCGCCGAGGCACGCTGGGAGGAACAGGTGACCAGCGGCCTTGACGCCGTCTCGGCCGCCAAGGGCTTCAGCCGCTTCAACTTCTCGCCGCTCAATGGCGGGTTCAATGTGCAGGAAGCCTTCGGCGAAGTGGCCGTGCCGCTGCTCGACAAGCCCTTCAGCAAGATCGACGTCAACGGCGCCGCCCGCTACAGCCACTACAGCACCAGCGGCGGCATCTGGTCGTGGAAGCTGGGCCTGACCGACCGCATCTTCGACAACCTGCTGCTGCGCGTCTCGCGTTCGCGCGACATCCGTTCGGGCAGCCTCAGCGAACTGTTCACCACCACCACGACCAGCTTCTCGACCGTGGCGGAGAACGGCAACACCTATTCGGTCACTCGCTTCGGCGGCGGCAATGCGAACCTGAAGCCCGAGATCGGCAGCACGCTGACCCTGGGCGCGGTGTTCACGCCCACCTTCCTGCGCGGCTTCAACCTCTCGGTCGATTACTACGACATCAAGCTGCGCGATGCGATCACCTCGCTGGGCGCGCAGGACATCGTCACGGGATGCAACAACGGCAACACCTCGCTCTGCAGCCAGATCGTGCGCGACAGCTCCGGTGCGCCGACCACGATCTACACGACCTACATCAACCTGGCGGAGTACAAGACCAAGGGCGTGGACATCGAGGCCACGTACCAGTTCCCGATGAGCACGATCGCGTCCAACCTGGGCGGCAACCTGCGCCTGCGCGGCCTGGCGACTTACGTGCCCAAGGTGCTCATCAACGATGGCACCACCACCGTGGACCGCGCGGGTGACGTGGGCGACAACGTCAGCTTCGGCACGCCGCACTGGCGCGCCAGCGGCATCGTCACGTACACGAGCGATACCTTCTCGCTCGACACCCGCGTGCGCTATGTCGGCGGCGGCAAGTTCAACCATGCGCTGGACATCGCCAACAACGACATCTCGGCCCGCGTCTACGTGGATCTTGGCGCGCAAGTGAACGTCGACAAGTTCACGATCTTCGCCAACGTCAACAACCTGTTCGACCGCGATCCGCCGCTGACCACGTACGGCGCGATCCACTACGACACCATCGGCCGCTACTTCACGATGGGCGCCAAGGTTCGCTTCTGAGCCAACCGGACGAAGCGCAAGGAATGGCGGTCCCTCGGGGCCGCCATTTCCGTATCCGCAAAGGCCGACAGCCGCCGCTGCGGGGAGAACGGCAGCGGTGGTTCAGAACTTGTCGGTCGTCGACGATTTGCCGGTCTGGAGCCGGTATTCCACCGGGGTGTCGCGCTCTATGGGGACGGTCCAGTCGGCGTTCGCGTAGAGGCGCATGGCAGGCAGCGATGCGCAGTTCCTGCCCGCCGCGTCGCATTGCCGGCCTTCGGACATCTCCACGCTGGCATTCGAGCCATTGTGGAACGTGATCGCCCTGGCCGTTCGCGTGGCCGTGACTTTGCCGGTGGCCACTGCCGGGCGGACGATAATCAGCACGTCGTAGCCGATGAAAACCTTCAGCGCGCTCTGTTCTGCCGATATCGATCCCGCCACCGGCTTGATCGCCAGGCGATAGACCCGCTCGTCCCTGCCGCGCGGCGCCACCAGCGCTACCCGCACCAGCTTGCGCTCGCCGGGTTCCAGCACCAGTTTCTGCGGCGTGACCAGCAGGCCCGTCACGGCAGGGTCGGCGGAATCCACGCGCTTTTCCTGGGGCGTGCCCGGAGCCTGGATCACGGCAGGCTCGGCCAGGACATATTGGCGCTCGTTGCTGTCGTTGCTCACTTCTATGTCGTCGCGCGGCGGGGTGTCGGCGGGCAGGTCCACGATCACCTTGCTCAAGGCGATGCCCGCCTCTGCGGGAACCGCGCCGGCCATGGCGGCAAGGGGCAGGGCGGCCCGGATCGCGATGCGGCGCAGCAACTGCGGTTGCGAAAGGCTGGGAGCAGGCATCATCATGGTTCGACCTTGGTTTGGCTGGGCGGAGAATCGGAATCGGCGGCCAGCCGCGCGACCGGCTGGCAGATGAGGTCGCCCACGGCGGCATAGCCGTCGACGGGATCGAGGGCGTCCAGGGCGACCTTGCAGACCGAGCCGTCGCGGCTGCGGACGATCAAGGTCGCGCCCCGGCTGGTCTGGATAAGGAAATGGCCCCGCTCGTCGCTTTGGGCCAGGTCGCCGCCGGCGGCGATCTCGGCCTGGACGATCGGCTGGCCGTCGGCGCGCACCAGTCGCCCGAACACTGCCGCGACCGGCCTTGCGCGCCAGACGAGTTGAACGACATTGCCGGGGTAGAGGCTCACTTGCCGCGCCTTCGCGTCGTAATCGCTGAGAACCTGGCCCTTGGCACGAACGCGCACGGCATAGGCGCGATAGGAGGGCAGCGTCACGGTGAGGTCCTTGCCGCCGCGCGCGGTTCCCATCACCCGGTTGTCCACCAGCACCTCGAAGAAGGCGTCGGCATCGCCGTCGTCGATGTGGACGACCACCATGGCATCGCCGTTCCTGCCTTCGTTGAAGCGGACGCCGCCCTGGCCCACGATCAGCGCCGTGTTCAGCGATGCGGCGTACTGGGTTGCGCCGCCGGAGAAGGGCTGGACCAGATTGACGTTACCCCCGCCCACATCGCTGCGCGCCTGGACTTGCGCCTGGGCGTAAGTAAGGCCGTTGGCGTGCTGCACGCCGCCGTCGGCCTGGACTTCCGCGCCCGCCACGTCGTCGAACCGGCGCGAGACGTTGATGCCGCCCTGTAGCTCGTCGCGCAGGCCCTCGTTGCCCGGACCGACCTGGCCGGCGCCGGTCACCGTGTAGCTGGTGCGGGGGCGGGTGACGATCAGGTTCAACCCGAAGTAGGCCTGCCGCCCCAGGCTCGTGAAGGTGTAGTTCCCGTTGAAATCGAGCGATGCCGAGCGCCAGCGCTTCAGCGGGAGATAGAGGGCCGGGCCAAGCGAATAGTCGCGGCTGGCTTCCTGCCGGCGGTAGGTGCCGACAAGGGACAGCCGCCCTTGCCCGATGCGATAGCCCACCGCGCCGCTGAACTGGGTGTAGGCGCCCGAATAAGGGGCATATTCAAGGCCGCCCGGTGCCGGCAGGACCAGGTCGGTGGTCGCCAGCAGCGGCCCTCCGCCCGGGTTCGCGATATGGCGGGCGTCGAGGTCGAGACTGAGCCGCCCCGCGCTTGTGCGCGAAATGTGGCCGTAGAGCCCCAGGCCGCCGCTGTTCGAGACATGGACCGAAGCGTCCAGTTGCCAGTCGCCCTGGAGCACCGTGGCGCCCGCCGCGCCCCATTGGCGCTTGTCAGTGCCGATCACGCCCAGGTTGACGGCCAGAGCGGGCGAGATGCGCCGCGCCCAGCCTCCTTGGAACAGCGGTGTATGGGTGATGTCTCCGATCAGGCCCCGGTTGTTGCGCACCAGCGCGCCCGCATAAAGGAAGAACGCGTCATGCCCCGTCATCGGCAAGGTGCTGCTGCGCGAGAAGAAGCGCTGCTCGTCGCGCGTCGCGCCCGAAGCCGAGGTAATCCGCAGGATCACCGTGTAAGAGCCTTCCGGCAGTGCGGACGTATCGAGGGCCTGGTTCCCCGCATCGTACATCTGCGATGCCATGATGCGCCCGTTCACCAGAATATCCACCCGCGCGCGCTGATCGAGGAACAGGATCAGCGGGCTGCCCATCAGCTGGTCGCGATCCAGCCTGGTGTTGAACTGCGTGGCGAGGCCGAGGCCGACCATCTTGACGCGGTCCAGCAGGGTGTCTCCCGGAATCCAGAAGGCGCCCGCGGTATAGCGTAGTCCGGGACGGTCGAGTTCGCCGGCCAGCGTGTCGGTCTGGAACCCGGAATAGCTCGCCTGCTGGAAACTGGCGCGGATGCGGCCCGTGCCGATCCCGATGACGGCGGTGTCCTGAAGGTAATACTCGGCCGCTTGCCCGCGCGCGCCGGTGATCGTTCCCGATATGAAGTTGACCAGCGCGGGCGTGTCGGCGGGGGGCGGCAGGTTCTGCATCCGCACCGCCGCCTGAACCGAGAGGAAGCGCGGGGCGACGATGATATCCACCCGGTAGCGCGCCGGATCGAAGACGATGGCAACGACGTCCGGCTTGGGCCGGGGGCAGGGGCTGGAACTCTCCACCGGGCAGATCGCCTCGGGATGGGGATCGAGGTCGGGCGCGCCAAGGGCGGCCGTCAGCCGGGGGCGGTCGCTGATGTCGGGCAGGCTCTCCACCAGCTTCTGCGCGTCCACGAAGCGGAAATGGCCGGGCTGCACCACCGCCACGGCCTCGCCTATCCGCACGCCGCCCATGTAGACATCGAGCACCACCTGCTGCGGACCGGTCAGGTCCTCGAAGCCGGGCGGCGCGTCCACCTTGAGGGCGGGGGCGGCCGCGGCCGGGCTTGCGATCGCTCCCGCGCCGGTGATGGCCATGCCGCCCAGAGCGACGAGAAAGCGTGCCCGCGCCATGCCCCGCCGGTCAGTTCGGCGACACCATGAGCGTCAGCGTTCCGGTATAGGTTCCGGCCTGGGCGGCACTCAGACTGGCGGCGGGCAGGGAGACGATGAGACTGGCACTGCTCGCCAGCAGGCCGCCCAGCGAACAGAGAATGTTGATCCCGTTGGGCGAGGTGAGGGGCTGGCCGGATGTCATGGCCATGCCGCTCGTCTGCCCTCCGGAAAAGGACCATTGCACGGTATAGGCCAGCAGGGCCGCGCCATTGGCGGTATTTGCCAGCGTGAAGGCATTGCTCGCGCCCGATCCGGTGGCCCTGATCGTATATCGCGAAAGGCTGGCATAGACGCACACCGTCTGCGATCTCGTCTGGCTGGCCGTCAGGGACGAAAGCGTGCCGAAGGAGACATCGCTCAGCGCATTGATCTGGAATTGCTGCGCCTGCACCTGGGAGACAGGCAGGAGCAGGCCGGTCAGCGCAAGAGCGCAGCCTGCCGCCCGCCCCATCGACGAAGCCATGAACGGTCCTTCCCTTGGAGAGGCCGCTGCCGCTTCCGCATCGGGCGGGACCCGATGTGCCGAAGCGGCAGGCCCTGGTGAGCGCGCCTTACTGCGGCGTCACCAGCAGGGTCAGTACCCCGGTGTAAGCCGCATTCGCGATCATGGAGTTCTGGTCGGTGGCAAGGATGGTCACGAAGAGCTTCGCGGTCGGGCTGGCGCCGGCGGCGCAGAGCGGGGTGACCGCCGTGCTGGTGAAGGCGGCGGAGGCGACATTGGTCGTCAGCCCGGTGCCCGAAGTTGCGCTAGCCGAATTGGCCCAGGCGACGGTGTAGGGCACGGGCGCGTTAGTGCCGCTGGCGAGTGTGAAGGCGCCAGTCGTGCCATTGCCGGTGGCCCTGATCGTATAGCTCTTGCTGGAGGTATTGCTCCACACGCAGACGTTTTCGGTCTGCTGCGCGTCGGCGGCACCCGTCAGCGCGCTGAATGTGATGTCGGTCAGGTTCGAGATCTGCACCAGCCCCGCGATGGTGGCGTTGATGGTGACGGTGCCGGTGGATGTCGTTCCCAGCGCGCCCTGTGTTGCCGCATGGGCAGAGGCGACAGGAAGAATAGAGCCCATCATGGCAAAGATCATTAAGGAACGGCGCAAGCGATTGTTGTTAATCACATTCATGGCCTTCAATCCTATCAGGACCACCGAAGATGGATATGATCCAATATGACTTCGATTGCGGTCGTTGAAGACCACCTATCTAACTCAATAAATTCGTTCAGTGCCATAGAGATCCCGAATATATTGGATGTCAGACCGGCTGTAATTTTGCACCGATCCAGTTCCATCATTAATAATGACGAAAATCTGTTCATTCGATGATCTGGCGGGGGTGCCGCGGGCGCTCGCGGGGCGGCTGCGACTGTGGCCCTTCAACCCTGCGTAAGGCGCGGATCGACGATGGTGCGGATCGGTGCCGATGGGCCGGACATGTCCGCCATGGCCTGCGCCACTCCGGCGATGCCGATCCGTTCTCCAAGCCAGGGACGCACATCGATGCGTCCATCGGCGATCGCGCGCAGGGCAAGCTGCATGTCCTGCGGCTCCTCACCCCCTGCGAACTGGATGTTGAGCCGCTTGTTCTGGGCCGCGAAGACCAGCAGCTGTTCCGGCTCCATGCAGTAGCCGCCCATGACGATGCGCGCATCGAACCCGACGGAAGAGATGATCTGCTGCAGCATGCCCGGCATGCCGACGTTCTCGTAGACCAGGTTCACGCGCCGGCCGCCAAGATCCGGCAGCGGCGCATAAGGAGAGATCTCGCGCGGATCGACGGCGATTTCCGCGCCCATGGCGATGGCAAGGTCGCGGCGATCCTGATGGAAGTCGGCGGCAACGACCGGCGCGATGCCCAGAAGCTCCAGCCCGGCGATGACGCCCAGGCCGATCGCCCCGCAGCCCAGCACCAGGACGACATCCTCCTTTGTCGGCCGCCCGCGCCGCGCATGCTCCAACCCCACGGCGAGCGGTTCGGTGAGGGCCGCAAGATCGTCGTCCAGATCGGACGGCACTTCCAGCATCATGTCCTCATCGAGGAGCATGTATTCTCCGAAACCGCCCGGGCAGTCGTGGCTGAAGCCGACGATGGCATGGGCGCCCGACTGCCGCATGATCGGGATGGAGGTGACCTTCCGCCCGGGCTTCACCTTGCATGCACTGCCGGGACCGTAATCGATGACTTCGCCGACATATTCGTGCCCGGGCACGAAGGGCCGCGCGAAATCGAGACCGGCGTAAGGCCCGCCGTGCGACCGGGACAGGGCGATGATCGTCTCGCCGGCGTGGAGGAAGTGTGCGTCGGACGCACACATTCCGCAGCTATGCGTTCGCACCAGGGCCTGGCCTTTGCCGGGGACGGGGTCGGGCATGTCGCCAAGGCGGACCAGGCCGTTCTGGATGTAAGCGGCTCGCATGGGACGGGGCCTTTCGGATCAGGGCTGCGCGCGGAGCACCGCGTAGGAAGGGTCCTTTGCATCGCGCCGGGACAGCGGGTCGGCGGAGAGGCCGCCTATGTCGCGCATCTCGTCGAAATCGCGAATGGCCATGCGGTGATCCAGCGCCCAGCGGCCATCGCGGCGCGACCAGCGATCGACGTAACGGGAGCAGGTCGTGATCTGGAACGGCGTCTCTCCGCGCAGGCCTTGAAGCGTGGCGGTGACGTAGGACTCGCTGCCGGCGGTGTCGCCGCGCAGTTCGATCAGGATGTTCGCGATCTGGTGCGAATGGCGTAGCAGTTTGCGGTGATCGGCGCAGATCCTGTCGATCACATCCCGCCCGCGCCCGCTGTAATAGCCGCCGCCGTATTCGGCCGTCGCATCCACGTGCCAGACCGAATGCCCGAGCGGAATGTCGAGCCGGTCGACGGCCCGGCAATAGCGATGGATCTGTTCGGTGATCGCCTGCTTGTCCAGAAGGGCCTGAATGTCGCGGGCCTGGATATCATTGCGCCCCGTCATGCCGAACACCTCAATTTCGTGTGCTCCCGGCCATGTCCGCCATGGCCTTCTCGACCATCAGGATGCGCTCGCGCCGCGCTGCCGCCGATTGGGGCGCGTAGCCCTGCTCGTCATCGGCCAGCCCCCAGTTATGGACGGGGCCATGGGGCAAGCGCTCAAGCCCCACCCGCGCGACGTCTTCGGGCGAGGCGAGGCCGCCGGGGACGGGCGCGCCGCGGCTCTCCAGCAGGCGCCGCAGCTCCGGCGTATCGGTGCGGCCGAGCAAGAGGTTCAGCACATCGACGCCGTGCCCGCGCAATTCGGCCCAGAGGCCCTCCCCGAAGCACAAGTCGAACGCTTTCGTGCCGGAGTAGACGCCAAGCCCCCGTGCGCCGCCGTAGCAAGCCCCGGAGCCGACCAGGATGATCCCTCCGCGCTTTCGGGTCTTCATCGCCCCCGCGAAATGATGGCAGGCCAGCATCGTCGTCACGACATTGCGCTTCACGAGATCGAGCCAGGCCTGCGGATCGTTCGAGAGAAAGCTGGAACTGTTGGGATCGGCACCGGCATTGCTGACGAACAGGCCGATTTCCCGCCCTGCGCTGACAGTCTTGAGCTGTTCGGCGGCACTGTCGGAGGCCAGATCGATCGTTTCGGCGGTGCATTCGATGCCGTGGGTCGCCGCCAATTCATGGGCAAGCGCCTCAAGCGGCGCGCGCCTTCGGGCGATCAGCACCAGGTTGAAACCGCGCGCCGCCAGTTCGCGAGCGAAAGCCGCTCCGGTTCCTTCGGATGCACCGGCGATCAGCGCCCAAGGGCCGTACTTCTCGGTAAATGCCATGGCAGGCCGCTCCCCCTCGTGTTGTTTCATGGGGACATAAAATGGCTGTACCCATGCATCCATTTCAATTTACGTGCTCCTGTCATCGCAGAATGAGATAGGTCGTCATATGGAAATGCGCCGCCTGAGCTACTTCGTGCGGGTCGCCGAAGATGCCTCGCTGACCCGCGCGGCAGGGGTTCTCAATATCGCGCAATCGGCCTTGAGCAGGCAGATGCGCTTGCTTGAGGAGGAACTGGGCGTCGCGCTGTTCGCCAGAACGCCGCGCGGCATGCGCCTGACGAGCGAGGGCGCGCAGCTGCGAACCGCCGTTGCCGGGCCGTTGCGCGAACTGGAGCTGGCTATCCAGAACATGCGCGCGCTCCCTTCGCAGATCGACGGCAACGTGGCGCTCGGCCTGACGCCGGGCATCGCCGATCTGATTGCGCGGCCGCTGGCCGAGGAACTTCACGCGACTTTCCCGAGAGTCCGTTTCCGGCTGAGCGAAGGGCCGACGGGCAGCCTGGAGGATTGGCTTCGGCGCGGGATGATCGACCTGGCGGTGCTGGAGCAGCCCTCCCAGAGCGAGCAGCTGGTGGTCGATCCGCTGGCCGATCTGCCGTTCTGCCTGTTCGGCGCAAGCGCGGCATCCGAACTCGGGTCGCAGGCGCCGGACACGCTTCTGAGCCCGGATGCGGCCTTCGCGTTCCCCCTGATCGTGCCTTCCCACCATATGGGCATGCGCCCGGCCATAGACGATGCCGCGATGCGAACGCGCGTGCAGCCCCGGATCGCGTTCGAGGCGGACTGCACCCGGCTTATCAAGGATCTGGCGCTTTCCGGAATGGGCCACGCCCTGCTGCCGCTGGCCTACATCGGCGCGCAGGACGGGAATATGCGCGTGCAACGGATCGACGATCCCCTGTTCACGCTGAGGATTTCGCTCTGCACGCGCAAGGACAGCCAGATCTTCGGCAGCAAGCGCGCGATGATCGATGCCGCCATTGCCCGGATCCTGCGCGAGAGGCTGGCGCTGGTTTAGGGCAGGGCCTACAGCTTTCCCCGTATGGATGCCCACCGAGACGAGGGGCGCGTGATTGTCGCCCCGTCACCGCGCGGTCCCGACGCTCACCAGCCACGCAGTAAATATGCTAATGAGAATCGGTTGCAATAGCTGACCTGTCTGGCTAGAGGCCGCCCCAACAAAACAACAGGGGTCGCCCAATGCATATTACACTCGCGCGAGCGTTGTTCGCGACGGCTATGGTCGTGCCTGCCATTCCGGTGCAGGCGCAGGACCAGTCCGCCTCCGGCACGGTCGAGCAGCAGTTGCCGGCAGTCGTCGCGGACGGAGAGCGGGCCGATGAAAGCTATGTCATGGGCACCGGCGCGGAGGCCGGGACGACGCGGATTACCGAGAAGGAAATTCGCGCCCGCGCGCCGGGCTCCGGCGATGCCAACCAGTTGCTGAAAGCGTTGCCCACCGTGCAGTTCCGGCGCGACGAGTACATGGCAACGCGCGAGGATATCCAGGATATCCGGCCGTCCGACATCTCGATCTCTGGCGGGCGCTACTACGAGAACCTCATTACGCTCGACGGCATCGATGCCAATGCGCGGGTGGATATCACGGAGAGCAAGGCCGCGAACTTTGCCGAACCCGTGGGCGCGTCCGCGCAGGCGCTCTGGGTCGACACCAATCTGATCGGCGAGATCACGCTTCGTGATTCCAACGTCTCGGCAGAGTACGGCCGTTTCACCGGCGGCGCGCTAGACATCAAGACCCGCGCACCGAAGCGCGAGTTCGGCTTTACCAGCACAGTGTCCTACAGTTCGGACGCGATGACCCATTTCAGGATCTCCGAGGGATCGCGCGAAAGCCTGGACGGAGAACTTCCCGCAAAGCCCTCGTTCGAGAAGTGGCGCTATGGTGCGACCGTCGACCTTCCCGTCAGCAGCGCCATCGGCCTGCTCCTGGGCTACAACCGATCGCAGTCGCGGGTCACGTATACCAAGGCGGAAGCCTACGGCAGCAAGCCTTACGGCCAGTCCAGCACCAGCGACAACTTTCTCGCCAAGGCGGATGCGGATCTTGCCGGCGACCTGAAGCTGACCGGGCAGTTCTCCTACACGCCTTACGAGAGCGAGGCCGAGGTGAACAACTCTATCGATTCGCAGATGGTGTCACACGGGGGCGGCGTGACCAGCCGGCTTGAACTGGCCAAATCGGGCGAGACCAACTGGTCGCTTTCCGCCAGCTTCTCGCACAGCGATACGAGCCGCGATGCGCCCGGCACGCTCTACAGCATTTCTTCGTGGACCGAAGTGGGCAGCGGATGTTCCACCTCCGCCAACTGCGCGATCGGCAGCTTCGGCGATATCCGGCAATGGCAGAACAATTATGCGTTGACCGGGCGCTGGTCGATGCCGCTGGGGCCGGGCCGTCTTGCCGCCGGCTTCGACTACCAGCGGATCGAGGCCATGCGCAGCCGCCTGGAGGACAATTATTCCTACCGGGGAACGACGGACCAATCGGACGCGGCGACCATCGCCTGCGCACAGCCGGACAGCCTGACTTGCACCACCGGTGAATATGCGCTGACGACCGCTTCGCTCTATCAGGCCTATCGCGCCCGCGTGAACCTGGACAGCGTGTCGGGATGGGCGGAATACACGGCCGAGATCGGCGATTTCACGCTGCGCGGCGGGCTGCGCTACGATTACGAGAGCTTCCTCGGCAATAGCAACTTTTCCCCGCGCCTTTCCGCGACGTATGCGCTGCCGTGGGACGGCTGGAGCGTGACGCTGGGCGCCAATCGCTATTACGGACGCTCCATGCTGGGTTATGCGCTGCGCGAGAAGTACCCGGACAACTACATCTATACGCGCACCGGCGTCACGAGCAGTGGGATCACCACCTATTCCGACGAGGACTGGTATCTGTCCAGCACCAGCCATACGGCCAGCTATTCGGACGGCAAGAAGAAGACGCCCTATTCGGATGAACTTTCGGCCGCACTGTCGGCACGCCTGCTGGGCGGCAGCCTGAGGATCAAGGGCATCTACCGCGAGGGGAATGACGAGTTCACCCGCTCGGCGGGTGAGAAGGTGAGCAAGACTCTCGATAACGGTAAAATCTCGACCTATACGCAGTACGTCCTCACTAACGACGGCTACAGCAAGTACCGGGGCGCCTCCTTCGAATGGACGCGCAGCTTCGGCAAGCACTCGGTCGCCTTCAATACCAACTTCTCGAAGACCACATCCACCAACGACGACTACATGGTGGAGGTGGACGACGACCTGGCGAACCTGATGGTGTCGTTCCAGGGACAGGTCCTGAGCTATTCCGAGGTCATTGCCCTCAACCAGCGGCCCGACATGGCGGTGCCGTTCATGGCCAACATGACCTGGACCGCGCTCTGGCTGGACGACCGGATCACCACCAACGTCAATCTGCGCTATACGGACAAGTTCAAGCGTATCGAGGATACCGGCAGGAACGAGACCATCGATGGCGCCAGTTACGATGTCTACGACTATGTGAAGTATCCGCGCTCGATCGACGTGAACCTCAATGCGCAGGCCGAACTCGTCCGCCCCAGCTATGGCGTGCTGACTGCGGACGTGCGCGTGGCGAACCTGTTCGACCGGATTCCCTCGCCGAACAGCACGGCGACCGCGCAGCCCTACCAATATGGACGCTCGTTCTGGGTCGGCCTCAACTATCGGTTCTGATCGTCTCGATGTCCGGTGTCCGCCTGCTGCCGCGTATCGTTCTGACACTCGCGATCCTCGCGGTCGGGGGGAGTGTCGTGGGCCGCGCGCAGCAGGCGGGCGGGGAGGGAGTTCCGGCAGTGGGGGCACTGCGGGCGCTCTATGCGGGCGGTCCGGCAACATGGCCGCGCCCGCGCCTGGGGGAGGGGGCTCGCTTCACCGAGTTCGGCCCGCTTCCCCGGCTCCCCGAAGCCTCTCCGCGCGAAAAGGCGCTGGCGGAGATCGGCAGGCGCATGTTCGACGATCCGGCGCTGTCGCGTTCCGGCCAGATCGCCTGCGCCTCGTGTCACAGCCCGGAACTGGGCCTGGCGGACGGGCTGCGCACCGCGTTCGGGCATGACCGGCAGCGGGGGCGGCGCAATGCCCAGTCGCTCTATGCCGCGGCCTGGATGACGCCCTTGTTCTGGGACGGCCGCGCGGCAACGCTGGAAGAGCAGGCGCTCCACCCTCTGCTCGACGGCAAGGAGATGGCGGGCAGCGCGCGCCTGATCGAACCGCGCATCAACCGCGACAAGGACTACCGCGCCGCGTTTCGTGAATTGAATGGCCATCGCCGCGTGACCTTGCAGGACGCCGCCGCCGCGATCGCGGCGTTCGAGCGGACCTTGCAGCCCCCGCGTTCGCGTTGGAGCCGGGTAATGGAGCGGGGCGTCTCGGTGCTGACCGATCAGGAACTCGCGGGCCTGCATCTGTTTCGAACGAGGGCGGGGTGTGCCGCCTGCCACAATGGGCCGCTGCTGAGTGACGGGCAGTTCCACAATCTCGGCATCAGTTTCCATGGGCGGTCTCGCGAGGATCTGGGGCGCTACGAGGTTACGCGCGATCCGGCGGATGTCGGTCGGTTCCGCACACCCTCCCTGCTGGGCGTAAGCCGCAGCGCGCCTTATATGCACAATGGTCTGTTCCCCACGCTCGAGAATGTCGTTGCGCTCTATGACGGCGGGGGCGGACGGGATCGGGCGAGGCGAATGGGCGAGGCACCGGCGCCGATACCCGACCCGCTGGTTTCGAAGCTCGGTCTGACGCGAGACGAGCAGGCCGCGCTCGCTGCCTTTCTCAGGACGCTTTAGCGTGAGCGCGTCTGGCTACGAGATAAGTGAGCGCGGGCGGCAGGATCGCCACCGGTGCGATCCAGGCGAATGGATCGGCAAAGCCGAACAGCAGGCCGAACAGGCCGAAAACCAGCGCGGCGCCGTTCACGAGGGTCTGAAACACGATGCGGCGGCGAAGCGGGCACAGGATGCGGGCGACATTGCCGAGCCAGAGCAGCGCCAGCAGCGCGAAACCCGCCACCAGAGCATGCTCGGGAGAATTGCCGAGCGCATGCAGCGACAGCAACTTGCCGACGAACCCGAGGCAAAGCAGCGCGTAAGCGCTATTCACGGAAAGGGCCAAGGTATCCAGCCAGCGCAATTTCATCGCAGTTTCCCGATATGCTATTGCGACACGATAGCAATAAAAACAGGCGACGCGCAATGAATTCGTTCCGAATCTCGTCGCTTGCTCTGACTTGCGCCGTCCATGTGACTGTTCTCGGACTGGCGTGGATGGCGTTTGGTCCCTCCAGACAAGTGGGCGAACCCGGGCACAGGGGCGTCGTGTCGTTCCGCTCCGTGGACCTGTCCCGGCCGGACGAGACGCCGCAGGCCGAGCCCGCGCCGGATCCGCCTCGCAAGTCCCTTGCCGTAGCGAATGCGACCGATGTGCCCGCGCCGACCGTCAGGCCTCTGGTACAGGTGGTCGCCCCGGTTTCCCCGCTGCGCCTGTCGGACGACATGGCTCAGGCACCTGCCGTTCCGCTTCTCGCGGCATCTCGGCCGCCGTCTTCGAACCCTGGGAGTGGATTGACGGCGGGGTCGTCATCCGGCGAGGGCAAGGCAGCCGCGCAGGACCGTGCCGCGCCGCCGTCTGCGGGTAGCCGGGGCGAGGATTCCTATGCGCGCCGGGTCTTTGCATGGATCGGCCGCCACAAGGGTTATCCGGGGCGTCTCGCCCGCAAGGGCTGGGAGGGCACGGCCTTGGTGCGCCTGCTGATCGACGAGAACGGCCGCCTCGAAACGGCCGAACTGGTTGGCTCCAGCGGCCATCCGCCCCTGGACGGCCTCGCGCTGAAACAAGTGCGCGACGCAGTGCCCTATCCGCGTCCCCCCAAAGGCCTCCCGCGTGCCGGACGGCAGTTCCTTGTGCCCATGACTTATCAGCTGGAAGGATGAGCGGCCGGTTGATTCCCGTGATTCAGCCGGACGAACTCAAACCGCGGGTTCCAGTTCGACATGGAGGTTCGCGAGGCCTCGCATGCTATAAGTGGGCTCGAAATCCAGGATGCGGTTCTCGGCGGTGCCGTGGCGATCTTCCGACAGCGATATCCAGCGCGTGTGTTCGAGGAACTTCTCGAAGATGATGCGGACCTCATAGCGCGCCAGCGGCGCCCCGGCGCAAGTATGGGCGCCGCGGCCGAAGGCGAGGTGCTGTTTGATGCCCGGCCGCCCGAGCCTGAATGCGTGAGGTTCCTCCCACCGGCGTGGATCTCGATTGGCGGCGGAAATGGCGATCACCACCTTGGTCCCCGGTTCGATCTCCATGTCGCCGACCCGCATGGCACGCCTGGCAAGGCGCTTGACCACTTTCGTCGAGCCTTCGAGCCTCAGCACCTCCTCGAGAAACGCCGGGATCAGGCTATGATCGTCGCGGAGTTGCTGCTGCAGGCCCGGCACGTCGACGAGATAGCGCATGGCATTGCCGATCAGCTTGGCGCTGGTGTCCTGCCCCGCTCCGAACAGGAAAGTGGCGAGACGGATCAGTTCCGGGATGTCGGGCTGGGTGCCGTCCGGATAGCGGGAGTGGGCGAACTCGGAAAGGACGTCGTCCCGGGGCGGCTGGGCCCGGCGCTCGGAAATGTAGCGGTAGAAATAGGCGGCCATATATTCGAGCGGATTGACTTCTTCGGTCTCGCGCGGCCTTGCAGCCCATTCCGCTTCCTTGCCCGGAGGCGGCGCGGCCTCCATGTTTCCGGGCGGCGGGGCAAGGTCGATGATGCGGCGAAAATCGTCCCGGTCGGCTTCCGGCACGCCGAGGATATCCGATACCACGAAAGTGACGAAGGGGCTGGCGATCTCGCCGATCAACTCGCATCCGCCCTGCGCGACGACGCCGCGAACCATGCGATCGGCGAGCGCGGTGACGTAGGCCTGGTTGGCCTTGAGGCGCGAGGGCGTGAAGAGGGCGGAGATCAAGGCCCGCGATTGGACATGCGGCGTGCCGTCCTTGGCCACGAGGAGATCGGCAAGCGGGATGTCGCCGCGGTGCTCCTCGATCTGCCCGGAGATGTCCTCGGCGTCGGGTTCGAACGGCAACGGCAGAAGCGGGCCGCTGACACTGATCGCGTTCGACCAGTCGGCCGCGTTGTTGAGCAGCTCGACCGCTTCCGCAAAGCCGGTGACGAGGACCAGGTCGCGGTTGGCCATGCGGCATACCGGCCCCTTGGCGCGCATTTCCTCGAACCAGTCGTAAGGATCCAGCAGGACCGTGCGGTCGGTGTAATAGTCGCGCTCCGTCGTGTTCATGATGCTCTCCCGTCAGATAGGGCCAGGGTCTCGGTCCGCACGGGGCAGGACCGCCGCCCATCGGCGCCGCTTCGAATGATTTTAGGCATATGAAGGCCGGCAAATGCCTTGACGCGGCGGGCCATTCGATGATGACGCCGATACCACCGCGTCGATGAATGAGCAGGCCGCCTTGCCGTTTCGGCACGCCGCGTATTACCGTCAGCGTGCAACAGAGGATTGTTCGAGTGTCGATTCCAGACCGCGCCCGCGAACGCATCAGCAGACCGCACGACGCCCGCGTGACGCGCTCTCGCGAAGCGCTGAAGACAGCGCTGCTCGAACTCATAGACACCAAGCCCCTCGATCTCATCACCATCAAGGAGATCACGGCGCAAGCGAAAGTCAGCTACCCGGTGTTCTTCCGGCAATTCGCCAGCAAGGAAGACCTGCTGGCCGATGTCGCGACCGAACAGGTGCGCCATCTGCTGCGCCATTCGCAGCCCGCGTTCGAGCGCAAGGCCACCAGCTCGCTCGATGACTTGTGCCGCTACGTGAACGGTCATCGCAAACTCTGGTCGACCCTGCTGACAGCCGGCGCGAACGAGAAGATGCGCGCGGAATTCTCGCGCATCGCCAACGAGATCGCGGAGAGCAGGCCTCGCGCCAACCCGGCTTTGCCGGCCGACCTCGTTACCGAACTCGTCACCAACGCCATATTCGACATATTGCGCTGGTGGCTGCGCCAGGACGAGGACTATCCCGTTGGCAACGTGGTCAAGTTGCTGGACACGCTGGTCGTGCGCGCGTTCACGCGGCCGATCGCGATCCATCTGGACTAGGCTGCCCGTCATCGGCCGGCTCAGGAGTACATGCCGCCGTTCACGTTGATCTCCTGCCCGGTCACGTATCCGGCATGGTCCGAACATAGCCAGTCGCAGGCAGAGGCAATGTCTTCGGGCATGCCGATCCGCTTCAGGGGGACGCCCTGCACCATCGCATCGATGCGCGGGTTGCTGCCGTCGACCTCGGTACGGCGGCTCAGCCCGGTATAGACGATCGCCGGCGGGATCGTGTTGGCCGTAATGCCCAGTTCCGCGAATTCGCGTGCCACCGCCTTGGTCAGCGACGTGACGCCGCCTTTCGATGCCGAGTAATGCGCCATGCTGGGCGCGCCGACTTGCGCGCTCATGGACGAGATCGTGACGATCCGCCCCCACTTGGCCGCGATCATGTCGGGGATGGCCAGCTGGATGCAGTGGAACATGCCGGAGAGGTTGACGTCCAGCATGCGCTGCCATTCTGCCACGGTCATTTCGACGAAGGGCTTGTATTCCGAGATGCCGGCATTGGCGATCAGCAGTTCGATCGGTCCAAACGCCTGGCGCGTTTCGGCGACAGCCGCTTCCACCTGATCGCGATCCGCCACATCGACGGTGAAGGGACGCGTGTCGAAGCCCCGCGCATTGAGCGTGTCCGAGGCTGCCCGCACCTCATCCCCATTGCGGTCCATCATCGCCACCCGGTGCCCCTTGGCGGCAAACCACTGCGAAACACCCAGGCCGATGCCGGAAGCAGCGCCCGTCACGATTGTCACTCGTCCCATATCGAGTCCTTTTACATTATTAGGAATAACGTAAAATCCGAAACCTCGCAGGTCAATCCACGCCGGAGCGCGCGATGGGACTTCGCCCCGGCGTTGTTTCACGGTCGGGCTGGCTCGCTGATCCCGATCAATCGCAAAGCGCCTGATCTCCCCGCAGCGGCAAGTTCATCAGACAGTGCGCAGCCTGTCACGGTTGGTGCGTCCGGCGACGGGACATTCCAGAGGGTGGCGGCATTCCGGTCATCAGTACCGGGCCGCTACCCTTCAAAGATTTAATCCAACAGCCGCCGAGCCGGAGCCGCCGCCTTTGTCGCCACTTCGATGGCCGGTCAGCGCACGGCTTTGCGACATTATCTGACGCAGGCGATATACTCAGACTAATTTTTGATTGTCGAATCGATTTGAGAAAGATAAATGAAACTCAAATATACAGATATTCCCGATCATACGGACCTTTAGTGGGTCGTTAGATCAGCGGAATTGGGGAAACGGGGGAGATGCCAGATGCTTAAAGTCGGACTGTATCTATCGTGCGCCTGTGCCGCGTTCGCGGCGCCTGCTTATGGTCAGGACATCGCACGCGATGAGGCCAATCAAACGGATCAGAAGTCTTCGCAGCAGGACAAGGCCGATACTGCGGCTTCGGATCCTGTCTCGGCTGAGGACATCATCGTCACGGGCTTCCGGGCCAGCCTGTACAATGCGGCGCAGATCAAGCGGGAATCCGATGCGATCGTCGATGCCATCGTTGCGGAAGACATCGGCAAGCTGCCGGATAACAACGCAGCGGAATCGCTTGCGCGGATATCGGGCGTCCAGGTCAGCCGGTCCGGCGATGAAGCCAACCAGGTTCTTGTCCGCGGCCTGCCCGATGTCGCCACGACTTTCAATGGACGCGACATATTCACGGCGGAATCTCGCGGGGTCGCGCTCTGGGACTTCCCTCCGGGCGCGTTGCGCGCGCTTGAAGTCTTCAAATCCGGCACGGCCGATCTGGTCGAGCCCGGGCTGGCCGGTCTCATCAACGTCCGCACCTGGCGCCCGTTCGACTTCAAGGGGTTCGAAATCGCAGGCGCCGTTCGCGGTACTTACAACGACCAGTCGAAGAAGTACGATCCGGCCAATGCCAATCTCCAGATCACCGACCGCTGGCAGACCGGTATCGGCGAGATCGGCGCGCTCATCAACTTCGCCTATACGCAGCAACAGTTCCGTAATGCTGCCCGGTGGAACAGTGCCGACGTATTGGCGCCAGATGTCGCCAATACGGTCGAACCGGAATCGGTCGGCCGCGACTTCGTGTTTCCCGAGGCCGTCGGCGTCTTCTACAACAGCGGCATCCGCAAGCGTCCGTCGATCAATGCCTCGCTTCAGTGGAAGCCGGCGCCCAATCTCGAAATCTACGTCGATGGCCTGTGGCAGGCCTATCGCGGCCGCGACGCCAACGACTTCTTCGCGACATCGCTTCGCTTTGCCGGCGCGCAGCTCAGCAATGTCGTGCTCGATCCCGACGAACCGAACAAGGTCGCAAGTCTGACCAAGACCGGAGGCTGGCGCCCGGACATCTATCGTTCGACCGTCAATGGCGACACCAACACCTACCAGGGCGCGATCGGCGCGATCTGGACGACCGGCAAGGCGACGATCTCAACCGACTTCGCTTATACCGACAGTACCTTCAAGCAGACCGAATGGAGCCTCGATTCCGCCCTGACATCGGCCCCGACGGTGGATGCTGCGTTCGACGTGAAGGGATCGGCTGCCTTCTCCCTGCCTGGCTTCGATGCAACCGACCCCAGCCATTACCAGTTCCGCGGGTTCTTCGACCGCACATATGTCGGCAAAGGAAACGGCATCCAGTGGCGGGGCGACATTTCGCTCGAAACCGACATCCCGTTTCTTCCGCAGTTGCAGGTCGGCAGCCGCGTGACCACGCGCAATTCTTCGGTCCGCTCAGGTTCGCGCTATGCCTACCTCATGGACCTTGGCATCGGCATGAACGAACTCGGCCTGGGCGCCATGTCGCTGGTGGACGACAGCTTCCGGGGCGGCGTGCAGGGCTTCACGCAATGGCTTGCCCCTGAACGGTCGGCCATCCGCAGCAACATCGATGGCCTGCGAGCGATCGCCCTTGCCGGTTTGCAGCAACTCTCGGCTCTCAATCCGAACGATGCCGGGCTTGCCGACAACGTCGCGCGTTGGTCCAGCACCGACGTGCCGATCGACCCATTGGCATCGTGGGAGGCCAGCGAAAAGACATATGCCGCCTATGCCCAGGGCAAATATGCTTTCGACATCGGCGGAGTGGATGTCGGCGGCCTTGTCGGCGTGCGCATCGTCAACACCGACGGCGTCTATTCGGGCACGTCACTGGTGGACGGAGTTCAGACCCCGGAACAGAACCGGCAGAACTACGTCGACGTCCTGCCCAACGTCAGCATGCGCATTCGTCCCACCGACAAGCTTCAGGTTCGACTGGCCTATACCGAAACGCGAACCCGGCCGACTTTCGGCCAGCTCAATCCGGCGGTGAACATCACGCGCGCGCAGAACACCGGGGGCACGCCGGGGCGCTATGACGCTTTCGGGCGCGCCGGCAACCGCGATCTCGCGCCGCTGACCTCGCGCAATTACGACGGTACGATCGAATACTACTTCTCACCCCGGGCGGCGGCAGGGATCTCGGTGTTCTATCGCGATCTCGACGGCTTCATCAGCGACTATACCCGCGATGTACAGGATCCGGTCTATGGCCTGATCCAGGTCGTGCGCCCTGAAAACGCGGGTTCCGGACGTATCAAGGGCATCGAGGCCGGGTTCCACAGCTTCTTCGACTTCCTGCCGGGCTGGCTTTCCGGGTTTGGCGTTCAAGCGAACGCAACTTATCTGGACGGCAAGAACCAGCTTCCCAACGCTCTAGGGCAAGACACCAAGATGGTGGCCATTCCCGGCGTGTCGAAGTGGAGCTACAACGCCGTATTGTTCTACGAGCGGGGTAAGCTCTCGACCCGCCTTTCTTACAACTATCGCTCGAAATTCACCAATTTCTATTCGCCGGATGCCAATGGAAATCTCTACGTAGGCGAAGGCACCAAGCCGATCGCACGGTTGGACTACTCCCTTTCCTACACCGTCATTCCGGCCATCACGATCACGGCGGACGTCAGCAACATCCTGGGCAAGCCGTTCAACAACTACCGGTACTTCAACCAGACCCAGACCTACCCGCGGGATATCCGATACGAAGGCCGCTATTTCGGATTGGGCACGCGCTTCCGCTTCTGAGGACTTGCAGGCGCCATTCAACCTTCCGCGCCTGCAGCCACTAACCCGTCCGGTTCAATGATCGGACGGGTTCCTTGTTTGCACAGATGATCTTGTGTCCTTCGCATTCTGCCTTGTTCGGCCGCGCTGCCCCTGAAACGCTCAAGCGTGGGAAGCCTTTGCCCGGGATTGCGGAGGGCGTGCCGGATCCGCAGGAACTTGTCCATGCCGATCGATTTTGGCACGCATCGCGGATCGCTGCATCATTCACGATGGACTTAAGCGCTGCCTCTTCGTAGCAATTCCTGACGAGGCGGAAGCGGTTGGTCTTTGGCCGGGAGAGAGCATCGTGAGCGAGAACCAGGGCAGCGCCAGATCCGCGATTACCGTGTTATCCCCGCAGCATTTGCCCTCTCCTTAGGTGTCGTGGATTTTTCCCGAGGTGGCTGATGGGCTGAAGCTGGGGCGTATTGGCGTGCGTTCGACTTTAGCGGGAAAATTCGGCTCCAAATCGTGAGTTTGGTTGGAAAGGACACATCCTGATGAATGCGACGCTTTTCCGGGGTGTGCTGGTCGGCGCATTGGCCGGGCTCTTGTTCGGGTTCGACACGGCGGTGATCGCCGGCACCACGGAAGGCATCCGGACCGCCTTCGGCCTCGACGCCACCGGCGTCGGGGTGACCGTCTCCAGCGCGCTCTGGGGCACGCTTGCGGGCGCGCTGCTCGCAGGCATTCCGGGGGACCGCTACGGTGCGCGCGCGTCGTTGTCGGTGATCGCGCTGCTTTACCTGGTGTCCGGGATCGGTTGCCTGCTGGCGGTGAACTGGCCGATGCTGCTCATCATGCGGGTGTTGGCGGGATTTGCGGTGGGCGCATCGTCGGTACTGGCGCCGGTCTACATCGCCGAGATCGCCCCGGCCGAGCGGCGCGGCATGATGGTGGGCGCCTTCCAGCTCAATGTCGTGCTGGGCATTCTGGTCGCCTATCTCAGCAACTATTTCGTATCGAGCCTTCATCTCGGCGCGCTCGACTGGCACGTCAAGTTCGGCGTCACCGCGCTTCCGGCCGTGCTGTTGCTGGTGATGATGCGAACCATCCCCGACAGCCCGCGCTGGCTCTTCGCCAAGGGCCGCGAGGCGGAGGCCGCCGCCGTGCTCGGCAAGCTGGGCAATGCCGATGTGGCGGGCGAGATGGCCGTCTGGCGCCGGGCGGAGGAGCAAAGCCACGCCCCGCGGCTCAGCTGGAAGCGACACCACCGGCCGATGCTGCTGGCGATCGCCATTGCCGCGTTCAACCAGCTCTCCGGCATCAACGCGATCCTCTATTACCTCAACGACATCTTCGCTGCTGCCGGTTTCACGGGTGTTTCGGCGGACCGGCAGGCCATCGTCATCGGCGCCTGCAACCTGCTCTTCACCGGGCTGGCGCTCACCGTGATCGACCGGATCGGCCGCAAGACCCTGCTGTTGATCGGTTCCGTGGGATTGACGGCCGCGCTGGCGGGGGTGGCGACGATTTTCGGCAGTGGCACTCATCAGGGCTGGCTGCTCTATTTGCTGATCGGCTTCATCGCCTTCTTCGCTTTCTCGCAAGGCGCGGTGATCTGGGTCTATATCAGCGAGATCTTCCCTACCGACGTGCGCGCACGCGGTCAGAGCCTCGGCTCCTCGGTCCACTGGTTCATGGATGCGGTGATCGCCTTCGGCTTCCCGCTCGCTGCCGCGCATGCCCGCGCGCTGCCGTTCTGGCTGTTCGGCGCGATGATGGCGCTGCAGTTCGTGATCGTGCTGGCCTTCTTCCCGGAGACCAAGCGCAGATCGCTGGAAGCTATCGGCGAGGCCATGTAAGGCAGGATCCGTCCGGGACTGGCTGTCCTCCCCGCGTATTCGCAGGGACCGCCGAGCAATCGGGATTGCCATCGTCACGGCCGAATTGACCCCGCCGCCCATCGCGGCGGGGTTTCGCATGTCGGGCCTCTCGTGCATCCTTTCGGGCGATCACGGGCCCCGGCGGATCGGGCAAGGCATGGAGAGCATCATTCACAAGCAGCCATCGGACGCGCCCACCGCTTCGGAACGGGCGGCGAAACAGGGCGAAGCTTCGGGCGGCCGTCGGCGGCTGTCGCAGGCGCGGGCCGAGGCCACGCGGTCGCGCATCCTGCATTGCGCGCGCCAGGTTTTCGCCGCGCACGGGTTTGCCGCGGCCAATGTGCGCGACATCGCGCGCGCCGCCGGCACGACCCATTCGATGATCACCTACCACTTCGGCAGCAAGGACGAACTCTGGCGTGAGGCCGTGCGCGACATGTTCGCCCTGCTCCAGCGTCAGGTCATCGACCCGGTGGAAGCCGAGGCGGAACTCGATTTCGAACAGCGGTTCCGCAAGCTGGTCCACCTCTACACCCGCTACAGTGCCGAGCATCCGGAGCATGCCCGCATCACCGTTTCCGAAACGATTGCGGGCGGCGAAAGGCTGGAGTGGATGGTGCGGGAGTTCGTCAGCGCCAACCAGGCCGCCACGACCGGAAATCTGACGCAACTGCTGGACCGCGGCCTGGTGCCGGACATGCCGCTGCCCTCGCTGCTCTACGCGATGGTCGGCATGATCCAGCTGCCTTTCATGCTGCAGAAGGAGGCGCAGCTCGCGATGGGTTACGACTTCATGACGGACGAGGCCGTGGAGGCCCATGCCGAGGCCGTGGTCAGGCTTCTGACGGGCTCGGTTCACGACCCCGCGACAAGGAAATCTCCGAGCTGATCCATTGACCCGCGGCGCGGCGCAACAAGCCGCTTGACGCGGCTGGCGTTCGCCCGCATTTCTTTTCGTCCAGATGGACGAAAACAGGGGAGGGGGTTTGTGATGTCGCGATCGGCTGGTCTTTCGGCGCGCTTCTCCGCCTTCACCGATGGTTTCGAGACACGCCATGGCGGCGTTCGTCCTGCCATCCGGGCCGACCACCGCCGCTTGAAATCAGGATCGCCGACATGACCCTTCGCCATTCGTTTCTTTTCGCCGGCGCGGTTGCCGCGTCCACGGCCATGCCGGCTGCCGCGCAGGATCGCGGCGCGGCGGCTTCCGCGCGCGCGGAACGGACGCTTGAGGCGATGACGCCGGAAGAGAAGACCGTGCTCACGGTGGGCATCATGCCCATCAAGCTGACGCCGACTTCGCCCGAGCCGCCGGCCGAAGCCGTTCCCGGCGCGGGCTATATCACCGGCATCCCCCGGCTCGGCATCCCGGCGCTTCTGGAAACCGACGCCAGCCTGGGTGTGTCCTATGTGTTCGGCCTTCGCAAGGACGGCGCCACGGCGCTGCCTTCGGGCCTGGCGCAGGCGGCCACCTGGAACCCCGAACTGACCGAGCAGGGCGGCCGGATGATCGGCGCGGAGGCCCGCGCCAAAGGCTTCAACGTGCTGCTGGCGGGCGGCGTGAACCTGATGCGCGATCCGCGCAACGGTCGCAATTTCGAATATTTCGGCGAGGATCCGCTCCTGGCCGGTACTCTGGCCGGCCATGCCATTCGCGGCGTGCAATCGAACCACATCATCGCGACCATCAAGCACTTCGCGCTCAACGGGCAGGAAACCGCGCGCAAGGAAGTCGACAGCGTCATCTCTCCGGCGAATGCCCACGAAAGCGACCTTCTGGCGTTCAAGATCGGCATCGAGATCGGCAATCCCGGCGCGGTGATGTGCGCTTACAACAAGGTCAACGGCCATTCGGCCTGCGACAACGACTGGCTGCTCAACAAGGTTCTCAAGCAGGCCTGGGGCTACAAGGGCTTCGTCATGTCGGACTGGGGCGCGGTGCCTTCGCTCGGCACGGCGCTGAACGGACTGGACCAGCAGTCCGGCTCGGAGCTGGACAAGGACGTGTTCTTCGCCGCGAAGCTGGGCGCTGCGGCGAAGGCGGACCCGGCCTATGCCCGGCGGCTGGATGATATGAACCGGCGAATCCTCTGGGCCGTCTACGACAACGGCCTGGTCGAAAATCCCGTGAAGCCGGGCGGTGCCATCGATTTCAAGGCGCACGGCGACGTTGCCGAGGCGGTGGCGCGGCAGGGTATCGTGCTGCTGCGCAACGCGCGCGGCGTGCTGCCGCTGGCGGCTTCGGCCAAGCGCATCGCCGTGATCGGCGGTTATGCGAACAGCGGCGTTCTGTCCGGCGCGGGCTCCAGCCAGGTGCAGGGCGAAGGCGGCGCCGCCGTGAACGTGCCGCAAGGAGGCGAGGACGATTTCTCGCCCTTCCTGTTCGAAGCCTATCATCGGTCGGTGCCGATCAAGGCCATCCGCGCCGCCGCGCCTCAGGCCCAGGTGAACTATCGCAGCGGCCGCTACATCTCCGAAGCCGTGACTCAGGCCAAGGCGGCGGACATCGCCATCGTGTTCGCCACGCAGTGGTCCAGCGAGGGCTTCGACCAGCCCGATCTGTCGCTGCCCAACGGCCAGGATGCCTTGATCGCCGCTGTCGCCGCAGCCAATCCCAATACCATCGTCGTGCTGGAAACCGGCGGGCCGGTGCTGATGCCCTGGCTGGACAAGACGGCCGCGGTGCTGGAAGCCTGGTACCCCGGGGCAAGGGGCGCGGAAGCGATTGCCGCGGTGCTGTTCGGCCAGGCCAATCCTTCGGGCAAGCTGCCGATCACGTTCCCCACCGGCATCGACCAGTTGCCGCGCGCCACGATCGAGGGCTTCGATACGGTCGAGCCGGACTTTGCCGGAGCGCCCGACGTGCACGGGCAGAGGCTGGTGGCGGACTACAATATCGAAGGCGCGAATCTCGGTTATCGCTGGAACGCGGGCAAGGGCCAGAAGGCGCTGTTCCCCTTCGGCTACGGTCTCAGCTACACCCGGTTCGCGGCTGACGCGCTGAAGACCGACGGCGCGAAGGCGACGGCCCGTGTCACGAACACCGGCAAGCGCGCCGGCGCCACGGTGGCGCAGCTCTACCTGGTATCCCGCGCGGGCAAGCCGGTGCAGCGTCTGGTCGGCTTCCAGCGCGTGGAACTGGCTGCGGGGCAGGGCAAGGCAGTGGCCATGACCATCGACCCGCGTCTGCTCGCCGACTGGCGCGAGGGCAGCTGGGTGCTCGCTCCCGGCGATTACGGCTTCGCGCTGGGTGAGGATGCCGAGCATCTCGGCCCGGTAACGACGGCGCGCCTCAAGGGCCGGACCTGGAAGGACTGATCCCGGCCAGCTTGCCCTGTCCATGAAAAAGCGGCCTGGATGTGCATCCAGGCCGCTTTTCCCCTTTGCTTACGGGCAGGCAGCGAAGGCAGCTTACGCTGCCCCTCTGGTCCCGGGGTTCAGCCGGCGGCCTTTTGCGCCGATACCCAGTTGTCGACCACGCGTTCCAGGACCGTCAGCGGCATGCCGCCGCCGGCCAGGGCGGTGTCGTGGAAGCCCCGAATGTCGAAGCGGCTGCCGAGCGCCGTGCGCGCCTTCTCGCGCAGGCGGACCCATTCGTTGTGCCCGACCTTGTAGGCACAGGCCTGTCCCGGCCACGAGCAATAGCGCTCCACTTCCGAGGTCGCCCCGCCTTCGGCGCGGCCGGTATTGTCGATGAAATAGCGGATGGCCTGTTCACGGCTCCAGCCCTTGGAATGGATGCCGGTATCGACCACCAGTCGCACCGCGCGGAACAGCAGGCTCTGGTAGAAGCCGACGCGGCCGAGGGCGTCGTTGTCGTAGGCGCCCAGTTCGTCCGCCAGTTGTTCGGCATAGAGGCCCCAGCCTTCGGCGTAGCTGGAGAAGAACATGAGGTTCATCAGCTTGGGCGCGGCGGGGCTTTCCTGCTGCAGGGCGATCTGCAGGTGATGGCCCGGAATGGCTTCGTGATAAGTGAGGGTGGGCAGGCCGAACTTGGGCCAGTTGGCCGTGTCGGTCAGGTTGATCCAGTAGATCCCCGGCCGCGTGCCGTCGAGGCTGGGCGAATTGTAATACCCCTGCGAGGCGCCTTCCTGGATCTCCGGCGGGACGCGCTTGATCTGCACGCCGGACTTGGGCAGGCGGCCGAAAGCCTTGGGCAGCAGGGCCTGCATCGCCGCCATCTGTTCGTTGAGATGGGCGACGAGTTCGACTTTGGCGGCGTCGGTGTTGGGATAGACATTGGCCGGGTTGGCGATCAGCGAGGCCATGCGTTCGCCCACCGTGCCTTGCGACATGCCCTGCTTCTTCAGCATCTCGTCCGAACGCGCGGTCAGGTCCGCCACCTGCTCCAGGCCGATGCGATGGATTTCGTCGGCAGTCATGCGGGTGGTGGTGATGTAGTTCAGGCTATTGGCGTAATACTGCGCGCCCTGGGGCAGGCGCGATACCGAAGCCTCGTGGCCGGCCTTGGGCAGAACGGCCTTCAGGGCGTCGTTCTGGCGCTGAAGGGCGGGATAGACCCGCTCGGCAACCAGCTTTTCCACCCGCGCGCCCCATTCGCCGGGGATCGACTGTTCGTGCGTGCGCCGCATGATCGACTGGACGAGCGTGGATTCTCCGGGCTTCGTGCCCAGCATGCCCGCCTGCAATCCGATGGTCTTCTTGAGGATGAAGTCGGGCGGGATCACGCCCCGGCCGAAGTCTTCGTTCATCCGGTCGGTTTCTGCGGCAAGGACATCCGCGAAGTCTCCGACGCGGGCCACATAGGCTTCGGCATCGGCCGCAGTCTTGATGGTGTGCTGGTTGTCGAGGAAGTCGCCGGTGTTGAGATAGGCGCCGCCGCCCTGGCTGACGCGGTAGACCTGCGGCCATCCGCCCTGCCCATAGGGGATGGCGTAAGTCTTGATGATGGCATCGAGGTTCGCCGCGACGGTGTCGTAATAGATGGCGTCCTGCGCCGTCATCGAGGCGCGGTTCAGAGTGCCCAGTTCGGCGCGTGCCGCGCGGACGCGGGCGCGGTCCTTCTCTTCCTGCTCCAGCGTAGGCACGGTGAGGCGGGATTTCAGCGCGGCGCGGGCCCCGGTATCCAGCCCCAGCTGCGTCGCGGTTTCCGGCGAGGCATCGACCTGGGCTTCGAAATACTTGTCCATGAAGGCGGCCAGGGCGGGATCGGCCGAACCGGCAGCGGCGCCCTTGGGCGCGGATATGCGGGCAAATGCCGGACCGGCGGCGGCGAGTGCGGCCCCCGCGGACGCGGTGGCAAGGAAATGGCGACGGTCGATCATGGCGGCTCCCGCTTTGTTGCGGCGGAAGCCTACGCCACTTGCCCGCACGAATGCAATTGAAGCCATGCCGAAGATTTCCATTGTCCCATCGGTTCGGGCCGGTGCGCCCTATCCTGCCGGGCGGACACTTTTCGAGGAGCGCATGGGGCGGCGATGCGTTGGGAAGGTTTGGTCATTCGAGGAGCCATCATGTCGAAAACCGTTGCCGAACTTCTGGTCGATACGCTTGCACAGCTTGGCGTGGAACATGTGTTCGGGGTGGTCGGCGATGCCCTCAATCCGTTCACTCACGCGCTCGATGCCGATGACCGGGTGGAATGGATCGGCGTGCGGCATGAGGAAGGCGGCGCGCTTTCGGCAGCCGGGCAGGCCAAGCTGACCGGGCGGCTCGGCGTGTGCTGCGGCACCACCGGTCCCGGCGGCAATCACCTCGTCGCCGGACTGTACGAGGCGCGCAAGGACCATGCGCCGGTGCTGGCGATCACCGGCGGCGTGCCGGCCGAGAAGCGCGGCACGGACTATCTGCAGGAAGACGATCCGGCGCTGCTGTTCCGGGACGTGTCGGTCTACAGCCAGGTCATATCCGCCGCGGAACAGGCCCCGGCGGTGATCCGCGAGGCGATCGCGGCGGCTTATGCCGAGCGCGGCGTGGCGCATATCAACGTGCCGCCGGATGTCTTCTCCGCGGCCGTGCCGGGACCGGTACAGAGCCTGGCCACCCTGCGCCCCCGCCCCCAGATCGCGCCGGCGCCTGCCGACATTGCCGAAGCCGCGCGCCTGATCGGCGAGGCGAAGACCGTCGCGGTGTTCTGCGGCAACGGCTGTCACGGCGCTGCGGGCGAGCTGGAGCAGCTCTCGGAACGGCTGAAGGCGCCGCTCATGCACACCTTCCGCGGCAAGGACATCCTGTCGTTCGATCACCCGCACTGGATCGGCGGCGTGGGGCTGATCGGCTCCCGCGCCGGTGTGGATGCCATCAACGCGGCCGACCTGCTGATCATGCTGGGCACGGACTATCCTTATTCCGAGTTCCTGCCCGGCCACGGCCATGTGATCCAGATCGACGAACGCGCGCTTGCGCTGGGGCGCCGGGCTCCGGTGGCGCTCGGCATCGTCGGATCGGTTCGCCCCGCGCTGACGATGCTGCTGGAACAGCTTCCCGCGCGGACGGACACGGCGTTCCTGGCCAAGGCGCAGGCCGCGCGGGCGGACTGGAACGCCATGCTCGACAAGCGTGCGGACACGGCGCGGACGCCGGGCAAGTTGCATCCCCCGGCGGTGGCACGCGCCGTGAGCGACCACGCCGCGGATGATGCGATCATCGTCACCGATACCGGGGAGGTTACGCTATGGGCCGCGAACTGGTGGCGCCAGAGCGGGCGGCAGCGGGGCACCGGCTCGTTCAACAATGCAGCGGTCGGCACCGGGCTGGGCCTCGCCAACGGGGCGCAGTTGCTCGATCGCGGGCGGCAGGTGATCGCCCATGTCGGCGACGGCGGCATGACCATGCTGCTCGGGGAGTTCATGACCAGCGTAGAGCACGACTTGCCGGTGAAGATCGTGGTCTACGACAATGCCCAGTGGGGTCTCGTCCATCTCGAAATGGAGGCGGCCGCGCTTCCGGCCGCGAAAGGAACCACTTTCCCCAATGTCGATTTCGCCCTGTTCGCGCGGGCCTGCGGCGCGCAGGGCTTCACCGTCAGCGACCCGGCGCGGCTCGACGCCACGATGGCGCAGTTCCTGGTGGCGCCGGGGCCGGCCATCCTCCACGCCATCGTCGATCCCGACGAGTTGCCGACGATGCCGCACATAGAACCCGCCCAGGTCGTACGCTTCGGCATCGCAAAAGTGCGGGAGGCCTGGCGGGGGCTGCGCAAGACCGGCAGCTGATCCGGGTTCAGGGCGTCACTCGAACTCGCTGCCGACCGGCTGGCCATCCACGAAGACCTGGCGGCGCGTGACCTTGCGGATCTCGACGCGTCCGGCCTTGAGCGCGGTTTCGAGGCGCTCGACGGCCTCCTGGCCGGTCACGTTGGGCCGCCCCGGTGCGGGGTTCCAAGTGCCGTTCTCGCCCTTCCAGAGGAAGCTCCGGTCGTTGGTGACGATCACGGCCTCGTCGCTGTTCTTCTCGAAGAGAACGGTACAGGCGCCGGAGTATCCGCAGGCATTGTAGTCCTGGAGCTGGTCGTGGAGCGCCTTGGGCAGCACCGTGCCGCGTGGCAGCACCAGCAGGCGCGCGGGGTCGATGGGCGTCTGCCGAGGTTCGATCGAGACCGGGTCGAGCGACCAGCGGTTCTTGGCATCCCGCGCCTTCTTCGCGGCGGCGCGGATTTCCGGCGTGCGGCCGGTTTCGGCGAGGCGGCGGGTGGCAGCTTCACCGGCGCGGCCGAAGTCGAAGCGCATGGCGCGCCAGTCGAACCTGGCCAGCGGTGTCCGTCCGCTCTGCAGCCGGGCGAGTTGGTCGCGCGTGGACAGGGCGCCGAAATTGATCAGCGGCGTGGAGAGTACCAGCGCCACGAGGCAGAGCCCGGCCGCCAGGCGCAAGTTGGCCGTGCGCAAGTGCGGTGCCGCGCGGATGCGCCAGCGCACGAGGACGACGAGATAGGCCAGGCCATAAGCGCAGGCGATGGCCGTGAAGACCACGGCCCAGAGCCGGTCCGGCGTCAGGCCATATTGCTGGATGCGTAGGCCGGTGGAGATCGCGGCAATCGCGCCGAGCGGCAGCATGGCGATGCCGAGCGCGGCCACGCTGCCGCGCAGCAGGGGACTGCGCGCCTCGTGCGGTGCCTCGTCCCCGATCACGGCATTGGCCAGGGATAGTGCGCCGATCACGCAGCCGAGCAGGATCGGGCTGGTCGAACGGGTCGCGTCCCACAGCGGCGCGAGGCCGGTGAAGGGGATCGCCGCCAGGAAAACGACCAGGCCAAGCGCGAGCACCGGCGCCAGTACGGACAGGATCGTCGTCACCACGCGCTGCAGCAGGCGCAGGATGCCGTCACGCTCGCGCAGGAGGCCGATCCCGGCGCCGAGCGCGGCGCCCGTGAGCAGGAGCGCTGCCCAATCCTTTGCCAGCAGGTCCTTGAGCAGGCTGATGCCGATCAGGCGGAACAGTTCGGACAGCAGCAGCACCATCGCCCAGACCACGCCGACGAAGACCCATGCCGCGCACCACAGCACCACATTGGTCCAGGCGTGGCCATGCGCTTCCGGATAGGGAATGGTGAATGACCGGGGGCGTCCCCGCTGCCCATCGGCAGACGAGCCCGGCATCAGGCGGGCGTCCCGCCAGGCCTGGAAGAGGGGCGCCGCGATCACCACGGCCAGCACGGCGCAGACGATCCGCCAGGGCTCTTCGCCATGTTGACTGCCGAAAGGGCCGTTCCAATAGATCGTCAGCGCGACCACCGCTCCGCCGATCGCGGCACAGGCGGCGCTCCAATGGATACGCGTGCGCTCCACGAGGAAACCGAAGATCAGCGACCCGATGCCCAGGAACGTGGCCAAGGCCATGCGGGTCTGCATCAGGTCGTAATCGCCGTGATGCTTGTCCGGGCGGACGATCCAGTAGATCGCCAGGCCCACCACTGCCCCCAGCAGGGCAAGGCCCCAGGATCGCAGCGGCCATTCGCCCGCCTCGGCTTCGGGAGAGGCGGCCCCATGTTGCGGGATCGCGGAATCTTGGGGGCTGTTCATCGCTGTCCTCTCGCGTCTGCTGCTTGTCCCGACAGCTATCGCAAAATTAAGCGGCGTTCAATATCTTATTATACGCTGTGTATTTCGGAGCACGAGGGTGCATTCGCTATAGGGGAATGCTCGAAACCTATCGGCGCGAACTTGCCGCGCTTTCGGCTGACGATGCTCCCGCGCGGTAGTGGCTGCGTTTGCCCGGTGACGGCGAAATGGGCCTGACGCGACAATCGCGAAAGCGCCGGCGGGCGCTCTCGCGATCTTCTGTCGGTCATGCCGGGCGCGAAGCCGGTGCTTAGACGTTCGCCACTACGACGGCGCGCGTGTTGAGATAGTTGTCCAGTGCTTCGGGGCCGCCTTCGGTGCCGTAGCCTGAATCCTTGATGCCGCCGAAGGGCAGTTCCGCCGAGGAAGCCGCGGGCGTGTTCACCCAGAGCATCCCGACTTCGACCCGCCGCGTCAGCAGGTCGGCATTGGCGAGCGACCGCGTGAAGGCATAGCCGGCCAGCCCGAAGGAGAGGCGGTTGGCTTCGGCGATCGCTTCTTCCAGCTTGTCGAAGCCGCGAATTCCGGCGACCGGACCGAAGGGCTCGTCGTTGAACAGACGGGCATCGAGCGGGACATCGGCCAGCACGGTGGGCTGCCAGAAGTTGCCGACTTCGCCGATCCGCTCGCCGCCCGCAAGCAGGCGCGCGCCGCGTGCCACGGCGTCCTGCTGGAACTCGGCCATGGCCGTCAGGCGGCGGTCGTTGGCGAGCGGGCCCATCTGGGTTTCCGCGTCCAGACCGTCACCTACGGAGATGCCCTTGGCCAGCTCGGCCATGGCCTGCGCGAACTGCTCCTTCACGCTGTTGTGGACCAGGAAGCGTGTCGGCGAGATGCAGACCTGCCCGGCATTGCGGAACTTGGCGCGCCCGGCGCTGCGCACGGCGAGGTCGACGTCCGCATCCTCGCAGACGATCACGGGCGCATGCCCGCCGAGTTCCATCGACACCCGCTTCATGTGCTTGCCGGCGAGGCTGGCGAGCAGCTTGCCGACGGGCGTGGATCCGGTGAAAGTGATCTTGCGGATCACCGGGCTGGCGATCAGGTATTCCGAGATCTCGGCAGGGTCGCCATAGACCAGGTTGAGCACGCCGTCGGGAAGACCGGCATCCTGGAACGCGCGAATGAGCGCGGCCGGGCTTGCGGGGGTTTCCTCCGGCGCCTTGACGATCATCGAGCATCCGGCGGCCAGGCCCGCGCCGATTTTCCTGACGACCTGGTTGATCGGGAAATTCCAGGGCGTGAACGCGGCGACCGGGCCGACCGGGTCCTTGATCACCATCTGGCGGACCGACAGGTCGCTGCGGTGCGGCACGAGACGGCCGTAGACGCGGAAGCCTTCTTCGGCGAACCATTCGATGATGTCGGCCGCTGCCATGGTCTCGCCCTTGGCTTCCGCCAGCGGCTTGCCCTGCTCCAGCGTCATCACCCCGGCAATGTCGGAGGCACGCTCGCGCAGGAGCGCGGCGGCCTTGCGCATGATCGTGCTGCGCCTGGCGGGCGTGAAATCGCGCCAGACTTCGAACCCGCGCTCAGCCGAGGCGAGCGCGAGGTCCAGATCCGCGCGGTCGGCATGGGCAACGCGGCCGATTTCCTGCCCGGTTGCGGGGTTCTGCACCGCCAGCGTCCGGCCACCGGCGGCATCGCGCCACGCCCCATCGATGAAAAGCTGGGTATCGGGATAGGCCATTGCTGCACTCCTTTAGGCGGGGCCGGCGCCGGAAGAAACCGCGCTCGGCCGGACCGACCATATCGGAAGCCGAGGCCATGGCCGCAACCGGCGCAAGGCCGGATGGGCCGTGCAATGGGAGTTTCGGGACTTGCCCTTTTCTCATCGTTCGGCGCGCTGGGACTGCCGGCGCGCCGCCGATGAAAACGCGGGCGCGAGGATATCAGGGCAGATTGCTGTCCCGCCGCTTTTCGCTGAGTTTCCGGGCCGCATAGGCGCCCACGGCCGCGGCGGCGATCCCGGCGAGGCCGAAGCGGCGCAGCACGGTTGCAGCCACGACCCCGGCAATCGCGCCGCCGGTTTCATCGACACCCGCCACATTGCGGGCGATCCGTTTGCCCGCGATTCCTCCGATGATCTTGCCTAGCATTCAACAGTCTCCTTCTGAGAAAATAGCGAGCGGGGCCGCCGATGGTTCCGTGCCCGACCGGCTGCGATCCCGTCAGGACCGACCTTGGGTTCTGTCCTTTCGCCCCGAACCTGGCTAGGGCGGCGGGAATTGGAGATAGAGATGAGCGATCCGTCGAAGGCATGGGATGGGGAACAGGTCCGCAAATGGCTGGAGCGCCGGTTCGAGGCTTCCCGGCTGGATCAGGCCGCGGCGGATCGGCGCGGGTATGAAGCGCAGGACGATTACGACAAGGCGGCGGCCGAGGAATGGGTCTGCCGCACGTTGAAGTCTGCCGACTGCACGAACGAGCAGGCCGCCTTCGCCCAGCGTATCAAGGAACTGATCGCTCAGGACGAGTACAAGGTGACGGGCATCTACGATGACACGCGGTTCGAACGGAACGTGCGCGGTCATCTGAGGAAACTGGCGAAGATGACCAAGGCCAATGAAGGCTTCGAGAAAACCCTGCGCTATCAGTGAGCAGGGCCGAAGGGCCGGGCGCGTCCGCGCTCCAAACCCGTCGGCCCCGGCGCTGCATCAGGTCTCCCGGCGGATCGGATAGACCCCGGTTTCCCGGTTGGGCGCGGGCGTGCGCTCCATCAGCCATTCCAGCCGCGCTTCGGGGTCCTGCGCGAAGTGAGCATCGCTTGCCACCCGCGCTTCGAAAGCGGTGCGGATTTGCGCATCGCGGGCCAGCAGCGCATCGGCGATCGGCGCCAGCACGAAGTCCTCGCTTCCCGCTGGCGGGAAAAGCACTTCGGGGAAGAAGCCCCAGGCCAGGAACGAGTCCTGGCTCTCCGGCTCCAGCAGGGCCGCGGCCAGAAGCCCGAGCGGCTGGTCGGACGGTACGCGGATGGTGCCGGCGGGCACTGTCTCTCTTGCCCGGGCATGCTCGAACCTTGCCTGCAGCGGCACCCGGCCGTCGTGCGGGGCCTGGAGGGCGGGATCTTTCAGGCGCACCCGGTCCAGTTCCAGCGCGCGGGCCTGTTCGAGAATTTCCATGCGGATCCCGTGAAGGCGCAGGCGGTCGATCACTTCGGCTTGCGCGGCCGGCACCAGCCAGGCCTTGGGCAGGGTTACGGTTTCCACCGGCTCCTGGCCGACGATCGGCATGCGCAGGGTCTGCGGCCGGGCGGTCCAGCGCTGCTCCATCCGTCCCGAAGCGGGCGAGGCATAGCTTTCGAAGGCGACGCCCTTGAACCCTTCGACCCAGCCCACCGGCTCCTTCGCCGGTTGCCAGCGGGTCAGCAGGGTTTCCGGGCGGGCGGCACGGTCCGCCGCTTTTGCCGCGGCGATGGCGGGGGCATCCTGCGCCGCCAGCGTCATCGCCCTTTCCAGCAGGACGTAAGTGCCGAGCACCCGCTGGCGATAGGGCTTGAGCATGTGGTTCTCGACCAGCACCGTGGGCACGCCGATGAAGTCTCCATAGCCCGTCGAGTAGCGCGGCCCTTCCGGGCTCTGGCGGATGCCGCTCTCCGGGCGGCGCGTGTCGATCGGGCTGGGGTAGATCGTGGGGGTGTGGCCCGCCTTGGCAAGCGCTGCGGTGACGCCGGGGCCGAAGCGCTGCTCCAGCCAGTTCGCCGTCGCGCGGTGGCGCGCATAGCGGCCCCACCCGGCATAAGTGAACGTGATGTCGTACTGCATGTCGAAGCCGCCGCTGACGTGGCAGTCGATGTAAAGAATCGGATCGAGCCGCCGCAGCAGGGCGATCATGGCACGGGTTTCAGGCGCATCGGCCTTGGCATAGTCGCGGTTGAGATTGATGCCGCGCGCATTGCCCTCGGTGCCCTTTTCGTCCGGCCCGCGCACATGGAGGAAGTTCCAGACGCTCATGCGCTCGTGGCCGTCGATGTTGAGGATCGGAACGAAGACCAGGTCCACCTTGTCCAGCAGGCGGTCCTTGCCGCGCACGGCGATATCGCGCAGCAGCATCAGGCCGGCGTCCTTGCCGTCGATCTCGCCCGCGTGGATCCCGGCCTGGACCAGGACCACGGGCTTGGACTTGCCATCGGCGGCAGGGCCCTTGCTCGCGCGGACCAGCAGCATGTCGCGACCTTCGCCGGTCTTGCCGAATGTCTCCAGTGCGATGAGCGGCGACGCCTGGGCAAGGCGTTCGAGCCAGGCGCGCACTTCCGCGTAGCGCGGCGTGGCTGCGAAGTCGGACACTTCGGCCGGGGTGATCCAGGGGTCGTCTTCGCGCGCGACCAGTTTCTCGCTGGCGCCCGACCAGGCGAGTGCCGGGGGCAGGACATGGGGCGGCGCGTGGCTCGCCTGCGCGGAAGGCTGCGCGAGTGCGGGCGAGGCAAGCATGGAGAGCGCCGCGAGGGCGAGGGAAGTCTTCAGCATGAGGAGGGTCTCTCGGAAGATATCAGAAGCGGGCGCGCAGGCCGACGGTGGCGGTGCGAGGGGCGCCCGGCTGCACCCACAGCGGGGTATAGCTGTTGGCGTACCAGTCCGCGTCGAAGAGATTGGTCACGCTGCCGAACAGCGCGACTGTTTCCGTCAGTTCCAGTTCGCCGAACACGCGGGCCAGCGTATGCGCGGGCAGCGTGAAATCGGTGCCGGTTTCGCCGCGCCGCCGGCTGACATGCTGCACGCCGCCCCCCAGTGTCGCTTCGCGCGAACCGATGGCGAATGTGCGGGCGATCTGCATGTTGACGTTGTGGTCCGGGATGTTCGCCAGCGGATCGCCGGGATTGACCTGGAAGGAATAGGCGGGGTCGAGAACGCTCGAACGGGCCTCCGCATCGATATAGGCATAGCTCAGCAGAAGGTCGAAACCGCCGGGGAGCCGCCCGGCAAGGTCCAGTTCCACGCCGCGGCTGCGGGCCTTGCCGATCGCGACCGAGAAGCCGGGGTTGTTGGCGTCGCTGGCGAGCACGTTGGACTTTTCGAGTTGAAACATGGCCAGGGTTCCATTCAGCTTGCCGCCCAGCAGCGAGAGCTTCACGCCCGCTTCCAGGGACTCGCTGGTCTCGGGATCGAAGATCAGCCCGGCCGCGTCGGTCCCGACATTGGCGTGGAAACCCTGGCCGTAAGCGGCATAGAACGTGACCGGCGCGCTCAGCTTGTAGACAAGCCCGGCCTGGGGGCTGAATCGACCCTTGGTCCGTTTGCTCCGGGTGGCGGTCAGGCGGTTGTCGGTTTCCAGCGTCACGCTGTCGTAGCGCCCGCCCAGACGAACCTGCAGGCGATCGGTCAGTTCGATCTGGTCCTGGACATAAGCGCCACCAGCGCGTTGCCGGTCGACCCTGTCAGTGATGACGGCGGTGGCGGGCAGGGGATACTGTCCGTAGACGGGATCCAGAATGTCGATCACGTAGCCTGCCGCAGCGCCGGGGTTCGATGCCAGGAGCGGCGGCCGAAAGCGGCGGAACACCTGGTCGTACGTGAAGGAGTCGTAGTCGGCCCCGATGAGGACGCGGTGGCGCAGGCTGCCCGTATCGAACAGGCCGGCGAGTTCGGCGCGGACGACGGAATGGTCCGCATCGTAGTAACGCGAGCGTCGTTGGCGCGACAGCGAGCGACCATCGCTATAGACCGCCTGGCGCGAAGCCACCGTTTCCGCATCGGAGGAAAAGCCGGTCAGCAGGGTCTTGCGGATGCTGCCGCCGACAAGCAGGCTCCAGCCGCCGCCAAGCTCGTGCTGAAGGCGCAGTTGGTGGCCGGTGGCGCGTGCGATCGTGTCTCCGTCTCCCGGCTCGCCCAGAAAACGGGAGCGTGGAACGGTGTGGAAGTTGCCGTCCAGAACCACGATACCGCGATCGAACGGCACTTCCACCCGGCTCTTCTCGAAATCATAGGTCAGGCGGGTGCGCTCGCCCAGCGAGAGGCCGATGGACGGCAGGAAGCCCCAGCGTTTCTGGTGGACATGGTCGCGGAAGGTGTCGCCGTCCTCGGCATAGCCGATCAGCCGCGCGGTGAGGCCGCCGGTCAGCGCCAGATTGACGTCCGCCTCGCCGCGCAGCCGGTCGAAGCTGCCGTATTGCACCGAGGCAGTGCCGTAAGAGCGGCCCAGTTCGGCCTGCTTGGTCACCAGGTTGATGGTGCCGCCCGGCTCTCCGCGCCCGATGAGGGCAGCCGCCGGGCCCTTGAGCACTTCCACGCGTTCGATCCCGGCCACGTCGCGCGGGCCGCCGAAGCCGCGTCCGCCGTTGAAGCCGTTGACGAGATAACCGCTCGGCATGTTCTCATCGCCGGTGAAGCCGCGAATGGCGAAAGCGTCCCACAGCCCGCCGAGCGTGTTCTGGCGGGCGACCGATGCGTTGAGGTCCAGCGCGTCGCTGAGCCGCTGGATGGTGTTGCGTTGCAGGGTCTCGGCATCGATTTCGGCAATCGACTGCGGGATTTCGGACAAGGCGAAATCGCCGCGATAGGCCTGGCGCACGCCGGTGACGGTAATGGCGCCGCTGCGCTCTTCGCCCGAAACCTCTTCTTCCCGGCGCTGCTCCTCCTCGACCGTTTCCGCAGAGACAGGAAAGGGCGCCATCGCAAAGGCGAGCGGCAGGGTTCCGGCCAGCAGGCGGCCGTCCTTGGCGAAACGAAACATGATGACCCCCGGTAGTGACGTTGCGGCGGAAGCGCGCAAACGCTCCTGACGAGGGGCTTCTGTCAGTGCGCCTTTCGCGCGTCAATGATATGTTGCAACATCACTTAAATTTCGGAGGTGATCCCGTTGTCGTCCCGGCCACCGGTCTCTTTTGCAAGGCCCGCTTACAGCTCAGGCCCGCGACCGGAAGTTATGGGGAATAACCTCGGTCACGGGCCTGAAACTGCGCCGCTATGTCGATCGTGCGACCCGAAGGACTGCGGCGGTGTGGTTCTCCCGGCCATGGGACCGGGAGAGGGTTATGAGGCAGCGACTCTTGTCAGTCGGCCCCATGCGGGAAAACCGGTGTCAGGGCATCAGGACGGTGTCGACGACATGGATCACGCCGTTGGACTGCATGACATTGGCGATGGTGATCCTGGACTTCCCGCCCTTGGCATCGGTGAGCCACCAGGCGCCGGCCTTGTCCTTCCAGGCGGTGAGCTTCTCGCCCTCGACCGTGGTCAGCATGGCCTTGCCGCCGTGCGCCATCGCATTGGCGGCGATGTCGGCGGCGGTCATCCGTCCGGCCACGACGTGATAGGTCAGGACCTTGGTGAGCATCGCCTTGTTCTCGGGCTTCATCAGCATGTCCACGGTTCCGGCGGGCAGCTTGGCGAAGGCGGCATTGGTGGGTGCGAAGACGGTGAAGGGCCCCGGTCCCTTGAGAGTGTCCACCAGCCCGGCAGCCTTGACGGCGGAGACGAGCGTGGTGTGATCCTTGGAATTCATCGCATTGTCGACGATGTCCTTGGTGGAATACATGGCAGCGCCGCCTACCATCGGATTGCTGGCCATCGGATTGCTGGCCATCGACTTGCCGGCCATCGCCTTGTCGGCGGGCGCCTTGGCACCGACCGAAGCGGCGCCGGAAAGCAACAGGGCGGCGGTGAATGCGGTTGCAAGCGTGCGGGGTAGGGCGTGCATGTCTGACATCCTCTCTTCCGTTTCGCATTCCGTTTCCTGGGATGCGCTCCAGATACGGTACGGCGCACGGCCCGGATGCAGAGGCGATCAGATTTCCGAGATTTTTCCGGTCATGACCGGCGCGGCGCTGGGCGCCTGGTGCGGTGCGGTGGCCGGATCCTCCATGGTGATGGCCAGCGTAGCCCCGGTTTTCAGGAAGGGCCGCATGGGATCGGCGACCGGCATTTCGGCGCTACCGGCCTGAATGAGCCCCAGCGAGCGCGGTACGCCGTCCTTCGGGATAACCCATAGTTCCGGACTCTTGCCGGTGCCGGTGGGAGAACCGGCGTCGAAGCGCAGGACCCCGCGGCGGGGATCGAACGCGACGGCCATGATCGCGCCGCCTTCCACGCCGGACATCTGCGACACCGCCATGCTGCCGTCGGGCACGGTGGGCGCCGGTCGCATCGCCACGAACAGCGCTAGGCTGGCGGCAAGGGCGCCCGCGCCCAGCGCGGCGGCCCGCCAGGCACGCAGCCCGCGCGGAGCCGCGGCGACCGGCGCGCCGATCCGCGCCGCAATGGCGTTCCACACCGTGGATGAAGGCTCGGCGGCGGGAACTGCGGCCAGCATGGGCGAAAGCCGGAGCTGCCATTGTTCCACCCGCCGCGCGAAGGCCGGGTCGCTCAGGCAGAGGCGCAAGGCGGCGGCGCGATCAGCGCCGTCAAGGAGGCCGAGCGCAAGTTCGGCCGCCAGGCCGTCGCGATCCTGATCTTCGGGCATCTCAACCATCGCCCAGGCAATCCTTCAATTTCTGCATTCCCCGTCTGATCCAGCTCTTGATCGTCCCCAGCGGCGTATCCGTGCATTCCGCCAGTTCCTGATACGTCAGCCCTTCCAGGAACGCGCGGCGGATCGCCTGCGCCTGCTGCGGTTGCAGCCCTTCCAGGCAGAGCCGCAAGCGCCGGTGCTCGTCGTCTCCCTCGATCACCGCATCCGCCAGCGGGCTTTCATCGGCTATGGCTTCCACGACACCCTCGGGCGCCGCGTCGAAGCGCCGGTCGGAGCGGCGCCAGTCGATCGCGGCATTGCGCGCAATGGCGGCGAGCCAGGTGATCGGGCTGGCTTTCGCGGGATCGAAGGCCGAGGCGCGGCGCCAGACCTTGACATAGACGTCCTGAAGCACGTCTTCCGCCGCCTCCCGGTCTCCGCAGATGCGCAGGCAAATGCCGAAAAGCTTCGCGCACGTCATGTCGTAGACTCGGCGCAAACCCGCAGGATCGCCAGCGGCGGCCAGATCCATGGCCGAAACCAGTCTTGCCCGCTCGTCTGCCACGGCTGTCTCTCTCATCCGTCCGTCCTGACCTCAAGCCTTCCCCGATCAACGGCCGACGGCGCAATTGGCTGCCCGGGCTTCCGGGCGAATTCGCATGATATACGCAGCGGGCCGGTGCGCGGATGCACCCTTGTCGCAATCCGCAATTTCAGCGCCTTGTCGCGCCGATCTGCGCGCTTCGTCAAATGCCTGTAACCGAAGGCGGGAAGGGGCCTTGCGCCAGACCGGCATTTTTTCGGAGCCTTCATGACCCTGTCCGTCCTCGTCCTTGCCGCCGCCGCGATTGCCGCCCAGCCTGCCCCTGTTCCTGCACATGCGCCGAAGATGAACGATATCCAGGCCGTTGGCACGCACAATAGCTACAAGCAGGCGATGAGCGATGCCGTCCGCGCCCGGATCGCGGCGCAAAGCGAGAAACTGGAAATGGCGCTCGACTATTCCCACCGCCCCTTGTCGGAGCAGCTCGACCATGGCGCGCGCCAGTTGGAGATCGACGTCAACTACGATCCCGCGGGCGGCTACTACGCCAAGGGCGCTTCCGACGCGGAACTGCTGAAGCCGGGCTTCAAGGTGCTGCACATGGCCTTCAGCGATGCGGCCAGCAGCTGCGAACGGCTCGTCACCTGCCTGGCGGAGATCCGCGACTGGTCCGACGCCCATCCCGATCATGCGCCGATCATGCTGATGTTCAACGCCAAGGAAGACGCCGATCCCGAGCACGGCAAGGCGGCGCTGCGCTTCGACGAGAAGGCCTTCGACGCGCTGGACCGCGAGATTCTCTCGGTCATCCCGCGCGGGAAACTGATCCTGCCTGACGACGTACAGGGCCGCTATCCGACCCTGCGCGAGGGCGTGCTGGCCGGAAACTGGCCCAGCCTTGCCGCGGCGCGGGGCAAGATCTTCTTCGCGCTCGACGAGCACGAGGCCAAAGTCGCGATCTACCGCGGCAAGCGCAAGTCGCTGGAAGGGCGGGTCTTCTTCGTGAACACCGACGAGAACTCACCGGCTGCCGCCTATCTCACCCTCAACGATCCCATCGCCGAGGCCGACCGCATCGCGCGCGACGTGAAGGCGGGGTTCATGGTGCGGACCCGCGCCGATGCCGATACATGGGAAGCGCGCGCGGGAACGCTGGCGCGTCTGCGCGCGGCCTTGGGGAGCGGCGCGCAGTACATCTCGACCGACTATCTCTGGGAAGACCCGCGCCTGCCGGGATACCGCGTGTCGCTGCCGGGCGGCGCGCCGGTTCGGTGCAATGCGGTGCGGCATGCCGGTCAGGACCTGGCGGACTGCACGGCGGACCTCGCATCGGTTCGGTAAGGGCCTGGAGGCCTCTCAGGCCTGAGCGGACGGCTCGCCCGAGGGCTGGTCGTCCCGCTCGCGCAGCAGGAGCAATGCTCCTGCCGCGACGAGCGAGCCCATGCCCATCAGAACGGAGACGATCGACAGGCCGAACCCGGCATTGAACAGGAAGCCCGCGACGATCGGGCCGAGCGCGGCACCGCCCCGGCCGATGCCGATGACGAAGCCGGTGCCGCCCGCGCGCACTTGTGTGGGGAAGACCCTGGCGAAGAGGGCGTAGAGGCCGACCACGCCGGCATTGGTGCAGAAGCCCGCCGCTCCGGCGATCAGCGCCAGTCCGGCGAGGGTCTCCTGTCCCTGGCCGAACAGCGAAACCAGTACGGTGGAGGCCAGCATGGCCACGATCACCAGCTTGCGCACCGCGATCCGGTAAGTCAGCAGGCTCAGCAGCGTGGCTCCGGCCAGGCCGCCGACATTCGCCCAGACCAATACGTCGCCCGCCTTGGATGCGGCATAGCCCATGTCCACGACGATCTTGGGGATCCACTTCAGGATGAAGTAGAAGGTCATGATGTGGCAGAAGTAGCCGAGCGTCAGCAGGACGGTGCTGCGCGCGAGGCCGGGGGCGAAAAGCTCTGCGATGGACGCTCTGGCGGCGGTGAGGGGCGCAGGCGGAAGCGCGTCGACCGTTTCGTGGCCGAGGCGGCGCAAGGTGGCGTTGATCCGCTCCAGCGCGCCGGGGCCGCGCTTCTGCAGCAGGAAGCCGATCGATTCCGGCAGGAGGAACCAGGCGATCGGCAGGAACACGGCCGTCACTACCGCGCCGAACATGAAGACGTCGCGCCAGTGGCCGGTCGCCAGCAGGCCGGTGGCGATCGAGCCGCCGACGATGGCGCCCATCGGATAGCCTGCCGCCATGATCGCCACCGCCAGGTTGCGATGGCGGTCGTTGGAGAACTCCGCCACCAGGGCATTGGTGCAGGCCAGCATGCCGCCGATCCCCAGCCCGGTGACGAGCCGGATGATCGAGAGGTTCACCACCGAACTGGCCGTCGTCGCCATGGCCATGCCGCCCGCCATGATGACGAGGCAGGCCAGCACCGTCGGCCGCCGTCCGATCCGGTCGGCCAGGTTGCCCAGCGCCACCGAGCCCACCGCCATGCCGATCAGTTCCATCGACAGCACCAGGCCAAGGGCGGCCCGGTCGATCCCCCATTCCGAGGCGATGCCCGGCGAGGCGAAGCTGATCGCCAGCACGTCGAACCCGTCAAGCGCGTTGAGCAGCACGCAGAGCGTCACTGCCGCGATTTGCAGGGGTCGCATCGTTCCCTTGGACAGGATAGTCTGGGGCGACAGGATGGATTGGGGATCTCTGGTCATCGTCATGTCCGGTCTTGCGCGTTTACGCCCTAAAGCGACGGCGGATGGTGAACGGCGCGGTCGATCCGGCCGTAGGTTCGTTCCAGGCACCCCGCGGCCATCATGACCAGGGGCACCGGCAGCGCGAGGCACAGCAGCGAGGTGCCGCTTTCGACATCGCGCATCGTCAGGTAGCCGATCAGCAGCGGCCCGCAGGCCGCGCCGATCCGTCCCAGGCCCAGTGCCCAGCCCAGGCCGGTTGCGCGCGCGGCGGGGGGATAGAACAGCGAGGCGGCGGCGATCATGCCCTTCTGCCCGCCGCCGATGCCGACCCCGGCCAGCATGGCGGCGGCATGGAACGGTGCGCCGCCCCTGGCCGCGAAAGTGCCGAGGAAGACGATGCCGGTCAGCCCTACCGCGCTCATCGCCACGAGGGCGCGGAACGGGCCCATGCGGTCCGCCCACCAGATCATCGGCAAGGCGCCCAGCGCGGTGCCCAGCGTGAACATGCTGGTTGCCGCGACGGCGCTGGAATAGGACAGCCCCTCGCGCGCGGTCAGCAGCGGAAGCCAGGACTGGAGCGCGTAGAACAGGCCCAGCCCGATCGAGAACATGATCCAGAACAGCACCGTTCCGGCGCGCAGGCGCGGCGCGAAGAGGGCGGCGAGGGGGCTGGCGCTCCGTGGCTTGATCTCCTCGACGGGCAGCGCCGCGCTGAGCATCGCGGCGATGAGCAGGGCCAGGGGCACGGTCGCTCCCCAGGGCGCGCGCCAGCCGGAGCGGGGGACGACCCAGCCGCTTACCAGCCCTGCCGCCAGGAAGCCGAGCGAGAAGGCGACATAGATCCCCACCACTTGCGCGCCGCGCCAGCGCATGCGCCCATGCTGGCTGGCGATGGAAACCGCGCTGGGCAGGGCGGCGCCTATGGCGATGCCGGTCAGCACCCGGCCGAGGAACAGCACTTCGAACCCCGGCGCGACCACGCAGACCATCGTTGCCAGCGCCAGGCCCAGCATGGCCCCGCAGAGCACCGGCCTTTCGCCCACGCGATCGGCCAACGGCGCGACGAAGATGTAGCCCAGGAGCAGTCCGAAGATCGCGGAGGACAGCAACGGGCCGATCAGCGCGCTTTCGAGCTGCCAGTCGTGGACCAGTCCGGGCATCGAGAAGCTCAGGGCCTGGAACGCATAGCCGCTGACGAACAGGGCCATGGCGCAGTAGAGGACCACTTGCCGTTCGCGTCCCTTGGACCGCACCACCCGCACACCGTCTCCCGCCGCCCGGCCGCGCCACGGGGGGCAGGCCCCCGTCCCGGCAGATGCGACCATCGGGAAAGCGGAACCGGCCACCGCGTCAGAACCGCAGGGTCATCATTGTCTGGACGAACAGGTTATCGCCATAACCCGCGCGGCGTAAGACCTTTCCGGCGTCTACGTAATTTACGAAGCCGGTGAGTGCGACATGCGGGTTCAGCGCCCAGTTCGCCTTGAGGCGGGCGACATTGGCGACATGCTTGCCCGCCACGTTCTGCGTGCCGGCGTAGACTTGCGAGTTGCCGCGATAGACGGCGTCGTTCTGGTCCGGGCGCCAGTAGAACCCGGTTTCGCCGGTCAGTGAGAATGTCTTCGTCACCGGCACCACCAGCGTCGGCGCCACGCCCATCAGGTTGACCGCGCCCAGGTAATTGTCGTCGCTGAAAATGATCGTGGCGTTATAGAGGAAGTTGAACGAGCCGACTTTGCCCGAACTGTCGAAAGTGCCGCCGCCCGAGGCATAATCGGCATGGAAACCGAGCCGGGGCGACGAGGCGCCCTTGGCCAGCGCGACCGACTGGTTGGTGCTCACGGCCCAGGCATCGACGGCGCGGGCGCCGAAACGGCCGTCCTGCTTCATCGCCGTCCAGTCGAAGGCGACCGGGCCGAGGTGGCCCCAGAGCCGCGCGCCGTAGGTCTCGCGCCGGTCTTTGCCGGAAAGGCGGCCTAGGGTGCGGTCGTCGTCCTCGAAGTGATAGTAGAAAGGATCGAGGTAGACCGCCGTGCGGCCCTTGGGCGCGCCGCCGGCAACCACGAAGCTGGAGTAGATACCGCTCAGGGTCTCGCCGTTGCCGATCTTGTCGTCCAGCAGGCCGGTGCCCTGCTCGGTCGGCACGAAGTGGAAGGCGCTGAAGCGGAACCGCCGCCAGTCCATCGACAGGCGGGCGCCGTTCATCGAGACGCGGATGTTGGGATTTTCGCGCGGGCTGATGATGAAGCGGGGGCCGTCGAAGAACTCCTGCCGGCCCACCGTCACCCGTGCCGTGCCCGCGCCGACCGGCGCGCGCACTTCGGCGAAGAGCTGCTGGACGATCAGGTCGTTCTGCTGGATCGCAATGTGCCGGTTCTCGTTCTTCCCGAAGATCCGGCCTGACGCCAGTTCGCCGTAGAAGCGTACCGCGGGGCCGATCCTGAGGTCGGCGCCCAGAGTCGTGCGCGAGAGCACTTCCACGCGGTTGGTCGTGTCGGAAAGCAGGGGCCGGGTGGAAAGGCTGACGCTGGCGCGCTGGTCGCCGTTCAGGGTCAGCGAGACGTCGCCGTCCGCCGCCAGCGGAATGAACTTGAGCGGAGAGGCCCATTCCCGCTTCGCCTTCTGGCTTCGCAGGAAGCGCCAGTCTTCCGCCCCGCGCAGCATCATGTAGTTGGGTCCGGTGCGCGGCCCCTGTCCGTCCGCTTCGGCCGGATAGGGCGACTTCAGCGGATCGCGTGCCGGGGTGCCGGCGGGAATGACGGGCTGCGGCGACGCGGCGACCACCGTCTGCGCGGGAACCGGCTGCACGTCATCGCCCGTGGCTGCGAAAGCGCAGCCCGGCAAGAGCAGTCCGATCGTCACGCATCCGGTGAGGCCCCGATCGCGCAGCGGAAAAGTCCGGTTGCGCATGATCGTCCTCTCGCGGCTTATCCGAGGGGGATTTCCATGAGATCGCGGCCGACCACGATCTCGCCCTTGAAGTGCCTGGCCACTTCGCTGCGCCACATGTCGTCCGTGATCCACTCCATGTCGCCGGGCACGAAGTGGCTGAGCACCAGCTTCCCGACTCCGGCGCGGGCGGCGATCCGGCCGACCTGTTCGGCGGTGGTGTGGCTCTCGATCAGGTGGTTGCGGAAAGTGGGAGTGCCGTTGGCCCGCTTCACCAGTTCGTCCACGCCGGGGACGTAGAGCACTTCGTGAACCAGCACGTCGGCGCCCTTGGCGAAATCGGCCAGGGCGGGATTGTAGGCGGTGTCGCCCGAATAGACGACACTGCCGTAAGGCGTTTCGAAGCGATAGGCCAGGTTGTCGAGCGGGGGGTGGGGGGTGGTGAAGGCGGAGACCTTCACGCCGCCGTCAGACATGACCGGCCCCTGCTTCGGGGCGAAATCATGCGCGCGCAGCAGCGTGGCGGGATCGACGCGGCCCTCGTCCGACATGCGGGTGGCGATGTCCATGTGATTGAGGCGCCAGAAGTCCGCCGCCATCGCCTCTATGCCCACCGGGCCATAGGCGTCGACCGGGCTGCGCAGCGCGCCTGCGGCCCACATGTTGTAGACGAGATTGCCGAATTCGAGCTGGTGGTCCGAATGCATGTGCGAGATGAAGATCGCGCGGATATCGGCGAGGCCGAGCCCGGCTTTCACGATTTGCGCGGTCACGCCCATGCCGGTGTCGATGACGTAGACCTTGCCGTCCACCACCAGGGCATTGGCCGGGTTGGAGCGGGTGCCGCCCACGCGGGGACCGCCCTTGGTGCCGAGCAGCACCAGCTTCGCACCCTTTGCCGAGGCCTTGGCGGTGCTGGCCGGTTGGGCGAGCAGCGAAAAGGCGGAACCGGCCAGCAGGCCGCCGGCAGCGGTGGTCATGGCCGCCTGCAGCAGGCCGCGGCGGTTGAGCATGGGGATGCGCGACGCGAAATTCATGGAACTCCTCTCCACTCTGGGATCCAGCCCTGATCGGGCTTGTTGGCCTTCGCCTAACATCGCCCCGCAGAGCGAGTCAACCAGAATGCGAATCTCATTCGGTTTATGGAAACGTGGACAAGCGGCGCGCTATCGGCAATGCCTCTGTCCATGACGGAGGCGGCGGTGGCGATCGAGATCGAGGATGACCTGGCGAAAGTAGGGGTGACGCCCGCCGTGCAATCGCGCAGCCGCGCCTTGCGCGATCGCCTCATTCGCGAGGCGCTTGCCATCGCGCGCAACCAGCCCTTCGATGATGTCAGCATCATCGATATCTGCGCGGCGGCAAGCTGCTCGACGGGGGCCTTCTATTCGCGGTTCCCAGACAAGATCACGCTGTTCAAGGCGGTCATGGTCTTCGCCGCGGCGGAATCGGGCCCGCTTCTGGAAGGCATCGTGCGCGAGGCGCCCTTCGAGGAGATCCTGCCCAGGCTGGTGAAGGCGCAAGTCGACCGCTATCTGCGCCAGTCGACCTTCTTCAGGTCTGCCTTCAAGGTCAGCCTCGATGCCGAACAGGCGTGGGAGCCGTTTCGCCGCAATGCCCAGAACCTGGCGAGCGCCTATATCGAGCGCCTGCTGGCGCTGCCGGCAATCGACGCGGAGCACGTGAGCCTGGAACGGGTGCGCTTCGCCTTCCAGGTGATGTACGGGGTGCTCAACAATACCCTGATCAACCGGCCCGGCCCTTTCGTCCTCGAAAGCGACGAATTTCCCGCCCTGCTGGAGGACGCGATGCTGGCGACCATGAAGCTGCCGCCGATCCCGGCCTGACCCACGGCGCCCGGGCTTGGCCGGGCGTGCCTGTGCGAAAGGGGGGCGCCGAAGCGCCCCCATCCCTCGCGCGCGCGGTCAGAACGGCTCGTTGAGCCGGGCCAGCGCGCCTTCCAGCAAGGCCTTGTGCCGGTCCGGTGAGCCGTGCTCCAGTTGCAACCTGCCGATGCCCACGCTGCTTTCGATCACATCGCGGCACCGTTCGAAGCGGCGTTCCTCGTAGGCAGCCAGACCTTCTGCGACCGTGTCTGCCCGGGCCAGTTCCTCGGCCAGGACGACGCCGCTTTCCACCGCCATCCCGGCGCCGGAGGCCAGATGGGGGGTGGTGGCGTGAACCGCATCGCCCACCAGCACGATCCGCCCGTTGCTCCAGGACCGGGGCTGGAGCGCGGCGGAGAGCGGGCGGTAGTTGATCCAGTCCCCCCGCGTCATGTTGTCGCGGATCCATCCGGCATTGCCGCCGAAGTCCGCGAGCAGCCCCTTCAGGGTGGTATAGAGTTCCTCTTCGTCCATGAAGGTTTCGCGCGGTTCGTGAGGCGTGAGCATCCACATGTAGACACTGTCCGGGCTGCAGGCGGTGATGCCGCAGGGGTTGTCGTGGCCCAGGAAGAATTCCCCCGCCTCCAGACCGGGGGGCTTGCGGATCGAGATGCGCCAGCAGCCCTGGCCGGTCGGCTGCGCCGGGGCCATGTGGGGGAAAGCGATCTCGCGTACGGTGGAATAGACGCTGTCGGCCCCGACAACGAGGTCGTAGCGGCCCGTGCTATCGTCCGAGAAGGTGACGTCCACGCCGGTTTCGTCGGTTTCGAGCGTGGTAACGGTCAGCCCCAGGCGGACGGGGATGGCAAGGTCCTGCACCCGGCGCTGCATGATCCGGTGCAGCACCGGGCGCATGATGCCGCCGGTTGCGGGCAGACCTTCCTCGATCACGGGTTCGTCGAGATCGTGGAGATGCGTGCCGTCATGGCGGAACAGGCGGGTCTTGTTCGTGATGGCGCCGGCCTTCTTGATCTCCTCCAGCAGGCCGAGCCGCCGATAGGCCCGCAAGGTCGGCCCGGTTATGGTTATGCCCGCGCCATAGACCCGCCATTCCGGATCGAGGTCGATCAGGTCCACCCTGACGCCGCGTTCCGCAAGGCTGATGGCCGTGGCCATGCCGCCGATCCCCCCGCCCACGACCAGTGCCGTGGCGATGCTGCTGATGCTCTCCCGTATCATGACGACGAGAGGTAGCGCGCCCGCTCCGCCAGACAAATCCGAACTGTGGATGCCTGGCCATCGATACAATCGGTGTGACCGGGAGCGATGGCTTGGCTAGCCCTGTGGCCAAGAACAAACACAACGGGAGGAGCGCCATGCGCAATCGACTTATCCATTCATCGAGTCTGGCCGTCCTGGCGCTCGCCGTTTCCGCAGCCGCCGCGCCGGCCGCGGCGCAGGAGGCGGCACCCGCCGCGAGCCCGCCGGCGCCGGACAACGCGGGAATCGGGGACATCATCGTCACCGCGCAGCGCCGCTCGGAAACGCTCCAGAGCGCGGGCATCGCCATCGATGCCGTGGGCGGCGAGAACCTGATCCGGCAGGGCATCACCCAGGCCGACGCCCTGAACAAGGCGGTTCCCGCGCTGACCGTGACCAATGGCGGCGGATCCAACACCTCGATCTTCCTGCGCGGCGTCGGCAATATCACCAACAACAGCTACAACGATCCCGCCGTCACCCCCAGCTACGATGGCGTGGTGCTGGGCCGGGCGGCCGGTGCCTTCGGCTCGGCCTTCTACGACCTCGCGCGCGTCGAAGTGCTGAAGGGGCCGCAGGGCATTCTCTATGGGCGCAACGCTACCGGCGGCGCGGTCAACATCATTCCCAACCGTCCCGAACTCGGCCGCAATTCCGGCGGTTTCACGCTTTCGGTGGGCAATTACGACGCCGTGGGCGCGGAAGGGTTCTTCAACCTTGGCCTGGGCGACAACGCCGCCTTGCGCGTCGCCGCCACCCACCAGTACCACGACGGCTACAATCGCGACGGCAGCGACGATGCCAACCGCAGCGGCATCCGCGCGCAACTGCTGTTCGAGCCTACCGACAAGCTCAGCATCCGTTTCGGCGGCGATTATACCCATGTCGGCGGCGTGGGCGCGGGATCGAGTTATATCGGCGCCTTCACGCCCGGCCCCAACGGCTTCACTTTCGCGCCCGCGACGGGGCTGGGATCGTCCGAGGGCTTCAACACGGATGCGGCCAATGCCTATCGCCAGACCCAGCTCGGCGCGCCCGGCTTCGGCTTCCTGAATGCGCTTAACCGGCAGCAGATGATCGACGCGACCTATTGGGGGCTCAATGCCGAAGTCACGCTGGAAACCGGAATCGGCACGCTGACGGTGCTGCCAGCCTATCGCAAGACGGACTTCACGACCTACTTCTACGGACCCGCCTTCAACACTGCCTATAACGACGAGCAGGACCGCCAGGCCAGTCTCGAAGCGCGCCTTGCGGGCAAAGTGGGGATGTTCGATTACGTCGTGGGCGGCTTCTATTTCGACGAGAAGATCCGCAACGTCGGCGAATACAACCAGGAATTCGTGCTGCCCATCCAGCGCTATACCCACAAGACCACCAGCTGGGCCACCTTCGGCCAGCTCACCGCCCATGTCACCGACCAGTTCCGGCTGATCGGCGGCCTGCGCTATACGCACGACAAGAAGTCGATCAACGGCATCATCAACAACTTCATCGCCTATTGCGGCGGGCTGCCGCCCGTCACGCCGCCGGGATCGTTCGCGCAGGGCTGCGCGGTGCCGGGCAATCTCCCTCACTTCCCCAATTTCACCACGACGGGCGAGACGGTGAACTGGCTGATCGAAAACGGCTATATCGCGCCCGGCAGCACCGACGATGCGAACGGGCAGTTCTATCCGCTGCTGAACGGGGCCGGGATCATCCAGAAGACTTATTATCCTGTGGTCGATTCCGGCAAGTTCAGCCGCGTGACCTGGAAGGCGGGTGCCGAATTCGACATTGCGCCGGAATCGCTGCTCTATGCTTCGGTGGAAAGCGGCTACCGTGCCGGCGGCTTCCAGCTCTCCGAAGGCAATCCCAGCTACGATCCCGAATTCATCACGGCCTATACGATCGGATCGAAGAACCGCTTCCTGAACGACCGTGTCCAGCTCAACCTCGAAGCCTTCTACTGGAAGTACAAGGACCAGCAGATCAACTACTTCACGGTTTCGCCGGATTCCGTCCTTATCAACACCATCGACAATGCCGGCCGTGCCGACATCAAGGGCTTCGACGTCGATCTCATGGTCAAGCCGATGCGCAGCACCACGCTTTCCGCCAAGGTCCAGTATCTCGACACCGAGTACAAGGAGCTGACGCTTACAACCGCATCGCCGCGCAACAACATCAATTGTCCCTATACCGCCACGGGCAACTTCCTCAGCGACGGGAGCACCCCGATCCTGGCGTTCGACTGTTCGGGACGTCCGCTGCTCTATTCGCCCAAGTGGACGATCAACCTGGGCGCGGAACAGATCGTGCCGCTGGGTGACAAGTACGAACTGGTCGGCAGCGTCAACACGTCCTGGCGTTCTTCGCAGTACGGCGCCTTCGAGTACCTCGATTTCGAGAAGATCCGGCCCTACTGGCTGACTGACGCCAACCTGACCCTGCGCATGGCGGACGGCGGCTTCTCGATCGGGGCCTATATCCAGAATATCGAGAACAAGCGCAGGATCGCCACGCCGCAGTCTTCGCCCATCGGCTTCGCCGTGGCGCGCTATACCGCGCCGCGCACTTATGGCCTGCGTCTCTCGGCGAGCTTCTGAGAATATGGCCGAGGAAACGAGGATGCCTGCCGATCGCCGCCGGGTGCTGGGATGGCTGGGCGCGACGACCGCACTCGTCGCGCTTGCCGGGCCGGGAAGGGCGCTTGCCCGCCCGGCCCCTCCTTCGGGACGCCTGCCGAACATCGTCTACATCATGGCTGACGACCTCGGCTATGCGGACCTTTCCGCCACCGGATCGCATGCGATCCGCACGCCGGCCATCGACAGTCTCGGCCGTGACGGGGTGCGGTTGACGCAGGGTTATGCCAGCACGCCGATCTGCTCGCCCACGCGCACGGCGCTGCTGACCGGCTGCTACGCCCAGCGTTTCGCCATCGGTATCGAGGAACCGCTGGGCCCCGGCGCGCCGCCGCATATCGGGGTGTCGCTGGACCGTCCGACGATCGCCTCGGTCCTGCGCGACCGGGGCTATCACACCAAGCTGATCGGCAAGTGGCACTTGGGCGAGCCGCCCGAACACGGCCCGCTCCAGCACGGCTATGACGAGTTCTTCGGCGTCGTCGAAGGCGCGGCGGACTATTTCCGGCATCACATGGTCATGGGCGGCAAGGACGTCGGCGTGGGCCTTGCCCAGAACAATGCGCCCGAACGGCGCGAGGGCTACCTCACCGACTTGTTCGGGGACGAGGCGGTCAAGACCATCGAGGGGGCAGGCGACAAACCGCTGTTCCTGTCCCTCCACTTCAACGCCCCGCACTGGCCCTGGGAAGGGCGCGAGGATGCGGCGGTGGCCAAAGTCCTGCCCAATTCCTTCCACTATGACGGGGGCAATCTCGCCAAGTACAAGGAAATGGTGGAGGCGATGGACCAGAACGTCGCCAAAGTGCTGGCCGCGCTGGAACGCACCGGCAAGGCGGACAACACCATCGTCGTCTTCACCAGCGACAACGGGGGCGAGCGCTTCTCGGAAACCTGGCCCTTCATCGGCCACAAGGGAGAAGTGCTGGAAGGCGGCATTCGCGTGCCGATCCTGATGCGCTGGCCCGGGCAGATCGCGCCGGGATCGATCTCCGATCAGGTCATGGCCTCGATGGATTTCCTGCCGACGTTCCTGACGATGGCCGGGGGTGACGTGGCCAAGGCGGGCAAGTTCGACGGTGTTGACCTCTCCGCCCAATTGACCGGCAAGGCGGCATCGGTGCCGCGCACCCTGTTCTGGCGCTTCAAGGCGAACGAGCAGGCCGCCGTGCGCCAGGGCAACTGGAAATACGTGAAACTCGGCGGGAAGGAACACCTCTACAACCTGGCCGAGGACGAGCACGAACGCGCCGAACGCGCTGCTGCCGAGCCCGCCAAGCTGGCCGAGTTGAAAAGCCTTTGGGACGGCTGGAATGCCCAGATGCTGCCCTACCGCGTCGATGGATATTCCGAGGACGTGCGCAAGGCGTACTCGGACAGATACTAGGAGAAGAACGTGAAAGTGCTCGTCACCGGCGCCGGCGGTTTCGTCGGCCGGCAACTGGTTCGCCGCCTGCTGGATGCGGGCCACGCGGTCGTGGGGATCGACAGCCATGCAGGGGCCATTCCCGCCGGCGCGCAGGCGGTGGAAGGCGATCTGGGCGATGCCGCCGTGCGGGCGCAAGCTCTGGCGGAGGGCTGCGACGCGCTCGTCCACCTCGCGACCGTGCCGGGCGGTGCGGCGGAGGCCGATCCTCTGGCTTCGCGCCGGATCAACATCGATGCCATGTACGACCTGCTGCTGGAGGCAAGCGCGCGCACGCCGGGCTTGCGGGTCGCCTATGCCAGCTCGATCGCGGTCTATGGCGATCCGCTGCCGGCGCATGTCGACGACCGGACCCCGCTTTCGCCCAGGATGATCTACGGCGGGCACAAGGCGATGATGGAGCATGCCGTGGCGATGTTCTCCAACCGCGGGCTGATCGACGGCGTGACGGTGCGCCTGCCCGGCATCCTCGCGCGGCCGAAAGGGCCTTCGGGCATGAAATCGGCTTTCATGTCGAACCTGTTCCATGCCCTGAAGGCGGGCGAGGCCTTCACGTGTCCGGTCTCGGCCGCGGGCACGATCTGGGCGGAATCGCTGGAATGCGCGGCGCGAAACTTCGTACACGCCCTGACGCTCGATACCGCGCTGCTGCCGCCGACCCGCGCGGTGACGCTGCCGGCGCTGCGCCTGACGATGGGTGAGCTTGCCGCCGAGATCGCGCGCCAGTGCGGCGTCTCCGCCGATCTCGTGCGCTACGAGCCTGACGCTGCGCTGGAGGCCGCCTTTGCCGCGCAGCCGCCGCTTGCCACGCCGGCGGCGGATCATGCGGGCTTCGCGCATGACGGCGATGCTGCTAGTCTCGTCGCCAGCGCCCTTTCGACTTTGGAATAACCACTAGCGAAACGGGGAGCGGGAGATGGCAATGCGTTTTGGAAGACTGGACCTCAACCTGCTGGTCGCGCTCGATGCGCTGCTGAGCGAGAAGAGCGTCTCGCTCGCGGCGGACCGGCTCTGCCTCTCGCAATCGGCAACCTCCAGCGCGCTGGGCCGCCTGCGCGAGTATTTCGCAGACGATCTGCTGGTGGTGAAGGGCCGCAACATGATCCTCACCACCCGCGCCGAGGAACTGATCGAACCGGTCCGCGCGGTGCTGGAGCAGATCCGCACGACCATCTCGGTCGCCCCGGCCTTCGATCCCATGACCGCCGACCGGCAAGTGCGGATCATGGCCTCCGACTATTCCACGCAGGTCCTGCTGGCCGAGGCGCTGTCGGAATTCGAGCGCGATGCCCCGCAGATGCGCTTCGAGATCCAGCCGATGAACGACTTTCCGATCGAGGCGCTCGAACGCGGCTACATCGATCTCCTGCTGACCATCGATTACGCGATTTCCGCCGATCACCCCAGCCTGATCCTGTTCGAGGACGACTATGTCGTGGTCGGCTGGGAGGGCAATCCGGCGATGCAGGGGCCGATGACCAAGGACGTCTACTTCGAACTCGGCCACGTCACGGCGCGGTTCGGCAAGGCGCGGGTCCCCGCCTTCGACGACTGGTTCGTGCGCCGCCAGAAGCAGCAGCGGCGCGTCGAGGTGGTGGCGCCGACGTTCCTCTCGATCTCGGGCCTGGTGATCAATACCAACCGGATCGCCACGATCCACCGGCGCCTGGCCGAGCAGGTGGTGCAGAACATGCCTCTCATCATGCGGGAGATCCCGTTCGATTTCCCGCCGATCCGCGAGGCTCTGCAGTGGCACTTGTCCAACAGCAACGACCGCGCCCTGCGCTGGATCGTCGAGCGCCTCCAGCTCATCGCCGCGCGCAAGGTCGACGAACCCGGCAATGTCGTGGCGTTCGCCGCGCAGCGGATCGACCGCGACGCGCTGGAAGTCGAGTATCGGATGAACCACCCTCAGCCGCCGCGCTGAGCGGCCTGCGGTCCAGGAATTGACGGCCTAGTCCTCCGCCTCGCGCGCGTCGAAAGCGACGCGTGCGGCAAGGATGGAACCCTCGTTGGCATTGACCCAGTCTATCATCGCCCGCGCCTGCAGGGCCAGCGCCCTCCCCAGCGGGGTGAGGGCATAGCTGACGCGCGGCGGTACGTCCGCACTGATGCTCCGCTCCACGAAGCCGTCGCGTTCCAGGGCGCGCAGCTTCTGCGTCAGCACACGCTGCGAAACGTCGCCTTCGTTGGACAAGTCCGACAGCAACCGGCGCAGCGCGGCATGGCGGCATGGCCCGGTGGTCAGCACCAGCAGCACCAGCGTGGTCCAGCGGTCTCCCAGCGCCCCCATGACATTGCGCACCGGCGCATCGCGGGCGGTGCCATGCGCCGCCATGTCGGCCGCCAGCGCGACGATGCCCGGCCGCGTGGGCAGGTCGTCCTCCGCCTCTGCCATCATCGCGCCGGTCCGCCCGAGGGTACAAAAAAGTGCCGTCTTCTCACCATCGAAGGCCACTTTATGACCAGTGAGGACAGGGTCAATCGCTGGCTCGCAAACGGGAGAGAAACATGGCCATCGACGCCATCCGCCTCGACGGGAAAGTGGCCGTCGTCACCGGCGGGGCAGGAGGGATCGGCTCGGCGACAGCGCGGCTGATGGCGGCGCGCGGCGCGCGGGTCGTCATCGCGGACATTGCGGAAGAGGCCGCGGCGGCGCTCGCCGAGGAACTGCCCGGTGCCATTGCGGTGCCTCTCGATCTGGAGCAGGAAGCCTCGATCGAGGCGCTGATCGCCCGGACGCTCGCGCATTTCGGCCGGCTGGACGTGCTGCACAACAACGCCGCGCTGCTCGGCCCCGACATCGCGCAGGCCGATGGCGACGTGGAGCACATGGCCACCGCGCTCTGGGACCGGACTTACGCGGTCAACGTGCGCGGCACGATGATCGCCTGCCGCGCCGCCCTGCCGCACTTGCGCGAGACACGCGGCAACATCGTCAACACCGTCAGCAACCTGGCGCTGCAGGGCCACATGATCCAGGCGGCCTATTCCTCGTCCAAGGCGGCGGTGATCCAGATGACCCGCGCCATCGCCGCCAGCCACGGCCTCCACGGCGTGCGCTGCAACGCGGTCGCCCCCGGCATGACGATGACCCCGGCGCTGCGCGAAGCGTTCCCGCCCGTGCTGCGCCAGGCGGTGGAGGACGAAACCCTGCGCGACCGTCTGGGTGAGCCGGAGGACATTGCCGAGGCAGTCGCCTTCCTCGCCTCCGACGCGGCGCGCAACATTACCGGGCAAGTGCTCGTCGCCGATGGCGGCTGCGCCAGCCACGTTCCCGGAATCGCACAGTTCCGGGCCTTCTTTTCGGGAGAACAGTGATGAGCCAGTACGACATCGTCGTCATGGGTGGGGGCCACAATGGCCTCGTCGCCGCCGCCTACATGGCCAAGGCGGGCAAGAAGGTGATCGTGCTGGAGCGTAAGCCCCACTACGGCGGGGGCGTTTCCACGCGCGAACTGATCCAGCCCGGCTTCTGGCATGACGAGCACTCCAACGTGCACATCATGATCCAGGGCAACCCGATGCTGCGCGAGGACGAGCTGGGCCTGCTGGGCAAATTCGGCCTGGAATACATCTACCCCGAACTGCCCCACGCCTCGATCTGGGAAGACGGGACGATGGTGCGTTCCTGGCGCGATCTGGACCGCACTTGCGAGGAAATCGCCATGTTCTCGCCCCGGGATGCGGAGGCCTATCGCAAGTTCGCCACCGCATCGATGGCGGCGCTGCCGATGTTCATGTCCGGCCTCTACGCCCCGCCGTTCCCGATGGGCGCTTTCGTGGCGATGATGGACCAGTCGGACGAAGGGCGCTTCCTGCTCGACGTCATGCAGCGTTCCGCGCTCGATGTGGTGAACCAGTATTTCGAAAGCGACCTGCTGCGCATTCACATCGTCCGCATGGTCACCGAGAACCTGCAGATGCCCGATGAACTGGGCACCGGCATGGGCGCTTTCCTGATGCCGGGGATCATCCATGCCTATGGCTGCTCGATGCCCAAGGGCGGCTCCGGCCAACTGAGCCACGCGCTGATCCGCGCGATCGGGCATTTCGGCGGCGAAGTGCGCTGCAATGCCGAAGTGCGCCGGGTGATCGTCTCTGGTGGCAAAGCCACGGGCCTCGAACTGATCGACGGCGAGACTTTCATGGCGAAGGACGGCGTGATCGGCGCGATCCACCCGCACGTCCTGCGCAAGTTCGTGGCCGAAACGCCCGAGCCGGTGCTTGAGCGGGCGGAGCGGGTCACCCAGTCCACTTTCTCGATCAACCTCACGCACCTGACGCTGAAGGAGCGCCTCAGGCTCAAGGTCGGCAATGAAACCAATGCCATGATGACCGAGCTGATGGACTTCTACACCATGCGCGACATGCTGCTGGAGTACGACAAGCTGCGGCGCGGCGAAGTGTCCGAACGGCTGATCGCGGGCGGGGACAACACGATCTTCGATCCCAGCCGCGCCCCCGAAGGCGCGGGCGTGTTCTACGGCGTGAACTTCGCTCCCTACGATCTTTGGCCCGGCGGACCGGCTTCGTGGGACGAACGCAAGGAAGAGATCGCCGACAAGGCGCTGGCGCAGTACCGCAAGTTCTACGCGAACCTTGATGACGACAACATCACCGGCCGCCTGATCCGATCCCCCGTCGATCATGAACGCGACAGCCCGGCCAGCTTCCTGAAGGGCGATATCCACGGCTGCGCGCCGTTCTTCTACCAGTCGGTGGGCCACCGTCCGACGCCGGATCTCGGCTCGTTCCGGGTGCCGCAGATCGACGGACTCTACCTCGTCGGGCCGTTCATGCACCCGGGCGGCGGCGTGTTCGGCGCGGGCCGGGCAACGGCGATCCAGATGATGGACGACCTCGACATCGAATTCGACAAGGTCTGCGGGGAGCGGGTGTGATGGCCGATGCCAAGAAGAAAGCGCCGGTCATGCGCATCCTCGACGCGCAGGACAAGGAACTGATGGCGGTGCGCCGGATCGAGCGGGACGGGGAGAACCTCGTCATTCGCGGCAAGATCTTCGGGGCCATGCCGATGGTGGCGAAAGTGACGCCCGAGGAGGCGCGCGCCGCGCTGAAGCTGCTCGATGCGCGGACGATCCTGTTTATCGTCAGTCTGCTGTTCCGCAGGCGCCGGTGAAGGCTGGCCGCATCGGCCCGCTCGATAGCACCGATCCCATTCCATGCGTTTTTCGGCGCGGCCCGCGGCCTCCATAAGGAAGGCTCAAGCAGCCGGGATAGAAACAAGCATGAGCATTCTGGGAGTTGAGAGCGTCCTGTTCGGCGTCGCGGACGTCGCGGAGCACACGCGGTTCTGGACCGATTTCGGCCTGCCGCTGGAAAGCGCCAGCGCGGACGAAGCGGTGTTCCGCCTGGCCTCGGGCAGCCGGGTTATCGTCCTGCGTCACGGCGATGCCCGCTTGCCGAGTCCGGATCCTTTCCCGGGAGACGGCCTCAAGGAGACCGTCTGGGGCGTCGATACCGCCGAAAATCTCCAGACGATCACGGCGAGCCTGGCGGCGGAAGTCCCAGTGACGCGGGATGCGGACGGCACCATCCATGCCGTCTGCCCGGACGGCCAGCCGCTGGCGCTGCGGGTGTGGGACAAGCGCGCGTTCCATTCGGCAGCCAGCCCGGTCAATACCCCCGCCAGCTATCCGCGCTTCAACCAGCACCGCATCTGGCGCAGCAAGGCGGTTCCCAAGACGATCAACCATGTCGTGTTCTTCTCGCCCGACTATGTCGGCAGCTTCGAATTCTACGAACGCCATTTCGGCTTCCGCTACGTCGATCATTCGAAGGGATCGGGCATCTTCGCCCGGGCCGGGGGGACTTACGAGCATCACTCGATCTTCTGGGTGAACTGCGACCTGCCCATCGCACCAGACCACTTCAAGTTCATGCACATTGCCTTCGGCATGGACGATATCGACGAAGTGATGCTGGGCGCCAACATCATGGAGCGAAAGGGCTGGAAGAACGAGAGCATGAACAGCTCGGGCGGTATCTCCCGCCACCGCATTTCCAGCGCGATTTACTATTACTGCGACATGCCCGGCAAGGCGGGCGAGGCCGAGTATCACGCCGATACCGACTATCTCGATGACAACTGGGTGCCGCGGGCCTGGGACTTCCGGTTCGGATCGCTGCTCTGGTCGAACAATGCGCCGCCGATCTTCAGGGGCGACAACATTCCCTGGGACATGGCTTTCGACGCCGACCGCGCCAGCTTCGAACCGTTCCGCAAGGACAGGCCCGGCAAGCGCCCGATAGAAGGCAAGCTGAGCGAGTTGACCGAGGACGATGAGCACGCCCTCTGACGGCGCTCACAAGACCAAGAGATGGTCGAACGCGGCCCATTCGCCAGGCAGCAGCGGGACGAATGCGGCCGGGTCGATCCCGCGTTCCACCAGCCCCGCGCGCAGCCGCAGCGCGGGGTCTTCGCGGGGCTCGTCGGTCAGCTTGAAGGTGCCCCAGTGCATGGCCACGGCAGCGCGGGCGCCAAGGTCGCGCATGATCTGGATCGCCTCTTCCGGGTCGGTATGCTGCGCGGCCATGAACCAGCGCGGGTCATAGGCGCCGATCGGCAGCAGGGCGAGATCGGGCGGGCCGAACTCCTCGTGCAGGCGGCGGAAGATATTGCCGGTGCCGTATCCGGTATCGCCCGCGAAGTAGATCAACCGCTCCCCCACGCGCAGCATGAAGCCGCCCCACAGCGCCATCCGCCGGTCGCCCATCCCGCGTGACGACCAGTGCAGGGCAGGGACGATATGCGCCCGTGCGCCGGGGGCGATGTCGAAGGCGTCGCCCCAGTCGCCGGCCGATACCCGCGCTTTGGGAATGTGGCGCAGGATGGTGCTGTCGTTGCCCAGGGGCGTGACGATCAGCGGCGCGTGCCGGGCATGGAGGGCCTTGAGCGTCGGGATGTCGAGGTGGTCGTAATGGTTGTGCGAAAGCAGGATCGCATCGATCGGCGGCAAGTCCTCGATGCGGATACCCGGCGCCGTCACCCGCTTCGGCCCGGCGAACTGGACCGGGCTCGCGCGGTCGGACCAGACGGGGTCGGTGAGGATATTGAGCCCGCCGACCTGGATCAGCAGCGTGGCATGACCTACCATGGTGACGCGCAGGCCCTCCACCCGGCTTTCGGGAACGACGGGGGTGACGGCTATCGTCTTGGGCCATTTCGTGGCGGGCGCGGTACGGCGCCAGCGCAGGATATCGCTGAAGGAACGATCGGTTTCCGGTTCACCGGCAGGATTGAGAAAGCGCGTTCCGTCGAAATGGTCGGTGACGGGTCCGGTATAGTAGCGATTGCGATCTGGCATGCGGGGGCGACCTCCGCACGCCATGTAGGAACGGCCTGCGGAAGTGCGAGGGCAGAACCGCGTTAAATCAACGCGAAGTGCTCGACCGAGGGCGTGCCGACGAAAAACGGCCCCGCCAGCGCGCGCCAGGCCTGGAAACCTTCGGACTCGCGAAAGTCGACCATGTGGGCCTCCACACTCTCCCAGCCGACGACGAGGTGATAGCGTTCGGGATTCTCCACCGAGCGATGGAGCGCGAAGGAGACGTACCCCTTTGCCGCTTCGAAATGCGGTCGGGCTTCTGCCACGGCAGCCTCGAATTCGGCGGCGCGGGCAGGGTCGATGGTCAGAGTGGCTATCTCGTGGATCACAGGTTCGGCTCCTCGACGAATTCGATCAGATTGCCCGCACAGTCGCGGATGAAGCAACCCTTTCCGAAAGCTTCGCGCACGACGAAGGCGATGTCGGCCTGCTTCTCTTCCATCTCCGTCAGGAATGCTTCGAGGTCTTCCACCCGGAAGGCGACGTGCTTGTTGCCGTGCGTCTTGAGATCGCGCGGCGGGAAGCGGCGGTCTTCGGGGAGGGCTGCGGCGCCCTCCACCTCGAAGATCTCGAACCGCAGCGGCCCCTTGCGGACCATCGCAGTGCGGGACTTTGCCGCCTTTATGTAGAACGTCTTCTCGACCTCGAACCCCAGCACGCGGCCGTACCAGTCGATCGCCTCGTCAAGGCTTGGGACTGAGACGCCCCCGTGGTGGAAAGTGAATTCAGCCATGGCTCTTCTCTTGTGAAATGAAGCGTTCCAGCAGTCGCCGCGCGCGGGTGCCGCCCTGGTCGATGCCGAGCGAGAGGGGTTTCTCGCTCCAGAAATCGCGGCCTTTCACGTTGGCGTAGGCGGCCTCGATCATCGGTTTGTCCTCCAAATCGAAAGCCTCTCCGAACAGGGCGCGAAGCGCGGCATCCGTCTCTTCGGAATCGAGATCGTCGTAGCGGGTAGAGGACCAGAAATAGTGGGTTTCGTGCTCGCTTGCCGGGGTCAGGATATGTGCCTGTGGCACTTCGAAGCCGCTCTCCCGCTCCGTGCCATGCGGACAGACGCCGACCGTGAGCCGCATCGCGGCGGGCGCGTTCCAGCGCATATCCAGCCAGTGGTCGACTTTCGCATCGGCCGGGAAATACGGCCGCGCGACGGAGGGCGGCGGGATATCGGGCATCCACCAGTTGGAATGGAGCGTGCGATCCTCAACTTCCACCGCGTGCTTGCCGGCGAAGATCACGCCTTGCCCGGCAAAGGTGCCCTTGTGGACGAACTCGATGTGGGAGAGGTCCAGCAGGTTGTCGGTGCCGTATTCGTAGTTCGCCTTCATCAGCGTGTAGCCGCGTACGGTGCGGCTGTGCGGGGTATCGGGCACGAAGGAGAAGTCCGGGATCAGCGCTGCATCGGCCGTGTCCGGATCGCCGCCCCAGAGCCAGACGATGCCGTCGCGTTCGGCGGCGGCGAAGCGGGGTATGGTCGATCCCGCCGGGATGCGGTCGGCAAAGGGATTGCGCACGCAGTGCCCGTCCGGCGCGAAGGCGAGGCCGTGATAGCCGCAGACCACCACGTCCCCCTCGCGCGATCCCTTCGACAGCGGCGCGAAGCGGTGTGGGCAGCGATCGAGCAGAGCGGCCAGCGAACCGTCCTCCAGCCGGTAAAGATAGACCGGCCGGTCGAGAATGCGGCGGGACAGGCCGGTTTCGCCTACTTCGTCGGACCAGCCGGCCATGTACCAGCAATTGCGCAGATATCGTTCCATTCGCGGCCTCTCCCCAGACCTCTTTATCGTTGTTCAGGCGTAACGGGTCAGCCCATTTCCGCGAAAGTCTCCGCGCACCAGTCGGCAATGTAGTCGCGCATGCCGGTGCCGTTGTCGGCGCCGCAATGCTCCACTTCGAAGTCCTTTTTGGTGAAGACGCGAAGCTTGCGCTTGGGGCTGTTCACCGCCTGATCGTAGCTGAGTTGCGCATTGAAGGCGGGGATCTGGCGGTCGTTCTCGCCATGGGTGATGAGGAAGGGGACGCGGATCTTCTCCACCTGACCGTCCAGCGTGATCTGGTCGGCATATTCGAGGAACGCGTCGCGATCCTCGATGCCGAACACCCACATGACGTGGTCCCAGTAATGCGGCACCGGGTTCTCGCCCTCGTTGGCGAGGCGTTCGCGCTGACGACGGCCCCAGACGTGGTTGGCGCCCATCACCGCGCAAAGCGCATAGCGCGGCTCGTTCGCGGCGATGCGCGGGGCGTGGTAGCCGCCGAAGGAGAGGCCGAAAATGCCGATCCGGTCATGGATAACATCATCGCGCGTCAGCAGGTATTCGAGCGCGGGTGTGCCCCAGCGTTCGCCGTCGAACACGGCGGGAAGCCCGCGCTTGCGGATCGCCTCGCCAGTGCCAGGCTGGTCGACGAAGAGGGTGTTCATGCCCCGCTCCAGGTTCGACTGGCCGTGGCCCGCCATGCAGACCTGCTCCTTCATCGAATCGAGCCCGTTGACCGAGACAAGCGTGGGGCGCGGCGTGCCGGAACCGTCGTGGACGAAGATGCCGGTATAGGCGCCGTCCTCGTAGGGGATTTCCACTTTATCGATGTGCAGTCCGCGCAGCCTGGCGCCCTTGTGGAAGAGTTCCAGTCCCTTGTCGTAAGCCGCCCAGCGCGGGGCGTAGTCGCGGCTCTGCATGCGCTCGGCAGCGAGATAGTAGCCAGAGGCGCGCAGGTACTTGGTGCCGGCGGAGAGCAGGTAGCCTGCCGCCTCGTCGGCGTCGGCATTGGCGCAGACCTGATCGGCCACGGCGATCCAGCTATCGAACATCTGCGCGGAGCCGGCATCGGCGCCGGCCTTGCTCGCTTCCATGATCGGGCGGTTGGCCTCGTCGATCTCGCCATAGTTGCCGCCACAGGCGAGCGCGAGGTTGGTGGCGAGGTTCCAGACGTAGTTTCCGGGAAACGGTTCGAACATGATCTATCCTGCGATTTTGAGATGATTATTCGGCAGTCCAGCCGCCATCGACGACGAGGCTGGTGCCGGTCATGAGCGCGGAAGCGTCGGAAGCGAGGAACAGCACCGCGCCCATCAGATCCTCCACCTGACCGATGCGGCCCAGCTTGATCTTGGAAAGGACGCTGGCCTTGAACGCTTCGTCTTCGAAAAACGGCTTGGTCAGCGGGGTCTCGATGAAAGTCGGAGCGATGGTGTTGGAACGGATGCCGTGGGGGGCAAGGTCCAGCGCCATGGCCTTGTTCATGCCTTCCAGCGCCCATTTGCTGGCGCAGTAGAGTGAGCGGTTCGGCCCGCCGACATGGCCCATCTGGCTGCCCATGTGGATCAGGCTGCCCCTGGTGTCCGTGGCGAGCATCCGCTTCACGCAGGACTGCGCCACGAAGAAGGCGGACTTGAGATTGAGATCGAGCACGGCGTCGTAATCGTCCTCGCTCACTTCCCACATCGGCTTGGGCCGGTTGGTGCCGGCGTTGTTGACGAGGACGTGAAACGGCTCTCGGCTTTCGAAGAACGCGGCGACGGCGTCGAGGTTGGAGACGTCGAGCGTCGCGGCCTCCGCGCCATTGCCGATCTCGGCGGCGGCGGCCTCGATCTCGGCCGAGGTGCGGGCGACGAGCGTGACCTCGGCACCCGCGGCGGCCAGCGCGGCAGCGGCGCCGAGGCCGATGCCCCGGCCCGCTCCGGTCACCACAGCCCGTCGCCCGTCAAGGCGCAGGCTTGGCGTCTTCGGAAGTCTCACGGTCACGCCGCCGTTTCGGGTGTCGGTTCGGCCTGCCCGGCATAGGGCACGTTGCGGCCACCGAAGCGGCGCACGCGGATATTGGCCTGTTCGCCATGCCCCGCGAAGCCTTCCAGCGCACAGAGGCGCGAGCAGTATTCGCCGATCAGCGCCGAAGCCTCATCGGTGGTGACGCGCTGGTAAGTGCAGGTCTTCAGGAACTTTCCGACCCACAGGCCGCCCGTGTAGCGCGCGGACTTCCTGGTGGGCAGGGTGTGGTTGGTGCCGATCACCTTGTCGCCGAAACTGACATTGGTGCGATTGCCCAGGAACAGCGCGCCGTAGTTGGTCATGTTGTTCAGGAAGTAGTCCGGGTCAGCCGTCATCACCTGCACGTGCTCGCTGGCGATCTCGTCGGCGACCTTGACCATTTCCTCGTAGCTGTCGGCCACGATCACTTCGCCGAAGGTTTCCCACGCCTTGCGCGCATGGTCGGCGGTGGGGAGGATCTGGAGCAGGCGGTCGATCTCGGCCATGGTTGCGCGGGCGAACTTCTCGGAATTGGTCAGCAGCACGCCGGGGCTGTCCGGGCCGTGCTCGACTTGCCCGAGGATATCGGTGGCGGCGATTTCAGGATCGCAGCCGATCTCGTCGGCAATGATGAGGGTTTCGGTCGGTCCGGCGAAAAGGTCGATGCCGACGCGGCCGAAAAGCTGGCGCTTGGCCTCGGCGACGAAGGCATTGCCGGGGCCGACCAGGATGTCGACCGGATCGATGCTCTGCGTGCCGATCGCCATCGCGCCCACCGCCTGAATGCCGCCCAGCGCATAGATCGCATCGGCCCCGGCCATGGCCTGCGCGGCGACGATGGCGCGTGCCGGCTGGCCCTGGAACGGCGGGGCGCACGTAATGACGCGCTTCACGCCCGCGACCTTTGCGGTGATCACCGACATGTGCGCGGAAGCGAGCAGCGGATACTTGCCGCCGGGCACGTAACAACCGGCCGAACCCAGCGGGATGTTCTTGTGGCCCAGCACCACGCCGGGCAGCGTCTCGACTTCGACATCCTTCATTGAATCGCGCTGGATCTGGGCGAAGTTCTTCACCTGTGCCTGCGCGAACTCGATGTCCTTGCGTTCCTGCGGGGTCAGGCTGTCGACGCAGGCGTCGATCTCGGCCTGGCTGAGGCGATAGTCGTCGCGGTCCCAGCCGTCGAACTTGATCGACATGTCGCGCACCGCTTCATCGCCGCGCTTCTCGATATCGGCGAGCGCCGCCTCGACGATGTCGCGGACCTTGCGGTCTGCGTCTGCCTTTGCCTCGGCAGTGGCGCCGCGCTTCAGCCAGATGGCCATGATATTCTCCCGATCCGGTGTGACGTGATTTTCACCGGACCTAGCGCCGGGGAGCGAGCGGGGACCATCGCATGTTATCGATGCCTTGCTATCGATCCTATGCCGTTGTTGCCGCACGGGGGCTTCGCTAGCCCGGTTCCCAAGCACAAAGCTTTCGACACGGCATTCTTGGGAGAACAAGGAACAATGCGCCTCGCCACTCTCGATGACGGCACCCCGGACGGGCGCCTCGTCGTCGTTTCGCCCGAAGGCGATCGTTATGCCCACGCGCCGGTGGATACGCTGCAACAGGCGATGGAAAGTTGGGCTTTCGTCGCGCCCGTACTGGCCGAGATTTCCGAATTTCCCGAAGCGCTCGATGCCGCGCTGCTGCGTGCGCCGTTGCCGCGTGCGTGGCAGTGGCTCGATGGTTCGGCTTTCGCCTGCCACGGGGAACTGATGGACAAGGCGCTGGGCGTGGTGCCGGTGAAGACCGGCAAGCCGCTGATGTATCAGGGGACTTCGGACAAGTTCTACGGTCCTGCCGAGGATGTGCGCTACCTCACCGAAGAGAACGGCATCGATTTCGAGGGCGAGTTCGGCGTGATCGTCGATGCCGTGCCGATGGGCACTTCCGCCGAGGATTGCATGAAGCACATTCGCCTGATCGTGCAGATCAACGACTGGTCGCTGCGGAAGCTGGCCGGGCCGGAGATGAAGACCGGCTTCGGCTGGGTCCAGGCCAAGCCGCCCTGCTCGATGGCGCCCTTCGCGGTCACGCCGGAGGAACTGGGCGACCAGTGGCGCGATGGCCGCGTCTGCATGGACCTGCTGGTGGACTGGAACGGCAAGCGCTTCGGCGCCGCCAATGGCGAGCCGATGGGCCATGGTTTCCACGAGCTTGTCGCCCATGCCTGCGCCACGCGCGATCTGGTGGCGGGCACGGTGATCGGATCCGGTACCGTCTCCAACGAGAATTACCGCGAAATCGGCTCCTCCTGCATTGCCGAGCGGCGCGGGATCGAACTGGTCGATTTCGGTGAGCCGCGCACGGAATTCATGCGCTTTGGCGACAGTGTGCGCATGCAGGGAACCCTTGCCGACGGCCGCGCGCCGTTCGGCGTGATCGAACAGAAGGTTGTGAAGGCATGAGCGAGGTTCTTTCCGATTCCGGTCTGCCGCCGGTCCAGCGCGTCGTCACCGGACATGACGAGAATGGCCGTGCCGTGTTCCGCTCCGAAGACGTGACGCCGACCAGGATGGTGCCCTCTGGCGATGCCTCGTTCCTGACGATCTGGACCACCGCCACCGTCCCTGCCGACAACAATGACGAGACCGAGGGCCGCGAACGCCCTACCGGCACCACGCTGGAAGGCGGCTCGGTGATCCGGGTGGTGGACATGCTGCCGGGCAAGCAGAGCCCGATGCACCGCACCAACTCGATCGACTACGGCATCGTGCTGAAGGGCGAGATCGAACTGGAACTGGAAGACGGCTGCAAGAAGACGGTGCGCGAAGGTGGGATCATAATTCAGCGCGGCACCAACCACCTCTGGCGCAACACCACCGCAGAAGTCTGCCGCATCGCCTTCATTCTGATCGAAGCGCCCGCTTACCTCCACGATGGCGTGCCGCTGGATGAGGCCAAGCCCGAGCAGGTCGACCCGGTCTACAACGAGGCGGCGAGTAAGGCCTGATGTTCGACCTTACCGGCAAGAGCGCGATCGTCACCGGCTCCACGCGCGGGATCGGTCGCGCCATTGCCGAAGGGCTGATCGCCCAAGGCGCGCGCGTGGTGATTTCCAGCGAGGATGCAGGGGATACCGCGCGCGTCGCCGCCGAACTCGGTATGCCCGGCCAGCCTTGCGATGTGACCGACGATGCCGCGCTGGCCGCATTGGTGGACCGCGCGGTGGCGGAGTTCGGCGGGTTGGATATTCTTGTCTGCAATGCCGGGATCACCGGCAAGGCGGGAGCCTTCGCCGATCTCGACATGGCCGACTATGCCCGCGTCATGGCGATCAACCTCACCAGTCAGGTTGCGCTCTGCAACCTTGCCCTGCCGCATATCGCGGCGCAGGGCGGCGGCGCGGCGGTGCTGGTTTCCAGCCTCTCGGGCCTGAGGGGCAATGGGCGGATCAATGCCTATGCCCTCGCCAAGGCGGGCGTGGCGCAACTGGCGCGCAATCTGGCGGTGGAGTGGGGGCCGCGCGGCGTGCGCGTCAACGCGATCTCGCCCGGCTTCATCGCCACCGAACTGTCCGCACCCTTGCTGGCGGACGAGACTTTCATGGCCCGCCGCATGGCAATGACTCCGCTGCGCCGACCCGGCACGCCGCCGGAAGTGGCAGGCGCCGCCGTGTTCCTCGCCTCCGATGCCGGGGCTTTCGTCACTGGACATAATCTCGTCGTGGACGGGGGTACGCTCATCACCGACGGAAGCTGAAAACTGTGTTTCTATCGGCCCGGAGACAGGCGGCCGAAGAAAGGGAGATAATGACACGCCATCCCGAGCCGGGCCTGCTGACCGGCATATCGCTGCTGCTGCCGATCACGCTGACGACCATGGCCATCGTGCTGCTGGCGCCGATCATCCCGGATCTGATGGCACACTACGCCGCGGTGCCGGGCCATGAATACTGGGTGCCGATGATCCTCACGCTGCCTTCGCTCTGCGTGGCGTTGCTCTGTCCGCTGGCGGGGATACTGGGAGACTGGTTCGGGCGGCGCCGGCTGCTGCTGGCGGCATTCCTGCTCTATGCGGTCGTCGGCGTGATGCCCGTGTTTCTCGACGATCTCACCCATATCCTGATCTCGCGCGTGGGCGTGGGCATTGCCGAGGCCCTGATCTACGTGCTCTCGACGACGATGATCGGCGACTATTACAAGGGTGCCTCGCGGGACAAGTGGCTGGCTGCGCAGACGGCCTTCGCCTCGATGTCGGCGCTGCTGTTCTTCAACCTCGGCGGGGTGCTGGGAGAAGGCGGCTGGCGGACGCCGTTCTGGGCCTATGCCTCGGCGCTGGTCATGTTTGCGCTCGTCTGGAAGTTCACATGGGAGCCATCGCGCGATGGCACCGCCGATGACGAGGCCGATGCGCCGCCGCACAACCGCTCCTGGGCGGGCTTTCCCTGGGTGACGATGGCGATGATCGTGGTAATCACGGTCTATGGCTCGGTGTTCTTCTATACGGTGCAGATCCAGGCGCCCAGCGGGCTGGCCGAACTCGGCTTGGCCAGTCCGGCGGAGCGGGGGTTCCTGACATCCATCGCCTCTATCGGCGTGCCGCTGGGGACCTTCATCTATTCGCGCATTGGCACGCGGCTGGCAGTGGGACGGCTGCTGCTCCTCGAATTCGCCCTGCTGGCCATCGGCTTCATGCTGATGGCAAGGTCCGGCACCGTTCCGGGCTTCCTTGCCGGATGCTTCGTCAACCAGATCGGGGCAGGGCTGCTGCTGCCGACTTTGCTGGTCTGGTCGATGTCGATCCTCAGGTTCGAATTTCGCGGCCGGGGGACGGGCTTCTGGCAATCGGCCTTCGCGTTCGGGCAGTTCCTCTCCCCGCTGGTGGTGACTTTTGCGGGACGGCACACAGGCGGCCTGCTGGGGGCCTTTTCGGTCCTGTCGCTCGCCGCGCTGGGCGGGGTCGTCGTGGCGCTGATCGCTTCGCGCGCATCGCACGGCGGCAATGGGGCGATGGCGCATGGCTGATCGTCTTGCGGGCAGGATCGCCGTGGTCACCGGTGCCGCGAACGGCATAGGCGAAGGCGTCGCGCGCATCTTCCGGCACGAGGGCGCGCGGGTGATCGGCGTCGACCTTTCGGGAACCGACGAGGCCTGCAATCTCATCGACGAGGCGGCCACCCGCGCGCTCTTCGCCAGGATCGGCGCGGAGCACGGCCGGATCGACGTTCTCGTCAACGCGGCAGCATTCGCAGTCTTCTCGTGGATCGAGGACCTGAGCTATGCCGACTGGAAACGGACGCTGACGGGGGAGCTGGACATCGTCTACCTGGCAACCCGCGCGGCCTGGCCCTGGCTCAAGGCGAGCGGCACGGCCAGCATCGTCAACTTCGCATCGGCCAATGCGCGCCATGCGCTGGAGGGTTCCCCGGCGCTGGCGCACTGCGCGGGCAAGGGCGGCGTGCTGGCGATGACGCGGCAACTTGCCATGGAAGGCGCCCCGCACGGCATTCGCGCGAATACGATTGCGCCCGGTTTCATCAGGACGGCGGCCACGGCCCGGCACCTGGAGGCCGATCCCGACTTCGGGCGCCGGGTCCTGGCCGGAAACATGCTGAAGCGGCTGGGCGAGCCGGAGGACATCGCCTGGGCCGCGACCTGGCTTGCTAGCCCGGAGGCGCGTTACGTCACCGGAGCGGACATTGCCGTGGATGCAGGGGCTACGGCCTGGTAGATCTCACGATAGCCGTGCGCCGCCGGTGCATTCGGCCGCCATTTCGCCGCTCTGGCGTGCCGCGCTCCGGCCGCTCGTCAGGAGCAGCGCCGCCAGGCCGATGACGGAGGTTGCCGCGCCGGCCAGGGCTACGGCAGGATAGCCCAGATCGAGAGCGATCACGCCGCCGCCCAGCGCCGCGCCCAGCGCATTGCCCAGGTTGAAGGCGCCGATGTTCATGGACGATGCCAGGTTGGGCGCGTCGCTGGCCGCGTCCATGACCCGCACCTGGAGCGGCGGCACCAGGGCGAAGCTGGCGATGCCCCACAGGAAGATCACGATCGCGCTAGGCGCGGCATGGGTCATCGTCATGGCGAAAGCGATCAGAATCGCGGCAAGCGAGGCCAGGGTGACGATCAGCGTGCGATCGACCGAACGGTCCGCGAACTTGCCGCCCAGCCAGTTGCCCACCGTCAGGCCGAGGCCGTAAGTCACCAGCATCGCCGTGACGAAGCCGAGAGAGGCGCCCGTCGCCTCGCGCAGGATCGGGGTGATATAAGTGAACACGGTGAACATCGCGCTGGAACCCACGATCGTCAGGGCCAGCGCGCCGAGAACGGGCTTGCGGATCAGGACGCGCAGTTCGGCCGCCACATCGCCGCCGTCCGTAGAGGGCAAGGGAGGCAGGGTCAGGCGCAGCGCCGCCATCGTGACACCGCCCAGCGCCGCGATGCCCCAGAACGAGGCGCGCCAGCCGAGGTGCTCGCCCGCCCAGGTCGCCAAGGGCACGCCCACGACATTGGCGATCGTCAGCCCCATGAACATCGCGGCCACCGCGCCGGCCTGGCGGTGCGGCGGGACCAGGCTGGCGGCGACCACCGAGCCGACGCCGAAGAAGGCGCCGTGGTTGAAGGAGGTCAGCACGCGGGCGGCCAGAAGCATGCCGTAGCTGCCGGATACCGCTGCCAGCAGGTTGCCCAGGGTGAAGATCCCGGCCAGGGCGATCAGCAGCGTGCGGCGCGGTACCCGCCCGGTGGTGAGCGTCATCACCGGCACGCCCAGCACCACGCCCAGCGCATAGGCGCTGATCAGCAGCCCGGCGGCGGGGATGGAGACGCCCAGATCTCCGGCAATGACGGGCAGCAGGCCCATCGGTGCGAATTCGGTGACGCCGATGCCGAAAGCGCCGACGGACAGGGCCAGAAGGCCGGGATTGAGCTTCATCGGATGGTCCTCAGACCAGCGGCGGGTTCAGCCGAGCGAACCCTTCCTGCTGGCGATAGGGGGTGTGGGGATAGGGCGGCAGCACCTCGCTGGCGGCATCGAGCCGGGCGACCTGCTCGGCAGTGAGCGACCAGCCGACCGCGCCGAGGTTCTGGCGCAGCTGTTCCTCGTTGCGCGCGCCGATGATGACCGAGGAGACGGTCGGGCGGCGCAGCAGCCAGTTGAGGGCGATCTGCGGCACGCTCTTGCCGGTTTCCCCGGCGATGGCTTCCAGAACGTCGACCACGGCGTAGAGCAGCTCCGTTTCGACCGGCGGCGCGAACTGCTCGGTATCGTGCAGGCGGCTCCCCGCCGGTACGGGGCGACTGCGGCTGATCTTGCCGGTGAGGCGGCCCCAGCCGAGCGGGCTCCAGACCAGCGCGCCCAGGCCCTGATCCGCCGCGAGCGGCATGAGTTCGTGCTCGTAGGCCCGGCCGACCAGCGAATAATAGACCTGGTGGGCCACCAGCCGCGGCATTCCGTGGCGGTCGGCGACGGACTGTGCCTTCATCACCTGCCAGCCGGGATAGTTCGAGACCCCGGCGTAGCGGACCTTGCCCGCGGCGATCAGCCGGTCGAGCGTGATCATCAGCTCTTCCGCGGGCGTATGGGCATCGAAGGCATGGAGCTGCAGCAGGTCGATCCGGTCGGTATCGAGACGGCGCAGCGCGGCCTCCACCGCGCCGATCAGGCGCGAGCGCGAGGCGCCCCAGTCCTGCGGTCCGTCCCCGGTGGGCAGCCCGGTCTTGGTGGAGATCAGGGCGTCGTCGCGGCGGCCCTTGAGCGCCTGGCCGAGGATTTCCTCCGAGGCGCCGTTCGAATAGACATCGGCCGTGTCGAACAGCGTGACGCCGGCCTCCAGGCAGATGTCGAGCAGGCGCCGCGCTTCGGCGGTATCGCTGCTGCCCCAGGCGGCGAAGAGCGGACCCTGGCCGCCGAAAGTGCCGGTCCCGAAGCTCAGGGCGGGGACACGCAGGCCGGATGAGCCGAGTTGACGATATTCCATGAACAATCCTTCTCGCGGCAGCGGTGAATTTGCTATGCAGGCGCATAGATGACGGCAAAATACCGAAGGCGGTACTGCCCGCGAACGCGAAGGAATTTTGACTGTGACGCAAAGATGCTGAGCGAAGCCAAGCTCGCGGGCGGCACTGACCGGGCCCGTGCGCTCGAACTGTTCGTGGCGGTGGTGGAGCAGGGCAGCTTTTCGGGTGCCGGCCGGCTGCTGGACCTCAGCCCTTCCGCCGTCAGCCGCGCGATCGACAGGATCGAGGCGCGGCTGGGCGTGCGGCTGCTGCTGCGCTCGACCCGGGCGCTGGCGCTGACGTCGGAAGGTCAGTCCTATCTCCAGATGGCGCGCCGTATCCTGGCCGATCTCGACGATGCCGAACAGCTCATCGCCGATCAGGGCGCGCCGCGCGGGCGCTTGCGGATCAGCGCCGCACTCTCGCACGGACGGCTATGCGTGGTGCCCTTGCTCGGCGCGTTCGCAGCGCGTCATCCGCATATCCTGGTGGACATTGCGCTTACCGACACACTGGTCGACGTGGCGGCAGGGCAGGCGGATATCGCCATCCGGTTCGGACCGCTGGCCGACAGCACGCTGACGGCGCGGAAGCTGGGCGAAACGCGCCGGGTGATCGTGGCCGCGCCGGATTACCTCGCGCGGAACGGCACGCCGCAGGAACCCGAGGATCTCCACGGCCATAACTGTCTCAACTTCAACTTTCGCAGGGCCGAGCCGGTCTGGCCGTTCCTGCGCGAGGGGCGCGAATTCGCGCTGTCCGTGAAAGGCAGCATCGAGGCCAACAACGGAGAGACGCTGGGGCAGCTCGCGGCGGCAGGGGTCGGCTTGGCGCGGGTGGGGCGGTTCAGCGTGGAGCGGGAGATCGCGGACGGGCGGCTGGTGCCCATTCTGGAGGCGTTCAATCCCGGAGACGTGGAGTTCATCCACGCCGTGTTCGTCGGCGGCTACAGCACCCCGGCGCGCATCCGCGTCTTCGTCGATTTCCTCGCCGCGAACCTGCGCTGACACGGGCGAGGCGCCGCGAGGCGACCGCTATCCCTAAGCAGGCCGCCGATCGGCCCCAGGCCGCGCAAGGTCCGTTTCGTCAAACCGTCACGGTTGGCGTGCCAAGCCGGGCACTGGCGAATTATGATCGGGGTGCGACAGATGGATGACCGGACGCATGGCTACGACGTCTCGGTAGGCTACACTTACGGCTATTGCCGGGAAATGGCGCCTGCCTGGATGGATCTTGCCGCGGGAGCGGGCGAGACTTCGGCGGCAGGGGGCGGGCGCTTCCTGGAACTCGGGTGCGGGCAGGGCTTCGGACTGTGCCTGCTGGCGGCGGCCAATCCGGGCAGGGCGTTCGTCGGCATCGACCTGATGGCCGAGCATGTCGACCATGCGAACGGGATCGCGGCATCGGCCGGTCTTGCCAATGTGCAATTCGTCCAGGGAGACTTCGTCGAGCTGGCACGATCCTGGCCGGAGGCGCTGGGCCGGTTCGATCATGTCGCGCTCCACGGCGTCTACAGCTGGGTCACGGCGCCGGTGCGCCAGGCGCTGCTGCAGTGCATCGGGCAGGCGAGCGCGCCCGGGGCGCTGGTCTACATCGGCTACAATGCGCAGCCCGGCTGGCTGGCGACGATGCCCTTCCGGCACATGGCGCGGCTTATCCACGAAGAAGGGGCGGCGCCGGTGGCGGAAGTGCTGGACCGTTCGATCTCCCTGTTCGAACAGCTGCGCGGCGGGGGCGCTGCCACCTTCCAGTTGCTGCCCGGGCTCGGCGCGAGGCTGGATTCGCTGCGCAAGCGCGACATTGCCCAACTGGCCCACGAATATCTGCACGAAGGGTGGGAGCCGATGTGGCATTCGCAAGTCGCCCGCGAGGTGGCCGGGGCCGGGCTGGCCTTTGCGGGCTCGGCAACGCTGCCCGAAGCGCTGCTGCCCGCCTTCCTGCCTTCGGCTCTGCGCGACACGATCCTGGCACAGGGCGATCCGCTGCTGCGGCAGGACGTGCAGGACTTCGTCATCAACCAGTTCTATCGGCGCGACGTCTACCGGCGCGGCGAAGCGCCTGCCACGCCCACGCCCACGCTCACGCCCACGCCCGGCGAGCGGGCGGCGCAGACCCGCTTCCTTCTGCTCGATGCCCCTGCACCCGGGGCAACCCTGTCGGTGCGCACGCCCTTCGGCGAACTCGCGCTGCAACCGCCTGCCTATGCCGGGATCGTCGAGGCTCTGGCGGAACGATCGCTGACACTGGCGGAACTGGCAGTGCTGCCGAAGGCCGGCGGCAAGGATCTGACGGAAGTGCTGCAATTGGTGCTGATGCTGCTACATGCCGGAACGCTCGGCATTGAGGCGCCGCGCACTGACCACGCACCCGCCCAGCGCCTGAATGCGGCCATAGCGCGCGAAGCGGTACGCGGCATGCCTTACGACCATCTCGCGGCGCCGGCGATCGGCGGCGCCGTGCCTGTCGACTTTGCCGACCTCATGCTCATCGATGCCTGGCTCGCGCTTGGCGGCCTGGCCGACGAGACGGCGCTGTCCGAACGGCTGGTCCTTTCGCTCGCCGGATCCGGCAGGACGCTGCAGCGCGGCGGAAGCCCGCTCGAAGGCGTCCAGGAACGCCGCGAGGCACGCAGCCGCGCGCGGACATTCCTGGACCGTGACTTGCCGAGATGGCGAAGGCTCGGCGCGCTCGCCTGAGCGGGTGCCGGAGTCAGGTCAGGACGCGCCGCGCGAAGTTCGTGGCTGCGACGAGACCGTCCTGGCTCACGCCGTGGCCGATCCCCGGCGAGACATGCGTCTCTACCGGCACGCCGGTTTCGGTGAGGACGGTGGCGGCCATCTCCATCGAGCGGAACGGCACGACTTCATCCTCGGTGCCGTGGATGAGCAGGACCGGCGGGCGGCTGCGGATGTCCGCCTGCAGGCTTTCCGGCGCCACGAGCATGCCGGAAATGCCGACGATGCCGGCTGCTGCATCGGGGCGCCGAAGGCCGACGTGAAGCGCCATCATCGTTCCCTGGCTGAAGCCGACGAGAAGCAGGCGGTCGCTGGAAAGGCCGGCCTTTTCCAGTTCCGCCGTGATGAAGGCGTCCAACCCGGGCGCGGCCGCCGCCGCACCCGCGGCGCGCTCGGCCATCGAGAAGGTCTCGATCGGCCACCATTGGTAGGCGGCGGCCATGTGCGGCAGCTGAGAGGGGGCATTGGGCGCGACGAAGGCCGCGCCGGGAAGCATGGGCTGCATCGCGGCCGCCAGCGCGATGAGGTCATCGCCGTTGGAGCCATAGCCGTGGATCAGGACCACGAGCGCATCGGCACTGGAGCCGGAGAGGGGGGCAAGGCGGGGGCCGTCAAGCAAGGCGCATATCCTTTCGGCGGATCGGGGAGATCCTGGTCGCAACTCTGAGAGGCCGAAATTCGCCTGACGGCAAGCGTGAATTTCCCTTTCTAAAGTGCCACGGCGCCGAGAGCCTGCGGAGCGTTGCGAAATTCCGGCCGCCGGTTCCCGCCGCTGGCGGGCGGCTCAGTGTCCGGCGCGGGAAGGCGGCTCGCAAAGCGAAGCTGCCTGCTCGGCCAGCGCGAAGTCACCGGCCTGGAGCGCTGCACGCTTCGCGCTGGCACATTTTCCATCGGCCACGAGTGCGCCCACCGTCTCGCGAAGTTCCTGCCCCTTGCGGGCCTGCGCGAGATTTTCCTCGTCCTCCCGGCGCTGCTGGTTTTCGTTTCGCTGCCGCTCCAGTTCCTGGAAGGCGGAATAGCGCTGCCAGGCCGGGTTGTCGCTGGCCCCGCCGGATCGGACGCTGCAACTGGAGACATTACCCAGAAGGTAGCAGGTCGAGGTCTGGGCTGCAGATGGCAGCGACAGGAAGGCGGCAAGAGCGGCCGCGCCGGAAGCCAGCACAAACTTCATGGATTAAACCCCCTAAAGCGAAACCGCGAGGAACCGGCGCCGCGCAATTTCATGAGGCCCTTAAAGTAGCGCTTTGGCCCTCTCGTCAAGGTCTTGATCCTGCCATGATGCCGGGCGCGCGCAGTGGCACGTTACTTGGATAGTGGCCCGCGATGTTCATGGACTTTGTCACGGCCAGCGGAACTTCGACTGCGCGGAGCCCTTCCTAAGGGGTGGAGAACGTCCCCGAGCGGGCGGCAGAAACGGGAAAGCAACCGGATCGGCTGTTTCCCTTCATGCCCGATCACGGGGAAATTAAGTTTCCATAGATACAGTGGCCTTGCGTGCAAAACAGCGGATGTCTCATGTGATTGACTTTCAAAGCACTATTTTGGAGATGATTGCCAAGGGTCAGCCGCTATCCGAGACGGTGTATCGTCTTTGCCGTGAAGTTAATCGCCTGGCGCCGGATGTAATCTGCTCCGTTGTGACTGCTGATGCCGATGGATGCCTCCGTCCGCTGGCGGGTCCGGGGCTTCCTCCTGCCTTTTGCGATCTGGTCAGCGGCGTTGAAATCGGACCGACCATCGGGGCCTGCGGGGCCGCGCTCTATTTCGGGACCGAGGTGCTTTCCCAGGACATTGCGGAAGATCCGCATTGGGAGGGCTTTCGCGATCTCATCCTGCCGCTGGGAATACGCGCCTGCTGGTCGAGCCCGATCCTGGGGGCGAACCGCGAGCCGATAGCCACTTTTGCCTTCTACTTCGGAGAGAAACGCGGGCCGACCCAGAGCGAGCGGGAGATCGTCGATCAATGCGTCCACTTGTGCGCCATCGCGCTCGACCGGGAACGGCGGGTGGAAGACCATAACCGCCGCGCCCATACTGATGCCCTGACGGACTTGCCGAACCGGGCGGCTTTCAATGCCGCGCTTTCCGGCCTGAGCTGCGAGATCCCGGGCGCCTGGGCACTGGCGGTGATCGATCTCGACAACCTGAAAGTCACCAATGACGCCTTCGGCCACCAGGCTGGGGACAGCCTGCTGCAACTCGTGGCCAAATGTCTCTCCCGTGCAGCCGCGCCGGAGCCGCTGTTCCGGATCGGCGGGGACGAGTTCGCCGTGATCGTCCAGGACCCGGCCGCCCTGCGCGCGCTGGATGAGACCATGGCCGGCTACCTCGCGGCGCTGGCCCGCGCCGGCGGGCAGGTGGACAACCCCATCGTGCCGCGTGCCACCATCGGCTATGCCGAACTGGCCCCGGGCGACCTGCTGCCGGAGCGCGTGCGACAGAAGGCCGACTTTGCGCTCTATCACGCCAAGGATACCGCCCGCGGTTCCCACGTTCCCTACTCCGACGAAATCGGATCGCGCATCACCCGCAGGCTCGCTGCCGTTCGCGAGGTCGACGTCGCCTTGCGCGAGCACCGCATCGAGACGTTCTATCAGCCGATCGTCCTGATCGAGACCGGTGAGATCGTCGGCGTGGAAGCGCTTTGCCGCATGCGCAGCGGCGACCAGCTGGTGTCGGCCTCCGCCTTCCATGAGGCGACGTCCGACGCCGGCGTGGCGACGGCGCTGACCAGGCAGGTGATCTCACAAGTGGCCAGGGACGTCCGTGGCTGGCTCGATCTGGGGATCGCATTCCAGCATGTCGGCATCAATGTCTCGTCGGCCGACTTTCACAGCGGCACGATCTACGCGGTGCTAGCCGAGAGCTTCGACCGGGAGAATGTCCCGCTGAAGCATGTGATCGTGGAAGTGACCGAAGTGGTCTGCATGGATGACGACGCGGGGATCGTTCGCAAGTCCATGCAGGCGCTGCGTTCGCGGGGCATCCGGCTGGCGCTGGACGATTTCGGCACGGGCTATGCCTCGCTCACCCATCTGATGACGGTGCCGGTGGACATCATCAAGATCGACCGGAGTTTCGTGGAAGACCTCGTTTCGAGAGGCCCGAGCGCCGCCATCGTCGAGGGCGTCATCGGCATTGCCAAGCGGCTGGGCATCAAGGTGGTGGCCGAAGGAATCGAGAATGCCGACCAGGCCCGCGAGCTGCTGGCGCTCGGCTGCCTGCTGGGACAGGGTTTCCACTATTCGCGGGCGGTTCCGGCTGCGGAGGCGGGGGCGATGATGCTCAAGCTGGCGGAGACCGTCTAGCCGCCTGAGGGCAACCGCAGCCCGCCCTGTCAGGCCTTGAGGCTGGCAGGCATCCACACGTCGTTCGCGGGACGGCGAATGGAGCAGAGCTTCCGGGCGCCTTCCCAAAGTTCCGCCGAACGCTTCGAAGCCTCGCGGTGCGCGATGACGAGCGCGCCGGTCATGTCCGAAGCCTTGAATTCGAGACGCCGAGCCACGCCGATATCATCGTCCGAGAACTTCAAGGTATAGGTCTTCATACGTGGCTCCAGCTAACCGGATGTCGTTGCACGCAACCGGTAAAGCGTGATTCTGGTTAAAATTTCGACGGTTAAGGTTGGCAAAGGGCAAAAAGTTCCTGCGCGGCCGGGGCGAGAGCGCGGTGGGCGTCGGAACTTGCATTTTAACCGGCAAGCCGTTCGACCTGTCCAAACCATGCGCTGGCGAGAGCACCGCCGTCTGTGAAAGCCGGGAAGCTACCGCGATAAACAGGCGGCCGGGCAAGCGGGCGACCGGGAAGGCGCCCGAACCACACGCTCTCTTTCGGCGCCGGGACCTGGTTCGGAACCTTGCCGGTCTTGCGGCTTTGCCTTTGAGCGAGGAGGCGAGATGCGACGGAACATTTTCGGTGCAGGTCCGAGACCGGAAAGGGTTCGGCGTTTGAAGGTGCCCCCTTGTCTCTAGACGTCGGCGCCGCGCCGAAGTGGGAGCCGCGCACCCCGCTCCATGATCTTGCCGCAGCAGTGGGCGTCATGCGCGCCTGGCGAAGCGCCGAGGGAACCGAGTGTCTGGTTGCCGACGAAGTGCTCGTCTCGGTGCTGGGTGCGCTGGGCTATGCGGCCGGGTCGGACGACGAGATCAGGCAGAGCTTCTCCCGTTGGCGGGAAGAGGCTCTGGCGCTTCCCGGTCTGATAACGGCGGAGCAAGGATCGCCCGTCCGCTTGCCCAAGGCGCTTGCCCACTTGCACCGGGTGGATCTCGTTTCGGAGGACAGCTGCACTTCGCGCGCCTTGCCTGCGCACGATGGGCTGGTCATGGCGATCGAGGAGCCCGGCTATTATCACCTCCATGCCGGTGGCCAGTCGGTTCGGTTGGCGGTCGCTCCGCACCGTGCCTTCTCGCTCGGCCATGACCTTCATGGATTGAGGACATGGGGGGCGGCCATCCAGATCCCTTCGCTGAGGAAGCACGGCCCCGCGCCATTCGGCGACCTGGGGGCGCTGGCGGATGCCGCGGTCCGCTTTGCAGGGCTTGGCGCCGACGCGCTCGCGATCAGTCCGGTACATGCGGTCTTCGCCGGTCAGTCGAGTGGGTTCAGCCCCTATGCCCCATCGAGCCGCCTGTTCCTGAACGCCGCGCTGGCTGCGCCCGAACTCGCGGGCCTGGAGCCTTACGCGGAGCCGGAGGGTGCTGCCCTGATCGACTGGGACGAAGCCCTGCCGCGGCGCCTGGCATCGATGCGAAAGCTCCATGCCGCTTGCGGCAGCGAGGTACGGGAACAAGTCGATGCCTGGGCTGCAAAGGTAGCGGGTGCCTATGGTCATGCCCTGTTCGATGCGCTTTCGCTGCATTTTGCGGCGCATGGCCGGGGCTGGAAGAACTGGCCCTCCGGCTATCACGATCCCTCCGGCAGGGAGGCGAAACGGTTTGCCGGGGACCATGCGGAGGAGATCCGGTTCCACCTCTTCGCGCAGTGGCTTGCCGCGCGGTCGATGAAGTGCGTGCAGCAGTCCGCGCTGGAGGCCGGGATGAAGATCGGCATCGTCAAGGATCTCGCGGTCGGGATCGATCCGCTAGGCAGCGATGCCTGGGCGATGCAGGAGAGTGTCCTTTCCGGGCTGACCATCGGCGCCCCGCCGGACCCGCTTGGCCCGGATGGGCAGAACTGGGGGCTGACCAGCTTCTCGCCGCGTGGGTTGGTGGCCAGCGGGTTCGAACCGTGGCTGGCCATGCTGCGCGCGGGGCTGCGCGATGCGGGCGGCTTGCGGATCGACCATGCCTTCGGGCTGGCGCGACTATGGGTGATCCCGGAGGGTGAGCCGGCCAGCAAGGGCGCCTACCTCAACTATCCCATTCACGACCTGACGCGCCTGGTCGCGCTGGAATCGTACCGTGCCCAGGCCTTGATCGTGGCGGAAGACCTGGGCACGCGGCCTCCGGGCTTCGACCATCTGCTGAGCGACCGGGAATTTCTGGGCATGCGCGTGCTCTGGTTCGAACGTGACGACGACGGAGGCTTCCAGGCCGCGTCCCGCTACGACCGTTCGAGTGCGGCGATGACCGGAACGCACGACACGGCGACCGTGGCAGGCTGGTGGTCCGGCCGTGACCTCGAATGGAACCGTGCCCTCGGGCGCGGCGCGGCAGGCGAGGCTGCGGACGACCGGCGATCCGCCGACCGGGCGGCGCTGTGGCGCACGATCGGCGAAGGAAAGCCTCAGCCTCTGCCGAGCGAACCGGCCGACGCCGTCGACGCGGCGATCCGCGAGATTGCGCGGGCGGGGTCCGACCTCGCTATCGTGCCGCTGGAAGATATCCTCGGCCTGGAGGAACAGCCGAACCTTCCGGGCACCGTGGACGAACACCCCAACTGGCGCCGCCGCATGGCCGCGCCGCTCGATGCGATCCTGGACGGTGAGCGCGTCGCGGCGCGGATCGCGATGCTGGATGGGCGGCGCAGCATGGCATTTCCCGAGGAGGAGGCCGCGAGCCGGTCTGCACCGCCCGCCGTTTGAAGGGGCGCGCCTGCCGTCAGCGGCCCTGCAGCAGGCTGCTCTTGAGCGTCAGCTGCAACGTGACCGAGCGCGGGGGGCTGGCCGTGCCCAGCACGTCGCCCTGAACCGTCGCGGCGGTGCCCGTCCCGCTGGCGGTGGCGCCCACGACCGAGCCGGCGACGACATAGAGCCTGTTCGTGAGATTGCGGCCGATCAGCGCCAGTTCCCACGGTTTGTCCTCCCCGCCGTTCAGGGTTACCGCACCGTTGAGCAGCCAGTAGGAGCCCTGGCGGTTCAGCGGATTGGCTTCCGTCTGGGTGATGTAGCTGCTCGAATAGCTGGTATCGACGGCCAGGGTGCCGCCCAGACGTTCGGAGAAACTGTGGTCGTAGGCGGCGCCCGCGGTCAGCGTGAACAGCGGTGCGCGGAACAGCCGCTGTCCGGTCTGGTCCTGATCCTGATAGGGGTTCGCTGCCGTGCCGTATGTGGAGGCGGCGAGGCTCGGATTGCGGGGGTTGAGATTGCAGCCGGCGGCCACGGACTGGCCGGCGTAGCATCCGCCGATAAAGTCGGTGTAGCGCGAGTGGTTGTAGGCCGCCGCCGCATTGAGCGAGAGCCCCGCAAGCGCGTCCGGCCGCAGGGTCACGCTGGCCTCCACGCCCTCGATCTCCGCGCCCCCGGCGTTCTGCGTCAGCTGCGTGAAGGAGGCATTGTCGTAGCGCGAAAGCTGGAGGCCGGAATATTTGTAGTAGTAGCCGACGAGGTCGAACAGGATTTGTCGTCCGGCGAGGTATCCCTTGATCCCGGCTTCGCCGCCTTTCGCGGTCATCTGGCCATAGGACAAATCCACGCGGGGAAGCGAAGGGTTCGCCTGCGAGCGCAGTGTCGTGGGCACTGTGTTGAAGCCGCCGGAAGTGAAGCCCTCGCGATAGGCCGCATAGAGCGTGAGGTCGTTGCTCGGCCGCCAGGTGAGGGTGACTTCCGGCGAGAAGTCCTCGTAAGTCCGCCGCGGGTTCAGCACGTCGATCGGGCTGGCGAAGGAAGTGCCCTGGAGGGACTTGTCCTCCCACGAATAGCGACCACCCGCCGCCAGTTCGAGGTCGTCGGCCAGCTTGTAGCGGCCTTGTCCGAAGACCGAATAGGCGCTGGTATGCACGTCATAGAAAGTGGAGCCGACGAGGAAAGGCCGGGTCGTCCCGCCGAAGTCGACGGCGAAGGCCTGCCGGATCTTGAAGTGCGCGTCCTGGAAGAAACCGCCGAAGAGCAGGTTGAACGGCCCGTCGAAGTCGGTCGCGACGCGGATTTCCTGGCTCACCCCGTCCGCGACGATGTCGTTCGATGCGCCGAAATAGGGGACATTGGAGAAGGTGAAGGGATCGACCGACTTTTCCCCGAGGCGGTAATAGCCGGTTACCGACGACAGCGTGAGTTCGTCGGTAAGGTCCTGGTCGATCGACAGGGAGGCGAGGAACTGGGTCGACTTCACGAAGGGGACGCCGTCACCCAGCGTCGGGTCCAGCGCCGTCATCCGGGCGGGCAGGATCACGCTGTAGAACTTGCGGTTCAGCTTGCAGTCGATGGCGCCGGACAGCCGGCTGACGCCGCCCGGGCAGAAGACGATCTGCGACCCGCCGGTCGGCCCCACACCGTCGCGGGTGCGGCGGCCATAAGCGACTTTGGCGGTGGCCCTGGTGGCGCCGCTCGGCGAATGGAAGGACAGCGTGCCGCGCACGAACACGTCTTCGGCATTGTAGCTGTCTGCCGCCGGGCCGGGCGTGACGCCGGCGATCGGCACCGCGACATTGCGGAACCAGCCATCCTCCTTCGAGTAGTAGCCCACCACGCGGGCGCCGACAGTCTCGGTCAGCGGCGCCGAGACGGAGCCTTCCACGAAGCGCTGGTCGGCTGCGAATTCGTAGCCGGTGCGCAGCTTCGCCTCGAAACTGGAGCCCGGATCCTGGGATACCAGCGAGATGATGCCGCCGGGGCTGTTCTTGCCGTAGAACAGGGCCTGCGGCCCCTTGAGCACTTCGACGCGGGAGAGGTCGATCTGGCCAAGGCGGATCGCGTTTCCGTAGCTGATCGGGATGCCGTCTATGTTGAGGGTGACTGCCGTTTCGGTCGAAGGATTGGAAATGCCGGAGCCGATACCGCGCAAGTTGATCGAGCCGCCCACCTGGTTCTGCGATTCCGCGATGACGAGCTGCGGCACCTGCTGGCTGATCGAGGTGAGCGTGACCGTGGCATAGCGCTGGAGCTGCTCCTGGGACAGCGCCGAGACCGCGACCGGGACGTCCAGCAGGCGTTCGCTGCGCTTGCGGGCCGTGACGATGATCTCGCCCGATCCGGCAGCGGCGGCACTGGGAGGCGCTTCCTGGGCGCGGACTTCAGGCGAGGTGAGAGATATGCCGAGAATTGCCGCGGCAAAGCCCACCGCCAGTTGTTGCCTGTCCATCGTCTTCTCTCCGCCGCACATGAACGGCGAGGGTTGGTGGACAGGCATTTTGTGTCAATCGACCGGAAGCCAATGATCGGCGGGGCGACGTTTGCTTCCTCTCCAGTCAAGTCATCATGGGATCAGGCGCAAGCAGCACCCCCTTATTCGTTCCAATGCGCCTGAATGAAGCGCCGAATTTCCGCCTCCAGTTCCGCGTCTTCCGGAGTGCCGCCCATGAAGCCGCCATGCGGCATCGCCTCGAAGACGTGAAGTTCGGCCGCCACGCCCGCCTGCCGCAGCGCGCGGTGCATCCTGACGGTGTTCGACAGGAAAAGGTCGCGCGTGCCGGATTGCAGGAATGTCGGCGGGAAGCCCTGCAGGTCCGCGAACAGCGGGGAGAGGCAGGGATCGGCGAGATCGGCGCCGCCTGCATAGAGACGGTTGTTCGAGGGCAGCGGGCGTGGCAGCACCACGTCGAGCATGCGGTTGGTCTCGAAGCTGTCCCCGGATTCGGTCAGGTCCACTTGCGGCGAGAGCAGAATGAGGCTGGCCGGCATCGGCAGGCCTTCCTCCCGCGCCCTGAGCAGCATGGCCGCAGCCAGGTTGCCTCCGGCGGAGCGGCCGCAGATGGCGATGCTGCCCGGAGCATGGCGTTCCAGAACGACGCGATAGGCCGCCAGGGAATCGTCCAGCGCGGCCGGATAGGGATGCCCGGGCGGCATCCGGTAATCGACGCCGTAGCAGGCGATGCCATGCTGATCGGCCTGGCGGCACGCGCCGATGCGGCAGGCCTCTCCGCCGCCGACGACGAGGGCGCCGCCGTGGAAGTCGATCAAAGCCCTGCTGTCTTCGGCCGGAGCCTCCGGCATCGCGACGTGCATCGTGGCACCGCCCTGTTCCATGGTCGTTGCGGCGGCGCGCAGGCTGCCGGCGAGACCTTGCACGGCGGCGGCGTATTGCGCGTCCGCTGCGGCCTTCATGCGCATCCAGCCCGCGAAATCGTCCGGTTGCGGCATCTCGTAGTGGGCATGGAGGGGGATGCCGTCCTCGCCGACGAGACGAGCCAGCGCCGCCTGCGCCTCTTCGCTGATCGACCGGGGGATCGGGATCGCCCTGGGTCCGAGCTTCACGGCGCCTTTGTCGCCGGTCTTGCTGCGATCCGTGCCGCCGTTGCCCGCTTTGCTATTGTTCATTGTCTCGCCGCATGCTTGTTCGTCCATGACCAAGTGTTCGATATCGCGTCGAAAGGCGGCCGGATGGCGTTCACTATGTCCTGCCGCCAGCGCCCGTGCAAGCCGTGCCGCCTGGCCCCAACGATCGGAAAGACCATCATGACGCTGCCGGATATCCTAGTGCCTACCTACCTCCAGATGCTCGGCGCCTTGTCGGCATGGCTCGGCAAGGCCGAAGCCGGCGATCAGGCCGATGCGCTGATGGCGGCGCGCCTGGCTCCCGACATGTTTCCTCTGTCCACCCAGGTCCGCTTCGCCTGCGTCCAGGCACAGGAAGGCATGTTCAGGCTGCGCGGGGAGCCTCTTCCGCCCTCGATCGCGGAACTGCTCGACGAAGGACGCAAAGGGGGAGAGCAGCCCGGCTCGATTGCCGAGGCGCGCACCAGGATCGCCGAGACCGTGGCGATCGTGGAGCAGGCGGCGGTCGGCATGCCTGAGGTCGATCCGGCAGCCGCCATCGCTCACGCCCTGCCGCAGGGCATGGTCTTCGATCTGGACGCGGCCCAATATGTCCGCGACTGGGCGCTGCCGCAGTTCTACTTCCACGTCATGACCGCCTACGCCATCCTTCGCGCCCAAGGCGTGGACCTGGGCAAGGCGGACTATGTCGCGCACATGTTCCCTTACCTCCGGCCGGGCACCATGCCCGGGCAATAAGCGCGGACCGAAGCTGTCACGGGTTCACGCTTCGGCGGCCGCGCGCTGACGGGCGCGGCTCGCCTCCGCCATGTGCCGTTTCCAGCGCTGGCGCAGGGTGCTGGCCCGGACTCCGTGCCGATCGTCCAGGAACTCCGCCTGGAGCACGCGGTCGGCGCGGAAGTGGCGGAAGTCCTCGCGCATTTCGCACCAGGCTGCCAGCATGCGGGCATTTTCCATGAAGCCCACGATCACCGGCCAGATGGTGCGCCGGGAGGTCCGGCCCTGCTCGTCACGATAGTCGAGGACGATCTTGCGCCCCTCGTGGATCCAGGTGCGGGTGCGGGCCAGGTCGATGCCGTCAGGCGCCATGGACCGGCCCGGCCACTGCCCGCTGGACGGCGTGCCGATGGAGGGCGTGGCGATGACCGAGCGCAAGCGTTCGGGCGCGACGCAGGTGATCTTGGCGATGAGGTCCCGCGCGGCGCGGGCCAGCACCGGATCGCCGCGGCCCATCACCCATTGTGCGCCCAGCACGGCAGCCTCGATCTCGTCCGTCGTCAGCATCAGCGGCGGCATGTCGAACGCGTCGTCGAGGATATAGCCGAAGCCGGTCTCGCCGCGGATCGGCACGCGCTGCCCGACGAGGTCGGCGATGTCGCGATAGACGGTGCGCTGCGAGACTTCGAGTTCGCCGGCGATCTCTCCCGCCGTCACCGCCCGCGACGACCGCCTGAGGATCTGGATGATCTGGAAAAGTCGGTCCGCCCGTCGCATCGCATGCCTCCTACTGACAATATGCTGTCAGTAGGGCTTCTCTATCGGGAACTTCGCGGCGTGACCATGCACCGCGAGAATTCCAGGAGACCTACCGATGCTCACTTTGTTCCATGCGCCGAATTCGCGTTCCTCCCGCATCGTCTGGATGCTGGAGGAATTGGGCGCGTCCTACGAAATCCGGCCAGTGACCATCTTTCGCCCGATGACGGGAGAGGGCACTCCGGACGCATCCAACCCCCATCCCGAGAAGCGCGTGCCGGCGCTGGACCACGACGGTGTCTTTCTGGCAGAATCGCAGGCCATCGCCCTCTACCTCGCGGATGCCTTTCCCGAGCAGGGCCTGGCGCCGAAGCCCGGCGATCCGCGCCGCGGTGAATACCTGACCTGGATGGCCTGGTATGTGGCGGAAATGGAGCCGGCTCTCTTTGCCGGATTTACGGGAGAACTCGAAGGATCGCCAGAGAAGCGGCGCGGCTACGATGCGGTGCTGCGAAAGCTGGCCAGTGCCTTTGCGGCGGGTCCCTACGTCATGGGCGAGCAGTTTACGGCTGCCGACATTCTCATCGGCAGCGCGCTGAACTTCGCCCGCCGGGCGTTCCCCGAGGATGCCGCGATGGACGCCTATGTCGCGCGGTGCCGCAAGCGCCCCGCCGCCCAGCAGGCATTGGCGCGGGACGGTGCCGCCGGTCTGCAGAACGCGGCCTGACCCTACTGACGGCACCATCGCCCGGCCCGGCGATGGCGCCTTCGGCAAACCGGACTTCACGATGGACCGGGAGCTTGCGAAAAGGCCGGCGCAGGCTCGGGAGCCTGGCCGGCCAGGGCAGCCTGGTCCATTGTGGAATTCGGACAGGCCTTCGGGTCGCATGGGGAAACTGGCGCGGGGCAAGTGCCGGGTCGATCCGGGAAATTCCCGGTGTTCCGAAATTGGGGGCCGGAAACCTAGACCGCTTCCCCGCGGCTGAGAGCGATGAGCTGGGCCAGGCCGTTGGTCCTTGTCTTGGTGAAGATGGCCGCGCGGTGATCTTCCACCGTCCGCGCGGAGATCGCCAGGCGCTCGGCGATCTCCTTGTTGGAGTGGCCGCGCACCAGCAGGTCGAACACGTCGCGCTCGCGCCGGGTGAAGGCGGCGGTCATGGCGGCGATGCGCCGCTCCCGCGCGGACCAGCCCAGGCCTTCGGCCACGGCGGCGATCAGGCGCGGTTCGTCGATCGGCTTTTCGAGATAGTCGATCCCGCCGTGGCGGCGCACCGCATCGACGGCATGGGCGGTCGTCGGCCAGGCGGTCATGAACACCAGCGACACGGCCGGATCGCGGGCGCGCAAGACGTCGGCGAAGGCAAAGCCGTCCATCTCGCCCATCTGGATGTCGCTGATGACGCAGCCGAATGCGCAATCGGGCAGGATGGCCAGAAGCGCCCGGGGGTCCGTGAAGGCCCGCGCATCCATCCGGTTGCGCGCCAGTAATCGCGCCACGCTGGCGCCGAGATCGGCATCGTCGTCCAGCACGGCGACGAGAGGGGCGGCGGGAGAGGTGGCGGGGTCGGTCATGGCAGGGGTCCGGCGACGAGGGGCAGGGACAGAACGAAGCGCGCGGTATCGACGTCGTCCTGCCGGACGAGCGTGCCGCCATGCGCCTCCACGATGGTGCGGGCAATGACGAGACCGATCCCCATGCCCGCCCCCAGGGGCTGAGCGTCGGTTTTCCGTGCGGCCAGGAGCGGATTGGTCACTTCGATGCGGACTTCGTCGGCGACGGCCCCGGCGCGCAGCGCGATCGCTTCGCCGGGGCTGGCCGCGACGGCGTTGCGCAGCAGGTTCACAAGGGCCTGCGTCAGTTCGATCTCCTGCGCCTGAACGGCAAGGTCCGGGGCGATGCCGAGACAATCGATCCGGCCGCCTGACGCGCGTAACTCGGCCGCGACGATCTGGCAGGCGGTCTGCAGCAACATCGAAACGGGCAGCAGCGAAGGCTCGTCCACGTCGCGGCCGCCGAAGCGGCGCAGGCGGCGCACGAGGTCGGATAAGTCGCGCGCCTTGCGATCGACCAGCGCGGCGCTCTCGGCGATGTCGGCGTCAAGATGTTCGGTCGCCCGGGCGAGGTGGCCGGCCTCGATGGCCAGGGTGGAGAGCGGCTGGCTGATCTCGTGGATCACCGCCACCGACATCGCTCTCAGGGTCTTGAGTCGCTCGGCCTGGAACAGCAGGCGGTTGCGTCTCTCCAGCATGATCCGCGCGGTCTTCTGCGCGTCGGAGAAGCTCCCCGCGAGCCAGGTGACCAGCACGACCGCGGCAATGCCCAGATGCAGCTCCAGCCGCGTCGCATCGTCCAACCGGCCGGACGAATAGGGAAGGAAGGCCAGGACTTGCGCCACGATCGCCAGCCAGGCGGCAATGCGGCCGTGGCGCAGGCCGATCCAGGCGCCCGCCAGCAGTCCCGGCGCCGGCTGCGCGCCCAGCCCGGCGCGCCACAGGGCAATCGTCAGCAGCAGGCAGCCCGACAGGACGAGCGCATCCTCCAGTACCGCACGCCGCGCGGGCGGCCGGGGCAGAGCCTGCCGCGGGCCGCCCGTCAACGCCGCGATCCACAGCAGGGGCGGCGCCAGCACGAGGATGCCGAGCAGGTCTCCCACGGCTAGCCCGGTAAGCGAGATCGCGATGTCCACACCGATGCGGTATCGCCCGGCATCGGCCGGCAGCAGGGCGTCGATGGGCGCCACGAGCAGGGCATTGAGCGCCGGTGCCGCAACCGCGGCCAGCCCCATCATCATCGGCGGCAGCGAAAAGGTGTCGTCCTTGCTCCGCGCAATCCCGCGCGTGACGGCCAGCGCCAAGCCATACGTCAGCCCCGGCCGCATCGCGCCGATCACCGCCTGAAGCAGGCCCGGAGCCCCGATGTCGATGACGCCGGCGCTGAAGTCTGCGGCCAGTTCGGCAAGGACCAGCCAGGGCGCGAAGCGGGCGCCCCGGCTCCACAGCACCGCGAAACGCAGACCAGCGGGCGGGTACCATAGCGAGAAGAAGCCCGCACCGCTCCAGGGGCTGGCCGTCCAGTGCAGCAGCGCGAACGCGAGCGCGTAGAGGACCAGCAGAGGCAGATCGCTCGCCCGCAAATCTATCATTCGCCCCTTTATCCGGCGGTCATGATGGTGTGGGAGCGCAGTCATCGGCGCAAGCTGTGGCAGATCGCAAGGCGCGGATAAACCCGGAGGTTTTACGGTAGCGGGACGATCGCGCCCCGGAGCGGACGAACCGCGGGTTCCTGTTGCCCGGCACACTTATCGACAAGGCGAGGCAGGGCAAGGCAGCCTTCGGCCGCCTCATCGTTTTCTGAGTCATGACAAATGACACCATCAGCCGCGGTACCCTTCGCGAACTGCTGGATGCTCTGGAAGCGAGCATTCCCGGTTACTGGATCGACGGGCCCTATCCGCCGACATCCCGGGGCGGGGTGAGCAACTGGCAGGCCATGGCCTATCCGAAGGGCGCATCCGAAATGGCCGGCATGCTCGCGGCCAAGCGGCGGATCGACGAGCTGAAGGCGCGCAACCCCATCGTCGTCTGGTAAGCGGGCGCTCCGATCGAACCGTGAGAGGGCCGCGCCGGAACGAACGCGGCCCTTTCTTCAAGGCCCCTACATCCGCATCCCGATCGCGGCGAACAGCGTCCGCGCCTGCCCGGGAACGACGCGCAGGGCATTGCCGGCGGACTGGTCGTAATTGCGGTTGGTCAGGTTTCGCAGCGTCATGCGGGCATAAGCGCTGTGTCCGGAGGCGACTTCAAAGGCGTAGCCGGCGTTGAGGTCGAACGTCGTGTAGCCGTCCAGGAAGAAGGGCACGCTCGTCGATCCGTTCGGGGCCTGGGACAGCCCGCCATAACGCCGGGCGACGCGATAGGCGCCGCCGCCGAGCGAAAGACCGTCCAGCGCGCCGCCGGGCCGGTAGGACAGCGCCAGGCTGCCGGTATGCCGCGCCACGTTCACGACATTGTCCTGGAATGTGCTCTGCGGGTCCCGGGCGTCCGTATAGGCATAGGACAGGATCACGCTCAGGCGGCGCGTGATCTCACCGGCGAGATCGAATTCCACCCCGCGCGAGGTGACCTTGTCGCGGGCTTCGGTGATCGTATTGCCGTCGCCGATATCCACCGTTTCCAGGACGTTGTTTTTCCGGATGTCGTAGACGGCCAGAGTGGTGGTGACCCCGGAAAACAGCTCGGCCTTCAGCCCCACTTCGTAGCTGCGGCTGCGCTCGGGCGGGAAGGGCCCGGAGGCCGGCTGGCTGCCCTCGGCGGGAACCGAGGGGTTCGGCGCGAAGGCGCGCGAATAGCTGGCGTAGACCGACATGTTCGGGCGAGGTTGAAAGACCAGTCCCAGCCGCGGCAGGAAAGTATCGGTCTTCGAACGGTCGCTGACGTTCGAGCCGCTTTGCGTGAAGTCCCGGAAGGTCTCGTAGCGGCCCCCCAGCACCAGTGTCCAGGCATCGTCCAGCATCACCAGGTCCTGAACGTAGAGACCGGCCGTCCTGTAGCGATCGACCGTTGCCGAATTGGGGGTGACAGTCAGCTCCGCAAGGTTCTGGTCCAGCAGGCCGTAGACCGGATCGTATATGTTGAAACCGCCCCGTCGCGGCGAATCCACCTGGAAGCCGCGCAGGCTTTCGTAAGTCTCGTAATCCGCGCCGAACAGCAGCTTGTGGCGCATGCCCAGCATCTGCACATCGCCGTGCAGGTTGAGCGAGAGATAGTCACGGTTGTCGTGAAGGTCGCGGTTGCCGTCGAGACTGCGGATGAGTTCGCCGGTCGCTTCGCCATCGTCGCCGACCACCAGGCTGCGCGGGCGCACCTGAAGGTCGGAACCCGAAGTGCGCTGGATGGCGTACTTCGCCTCCATTCGCCAGCCCGGCGCGAAAGCGTAGCCAAGCAGGACGTTCCCCGAATGAAGCCTCTGCTTCAGCGTGGTGAACGCTTCTCCGAAGTACCGCGTGGCGGGCGTGTCGAGCCGCTTGCCGTTGTAGTATACGCGGCCGCGGTCGAAGGGCTGGGTGCTGTCGGTATATTCGTAAGTGGCCAGAAGGCTGAAGCCATGGCCGCTCCACGAGAGGCTGGGGGCCACGAACGTGCGTTCGATGTCATGTCCGTGCGGGCGCCAGTAGTCGCTGTCCTCGCGCTCGCCGATCAGGCGGAATGCGAAGCCGCCGCCAAGCGGGCCGGTAACGTCGGCCATCTGCCGGCTCTGTCCGCGCGTGCTGGCATTGGCACTGATGTTGTAATGGAAACTGTCGAGCGGTTTCTTGGTCACCACGTTCACCAGGCCGCCGGGCTCGAAACGGCCGTAAAGCAGCGAAGCCGGGCCCTTGAGCACTTCCACCCGCTCGGTCGAGGCATTGAGCGCACGCACCTGCACGCTCAGGTAGCCGTCTCGCAGGACCGAGCCCTGGCCGCTCTCGAAGCCGCGGATCATGAAATTGTCGCCGGTGTTGCCGAACGAATTGGCCTCGGTGATGCCGCTGACGTTGCGCAGCACGTCGGTCAGCGTTTCGGCCGATTGCTCCAGGATCACGGCGTTGGAGATCGCCGTGATCGATTGCGGCGTCTTCAGCACGGGCACGTCGATCTTCATGCCGGTGCTTGCGGTGGAAATGCCGTAGATTCCTTCGGACCGTCCATTCACGACGATCGGGCCGTTTTCTTCGGCAGCCCATGCCGCAGTGGAAAGGACCGGCGCCGCCAGCGCCAGTGACTTCAGAATTGCTAACCTGGAAATGTCGCGCCCCTGTCAAAATGCTGCAGCGCAATAGGCTATTTTGCATATGCGAATCAATCGCATTATCAGCATTTTCGTTCGGAGACGGATCCCGCGGACGCGGATGCAGCGCGTCCGGCCGGTTCAGCCGGTCACAACGTGGCGGCGGCGCGGGCGGCTTGGCTGTAGTCTCCCGAGAGCATGCGCAGCGCTTCGGCCATCTGCGAGAGCTTTTCCTCGCTGAGGGAGGACTTCACGTCGCCGACCAGCACTTTCTCGCGGATTGCGCGATAGGCGTCGCAGAATGCGATGCCGGCAGAAGTCACTTCGATGACCTTTTCCTTGCCGACCTTGCGCGTCTCCACCAGTCCGGCGCGGGAGAGCTTGCGCACGGCGTAGTTCACCAGATGTGCGTCCTCGACATGAAGCACCAGCATGAGGTCCATGAACCGCTTCGGGCGGTCGCGGTGGCGGACGGAGTGGAGCACCAGCACTTCCAGGGGCGCGAGTTGCTGGCCGGCGGCGGCGGCGCAGCGCACGATCCATTTCTGGTAGGCATTGGCCGCCAGCGTCAGGCTGAATTCCAGCTCGGAAAGGGCGGGAGACGCGCCATCTGCCAGATGGGCGGAGGAAATGATCGGACCCGGTTCGATGGCGCTCATGCGGTTTTATGAAATCCCGGCGGAGCGCTTGTCAATGATGCCGGGCCTGCCTGCACCCAGCTTGACAGGCGGGGCCAAGACCCCTCATTGATAATTTATCGATAAAATATCGGAGTGTGCGATGTCGTCGGGTTGGCAGTTCTGGATAGACCGTGGCGGCACGTTCACCGACATCGTCGGCCGCAGGCCGGACGGCACTTTCGTTTCCACCAAGTTGCTCAGCGAAAACCCGCAGCGTTACCGCGACGCCGCCACTGCCGGCATTCGCAGCCTGCTGGGGCTGGAGGCGGACGAGCCTTTGCCCCACGGACTGGTGGCCGAGGTGAAGATGGGCACCACCGTCGCCACCAATGCCCTGCTGGAGCGGCAGGGCGCATCGCTGCTCCTGGTCCTCGACGAAGGGTTCGGCGACTTGCTGGAGATCGGCGACCAGAGCCGTCCCGACCTGTTCGCGCTGGATATCCGGCGACCTTCGCAGCTCTATACGGCTGTCGAGGAAGTGGGTGGGCGCTGCGACGTACATGGCCAGACGATCTCGGAACTGGACGAGGACGCGGCGGCGCGGATGTTCGCCCGCCACCGGGCCGAGGGGATATCGGCCTGCGCCATCGCCCTGGCGCATGGCTGGAAATACCCCGCGGCAGAGCAGCGGCTGGCGGAACTGGCCAGGGAGGCCGGCTTCACGCAAGTCTCCACCAGCCACGGCACCAGCGCGCTGCTGGGCCTGGTGCCGCGCGCGTCGACGGCCGTGGTCGATGCCTATCTCTCGCCCGTACTGAGCGACTACGTGGGCCGCGTGGTAGACCGGCTGGGCGATGTGCCGCTCTATTTCATGCAGTCCAACGGCGGCCTCACCGAGCATGACAAGTTCCACGGCAAGGACGCGATCCTGTCCGGCCCGGCAGGAGGCGTGATCGGCGCGGCCCGGACCGCGCAGGCGGCAGGCTTCGATCGCATCATCGGCTTCGACATGGGCGGCACGTCCACCGACGTGGCGCTTTATGCCGGGGCGCTGGAGCGGGTGGTCGACGCCGAAGTGGCAGGTGCCAAAGTCCGCGTGCCGATGATCGCGATCAATACGGTGGCGGCGGGCGGCGGATCGATCCTGCACTTCGACGGCGCGCGCTACCGCGTCGGGCCGGACAGTGCCGGGGCCGATCCGGGGCCGGCCTGCTATCGCCGCGGCGGCCCGCTGACGGTAACCGACGCCAATGTCATGCTGGGCCGGATCGCGCCCGCGTTCTTCCCGGCGATCTTCGGGCCGGAAGGAACCCTGCCGCTGGACCGCGAGGTGGTGGAACAGGGCTTTGCCGCGCTCGCACAGGAGGTCGCGGCGGCGACGGGGCGGTCTTCCGACCCACGCGAAGTGGCAGAGAGCTTCGTGCGCGTGGCCGTGGCCGCCATGGCGCGCGCCATCAAGGAAGTCTCCACCGAGCGCGGGCACGACCTTGCCGATTTCACCTTGCAGTGCTTCGGCGGCGCTGGCGGCCAGCATGCCTCCATGGTCGCGCAGGAACTGGGCATCTCCACGGTCTTCATCCATCCCTTCGCGGGCGTCCTGTCGGCCTATGGCATGGGCCTGGCCGACCGCAGCGAAGTGCGCCGCGTGGCCGTGGAGCGTCCGCTCGATGGCGCTGCGGCCGCCGCGGCAAGCGCGGATGCGCGGCAGATCGCGGCGGACCTGGCCCGCTCGATCGTGCAGTCCGGCGACGAAGCGCTGCTGCGGACCGAGGCCCGCGTGCACTTGCGCTACGAAGGCACGGATACCGGCATTGCCGTTGCGCTGGACGATGACGCCGCCATGACCCTGGCCTTCGATGCGGCGCATGTCGCGCGTTTCGGGTTCTCCACGCCGGGTCGCGGGCTGGTGATCGACAGTATCGAGGTGGAAGTGATCCTGCCGGGCGAACCGGCGGCGATGCCGCGACTGGCGCGGCGGCCGGACGGCGCGCTGCCGCCGGTGCTCACGCGCATGCCGCTCTGGGCGAACGGCGCGGAGGCCCTGGCCGACGTTCATGACCGCGCGGCTTTGCTGGCGGGGGACCGCATCGTCGGCCCGGCGCTCGTTCGCGAGCCGCTGGCCACCACGGTGGTCGAACCCGGCTGGACGGCAACGACCGACGACTGGGGCAACCTCGTCCTGCGGCAGGGAGGCGCATCGGCAGACCGCAAGCGCCGCGACGATGGCGGCGTGGCCGATCCGATGATGCTCGAACTGTTCAACAACATGTTCATGGCGGTTGCCGAGCAGATGGGCGCGGTGCTGCGGCACACCTCCACCAGCGTCAATATCAAGGAGCGGCTCGATTTCTCCTGCGCGCTCTTCGACGCGGGCGGCCAGCTGATCGCCAATGCCCCGCATGTGCCGGTCCATCTCGGCGCGATGGGCGAGAGCGTGCGTGCGGTGCTGGCCGCGCGGGGCGACAGCCTCCAGCCCGGGGACATGGTCGCGCTCAACGATCCCTACCGCGGCGGCACTCACTTGCCCGATGTCACCCTGGTGGCGCCGGTCTTCGACGAGGCGGGCGAGCACATCCGCTTCTTCGTGGCCAACCGCGGCCATCATGCCGACATCGGCGGCATCGCGCCGGGCTCCACGCCAGCGGATTCGACCAGCCTGGAGGAGGAAGGCGTCGTCATCGACGATTTCCTCCTGCTCGAAGGCGGTGCATTCCGCGAGGCGGCCCTGCGCGAACTGCTGTCCTCTGCCCGCTATCCGGCGCGCAATCCCGACATGAACGTCGCCGATCTCAAGGCCCAGGTGGCGGCCAACGAGACCGGCATCCGCGAGATCCTGGGCCTGATGCGCCGCTATGGCTGGCCGACGGTCTCGACATATGTCGGCCACATGATGGCCAATGCCGAAGAGAGCCTGCGCCGGGTGATCGACCGCATCGGCGACGGTGCATTCGATTACCGCATGGACGACGGCGCCCGCCTGCGGGTGAGCGTGACGGTGGACCGCGCGCGCCGCAGCGCCACGATCGACTTTACCGGCACCGATGCACAGCGGCCGGGCAACTTCAACGCCCCGCCTGCCGTCACGCGCGCTTCCGTGCTCTATGCTTTCCGCTGCCTCGTAGATGCCGACCTGCCGCTCAACGAAGGGTGCCTCGTGCCGCTCGACATCGTCGTGCCGGAGGGAACCTTCCTCTCGCCCCATCCCGGCGCGGCGGTGGTGGCCGGCAATACCGAGGTGAGCCAGGCGGTCTGCAATGCCCTGCTCGGCGCGCTCGGCGCCACGGCCAGCGCGCAGGCGACGATGAACAACTTCCTGTTCGGCAACGAGCGGGTGCAGTACTACGAGACGATATGCGGAGGCGCCGGGGCCAGTCCGCGCGCGCACGGGGCTTCTGCCGTTCACACCCACATGACCAACACGCGCATCACCGATCCCGAAGTGCTGGAAATGCGCTACCCGGTGCGGCTCGAAACGTTCGCGATCCGCAAGGGATCGGGCGGAGAGGGGCGGCATCGCGGCGGTGACGGCGTGGTGCGCAGGATCATGGCGCTGGAGCCGCTGACCGCCACCATCGTTTCGTCGCGGCGCAGCGAAGGGCCGTTCGGTCTCGACGGCGGCGCGGCGGGGCAGCCGGGCCGGCAATGGGTGGAGCGCCGGGACGGATCGCGGAGCGATCTGGCCGGCACGGCGGAAACGCCGCTGGCACCCGGCGACGCCATCGTCATAGAAACGCCGGGCGGCGGCGGCTTCGGGGCGCCGGCCGATTCCGACGCCGCGGTCTGAACCGCTTCGAGGGGAAAGCATGACATGCTGGTTCTGTTAGCCGTCGTCGTCCTGGTCGCCGGGCTCGTCGTCCGGGTCAATCCGCTGGCCGTGGTGCTGGCTTCGGCCGCTACGGCGGGGCTGGCGGCGGGCCTGCCGTTCCTCGACCTGCTCGCCCGGTTCGGCGCCGCCTTCAATGCCAACAAGTTCGTCACGGCGGTCTTCCTGGTGATCCCCACCATCGGGCTGCTGGAACGCCACGGGCTGCAGGAGCGCGCGAAACAGCTCATGCGCGGTTTGCGCGGCATCACGCTGGGCCGCCTGCTGCTGGCTTACCTGCTCGCCCGCCAGCTGACTTCCGCCGTGGGCCTGACGCAACTTGGCGGACAAGTGACGATGGTGCGCCCCATGCTGGCGCCGATGGCGGAAGCGGCGGCCGAGAAGGACGGATCCGGGCACGACAGCGACCGCGCGAAAGCGCTCGCGGCGGCGACGGACAATATCGGCCTGTTCTTCGGGGAGGACATCTTCCTCGCGATCGGCTCCATCCTGCTGATGAAAGGCGTGATGGAAGGCTATGGCATGAAGGCCGAGCCCTTCGCGCTTTCGATGTGGGCCGTGCCGACGGCGATCGCGGCCTTGCTGATCCATGGCACGCGGGTGATGCTGCTGGATCGCCGGAAGCGCCCAGGTGCGGATGCTGCTGCAGATTCATCGACGGATTCAGCAGCGTGATCGGCCTCGAACTCGTCTATGCGCTGGCGGGCGCCATGTTCCTTGGCTTCGCGCTGGTCACGGCGTGGCACCGCCGGGACCGCAAGGGCCGCGCCACGGCGCTCCTCTGGGGGCTGATCGCGCTGAGCTTCCTGCTGGGCGACTATATCGGCGACATGGCCAACGGTCTGCTCGCCATCGTCATCGTCGTCGTCGCGGCTTCGGGACGTACCGGAGCCGCGCCGCCCGAGAGTGACGGCACCGCGAGCGCAACCGCGCTGGAAGCCTCTGCCCGGCGCTACGGCAACCGCCTGTTCCTGCCCGCTCTGGCCATCCCGGCCATAGCGCTGGGAGGAACGGTGCTGTTCAAGTCGGTGCCCGGGATCGTCAAGGCTTCCGACGCCACCCTGGTCTCGCTGGCGCTGGGGGCGGTGGTCTCGACCGTGATCTGCATGGTCTGGTTCCGGACGAAGGCGCAGGCGCCGCTGCGCGAAGGCGTGCGGCTGGCCGACGGCCTGGGCTGGGCGATCCTGATGCCTCAGCTCCTCGCCAGCCTTGGCATCATCTACGCCGCGGCGGGAATGGGTTCGGCGGTGGGGCACCTGCTGGACTACGTCGACACCGGCGGCAGCCTGCTGGCGCAAGTGGCGCTCTATTGCACGGGCATGGCGCTGCTCACCGTGCTGATGGGCAATGCCCTGGCCGCGTTTCCGGTGATGTTCGCGGCGATGGGCGCGCCTCTGCTGGTCAACGTGCAGCACGGCGACCCGGCAGCCGTGGCCGCAATCGGCATGCTGGCCGGGTTCTGCGGCACGCTGCTCACGCCCATGGCGGCGAATTTCAACCTGGTGCCGGCGGCCCTTCTGAACTTGCGCGACACTTACGGCGTCATTCGCGCGCAGGCGCCCACCGCGCTGGCCATGCTGGTGGCCAATATATTCCTTCTCTACTTCCTGGGGTTCTCGCGATGACCACGATCCTGACGGCGGAACACGCCTCGCGCTTTGCGCAGCTCACCCTTGGCCACCTCGGCCGCGAATATCCCAACAAGCTCGACCATGTGCTAGCCGGGCCGGAGGACGCGCAGACGCCTTCCGCGATGCATCCCGTGTTCTACGGCAGTTTCGACTGGCACAGCTGCGTCCATGGCTGGTGGCAGGTGATGCGGCTGCTGCGCCAGTTCCCCCAGATCCCGGAAGCGCCGGCCATTCGCGCGCATGCGGATGCGATGCTGGTGCCCGGGAAGATCGCCGGCGAGATCGCCTATCTGGCCCGCCCCCTGTCGCAGGGCTTCGAACGGCCTTACGGTTGGGGATGGCTGCTGGCGCTCCATCACGAACTCTCGCTGCATGAGGATGGCGCCTGGGCGGAGGCCCTGGCGCCGCTGGCGGATATCTTCGCGCAGCGTTTCGCGGGCTACCTGCCGAAGCTCACTTACCCGATCCGCCACGGCATCCACAGCAATTCGGCCTTCGCGCTTGTCCTGGCCCACGAATGGGCGGCATCGCGGCGCGCCGACCTGGCCGGTCTGATCGAGAGCCGGCTGCAGGACTGGTTCGCCGAGGACCGGGCGGCCCAGGCCTGGGAGCCGTCGGGCGACGAGTTCCTCTCGCCGACACTGACCGAGGCCCTGGCCATGAGCCGCGTCCTGCCCCCGGCCGCCTTCGCGCTCTGGTTCGATGCTTTCCTCCCGGACATTGCCGAGGGGCAGCCCCGGACTCTCACGGTTCCGGCTTTCGTCTCGGACCGCACTGACGGCAAGATCGCGCATCTCGACGGGTTGAACCTCAGCCGGGCCTGGTGCTGGCGCCAGATTGCGGCGCGGCTGCCGGAAGGCCATTTCGTCCGCCGCGAAGGCGCCGCGATCGCCGAACGACACCTGGAGGCCGCACTGCCTCATGTCGCGGGCGACTATATGGGCGAGCACTGGCTGGCGACGTTTGCCCTGCTGGCAATCGGCAGTCCGGGGCTCTAGCGCCGGGCGATCGGCAAGCGGGCCCGCGCCGGCTCTGGTGCGCGGGCTCGACGGCCCCTGCCGGGACCGCTAGTCTGCCGGGCGATGCTGCATGTCGTCCACCATCCCGCATATGTGGTCCCGACAAGGGCGGCCGGGACATTTCTTCACGACAAGTATGCGCTGGTGATGCACGCGCTTCGCGCCAGCCATGCGCCCATGACCGAGCACGTGCCGGAAGAGATGCCGCGCCGCTGGCTCGAAGCCGTCCATGACCCGGACTATGTCGAGGAAGTTCTCAGCTGCACCGTTCCGGCCGCGAAGGTGCGCAGGATCGGGTTTGCGGTGGACGCGGGCATTTCCCGGAGATCGCAGCTTTCCGTCGGCGGCACCTGGCTCGCGGCGAAGCTCGCCTTGCGGCACGGCTATGCGGCCAACAGCGCGGGCGGCAGTCATCACGCGCTGGCGGATACCGGGGCGGGCTACTGCGTGTTCAACGATCTGGCCGTGGCCGCGAACCGGCTGATCGAGGAGGGCGATGCCGCCCGTATCCTGATCCTGGACCTCGACGTTCACCAGGGAGACGGCACCGCGGCGCTGACTGCCGGTCGCGGCGACATATTCACCTTGTCCCTCCATGCGGAGAAGAACTTCCCCACCCGTAAGGCGCGCTCCTCCCTGGATATCGCGCTGCCCGACGGGATGGGCGATGCCGCCTACATGGATACCCTCGGCCGCACGCTGCCGGGTGTGCTCGATGAATTCATGCCGGACCTGATCCTCATGCAGGCCGGTGTCGACGCCCATGGCGACGACCGACTGGGCCGACTGGCGCTGTCCGATGACGGCCTGCTCGCGCGGGACCGGATGGTCGCGCGCGAAGCGCGGCGGCGGGGCCTCCCCCTGGCGAGCACTCTGGGCGGCGGCTACGGCGCGGACCGCGCCGCCGTGGCGGGCAGGCACGCCCGCACCGTTCTCGCCCTGGGCGCGGGCCTGCACAATGCGGCAGGCGAGGCGGCCGGTCATGGTGCCTGAGATATCGCGGCTTCGGGAACAGGCCGATTTTTCGAAGCGGGGCCTGCGGGAGGTTGCACGGGCGATCCCGCCATGCAACCAAGCGTCTCTGTCACTTTTGAAGGACTTGCATGATGCCGACGATGCAGGACAAGCGCCACGATTTTCTCTGGCTGGTCCAGCTCTGGATGCAGCGGGAAAGAGACGTCGCCGGCTGGACCGCGGCTTGCGGTGACGCGGTGGCGGCGAGCTACCGCATCCCCGCCGACATGACGGCGCGGGACGCCGCTCACGATTTCATGGCCTTCAACAGCGAAGCCTTTCGCGGCGAGGCGGAGAACAAGTGTCCCGACTGGATGAACGCGCTCCAGGATCCGCATTACGAATGATCCCCTCCCACCGGACGGACTGCGGCGCACCGGCCATTCGGAAACGGGGCGGGCGTGTCATCGAAAATGGTATCGCGGCCTGACGATGCGGCCGCATTTTCCCGAAAGACGCTGGATGAAGTATTCTTTGGCCGCCCTGCCGCTCGCCTCGCTCCTTGCCGCGTCTGCCGCTTTTGCCGCACCTGCGGCCAGCGCGCCGGACGTGCCTGCAGGCGATGCCGAAAACCCCGCGCTGTTCCAGCCCGAAGCGGTGCAGTCCACGGGCGCGGTTTCGATCGCGGGTTCGCGCCTGGCCTATCACGCCGTGGCGGGCACGCTGGTGGTTCATGCCAAGGGATGGGAAGACACCGACGCCCTCGATGCCCGTTCGTCCGAAGACGAGGACGACAAGAAGGGCGGCAAGGCCGAGGCCTCGATGTTCTACACCGCCTATTTCAAGGACGGCGTGCGAACGCCCGGACGCCCGATCACCTTCCTTTTCAACGGCGGTCCCGGATCGTCGAGCGTCTGGCTCCACATGGGCGCCTTCGGTCCGGTGCGGGTGGAAACCGCCGACAGCGCCCATACCGGGCCGGCGCCGTACAATACCGTCAATAACGACGCGAGCCTGCTCGACGCCAGCGACCTCGTGTTCATCGATGCACCCGGCACCGGCTTCAGCCGCATCGCGGGGAAGGACAAGGCCAAGGCCTTTTACGGCGTGGACCAGGACATCGACGTCTTTTCGCAATTCGTGGAGCAATTCCTCTCGAAATACGGTCGCTGGAATTCGCCGAAGTACCTGTTCGGCGAAAGCTACGGCACGATGCGGGCGGCCGGCATGACCCTGGCGCTGCAGGCGCGTTCGATCGACCTGAACGGCGTGATCCTGCTGTCGGACATCCTGAACTGGGATCTGATGCCCGACGATCCGCAGTCCAATCCCTCAGTCGATCTGCCCTATATCGTCGCCTTGCCGACTTACGCGGCGACGGCATGGTATCATCGCAAGCTGGCTGACCGGCCGGACGATCTCAAGGCGTTTCTGGCGCAAGTGGAGGCCTTCGCCACCGGGGAATATGCCCAGGCGCTGATGAAGGGCAATGCGCTGACCGACGCCGAGCGGCGGCAAATCGCGGACCGACTGGCGGCCTATACGGGCCTATCGGCCGACTATCTCCTGAAGACCAATCTCAGGATCGAATATGGCGCTTTCCAGAAGGAACTGCTGTCGGACCAGGGACTGACAACCGGCACTCTGGACACGCGCTTCGCCGGGGTGACGCTCGATCCGCTCAGCAAGGTGGCGGACTACGACCCGCAGAGCGCGGCGCTGGAGGGCGCCTACGTTGCCGCTTTCAACCAATATGCGCGCGGCACCCTGCATTACGCGGCGGGCGAGGGCGGCGATAAGCAGTTCAAGCCCGGCATCGGCATCTATGGCAGCTGGGACTATCGGCACAAGCCGCCCGCCGCCGGGAAGCCGTTGATCGCGCTGCCCAATGTGCTGCCGGACCTGGCCATCGCGATGAAGCAGAATCCGACGATGAAGGTCATGGTCAACGGCGGCTATTACGACGTTTCGACGCCCTATTTCGAAGGCGTGTTCGAGATGCGGCACTTGCCGGTGCCACCCGCCCTGCAGGCGAATGTCGAGTATCAGTATTACGAGTCTGGCCACATGGTCTACGCGCACCTGCCGTCACTTCACGCCCTTCACGACAACGTGGCCGCCTTCATCCGCAAGACGTCGGGCGGCAGCGGAACGGGTCGCTGACGGTACTGTCGCAAGCGCCGAATACCGTATGGAAAATAGAAGAGGTCCTGGCCTCTAAGCGCCCGACATTCCCGCATCGCGCGAGGCATTGCCGATGAGGGCGAGCATCTTGAGCCGCGCGTCTTCGGGGTCCCCGCGCAGGATGGCGTCGAACACGGCATCGTGATCGGGCATGGGATCGCGCGATTCCTTGCGTTCGTCGCGGGCGAAGCGAGTGGTCCAGGCGACCACGGCGGTCACCGAAGTGGCCAGATTGATGAGCGCCTCGTTGCGGGTGGCCATCAGGATCAGGTTGTGAAAGCTCTGGTCCGCCGCACGGCCTTCCGAGGTCTGTAGCCCGAAACGGCGCATTTCCTCCAGGGCGTGACCCATGCGCGAGATGTCCTGTCCGTCGCGGCGCATCGCCGCGAACTGGGCTGCGGCGGGTTCGACCACGGTGCGCAGTTCGAAGATGTCCCGCAGGAATTCCGGCGTCGGCCCGGCCTCGAACATCCAGGCCAGAACATCGAGGTCGAGGATATTCCAGCGCAGACGCTCGTTGATGCGGGTGCCGCTCTTGGTGCGGCTATAGACCAGGCCCTTGGCGGAAAGAACACGCACGGCTTCCCGGTAGGCGGTGCGCGAAACGCCCTGTTCCGCGCTGTAGCGCTCTTCCCCCGGAAGCATTTCGCCGGGCTGGTAGCGGCCTCCGACGATCGCGATCGCCAGGTCGTGTGCGATCCGATCATGGATCGCCCGTGTCGGCTGCGTCGCGTGCCGCGACAGGGGATGGTCGTCTTCAACGCTCATCCACCCCTCGTCTGCGGTCCTCGCGCTGACGTCAAGCCCGGAGCGACGTTGTCGCGCACATCTAGTATGAGAAAAAAATACCAAATTTGGCTTTGAAGCAGCGATATGCCGGAATCAGGCTTGTCATGCCGGGAATGATCGGCAATCTAGTATGAGAAATAAAAGACAGACTCGGAGGGGATATCATGAAAACTGGATTTGGTCTGGGCAGCGCATCCGCGATCGCCATCCTTTTCACGCTATCAGGCACCGCCCACGCCGCTCAGGACGCGGCGCGGAACTCCGCACAGGTTTCCGGGCCAGACTCTGCGCAGGATGCCGCTCAGGCCGTGGCAGCCGGGCGCGGGGGCGAAGCGCCGGACCCGGGCGTTTCCAGCCAGGACATCATCGTCACCGGCATGCGGGCCAGCCTCTCTTCCGCGCAGAACATCAAGCGCAACGCCCAGCAACTGGTGGACTCGGTCGTGGCCGAGGACATCGGCAAGCTGCCGGACAACAATGTCGTGGAAGCGCTCCAGCGTGTGCCCGGCGTCCAGGTCGCTCCGCGCGCCCGCGGGGAATCCGCCACCGTGCTGATCCGCGGGCTGCCCGACGTGGTGACGCTCATCAATGGGCGCAACATCTTCACCACCACCGGCCGCTCGCTCTCGCTTGCAGACGTTCCGGCGGATCTGGTGGCCGGCGTCGACGTCTACAAGTCCCGTTCCGCGGAGCAGCTCGAAGGCGGCATCGCCGGTCTTATCGACGTGCGGACCAGGCGGCCGTTCGACTTCAAGGGTTTCCAGCTCGCGCTGGCCGGCCGTGAGGTTTACAGCGAACAGGCCGACAAGATCGACCCCTATGCCAGCGCATTGCTGACCGATCGCTGGTCCACCGGCATCGGCGAGATCGGCGCGCTGGTGAGCGTTTCATTCCACCAGACCCGCTACCGCGACGAGACCATCTTCGGCGGCGGCTACTTCGGCTACAATCTGGACAACAGCCGCGCGCCTTACACGCCCGGCGTACCGCTCGACCCGCGCGGAACCGGCGCCGCCGACCCCCGGGTGTTCCGCACCGATGTCATCGGTGCCTTCGACCGGATCGGCACGCGCAAGCGGCCCGCCGTGAACGCCGCGCTGCAATGGGCGCCGGACGACCGGCTGAGCGTCCATGCCGACGGCCTGTTCTACGGCTACCGCGAAAAGGGCAACGGCAACCAGAACTTCACCTCGATGAACGGCACGCTGCTCTCGCCGCTCCAGTTCGTGGACGACACCAAGCTGGTGCAGTCGCTGAGCATCGCCGGCGGGCGCGTGGCGCAGTTCGGGCAGGCCTACCAGAACACCGCGGACCGCTACCAGGGCGCGCTCGGGGCGGATTGGAAGAGCGGCGACTGGGAGGCATCGAGCGAGTTTTCCTATACGCGCTCCAAGGCCACCGACATCGCCAACAACCTCGATGTCGATTTCATCGCGGCGCGCACGGATGCGGTGTTCAACAATGGTTCGGGAACGCCGACTTTCGTGCTCCCCGCCGACGACATCGCCGATCCGTCACGCTATTATCTTTCGCGCCTCTCGACGACGCGCACCGTGGGTGACGGCAAGGAGCTGGCGTGGCGTGCGGACGTCTCCTACCGCTCGCCATTCCTGATCTTTTCCGGGATCGACGCCGGCGCCCGCATCAGCAAACGGGATGCGAGGTCGGACTCCTTCGTGCAGACCGTCAACTGCTCCGCCACCGGCGCGGTCAAATGCTACTCCATCAAGGCGGACGATCTGCCCGGCCTGATGACGCTGACTCCCGGCGGGTTCTACAAGGGCACGCGGCCTTATGCGCGGCAATGGGCGACGCCTTCCACCAGCTACCTGCTCGATCGGATCGGCGACTTGCGCCAGACCTTCGGCTTGGCCGCCGCCGATCCGGCTTTCCAGGATACGCAGCACTTCGACATCACCGAGAAGAACTATGCGGGCTATCTGCAGGCCAATATCGAGGCGGGGCGGCTGGATGGGCAGATCGGCTTGCGGGTTATCCGCACCGACATCACGTCGAACGCCTTCCTGGTCCTGCGCGGGGCGACCTCGCCCGTCACGATCCGCAATGAGAGCACCGACGTCCTGCCCAGCCTGGCGCTGCGCTACAAGCTGAAGGACAATCTGTTCCTGCGCTTCGCCGCCAGCAAGACGATCACCCGGCCCAGCTTCGCCCAGCTCAACCCGGCAGTGACGCTGACGCCGCCCGTCCCGGGACAGCAGCCTTTCGGACGCGGCAGCAGCGGCAATGCCGACCTGAAGCCGATCCGCTCGGACAATTACGACTTGTCGCTGGAATGGTACATTGATCGGTCCAGCTCGATCACCGCCACCCTGTTCCGCCGCGACGTGACGGGCTTCATCCAGTCCGTCACCAGCAATTTCGATATCGACTACCTCGGGGCCGACAACGGCGTCTACCAGATTACCCGGCCGGAAAACTCGGGCTCGGGCAAGATCCAGGGGATCGAGGGCGGTGTGACCCTGTTCCCCAAGGGGCTGCCCACCTGGCTCGACGGCATCGGCGTGAGCGCGAACGGCACCTATATCGACGGCAAGAACAAGGCGCTCTCTCCCCTGCCGGGCGTCACCGGATACATGGACATCCCGTTCCAGAACGTCTCCAAGTATTCCGCCAGCGCGACGCTGATCTATGAGAAGGGCGGTTTCTCGGGCCGCGCATCCTACGTCTGGCGCGACAAGTACAACGCCGGACTGCACTTCACCGGCATCAATCCGAATTTCATCACCAATGGACAGATCAGCAACCTTGACCTGTCATTCTCCTATGAGATCAATCCGGACTTCACGGTCGTGCTGGACGCGACCAATGTGTTGAAGAACCTTTACAAGACCTCTTTCAACGACCCGGCGCTCTTCCCGCGCGATACGGTCCTTTACACCCGCACCATCGCGCTCGGTTTCCGGGCCAAGATGTGAGGACTTTGGCAATGCTCCCATTCAAGAGGATGACCCGATGACGATATCCAGGGCGATCGCTGCAATGGCCGCGTTCATGACGCTTCCCCTGCCGGTCCATGCGCAGACGGCGGCCGGCAAGGCCGGGACGGCGCTGGCCGATACCGCTAGGGACGTGACCGTCACCGTCGATACCGCCCGGGCCGAGGGCAAGCTGCCCCCCGTGTGGCGGTTCTTCGGTGCCGACGAGCCGAACTACGCGACGATGAAGGACGGCCGCAAGCTGCTGGTCGAACTGGGCAAACTGAAGTCCGGCCAGGTCTACTTCCGCGCTCATAACCTCCTGAGTTCGGGCGATGGCACGCCGGCCTTCAAGTGGGGCAGCACCAATGCCTACAGCGAAGGCCAGGACGGCAAGCCGGTCTACGACTGGACGGTGGTGGACGGGATCATCGACGCCTATCTGGCGCGCGGCGTGCGGCCCTATCTCCAGATCGGCTTCATGCCGGAGGCCCTGTCCAGCGCGCCCAAGGGCACGCCTTACCAGCATAGCTGGCGCCCAGGCTTCGACTACAAACTGATCGCCACCGGCTGGACCTATCCGCCGAAGGATTACGAGAAGTGGGCGGAACTGGTGCGCCAGTGGACGCTCCACAATATCGAGCGCTACGGCAAGGCGGAGGTGGAAAGCTGGTACTTCGAAGTCTGGAACGAACCCAATTCCAACTTCTACTGGTCGGCAAGCCCCGAGGAATTCTACAAGCTGCACGACTACGCCATTGCAGCGATCCGCAAGGCCCTGCCGAGCGCGCGCGTGGGTGGGCCGGATGTGGCGGGGCCCGGCGGCACGTTCATGGACGGTTTCCTCAAGCACGTATCCTCGGGAAAGAACTATGCGACCGGCCAGACCGGCACGCCCACCGATTTTCTCTCGTTCCATGCCAAGGGCAAGCCCTCCTTCGTGGACGGGCATGTCCGCATGGGCATAGCCACGCATCTGCGCGAGACCGATGGCGGTTTCACCAAAGTGCTGTCGATCCCTGCGCTGGCGGGCAAGCCGGTGGTGATCGGAGAAAGCGATCCGGAGGGCTGCGCGGCCTGCCCCGGCCCGCAGAACGACTATCGCAACGGCACGATGTATTCCAGCTACACGGCGGCCAGCTTCGCGCGGATCTGGGAACTGGCGCAGAAGCGCAAGGTCAACCTGGAAGGCGTGCTGTCCTGGTCCTTCGAGTTCGAAGACCAGCCCTGGTTCGCCGGCTATCGCCAGCTTTCCACGAATGGCGTCGACCTGCCGGTGCTCAACGTATTCCGCATGTTCGCCCAGCTTGGCGAGACGAAGCTGGCGACGGTCAACGCCGCGCAGATCCCGCTCGAAGCCGTGATGGCGCAAGGCGTGCAAGGCAATGCCGACATCGGCTCCATCGCCACGCGAACCGCCGAGGGCAAAGTGGCGCTGCTGCTCTGGCACTATCACGACGATGACGTCGCCGGGCCCGACGCCCAGGTGACCGTCAACCTCAAGGGCCTCAAGGTCCCGCCCGCCGGGGCGAGCCTGTGGCGGGTGGACCGCGACCACGCCAATGCCTTCGCGGCCTGGCAGAAGATGGGATCGCCCCAGTCTCCCGACCAGAACCAATATGCCCAGCTGGAAGCCGCGTCGCGCATGCAGGCGGAGCGGATCGCCGTGAGCGCAAGCGGCAAGGATGCCCGTGTCTCGCTGCGCCTGCCGCGTCAGGGTGTCGCCCTGGTCATGCTCGACGCTCAGTGAGGATGGCGGACGTGGAAGCCGTGGCCGGGACAGGGGCAAGGCCTGAGACAGGATCAGGTCCGATACGGGGACGCTGGGCGATTGCGGCCATGATCGCCGTCGCCATCGCCATCAGCTATCTCGACCGCCAGACCCTGCCCTGGGCGATCAAGTATATCGAAGCCGATATCCCGATCGGCAACCAGACCAAGGCCTTCCTCGATTCCGCCTTCCTGACCACCTATGGCCTCATGTATCTGGGTGGTGGCTGGCTGCTCGACCGCGTGGGAACGCGTGCCGGCTTTCTGGCGATCATGGTGTTCTGGTCCCTGGCCTGCGCCAGCCACGGGTTTGCGGGCGGGATCGTGGCGCTGGTCGTCAGCCGCCTGCTGCTGGGCATGGGGGAGGGCGGGGGCTTCCCCGCCGCCACCCGCGCCATCGCCGAATGGTTCGCGCCCCGCCACCGCGCGGCGGCCATGGGACTGGTCAATGCCGGCACGGCGGTCGGCGCGGTCATCGCACCGCCGCTGATCGCAGGCGTGCTGGCCTATGGCCATTGGTTCGGCCTGGCGAGCTGGCGCTGGGTGTTCTTTCTTACCGGCGGCCTCGGCCTGGCCTGGGCGGTCTGGTGGTTCCTGACCTATCGCACGCCGCCCGAGAGCGCGGACGCGGAAGTGACGAGCGGCCCCGCGCCGACGCTGGCCGGGCTGGTCGCCCGCCGCGAGGTGCGCGGCGTCGTCTGCGCCAAGTTCCTCAGCGACGGCGCGTGGTACTTCTACTTGTTCTGGCTGCCCAAGTACCTGTTCGAGGCGCATGGCTTCGACCTCAAGCAGGCCGCCACCATCGGTTGGATTCCCTATGCCGCCTCGGGCGTGGGCAGCCTCTGCGGCGGCTGGCTGTCGAGCCGCCTGCTTTCGACGGGTCATTCGGTCAACGCCGCCCGCAAGATCGCGCTCGCCGCCAGCGCCGCCTGCATGCCCTGGGTCATGTTTGTGCCGGCGACCGCTTCGGTCGCCGCCGTGATCGCGATCTTCAGCCTCGCCTTCTTCGGCCAGCAAAGTTGGTCCACCCTGGTCATGACCCTGCCGACCGACCTGGTTCCGCGCCGCGCGCTGGGGCGGCTGGCCGGGCTGGTCGGCCTGGGCGGCGCTTTCGGCGGCATCGTCATGGGGCAGGCGGCAGGCTTGGCGCTCGACATGGGGCTGGGCTACCCGCCCGTGCTGACCGTGGCCGCCATGCTCCACCTGATCGCCTTCGCGCTGATCTGCCTCACCATTCCCCGCATCTCGCAACTTGATTTTTCAGGAAAGGTCCTGCCTTGAAGATCACCGAAGTCCGCACCCGCGTCGTCCAGTGGCAGGGCGATACCGTGCCGCTGCCACCGCATTTCTGCACCAATCCCATGGACCTCGTGTCCCCCATGCTGTCGCCCGAGACCATGGGCACCTTCACGTTCCATGGCTGGCTGATCGTGGAGATATTCACCGATCAGGGGCTTGTCGGGATCGGCAATGCCGCGCTGGCGCCGCTCGTCACCAAGCAGATGATCGACCAGTACCTCGCGCCCCTGCTGATCGGGCAGGATCCGTGGGACAGCGAGTTTCTCTGGCAGCACATGTACCGCAAGACGATGGCCTTCGGGCGCAAGGGCGTGGCGCTGGTGGCCATTTCCGCGCTCGATATCGCGATCTGGGATCTCATGGGCAAGTCTGCGAAACAGCCGGTATTCCGATTGCTGGGCGGGCGCACCAAGGCGAAGATCCCGGTCTACGCCAGCCGTCTCTATTCGGTCCCGCTGGACGAACTCGCCCAAGAAGCCGCCCGCTACAAGGCGCAAGGCTACAAGGCGATGAAGCTGCGCTTCGGCTGGGGGCCCATCGACGGCGCAGAGGGCATGGCCCACAACGTCGAACTGCTCCGCACCGTGCGCGAGACCGTGGGGGACGAGATCGACATCATGGCCGATGCCTACATGGGCTGGAGCCTCGACTATGCGAAGCGCATGATGCGGCTGATAGAGCCGTTCAACTTGCGCTGGCTGGAAGAGGCGATCATCCCCGACGACATCAACGGCTATCACGAGCTGCGCCGCTTCGGCACTACCCCCATCGCGGCGGGCGAGCACGAATTCACCAGCTTCGGCTTCCGCCAGATGATCGAGGCCAGGGCGCTCGACTACTTCCAGTTCGACACCAACCGGGTGGGCGGCATCACCGCCGCGCGCAAGATCCAGGCGCTGGCGGAAGCCTATTCCATCCCGGTCGTCCCCCATGCCGGGCAGATGCACAATTACCATGTGGTGATGGCCAGCCTCAATTCTCCGATTGCGGAGTACTTCCCGATGGTGGACGTAGAAGTCGGCAACGAGCTCTTCTGGTACATCTTCAAGGGTGAGCCGCAGGCGGTGGACGGGTACATCGACCTGGACGACAATCTTCCGGGGCTCGGCCTCGAAATCGACGAGGATGCCCTCTCGCGCTTCAAGGTGATCGGATGACGAGGATGAAAGTGGCCGTGCTCGGCCTGGGTATCATGGGCTCCGGCATGGCGCGGCAATTGCTGGCAGCGGGCTTCGAGGTCGCCGTGTGGAACCGCAGCGCGGACAAGGCGCAGCCGCTGGCGGATGAGGGCGCGCGGATTGCGGCCTCACCGGCGGATGCCGGAAACGGGGCTGCGATCGTCATCGCCATGCTGGCCGACGATGCGGTGTCCCGCGCGGTCTGGACCGGCGAAGACGGCGCTCTGGCGGCCATGCACGAAGGGGCGATCGCCCTGGATTCCAGCACGCTCACTGGCGGTTGGGTGACCGAACTGGCGGCGCTGGCCGAGGCGCGCGGCGTGCGGTTCCTGGAAGCACCGGTGACCGGCAGCCGCGATCAGGCGGCGCAAGGCGCGCTGCGCTTTCTCGTCGGCGGGGCAGCGGACGTCCTCGAAGCCGCGCGTCCCGTGCTGGACGCGATGGGAAGCGCGACGGTCCATCTCGGCCCGGTCGGCAGCGGTGCCACGGTGAAGCTCGCCAACAACTTCCTCTGCGGCGTCCAGGCGGCCAGCCTGGCCGAAGCCCTGGCGCTGTTCGAAAAGCGCGGACTCAACGTGGAGCAGGCCGTCTCGGTCCTCACCGAAGGCGCCCCGGGCAGTCCGCTGCTCAAGGCCGTCTCGCGTCGCATGCTCGACCGGGCCTACGATCCGCACTTCTTCGTGCCGCTGATGGCCAAGGACCTGAGCTACGCCGGTCAGGCCCTTGCCGAGGCCGGAATTCCGTCCGCCATTGCGGAGGCGGCGCGGGGGCGGTTCCTCGATGCGGCGGCGGCCGGACATGGGGAACAGGACATCGCCTCGATCATCGAACCGCTGCGGTAATCCCGCGGGCCCTTGCGGGGGGGGCGGCGATTGCGGTGCCGGAAGCATGACGGCGTCCAATCCCGGTTGCAGCATCCTGTTCGGCGAGGTAGAACATGACGAGAACTTTCAACGGGAATCGTCATGCTCAACACCGAGGAAAAACGCGCCCGCTTTCGCGCATTGCACCAGGATGGCTTCTTCATTCTCCCCAATGCCTGGGATGCCGGCAGCGCGAAACGGCTTGAAGCCCAGGGTTTCCAGGCCATCGCCTCCACCAGTGCCGGTGCGGCCTGGGCGCTGGGCAAGGATGACGGCCAGCTGAGCTGCGACGAAGCGGTCGCGCATCTCGAAATGCTGGTCGCGGCAACCGGCCTGCCGGTGAATGCGGATTTCGAGAACGGGTTCGCGGACGCACCTGATGTGGTCGCCGCCAATGCCGTGCGCGCGGCGGCCACCGGCATTGCCGCCCTGTCGATCGAGGATTGGTCGGGTAGCGCGATCTACGACCGAAGCCTTGGGGCCGAACGTATCGCGGCCGTGCGCGAAGCGCTCGATCCCGATGTCCTGCTGGTGGGGCGAAGCGAATTCTTCCGCGCGCCGGAAACGCCGGCCGCCGAATGGATCGCGCGTGCGGTCGCCTATAGCGAAGCCGGCGCGGATGTCCTGTTCGTGCCTTTCATGCTCGATCATGGCGCCGTTGCCGAACTGATCGCCGCCGTCGCGCCCAAGCCGGTCAACGTGCTGGTCGCCAGTTTCGACACCATCCCGGATTACGCGCGACTGGGCGCCCGCCGCTGCAGCGTGGGCGCGGCGCTTGCCGGTACGGTCTGGAAGGCATTCGATGAGGCTGCGGCCGCGTTGAAGGGCTTCGAAGCCTGATCCGCGCCTCGCGGCGATCTGCCGCGAGGGCGCGATTCTTTCTGCCGGCCGGTGAGAGCATTTCCGGTTCGACCGGCTGCAGAACCGTGCAATGCCATTCGCGCCAGACCGACGCAGCGTCTATTCTCGGTCCATGTAGCAAAACTTACATTATAGTCGCTTAGTCGCGGGCCGTCCTCTTCTCGCTGCCGAGCCATTCGCCGTGACCGCGCCTCAAGTTCGCCCGATTGATCGTTGGTTCGTCGACGAAGTCCTGCCGCATGAGCGGGCCTATCTCGCTTATGCGCGCCGCACCGTTCGCAACGACGAGGAGGCGGGCGATATCGTGCAGGACGTCTACGCCAAGCTGTTCACGCTCGATGGGTGGAGCGCCATTGCCAATCCGCCGGGCTATGTGATGCGCATGATCCACAACCAGGCGATCGAGCGTATCCGCCAGGCCCGGGTCGTGACCATGCAGCCGCTGCCCGAACTGTCGCTGCACGAAGTTGCGGACGATACGCCCGACAGTTTCCGCACCGTCGCCGCGCGGATGCAGATGGCGCATGTCCAGAAAGCTATCGCAACCCTGCCGGAGCGTTGCCGGATCGCGCTGGTGCGCCGCCGCTTTGCAGAGGAAACCCCGCGAGAGATCGCCAGCGATCTCGGCATCAGCGTGTCCACTTTCGAGAAACGCCTGGCGCGCGCGGTCGAACTTCTGACCCACGCCTTGACCCCGCAGGACCGCACTTGCGAGGCGCCATCGGAAGACGTGCGGGAGAAGATGCTTCTCTGATTTGCGCCAGCTTGATAGACGAGGGTCTCAGGACCGACACTTAGCCGATCGCAACCCACTGCAGACGCCGCGATACATGACGAATTCGAAAGATCCTCTGGGTCAGGATGCCCTTCTTGCGGAAGCCTCGCGCTGGTTCGCGGCGCTGGACGCGGGAACCGCGCGTCCGGATGAGTTCGAGGCGTGGCGCACCGGCAATCCTGCCCACGCCGTGGCCTATGCGCGGATCGTCGCGAAATGGGAGGGCATCGCCGGGGCTCCGGTCGCCCCGGCCGTGCCTTTGCGCGTCAGTCGGCGGCAGTGGCTCAAGGTTGCCGCCGTGGGCGTGCCGATGGCCGTGCTCGGCTCCGGCTTCCTGGCCGAGCGCGCTTATGCCTGGGATTCGGCGAAGACCGGGATTGGCGAGACGAAGCGCGTGGCCTTGCCCGACGGCAGTGTCGCCTACCTCAATACTGACAGTGCACTGTCCTGGCGGTTCGGCCGCCACGAGCGGACACTCCGGCTGGACCGCGGCGAGATGGCGCTGGACTTGCGGCACGGCGGCGCGGCGACCTTGCGCGCCAACGACGCTTCGCTGCCGCTGGCGCCGGGCCTGTTCGACGTCAGGATCGAGGACGGCCATGCGGAACTGACGCTGGTGGACGGCGCGGCGCTGCATCTGCCGCAGACCGCGAGCGGCCTGACCTTGCGCCGCAACGATTCGGTCATCCTGGTCGAGGACGGCTCGCCGCGCCTGGAAACGCGCAGCACGGAGCAGGTGGCCTCGCTGATGGCATGGCGGATGGGCGAGATCGTTTTCCTCGACGAATCCGTGGCGGAGGCGGCGAGCGAGTTCAACCGGCATCTCACGCGCAAGATCACGGTGGGCGATTCCGAACTGGCGCGTGAAAAGATCGGCGGTCGCTTCGATCTCGACCGGCCGGACCAGTTCCTCCAGGCCGTGTCCCTGAGCCTGAACGCACGTGTCGTGACCAATGCGGCGGGTTACGAACTGATCCGCTGAATTTTTTTGCTTCGACTTGGAGGCAAACCTTTTCAATCCCGTCATCCCCGCGAATGGCGCAGACGTTGCGCCATATCGGGGGTAAGATTTTCATGTCCGTCCGTAGGTTCAATTCGCTTGTCGCCGCCATGGTCGCCTCGACCGCGATGCTTGCCGTTCCGGCGCAGGCTGCCACGATCTATTTCGACGTTCCGTCGCAGTCGCTGGGCCAGGCGCTGATCGCATTCTCGAAGCAGGCCAAAGTGAAGATCGTCTATCCGGCGGCCAAGATCCGCGGGCTGACGGCGGCCTCGGTGCGCGGCACGATGACCCGGCAGGAAGCGCTGAGCCAGCTGATCGCCGGTTCGGGCCTGCGCGTGGTGGGCGATGACGGTCAGGTGGTGGCGCTGGCCCAGGCCACGGAGGGAAACGGTCCCGTTGCTGCGGCGAGTGAACCGGCCCCGGAGCCCGACATCGTCGTGACCGGCTATCGCCAGTCGATCGAGGAAAGCCTGGAGCAGAAGCGCCAGGCCAATGCCTTCGTCGAAGTCATCAATGCGGAAGACATCGGCAAGTTTCCCGACAAGAACGTCGCCGATGCCCTGCAGCGCATGCCCGGCGTGGTCATCACCCGCGACGGCGGCGAAGGTTCCCGCGTCAGCATTCGCGGGTTGCAGCCCGGTCTTACGCAGACCTTGCTGAACGGCAACTTCCTGGCCGGCGCCGACAGCGGCGATCCCCAGCGCTCATTCAACTATGTGATGCTGCCCGCCAACTTCATCGCCAGCACCGAAGTCTACAAGTCTTCCGAGGCACGACTGGAAGAAGGCGGCATCGGCGGCACGATCATCCTGAACACCCGCCGTCCCTTCGACGTGCCTGCCGGATCCGGCTTCATCTCCGCCGAAGGCACGTATTCGGACAATAGCGACAAGTTCGAGCCGCAGATCGGCGCGCAGTTCTCGTGGAAGAACGAGGACGAGACGATCGGTTTCCTGGTCGGCGGCGTCTACCAGAAGCGCACCAACCGCGAGATGCGCTCCACCGCGGGCACCTGGCGCTGGTGGAGCGATCGCGGCGCCGATGGCCAGGTCCTCGAACGCGCGACCGACGTGAACGGCAATCCGATCGCCAACGATGCGGCGGTCTCCTACTGGACCGGCGGCGGCCAGAGCACGATCGACGGCGATCACTACACCGGATACTGGGCGCCGCAGTCCGTGCGCGCCGAAGTCTTCGACCAGGATCGTGAACGCTTCGGCATCCAGGCGACCGCGCAGTTCCGTCCGACCGAAAACCTGACGATTACTGCGAACTACTTCCGTTTCGAATATAGCAGCGACTATGTGATGAACCAGCTAACCATTCCCGAGTGGGGATATGGCAAGTTCTTCAGCGACGCGGTGTTCGACCAGAGCGGCACGGTGATGAAGTCCGCCGCCTTCTCGGTCGACGGCGCGCCCTGCCTTGCCGCGACGCCGATGTGCACGATGGAGACGCCGCGCCTCACGGGCTATTATTCCAAGGAGAAGCAGCACTCGCAGACGTTCGAAGGCGAGGCGCATTACAAGCGCGACCGTTTCGACGCCGTGCTGAAGGTGGGCAAGACCGCGTCCCGCGGCGGCCCGACGATGCGGTTCCAGATCGCGGCCAAGCCGCGCATCACCGTGACGGGCCAGGAGCAGAACGGCAACTTCCTCAGCGCCTGGGATCTCAGCAGCAAGGGCGTGGCGATGGAGTTCTCGCCCGAACTGCAGCAGAACCTGATGAACGGCGTGGCCCAGATCGACATCGGCGGCACCAATTCCAGCTTCACCAACAGCGCGATCGATCAGCCTTACGTCCAGCTGGACCTCACCCGCTCGTTCGATGGCAGCTTCCTGCGCTCGATCCAGCTCGGCGGGAAATGGCGCCGCCTGAAGGTCCACCGCGAGACCGGGCGCAACGAATGGTACGCCGATGCGGAGAACAAGATCCGCTACCAGAACACGCCGGCCGGCGCCGTGGCGCAGCCGGAATACTTCTACGATACGCCGATGGGCAACATCAACGGCGGGTTCAGCGCCAACCTCTATCCCGGCGTGGATTTCAAGCGCTATCTCGACATCATCAATGAGCGCTACGGCCCCTCGGTGCGCGAGCCGGAGCCGAACAACGTCTACAATCTCAGCGAGGAAGCGCTGGGCGGCTATGCCCAGGCGAACTTCGGCAGCGGAGGCCTTCGCGGCAACCTGGGCCTGCGCGTCGTCAAGACCATCCAGCGCGACGAGACCTCGGACCGCCTCCAGTACCTCGTCGACTACTGCGTCGACGGACCGGGCGGCCCGTTCGATCCCAATCGCCCTCTGGGCGCGGACGGCAATTGCCAGGTCCTGCCGCTGGCCAGTCGCGAGATCATCGAGAACATTCGCCTGCACGAACGCAAGAGCTACACCGATGTCCTGCCCAGCCTGAACCTGTCCTATGACATCACCCCCACGCTGCTGCTGCGCGGCGCGGTGGCCAAGGTGGTGTCTCGGCCCTCGATCTCGGACCTCGCCGGGGCGCGTTCGCTGACCTACAAGTCGGAAGCCTATGCCTTCGACCGTGACCAGTTCGGCGAATTCGCCGGCTGGTCGGGCAGCGGCGGCAATTCGCAGCTCAAGGCGTTCAAGGCCTGGCAGTACGACATCGGCCTGGAATGGTACTTCCGCCCCGGATCGGTCGTCGGCGCCACGGCTTTCCGCAAGGACGTGTCGAACTTCATCGTTCCGCTGGTGATGGACGTGACCCGCGACGTGGCCGGCGATCAAGTGCTGATCGAATCGTACTCCACGGTCGCCAACGGATCGAGCGCCGTCTCGCAGGGCGTCGAAGTCTATGCGCAGCACACGCTGCCCTTCGGCCTCGGCGCGCAAGTGAACTTCACCTACAACGACACCTCGACCGCCGACGTGACGCTCGACGGAGAGAAAGTCGGCACCTCGCCGCTGGTGGGCAGCGCCAAGACGCAGTTCAACGCCTCGGTCTTCTACGAGACCCGCCGCATGCTGCTGCGCGCCTCGTACAACCGCCGCGGAACCGTGGTGGGCGGCCTGTCCTCGGGCCTCAACAGTTATACCGCGCCTTACGAGCAGGTGGACCTTAACGCCTCCTACGAGATCCGGGACGGCCTGATGCTCACTGCCTCGATCATCAACCTCACCAAGTCGCACGAGTGGCAGTACCTGGGCAGCGACACCAAGGACCGCCTGACCAGCTCGGTCTACTCGGGTCGCCGCGCTTACGTCGGCATCTCGTACAACTTCTGACATTCCGGCCGGCCCGGCGCTGCAGGCGCCGGCCGGCCCTTTGCCTTTCTTGCGGAAACCTTCTCCCATGCGCAGACTTGCCTTTGCCGCCCTTTCGTTGCTTGCGACCGTGTACGCTCCCGCCGCTCTCGCCTGGGGCGGGCGGGGCCACGCGGTGATCGACCAGGCCGCGCTCGATACGCTGCCGGACGACGGCCCGGTGTTCCTGCGCCGATATGCCGAATATATCGGCGAAGAGGCGGGGGCGCCGGATACCTGGCGGTCTTCCTCGGAGCCGTTCTCCAAGATCGACGAGGATCCCAACCATACCTGGTTCGTCGAGCGGCTCCGTTTCCTCGATCCGGTGCCGCGCTCCCGCTATGCCTTCGTGCTGGCGCTCCACCGCGAGCATGAGCGGGTGGTCAAGACCGACCCCAAGGCCGCCGAGCGCCTCAACGTGCGCTGGACGGGCACGATGCCTTATGCCGTGATGGAAGGCTACGGCCGCATCGTGGCCGGGATGCGGAGCCTGCGGTCCAAGCGTTCGAAGGGGGAACCGACCGCGCATATCGAGCAGACGCTGGCATTCTACACCGCCTGGATGTCGCACTATATTGCCGATGGCACCAACCCGCACCACGTCAGCATCCATTGCGAGGGCTGGTTCGGCGACAATCCCAGGAACTACAATCGCAGCGGCGGCATCCATGGCCATTTCGAGATCGGCTATGCGGATTCCATCGATCTGCAACCGGCCGATTTCGAAAAGCGCATCGGCGTGCCGCAGCGGCAGGAAGGTGACCTCTTCACCCACGTCCTCACGTTCCTGAACGAGAGCAGCCGGGACGTGGAGACGATCTTCGCGCTCGACAAGCGCGGGGTGCTGGCAGACCCGGCGAGCCGCGAGGGCCGCGAATTCGTCTACCGCCGCAGCGCGGCAGGCGCCGCCATGCTGCGTGACCTGCTGACCCGCGCCTGGAAGGAAAGCGCCCGGCCGGGAGAGGGCGATCCGCGCCCGCAGGATCCCGCAGGTCCGCACTACGACCCGGAAACAGGATCGGCACCCGCGCCGCTCACTGCCCCTTGACCAGGAGAACCCCCATGCTTTCGTTCTCCCCTTTCATGAGCCTGGATCGCCGCACCCTGATGAGGGCCGGCGGCGGCCTGGCGCTTCTGGCGGGCGTGCCTGCCTCCGCCGCGGTACTGACCCGCCCGCTCGGCGCCGATCCTTTCACGCTGGGCGTGGCTTCGGGCGATCCCTGGCCGGACGGCTTCGTGATCTGGACCCGGCTGGCCCCGCGCCCGCTCGATGAGCACGGGGGGATGCCGCAGGCTGCCGTGCCGGTGGGCTGGGAAGTGGCCGAAGACGCGGGCTTCCGCCGGGTCGTGAAGAAGGGGCAGGCACTGGCGCGGCCCGAACTGGGGCATTCGGTTAACGTCGAACTGTTCGGCCTGCAGCCCCATCGCCACTACTGGTACCGCTTCACGGCGGCCGGCAGCGATACCAGCCCAGTCGGCATGGCCCGCACGGCGCCCGCCGCGCAAGCCGCCGTCGATCGCCTGCGCATCGGCGTGGCGGGGTGCCAGCACTGGGAGGCGGGCTTCTTCGACGCCTGGGGCGCCCTGGCGCAGGAGCCGGACCTCGACCTCGTATTCCACTATGGCGACTACATCTACGAAGGCCGCGGCAACCCGAAGGCCGTTCGGCAACATGCGGGCGACGAGATCTACAGCCTCGACGACTATCGTCGCCGCTACGCGCAGTACAAGGCCGACCCGCACCTCAAGGCGGCGCACCAGGCCTGCGCTTTCGCGGCCTCGTTCGACGATCACGAAGTGGACAACAACTGGGCGGGCGACTTCGATCAGGACGGCACGCCGCCCGAAGTGTTCCTGCTGCGCCGCATGGCGGCCATGCAGGCCTGGTACGAGAACATGCCGGTGCGCCGCGCGATGTTCCCCGGGACGCAGGGCATCACGGCCTATCGCCGGCTCGACTACGGGCAATTGCTGCGCACCCATGTGCTGGATACGCGGACCTTTCGCACCGACCAGTCCTGCGGCGATGTGGCGCGTTCGGATGCCTGTACGCCGGAGGCCCATGCCAGCCCGCAGATGCTGGGTCATGCGCAGGAAGCGTGGCTGGACGAGGGGCTTTCACGGCCCTCGACATGGAACCTGCTGGCCCAGCAGGTCATCGTCATGCCGCTTGACGTGCGCGCGGCGGGGGCCGGCAAGCCCACGTTCGAGACGGATCTCTGGGATGGCTATCGCCCGGCCAGGGCGCGCCTCGTGGAAAGCATCCGCAAAAACGGGCTGACCAATGTCGTGATCGCCACGGGCGATCATCACAAGCACGCGGCCGGCATCGTGCCGGAGCGCGACGAGGCGCCGGACGGCAAGGCCGTCGCGGTCGAGTTCCTGGCGACCTCGATCTCGTCCGGGGGCAACGGCCATGGCGAGGCCGGGCTGGCGCACGTTCTCGACAACAATCCCAACCTCGATCTCTACACCGATCGCAGGGGCTATCAGGTGTTCGATGTGACGCCGCGGCTTTGGACCACGCATGTGAAGGTGATGGACGACGTGGAAAAGCCGGACGGCACCGTGCGGACGCTGATGCGCTACGAAGTGGCGCCCGATGCTGCGGCGCTGCACCGGGCCTGACGGGCAACCTGTCTCCGGTCAGGCATGCAAGGGGTCAGGCCATGTGAAGGGTCAGGACCAGCGCCAGGCTCATCGCGCCCAGCACCAGCAGTGAAAGGACCACGGCGGCCGTGACCCGGCCGCCGGCGGACGCCACCGTGCGGACATCGACGCCCAGTCCGAGCGCTGCCATCGACACGACGGTCAGGCAGGTCGCCGTAGTCTCGGCGGGCGCGATCAGGCGCTCCGGCACGAGGCCGAACGAGCGCAGCGCGATCAGGGCCAGGAACCCGACGATGAACCAGGGCACAAGGTGATGAAGCGCCGGTCTCGCGCTGGCGGGGCGATCTCCGGCGGGGTCGCGAGGCGAGGTTCCTCCCGTTTCGTTGCAGAGACGCGGTGCGGCGAAGGAGAGCAGCAGGCACACCGGCCCGAGCATCAGCACCCGCACGAGCTTCACCAGCGTGCCCATCTGCACGGCCACCGAGCCCAGCGGCGCCGCAGCGGCGAGGACTTGCGGCACGGCATAGACGGTGAGCCCCGCGAGCGCGCCGTACTGCAAGCCGCCAAGGTGCAGGGCCGCTCCGAACAGCGGCAGCACGAGAACGACGACGACGCCCAGTACGGCGGTAAAGCCGATCGAGGCCGCCACATCGTCACTTTCGGCGCCGATCACGGGGGCAACCGCGGCAATGGCCGAGTTTCCGCAGATCGAATTTCCGCAAGCGACGAGCAAGGCCATGCGCGCGGGCAGATGAAGCAGGCGTCCGACCACGAAGCTTGCGGCAATGGCCAGCACCACTACCGCCGCGATGCCGAGCAGCAGGGCCGGTCCTGCCGCCAGGATCGTCGCGGCACTGACGGAAACGCCGAGCAGGACCACTGCCGCCTCCAGCAGGAACCGCGCGCTGAAGGCGATCCCCGCCTGCCAGCGCGGATCCGGCGTCCAGATGGAGCGCAAGGCCGTGCCGATCAGGATCGCCAGCACGAGCGCCTCCAGCCAGGCTTCCCCCAGAAGCGCCTGCTCGGCGCGTTGGCAGAGGTAAGCCGCGCCGGTGACGGCCAGGCAAAGCGCAAGGCCGGGGATCAGGCGGATCGCTCCGGTGCGCAGGGTCGGTGTCACGGCTGTCTCCTTGGGTCAGGAAACAGATGCTCTGCGAAGACCGATCGTACTAATGGCGAGTTGTTGTCGTTCCAATCTGTCGGAGAGATTGATCGCGCGCCTTGGATCGGCGGTCCTGGCAGCCTAAGGCTTGCGCGAGACGTGTAAGCTGGCCGGCGTCTCCATCGGTACGATCGCTTCGGTCGATCGATTCAGGCCTGCTCGCGGATCAGATGATCCAGTCGGGCTGCGCTTCGTGGTCGCGGATGATGTCGAGCAAGGCATCGGCCGCCTTGCTGCGATAGCGCTCCTTCTGCCGCAGCCCGAAGAAAGGCCGCCGTGGCAGGTGAAACGGCAGGGCATGAAGGGAGCGGGCCGCCAGCGCGGTATCGACGACCAGCTTGGAGAGGACGCCGTAACCCGCGCCGGTCAGAACGGCGGCGAGGACCGCTTCGTTGGACGGCAGCGTCAGCACCACGTCGAGCGCGCCGGGATCGAGACCGCGATCGCGGACCGCCGCTTCGAACGTCGAGCGGGTGCCCGAGCCTTCCTCGCGCATGACCCAGGGCGCTTTCGCAAGCCAGTCGTTGGTGACCGCCTCTACCGGCTCCCGGCCGACCATGACCATCTGGTCGGCGCCGACCGGCCAGCGTGCCAGCGCCGGATCGTCGACGGCGCCTTCGATGAAGCCCAGTTCGGCATCGCCCAGATGGACGGCGCGGGCGCTCGCCTCGGTATTGGCGATGGCGACCGACAGCGCGATCCCCGGATAGCGGCGCTTGAATGCGGCAAGGCGCGCGGGCAGCCAGTAGCCGGCGATGGTCTGGCTGGCGACGAGGCGCAATGTCCCGCGCTTGAGGCCGCCATATTCCGCCAGGGCCAGTTCGGCGCTGGCGGCACGGGCGACGACGGCGCGGGCTTCGTCCAGGAACATCCGGCCGGCGTCGGTAAGCTCGATCCCGCGACCGACGCGGTTGAACAGCTTCACGTCGTGGCGGATTTCCAGCGCTGCAATCGCGCCGCTTGCGGCCGACTGGGTGACGTTGAGCGCCCTGGCCGCCCGAGTGACATGCTCCCGTTCGGCGACCGCGATGAAGATGCGCAGCTGTTCAAGCGTCATCCTGGCGATGTGCCCCGCGCCTTGGCGGTTGGCAAGGCGCGGGTGCAGGAAGGTGTTCGATATTCGGCGCGGCGGGGGATCGCTCCCCGCCCGGTGTTCGCCAATGGCGATACTCAGTGATTTGGCGCTCAGTGATTATGGGCGCTCAATGATTGTGACGGGGCGTTTTTTCGGCGATGCGGCGGTACTTGACGGCCATCTCCATCACCGCGCCGTCAGCCATCTGTCCGGTCTTTTCGCGGAACAGTTCCTCCCACGGCGTATGGCTCTCGGGGATCGGCGGCGGCCCCTCGGCTTTGCGGGCGGCGATCTCGGCCTCGTCCACCAGGGCGTTGCAGGTGCCGGCGCGAATGTCGATGCGGATGGTGTCACCGGTGCGCAGCCACGACAGCCCGCCCCCGGCGGCGCTCTCGGGCGAGCAGTTGAGGATCGAGGGGCTGTCCGAAGTGCCCGACTGGCGGCCGTCGCCCAGGGTTGGCAGCCACTGCACGCCCAGCTTGATCAGGGCATCTGGCGGCTGCATGTTGACGACTTCTGCCGAGCCGGGCCAGCCTTGCGGACCGGCGCCGCGCATGACCAGAATGCAGTCCGCATCGATCTGCAGCGCGGGATCGTTGATGCGGTGGTGGTAGTCCTCGCCCCCTTCGAATACGATCGCCCGCGCCTCGAACGCGCCTTCCGAGCCGGGGCGGGAGAGGTAGCGGTCGTGGAATTCGGCGCTGATCACCGAAGTCTTCATGATGCCGAAGTCGAACAGGTTGCCCGAAAGCACCAGGAAGCCGGCCTTTTCGCGCAAGGGCGAGGCGAAGGGCCGGATGACCTCGCGGTCGCGCGCTTCGCGGCCCTGGAGATTGTCGGCCAGGGTTTCGCCGGTCACGGTCAGGCACTGGTCGGCGAGGACGCCGGCCTGCTGCAGTTCCCACATGATCGCAGGGACGCCGCCGGCACGGTGGAACCGTTCGCCCAGGAAACGTCCGGCGGGCTGCATGTCGAGGATCAGCGGCAGGTCGTAGCCATGTTCGGTCCAGTCGGCCGCGGTCAATTCGACGTCGGCATGTCGGGCCATCGCCATGATGTGCGGCTGCGCATTGCTCGATCCGCCGATGGCGCTGACCACGCGGATGGCGTTGAGGAAGCTGTCGCGCGTCAGGATCCGCGAGGGGCGCAAGTCCTCGTGCGCCATTTCGACGATGCGGCGCCCGGTTTCATAGGCGTATTGGCCGCGTTCGCGATAGGGCGCCGGGATGGCGGCGCAGCCCGGCAGCGAGAGGCCGAGCGCCTCGGCGACGGCGTTCATCGTCGAAGCCGTGCCCATGGTGTTGCAGTGCCCGGCCGAAGGTGCGCTGTCGCAGGCACGCTGGAGGAATTCCTCCTCGTCGATATCGCCCGCCGCCAGCTTGCGGCGGCTGCGCCAGATGACGGTGCCGGAACCGACGAGATCGCCTTCGTGCCACCCGTCCAGCATCGGCCCGCCGGACAGGACGATGGCGGGAATGTCCACCGTGGAAGCGGCCATGACTTGCGAAGGCGTGGTCTTGTCGCAGCCGGTGGTCAGGACCACGGCGTCGATCGGATAACCGTAGAGGATCTCCACCAGCCCCATGTAGGCCAGGTTGCGGTCAAGCGCGGCGGTCGGGCGGCGGCAGTTCTCGAATATGGGATGAACGGGGAACTCCATCGCGATCCCGCCCGCATCGCGAATGCCGTCGCGCACTCGCTTCGCGAGGTCCAGGTGGATGCGGTTGCAGGGCGACAGGTCGCTGCCCGATTGCGCAATGCCGATGATCGGGCGGCCGGAGCGCAATTCGTTGGGGGTGATGCCGTAGTTCATGAAGCGCTCGAGATAGAGAGCCACCATGTCCGACCGCGCAGGATCGGCGAACCAGTCCTGCGAGCGGAAACGGCGTTCGGGAATAGCGGTCATGGTCTTCATCCTCTCTCGGCACTGCCGCTGGACACCTAGCACATCCTGGCGGCCCCAATGCAAGGGCCCCGGCGACCGCGGGGGAAGAATGGACGATGACTTGCGGATGGCGGGCCTGCCGGGCCCCGTCGTTACGCGGTGGTCGAAGGCGGGGCCGCGCCGATGATGAGGCCGTCGCCTATCCATTTGCCCAGAAGGGCGGCGGCGCGGGCCATGCCGGGTTCCTCGCCCAGCGTCTCGGCCAGCGACGCGCAGAGCGCCGTGAAATCCTGCCCCGCGGCGCAGAGGGCGATGGCCTGCTCTTCTAGGGCATCGATGGTGCGAAAGGTGGGGGCGAAGTCCTGCCGCCACACCAGAAGCGCGGCGGTTTCCGGCAAGAGCGCGGCTGCGGGCGGCGTTTCGCCGGCAGCCAGAGTCGACCAGATCGCGGCCGCATTCGTCGTGGCGGGAAGGATCTGCAGGCTGGGCGCGAAGTGGAGGACGGCAGTGTCCCAGTCGACCGCCGCGAGATCGGTCAGTGACATCGGCACGGCATCGGGCGCCGTGAACGCGCGGGACAGCGCCCATTCCAGCGCCGCCAGTTCGGACACTTCCGCATCACCGGGATAGAGGCGGGCCAGCGTCTCGGCAAAGCCGGCGGGATAGACGTCCAGCGTCCAGGCATGCGGCGGCACCGCGTCGATATGAGCGATGGAAGCGGCGAGAAACGCTTCGTCGCCCAGCCAGGCATGGGTGTGCCCCAGCGTTTCGGCCAGGCATGTGACCAGCTGCGTGCGATAGTTGTTCTGATAGACCGACAGGCCGGGCCGGGCGGCCGGGCCGATGCGGCGCGCCGCATGCTCGGAAGCTTCGACCAGCCATCCGCGAAAATCGCCCTGAAGTGCCGCGAGGTTCATGCCGCCGCCTTTCGCCGGGCCGCCGTACCGATGCGGCGCGCCGTCCCCAGTTCGGCCAGCAGCTCGTCCAGCGGGGGGATGGCGTCGTCCCGCTCGATCATCGTCGCCACCGGGCCGAGGCGGCTCATGGCATGTTCGTAAAGGGTCCAGACCGGGGTCGGGACGGGGCGGTCATGCGTGTCGATCAGCATGTCCTCGCCCTGGCTGTGCCCCGCGAGATGGACCTGGCGCACCCGCGCGGCGGGGATGCCGTCCAGATAGGCGACCGGATCGAAGCCGTGGTTCACGGCGCTGACGTGGATATTGTTGACGTCCAGCAGCAGGTGGCAGCCGGTGCGCTGGCACATGGCATCGATGAAGGCCCATTCGCTCATCGTCGATCCGTCGAAGGCGACGTAGCTGGAGGGGTTCTCCACCAGCATCGCGCGGCCCAGCACATCCTGCGCCAGGTCGATGTTCGCGCAGACCACGTCGAGCGCTTCGGCGGTATAGGGCAGGGGGAGCAGGTCGTGGGAATTGAAGCCTTCGAAACGCGACCAGCTGAGGTGGTCGGACACGAACAGCGGCTCGATCTCGTCGACGAGTGCCTTCAGCCTTTCGAGATAGGCGCGGTCGAGGCCGTCGGCCGAGCCGATCGACATCGAGACGCCGTGCAGCGCCACCGGGTGGCGTTCCCGCACGCGCCGCAGGATGTCGCGAGGGCGGCCGCCATCGACCATGAAGTTTTCCGAGATCACTTCCACGAAGTCGACGTCGACCTCGGTTTCGAGAAAGTCGCGGTAGTGCTCCCTGCGAAGGCCGAGGCCATAGCCGGAAAAAGTCGGGACGGATGCGTTCATGGTCATGCTCGCGGCAGGTTGGCGGGGGGAAGGCGGGCCCGGGCGGAAGCGAAACCGCCCGGGCCGTCCTGCACGTTACTTGGCCTCGGTGGTGCGGCCGCCGGCAGCGGCGCAGGCCTTGGCGGTCATTTCCTTGAAGCCGTGGCCCTTGCACACGTTCATGCCCTTGCAGTCGTTCTGGGCGGTCTTGCAGTCCGAAGTGCCCTTGCAGCTGTTGACGCCGTAGCAGTGGATGGCTTCGGCCTTCGCGTCCTGGGCGCTCGCGGGCACGGCATTGGCAGCGGCGCCGAGAGCGAGCAGGGCGGCCGTGGCGGCGAAAGTGATGCTGGTGGACTTGGCGTTCATGGATCGATCTCCCGACGGGTAGTGCCGGTTTGGCCCTTCCAGTTCGGCGCGGAGCGGGCCGAGGTTACAGCGCCGACGATTTCTTTTTACCAGCGCAGCACGCGAGGCCCCAGCAGGGCCCCGGCGCCCGCCGCCAGCGCGATGCCCAGCGTATACCACGTCAGCACGAAGATCGCCGAGACTTCCGGGCAGTGCAGGCAATAGAGGGTCGCCGCGCAGGACCCTGCGGCAAGCCCCGCTGCCGCCCCCGCCGCACGCAGCCGCGTGGGCGCCAGTCGGCGGAACGACCAGAGCAGGCCGACGAAGATCGGCGCGGCCAGCATCAGCACCAGCGAAGAACAGACCTTCCAGCTATGCCCCAGCCACATCGCCAGCCATTCCGCCTGCGGAACATGGGCCATCTCTACCACGCCGATAACGGCGAGCAGGCAGACCGGTACGGGCAGCAGCCATAGCCAGCGCGACGCGGACCTGCCCGGCCGCGCCAGTCGGGCGACCAGGATCAGCGCGCAGACCGTCAGCGAGAGCGTGTAGAGCCACTTCACCCAGAACGAATAGCCGCGCATCGCCAGGCCCAGATCGGGCCGGATGCCCAGGCCGATGGCGATCAGGATGGCGGTGGCCGCGCCGCCCATAAGCAGGCCCAGCGCGATCCGCCGGGCTACAGCGTGGCGGCGCACCGGCTTCACGTCGGCCGAGAGCGTGTCGATGAGAGTCTCGACGTTCATCGCCGCTCTCCCGCGATACGGGCGGCCAGCGCCTTGAGGCCCCGATGGACCGAGACTTTCACGTCCGACGCGCCAAGGCCCGCGCGGTCGGCGGTTTCGGTGATGCTGAGGCCGTCGATCCGAGTGGCGCGGATGGATTCCGCCTGCTTGGGCGGCAGGTCCGCAAGCAGGCGGTCCAGGTCCATGCGGGCGTTGCTGGCATCCTCGAAACCTTCGGCAACCAGGATTTCCTCCAATCCCTCGATAGGGCAATTGCGGCGGCGGAGCCGGAAGTGGTCGATCATCTTGTAGCGCGCGACCGCAAAGAGCCATGGGGTGAACAGGCGGTTACGGTCGTAAGTGGCGCGCCGGGTATGCACGGCGATCAGCGTTTCCTGCACGAGGTCCTCGATATCGTCTTCGCCGCCCTGCATGCGGCGGCGATAGAAAGCGCGGAGCAGGGGGACAAGCGCACGCAGCAACGCGGCATGAGACGGCGCGTGACCATTCAGCCCGCCGACCATCATCGCCCTCAGTTCGTCTTCGCTTGCCTGCATCGATGCTCCTCACCCCCATTCGGGAAAGCGGCCGCAAAGGTTACAGGTCTGTCTAGAATAAATTTCGGCGCCGCGCACTGTAACCTTCGTCGGCATCGGTCCGAACTGGCTTTCATGAAGCGGCCGAATGACCGGCCTGCACGAAAGGTGACTTCCGCCATGAACAAGACCCCCGCCGCGCTCGCCGCCGCCCTTGCCCTGTCCGTCGCCGGCCATGCCGCCGCGGCGCCCGCCGCCCCCATGGAAAAGTGCTACGGCGTCTCGCTCGCCGGAAAGAACGATTGCAAGGCCGGTGCGGGCACCAGCTGCGCCGGTACTTCGAAGACCGATTACCAGGGCAATGCCTGGAAGCTGGTGAAGGGCGGTTCGTGCGAGAAGATCAAGACGCCCAAGGGCCACGGCTCGCTGACGCCCAAGGCCTGAACCTTTCAGCGAACCCGTTCAGCCCGCATCCGGCCGGTGCCGTGATCGGCCCTGGCTCCGGATGCGGGCGCTCTTTCACGGAACACCGAGCCATGCCCAAGCTCCAAGCCTTTTCCGATCGCGCCGCCGCGCTGGCGGCCCGCCTCCTGCCCGAGGATCTGCTCCTGCTGATCGCCCGGCTGGGCATAGCGGCGGTCTTCTTCCAGTCCGGCCGCACCAAGGTGGAGGGCATCCTTACCATCACCCCCAGCACCTTCGAGCTGTTCCGCAGCGAATATGCGCTGCCGCTCGTATCGCCCGAATTCGCGGCCAGAGCGGCGGCCTATTCCGAACATGTCTTCCCGATCCTGCTGGTGCTGGGGCTGTGCACCCGGCCGGCCGCAGCCGCCCTGCTGGGCATGACCGCCGTCATCGAGATATTCGTCTATCCCGATGCCTGGCCGACGCATCTCAGTTGGGCTGCGATCCTGCTGCCGCTCATCGCGCGCGGCGGCGGAGCATGGTCGCTCGATGCGCTGATTAGAAACATGCCGGGGGCGGGGCGGACGGTCAGTGCGCCGACATCGAGAAGGGCCTGACCCCGCGACCTGAGCCCCAGGCCTTGTCGGGCCGGGCCTGCATCACGAAGCGAAGCGTGCCGCCGCCGCGTATTTCGGCATCGGAGATCCATGCGCGGTCGAGCGGGCGTCCGTTCAGTTCCACTTTGCCGACATAGAGATTGGCCTCGGAGAAGTTGTCGGTCTCGATGGTGAAGGTCTTGCCGCCGGGCAGCGTGATGGCGGCATGGCTCACAAAGGGGCGGCCGATCACATACTGGTTGGATCCGGGCGTCACCGGATAGAAGCCAAGTCCCGTGAAGACCAGCCAGGCCGACATCTGGCCCAGGTCGTCGTTGCCGGACAGGCCGTCCGGCGTGGGCTTGTACTGGCTCTCGACGATCTGCTTCAACCGCTCCTGCGTGCGCCACGGCGCGCCGGCATGGGCGTAGAGGTAGGCGACGTGATGGCTCGGCTCGTTGCCGTGGATATATTGACCGATCAGGCCGGAAATGTCCTCGGCATGGCTATAGTCCAGTTTCGAATTGTCGAAGTCGAACATGGCGTCCAGCCGGGCGATGACCTTGCCGTCGCCGCCGAGCATGCGGAACAGCCCGGCCTGGTCCTGCGGCACGAACCAGCTATATTGCCAGGCGTTGCCCTCGGTATAGTCCGAACCGTAGTTGATCGCGGTGGGATCGAACGGCGTGCGGAAAGTGCCGTCGCTCTTGCGGGCGCGCAGCCAGCCGCTCTTCGCGTCGAAGGAATTGCGCCAGTATCCGGCGCGCTTTGCGAACCGCGCGGCCTGGTCCTTGCGGCCCATGGCCTGCGCCATGCGGGCGATCGTCCAGTCGTCGTAAGCGTATTCGACCGTCTTCGATGCCGCCTCGGGTTCCTTGTCGATCGGCACGTAGCCGCGCTGGATATATTCGGCCAGGCCGCCGTAGGGCGCATAGTCGGCGCTGGCGACCATCGCGTCGAGCGCCCTGGCCGCATCGAACCCGCCGAGGCCCTTGAGATAGGCATCGGCGATCACCGGCGCGGCATGATAGCCGATCATTGTCCAGGTTTCGCGCCCGGCGAATTGCCACACCGGCAGGATGCCCCAGGGACTGTACTCGCGGCTGGCGACCAGCGAATTGACGATGTCGGACGTGGTCCTTTCCGGCTGTACCAGGGTCAGCAGCGGGTGCTCGGCGCGGAACGTGTCCCAAAGCGAAAAAGTCGAGCGGAACGTGAAATCGCGTGCGATGTGGACCTGATCGTCGGGACCGCGATAGCGCCCGTCGGTGTCGCTCCATACGCTGGGTGCGAGCAGGCTGTGATAGAGTGCGGTATAGAGACTGGTCCGCATCTTCGGCGGTGCGTCCATGCTGAGCCGGGCCAGGGCTTCGCGCCACTGCCCCTCGGTGCGGCGGCGCACGGTCTCGAAATCGGCGCCCTCGGCATCGAGATTGGCGATGGCGCCTTGCTCGTCCACCCCGGACAGCGCGACGCGCACTTCCAGCGGCCGGTCCAGCGAGCCGAAGTCCAGCCGGGCCTCCAGCGCCTTGCCCAGCTTCTCGGCCACGCCGTCCGCGCTCCGGCCCGGCAGCGCCTGCGGTGCGCGGAAGCCCTTGTAGGGAACGTGCTCGTCACGGTCGATGAAGGCGTGGTCTTTCAACGGCGCGGAAAAGCGCATCGCGAAGAACAGCTTGCGGCCCGGCGCCCAGCCGCGCGTCTCGCGAAAACCGGTGATCGTGCCGTCCTGGTGCACGTGCAGGCCCGACCACAGGATCTTGCCGGGATAATCGTAGAGGCTGCTGCGCAAGTCGATCACCAGGTGCGCGTCCGTGCCCCTGGGGAAGGCATAGCGATGGATGCCGACGCGGGTTCCGGCGGTCAGTTCCGCACGCACGCCGCTGTCGGCCAGGGTCACGGCATAGTAGCCCGCGCTGGCCACTTCGGTCCCGTGCGAGAAGCGCTGGCGATAGCCGGAACCGGGCCGGTCGGCGCTGCCGGGATCGAGCTTCACGGCGCTGGCCGGGCCGATGGCGGGCATCACCAGCAGGTCGCCCAGGTCCGAGTGCCCGGCTCCTGAAAAGTGCGTGTGGCTGAAGCCCTGGATCGTGCTGTCGTGATAGCTGTAGCCGGCGGCATGGGCGTAGCAATCGCGTATCTGGCAGGTCGCGTCGGTATCGGGTGAGAGCTGCACCATGCCGAACGGCGCGCTGGCGCCCGGGAAGGTATGTCCTTCGGGGCCGGTGCCGATCATCGGGTCCACCCAGCGCAGCACGTCGTCGTCCGGCGCCGCGGCCAGCGGTTGCACGAGAAGGGCGCTGGTCAGCAGAGCGACCGAAAGGAGAAGTTTCATCGCCGCATGATAAGCCGAGCCATGACGGCTGTTCAACCGCGCGGCGAACCTTCCTGGACGGCTTGCGAGGCGGTTCTGCTCATCGGCGGCGGTTCAGCAGGCAGGCAACCGCGCCGGTGGCCGCGATCGGCCCCATCCAGTCCACCTACTGATCGAGCTTCGGCCATACCCGCAGGTCCATCGGCGCCCACCACGGCATATTCGCCCTCAGCCCATGTCCGTAGACTTCGATCCAGCGATACTCCGCCTGCGCCACCTCACGCCCCAGGAAATAGGCCGAGGCCGCCACGGCCCCGCTCCACCAGTTTCCGGTGAGAAACCGAAACAGGCCCTGGATCGCCAGGGCCGCGAGGGTGTGTTCGAGAAGGCTCATCCGTGCCGTCTAGACCGATCGGACGGCCTGCGCATACGGTTCTTGAGCGAAACAGCCGAGGCCGCAGGATGCACATGGCGCCAGTCTGGATCTATCCATGATCTCCCGGCCTTGGCCTTTGGTGGAATGCCGGTATAGCTTTCGAACCGGCAGCGGCCCAAGCGATGTGCCGTCTTCTCCTGCCATGCCGCCGGCCAGAGTGATCCGCAGACGCGTTAAAGAAAAAGCGAAACAACCCATAAGGAGTTCGACTTATGCTCGTGCTGGCCTTTCTGATCGGGATCGTTGCGGGCCTGCGGTCGATGACCGCTCCGGCCGCAGCCGCTTTCGCGGCGCGTTTCGGCGGCCTGCATGTGGCCGATACGCCGCTCGCGTTCATGGGCTATGCCTTCACGCCCTGGATCCTCGGCGTCCTGGCCCTCGGCGAACTCGTCACCGACAAGCTTCCCTCAACGCCCAGCCGCAAGGTGCCGGTGCAGTTCGGGGGCCGTATCCTGACCGGCGGGCTCTCCGGGGCGACCATCGGCGCCGGCAGCGGCAGTCTGATCGCCGGACTTCTGCTGGGCGCGCTCGGAGCCCTCGTCGGCACGCTTGGCGGCGCGGCGGCGCGCGGGGCGCTGGCAAGGGCCTTCGGAAGCGACCGCCCGGCGGCCCTTCTGGAAGATGTCGTGGCAATCGCGGCGGCCGTCATGATCGTGAGCCAGATATGACCGAGCATTTCGACACCATCATCGTCGGCGCCGGTCAGGCCGGTCCGGCGCTGGCGGGGCGCTTGACGGCTGCCGGAATGACCGTCGCGCTCATCGAACGCCGCCATGTCGGGGGAACCTGCGTCAACACCGGCTGCAGACCCACCAAGACGATGGTGGCCAGTGCCTATGCCGCCCACCTCGCCCGCCGCGGTGCCGATTTCGGCGTGAGCAGCGGTCCGGTTTCGGTCGATATGGCCAAAGTGGCGGAGCGGGCACGCCGGATCATCCTCGATGCCCGTCACGGCAACGAGGATTGGCTTCAGGGCATGCCGGGGCTTGAGCTGGTTCGCGGCCATGCGGCCTTCCTCGGCCCGGGGCTCATGGCGGTGGGTGAGCGCCGTCTGTCGGCGCCCCGGATTTTCCTCAATGTCGGCGGCCGTCCGGCTATCCCCGATCTGCCGGGCGTCAAGGATGTCGCCTTCCTGACCAATGCCGATCTGATCGCGACCGACAGTCTGCCCCAGCATCTCGTGGTCATCGGCGGCAGCTACATCGGTCTGGAATTCGCGCAGATGTTCCGCCGCTTCGGCAGCCGGGTCAGCGTGGTGGAAATGGGACCCCGCCTGATCGCCCGTGAAGACGAGGACGTTTCCGAGGAAATCCGCAGTATCCTTGAAGCCGACGGCATCGAGGTGCGCACTTCGGCCACTTGCATCAGCCTGGCCCCGCACGAAGCGGGCGTCTCCGTTGGGGTGGACTGCCAGACCGGCGCGCCGTCGATCCATGGCAGCCATGTCCTGCTGGCCACGGGACGGCGACCCAACACCGACGACCTCGGCCTCGACAAGGCGGGGATCGCCACCGACGCCCGCGGTTACATCACGGTCGACGATCAGCTCGCCACTACATGCGAAGGCGTCTGGGCCCTCGGCGACTGTAACGGCAAGGGGGCTTTCACCCACACCGCGTGGAACGATTACGAGATCGTCGCTGCCAATCTGCTCGACGGCGAGGCGCGCCGCGTCAGTGCGCGGATCCCTGGCTATGCGCTCTACATCGATCCGCCACTCGGCCGTGTCGGCATGACCGAGAGCCAAGCCCGCGCCAGCGGCCGATCGTTGCTCGTGGCCAAGCGTCCGATGTCCCGGGTCGGCCGCGCCGTGGAGAAGGCGGAAACGCTGGGTTTCATGAAGCTTGTCGCCGATGCCGAAACGCGTGAAATCCTCGGCGCCGCCATTCTCGGCACGTCGGGCGACGAGGCGATCAGCGGCGTGCTCGACCTGATGAACGCAGGCGCTTCGATCGACACGCTGCGCTGGGCCGTGCCCATTCATCCCACGGTAGCCGAATTGCTCCCCACACTTGCCCTGGACGCGAAGCCGGATGGCGGCGCGTCATGATTGCCAGCGGGCGGGCATTTGGTAAGGCCGTGGGTCGGGCAGGGGCGCGGAAGGACGGCTCCTGACGGAACCGTCCTTCCCATTCGATCAGGCAGGAGACCTGGGGCGGCCTCGGATCACAGGCTTGCGCGCAGCGATGCGGTGAAGGCCCGCGGCGAACCGTAGCGCGCGCTGCCGATGAACAGGCCCGAATAGTAGGTCTTGTCGAACAGGTTATCGAGATGCACCGCCAGCGACAGCCGCTGCGAGAAGCGATAGCTTGCCAGAAGGTCGACAATCGCGAAGCTGCCTTGCGTATAGATCTCGCCGTTGGGGCCTTCGCCGTCTGCCGTCGTCTTGCCCTGCCACGTCAGGTTACCGCCCAGCGTCAAGCCGTCGAGGTCGCCGGGCAGGCGATATGTCGTGAACATCTTGAAGCTGTTCTTCGCGACTTGCGGCAGCTGGCGCACGCCGTCGCGATCCTTCGCCCGGGCGTTGGCGAAACCGCCCGCCACGCGCCAGCCGGGCAGCACCTCGCCAGTGACTTCCAGTTCGAAGCCCTTCGACTTCATGCCCGACACTGCGTGATAGGCCGTGCTGCCGTCCGGCGCGAAAATGCCGGCGCCGTCGGCCAGGGCATAATTGTCCTGCTTCATGCGGAAGACCGCCGCACTGGCGCTCAGCTTGCCGTCGAGGAAATCGGCCTTGAGACCGGCCTCGTAAGTATTGCCTTCAAGCGGCGCGATGATGTCTCCGTCCACCGTGCGCTTGGTCTGCGGTTCGAACACGCTGGCGTAGCTGACATAGGCGGAGATGGTCTTCGTGAAGTCCAGCACGATACCCGCATAAGGCGTGAAGACGGCTTTCTCGTGCGTGCCCGGCGTCCAGATCCGGGCTGCGCCTTCGTCCTGCGAATAGCTGTCCTGCTTCCACCATGTCAGGCGTCCGCCGGCGATGATGGAAAGCGGCGCAATCGGCTTCAGCCGCGCCACGCCTGCCGCGCTGGTGGTCCGAACGCGATTGCCGCCAAGGGCGCCCGTCGCCGTCAGGTCGGGCTTGGGGTAGCTTCCGGTCTCGAAGAACTCGTAGGCGTTGATGGAGGAGTTCATGTATTCCGGGCCGTCCCACCAGCCGGGGTAGAGCGTCTGGTCGTCGTCGAACTCGGCGTGGCTCAGGTTCAGGGCGATATGCTGTTCCTGGCCGAGTACTTCGAAGCTGCCGCGCAAGTTGGCATAGACGGCGTCCAGCGTCAGGTCCGATGCCCAGCGCGTGGAATAGAGCGTGCCGCCAAGGCCGGTATCCTTGTCGATCGACGAGCCGAAGAAGTACCCGATCGTCTCGTCGTAAGAGCCGGACTTGTGCTCGGCGCTGACCTCCAGATGCCAGTCGCTGCTGAAATCATGGGCCAAGGACGCGAAGAGATTGACGCTCTTGCGGTGGAAGTCCGACCAGTCCGTGCCGCCATTGGTCGACCGCGCGAAATGCGTCTTGGTGCCATCGGTGAAGTAGAGCGGGACCCCGCCGCGCGAGGCAGCTTCGTTGCGGAAGTTCTGGTATTCCACGCCGGCGGTAAGGAGCGTGTTGGGGGTGAGGTCGGCTTCCACCACGCCGTAGAGCGCCTGGCGCTTGACGTGTTCGCGGTCGATGAAAGTGTCGTTTTCCTGCAGGGCCCCGGCCACGCGGGCCCGCACTTTTCCGTCGGACGTCAGCGCTCCGCCAACGTCGCCCTCGAGCCGGTACATGTCCCAGGAGCCGACCGTTGCGGCGGCGGTGGCGCGGGTGGTCGTGCCGGGGCGCTTGCGGACCATGTTGATCGCCGCGGAGGGCTGGCCGGTGCCGGTCATCATGCCTGCCGAACCGCGGATGACCTCTATCCGGTCGTAGGCGATCATGTCGGCCGTGTCTTCGGTGAAGCCATAGATATTGATGGGCCGGGCCACCCCGTCGACGAGGTAGTTCTGCACCGCGAAGCCGCGCGCGGTGTAGTTGGTGCCGTCCGTTCCCAAGGCGCTGGAGCGGTTGGACTGGATGCCGACGATCTGCTCCATCACTTCGGAAATGTCGTAAAGGCCCTGTTCTTCCATGCGGGCGCTGTCGAGAACCGTCACCGACTGCGGCGTCTCGCGAGAGGAGAGGCTGAGACCGGTCGTTTCCGTGGCCCCGGTGACGACGATGGCGTCAGGTTCGGGATCTTCCGCAGTGTCTTCCGCACGGGCGGCGGTGGCGGTCAGCAGACCTATCACCAGCATGGATGGAACGGAATAACGGGCGCGGATCGTGCTTCGAACGGACATCTTTTAGCCTCCCCTGGCTATGGCTCAGGCGGGAAGCTCCCTGCCTCCCCATCTGCGGGCGGCGGACTAATGCGAATGAGTTGCAGATGCAATATCAGCTAAGCATTTATTTTGTAAGGGACAGGAAACCGTTGCGAAACGAAGAGGCTCGCATTGTCGCTGGCTTTGCCGGGGACTGACGGACGTGCCGCTTGACTGGGACCGGTGTGACGAGGTCAGCCTTCCGCGCCGGTCTCGATCGTCAGGTAATCGACCAGCGCCGGAACCTCGCGCGTTGCCGGACCTTCGAAAAAGCGGCGGAAGTCCGGGCTGTCCGAGCGCCGCAGATTGACCTCGATCGTGATCGCGCGGTTGCTACGGGCGTGCTTCACCAGCCCGGCGGCCGGGTGCACCGTCGCTGAAGTCCCGATGGCGATGAACAGGTTTGCGCGAGCCGACAGCTCTTCGCTGCGCTGCCGGTGATAGGGGGTTTCTCCGAAAAGGACGACGTCCGGTCGCAGCGCCGGTTCGTCGCAGGCCGGGCAATCTTCGCGAACGGCGAGACTGCCGGTCCAGGGGAAGCTGCGGTGGCAGCTTTCGCACCGCGCCGCGTCCAATTCGCCGTGCATGTGCAGGACTTGCCGGCTTCCCGCACGCTCGTGGAGATTGTCGATGTTCTGCGTGATGAGCGTGAATTCACCCCGGTTCTCGCGCTGCCAGTGGCGTTCGAGGCGGGCGAGGGCGAGGTGGGCGGCATTGGGCTCCACTTGCGCCAGCTGGGCCCTTCTGGCGTCGTAGAGATCATGCGCTTTGTATCGGTCCGCCGCGAAGCCCTCGGCCGAGCAAAGTGCTTCACGTGCGCGATCGTCCCAGCGCGGGGTGGAGCTTCGGAACGTGACAATGCCGCTTTCGGCGGAAATCCCGGCTCCCGTGAGGATGACGATGTTGGTCAAGCTGTCCCGCGCTGGTTTCGAGGTTCAGGTCGCTGTCCGATCTGCCGCACGTCAGACGTGTGCGACTTCGACCGTCAGGTGTTGCAGCTCGTGAACCGGCACCAGCCGGCGACGGATTTCGGCGGCGTCGATGCCCGGCCTGGCCGCCACGCTGACGATCGCCGAGTGGGCTTCGGGGCCGACCTTCCAGACGTGGAGGTCGGTGATCTGTGCGTCGCCGGGCGTCTCGATCAGTTCCCGTGCTTCCTCTGCGACGTGATCGTCGGTCCGGTCGAGCAGGATCGTCGCCGTGTCGCGCATCAGCGACCACGACCACCGTGCGATCACGACCGCGCCGACGATGCCCATGACGGGGTCCATCCACACCCACCCCAGGTAGCGGCCAGCGAGAAGCGCTGCGATGGCCAGCACCGATGTCAGGGCGTCGGCGAGCACATGGACGTAAGCCGAGCGCAAGTTGTTGTCGCCGCCGTGGCCATGATGATGCCCGTGCTCATGGTGGTGGCCGTGCCCGTGATGGTGGCCATGTCCGTGATGGTGACCATGATCATGACCGCCGGAAAGAAGGAAGGCGGAGGCGATGTTGACCGCGAGGCCGAGGACCGCGATCCACGTCGCTTCGGCAAATGCGACCGTGATCGGCTCGAACAGGCGCAGGAGCGATTCCGCGCCGATCGCAAAGGCGACAATGCCCAGCACGAGCGCCGAGGCGAAGCCAGCCAGGTCGCCCACTTTGCCGGTGCCGAAGCTGAAGGCGCTGCTGCGCGCGTGGCGCTTCGCGTAAGCATAGGCGGCGGCCGCCACGCCGAGCGCCCCGGCATGCGTGGCCATGTGGAAGCCGTCTGCCAGGAGCGCCATCGATCCGGTTGCGTAGCCGGCGATGATCTCGCCCACCATCATCGCCGCCGTGAGTGCCACCACCCAGCGCGTCCGCCGCGCATTCTCGTCATGCGCAGCGCCCAGGAAGACGTGCTCATGGGTGAGGTGCGTGAAATTGCCCAAGGGGGCGGCCATGGGGGGTGCTTGTCCGCTCACTTCGTATACCTCCGGATCACGGTCGCCAGATCCTCCGCGCCCTTGTGACGCTCCTCCTCGGACAGGCCCGGCGCCGCGACATGCGCTTCGAGATGGTCGACGATGACTTCGTCCAGCAGGCCGTTCACGGCCCCGCGCACCGCAGCGACGACGTGGAGGACTTCGCTGCAGTCGGCGTCCCCGGCGATCGCCCGTTCGACCGCCGCAATCTGCCCGGCGATTCGCTTGACCCGTGCCAGCAGTGCGTCGCGGTTTTCGCTGATGTGCGCCATTTCTTCCTCAGGTTTCCACTTTCGCCACCGGAATCGTCGATCCGGTCATGGCGAGCCAGATAGCCTAGGGGGGTATGGTATGCAAGCCTTCGGACCCGCTCCTGCGCTCGGCACGTCCGGGCTCGCTATCGGGCAAGAGGCCGAACCGGCTGCATTTCCCCGTCGCACCGGGCCGGACACTATGTTAGCTGTGCGGACTGAAAGGCGTTCATGACCTACAGCCACGCTCCCTCGCCGCAGTCCACGAATTCGCAGTCTTTTCTGATCGAGGCCAGCGAGCGCCTGGCGACGGCCCGGTCCATGGCCGCGGTTGTCGACATCCTGCGCGATACGGCGCGGAGTGCCGTGGGGGCCGAAGGGATCGCGGTCGTGCTGAAGGACGGTGATCTATGCCACTATGTGGCGGAGGACGCCGCTGCGCCTTTGTGGAGCGGCAACAGGTTCGATGCGAAGCTCTGTATCTCCGGCTGGGCGATGCAGCACGTCGAGACAGTGTCGATTGCCGATGTCCGCAACGATCCGCGCATTCCGCAGGCAGCCTATGCGCCGACGTTCGTTCGCAGCCTTGCGATAGCACCGATCGGCCGGCCCGAAGCCATCGCGGCGCTCGGCGCCTATTGGTCGAAACCGGAGCCGCCGGACGCGGCCAGCGTGGCGCGCCTGGAAAGCCTTGCCGCGCTGGCCGGGATTGCGGTCGAGAACGCGCGGCTGCTCGATCGCAACCGGGAAGACGCCCGCCTCAAGGCCATCATGCTGGCGGCGGGGCGAATGGGAACCTGGTCGTTCGACGTCGTTTCGGGCACGCTCGATGCTTCCGAAACCTGCCGCAAGAATTTCGGACGCGATCCCGCCCTGCCATTCACGTACGAGGACCTCCATGCCTCGATCCACCCTGACGACAGCGCCTGGGTCAATGCCGCCATCGGCACGAGCCTGAAGACGGGCTGCGATTACGATGTCGAATACCGGGTCCTGACGCAGTCCGGCGAGACTCGCTGGATCGGCGTCCGGGGGCAGCCCGCGTTCCGGCCGGACGGTTCTCCCATCGGCCTGTCCGGCGTGTCGATCGACATCACCGAGCGCAAGCGCATGGAAGAGGCGCTGAAGACTTCGGCCGCCACGCTGGAGCACCTTGTCGAGGAGCGCACGCGGGAACTCGTCCGGACGCAGGAAGCCCTTCGCCAGTCGCAGAAACTGGAAGCGATGGGGCAGCTGACCGGCGGCGTCGCGCATGACTTCAACAATCTGCTGACGCCGATCATCGGCAGCCTCGACATGCTGCATCGCCGGAAAGTCGGCGGCGAGCGCGAGCAGCGCCTGATCAATGGCGCCTTGCAGTCGGCGGACAAGGCCCGAACCCTCGTCCAACGCCTGCTGGCCTTCGCCCGGCGCCAGCCGTTGAAGCCCGAGCCGGTGGACATGACCGCGCTGATCATCGGGATGTCCGAGCTGATCGGCACGACGATGGGCCCGCAGATCCAGCTAAGGCTCGATCTGGCTGCGGATCTGCCGATGGCGAACGCCGATCCCCATCAGGTCGAGATGGCCTTGCTGAACCTGTCGGTCAACGCGCGCGATGCGATGCCCCAGGGCGGCGGGCTGGTCATCACCGCGCAGCTTTGCGATTCCGCGCAATCCGTGGCCGCGGGCATGGACGGGGCTGCCTATGTGGTGATCCGCGTCTCGGATTCGGGTCATGGCATGGACGAAGAGACTCAGCAGCGCGCGATCGAACCGTTCTTCTCCACCAAGGGCGTAGGACAGGGAACCGGGCTGGGCCTGTCCATGGCGCATGGATTGGCGCGGCAATTGGGAGGCGCCCTCACGATCGACAGCGCGCTCGGCACCGGCACGACGATCGCGCTCTGGTTTCCGGCGACCTCGGCGCCGCAAGCGCCTCTCGATGCGGTGCCCGTGCGGCAGGTCCGCGCTGCGGGCGTCGCGCTTCTCGTCGACGATGAGGACCTGGTCCGGGCGAGCACGGCCGATATGCTCGTCGATCTCGGTTTCGAGGTCGTCGAGGCCGGTTCCGGCGCCGAAGCCCTGGCGCTCGTGCAAACGGACGCGCGGATATGCGTCATGGTGACCGATCACCTGATGCCGGCGATGACCGGCGTCGAACTGGCAAGAGCATGCCTGGCACTCAGGCCCCTGATGCCGGTGCTGATCACCTCCGGCTACTCCGATGCGGTGGGCCTTGCATCGGATCTGCCGCGGCTGGAAAAGCCTTTCCGGCAGGCCGAACTCTCCGAAGCGCTGGAAAAGATCATGCCGGCCATCGAAGCCGAACCGATCGCCTTCACCCTGATCGAGCCTCCCCCGGCCGAGTGATGGCTCGGTTCCGCGGGCGGCTCGGCAGGGCGCTCCGGTCCGCGCGCCATGCTGCACCTACCCGCTTTCATCGATGGCGGCGCGAAGGGTGTCTTCGACACGCTGACTGTCGGATTGCGCGACGTTGAAGCGGAGATAGGGCGCGGCCGACTGGGACACGCTGAAGACGTTCCCCGGCGCCAGCACCACGCCCTTTCTCAGGCATCGGTTTGCAATGTCCGCCGAATCCAGCCCGTCTGGAAGCCGGCACCAGAGATAGAAGCCGCCTCGCGGCATGGTCCAGGGCGTGATCCCAAGTCTGTCCAGCCGCGTCGCCGTCCGGTCCATGGACACGGCCAGCCGCTGGCGAAGCTCGCTCATGTGCTTGCGATAGCTGCCGCCGGCCAGCACACTGGCAATCAGTTCCGTCGCCACGGGGCTGGGGCCGCCGAAACTCGTCGCGACCTGAAGGTCGATCAACCCCTCGATCCAGTCCGCCCGGGCGGCGATGTAGCCGCAGCGGACCGACCCTGACAGCGTCTTGGAGAAGCTGCCAATCCGAATGACGCGGTCGAAACCGTCCAGCACGGCCAGCCTCGCCGAGGCAGAGGGCTCGAAATCGGTGAAGATGTCATCCTCGACCACGATAAGATCGTGCGCGGCCGCCGCGCTCAGAAGCCGGTGTGCCGTCTGCGGCGACATGGTCGCCCCGGTCGGGTTATGGAGGGTTGAATTGGTGATGTAGAGGCGGGGCTTGTACGCTTTCAGCGCGGCCTCGAACGCGGCCGTATCGGGGCCCGTCTGGGTATAGGGAACCCCCACCAGCTCGACCCGATGCGCGCGCAGCAGAGCCTGGAAATTGAAGTAGCCGGGATCGTCCACCAGCACGGTGTCGCCCGGTCGCAGCAGAAAGCGGCAGATCAGGTCGATGGCCTGCGTTCCCGAGCCGGTAAGCAGCAGTTGATCGGCGCCGGCTTCGATCCCCTCATCGGCGAAGCGGCCGAGAAGCAGCCGTCGAAGCGCCAGCGATCCTCGCGTGCCGCCATAGTCCGTCAGAATGGAGGCCTGCCCGCGGGCGAGGCTGCGCAGCCCTTTGCGCAAGGCCTCGTTCGGCATCCACTCGGCGGGGAGCCATCCGCAACCGGGCTTTGCCATGGTGTCATCGGCGTCCAGCGATTGCCGCGATACCCAGAAAGGATCGACGGCGCGATCGCGGCGCGGCCCGAGTTCGCCGATGGCGAGCGGCGGCATGTTCGATCCGGTGACGTAGAAGCCGGACCCCCGCTTGGCCCGGATCACGCCTTCGGCGGCGAGACGGTCGTATGCCTCCACGACCGTCGAAGGCGAAACGCCCATGGTGTCGGCAAAGCTGCGCACCGAGGGCAGGCGGTCGCCCGGGCCGAGCACCCGGCTCGCTATCCGCGTTCGAATGGCATCCATCAGCCCTCGGGTCCGAGATCCTGCAAGCTGTCGTTCGATCGTATCGGACATTTGTATGGGCACCTTCAGGCATACAATTATGCCATTTTGTAAGGTTCTGTTCCTGTTTGAGCCAGCGAATTCGTTCTACCCGGATCGCGAAAGCGAGGGATCTATGGAACGCAGTACCGCCGGTTGGGGCAGTGGCCTTCTGGGCGTTATCATCTTCAGCGGTTCGCTGCCGGCCACGCGCGTGGCCGTATCGGATATGAGCCCCCTGTTCGTGACATCGGCGCGCGCGGTCGTCGCCGCGCTGCTGGGCGCGTTCTTCCTGGCCGTCCTTCGTCAAAGCAGGCCCGCGCGGGAGGACGTGCCATCTCTCGCCATTGTCGCGACCGGGGTGGTCGCCGGCTTTCCGCTGCTCACGGGCCTGGCTCTCCAGCACATAACCGCGGCGCATTCCGTCGTCTTCGTCGGCATGTTGCCGCTTTCGACGGCGATCTTCGGCGTCCTTCGCGGCGGCGAACGGCCCAAGCCCGCCTTCTGGCTATTCTCCACGATGGGCGGGGCGGCGATAGCCGGTTTCGCGCTTCGCAGCGGTGGAGGCGGGTCCGGAACCGGTGACTTGCTGATGGTGGCCGCGATCGTGCTGTGCGGCCTGGGGTATGCGGAAGGGGCAAGGCTGGCGAGGCGGCTGGGCGGCTGGCAGGTCATCAGTTGGGCGCTGCTGATCGCGCTGCCGATCATGGCTCTCGTCGCTGTCGCGGCAAGACCGGCCAGTTGGTCCGGGATCGGCTTCAGCGCCTGGCTCGGCTTCGGCTATGTCGCTGTCTTCTCCATGATGCTGGGCTTCGTATTCTGGTATCGCGGGCTGGCGCTGGGCGGAATTGCAGGCGTCGGCCAACTTCAACTGCTCCAACCGTTCCTGGGCCTGGTCCTTGCAGGCGCGGTGCTGGGAGAGACGGTGGGCTGGCCCATGATTGCCTCCGCCGCGTTCGTCATTCTCTGCGTAGTCGGCGCAAAGCGGTTCGCCTGATTTCGATCGGGCTCTGGCCGGAGGGCCGTGACCTTGGCGATGCGAGCAGCGTCCCGGCTTGAACCGAACCCGGATTGCTAGACGACCCGCGCTGCTTCAGCCGGTCATTGCCCTCCGAAGGGCGCCTCTCACTTGGCCGGGGGGCACTTCACGCGCGTCAAGGTGTAGTCCGCGAAAGGCTGCTCGGCCTTCCTGGCTTCACGCGCGACGATGCTCCAGTGGATGTGATCTGCCTGAACCTCCCAATGGTTCACGAATTGCGCATCCGCATAGGCATAAGTGATGTCGAAGCCGCCGACCTGGCTGGTGCCGGTTCCGGTCGACGTCATGGCGCCCCCGAAGCTGTCGGCCCAATAGCCCGTGATGTCGTTCCTGCTGCCGGGCAGCACCATCGTGCCGCCAAAAACGAGATGTGCGGCGTAGCGGTCGGCGGTATCGTCCCTGGCCGTGCTTTCCGTGTCGACGGAGAACATGGCGCCAAGGAGGATCGAGCGTCCCTCCAGCGTGGTCTTGACGGGTTTTCCCATGACTTCGCCGGTGCCAGCCCAGCAACCGGAAAGCGCCGTGACAGAGGGCGGCGCAGCAGGATTTCCAGGTTCGCCCGCCTGGGCAGTGCCTGTGGCGAGCGCCAGAGACGCGCCGATTGCGATCCAAAGTTGATGCACGATTTCCCCCCGACATGCCGATCCGCTGCCTGACCGAGCGCGGCCCATCCTGCAACTGGAAAGACGAATCGTGAGCCGATTCAAGGCGCCGGGAAAAGTCGCCCCCGGCCGGTCGGCATGACTTCCGGAAACCTACACAAGGTAGAGCGCGTCCTTCCGCTGCATCAGTTTCAGGCCGAACAGGGCGCCGATCAGTTCGAGCGACTGGCGCGGGTTGTCCAGGCGGAAGCGGCCGCTGAACGTGAGGCTGGCGAATTTCGGATCGGCGATCCGCACGGGCGCGGGGCTGTAGCGGGCCAGGCGCTGGACGGCGAAGCCCAGCGGCATGGCGTCGGCGTCCAGCCAGTCGCTCTGCCAGTCGGGATGCGTGGCGGGATCGAACGAGCCGGTCGAGAAGGAGGCGCCGTGCACAAGGGCCCAGCGGTCGGCGGGCACGACGCGGGCGGCCTGGCCCGCCACGTCAAGGCGCACGCGGCCGGAAAAGACGCGCAGTTCGCTGGCTTCGGCCAGATGATCGACGCTGAAGCTGGTGCCCAGCGCGACCATGCCGGCATGCGGCGTGCGGACTTCGAAAGGCCGCAAGGGATCGTGGTGAACGTCGAAGCGCGCGGCGCCTTGTTCCAGGCGGACATGGCGGCGCCCTTCCGAGAAATCGACCGCAACCCGCGATGCCGCGTCCAGCAGCAGGCCGGACCCGTCTGGCAGCTGGAAGCGCCGCCGTTCGCCTGTGCGGGTGGCAAAGCGCAGGCTGGGGGACGTTTCCGCAGCCTGCTCTCTCGCGAACCAGAGACCAGCGAAGGGCAGGGCGAGGGCACCGGCAAGTCCGGCCGCAATGGCCTGACGTCGGCCGACCAGCGGTCCGCGCCGATCGGAGCGGCCGTATTGGCGCGTTCCCGCGCCCGAACGCAGTTGCTGCAGCAGCGGCAAGTCCTGAGTAGGGGTATCTTCGCCATCAAGCGCATCGATCAATGCGGGATCGCCCAGCAGCCGGCGCATCCGGGCAAAGGCGGCGGCATTCTTCGGCGTTTCTCCCAGCCAGCGCGCCAGTTCACGGCGCTCGTCGGCGGTCAATTCATCGAAGCGGTCAGCCCAGTCGGCGGCGAGTTCGAGCGTGGTCAGCTTGTCATCCATTGTTTTTGTGCCCCTCTCCGGCCGTGTCCAGATCGCCCTCCAAGGCTTGCGTCAGGTCTGCCATGGCGCGCACGAGGTGCTTCTTCACGGTCTCCAGGTTCAGCCCGAGTTCCGAGGCGATCTCCTGCCGGGATTTTCCATCGACATGGCGCAGGCGGAAGACCCTGCGCCGCATCGGGGTCAGCCGGGCAAGCGCGGCTTCGAAGCGGGCGAAACGCTCCCGGTAGTCCAGCACCTCGTCTGCCAGCGGCATGTCGCAAACGAGTTCCAGCAGGTCGAGTTCGCCGCCCGGCCGGTTTGCCTGGCCGCTCTTGCGCACATCGGCGAGGATTACCGAATCCGCCACGCGAAAGGCATAGGCCAGCGGATGTTCGATGGCCTGCCGCTGTTCCTGTTCCATCACCCGGGCAAGGGTTTCCTGCACAACGTCCTCCACACCGTCGGGATCGCGCATGCGCTTGCGCACATAGCTTTTCAACCGGCCTACCCCGGCCAGCAGCGGGCTGGTGGCATTGCTCATGAACATGCGCGGCATCCCGGTCGAAAGAAGCGCGGCAGAGAAAAACCGCCGCGCTCGAAGTGTAGAGGCATGAGAGTGCCCGGCGGGGACAGGAGCGATTTTTGCGTCATCAGAACGTGCAGCGCATGCCAAGCGAGAAGACCCGGCCGGAGCGGGTCCGCGCCAGCAGGCGTTTGGCCTCCCGGTCGGTATATTGCGTGATCGGCGCGTCAGTGAGGTTGCGGGCCTCGAACATGGCCTGCAGGTTCCCCGTGAGCTTGGCGTGAGCCGCGAAATCCAGCGTCATCGCGCCCTCGATCCATTCGCCGATGTTGCCGTTGTTGCCGATGTCGATGCGATAGGTGCCGCGCCATGCCGCTGCCACGCGGGCGTCCCAGGTCCGGCCGGTGTAGTAGAGCGTGGCATTGCCCGACCAGCGCGAGAGGTCGATCAACGGCAGCTCCATCGCAGTTCCGTCGTAGATCACCTCGCTGTGGCCCGCGGCATATGTCAGGTTGGCCTGGATACCCAGCCGGTCGAAGGGCGCGGGCAGGAAGCGCAAATCGCGCTGGACCGCCGCTTCGGCACCGACGATGGAGGCGCCCTGGCCGTTCAGGGGCCGCACCACGTTGTAGAGTGCCGATCCGTCCAGCCCATCATAGAGGAAGGACAGCGGCAGCCCGGTCTCGGCATAAGCCATGACCGTGGTTTCGGAAGTGATGAAGGACGCCATGCGCTTGTAGAACAGGCCGAGCGAGGCATAGCCATCGTGCCCCATGTAGCGTTCCAGCGAGAGATCCAGCGCGGTCGCCGCGAAAGGCTTGAGCGCGGGGTTGCCCGTTTCGACCGTGCCGCCGAACGGGGTCGAGTTGACCGACGCAGCGGCGCGCACGTCGGCGACGTCGGGCTGGTTCAGGTTGCGGCTGGCGGAAAGGCGCAGGCGCACGTCGGGCGCCAGGTCAAGCCTCGCCTGAAGCGAAGGCAGCCACGCCGAATGGCGGCTGCGCTGCCCTACGGCGATCAGCGTCGTATCGTCGCTCGCTTCGCCCGAGGACAGGGTGTCCATCCGCAGGTACTGAAGGCCGAGTTCTGCCTCCACCGGGACCGTGCCCAGCGCGAAGTCGAACTGACCGAGGGCGAAGACGGCGTAACCATTCTCGCGCACGCGGTAGGCCGTGCCGGGAAGGTTGGAGGTGGCGGTGAGGTCGCGGGCCTGGCCGAGCGCGGCGAAAGTGGCGTCAAGATCGGCGACGACGTAGCGCGCGAGAGAGCGCGCGTGGATCAGGGCGGTGGCCGCCTGTTCGGCCTCGCCGCGATAATCGGCGGTAACGCGGCGTTCGTAGCCGCTATTGCCGAAAAACCGGTAGCTGCCGCCCATGCGCAGTTCGACATGCGCGCCGAGCCGCCGAACCAGTTCGACCCGGGCCGTTGCATTCTGGTTGAGGATGGCATCCTCGCGCACATCGGCGCGCATGAGGTTCCAGTTCGCCGCTTCGGCAATGTCGAAGCCATAAGCATTTCGCGGATGCGCGCCAGTGGCGACATAGGCGAAATCCTGGCCCGGGGCTTCCAGGAACACCTTGTCGAACACCGGTTCCTCGAAGTCCGATCGGGCATAGCCGGCGCGAACCTCGATGCGGGTCGAAGCGCCGAGCGGGCGCTGCAGGGAAAGCACGGCCTGGTTGAAGTCGGTGTGATCCTCGGTGATCTTGCGCTCGGTCCGCATGTCGATGCCGCTGAAATCCGCTGCGACCATCGTGTTGCCGACGATCTTCACCGAATTGAGCACTTGCGTTCCGTCCACGGTGCCGCTTGTGAGGCCATTGGTGCCGGCCGCCGCCAGCGAATATTCGCCGCGGTGGTTGGACAGGCGCGCGTGGATCAGGTCGAGCGTGACATGCAGGCCATCGTCGCTCTCATGCTCCAGCGATCCGACAAGGTTCAGGCGGTCGAAGCGGTTGGTCCATGTCGAGTAGGTCTGGCCCCGCGACATGTAGACGGGATCGCCGTCGCCGGTCAGTCGCGCCCGGTCTGCGGCGCCGACGCCGGGGCCGATGTTCGCCGTCCTGAACGTCACGGGCACCCAGTCCCAGTTGCGATAGCCGTATTCGGTCACCGCGTTGCGGCTGTAGGAGGCGGCGAACAGCGCGCCCCAATTGTCGCCCCGGCGCGAGATTTCGGCCGTGATCTGCGGGGTGACGGCGCTATCGTTCCCCGATTTGCGGGCCTGGACCGAAAGCAGGGTTACATCGCCCGGCCGGTCGAACGGCCGCAACGTGTGGAGCGCAACGGTACCGCCGATGCCTCCGGCGTCGAGATCGGCGGACCAGGTCTTGCGCACTTCCACCCCGGAAAACAGCCCGGCATCGAAAACCGAATAGTCGAAGCGCCGCTGGCGGCTGGCGGAGCCGCGATTGTCCATGCCGGAAGCGGTCGTCGCCAGCGCTTCGATCCCGTTCAGCGTGGTGCGGGTGAACAGCGGGCCCAGCCCGCGCAGCGAGATCTGCCGTCCTTCGCCGTTGTCCCGGCTGATGGCGATGCCCGGCAGGCGCTGCAGGGCATCGGCGGCGTTGTGATCGGGAAAGGCGGCAATGTCCTCCGCGCGCGTCACTTCCAGGGTGGAGCGGGCGGCGCGTTTCACGGCGACGGCCTGGCGCAGGCTTTCGCGGTAGCCGGTGACGACGATCGGTTCTGCGGGAGGTTCCTGCACGACCAGCTGGCCTGGCCCCGGCAGGGGCACGGTGACGGGCAAGGGCGCGGGAGCCGGGGTAACCAGATAGCCGCCCGGCACTTGCCTGACCGTGACGGGCAGCCTGTCGGTCACTTGCCGGATCGCCTCTGCCACCCCGAAGCGCCCCCGCACCGGGTGCGTGGTGCGCAGGTCGGCGGGTACCGAGGTGACGATCTGCACGCCGGAGCGGCGCGAAATCTCCGCCAGGGCGTCGGCAAGGCGGAGCACCGGGACGTGGAGCGAAACTTGTGCTTCGCGCGCCTCGGCGGCCACCGGGACGATGGCAAGCACGAGGCATGAGGCAGCAAGGCGGCGCGACCGGGCACCGGGGAGGAGCGAAGACACGGGGAGCGCCCTTTCGAGGGCGCGCCTAGCGCGGTCAGATGACAGTCATGTGAAATGGATGTGACTGAAAACCGGGAAGCGAGGCTCGATGAAAGCCGGCCCGGACGCGGCGGGGTCCGGGCCGGAAACGACAGGCAGTTCCGGGTGAGCGGCCTGTCTGTCGGGTGGGCTGTTACAAGGGCATAGGCGATCAGAATTCGAAGCGCACGCCGCCCATGATCGTGGTGCCCGAACGGGTGTTGACGTAGAGGCGCTTGGTGCTGTCCGAGTATTGCCTCTCGTGCTGGTTGGTGAGGTTGATCGCGTCGAGCGTGAGCTGGACGCCCTCCATTACCTTGTAGTGAGCCGAGGCATCGACATAGATCGTCGCGGCATAGCCGGAGAGATCCTGGTCCAGGCCCAGCGTGCTGGTGATCGGCGCCGCGCTGTAGACGTAGCTGCTGCGATAGTTGGCCGATCCGCGAATGTCGAACTTGGCATCCTGGTAGTAGAGCGTGATATTGCCGTTGTACTTGCTCAGGCCCTCCAGCGTGGTGTTGGCGCCGCCGGTGTACATCGTCGAATAGTCGTACTTCGAATTGACGTAGGTGAAGTTCACCGCCGTACCGAAGTGGTCGAAGGGCGCGGGCAGGAACGTGAAGTCGGTCTGCGCGGCCAGTTCCAGGCCCCAGAGGTCGGTCTTGCCCAGGTTCACCGGGCGCGAGAACGAGGTGACGACGGTGCTGCCCGTCACGCCCGAGACGAGGTCGGTCGAAAGTCCGGTCTCGCTGTAGGGCACGTCGTTGACGGTCTGGGTGGTGATGAAACCGTCCAGCGTCTTGTAGAACAGCGCCGCGCTGACCGATCCGACTTTGCCGAAGTAATATTCGAGCGAAAGGTCGAGGTCGGTGGACTTGTAGGGCTTCAGCGCCGGGTTGCCGACCGAGACGGACAGTTCGCCGTTGTCACCCACGGAAACGGTGCCATTGACCGCCAGCGAGCCGAGCGAAGGCCGGTTGATGTTGCGCGCGGCGGAGGCACGGACCACGAGGTTCTTCGTCGCGTCGAAGATCAGGTTCATGGCGGGCAGGAAGCCCTGGTAGCTCGAAGAGACGGCGATCGGGGTATCGGTTCCGCCCACCGTGCCGATGCCCGCGGAAAGGATGTCGGTGTGGTAGTAACGGCCGCCGACATTGCCGCGGAACGGCAGGTTTCCGAGCATGTGGTTCCAGTCATACTGGACATAGCCGGCAGCAGTACGCTCTTCCACCGCGAAGACGCTGTTCTTGGTGGTCAGATAGTCGCTACGGTCGATGCCGAGCACGTCGAGCGCCTTGTCGTAATCGACGATCACCCAGTCCTGGCCCTTGTAACCGGTATAGACCTTCGAATAATCGCTGATATCGGCGCTGACAGTGCCGTTCTTGAATGCGGTCAGCAGCGCGTCGTTGTAGGTGCGCTTGTAGCCCGAGTTCTTGAAGCGCCGCCATTCCCCGCCAATCGAGATCTTGTCGTCCGGGGTGATCTCATAGGCCAGCGCGCCCTTGACGTTGTCGAAGGCGGTGTCCTGGAAGCTCTGGTTCATGTCGATTTCGTGCGCGTGGTAATTCGCCGCGTCGCCCGTGTCCCAGCCATAAGTGTTGACCAGCGAGTAGTTGCCGCCGCGATAGTCGGAGATCACGTCGCCATAGGCTTCGGTATAGAAGTGGTCGTCCACCGGCATGTCGTAGCTGGAGCGCTCGATGCCGCCCAGGAACGTGGCTTTCAGGCCGGGCACGATCTCGGCATCGCCGCTGAGGACAAGCTGTTTGAAGGTGTTGGTGGTCTTCTGGATGCGCGTTTCCGTGGCCGTCTGGGCGCCGGACACATCGAGGTAGGTCACCTCGTTCTGCTCGTTCCATTCGATGTCGTTGATGGTGGAGTTGGGGTAGGTCACGCCGGCGAAAGTCTGACTACCGCCGAGCCAGGTCGAACCGCCGCCGCCGCGCGAGGCGAGGTGGGTTTCGAAACGGTCGGCCTTGTACTTGCCGTAAAGGCCGTCCAGCGTCAGGTGGACGGTATCGGCCGGGTTCCACTGCGCCGACGCGGTCACGCCAAGGCGGTCCTGCGTGCTGTCCCAGACCGACTGGCGGTTGCCGCGCGCGAAGCGCAGTTCGCCGGAATTGATCTTGTCCTGCTCCTCCTGCGTCAGGGCCGAAATGTTCGAGCCGTTGGCCTTGTTCAGGCGCCAGCGATACGTGTCGACGCCGGTTTCGCGGGTCTGGCGGTGGCTATAGGCAGCCGAGACGAGGATGCCGAAATCGCCCCAGTTCTTGGAGACGAGGCCGGTGAGGCGCGGCTGGAAGTCCTTGGTCAGCGTATTGGTGCCGCCCGAGGCGGAGAAGGCGACCTTGGTGCCCGAATAGTCGAACGGACGCGCGGTATAGAGACCCACGGTGCCGGCCAGCCCGCCTTCGGTCTGCTCGGCCGAGAACGACTTGCGCACATCCACGCGGTTGAAGAGTTCGGCGGCGAAGATGTTGAAGTCGAACGCGCGGTCGCGGGTGCCCTGGCCGCGGCTGTCCTGCGGGGAGTCGACGTTGCCCAGCACTTCCATGCCGTTCAGCTGGACGCGGGTGAAGTCCGGTCCCAGGCCGCGCAGACTGACGCGGCGGCCTTCGCCGGCTTCGCGGTTGATGGCGACGCCCGGCAGGCGCTGGAGCGCTTCGGCGAGGTTGAGGTCCGGGAAAGCGGCGATGTCGTCGGCGACGATCGAGTCCTGGATGATCGTGGCATTGCGCTTTACGTCGCGGGCACCCTGGAGGCTGGCGCGGAAGCCGGTGACGACGATGCTGCCATCGTCCTGCGTGGGAGCGGTCGCCCCCGTTTCAGCCTCCGCCAACGCGGGCTGCGCCGCGAAGGCGAGAGCTGTCGATACCAGCCAGAGACTGCGCCTGTTCCACATTGTCGTTTCCCTCATCTTCCATTGTTCGAAACCGCGGCCCGGATCGGGTCCGCAATCGAGGGTGAAGAGAGGGATGGGGTGGAGACGGGGACAAAAGAATTTTGTGAAAGTTCAAAGACTATTTATGACATTTCTGTGAAATTAATAAGGTTTGAGGTTGGTCGGGTGTGACAGTTGAAAAACCAACTAGATGTTTCGGGGTGCGTAGATGAGTTAGTGGTCATTGCTGGAGAATATTTTGTGAAAAACCGCGTCTCGGCGGAAACGAGCTTGCCAAGAGATGGCTGAGAACTTTCCACTTCGCCTGAGCAGCTGACGCCAATAAATGCCGAACGAACTGGCTGTGAGGTGATCGAGGAGCGTCTCCTGCCATCGGCAGATTCTGTCCGCCGAGCATCACACTCCATTGCCCGCTTCCGCGATTGTGTCCGATAGGGCGCCCAGCCTACATAGCGCCGGCGTTGCCGGCCCATGCGGTGCCGGGACTGCAGGAAAACGGAGATCGCTCGAATGCTCGCGAAAAGGCTCGCGCTGATGTTCGTCATGTTTGCGCTGTTGATGCCCGCCGCGGCCACGCCAGTTCTTGCGCAATCGGAGCCTTTGGCTGCGCTTTCGCAGGACCTTGCGGCGGCAGAGAGCGACATCCGGTCGGTCGACAGGTCGATGGATGCGCGCATGAGCGACAGCGATCAGAAGCTGGCCTGGGCCAAGGTTCTGGCCGCCAAGTCTTCGGCCACCGATACGAGCGCCAAGCTCCAGGAACAGATCACGCTGCTCGATGCCAAGCTCGAAGGGCTGGGGCCGCAGCCGAGCAGCGGAGAGGCCCCTGACATCCAGCGGCAGCGAGCGAGCCTGGCAAAGCAGCGCTCTGCCATCGACTCCGCGATCAAGCGCGGGAACCTGCTCGCCGTCGAGGCGCAGCAGCTTGCCGATGAGATTTCGGAGAGCCAGGCCCAGGAACTGGGCGAAAAGCTGTCTACACGCTCGCCTTCTCCGCTGGCGCCCGGTTTCTGGAGTGCGCTCGCTCACGCCTGGCCGCGCGACAGCAGGCGCGCCGCGATGTTCGTCCAGCAGGGGCGGTCCCAGATTGCCTACAGTTTCGATCACGGCACGCCCTGGCTCGCGCTGCTCGGCCTGATCGTGGGATTCCTCATCCTGGTTCCTCTGCGTTCGTTCGTGCGAAGCACCGGGCGAAAGATGCTCACCGAAGGTTTCCCGGCACGCTCGGTCCGCCGCTCGGCCAATGCCTTGTGGCGGGTGCTGGTCGGCACCCTGGCGCCGCTGCTGGCGGGGCTCGCCTTCGTTCAGGGGCTGCGCTGGGCATCCATGGTTCCGCCGAGCTGGAATGCGCTGCTGGGCACCTTCGTTGCCGCTGCGGCGTTCTCTGGCTTCACCATGTCCGTCCTGGGCGCGCTGCTCATGCGGAGTCAGCCCTCATGGAGAATAGCCCGGCTGAGCGACCAGGCCGCTTCTCGGCTGCGGCCCTATACCGTCGTACTCGGGTGTCTTGCCTTTTGCGCGATCATGTCGAACGCGCTCAATCTGACGCTGGGTACGAGCGCGACGGCCACGGCCTGCACCCAGGCCATTCTCGCGCTCTGCCATATCCTCCTGATCGGGGCGAGCCTGGTCACGCTCGGCCGGCTTCGCTCCGCGCAGGCCAGCGAGGGGAGCGGGCAGGTCGCTGCCGGGCTGGGCCTTGTCAATCTGCTGGCCTGGGTGGCGGTTGGGGGCGCTTTCCTGGCCCTGCTCACCGGCTATTTCGGGTTCAGTCTGTTCGTGCTGCAGATGATCGCCTGGGCGGTCGTGCTGGGCGCCGGCGTCTACCTGCTGATGGCAGCGATCGACGATGTCGCCTCGACGGTGTTCGACCGTTCGAGTCCCTTCGGGGATGCACTGGTTCGCAGCCTGGGCCTGCGCGGCAGTGCGATCGACCAGTTCGGCGTCCTGCTGTCAGGAATCCTGCGCGTCACGGTGGTGATCCTGGCACTCGGGATGCTGCTCTCGCCGTTCGGTGCGGGCAATGTCGACAGCCTGTTCGGGCGCCTTGGCCTTCTTGCGCAAGGTTTCGAAGTCGGCGGCGTCAGCGTTTCGCCCGGTGCGCTGGTGCGCGGAGGGCTGGTCCTGTTCGTCGGGCTGGCGCTTGTCAGGGCCTTCATGCGCTGGCTCGATCACCGATACCTGCCTGCCACGGATCTGGACGGAAGCGGGCGCAATTCGGTCAGCCTCGTCGCGCGCTATGTCGGCGTGGCCCTCGCGGTAATCTGGGGGCTGGCTTCGCTCGGGATCGGTGTCGAGCGTATTGCGATATTGCTTTCGGCGCTCTCGGTCGGGATCGGTTTCGGCCTTCAGGCGATCACGCAGAATTTCGTGTCGGGCCTCATCCTGCTTGCCGAGCGGCCCATAAAGATCGGCGATCTCGTCCGCGTCGGCACCGACGAGGGCGACGTCAAGCGGATCAGCGTCCGGTCGACCGAAATCGAACTGGCCGATCATTCCACCCTGATCGTGCCGAATTCCGAGCTGATCACGAAAACGGTCCTCAACAAGACACTGGCCAGCCCACTGGGCCGCCTGCAGATCCAGTTCTCCGTACCGATCGATGTCGACGCAGACGCAGTTCGCAAGATCGTGCTGGAAACTTACGCGGCCGAGGAAAGCGTGCTCAGCGAGCCCGCACCTTCCGTGTTCATCGATTCCATTGCCGATGGGCGGATATTCTTCAACAGTTTCGCCCACGTAGCCACGCCCCGCGCGGCCTACGGAGCGCGCAGCAATTCGTTCGCCACTCTCCTCCGCCGGTTCCGCCAGGACGGAATCGCGATCGGCACGGTCCCGCAGCGGCTCGAACTGGTAGGGGCCTTGCCCGGCGACAGAGATAGCTGACCGGCGGCGGGCAACGCGGACCTTTCGGGCGCCGCGCGATCGGCGCTACCTGCCAGGGCATGTGATCCGAAAATGCGCTCCGCGCTCCGAAGGGATGAGCTCCAGTTCGCCGCCGTACGCCTGGAGCAACGAACGCGCGATCGGCAGACCCAGTCCAGTGCCGCCCAGTTCGCGCTTGCTGGTGAAGAAAGGCGCGAAGATGCGCAGATGGTCCGCCTCGGGAATGCCCGGCCCGTCATCGACGAGATCGATATGGACTACGCCAGGCGCTGGGTGAAGGGCGATATCGAGGCGCCTCGCGCCTGCTTGCCGCGCATTTTCGGCCAGCGTGGTCAGCACGGTTTCCAGGGCATCGCCGTCGATGGAGACATGGGTTTCGTGCTCAGGCAGGTCCACGGCAATTGCGAAGTCTTCGGCCGAGAGTGCATCGGCCACCGCCATCAGCACGGCTCCGGGGCGGACCGCCGCATCGGCGGCACCTATCAGCACATCGGCGCGGGCGAGTTCCATCAACCGGCCGACCAGGCGGGACAGGCGCCGGGCATCGGCGGCCATGTTGGCCAGGAACCGTTCGCTCTCCGCGGGTGACATCTGGGCTCCGTGATCCTGCAGCAGCTCGATGGCGCCGGAAATCCCGGCGAGCGGCGTCTTGAATTCGTGGCTCAGCGAGGAGGAGAAATCGCGCAGATAGCGGGAGCGTTTTTCAATCGCGTCTGCCATTTGCTCGAAATCTTCGTAGAGCGCCCGGATCTCGATGACTTGCAGGGTGGGTTGCGGCGCGGATATGCGCGCACCGGAAGCGAGGGCGCGGGTGGCGCGGCTCAATCCTTCGATCGGGCGCACGATGGCGCGGGAAAGCACGGCCGAGAGCATCAACAGCATAGCGAAGATCGCCGCAACGCCCAGGGCGATCTTGCCCCGATCCTCATAGATGCCCAGTGCCAGCGCGCGCGGCGAGCGCGACAGCAGCAGCACACCCGCGACTTTGCCGTCGATCACGATAGGGCGTGCATGGTGAAGGCGGATGTTTGCGGCGCGGCTTAGCCAGTCGAGCGCATGATGGGCCGGGTGGCCCTCGTTCTCGCGCAGGGTGGTGGTTGGCATACCGGCGAGTGCGGCGCGGACCTCGGGCAAGGCTGCGAGGCTGCCGCCCGCCTCCCGGCCGTTGAGCAGGATGCCTTTCCGATCCAGGATAAGGATGGAGGCGAGAGTGGTGATCTTGGTCTGCTGGAAGGCGGGCATCATCCGCCCTGCCAGCGCCATCGCGGCGGGATCGGGCTGGCTCGCGGCGGGTTGGGCATGGGGGCGGGGCGCCAGGATCGGCGAGGAGCGCAAGTCCACTTCCGTCACGCGGTCATGATAGCGCTCTGGCGGGGCGGGCGGCGGGCCCGGGCGCGCGCCGGGCAGGGCGATGGCGCTGCCGACGACTGCGGCGCTGGCGGCAAGCGCGGCGCCTTGGGCGACCAGTTCCGCTTCGGTTCGTCGCACCAGGGCGTTTTCGTAGATCCGCAGGAAGATTGCCCCGAAGCCCGGCAGCGCGGCGACGAACACCATCGTTCCCAGCAGGATGGTGCGCAGACGCAGGATCGGCCAGTGCCGGACGACGGTGGCCCGGATTTGATCCCAGAGCTTGTCGATCATCCCTGCGCCGTCGCGCCGGTGCAGGTCCCGAGGCGGTAGCCGATCCCCGCGCGGGTCTCGATCAAGTCGCTGCCGCCCGCTTCGGCAAATTTGCGGCGCAAGTTGCGGACATGGCTGTCGATCGTGCGATCGGTGAGCGCGAAGCCCGGGCCGCGGAGGCGGTCGATAATCTGGTCGCGCGAGAAGATGCGGGTGGGCCCGGCCAGCAAGGTGCGCAGGATGGTGAACTCGGTCACGGTAAGGCCGACCTCGTGGCCGTGCCACTGCGCGGTCCAGCTCTCTGGATCGAGACTGAGCAGACCGTGACGCAGCACTGTGACCGTGTCGGCCGGGCTTGCCGAGGATCCGCTCCGCGAGCCGGTGCGGCGAAGGATCGCCATCGATCGGGCCACGACTTCGCGCGGGGAGAACGGCTTCACCACATAGTCGTCGCCGCCCAGTTCGATGCCCAGCACACGGTCGATCTCGTCATCGCGCGAGGACAGGAAGAATATCGGCACCTCGCTCGTGGCGCGTAGGCGGCGGCAGACTTCAAGACCGTCCATGCGCGGCATATTGATGTCAAGGATCACCAGATCGGGGGCGTGGCGTTCGACTTGCGCCAGCGCTTCCTCTCCGTCCCCGGCTTCGAGCGTGCCGAAACCGGCCTTGCCGAAGGCGAAGACGAGCAACTGGCGGATATGGGGATCGTCGTCGACGAGGAGGATCGTGCCGGGCATGGTGGAGATGTTCATGTCCACAGGGCCCCTGTCAATGCGGCGAAGGGGGCTGTGATGGGGATTGCGGCGTTGCAGGCAGCGGTGTCGGCGGGCTGGGCGGGGCCGGCGGCAAGGCTGCGGCAGGCTCGGGTATCCGCGAGCCGTCGCATTCACGCGGGCCTTCTCCCATGTCCATCCGTGGCAAGCCCGCGGCGAGGGCATCAGCCTGGGCACGTCGGCTTGCGTGGAGGAGGCCGCCGTTCATCGGATCGCCGCGTTCCACTCGCTTGCGGACGGCGTGCACGCGCATTCGAAATTCGGGCTGAAGCTCGCGGCGTCCTTCGAGTTCGAGCAGGGGAAGAAGGGCGGAATCGCCTTGCTGGCCAAGATAGCACAAGTCCAGAACCGCCCCGGCGCCGCCGACCTCGCGGGCGTGACGTACATTCCAGGTTGCCGCTACCGTACCGAAGTCGATGAAGCTGGCTATGGTCAGCATCAGGGCGGTAATCGCGAGATTGACGTTGACCAGCCAGGCCGAACTGCGATCGCGCAGCAGGCGCCAGCAGATCGTGGCAAGGCCGAAAGCAACGAGCACCATCCAGGCCAGCGCCGCGATCCGCAAGCAGGTGAGCGAATAGGCTTCGACATAATCGACCGTGCGCTGGATCGATGAGGCGACGAGGACGATGTTCTGCGCGATCCACAAGGTCACCAGCCATCGGATCATGGGCGAACCGGCGGTCTCGGAACCCGGACGCAGCGCGATCAGCACGAAGAAGGCTGCCAGCACTGCCGTGGCGATCAGCGGGTAGGCACCGCGGTGCGCATAGTCGGCCAGCGTCATGCCTTCGGGCAAGGATGCCATGCCCCACAGATAGGCCGCGTCGAGCAGGTTCTGCACGGCGAAGATCGCGTTGAAGACCACCAGCGAGATCATGATCGACGCAGGCGAGAATCCCGGCAGGCGGGTATCTCCCCGTCCTTCGAACAGAGGGTGGGGGCGTTTCAGCAGGCTGGGACGCAGCAGGCTCCAGAGCATGGCGAAGAACAAAGACCACAAGAAGGCCCGGCAGATCGTGAGGAAACTCGTGTCGATCGCCAGCAGTGCGGAGGCAGCCCGCGCCAGTATGGGATTGGCGGCGCAGAACAGCGCTGCAATAATCGTCCCTCCCAGCAAGGGGATCGTGAGCAGGGAAGCGGCCCGGCGTATGCCGATCCGCTTGCCGTGGCCAGCCCTGCGGACTCGCGCGATGCGCCGCAGGTCGATAAAGGGCCCGAACGGCGTGCGCAGCCCCTGCCACAAAAGACGCTGCGCCCATTGCCAGCCGTCATCGAAGCGGCCAGCCTGCGGCAGCAGGGCCGCCATGCCTGCTGCAAGCCAGAACAGCATCACCGACAGCAGGCTGGCATCCCAGGCCAGAGCGAGCGCGAAAACGGTCGCTGCCATGACTGCCAGCAGAGCCGCGCCGCTCCGCCGCACGGCCGGCCTTCCAACCAGCAGGCCGGCGAGCAGGGCGAGTGCGAGGACGCCGGGCGCTCCGCCGATCGGTCCGCGTTGATAGAAGAGCCAGTCACCCAGTCCGGCGAAAGCCAGGCCCATCGCCGGCTTCCATCGAAAGCTGGAGCCCAAGCGCGATCTAGCGAGTTGCATTCGTGTATCTCCCTGAAAGACGGGAGTTATCATGAGCGGCCAACTGCGCAGCCGGTAATGGCATGGTGGTCAATTCTTGGCGCAAGGACTGTGCAGAACCCGTGCAGAGCGAGTGATGCTTCCCGGTAATCGGCCGTTATCCGCTATCGTGATGTGTTCGACTTGGATGCAGGATTTGAAACTGCGTGTTCACGCCCCTTGTCTGAATGCAGTTCGAGAAACTACCTCGGCTCCACCAGTAAAGTGGAGAACATACATGCGTTTTCGTGCGATCATGTCCATTCCATTGATCTCAGGGCTCATGCTATCGGCCTGTGGCGGCGAGAGGTCCCCGGGAGACGGGGGATACGAAAATGTGACGGCAGGCAACGGTGGCACTGAGCGCTATGACGGAAAGACGGTCAGCCCGATCCACCGCGTGGTCAGCGAACCCGTCTCGACATTTGCCGTCGACGTCGACACGGGCTCCTACACCAATGTCCGGCGCATGTTGATGGGCGGGCAACCCGTGCCGGAAGAAGCTGTGCGGACAGAGGAAATGATCAACTACTTCCGGTACGACTATCCACTGGCGACCGATCGCACGGCGCCGTTCAGCGTGACGACGGACGTCACCACCACGCCATGGGACAGGCGGACCCGGCTTCTGCGCATCGGCCTGCGCGGCTATGACGTGGCACGGTCCGAACGTCCGGCGGCGAACCTGGTCTTCATGGTGGACGTGTCCGGGTCCATGGACGCACCGGACAAGCTGCCGCTGGTGAAGCAGGCGCTGTCGATCCTAGCTGACGGACTGCGGGCGGAGGACAGCATTTCCATCATCACGTATTCGGGCTCGGTGGCGACATTGGTCGATGGCAGCCACGACGCTGCTGCGGTCAAGGCGGCGCTGTCCGGGCTGGAGGCAGGCGGCGGCACGGCCGGAGGCCCGGCGTTGTCGATGGCGTACGACCTTGCGCGGGCGCATCGCATTCCGGGCGGAATCAACCGGATCGTCATGGCGACCGATGGGGACTTCAACCTCGGTTTGTCCGATCAGGCGGGGCTCGAGGCCATGGTCCGGCAGAACCGCGAGGACGGCATCACGCTGACGACGCTTGGCTTCGGCCAGGGCAACTACAACGATGCGATGATGGAAGCGGTCGCCGATCTCGGCAACGGCAACCACGCCTACATCGACAACCTGATGGAGGCGCGCAAGGTGCTGGACGAGGAATTGTCGTCCACGTTGTTCACCATTGCCAAGGACGTAAAGATGCAAGTCGAATTCAACCCGGCCGTTGTCGGCGAATATCGCCTGATCGGCTATGAGAACCGCGCGCTGCGGGAGGAGGACTTCGTCGATGACAAGGTGGACGCCGGCGAGATCGGAGCAGGGCACCAGGTTACTGCGATCTACGAGATCGTGCCCGCGGGGCAGTTGGGATGGCTGCCTGCCCGAAAATACGCTGCAAACACCGCGACTGCGTCGGCCGCGGCTGCGAATCCCGTTGAGGCTGCAACCGTGCGGCTTCGCTACAAGCTTCCGGACGAAACGGAAAGCCGGCTTCTCGAAGCGCCAGTCGCTGCCGGCCGCCTTGGCGCCGCAACGGCGCCGGTAGGCGATGCCGCATTCGCCATCGCGGTGGCCGCGTTCGGGCAGAAGCTGCGCCGGGACAGCCGGCTGGCAGACTTCGGCTACGCCGATATTGCGCGTCTCGCCGGGCACCCGGCGAATTACTGGCGACAGGAATTCGTGGCGATGACCAATTTGGCGGCACGTTCCGACGGCCAGACGGAGCGGGGCCGCGCCGGGCTTTCCGCCTCAGACCCCAATGGTGCGGGTTATGCGCTTAGGCCATGATCGATTGCGGCGGGCAGGCTGAGGACCACGAGCAGTCCGCCGCCGTCCTGGCGATCTTCGAGCCGGACCGTCCCGCCTGCCAGCTTCATCGCTTTCACAGCGATGGACAGGCCGAGGCCGCTGCCCGCTTCGTTCGCGGTGCCGCGCTCGAAGCGGCGCAGCAGGCGGTCGCGATCGGCCGGGGGCACGCCGCGGCCCCGGTCGCCCACGGTAATGGCAAGGCGATCGGAACTGCGGACGATGGCGATGTCCACTTGTCCGCCGTCCCGCGCATGGACCGTCGCATTGCCGATCACGGCCGAGAGTGCGATCTGCAGCGAGGAGGGGTCGCAGCGCCAGCGCACGATGTGATCGGGCGTGACGGAGAACTCCATCGTTTCAGGCGGCAGATGGATCAGCGTTTCGGCCACGACGTCCGCCACCAGTGCATGGACGTCCACCGAGCGGGTGGACACCGCCGTCGCGTTCAGACGGGCAAGGGTGAGCATCCCGTCGATCAGGTCGCCGGCCCGGTCCACTACCGCGAGCAGCCGGTTCGTTTCCTCCTGCTGCGGGGCGGGCACGCTCTTGCGCAGGAGCTGCGCCTGGGCGCGGATCGCCGCCAGCGGCGTACGCAGTTCATGCGCGACATCGTCGGTAAAGGCCTGTTCCAACTCGTAGGCCTGGTCGAGGCGAACGAACAGCTTGTTCAGCGCGACGATCAGCGGGCCGAGGTCGCGCGACCAGTCGCCGCGCGCCAGCGGCGTCAGGTCCGCCAATGAGCGGGCGTTCAGCGTGCTTGCCAGCCGCTCGACTTCGGACAGGCTCTTGCGCAGGGTCCACCAGAGCACGAGCATGCTGGCCGCGATCAGCAGCAGGAGCGGCAGGGCCAGCTTGCGCAGTACCGGAACCATCGAGAATTCGCGCATGGTGTCGCGTTCCGCCACCACCACCAGCAGGCGGGGGTCGCGGCCAGGCAGTCCGTAACTGCGCCAATGATCGCCCACGGCGATGAAATCGTGCAGTCCGGGTTGGCGCGGCACGAGGCTGACCGGCGCGCCCCAGCCGGACTGGGCGACCGGCTGGCCCTCCCAGAAGACCGCGAACATGCACCAGTCGTAGGAGGCGTGAAAGGCCTTGCGCTCCTCGTCCGACAGCAGAGGATCATCGTCGAGTTTCTGCGGCTCCCGTGCCTGATCCTGGCCTTGATTTTGGCCGCGGGCGGCGAGCACGCCTGCGGTCAGCTCGTCCTGCATCATCATGTAGAGCAGGCGCGAGGCGTTCACCAGCTGCGCATCGGAGGCGCGGCCGATCTCCCGGTTGGTGACGGAATAGAGGATCGCGCCCATGCCCAGGCCCGTCAGCGCCAGCAGGATCAGCACGCGGCGATAGAGCCGGCTGGAAAGCGACGAGCGCTTCATGCGTGCGGCCCGCCCACCATGTAGCCGAGCCCGCGCGCGGTGCGGATGAAGTCGCGCCCGAACTTGCGGCGCAGCGCGGATATGGCGACTTCGACGGTGTTCGATTCCACCCAGTGCTCCTGGTCGTAGAGTTCGCCTTCGAGGTCGGCCTTGGAGACGAAGCGCCGGGCGCGTCGCATCAGCAGGGCGAGCACGCGAAATTCCTTGGCGGTCAGCGCCACCACCTCGCCCTCCAGCGAGGCGACGTGGCCGGAGAAATCCAGCGTCACTTCGCCCACGCTCACGCTGTCGGCCGAGCGGCCGTCCTTACGCCGAAGCTGCGAGCGGATGCGCGCGGCCAGTTCCTCCAGGTCCACGGGCTTGACCACATAGTCGTCGGCGCCGGCGTCCAGCCCGGCCACGCGCTGGCGGGTACGGTCGAAGGCGGTCACGACGATGACAGGCGTTGCATTGCCCTCTGCGCGGAGCTGGCGCAGCACCTCCAGCCCGCCCATGCGCGGCATGCCGAGGTCCAGCAGGATCACATCGTAAGCGTTCACGCTGGCCGCTTCGAGGACGTCGTCGCCCCGCGCGAAGAGATCGACCACATAGCCGTCCAGCTCCAGCGCGCGCTTCATCGCCGGGCCGAGGTCGGCATCGTCTTCGGCAACCAGCAGACGGGGCAAGGGCCAGGCTCCCAGAGCAAGTGAGCGGCACGGATCCGCCGCGGCAAGCCTTTCGCCTATGCCAGCTTTCGGGGGCCGTCAAACGGGCGAAATATCTTTTTCGCGCCATCAGCCTCGCATCAGCTTCGGGGTCTAGGGCCTGTGGATCGACCTGAATTCAGGCGGCGCTTTTGCAGGAACCCCCCTCCGCCACACCCGGCAAAGACCGGCAGGCGGAGCCATCACGGCCCATTCGAATATGACCATCCACCAGTCTCCGCGCGATCTCGCATCCGGGATCGTAACCCGTCCCTCCCATGGCCCGGCCTTTCCGGTCTCGCGACGGAAGGCGCGAAACCCCCTCGCACCCTGCGTGGCGCTGATCGGCCTGGACGGGTCGGGAAAGTCCACCCTGGCCAGCGATCTCGTTTCGCTGCTCGACCGCCGCTCGCCCACCCGCTCGATCTACCTCGGGCTCGGCACCGGCGATCTCGGGCGCCGGATCGGCGGGATTCCCGTGATTGGCCGACTGGCGGAGCGCTTCCTGACCGGCAAGGCGAAGAAGGCGCATGACGGCAAGGCGCATGACGGCAAGGCGCGTGACGGCAAGGCGGGGCCGGAGCGGGAGAAGCGCCTGCCCGGCCTGGCGACGGCGCTGGCGATGTTCGGCTTTTCGCTGGCGCGCAGGCGGCGCTTCCGCAAGGTGCTCGATTTCCGCCGGCATGGCGTGCAGGTCATAACCGACCGCTATCCGCAGGCCGAAGTGCCCGGCAGCTTCGATGGCCCCGGTCTGTCCTGGATGCGCAAGGGTTCGGCGCTGGTCCAGCGCCTGGCCTCGCGCGAGCGCGCGCTTTACGCCGAGATGGCCGCCTATCGCCCGACACTGGTGATCCGGCTCAACGTCGATGTCGACACGGCACTGGCGCGCAAATCCGATCACCAGCGCGACATGCTGGAGAAGAAGCTCGCAGTGGTGCCCACCTTGCGCTTCGGCGGGGCGCAGATCGTCGACGTCGATGCCACCCGCCCTTACCGCGAAGTGCTCGAAAGCGTGCTGGCCGTGCTGCGCCGCCATGGCCTCGAGGCCTGAAGCTTCGCGTTCCGGTCTTCCCCTGCGGCAACACGATCGAGCCGCCGCCCCATCGATTTTCAGGTTTCCAGATGATCCGTAATTCCCTTCCTCCCCTCATCGCCGTCGTCGGTTGCGACGGTTCCGGCAAGTCGACCGTCACCGAGGCGCTGCGCCTCTGGATGAGCGCGCGCCAGCCCACGCGGATCTGCCATCTCGGCAAGCAGTCCGGCAATATCGGCCGCCGCATCGCGCGCCTGCCGCTGCTGGGCGGAAAGCTCGACAAGTCGATTCACGCCAAGGCGCAGAAGGCCCAGACCGACAAGGGGCCGGGCGTCCTGGCGGCTATGGTGATCTACATGTTCTCGATGCGGCGCGTGCGCCGGTTCGGGCGCATGATGAAGCTGTGGGAAGGGGGCCATGCGATCATCGCCGACCGCTTCCCCCAACTGGGCGTGCCGGGGCCGATGGATGGCCTCGGCCTGGCCGGTGCGGGCGGGGGCGGGGGCGGTCTCGTGGGCTGGCTGGCACGCTCGGAGCGTCGCCGTTACGCGGCGATGGTGGTCAATGCGCCCGATCTGGTGCTGCGGCTCAACGTCTCGCTGGAGGTGGCCCTGGCGCGCAAGCCCGATCACCGCGCTTCCTCGCTGGCGCGCAAGGTGGCCGACGTGCCGCGACTCACTTTCGAGGGCGCGCCCATCGTCGAGATCGACGCGGATCTGCCGCTCGAACAGGTCCTGGCGCAGGCCAGGGCCGCGATCGAGCGCCGCCTGGCGGAGATCGAAGCGCGGGACCTTGCCTCCGACAGGAAGGCGGCGTGATGAAGTCTCTCTCCATGAAGCACTGGTTTGCCGACGGGGTGTTCCGCACGATCGTGCGCAATGCCTCCTACCTCGGATCGAGCAAGCTGGTCGGGGCGCTGCTGGGCCTGATCGCGCTGGCCTGCGCCGGGCGCGGACTGACGCCGGCCCTGTTCGGCACGCTGGTCATCATCCACTCCTATGCCAATGGCGTCGGCGCGCTGGTCAAGTTCCAGACCTGGCAGTTCATCGTGCGCTATGGCACCCCGGCACTCGGACGCGGTGACCTTGGCGAATTTCGCGACGTCACCGGCTTCGCTTTCGGGTTGGACCTTGCCAGCGGACTGGTGGGCCTGGCGGGGGGACTCGTCCTGCTGCCGTTCCTGGCCGCCTGGTTCGGTATTCCCGCCGAAGACGTGCAGCTCGCGATGCTCTACTGCACGCTGATCCCGACGATGACGGCGGCAACGCCGACCGGCATCCTGCGCGTGCTGGACCGGTTCGACCAGATCGCCGTCCAGCAGATGGTCACCCCGGCACTGCGCGCGCTGGGCGGCGTGATCTCCTATTTCGGCGGCTTCGGTTTCGCCGGCTTCGTCATCACCTGGTATCTGGCCGACCTGCTGGGCGACTTGTGCCTCTGGGCGATGTCGGTGCAGGAACTGCGCCGCAAGGGCATTCGCGGCGCGCTGCGTCCCGGGCTGGCGGGACCGGGGCGGCGGCTGTCGGGCGCGTGGGACTTCGTGTGGACCACCAATTTCGCCCATTCGATCTGGGCGGCCTGGGGCCCGGTGAGCAACCTGATCGTCGGCGCCTTGCTCGGGCCGACCAGCGCGGGCCTGTTCAAGATCGCGGCGACCTTCTTCGATTCCGCCAGCAAGCCCGCGGATCTCATGTCGCGCAGCTTCTATCCGGAGATCATGCGCCTCGACCCTGCGACGCGCCATCCCTGGCAGCTTGCCATCCGCAGCGCGCTGATTTCCGGCGGGATCGGCTTCGTGATCCTGCTGGCGGTGATCCTGGGGGGCGAACCCGTGATCGGGCTGGTGTTCGGCAAACGCTATGTCGAAGCCTATGACCTGCTTCAGCTCATGACCGCCTCGCTGATCGTGACGATGGCCAGCTTCCCGCTGGAATCGCTGCTCTACATGGCAGGACGCCAGCGTTCGGCGCTGGTGGCGGAAGGCGCGGCGGCGGCGGGCTATGCGGTGCTGCTTTTCGTACTGATCCATATGTTCGGCATCACGGGCGCGGGGCTGGCCTATGTCGCGGGGGTGTGCCTCAAGGCACTGTTCATGTTCATGCCCACGCTCTGGGCCTATCGGGCACGCGGGACGCTTTCGCATATCATGGCGCAGGAGGCGCACGCATGAGCAGGCATTTCCCGCAGGAAACGCTTGGCGCGCTGTTCGACGCCATCGAGATAGACGACGTGGTGGACCCGGTGGTCAGGCTGCCCGATCCGATCACGGTCGAATGCTCGCAGGAGGAGATGGCTCGCTGCCTGGACCTGTGCCGCCAGTTTTGGCGGGAACGGGCAAGTCAGGCGGAGATGCGCGCGCTTGTCGACACGCTGCTGCTGACCGGCGACCTGCCGCAGGACGCCCGCGCGCGCTACAAGCATATCCGCGCGGCCTACAAGCAACTGCGCTTCGCCCTGGTGCTCTATGGCCGCCCGCACAAGGCGCCGCTGCTGTTCCGCGCGACGGTGGCGATCATGGGGCATCTGCAGGACGCGTTCCGCAACCGCCGGCGCGCGGCGATCCTGGGTTTCGCGCTCATGCTCCGCGTGCTGCTGGCCCGGCCGGCCTGGGCGGCGGTGCGGCGCGAGGTGGGCAAGGTGCGACTGGACGATGCGCAGGGCTTCCTCGCCTTCCGCAAGGCGGAGTTTCGCAAGCTGAGGAGCTGGCTCAGGGACGGGGCGCTGACCGGGCACCGCTTCCACATGATCCGCAAGGTCGTCAGCCGCCAGGTCTCGTTCTACGACACCTTGCGGACGCTGGAACCCGACGAGCACGCCTATCGCATGTCGCGCTTCCTCAGCGCCATCAACGGGCTGATGGGCAGCATGCACGACGATCTCGTGGAACAGGCCGGCAAAGGGCACCGCGACTACCACCGCGACGATGTCCCCATGCCGGAAGACATTCTGGTCCGCCTGCAGGCCCTGACATCGGCCTATCCGGCATGATGGGCCGTCAGGATCGGCACCGGCATCGGCATTGGAGTCGGGCGCGGAGCGGCCCCGCCGTCACCCCGACCGTTTAACGCCATCCTTTCTCGATCGCTGCCCGTTCCTGGGCGGCATCGAGAGGATCGCCGCGCATCATGTCCTGTGCGGCGGCGAGCATGTCGCCCTGCACCGAACCGGCCTGCCGGTAATCGCTCGATGGCCCGCCGCCGCCCGCCATGGTGCGTTCGAGCAGCCAGGTGCCCTCCCGTCGGCAGGCGATGCCCGAAGTCGCCGTGCCTGCGAACACGCGGCAATAGTCGCCGCCCTGCCGCCTGAAACTGGCGAGCATGCGGAGGCCGTCGACATCGCCTGCGGATGCCAGCTGACGATCCAGCGTTCGCGCCAGCGAACCCGAAGCGGCCAGCCCCGCGCGCGTCTGGGTGACCGGGCCTTCGCGGTGCAACTGGCTGCCGAGCATCAGCCCGAGCACCAGAGAGGCGGCGATGGCGAAGGCCATGCGGCGATCCGCGAAAATCGGCACGTTCGGGCGCCTGGCTGCGCGATCGCGCGCCTTTTCGGCTTCCTTGCGCCGGGTACGGGCCGCAGCAAGATCGACGACTTCGGCGGGAGAGGGGGCGGGAGCGGGGGCGACCTTGTCGGTCGTGGCCTGTCCGGCATCCGCGGCGGCGGCGCGGGCGATGAGGTCGGTCAGCGCAAGAGGTACCGGCTCCTGCGCAACCGGATCGAGGCGGGCGCGCAGCGCGGCGCGCAGACCGCGCTCTGCCTCCAGCCGCCGGGCGAGGACGGGATCCGCAGCGATTGCGGCTTCCACGCGCGCGGCCTCTTCGCCGGACAGTTCACCATCGGCCAAGGCCATGAGCTCTTCGGGGGTCACGCTCATGCGGTTTCTCCAAGTTCCTTCAAAAGCGCCTCGCGGCCGCGGCCGAGGCGGGAGGTCAGGGTGCCCTGCGGAATGCCGATGATCTCGGCCGCTTCCTTGTAGGCAAAGCCCTCGACCAGGATGAGCACCACGGCTTCGCGCTGGTCGGCGGGAAGGCGCGCCAGCGCCCGGTCGACATTGCCAAGCTCGACGCGGTTTTCCGCATCGCGGTCTCCTGCGATGCCCACGTTCATGCCCTCGTCCTCGTGCACGAACGTCCGTGCGCGGCGGCTGCGCGATCTCGTCTCGTCAATCCACTGGTTGCGCATGATCCGGTACACCCAGGCATCGAGCCGCGTGCCTTCCTGCCACTGGCCGCGGGCCACCAGAGCGCGTTCGACGGTGGACTGGCACAAGTCGTCGGCATCCGCCGCGTTCTGTGTCAGGCCACGCGCGAAGCGGCGCAGGCGGGGCAGCAATGCCGTCAGTTGGTCGCAGAAGTCGTGCGTTCTCATCGAAATATCGTTTCCGTGAGGATGAAACGTTCCGATGGCACCGTTTCATCCTTGAGCGCCACCGATTTTTGCTGTGGGAACGAGGAATGGGTCGAAGGTCTGAAATGCGCGCGGGGCTGGCCGCGCTGATACTGGCCGCGCTGGCGGCCCCCGCCGCCGCGCAACTGGGATTGCCGGGCGGGTTGGATCCCCTCGGCACGATCGATCGCACGCGGTCGGCGGTTTCGGGCGCTGCCGAGAATGTCGTCGACCGTTCGGTTTCGGGGCTCTCCACGATTGCCGGCAATGCCGGCCAACTGGCGCAGGACCGGCTCGGGCGGCTGCGCGATTTCGTTGCGGCCCGGCGCGGCAGCGTCGACTGGGACGAACGCCACGAACCGGCCCGCGCCGGCGAACTGCTGCTGCTCGATCCCGATGCGGACAGCCTCGCACGGGCGGCGGAGAAGGGCTTCGCGCTGATAGAACAAGCCGGGATCGCGGACCTCGGCATCGCCTATGCCCGCCTTTCCACCCCGAAAGGCGAGCCGCTGGCCCGGGCCATTGCCGACTTGCGCCGCATCCTGCCGGGCCGGGAGATCACGGCAGACCATTTGCACTTTCCCTCAGGCGCTGCCTCGGGGAAGAGCGGTGCAAGCGCGGCGGCAACCGCGCTGCCCAAGGGCGGCACGGTGGGCGTGATCGATGGCGGGGTCGCCGGATCGGACCGACTGGCCGCGCAAGGCGCCTTTGCGGCCGGGGCACCGAAAGCGAGCGACCATGCCTCGGCCATCGCCTCCTTGCTCAAGGGGGCGGGCACGACACGGATCTACGGTGCGGATGTCTACGGCACCGATCCTGCGGGCGGCAATGCCCTGGCGATCGCGCGCGCCCTCGGCTGGATGGCGGCGCAGCGGGTGCCGGTGGTCTCGATCAGCCTGGTCGGGCCTGCCAATCCGCTGCTGGCCCGGGCGGTGGCGGCGGCGCGGGCCAGGGGCATCGTTGTGGTGGCGGCCGTGGGCAATGACGGCGCGGCGGCGCCCCCGGCCTTTCCCGCCTCCTATCTGGGTGTCGTCGCGGTCACGGGCGTCGACGGGCGCGGGCGCGTGCTGATCGAGGCAGGCAGGGCCGCGCATCTCGACTATGCGGCGCCCGGCGCCGACATGACGGCGCTGGTGCCGGGCAAAGGGCGCATCGGTCTGCGCGGCACCTCATTTGCAGCGCCGCTTGCCGCTGCCCGGATGGCCGCGCGGATGGGCCCTGACCGCGACGTCGCGGCGGTCTTGCGGGCGACCAACACCGAAGCCCTGGCCCCTTCACGGCGGACCGGCCGCGGCGTGCTCTGCACGGTCTGCCGGACCGGCGGCTGATCGCGTTTTCGGTTTTTCGGCATGCCGAGGGATGAAACCGGCAAGGCCATCCGTTTCTCTCCCAGACCCTTCGCCAAGCGTTTCGGCGCGGCGGCGGACAGGACGAGAAGAGGAAAGGAACCGGAACGATGAAGATCATCCCTGTGAACAAGACGCGCGGCGTGAAGACTCTCTCCAAGGCCAATCTCGGCGCGGCGCTGGCGGCTGTCGCCATCGCCATGGCTCCCGGTGCAGCGCAGGCCCAGCTTCTCGGCGGTGGCGGCGGCCTCGGCGGCAGTGTGGGCGGGGCGCTGGGCGGTTCCTTCGGGGGCAGCATCGGTTCTGTCGGCAATTCGATCGAAGGCATGGGCAGCGGCGCCGGCGACATGAGCGTCACGCGCAGTGCCCGTTCGGCGAGCGGATCGGCTTCGGGAAGCGGCCGCGGCAGCGCCAGCAAGAAGGTCACGGCGCCCGCTGTGTCCGCGCCCGACACCTCCGGCGCCAGCGCGGCCGTTTCCAACGCACGCGGCTCGACCAGCGGACTTGCCGGATCGGCCGTTTCGGGCGTGACATCGCGGGCCGGATCGGCCCCGGATACGCTCGGTTCGCTCGCCGGCAACACGGCGGCTTCGGGCAGCGGTGCCGTCTCCGGTGCGGCGAGCCATTCCGCGTCGGGAACCGGCGCAAACGGCTCCGCCACGGGTAATGGCGCATCGAGCGGCAACCTGACCGCCCCGGCACTGCCCGATGCCACCGGTACAGCCAGCGGCGCCGCCTCCCGCCTTGCAGGGACCGTGGGATCGGCCCGCGACATGACAGCCAGCCGCGCATCGGACGCAGCTTCTTCGGCGCAGAACACGGCTTCGACTGCAAATGCGCAAGGCTCCGGCACTGGCGAGGGCATGGTTTCGGCCGGAAAGCACGATGCCTCGGCCGCGGGCGCAGCTTCGGGCTCGGGTTCGGCCAGCGGCGGCTCCGTCAGCCTGAGTGCCTCGGCAAACGGGACCTGAACCGGAAACCCCAGAAGCGAAAGCAGGAAACCGTACTGTCAGGACAGGACGGAGGAAACGAAACCCGCGAAAGCTCACCACGGCTTCCGCGGGTTTCGATGTCGCTGCGCAAGCCTCGCCCGATGCTGACCGATGAGGCTACGAAGGCTACAGACTTTCCGCGCAGGGTGCGCTGGCAGGTGGGTTTAACGATATGGAAATCTGCCACCAGCAAGTAATGGTGTGAGGCGATTCCGCGCCGATGCTTTTGAAACGATTTATGGGGCCAGACCTTCGATGACTCCCACCATGGCTGTTAACGACCTGGCGAGCGCTGCGGCGCCGGGGATGGAAGTCGATCCGGCGGTCTACAAGACCCTGCTGGAATCGACATTGGCCATTCCATGGAAGATCGACTGGGCGACGATGCGCTTCGCATACATCGGCCCGCAGATCGAACCGCTGCTTGGCTGGTCGCAGGAAAGCTGGATCTCGGTAGAGGACTGGGCGTCCCGTATCCATCCGGACGATCGCGAACATGTGGTCAATTTCTGCGTCTCGCAGTCGGTCGCAGGCAAGGACCACGAAGCGGACTACCGGGCGTTGACCAAGGATGACGGCTATGTCTGGATCCGCGACGTCGTGCATGTGGTGCGCGGCGAAGGCGGGGAGGTCGATAGCCTGGTCGGCTTCATGTTCGATATCAGCGAGCGGAAACGCATCGAGCACGAACTCATCAAGATGCAGAAGAAGCTCGAGGCGCTCTCGTTCGAGGATGGCCTGACCGGAACGTCCAACCGGCGCCATTATGACGAGCGGCTCAAGGCGGAGTGGAAAGGCGCGCAGACCGGCCAGCATCCGCTTTCGCTGATCCTGCTCGATATCGACCACTTCAAGGATTACAACGACTTCTACGGCCACATTCAGGGCGACGAATGCCTGGTCAGAATAGCGAACGCGCTGAAGGAGATCGGAATCCGTCCTCGCGACGTGGTCGCTCGATGCGGGGGCGAGGAGTTCGTCCTCCTGCTGCCGGAAACGAACGAAGCTGCCGCGGCCGTACTGGCAGAGCGTTGCCGCGCGGCGATCGAAGGGCTGCATATCCGGCACGAACGGTCCAGTTGCAGCGCATTCGTGACCGCGAGCGTGGGCGTCGGGACGGTCATTCCGCCTTTCGACAGTGATGCGCTCCATTTCTGCGATGCCGTGGACAAGTTGCTCTATGCGGCCAAGCAGGAAGGTCGCAATCGGGTCAGATCGACAGTCTCGGCATAATTGCGGCTGCCGTCGGATGTGATGATCCGGGGGCGGACCCACTGCGGGCATTGGCTCGGGGACGGTCATCCGGCATCGTCGTTGAGGACGCGTTCGAACACGCCCAGATTGAAGGCGAGGTAGATGGCATGCCTTCGGTTGATCGCCTTGAGCTTCAGGCAGGCATTTCTTAAGTGAAACCGCACCGTCGTGTGGCTTATCCCCAATGACCTGGCGATCACGGCATCGGTTTCACCTTCCGCGCTGAGCAACAGGATCTCGAATTCTCTGGAAGAAAGGAGCGGTTTCTCATCATGGGAATTCGCATCCATCTGGAGTGCTCCGGCGCGCATGGCCTAATGTCGCGCGAAACCATTCGGTGCTGATCGGGTAGCCGAATGGCCAGGCGGGGGATTTTCAGGGCGCCGCATATCCCGCGTCGACGTGAAGGGCATCGCCGTGTCCATGCCGATCTCCATGTTCAATCCGTTCGTTGGCTCAGGAAGGCATAGACGGGATCGTCCTTGCCCCGACAGCCGTGGAGATCGAGCGCCGCGTACATTCCGCCCGTCATGTCGCGCGTGCTGGGTTCGCTGCGCGCCCAATCGAGTACGAACGTACGGTCGGCTATGGCCCAGCGCCCGTCGCGGCGTTCGAAACGGTCGACATAGCGGCCGCCCGTGAGGGTATCGGTCTTCTCGTCGCCGCGGCTGGTGGACACGGCGATGACGTAGGTTTCCCCGACTGCCCCGTCGCCTTCCACCTCGATCCACTGATTGGCGATCGAATGGAAGGTCTGCTCGTAAGCACTCTCGACCAGCCTACAGATCTCGGAGGCGAAGTCGCGGCCATTGCCGTTGAACACACCGCTGACCACGGAGGCGTCCTCATGGAACACCTCCGACAGCAAGTGCGGGTCCGCGCGGTCCACGCCGCGGCAGTAGGCCATGGTCACATCCGCGATCTGCTGTCGAGAGATCACTGCATCGATCGCCTGTTCGCTGTGTGTCATCGGCTTTGATCCTTTTGTCCTGTTCCTTGCATAAGCCTGGGCAAGCAGCGCGATGCCGGCGTCGGCGGCCCCATGCCCGCCTGTCGGCAACTGGCTGCCGAGCGAGCCCACGCCCGGCAGAGGCAATCCCCCGTCCCAGTTGAGGCTGGTGTCCAGCACGTAATTGCGCTGCGTCAGGCGCCAATGGCCGGAGCGTTTCTCGTGCCGATCGAGGTAACGACCGCAGATCAGGTGCTGCGTGGCCGGTCCCTGCGCGCCGGCGCTCGATGCATAGGCCATGACATAGCTTTCGGAGATCGCCCGCTCGCCGTCCGTCTCGGTCCACATCTGGCCGGTTCGGTGCAGGGTGACCGGGCCGGCTTTCTGGGCCTCTGAAAGAATGGCCACGAATTCGGATGCCGCGCCCGTGAAGAAGCGGTAGTCCACGAATGCATCGTCATGATAGCAACTTGCCAGCAGACCCGCGTCCGCACGGTCCACGCCCCGGCTGTGACGGGCGAGCACGTTTGCGATGTCCTGGCGATCGGCCAGCCAGCCAATGTCCCGGGCGCCGGTCATCGCAGGGTCTCCCCGTTGTCGATGACGATATGAGTGCCCGTGATCTGGCGCGATTCCTCCGAAGCCAGGAAAAGCACGAGGTTGGCAACGTCATCGGGACGCCCTTGGCCATGCGCATGGACCTGATCGAGCCCGGCGTCGTCCTGCGGCAATTGATCGAGCGCCTGCCGGGTCATCGGCGTATCGTGGGCGCCGGGCGCGACGGCGTTGACGCGGATGCCGTAGCCCATGTCCTGGCAGTGTACCGCGACGCTGCGGGTCAGGGCGATGATACCTGCCTTGGCCGCGCTATAGGCCGGGATCGCGGCAATGCCCTTGAGCGCGGCCACTGACGCGACATTCACGATCGAACCGCCCCAGGGTCCGTCGGCCCTCTTGGTCATGTGCGGCAGCGCGGACTTGCAGCCCAGGAAGCAGCCCTCGACCATGACCTGCATCTGAAGCCGGAAGGTCTCCAGCTCGCATTCCTCGACATGGCCGAAACGGACCAGCCCGGCATTGTTGACCAGCACGTCGAGCCGTCCGAAACGGGCCATCGTCTTCGCCACGACGTTGCGCCATTGGTCCTCCTCGCGGACGTCGTGCTGAAGGAACATGGCGCCCGGTATCGAGGCGGCGACCGTGCGGCCGCGATCGACCTGGACGTCCGTGATGACGACACTGGCGCCCTCAGCCGCCAGGAGCCGTGCATCGGCCTCGCCAAGGCCGGAAGCGCCTCCGGTAACGAGCGCGACTTTGCCTGCTACGCGGTTCATCCTGCTCTCCTTCCCATGCGCATGTCAGAAATCGAAGCTGACCGAGCCGCCCCACTGGCGCGGCGGGGCATAGCCGGCCAGCCCGGCATAGCCCGGACTGTCGTAGACGGTCGAAAGATAGCGCGAATCCAGCAGGTTGGTCGCCCATAGCCCGATGGACCAGACGCCGCCGCGCGGCTTGTAGGTCAAGGAGGCGTCGACAAGGTGGGTGGGCTGGATTTTCGAGCGCGGGGTGTCGAGGATCGCCGTGTAATACTTGGAACTGGTGTAGGTATAGCTCACGTCGCTGACCAGATCGGCATCGTCGCCCAGCGGGATCACGAAGTTCGCGCCGAAGCTGGCGTTCCACTTGGGCGCGTTCTGAAGCCGGTAGCCTTCCAGGTCGAGCGTCTCCCCGCTGAGGGGATCGCCATAGAGGAAGGTCTTGTACTTCGCGTCGAGATAGGCGAGCGAGGCGCGCAGGGTCATGCCGTCTACCGGGGCCGCGGTGGTTTCCAGCTCGAATCCCTTGATTTCGGACTTGCCGGCATTGAGGATGCGGTTGCCCTGGGTATTGGTGTCGGTATCGAAGTAGATCTGCGCCACCTGCATGTCGCGATAATTGGTGTAGAACGCCGCAAGGTTGACGCGCAGGCGGTGATCCAGGAAGTCGGCCTTCACGCCGGCTTCGAAAGTATCGACTTTCTCGGGATCGTATGGATTCTCGCCGTCGGCGGGCATCCCGACGCGTGCCGTGAAGCCGCCCGACTTGAAGCCGCGCGCCCAACTGGCATAGAGCAGAGTGTCGTCGGCGATTTCATAGTCGGCGCCCAGCTTCCAGCCGACATTGTCCCAGCTCTTGCTGCCGCCCACGGTGAAGCTGTCGATGACGGTATTGCCCTCGCCGGTGTAGGTCGATCCTGCCGCCGCGCCGATGCTGGTGATGAGGCTGGGGGCCGATTCCGTCCGCTCGTGCGTGTAGCGGATGCCTGCCTGAAGCTTGAGCCGGTCGGTCACCTCCCAATAGGCCTGCGCGAAGCCGGAAATGGAGTAGTTGTCCTGATCCTGCAAGTTGGTCTGGAGCAAGCCCGGCGCCGCGAATTGCAGGCGGTAGGCCTGGATGTGATCGTAATGGTCCTTGAGGTAGAAGCCGCCCACCAGCACGTTCAGCCTGTCCGAGAGTTCCAGATTGGTGCGCAGCTCCTGGCTGAACTGCCAGCCCACGGTTCGGCGGTACGTATCGTTGAGAAACAGGGGCGTACCGTCCTGATCGGTATATTCGCGGAGCTTGAAGCGCTTGTATCCGGTTATCGCGGTCCAGTCGCCCAGGCCGGTGTTGCGCCAGTTCATCGTCAGCGTGCCCGAATAAGTGTCCATGTTGGACTGATCGGGAACGGAGTTGTTGGCGCCGTAATATTTGTCTGGCGCTATGCACATGCCGTTCGTGGCGCAGGGGCTGACGTACATTCCCTCGGTGCCGGGGGCGACGTAGAGCACTTCGCCGGGCCGCGCGCCGTTGATGACGATGGGCGATCCATTGCGGGCATTGACGTATTCGCCCTGAAGCGTCGCATCGAAATTGGCGCTGGGCGTGAAGCGCAAGTAGGCCCGCACTGCGTCGAGGTTCTTGCGCCCGAGGTCCGATCCGTCGACCACGTTCGTCACCCAGCCCTTGCGCTGGGTATGAATGCCCGCGACCTTGAGCGAGAGCACGTCATCGACCAGCGGCGCTTCGATAGAGCCGGTGAGGTCCATGCGGTTGTAATTGCCGTAGACCGCCTTGACGTGACCGCCGAACTTGCCCGTGGGTTGGGCGGTGACCACGTTGATGACGCCGCCGGTGGTATTGGCACCGAACAGCGTGCCCTGGGGGCCGCGCAGCACTTCGATGCGGTCCACGTCGTAAAGGTCGAGCAGCGCGCCCATCGAGAAGAACTGCGGGACGCCGTCGACCACGATCGACACCGTATTACCGGCGTATGGGTCGGGTTCGATCACGCCGATGCCCCGCACGGTGAAGACGGCGCTCTGCGGGGTATTGGCGAAGTTGTCGATCTGGACGTTGGGAATCTGGCCCTGAAGCGCCTGAAGCGAAGTGCCCTGGGTGCTGGCCAGTGCTTCGCCGCCCACCGCCGTGATCGAGATCGGCACGTCCTGCAGGTTCTCGGCCTTCTTCTGCGCCGTGACGACGATCTCCTGGATGCCCACCGGCATCCTGCTTTCGGGCTGGCTGGTCCCGGTCGGGGCGAGTTGCCGATCATCCTGGGCGCTGTTCTGGGCGAGGGCCGCCTGCGGCAGGATCATCGCCCCGGCAGCAAGAGCGAGGGGTGAGCTTGCATTGAGCCAGTTCTTCATCTTCCTACTCCCAACTGTTCTGTTTTTTATGGTTAGAGGTCGTTTCCCCGAACATGGCGGGCCAGCCGCCGAAGGTGGCGGCGGAACGCCGGGATCGGCTTGCCGCAAGATGCGTCGCTCATGGTTGGCGGTCCCCGGTGCCGGGACCGGAGCGCCTTCAGCGGCGGCCTTCGAGGTAGTCGTTCAGCACTTCGTGGAAAAAGCGCACCCGGGTTTCCTGCGCGGCCAGATAGGCGTCCTGGTACCCGCGGGAGTGCATTCCCCGTTGCTGGCCTTCCGCCAGGAGCATGTCCTGATAGACGATCTGGTCCCTGATCTCGGGTACGCCGCGGCCGTTGTCGAAGGCGCGGCGCTGCATCTCCGCCTCGCGCAGGGGCTGGGGACCGGCCATGACCGATTCCACCACGCTCTGCCCCGCAACGGGGAAGGCCATGCACCACAAGTCGAACGTGCATTTGTTCGGATCGGTCGGATGTGGTTCGGTCCGGAAGAACACCAGATTGTCCGGCAGGAAGCTGATCGTGACATTGGGGAAGATCACCGTATGCGGGCTGTCGGTGATCTCCTCGTCGTCCATGTTCTCGTAGTGGACGTAGCCGCGCTCCTTCCAGAGCCGCTTTTTCGCGGCCTTTAGGTCGAGCCAGCCCTGCATCGCTTTGGTTTCGAAATCGGGATAGGACTGCGGATCGATGTCCCAGGCCTGCAGGATCGCATCGAAGGGATGGTCCACGCCCTCGGGCAGACGGTCCGAGAGGGAAGGGCGCATGGGCTGGACGGTGCGGCCATGGCCCCCCGGCCACATTTCGTGCCGAGCGGTATCGACGTCCTGGTCGATCCATGGCGGCACTTGCGGATGGGCGGTACGGGTGTGGTAACTTTCCGAGAAGTTGTCGGTGGCGAACTTCCAGTTGGTGTCGAGGTCGATCTTCATCCAGAACACGCGCACGGCGGTGTCCATCGGATAATGGCGATAGAGTTCCGGCATGGGTGCCAGGAAATCCAGAAGTTCCGGGGCCTCCTGGTCCATCGTGTACCACACGAAGCCGCCCCAGGTGGCGCAGCGCAGTTCCTTCAGCCTGAGCTTGCCGCAGGGATTGCCCTGAGGAAAATCCTCCGGGTCCTGCGCCTTTGCCAGCACGCCGTCCTTGCCCCAGACCCACCCGTGATAGGGACACTGGAAGGATTCCTGGGAGCTTGAATTCCAGACCAGGCGTTGCCCGCGGTGACCGCAGGTGTTGTAGAACGCCTTGATCGCGCCGTCCTCCTGGAGAACGCAGAACACGGATTCGTTCATGAAGTCATGGACGATGTAGTCGCCGGGTTCCTCCAGTTCGGCAGTGCGGCCGGCGACATGCCAGATGCGGGTCCACATGTGGTCCCATTCGCGCTGCATGAAGGCGGGGGAGGTGTAGCGATCGCCCGTGATCGGATCGCCCCTGAGGTTCGCAGCGTCGCGCCCATCCAGCGCGGACGCAAGGGTGCCTTGCCTTCCCATCTCGTTTTCCTTCCGGCATGTGCCCGATCCGGCCCGTCCCTTGTCAGGACCTTGGCCGGCGCCTCTCTCCTGGCGCACCGCTTTGCCCGAAAGCCTGCAGCCGCCTGTCGAGGAGAAGAATAACGAATTTGGTCGGTCGACCTACCTGTTAAAACAATCAGGCCTGCAGGCTGACGAGGCCCGCAGTGAAGAACCGCAGGGCCGGCTGGGCGATGTCCTCAAGTTTACGGGCGGAAAAGTGGCCATCGGTCAGATCGTCCAGGAACCCGGGATCCTGCACCATGAAGATCAGGGCCGCCTCGATCAGATAGACGGCGGCAAGAAGGTCGCTCTCGGCCATGGCCGGCAGGTGGATCCGCAACCGTTCCGTGAGCATGCCGGAAATAACCGACAGCTTGGCCAGGATCGGTCGCAATTCCGGCATGCGATACGCGCTCATCAGGTGCGAGGTCATGACGATGTAATTGCGCAGAGGGCTGGCCTCGCACGAGGCGGCGGTGAGGAACGGCAGAATGAAGGCGGTCACGATTTCGCGAGGCCCGAATTCGCCTTCAGCCGCTTCCGCAAGCTCGAAGCTTGCCGCGATCCTGCCTTGCAACAACGGCAGCTTGCGTTCCAATGCCGCATCGAGAATGAGGTGCTTGTTGCCGAAGTGATAGTGGACCACGCCCATTCGGACACCCGCTTGCGCCGCGATATCGCGAAGGGAGGTTCCCAGATAGCCGTTTTGCGCAAAAAGCACTTCGCAGGCATCTAGAATCGCATGGCGCGTTGCCTCCCCCTTGGTGGACCGTGCGGAATGCGGAATGGCTGGCGTCGACATGTGACAGGTCATCGCTTCTAAACGGCCGTACAGCAACCCGATCTCGTATTAAATCCGCCGGCTTCCCTCTTCCAGGCCCGGTGCCACCCGGGCACCGGGCCTGGAAGGCCATGTTACGGGACACATCCTCGTCGCTCAGAGTGAGGAACGTGCGCAGCAAAGCCAAGGGCGGAGAGATCGTCGGATTCCGGCTTTCCAGTTCGACGGTGGCCCGCATATCACGCAGCCAGGCCTTGCAAGGCAAACCGCAACGGCAGGATGGGCGGCTTGCGGCGTCAGACCTCGATGTAATAGTCCTTGGGAAAGTCCGCTCCGCCATAAGCCTTGCGCATGGTCCACGGCTGCGCATCCGCTTGCCAATAGCTGTCGCTGGCCGGCAGCCCGAGCGCGAGCAGGCTTTCTGCGGCGATATACATGCTGCCGGCATTTGAATAGACATCGCCCAGGCTGGGCTGGTGCCGGGCGAAGCCGATCGTCAGGAAGCCCTTGGCGTCGAAATTGCTGGGATCGGTGAAGATACGGCGCTGCGTTGCCAGCGTGGCAGCCCGCACCTGACCTTCGGGCAGCTTGGCGTGAAGCAGCTTCTTCCACGCGAGATAGGCCAGCGGCTGGTGGACGGCCGTACGGTAAGTGAGCGACCGGCCGACCGGCGGAAATGCGCCATCCGGGCCGATCATGCGCTCCAACACCTCACCGAAGCGCTGCATCCGCTTCACTTGCGTTGCCAGGCGCTCTGCGGGGTCCAGCTTGTTGAACTTGACACCGGTGCGGACCAGCACATCCAGGATCTGCGTGAGCATCGGATGGATGACGTAGCTGTTGTACATGTCGAAGTGGAAGTGCTCGCCGTCGCCGTACCAGCCGTCTCCGACATACCATTCGCCGAACTTGCGGAGGGCAAGGTCGATGCGGATCGGGTCCCACTGGGCGCCGACAGAGAGCAGGAAGGCCTCGTTCATGGCGGCGAACAGCAGCCAGTTCGTGTAGGGCGGCGTTACGTGCCGCAAGCCCTGGATCTCGGCGATGATCCGGGTCTTGGTGGCCGCGTCCAGCGGGTCCCACAGGGTTTTCGGCGCGCGCAGGAGGGCGCTCGTGAAATAGGCCGAATCCACCAGCGGCTGGCCCTCCGCGCTCCACAGCAGGTAGTCAGGGCTCTTGGGATCGACGCTGTGGACGTAGCTTGCCAGCGCCTGCTCCCGCAATTGGGCGCGCAGGCGCGATTCCGCGCTGTTGTCATCGGGCAGGGCGAGCCAGGGCGTAATGCCGTCGATCAACCGGCCGAATGCCTCCAGATAGGCGACCTTGGGATTCCGGCCATCCCAGCTTGGGCTGAGTTCCGGAGACCAGTCCTGCTGAAGACGCCCCCGCGCCATGCGGGAGAGCACCGGCGTCGCCATGCGTTCCAGCAGGCCCAGCATATAGGCGCGGTCATCCGTTCCCGCATGGAGGCCGGTCTGGCCGAGTGGCTTTTGGCCGGCAACGCGGGCAGCGGCGGCGCCGGTCGAAAGCGCTGCGGTGCCCGCTACGGCGCCAGCCAGCAGCGCGCGGCGATCCAGATTCATGGTCATGTTCAGTCCTTTGGAATCGAGAAGTCGAGCGTTTGGGAAGCAGCGTAGGCGTCCCACGCCTGCCGCGTCGCGAACATGTCCTGTCCCTTGCTCCACGCGCTGCCCGAATAGTAGACAAAGGGCTTGCCGGGCAGAACCTTGAGCAGGACGAGGTAATTGTCCGCATCCTGTTTCACGTCGGCAATCATGCCGGGGTCGACGCGGACGGCGATCGCCATGTGGCCATGCGCGCCGTCTTCGGGTCCCCACCAGGAGATCAGGCCCTTGGCGCGATCGATCGTGGCTTCGTTATCGCGCGCGCCGGTCGTGCGCTTGCCGATGCCGATCCCGACCACCAGCGGCGCCGGGGAATCCGATTGCAGGGTCGAGACCATCCGCGTGAAATGCGTGCCGAGCGGCAGCGTGAAGCGGCGGGTCTCCCAGACCTTGCGATCCACATCCACCGGCCAGGGGGCGTAATCCACGCTGAAATCCGCCTCCTTCCCGCCGGACTTCAGGATACGCGCGCGCAGGTAATTGCGGGAGGTCCACAGCTTGTTGTCCTGCCAGATGCCCAGCCCACCCGCGCCGCGCCCGGTACCCACGTTGTAGAAGTCCAGGCCTTCGCCGTGATAGCCGTGCTGGTCGCCGCTGCTCAGCTGCCGGTCGGCGAAGGGCCAGGCGACGTTCTTGCCCCAGCTGTCGATGCCCGACCCCGATGGCGGTTCGGCCGCTTCCAATGCGCGGCCATAGATGCGGTGCGCGGTCTTGTCGTTTTCCCAGAGAAGGTCATCATAGCGATAGGGGGCGAACTGGGCGACGGCGGCCGGCGTCTTGCTCTTGGGCGGAGGAAGCGGCTTTTCCACCTTGAGCTGCGCGTCGTCCTGCCGCTGGGCGTACAGGCTGGCCGGCGCGCAAGCGATCGCTATTGCCAATCCCGCTGCGATCCTGCTGCGCGCGGATCTGTGAAACTGCCCCATGCCCTCTCCAAGACTATGTGTCAAAGTTGTATGCCAACCTGATAAATTGCTATCTGTCGTTTGCCAAGCGCTTCGTGTAGGAATGGAACCGTTCGGGAGGTTTTCTCCCGTCAACGACGAAAGACTGCCCATGGTGAAAGCCGCCTCCCTGGCCGATATCCTCTACGCGAAGCTGGAGGAGGAGATCATCTCCGGGCTCATTCCCGCCGGCTCCAAGCTGCCCGCCCAGAAGGATATCGCCGAGCGCGAGGAAGTGAGTCGGACCGTGGTGCGGGAGGCTGTGGCCCGGCTGGAGGCGCAGGGCTTTGCGGTCGCCCGGCAGGGGTCGGGTGTCTATGTTTCCGAAACGGCGCAGTACCGGGCCTTTCAGGTCACGAAAGAAGAGCTTTCCGAGCTTTCCGACGTCATCAAGCTACTGGAAATGCGGCAGGCGATCGAGGCTGAGATGGCTGGTCTTGCGGCGGCCCGGCGCACGCAGGCGGATATTGCCGAAATGCGCGCGGCGCTGCGACGCATGCGCGAGGTAGGTGACGATCCCGCCGCTTCGGCACAGGTCGATAGCGAGTTCCATCTGGCCATCGCCCGGGCGACGCAGAACGATTATTTCGTGCGATTCATCCAGTTCCTGGGGGTGAGGCTGGTTCCGCCGCGCAGTCTCTATCTGCGCGATCAGTCCGAAGACGTGCATCAGGCCTATGTCGGCAAGGTCAGTGACGAGCACGAGGCCTTGCTGGAGGCGATCATTCGCATGGATATCGAGGGCGCCCGCCTGGCAGCACGGCTGCACATGCAGGAGAGTCTGATCAGGCATTCCGAACTGAGCGACGCTATCGCCAGCGGCAATGACGGATCGAGGCCTAAGTAGTCCGACAATTGACAAGCATCCAAAGTTATATGACAACTATCTTATCGCGCGACGAATCGCGGATGAGGGAGGATGATCATGAGGGTGGTTACAGCCGCAGTCTCCACGGTGAGCGCTTTGGCAATTCTGGCAGCCTGCAACGCAGCCTCGGCGCAGGAGGCCGCCACATCTCGTCCCTCGGGTGAGGAGCCGAAAGCGGCGCCGGCAACCGAGGAAATTGTCGTCACCGGATTTCGCAAGAGTCTTCAGCAAGGGATCGAGCTGAAGCGCGAAGCCATCGGCGTGCGGGATTCCATCGTCGCGGAGGATATCGGCAAGTTTCCCGAGGCCAACGTCGCGGACTCGCTGCAGCGCATTCCCGGCGTGTTCCTGTCGAGGGACGGCGCCTCGAACGAAGGCCAGCGCATCAGCATCCGCGGTCTGGGCTCGGAATTTACCGTCACCACCATCAACAGCGCGCCCGTTCACACCACGTCATCGCAGAACGTCGGATCCTCGACGCGTGACTTCAACTACGACGTCTTTCCATCCGAACTGTTCGGCCGGGTGGACGTCTACAAGTCGCCGCTGGCCAACCTTGAGGAAGGCGGCATCGGCGGCAATGTCGACCTGCAGACGCCGCGTCCGTTCGACAGCGCGGGCCGGGTGATCCGCTATACCGCGCAGGCCAACTACAATACCCAGTCGAAGAAGTGGCAGCCGCGTGGATCGCTGCTGTTCAGCGATACCTGGGGCGATTTCGGCGTCCTGGTGGGCGCGGCCTATGCCAAGAACGTCAACGAGCGTTCGGGCTTCCAGTCGACCGGCGGCTACAATTCCTCCGCGATCGGGTCGCTGGCCTATCGAGGGCCGACGACCGTGGGCGGGCCTTTCCAGTTCCAGATGGACCTCGACAATCCGCTGGCGAACTATGGCGATCTGACCCGGGATCAGATCAACAACGCTTACTTGCCGCGCTTCTATCGGGTGTTCACATCCAACAATACACGCGAACGCATCGGTCTGGTGGGGTCTATCCAGTACAAGACCGATCGCCTGGACGTCAGCGTGGACGGCATATTCTCCGAACTGAAGGATGAGGCGGACGAATTCACCTTCGGCGCGGCGGTCCGCAATTCGCGCACGGTGCCCGGCACCACGAGTGCCCCCGGGGTCGGCACGAATTCGGGCATCATCCCGCTCGATGTGCATATCGACGAGTTCAACAATCTCTACGGCACCTTCGGCAACACCAGCTTCATCCAGGAAAGCTTCTTCCGAAACGCGCGGACCCGCTTCAAGTACGGCATCGTGCGCGCCGTTTACGACCTCACCGACACCATGAAACTGTCGGCGCAGGGCAATCTCAGCGACAGCAATGCGCGCTACACCGCCAATCGTATCACCAGCAATCTCTACGGGATCACCAGCACGTTCGACCCGACGGGCAACGTCACTTATCCCACGATCAGTTCGCCGATCGATTTCACCGATCCCGCCAACTTCACCGCGCCGGGCCTCGGCTTCTCGCTCAATCGGGAGATCGACAAGGAAAAGACCGCCCGCGCGGTTCTGGACTGGGATCTGGTCGACGACGGTGATCGCACGTTCGCCGTCAAGCTGGGCGGCAGCTATGTGGACACCGGCAAGGAAATCTCGCAGCAGGACGGCAGCAGCATCGCCTCCGCCCAACTCGCCGGGATGGACGTGTTCTCCAACATGGACCCGTACATCCAGTTCGGCCAGATCCGCGACGGCGGTAACCCGGGCTATCCTTCGCAGTTTGCCACGTTCCCGCGCTCTTTCGTGATGGATGATCTGGATGCCAATGCCGCCAACGCGGCGGCGCCGGTCAATCTCAATGGCGCGTTCAAGGCCAACGAGATCGTCAAGACCGCGTTCTTCGAGGCCAACTTCACGCTGCCGGTCTTCGGCAAGGAACTGCGCGGCAACGTGGGGATGCGCTATTCCGACACCTCCACGATCATTCACAACTACCAGAGCGCCGGCGCCGGCGTGTTCCTGCCGCAGCGGCGCGAGGGCGGCTATGACAACTGGCTGCCATCGGCGAGCCTTGCCTACGACGTCACTGACAAGGTCGTCGTGCGTGCCTCTGCCGGCAAGACGATCACCCGCGCGGCACTGACGGCGATTGCCGGTGGTACCGTCGTGCCCAACGTGTTCAATGCCGACGTCACGGTGGGCAATCCGAACCTGCGGCCGCAGATGGCGACGCAGTTCGACGCGGGCGTGGAATGGTACTTCGCGCCGGGCGGGTTGCTCAGCATCGGGGCCTTCAAGAAGGACATCGTCGACCGTGCGATGGCGGTGCAGGACTTCGTGACCTTCGGCTCGCTCGGCCTGCCGGACAGCGCTTTCAATGCCGTCTCGCTGGGCTTCCCGGGCGGCGACATTCCCGACGATTTCCTGATCCGTCGGACCCAGTACGTCAATCAGGGCGAACTGAAGCTGAAGGGGCTGGAATTCGCCTATCAGCAGAACTTCACGTTCCTGCCCAAGCCGTTCGACGGGCTGGGCTTTACCGGAAGCCTGACCCTGATCGACCAGAAGGGCGACGACTTCGTCACGACGGAAGGTACCCGCGTGCCGATCCAGTTCGTGCCCAAGTATTCCTACAGCGCCACGGCGTTCTATGAAAAGGGACCCTTTGCGGTACGCGCTTCCTACAACTATCGCGCAAAGACGGGCATCACGTCGCAGAATACGGGGAACGACCAGATCCCCTACACGGCACCGCAGGGCTTCCTGGACGGCACGATCAGCTACAAGCTGAACGACATGATCGAACTGCGGATCGATGCGCTGAACATCACCAACGAGAACGTCTATATCTATTACTCCGACCCCGACGGCCCGAAGGGCAACGGCCAGTCGCGGCGCGACAACTCGTTCTTCAATGGCACGACCGTCTCGTTCGGCGTTCGCGGCAAATTCTGAGCCACTCCCGGCCGGGCGCCCGGGCGGATGTCCCGGGCGCTCTCTCTTTCGCGAGAGGATGACCATGCAGCAGGTGCCGCAAACCGTCGTGGAGGAGGGTGCAAGGGCAGGCGTGTCGCAAAGTCGGATACCCTTGCCGGGCCATCGCCGGAATGCCGATCGCCACGTCGTCGGCACCGTTCTGCAATTGACCGGCAGCCATTCCTTGATCTTCATGGCGCCGGATGCGCCATTCTCATCGCCCTTGCGGCGCTTCACCTCATCAGCCCCCGCCTGACCCCGACAGGAGAACTCGCCTCGTGAATATCCGAAACCTGTTCCCCGCTGCACTGATCTGCGCGGCCTTCGCTACGCCCGCCCTTGCGGCGCCGACGGCACAGTCGCCCGTTGCGGCGGCGGTCAAGCTGGCCGACTGGCAGCTGGCCCATCTCGATGACCTGTCGCACATTCCCCGCGCCACGGAGGAGACCCGCAAGACCCGCGGGTGGGAGCAGGCCGTGTTCTGGGTGGGCATGACCGCGCTGGCCGACGCGGGCGCGCCGCCGCGCATTACCGAGGCGGTGCTGGCGATGGGCCGGCGCAACGCCTGGCGCCCGGGCGACAACCTCTATTTCGCCGACGATCAGGCCATCGCGCAAGCCTATGTCTGGGCGGCCGGCCACGGTGCGGGCGCGGCGGCGCTGGCCCCGACGAAGGCGGCGTTCGACACGGTGGTGGACAAGCCAGCGGTCACCACGCTGGCCTTCGCCATCCCGCCCGAAGGCTATGGCGCGACCGAGTGCCTGAAGCGCTGGTGCTGGTGCGACGCGCTGTTCATGGCGCCGCCCGCCTTCGCCGAACTCTCCCGCCAGACCGGCGACGATCGCTACCTGACGTTCGCGATGAAGGAGTTCTGGGCGACGACGGACTTCCTCTACGACCCGGCCGAGCACCTCTACTATCGCGACAGCCGTTTCTTCGAGCGGCGCGACAACGGGCGCAAGGTGTTCTGGGCGCGGGGCAACGGCTGGGTGTTCGGCGGCATGGCGCGGGTGATCCCGCTGCTTGGCGCCGGCAGCGCCGACCGCACCCGGATGGAGGCGCTGTTCAAGGACATGGCAGCCAAGGTGAAGAGCCTGCAGAAGCCGGACGGCTACTGGGCACCCTCGCTCCTCGCGCCGGAAAATTCGCCGCCGGAGACCAGCGGCACGGCGTTCTATACTTACGGCCTTGCCTGGGGAATCCATCAGGGCCTGTTGCCAAGGGCCGAGTATGAACCCGCGGTGCGCAAGGGCTGGGCGGCGCTGGAACGAGCGATCCAGCCGGACGGCCGCCTTGGCTGGGTGCAGCAGGTGGGCGACCGACCCGACCAGGTCCTGCCCAGCGATACCCAGTACTTCGGCGTCGGCGCCTTCCTGCTCGCCGCGACGGCAGTGGCGGAACTCGACCGCAAGCCGCGCTGACGGAGACGATCCTTGTTTGAAAAGACCTATTACGGGGTCCACCCCGACATGATGCAGGGGGCAAGCAACGAAGACCTGCGCGAGCGTCATCTCGTCTCCGGCCTGTTCCGGCCGGGCGAGATCGTGCTGACTTACTCGCACGGTGAGCGTTTCATCATCGGCGGCGCGGTGCCGGGGCGCGAGCCGCTGATGTTGCCATGCCAGAGCGAACCCGAAAGCGCCGCCGGGCACCCCCTGCTGGAACGCCGCGAGCTGGCGGTGGTCAACATCGGGGCGGGCGTGGGGGTGGTCACGGCCGGGCGGCAGCCGTTCTCGCTGGCGAAGCATGAGGCGCTTTACGTGCCGATGGGCACCGATGCGGTCAGTTTCGCGGGCGAGGGCGCGCGTTTCTATCTGCTGAGCGTGCCGGCACACGCTCCGTTCCCCTTGCGCAAGGTGGGCATGGCCGATGCCAATGTGATGCGGCGCGGCAGCCTGGAGAATTCCAACGAGCGCACGATCTACCAGCTGATCCTGCCGCATACCTGCCAGAGCGCGTCGATCTGCCTGGGTCTTACCCGGCTGGAGCCGGGAAGCGTGTGGAACACGATGCCGCCTCACGTCCATGAGCGCCGCTCTGAAATTTATCTCTATTTCGATCTGGATCAGGACGATCGGGTGTTCCACTACATGGGGCGGCCCGAAGACTTGCGCCATATCGTGATGGAGAACGAAGACGTGGTGATCTCTCCGCCTTGGTCCGTCCACATGGGCGCCGGGACGCAAAACTACAGCTTCATCTGGGCGATGGCGGGCGAGAACCTGGATTACGAGGACATGGACGTCCTCGACATCTGCCAGCTGCGATAACGGGAGGGAATCAGGTGTCTCGCATGGGGAAATGGCGCGCGGCGGCGGCCGGAATCGGATTTTTGACGGCCACCATGGCGCAGGCACAGGCGCCGCAAGTGCAGCCGGTGCAGGTCGACCCGTCCCGTCCGGACTGGGAAAATCCGGCGGTCAACGCCATCGGCAAGCTGCCTGCCCGGGCGACCGGATTCCCCTTCGAGAGCCGCGAACGCGCCATTGCCGGTCATCGCACCCATTCGTCCCGGTTCCTGTTGCTGAGCGGGGAGTGGAAATTCGCGCTCTCCCCCAGCGCCGATGCGCTGCCTGCGGGTTTCGAGCAGCCCGGCTATGACGTGTCGAGCTGGAAATCGATCAAGGTTCCTGCCGACTGGCAGGCCGAAGGGTTCGACCAGCCGCGCTACAACAACATCACTTATCCCTTTCCCGCCAATCGGCCGCTGATCCCGCACGCGACCAATCCGGTCGGATCGTACCGCCGCGACGTGGAGGTTCCCGCGGGATGGAGCGGAGAGGACGTGATCCTGCACATCGGGGCGGCGGGATCGGCCTACTCTGTCTGGGTGAACGGCCGGAAGGTCGGCTACTCGGAAGACAGCAAGCTGCCGTCAGAGTTCGATGTGACGGGCTTCGTTCATCCGGGCCGCAATACGGTGGCCATCCAGGTGTTCCGCTGGTCCGACGGATCCTATCTCGAGGATCAGGATTTCTGGCGCGTATCGGGCATCGAGCGGGAAGTGTTCCTGATGGCGGCGCCGAAGACGCGTATCCGCGACTTCTTCGTCCACGCCGGGCTGGACGACAGCTTTGCCACCGGCACGCTGGCGATCGACCTCGCGGTCACCCCCGGCGCCGCCACGAGCGCCCGCTACGTGCTGATGGACGGCGACCGAACGGTTCTGGAAGGGCGGCAGGCGGTCAGCGCCGGGCAGGCCGAGCGCAACGTCACGCTCACTGGCCGCTTGCCCGGCGTGAAGCCGTGGACGGCGGAAACGCCTCATCTCTATTTCCTGCTGGTCGAACTCTACGACGCCAGGGGGCGCATCCTCCAGTCCACTTATGCGCGCGTCGGTTTCCGCGATGTGGCGATCCGGGACGGTCTCGTCACCGTGAACGGCAAGCCGATCACCATCCGCGGCGTCAACCGGCACGAGCACGACCCGGAAACCTTCCACGTCGTCTCGCTGGAATCGATGGAGCGCGATATCCAGCTGATGAAGCGCAACAATATCAATGCGATCCGCACGTCGCACTACCCCAACGATCCGCGCCTCTACGAACTTGCCGACCGCTATGGCCTCTATGTCATGGACGAGGCGAACCTCGAGAGCCATGCCTACATGGACTATGCCAACAAGCATCCGGAACGGCGGGCGGAATTCCAGCTTGGTTTCGATCCGGCGTGGAAGGACGCGCATGTCAGCCGCGCGGTGAACATGGTGGAGCGGGACAAGAACCACCCTTCGGTGATCTTCTGGTCGCTGGGGAACGAGGCGGGCATCGGTCCGAACTTCGCGGCGGCAGCGGCGGCTGTAAAGGCCCGCGATCCGGACCGGCTCATAAGTTACCTGGGCTGGGGCACCTGGGACGGGGTCAGCGACCATCGCCCCAACTGGTACGCGGACATCTACGCGCCGATGTACGATCCGGTGGAGAAGCTGGTCGACTATGCCAGGAACTGGAACTTCAAGCAGCCGATGATCCAGTGCGAATATGGCCACATGATGGGCAATTCGGGCGGCAACCTGAAGGAATACTGGGACACGATCTACGCCTACCCGGAAAAGCTGCAAGGCGGCTTCCTGTGGGACTGGGTGGACCAGTCGATGTACCGCTATACCAAGGACCGGCGCCGATACTGGGGTGACGGCGGAGAATATGGCCCCAATCCGGGCGGCGATATCGAATTCGGCGATGGCTTGCTGCAATCGGATCGGACCCCCAATCCGGCATTGTTCGAAGTGCGCAAGGTCTACGCGCCGATCCAGTTCGACGGGTTCGATCCGGCGACCGGCCGGGTTACCGTGCGCAACCGGCACGATTTCACCGACCTATCCGGCTACACCTTCGATTGGGAACTGCTGGAGAACGGCGTTGCCACGGCGCATGGCACATTGCCGGCACCCAGCGTGGCGGCCCATCACGCCGGTATTCTCACCCTTCCGGTGGAGACCTTTCCGCGCCGCGCCGGGGCGGAGTATTTCGTGACCGTCCGCGCCCATGCAAAAGCGGGCAGCGTGCCGGCGGTCGGGGAGGGGCAGGTGATCGGCTGGGAGCAGTTCGCGCTCGATCCGGGCGCGCGCGTCATGGCCTCAGCCGTGGCGGGGCCGGTGGCGACCTCGGAAAGAGGCGGGGTCATCGAACTCTCGGCGAGCGGCGCCAGTCTGACGGTCGATCGGATCACCGGCCTGGTACGATCCTATGCCCGCAACGGGCAAATGCTGGCCTCGGGCGGCACGCCCAATTTCTGGCGCGCGGTGACCGACAACGACATCGGCATCGGCACTGACCGCCAACTCGCCGTGTGGAAGGCGATGAGCCACGAACGCAAGCTGGTCGGCGTCACGTTGCACGCGCTTGACGAAGGGGCGCGCGAAATTGCCGTGACCTACGAGCTGGGCAAGGCGGACGCTCGTTTCGCGCTTCATTACCGCATGGCGGGGGATGGCACTCTGGCGGTTTCGGGCGAGTTCACGCCGCTCAATACCGACCTCCCGCCGCCTTTCCGCGTGGGCCTGGAGTTCAGCCTGCCGACCGATCTGGATACGGTGGAATGGTACGGACGCGGGCCGCACGAGAGCTATGTGGATCGCAAGACCTCGGCCCCCATCGGTCTCTGGCGCGGCCCTTTGGCGGCGCAGAACCACGATTACATCCGCCCGCAGGAGACCGGTAACAAGGTCGACGTGCGCTGGATCGAGGTATCGGGCGCGGGCAGGGGGCTGAGGGTGGAGGGCGAGATGCCGATCATGGCGAATGCCCTGGCGTTCCCATACGAGGATCTCGACCGGCATGCCCCCGGGACGTGGAAATCCACCGATATCCACCCGCACGATCATGGCACCCTGCTGATCGACGCGGCACAATGGGGCGTGGGCGGCGATACGCAGTGGAGCGAATTCGGCAAGCCCATGCTCCCCTATCGCACCCGCCTGGAACCCATGCGCTTCACGTTCCGGATCAGCACGTTCGACGGCGCCGGAACCGCGCCGGACAGCGCAAAGCCGGCGAACAATGCGGAACATGAATGATGCGAGCGACAGCAGGTGTTGGTTGCAGGGAGGATGGCCCGACAGGGCCGTTCGTCTAGGCGGCCGGTGGCGCTGAGGCTCTGGCCGGGGGCGGGACATCGTCAGATCGGCACGTCTTCGCGATCGGGCGTGACGAAGCCGTAAGTGCGATACCTGCTGGTGAGGCTCTGCCCGTCGATCGTGATCTCGGTATAGCCTTCCGGCGTGCCGAGAAAGGCGCCGCGCCAGTCCGCGCCTGCCACGGCGCCGGTCGACAGGAAGGGCAGCCCGTTCAGGTCGATCTGCTCGTAGACATGGCTATGCCCCTGCAGCACGGCGAGAATGTTGTAGCCGCGCAAGATGCGCAGGACTTCGCGGCCGTTGACCACGAATGTCCAGTTGTGCGGGGTATCGAGCCAGGACTCGGGTTCATAGCACTGCATGGCCGTGACGAGGGGGATGTGCGTCACCACGACGATGCGCTGGCCATGGGGCAGGGCGGCAAGGTCGGCGCGGAGCCATTCGAGCTGTTCCTGATCGACGCGCCCTTCGTAGTTGCGGTCGGCGGTCAGCCCGATGGAATCCAGCACGACGAAGTGAACGCCCTTGTGGTCGAAGGTGTAGTACCGCGGCCCGAAGCGATCGATGTAGAACTGCTTCCCGTAATCGCGCTCGTCCGGCGCCACACCGCTCTTGGGAAAGACGCCAAGGCAATCGTGGTTGCCAAGGACGTGGCGGACCGGCTTGCGCAGATGGGCTTTTTCCGTGCGCTGGTAGAGGTCCATCAGCATCGTGGCGCGCCCGCGGCCGGTTTCCAGGGCGTCCTCGACGTGATCGCCGCCGTGGATGACGAAGTCGCTATCGCTGGCGGAAATCTGCTCGAAACACATCGCGCAGGCCCGGTCTGCTTCCAGTTCCGGGCGGATGTGAGTGTCGCTGAGGAAGGCGAAGCTGAAGCGCTGGCCACTGGAACGGGGCGCGGCAGAAGTCGGGGCGGCGACCAGGTTGATCGGCATCAGGGACGTGCCCAGAGCGACTTTCAGGAGATTGCGGCGGTCCATGCTGGTCCTTTCCGGGATGTGTTCGGGACGTGCCTCGCGCCGGGCGAGCGCACGTCCCGTTCAGGGCTTTTCGGCAGGGGTCAGAAATGCAGGCCGATGGTGGCGAAGACCTGCCGCGGTGCCGCCGGTTGGAGCGTGGTGTAAGTGCCGGCCGGATCCGAGGTCACGAAACCGGCCGTACCGGTAGAGGCGATGTAGCGCTTGTCGAACGCGTCGTCTCCAAGAGCACCGCGAACACGATCACCAGCAGCAAGCCGATCGACGGTTCGATCAAGGCCGAGAACTGGTTCCTGCCCACGGCCGGACTGCTTTACCAACTGGACGACACCAGCGAATTCTTCGCCGACTACACGCGCAACATGGCCGCCTTCGTCGCCTCTGCCTCCAGCGGACCGTTCTCCAGCAGTTCGCAGGCTGGGTTCGACTATATCCGCGCCAACCTGAAGCCGGAGATGACCAACACTTTCGAGGCGGGCTAATTCGAGCTTCTCGTAAGCCAGCAGGTCGCGCCGCACGCCGCCGCCGTTGTAGACGGCATCGTCGGCATTCACGTAAGGCGCTGGAGCCGTGCCGCCGTTCTGGACGATGCGGGCGAGATCCTCGGCCGTCTGGAAGCTCTCGATATTGTCGAAGTTCCAGCCGTACTGCTTGATCTTGGCCAGCGAGAGGTCGTTATAGTCGTCCTCGCGGCGGTCGATCAGGTTGAGAAAGGTGGTCGAGGTTACGGCATCGCCCAGCGGCTGCACGTATTTGGCGTTGAGCTGGTCCTGTTCCTGCTTGCCCCATCCGCGCCATTTGCCCTGCCGGTCATGCGCGTAGGAAATGGCGAGCCGTCCGCCCCATGCAAGGTCGCCGCTGTTCATTCGCACGAAGGAACGCCAGGAGTCCTCGCTGCCGTAGCTCTGCTGCAGGTCGAGCCCGAACTTCGCCGTGGGTTCGATGGAGGTGAAGTCGACCGTGCCGCCGATGTTGCTGGTGGACGCCGTTCCCAGCGCGCCGCTGCCCTGAGACAGCGTGGCGCCGCCGTTGTTCTCGCTGAGAAGCGCGCGGTTGATCGATAGGCCGTTGTTGTTGCGGTACTGCATGTTGCCCAGCGGCACGCCGTCCAGGGTATAGCCCATCTGGTCGGTAATGAAGCCGCGGATCGAAAGCTGCGTGGCGGCCTCGTAAGCTCCGTGCGCGTCCGAGGAATCGAAGTTCACGCCGGGCAGGCGGCCCAGCGAACGCAGCGGGGAGGTGCCGGCCGTCGTCTTCTCCATCGCTGCCACGGACACGGTCTGGACCTGGCGCGATTGCCCCTGTCCCAGGACGACGATGTCCTGGCCGGTGGCACCCGCGTCTGCCACGGTCACAGGTGCGGCATCGCGGGTCTCGGTGGGCGAGACCTTGAGGGAGATCATGCTCGGGGTCTCGCTGGCCACGACCAGCCCCTGCCCGGCGATCAGGCGGCGCAGGGCCTCGGCGCGGGTGAAGCGGCCGCGCAGCGCGGCGACCCGGCGATTGGCTACGGCGTCATAGGGAAACACCAGGTGCACGCCCGCCTGGTTGGCGAAGCGGTTGAGTGCGGTGGCCGTATCCGAGGCCTGGATGTCGAACTGGATCGGTGCCTGCTGCGCCAAGGCGGCAGCCGGCATCGCGGCCGCCACGATGGCGGTCGTCGTCAGATACTTGAACATGGAATTTCCCCGCTGGATGCGATTGTCGGGGCAAGGATGGATGGGGGCGAAAAAACCGCTATCCGGCGGCAGAATTTTTTTCAGCGACCTGGGTCGGGGGGTGAGTCAGGCATGAGTGAGCACGATGCTTCCATCGGCCCCGGCAGTGGCCTTCACGCCGAAAGACGTGCCCAGTGCCTCCAGGAATTCGGTGGGATTGGTGGTGGCGAACGTGCCGCCGATGCGCAGGCGCGAGAGGTCGGGATCGCCGATGACGATCTTGCCGCGCAAGTACCGGTTCATTTCCGCCAGTGCGTAATCGAGGCTTTCGCCGTTCAACACCAGCGTATCGCGGCGCCAGGCGGTGATGCGGGTGAGGTCTGTCTCGCGCTGCCGTACGTTCGCCTGCCCGGCCGTGGCCAGAGCAACGTCGCCGGGCTGGAAGGGGCGGGCTGAATCGTCCAGCGTGCCGCTTCCCGAAAGCACCGCGAGTTCGCAGCTGGAGCCGCGAAGGCGGGCGTTATAGTCGCCCGGCGCCAGATGGAATGTCCCGCCCGGCGTCATCAGGCTGAGCCGCCGGCCCGGATCGAGCTGGATGCCGATCTCTCCGCGCTCCAGCCAGAGCCGGGGTGACTTGCCGTCTTTCCAGTAGATGCTGCTGTCGGTGTTGAGGTTCACCGAGAGGCCCGGCACCTCGGATATCGCGCGGCGCTCTCCGATCCGGGTCTCGGCGCTGTTGCGGGCGGCCGCACGCATGGCGAACCCGCCGCCTGCAAGGGCCATCGCGCCCGCCGCCGCGGCGATGCGCAGCATGCGCCGGCGGGTCGGTTGCTCGTCCGGGGCAGGCGCGGGCGCATCGTCCGGCACCGCTGGCTTGGGATCGCCGGAAATCCGCGCCAGTTCGCTCATGTCCCGCCAGGTGCTCGCCACTTCGGCGAACGCGACGGCATGGCGCAGGTCTGCCGCCCGCCACGCCTCGAACGCGCGCCGGTCAGCCGTTCCGGCGTCGAGCGAAGCCAGCCACCCGGCCGCGATGTCGGTCAGGTCAGCGGCTGGTTCAGAGATTTCGGAACGGTCGGACAAAGTTCCTCCGCTTGGGCGACACGCTCGCGGCGTGCCTTCGTGATAAGGGAAAGCCCCTTAGCGATATGCTTTTCAACGGTCGATAGCGATATGCAAAGTTCTTCGGCGATGCGCGGCGGCGACATCTGCTGGATCTTGCGCATGTGCAGTACCCGCCCGCACTGGGGCGGCAGTTCCTCGATCAGGCGCAGGAGAAGCTGCAGTTCGGACCGTCCGGAGCTGACGGCGAAGGCGTCGGGCGACGGGTCGGCCACGTCCAGCATGTCGAGCGAGGCGAGAAAGTCGATCCGCACCACGTTGGCCCGGCGAAGCCGCTCCAGGGCGAGATTGCGGACCACGGTGAGCACGAAGCCGCGCGGCGAGGCGATGTCCCGGTAGTCGGGCGCGGCGAGCACGCGTGCATAGGCTTCCTGAACCAGGTCGTCCGCCTCGTCCCGGCCGCAGAAGTGTGCGGCTCTGGCGCGATAGGCCGCTGCGTGAGGCAGCACTTCGACCATGAACCACCGGTCGATTTCACGTAGCCAGCTCAAGGCGCACTCCGGATTGCTGGAGGCGCCCTAGGCGGCGGGTCTTACAGTTATGCGTCACCTCAGGCGATTTTCGGTGGCTTTCGCTCCACGCACCTGGATTACGGCTGCTTAGGACTGCGCATGGCGACAGTCCTAAGCAATGCCGAGGGCAGAGCTGTTCGCCTTTATCCCCGTCGTCATTCGGTTGCGGACAGATCGACGGAGCCGCCTTTCAGGCCCTCTGCCGTGGCGGTCACGGTGAAGCGGCCTTGGCCCGCGCCTCGCACCAGAGCGACGGCCAGGCCGCCCTGCGCCGTGCGGTCGGGTGAAGGGAAGGGCGTATGATCGACCGAGGAGCCGTTGTCGGTTGCGATCAGCTGCCCTTTGCCTTTGACCGCGAAATGCAGGCGCTGGGCGGCGGAAGGCACGGTGACGCCGTTCGCATCGACAACCCGCGCGCGAACGTAGACCATGTCGTCAAACGTGGAGCCGACGGTCGGCGTATCCGGCGTCAATGCGATGCGAACCGGCTTGCCTGCTGTCCGCAAACTGTCAGACACGGCCTCGCTGCCGGAATCGCGACAGGTGGCCCGCACTTCGCCCGGCGCATAGCGCACGGCCCAGCGCCGCGGAGAAGCATCGGCATTGATCGGCAGCGTGCCGAGCGAATGGCCATTGAGGAAGGCCTCGACCTGCCGGCAATTGCTGTAGACCTCGATCGTTTCGTCATGCGGCGTGCGATCCTGCGGCGTCCAGTCGTCGAACAGCGCGACTTTGGGCTTGGGTGTCGCGACGGCGATCATGGTGGGCAGGACAGGCTGGTTCGGACCGCCCGCACCATCGGTAGACGGGCCTGCGGCTGCCGGATCGGCATTGCGCACGACATGCACCACCGGCCGGTCGGACCACCAGCTTTCGCGCTCCATGCCGCTGATCTTCTGCCGCCCGGTGCGATCGAGCAGCCCGGCCGGGTTCTGGATATTGGGCCAGCCGGACCGGTTCGCCTCGCCCAGATAGTCCACGCCGGTCCAGAGGAACATGCCGGAGAAGGGCGCGTAGTCCCGCACGGGCACCCAGTTGCTGCGGTTATGGGCGTTTTCGGTGCCGACGATGCTGCGCTTCGGATTCTGCTTGCTGGCCGCGATCAGCTCGTTTTCGCGGTAGTTCTGGCCCACCACATCCAGCATGTCGGCCAGGCCGTTGTCATAGTCCTTCGTCACGTTCGGGCGGAACAGCGCCATCGTTACCGGGCGCGAGGGATCGGCGGCATGGACGATGTCGAGGATACTGCGCAGCGCTGCCTTGGCCTGCACCGGATAGGCGGTGTCATGGATTTCATTGCCGGCGCTCCACAGCACGATGCTGGGGTGGTTGCGATCCCTGCGCACCATGTCCAGCGTATCGCGCTTGTGCCAGTCTCCGAAGAAGAGGTGATAGTCCTCCGGCGTCTTGGCGACGTTCCACTGGTCGAACAGCTCGTCCATCACGATCAGCCCCAGCTCGTCGGCCAGGTCGAGGAATTCGGGGCTGGGCACGTTATGGGCAGTGCGGATCGCGTTGACGCCCTCGGCCTTGAGCGTGGTCAACCGCTGGCGCCACACGGCAAGCGGCACGGCGGCCCCCACCGCGCCGCCGTCATGATGCAGCGCCACGCCTTTCAGCTTGAAGTTGCGGCCGTTCAGCCAGAAGCCGGTTGCGGGATCGAACCGGGCTTCGCGTATGCCGAAGCGGACATCCTCATTGTCCAGCAGCGTGCCGTCAGCGGAGAGCACGCGGACGGCGGCGCGATAGAGCGCGGGATCGTTCGTGTCCCACCGGCGCGGACGGGACAGGGCGATCCGGACCGGCAGGATACTGGTCCGCCCGGCGGCGATGCTGGTGGCCGGAGTGACGGTCCGTGCGACTTCGCGCCCCTCGGGGTCGGTCAGCAGCAGTTCGACCTTCACCCCGGCCGCGGCCGGGCTGTCGTTCTGCACTTCGGCCGTGGCTTCGATCGTTGCCTTGCCATCGTCGATCGCCGCCGCGCGCACATAGAGGCCGCCTTGCGGGATATGCACGTCATCCGTCTCGATCAGGCGGACGTGGCGGTAGATGCCCGATCCGGTGTACCAGCGCGATGAGGGGGCGGCGGACGTGTCGGACCGCGCGGCGATCACGTTGGGTCCATCCGTGCGCAGATGGCGCGTTATGTCATAGCGCTGGCTGACATAACCCATCGGACGATAGCCGACGTGGTGGCCGTTCACCCAGACGCCGCTGCGCTCCATGATGCCGTCGAATTCCATGAAATAGCGTCGTCCGGGCCGGGGCTGCAGATCCAGCGTCCTGCGATACCAGGCGACGCCGCTCGGCAGGAAGCCGTTCTCGCCTGCGGCCTTGGCATTGGGATCGAACGGACCGGCAATGGCCCAGTCATGCGGAACGCTGACGACCCGCCAGGATGAATCGTCCAGCGTGGTCGTTTCCGCGCCTTCCGGATCGGCCTGGATGAAGCGCCAGCCATCGGGGAGTGGGGTGACCGCACGCGGCGCGGCCTGAGCTGCGCCGATCGACGCCAAGGCTGTCGTCAGCGCATAGAATATCGCCCTGCTGCCCGTCTTGCGCACCCGCATGTCCTCTCCTGCCGTGGCTTATTCTCCTTGGCCTAAATGAAATCCCGCTATTTGCAATATGGTTTCATTATGCGGCAATGGAGGGTTTGGCCGTGCCGTTGGAGGAGGAGGGCAGTCGAGGCAGGGTCACGATCAAGGCGATGACGGGCTGCAGGCTGATCGAGATGCCCACGGCATCCCGATACCGGCCGCTCAGGCGGAGGGCTTTGCCGTGGCTTTTCCCAGCAGGTGCAGCAGGGGCATGGAGAGCACGGCGCTCAGGATGAAGAACAGCAGGATAGCGGCAGGTGCGAGCTTCTCGTCAGGGAAGTTCACTGCCGCGATGCCCATGGCGATGCCCGGATGGCGCGCTGCGGCGGCGAGCGAGAGGGCTACCCTGTCCTCCGGCGTGGGTCCGGCCAGGAGGTAGCCCGCCGCCAGTCCGGCCAGGATCATGGCAACGATCGCCACGATCGTCCCGTCGCCGATCACGGCCCAGAGCGCCGGGGCAATGACGAAGAGCAGCACGAGCGCGCAGGCGGCCAGCAGCAGCAAGGCGAAATGGCCGAGTGCGGAGGCGAAAGTGCGGGCACTCTCCCCGAACAGGCGCTGGGCGAGAAGCCCCAGGGCCAGCGGCACGGCGATGAGCATTCCCAGCGTCTTGACGATGCCCGGCACCGACACATGAGTCTCGATCCCGAAGACGTGGCCCGCCAGCGCGATGCCTATCGGCGCGGCGACAAGCGAGGCGAGCGAGGCGCCCACCATCAGTCCCGTGGTGTAGGACGCGGCGCCTCCGGCCTTGATCTGCTTTTTCGGAAGCAGCGGGGGCACCGGCGAGAACGCGAGCGCGATGAGGGCGATTTCCACCGCCGGTTTCAGCTCGAAGGCATAGGCGATGAAGATGGCCACCGCAGGCACCACCACGAACATCGCGATGAACGCCCGCAGTCCCAGCCGCCATTCGCGGAAGAGATAGAACACGTCGGCCGCCCGCGCGCGCAGCGCCAGGGCCAGAACGCTCAGGAAGATGCTGGCCACCAGCGCCAGCTTCAGGGCACTGAGCAGGGTCATTGCTTGCGCAGGAGGATTTTCATCTCTGCCTCATGATCGATCGCGGCCGCGCCGCTGACATCCACGGGATCCGTGCTGGGTGCCGAGAAGAGTGCACAGCGGCCGCGGCGACCGGGTATCGGGAGAACACTCCAGATCGGCGGGATATTTTCCCAAGACATGTGCCGCGCCCGGCGTCACGACGCGGTGATGTCCGGCAGCTTCCAACTGGCGTCGAAATAGGGCTGCAGCGGTGCATAGAGCCGGAAATAGGCGAACCAGGCGCGGCCGGGGGCGGTGGGGATCCAGTTGCTTTCGGGAGCCCCGGTAGGCGGCTCGGGCGCGAAGATCAGGGTGACCGAACCGTCCGGGTCGGCGGCCAGATGGCTGCGCGATCCGATTTCGGCCTTGTCGTATTTCGTGTCGATGAAGCAGCGCGTCTCGATATCGTAGAGCGCGACCGACCACCACTGGCCGGCGGGCACTTCCGGGGGAACGCGCAGCGAATAAGCCTTGCCGCCATCGAACCACTGGCCCTGGGCGTCGCGATAGGCGGAAAGATAGGCCTGGCCCTCGCCCGGGGTATGGGTGGTCATCCCCTCCGACAGGCCCACCGCCTCGTAGAACCACGAGGCGCGCTCATCGAGCTGCGAATAGAACTCGGCCTGCTGGCTCATGCCGACGTTCACCGCGCGGTCCCAATGCCCGGCATAGCGCGCGGTTTCGAAGCGCTTGTCGAACGAATTGGCCATCGCCATCAGCTGGCCGATCTGCGCACCGTCCGTGAGGGCGCGGACCTGATCGGCCGCCGGATGGAAGGGTTTGTCCTTCTCGATGCCCAGCGGCTTGAGCATCGCCATGAACAGCCGGTCTTCCTCCTTCACCGGCTCCACCTGCAGGATTTCGTGCAGACGCTGCCAATAGGCCATGCCGGTAGGCTGGGTGCCGCTCCAGGGCCGGCCATCGGGCGTGACGATGCGGGTCTTGCGCGGGTTTGCGGCCTCGCTCGCCGGATAGACCTGATAGGCGTGCAGGATGCGGTCCGCCTCGGCAGGGTCGGTGGTGAGGATGCGGAAGGCATGGAAAACGTTGAACGTCTGGCTCCGGACGACGAAATCGGCTTCCACGCCGGCAGGCGCTTCCTGCCCCGGACCGAGCAGGAGGTAGCGGCCGCCCTTGCCCTTGTCGGGGCCGGTCAGGCCGAAATCGCTGCTGGAATGCTCCCAGAAATCGCCGGCGCCGCCCGCCGTTTCCCCGGCCGGAAAGCCCACGATCAAGGGACCGGTCTTCGCGGTATCGGCAAAGCCCAGGACATAGGGCGTGGTGGCGTTGGCCGTGATGAGCCCGAGCTTGTCGCGCACCGAGACATATTGGACGACATCGCCGTCCCTCGCGCCGAACACGGTCTCATGCTGGTTCTGCCACTGGGCATAGCTGACGATCGGCAGCGCCCAGAGATAGCATTGGCAGGCGCGCTGGAAATCGCGCTGGGCATAGAGCGTGTCGATCGCCGCCTGGTCCGGCAATCCCTGGCGGTCGAGCGAGAGCGCGCCGATGCGGGTTTCCGTGGCGGTGTAGCCGTCCGGCATCTTGCTCATCGTCCGGATACCTTTTCGATGTCGGGCAGCACCCAAGTCTTTTCGAAGAACCGCTTTTGCGGGCCATAGACACGGAACAGCACTTCGAAGCCGCGGCCGGGCCGGGTGGGGACCCAGTTGGCCTCCTTGCCTGCGGGCGCCTCGGGGCCGAAGAACAGGGTGACCGATCCGTCGGCATTGCTGCCGATGCCGTGGCTGCTCGATGCGCGGCTGGCGCGCGGAACGCCCTGGATGAGCGCATGGGTCTCACGGTCGTAGGCGGTGGCCGACCAGTAGAGATCGACCGGGGCGTCTGCCGGTACTCGCAGTGTGTAATGCGCCTCGCCGTCCAGCGGCTCGCCATCCCGGTCGCGGATCGCCATGAGATAGAACTGCCCGGCGCCGAGATGCTTGGCGCTGAAATAGGCCATCGAATACGTCACGCCCCGGCCGTCGACCGGATAGGAATCGGGATCGGCGAAAAAGCTGGGCATGCCCTCCACGACTTCCTTCAGCGCCGGCAGGGACCATCGCCCGCCGGTGTAGAAAGGCGGATCGAACGCGGCCTCGTAAAGCCCGTCCAGGCAGGCGAGCGCCTCGTCGGCGGCTTTGTCGAGCAGGTCGGCGGTGTCGGCGTCCGGCGCGAAGGCGGCGCCCTTGGCAATGCCCAGCGAGCGGAGCGGATCGATCATCGCCTTGTCGCGCGTGAGCCAGGGTTCCCGATCCACTATGCGGGCAAGCGAATGGAAGAACCGGGCGTCATAGGGGATCGTGGCATCGAAGGGGATGCCCGCCAGGTCGACGAACCGGGTCTCCGGCGGGTTTCCTGCGTCTGCCAGCGGATAGAAGCGGATGCGCCGCCCATAGGCAACGGCCCCGGCGACATCCGCCTCGCCGCTGCTCTTGACGTTAGAGCGAAGTATGGCGAAGCCCTGATAGGTATCCGAACGGAGCGCGATATAGCCTTCGGGCACGGTGCCTTCATGATCCGGCGGCAGGATCAGGTATTGGCCGCCCTCGCCCTTGTCGAACCCCGCCGGGCCGACATCCTCGATCGCATTCTGCCAGCAATCGTCCACGCTGCCGGTGATCGAACCGCCTTCCGCCGGCGGAATTTCCAGCACCATCGGCCCATCCCGCGTGTCGTAGAAGGGGTTGAGGTAGATCGTGTCGGGGTTCGGCGTCAGGGTCTGGTTTTTGTCATCGAGCAGTCTGGACCAATAGGCCACCTTGTTCGCCGCGCCGCCTGCCGCGATGAAGGCCTGGAGCATCAGGTCGAAATTCACCGCGGGCATGCCCCAGATGACCGCCTCGACCGCGCGGCGATAGACGGTTCGCCGGGCGATCTCCTTCGGCGAATAGGCCGCGGCCGTCTCGCCGAGAGCCTTGCGCGACGCGACATTGTTTTCTGACATGCCTGCGCTCCATTGGAAAACGCCAGCCTATTGGGAACGGTTCGGCATTGTATCCGGGAAGACCCATGCAAATTCCGGCGGTATCCGGGGCCTGGCCCTGATCTTCGCGGAACTTCGCGGTCACGCAGTGGGGCGAGGACAGGGAGGCGGCTCATCGGTTTCGATGCCGATAACCATTTTTCTCTAAATTCGTCCTTTGCCTGCAATCTTTACCTTGTACATCAAAGACAACCGACTATCGGGGTTTTTCCGGATAGAGAAACCTTACTCCACTCTCCTAGGTAATATCCCTAGAGAATCGGGGTCGCCAATAATCATCCCTAGTTTTGCAAATCGCGATATGACGAGGTGGATTATGGCGACGAAGCTATCGAGCGTGATGGTCGTCGATCAGCAGGAAGTTTTTCGTTTAGGCGTGAAGACTCTGCTTGAACGCAAGGAGCAATGGAAGGTTGTCGCCGATGCAGCGGACGGCCGGGAAGCCCTGAATTTGGCGGCAACGGTTCAGCCCGATCTGGTGATCCTTGATCACACCCTGCCCTCGCTCAACGGCATCGATCTCTCGCGATGCCTGCGGGAGAGATTGCCGGCGCTGAACATCATATTGTTTACATCGTTCATCACGGACGATCTGGTGATGGACTATATCAGCGCCGGCGTCCGCGCGATCGTGCTCAAGACCGACAGCTTCGATCAACTCGTTGCCGCGGCCCGCAACGTTCAGCTCGGGAAGGCCTATATTTCCTCATCCATGTCCGAATTCGTGGCGGAAAAGCTCTTCCAGCCTGTAAATCTCCGGCAGCAGACACTGACCTGCCGCGAGCGGCAGGTGGTCCAGCTCGTCGCCGAAGGGCAGATGAACAAGCAAGTCGCCCATATCCTGGGTGTGAGCGCGAAGACCGTCGAAACCCACCGCGCAGCTGCGATGAACAAGCTGAACTTCGTTTCGGTATCCCAGCTGGTTCGATACGCGGTCAGGAACAACCTGGTTTCGATATAGAAATACGAAAATCGATGGCTTGATCGGCGTCGCGATTTGGGCGCAGCGGGGAGGTGTCCGGATTGTCCTGGGCGCCCCCCGTAACAGCATCGGCGACATTCCCGAGCCATCATCCCGGTTCGTGCAGAGAGGCGAGGGTGGCGGCTACTCCGGCAGGCCGGCCAGCCTGGGAACATCGGCCGTCCGGTCCTCCCAGCTTGCCCGGCTGGAGAGGCAGATATGGGCATCCGGGGAGATGACGACTTCGTCATCGAGGCACCCCGCGGGCACTACGAGCAAGGCGCCGTCCATCTGGACGTTCGGCAGGCCGGATCCGCAGATCGCGCAGAAGCTCCTGGCATGGCGCGTCCCGGGAATGCGATAGTGCACGATCCGATCGCTTCCGCCATGCCACACTATTGCTGCCTTTGACGAAAACAGGTTCGACGCATGCGCTGATCCCGTGTCCTTTCGGCAGCGACTGCAGTGGCAGAGATAGAAGTTCTCGAAAGGCCCGTGGATGGCGAACCGGACCGCGCCGCATTGACAGGAACCGGATGTCACTGACGTCATCGCTGTCTCTCCATTCGGTCGGGAGTTCGAAAGGCACGGCATAATGTGTCAGAGCATGCCGGAGAAGGCGATCCCCGAGGATCCTCCCGCCAGTCTGCCAACTCCCGCTCATTTGCGGGGTTGGGAAAGCGCCGCCACCATGTCCAGAAGCATCTCGGCAAGCGTGGCGGGGCTGAGGCGTTCGGCTTCGGGCTGGTGAAGCCACCACGAAATCGTCTCCACGATCAATGTCACCGTGCAGACCGCCGCCAGATCGGCAGGCAGCCGGGTTTCGCTCAGCCCGCCCTTGCTGACCAGCGCGCGGGACACGGCGAGCAGTTCCTCGCGCATCGCGCCCGCCGCGCCCCCGTTCAGCAGAGCTGTCCACAATGCGCTGCGTTCTTCGACGTAGAGACAAAGCGCTGTAAAACCGGCTAAATTGTGACCGACCGGCAACGTCATGGCGACAAGCCGGTCGATTTGCTCCCGCGCGATCTGATCCAGAAGTGCTTCTTTGCTTTCGTATCGGCGAAAGAATGTTGCCTTGTGAATTCCGGCTGTCCGACAGATTTCGACGATCGTGATCTGGTCGAACGGACTTTGAATCAAGAGAGTCAGCAGCGCCTGTTCCAGCGCCTCGTCCGTGCGGGCCAGGCGTGGGTCTTTCCGGGTTGACGACGTCATTCGCACCTCGTTATGCGACCAGTAGTCGCAAAGCGACAATGAGTCGCATAGACGACTCATGTGGGGAGAGAAAGGGAACTTCGGGAATTTCCGATGGGACGTTTCGATTGACGTCGCAGCGGCACGATCCGCGGCGCATGGCCGCCCGGGAAAATGCAGATTCCAGAAGGGACGAGACCGGCCAAGACTGGTGAGCACACCGATAAAAACAAAACGGGATGGGATCACTGATGACAAAGAAGCGCTATTTCGCATTGATAGCTTCCACTTCGCTCGCCTCGGTGCTGGCACCGAACGCCGGCGCTCAGGAGGCCGCGGGCCGGAACGTCTCCACCGCGAATGCAGATATCATCGTCACCGCCCGCCGGGTGGAGGAGCGTTTGCAGGACGTTCCCATCTCGATCACCGTTTTCAATCAGCAGGAGATCTCCCGGGCCAACATCGTCAATGCGGAGGACCTGGCCAAACTCACGCCCTCCCTGTCAGCGAATACCAGTTTCGGCAGCGAGAATTCCACCTTCGCCATTCGCGGCTTCGTTCAGGATATCGGCACCGCGCCGTCCGTGGGCAACTATTTCGCGGATGTGGTGGCGCCGCGCGGCGGCAGTCCCAGCATTCCATCGGGGGACGGCGCGGGGCCGGGCAGCTTCTTCGATCTGCAGAACGTGCAGGTGCTGAAAGGGCCGCAGGGAACGCTCTTCGGCCGCAACACCACCGGCGGTGCAGTGCTGCTCGTGCCGCAAAAGCCCACTTCCGCTTTCGAGGGCTATGTCGAGGGCACTCTGGGCAATTACGACCAGCGGCGTTTGCAGGCCGTGGTCAACATCCCCGTGGCGGAAACCTTCCGGGTGAGGCTGGGCGTGGACCGGCAGAAGCGGGACGGCTGGCTGCGCAACACCAGCGGCATCGGGCCATCCCGCTTTAACGACATCGATTATCTGGCGGCCCGCGCCAGCATCGTGGCAGACCTGACGCCGAACCTCGAAAACTACATGATCGCCTCCTACACCAAGTCGGACACGAGCGGCCCGCTCCAGAAACTGATCGCCTGCAATCCCGGCGTTGCGCTTGGCGATTTCGCCTGCGCCCAGCTTGCGGATGCCGAGGCCAAGGCCGAGGGCTTCTATACGGCGCGAAGCGATGTGGAGGGAGCCAAGTCCAAGACCGAGACCTGGCAGGTCATCAATACGACCACATGGCAGGCATCGGACCACCTGACGGTCAAGAACATCGCCAGCTATGCCCAGTTGAAGCAGACGCTGCGCTCCGCGCTGTTCGGCACCCAGTTCTCCACCCCGGCAATCCCCGGCTTCCTGCCCAGCGTGCCGTTCAACTTCGCAACCGTGATCCCGGCGCCCAATGCAAAGGGGCTCAGCAATCAATCGACCTTCACTGAAGAATTCCAGTTGCAGGGCAATTCGGGCGATGGGCGGCTTACCTGGCAGGCCGGGGTCTACTACGAGCGATCGGCGCCGCTGAGCCTGACCGGATCGCAGTCTCCCAACACGATCAACTGCACGGATATCGCGCAGTTGCAGTGCACGGATATTCTCGGCTTCCTGGCGAACCTCAATCCGAACGTGACGCCGCTGGTGGTGGCGGGGATCATTCCGCCGATCCAGGCCGGCAGCGTCAACTACACCGTAGGCCGCCTTACCACGCGCAGCATCGGCACATATGCGCAGGCCAATTATGCGCTGACCGATCAGCTCAAGCTGACCGCAGGCATCCGCTATACTTGGGACCGGCAGCAGAGCGACACCGCGCAGATCAGCTACCTGTTCCCCACTTTCCCGGTGCCGGTCGGACCGCCGACCGCCAGTTGCACGCGGGGTAACACCAGCCTTCCCGATTGCGCGCTGCAGCTCTCGCAGAAATCCTCGGCGCCGACCTGGCTGGTCGGGCTGGATTTCAAGCCGGTGGAAGACCTGCTGCTCTACGCCAAGTACGCGCGCGGCTACCGCACGGGCGGCATCAAGTCGGACGCGCCGGTCGCCTTCTCGGTATTCCGTCCCGAGAAAGTCGACGCTTACGAGATCGGCCTGAAGTCCAGCTTCCGCGGCCCGGTGAGAGGCAACTTCAACGTCGCTGCGTTCTACAACGATTTCTCCGATCAGCAGCTTCAGGTCGGCTTCGCGGACAATCCCGCTGTCAACGGCGGCGTATCCGCCACGGCAGGCCCGGTGAACGCGGGCCGCTCGCGCATCTATGGCGTGGAAGTGGAAGCGGGTCTCAATCCGTTCGACGGCTTGTCGCTCAACGCGAGCTACGCCTACCTCAATACCAGGATCAAGTCGGTCGATCTTCCGCAGTTGCCCCCGACAGACCCCTACATCGTCTCCTCCACCGTGCTGCCCGGGGACCAGCTGGCCTTGGCGCCCAAGCACAAGGTGGTCCTGGCGGCGAACTACATGCTGCCACTGGGCGAGGGCATGGGTGCTGTTTCGGTGGGCGCGACGTACAGCCACACCGGCAAGCAGCGGGTCAATTACGCCGCGCGCGATGCCGCCAGCATCGCCGCCAACGGCGGGCGGGACATCGGGGTGCTTGCCCCCATCGACCTGCTCAACCTGAATTTCGATTGGCGCCGGATCGCCGGGTCGCCGGTCGACTTGTCGCTCTTCATGACCAACGTGACGAAGGAGCGTTACTACACCTTCACCCCGGGCCTGTTCGCAGTGGCCGGGTTCGAGGTGGCGAACCTGGGCGAGCCGCAAACGTACGGCGCGCGTCTCCGGTACAGCTTCTAGTCCGGTGGAGGGCGGCGCGTTTTCATGACTCTACCTCCAGACTGCGCCGCCCTTCTTTTTCCTTCCGAACCGCCGTCCGGCTGCATCGCGCAGGGGCCGGTTCACCCGGCCGGGACGCCAGGATCCACCTGAACAACGGGAGAGTTATCCATGACTCAGCTCGCCGAACGTGATTACTTCACCGACCACGATATTCTCCTCGATCCCTACGCCTACTTCGAAGCGGCGCGCGAGCGTGGCCCCGTCTACCGCCTTCCCGGCCGCGACATCGTGCTGGTCACGGGGTTCGAAGAGGCGCTGGAAGTTCTGAAGAACACGGATGACTATTCGTCGGTCATTGCGCCGCAGGGGCCTGCCGCGCCCTTGCCGTTCGAGGCCGGGGGCGACGACCTCTCGCCCCTGATCGAGGCCCATCGCGGCGGCTTCGTGGGCGGCGACCTGCTGGTGGCCTACGACGGCGAGCAGCACACGTTCTCTCGCTCGATCCTCAGCCGCCTGTTCACGCCTTCGAAGCTGCGGGCCAACGAAGCGTTCATTTCCGAGCTGGCGGGCCAGCTGGTCGGGGACGCGGTCGCGGCCGGGCGCTGCGAACTCATCAAGGACATCGCGACGCCCTTCGTGACCCTCGTGATCGCGGATCTGCTGGGCGTTCCGGCCGACGACCGGCAGGTGTTCATGGACGCCATCGACGCCGGTCCGCCTCCGGGCAGTCTCGATCCCGACGATCTCGCGGCCCAGAACCAGCCGCTGGTCCTCATGGGCATGTATTTCGCGCAGTACGTGGCCGACCGGCGCCAGTCTCCGCGCGGGGACGTGCTCAGCGAACTCTCCTCCGCCGCCTATCCGGACGGATCGCAGCCCGACCTGATGGAGATCGTGCGGCTTGCGACGTTCCTGTTCGGCGCCGGGCAGGACACCAGCGCCAAGCTGCTTGGAAATGCCATGCGCCATCTGGTCGACATGCCGGCGCTGCAGCAACGGCTCCGCGCCGATCCGGCGCTCATTCCCGATTTTCTCGAGGAAGTGCTGCGCCTCGAAGGTTCCACGAAGATGACCGCGCGGCTGGTGAAGAAGCCCGCGCAGATCGCCGGCTTCGATGTGCGTCCGGGAGAAAAGATCTTCATCGCCCTTGCCGCCGCCAACCGCGATCCCCGGCGCTGGGAGGATCCCGGGAAGCTCATCCTCGGCCGCCCGCGCATCAAGGAACACCTCGCTTTCGGGCGCGGCGCGCACGTCTGCGCCGGGGCGCCGCTGGCGCGGGTGGAAGTCCGCGCGATTTTCGAGGAATTCCTGTCCCGCACCAGTGACATCGACCTCGACGAAACGATCCACGGACCAAGAGGCGCGCGCAAGCTGGAATACGAACCCAGCTTCATCATTCGCGGCCTGGCCTCGCTGAACCTCAAGCTCACTCCGGCCTGAACGGGATAGGATCATGACCAGGGAAACGAACAAGGATCGCGTCGTCGTCGTCACCGGCGGCGCATCGGGAATGGGGCTCGGCATCTGCCGGCTCTTCGCAAGGAACGGTCATCCCGTGGCGATGCTCGACCGGCAGGAAGAGGCGTTGGAGCGCGAAGCGGGCGTGCTTCGGGCCGAGGGGGCGAACGTGCTGCCGCTTCGCGCGGACGTGGGCAACCGGGACGATATGGCCGCCGCCTACGATGCGGTGCGACGCAGCCTCGGCCCGATCAGCATCGTCATCGCCAACGCGGGCATTTCCGCCTCGGCAGACTTCCTCACGATGTCGGTCGAGACCTGGCAGCGGATGATCGATGTGAACCTCAACGGCGTGTTCCACACGGTCCAGCTTGCCGCGCCGGACATGGTGGCGCGCAAGTGGGGCAGGATCGTGACGATCTCCTCGCAGGCGGCGCAGTCGGGCGCGCAGGACCGTGCGCATTACGCGGCCTCGAAAGGCGGGGTGATCGGGCTCACCCGTTCGCTGGCGCGCGAACTCGCCGTTCACGGCATCACGGTCAACACGATCCCCCCATCGCTGGTCGATACGCCGCTGGCCCGCGCCGGGGTGAACTCGGGAGAAGTGCCCCCGCTGGAGGTGATCGCCCAGGCCATCCCGATTGCCCGCCCAGGCACACCCGAGGACATCGCGAACGCCTGCGAATTCCTGTGCTCCGACAAGGCAAGCTACATCACGGGCCAGGAAATCAACGTGAACGGCGGGACGTGGATGTAGCCTTTGGCAGGGCGGCAGGCGACCTTGCGGCGACCCGCACGACCATAATTCCGCCGAAAGCCGCCGCGCTTTGGCCCGGACCGATCCATCTCAGGAAAGAGCGCAATGACCGACGAACTGAAGGGCTGCACGGCTGTAGTGACAGGGGCGGGTTCCGGGTTCGGCGCGGCGCTGGTGGACCGGTTTCGCGAAGCGGGCATGAAGATCGCGGCTCTCGATATCGACGGCAGCGCCGCGCAGCAGGTGGCAGACCGCGTTGGCGCCCAAGGTGGGGAGGCGATGGGCCTGCGTGTCGATGTCGCGGATGCCGGCGCCGTACAGGCTGCGGCCGAAGCCGTGGCGGATCGCTTCGGGAACTGCTCGATCCTGTGCGCGAACGTGGGCGTGCAGCAGTTCGGCCCGCTGGAGCGGCTGACGGGACAGGAATGGCGCTGGGTGCTCGACGTCAACGTCATGGGCACCATCCATACGGTCCAGTCCTTCCTGCCCCTCATCCGCCGCTCGAAGGGCCCGAAGCGTATTCTCGTCACGTCGTCGTCGGCGGCGTTGACGCCCGGCATACGCATGGGAGCCTACACCGCCTCCAAATACGCGGTGACCGGCTATGCCGAGACCTTGCGGATGGAACTGGCCGGGGAGCGCATCGGCGTTTCGATAGCGTTCCCCGCGGGCATGGCGACCCGGCATCTGGAAAGCAGCGCCTTGGCGCGGCCCCGGGAGATGGGCGAGATGGAGATCAGGCGAGACGATATCGACGCGATGATGAAGAGCAGAGGCATGATCTCGGCGGACCATGTGGCAACGGCCGAACATGCCGCGCGCAATATCCTCCCCGATCTGCTGGCGAACGAGCGCTACATCGTGACTCATGGCGCCTATCGTGCCCAGCTGGAAGAGACCTTCGACGCCCTGCTCAAGGCGCATGACCGAGGGCAGGACGGTCCATCGCCCGGCACCTGAACCGCACGGCACTGCCGGCTTGACGGCTATCGATCCTGTGCCATGATTTCGCATGAGCACTTCTCTTCGATCCGATCGCCGCGGCCTGATCCTTGGTGGAGGCGCGCTGGCGATCTCCATGCTGCTGCCCGGCCCGTTGCTGGCCGACATCGACACCAGCGATCTGCGCAAGATCACCTCCGATGCGGCTCCCATCTCGCGCTCCGAACGCGAAGGGCGTCTCGAACGCGCACGAAGGCTGATGCGGGAGCATGAAATCGATGCCATCCTGATCGAACCTGGCGCGAGCCTAGTGTATTTCACCGGCATCGAATGGTGGCGCAGCGAACGCCTGACGGCAGCGCTGCTTTTCCAGAAGGGCGAGCCGGTGATCGTCACTCCGTTCTTCGAGGAACCCTCGGTGCGCGAGACCCTGGCGATCCCGGCGGACGTCCGCGTCTGGCAGGAAGACGAGGATCCGATTGCGCTCATCGCCGCTACGCTGAAGGAGCGCGGTCTTTCCAGCGGCACGGTGGCCGTCGAGGAAACGGTCCGCTTCTTTGCCAGCGACGGTCTCTCCAAACACGCTTCGGGAATCAGGATCGTTTCCGCGAACCCGGTCGTGCGCGGCTGCCGCATGATCAAGACGCCCGCCGAGATCGCGCTGATGACGAAGGCGACCGAAGTGACGATCGCGGCCTATCGCTGGGTCTGGCCGCGCATAAGGGCGGGCATGACCCCACACGAGATCGGCGCACTGATGGACGCGGCGACGGTGAAGCTGGGCGGCACGCCGGAATTTTCGCTGGTCCTGCTGGGCGAGGCCTCCGCCTATCCGCACGGGTCGCATAAACCGCAGACCGTGCGGGAGGGCGAGGTGATCCTGATGGACTGCGGTTGTACCGTCGAAGGGTACCAGTCGGACGTCTCGCGCACTTTCGTTCTCGGGAAGGCGCCGTCCGAGGTCCGCGCGATATGGGATACCGTCCACGAAGGCCAGCAGATTGCCTTCGATGCCGCGCAAGTGGGACTGCCTGCGGGCCGTGTCGACGATGCCGTTCGCGCTTTCTACGAGAAGCGCGGCTTCGGTCCCCGCTATCGGTTGCCCGGCCTCTCGCATCGCACCGGCCACGGCATCGGCCTCGATGGCCATGAGCCGGTCAACCTTGTTCACAACGAAACGACGGCGCTGGCCCCGGGCATGTGTTTCTCGAACGAGCCGGGGCTCTATTTGCCCGGCAAGTTCGGCGTGAGGCTCGAAGACTGCTTCCACATGACGACCAACGGCCCCGCCTGGTTTTCCAACCCGCCCATGTCGTTGGAGCAACCAATCGGAACTGTGGCGCCATAATAGCTGATCGGCAATCGACTACCTGAAAGACCGGACCACCTCACGCGACTGAACGGCGCCACGCCACGCTTCATCTCATCTGCTTCTTGCCAAAAACCTGGACCTGTCCTGACGCGGGAGTATCGCGCTCGGCATCAAATTCCAGCAATTGGCCCCGCAGCAAGTGTGCCGGGTTTTTTCTCATGAATAGGGAGTTTTACCGTGACTAGACCTTTCGGCCTCGGGCGATATTCCGTTTTGACGTGCGCCGCGGCGACCCTCGCGCTTCTGGGTACGGCCCAGGCCTCTTTCGCCGAGACCCAGACGGACATGGCCGAGGCGATGGCCCAGGCGAAAAGCGGTTGCTCGCAAAAGGAATTCGTTCAGTTCCTCGACGCTTTCATCGCCTCGCCGGCGGTGCGCGCGAAATACACTGCGCCGGCCGTCGAACAGCGCGCGTTTCGCCAGCCCGCCAAGGCGTCCGGTACCAACCTTCCCGCCAGCAATTACCGGATCTTCAACGTTTCGCATGTCGACTGGCAATTCGCCGACACGGCATCCGTCAAGCGCTGGGAAGCCGATCCGAGCCAGCCCTACACCGCGCTGGATGTGAAATTCGAGGACCTGCCCGATGGCAGTTACAGGTTCACCTATCAGCCTGCGATCCTGCGGGACGATGAAGAGGGTGACGGTTGGACGGTCGAGCGGCACATTGGCAAGCCGGCCGGTTATCTGTTCGCATGGCAGAACGGCTGCTGGCAGCTCACGCAGGATCTTCGCTGAACGAAAGCGCGGCGAGCGAGCAGGCAACCGTTCGGAGAGCGGCCAAGCTTGCTGTCACGCCGAGGCTGGAAATCACGTCAGATCGAACCGCTCGGAGGTCGCCTCGCGCATCCGGGCGGCGTCCCGCGTCGGCGGCGAGCCGAACTGGCGGGCATATTCGCGGCTGAACTGCGAGGCGCTCTCGTAGCCGACGGCGAATGCCGCGCGCGCGGCGTCCGGGCTGGCCGTGAGCAGGCGCCGGGCGGTCTGGAGGCGCAAGCTCTTCTGATATTGCAACGGGCTCATGCCCGTGGCGGCCTTGAAGTGTCGGTGAAACGAAGGAACGCTCATCCCGGCAATTTCGGCGAGCGCTTCGGTGCGCAGCGGCTGGTCGAAATTGCGACGAATGCATTCGATTGCGCGGCGCGTGCGCGAGAGGCGGCTGTCCTCGCGCCCGATCTGGCGCAGCATTCCGCCATGGCCGCTCTGGAGCAGGCGGTAGAGCACCTCGCGTTCGCGGGCCGGACCGAGGATCGGGATGTCGGCCGGACTGTCAAGAAGGGCCAGAAGCTGCTCCCAGGCATCCAGGATTTCGCGGGTCACGGGTGCCACGCCGAAGCCCGCCAGCGGACCCGCCGGTTCCGATGGCCCGGACGAGCGCGGCAGTTCGGCAAGCAGCTCGGCCAGGACTTCGCGGTTGAGTGCAAGGGTCGTGACGATATAGGGGCGCTCGCGCGATGCCTCGGTCACGCAACCGACGGCGGCGACCTCAACCGACGTCACGAAGCAGGTTGCGGCATCGTAGCGCAGCACGCGATTGCCGATGGTCACTTGCTTGGCGCCGCGCAGGACCAGGCAGATCATCGGTTCATACCGGCTGCTGATCGTTCCCCCGGCTTCGCATGCCATGTGAACGCGAAGGCGCGGCACCGGCATGTCTGCGGGCATATCGCGGGAGGGCCCGGGAATATGGCGCTCCACGCGCCGGCACATGCGATTGAGCGTGTCCTGCATGAACGTCATTATCGGGCTGCCTGCGGGGTGATGCAACCGCGCTGATAGGATTGGGCAAGGCGTTGAGACGATCGGGCACCCTGGGCAAGGGGCCGCGCCCTATATCCGCCTCCTGGCCTCACCGTCTCAAGTGGTGAGCGCCACGAACCGGAGACAATCATGACCCATCCTTTCGGAGAGACTTCGACCGCCGACGAGGTGCTTGGCGGGATCGACCTTCGCGGCAAGCGCGTGCTCGTGACGGGCGCTTCTGCCGGCATCGGCATAGAGACCTGCCGCGCGCTGGTGGCCCACGGTGCCGAAGTGGTCGGCGCGGTGCGCGATCTGGCCAAGGCCGAGCGGGCGACCCAGCAGGTGCGTGCGGCAGCCGAGACCGGCGGCGGCAGCTTCAGCCTGGTCGAACTGGATCTGGCATCCCTTGCGAGCGTGCGCGCCTGTGCGGACGGCCTGAATGAGGCGGGACAGCCGTTCGACATCGTCATCGCCAACGCGGGCGTGATGGCGCCTCCTTTCGGGCAGACCGCGGATGGGTTCGAGACCCAGTTCGGCACCAATCACCTGGGCCATTTCGTGCTCGTGAACCGCATCGCTCCCTTGCTGCGCGAAGGGGGCAGGCTGGTGAACCTGTCCTCGGCCGGGCACCGCTATGGCAACGTCGACCTGGAGGACCCGAACTTCGAGCGCGGCGACTACGATCCCTGGCTCGGCTACGGACGCTCGAAGACGGCGAACATCCTCTTCGCCGTGGAGTTCGACAGGCGGCATCGCGACAGGGGCATACGCGCCGCGGCCGTCCATCCGGGTGTGATCTGGGATACGGAGCTGTCCCGCCACATGACGCAGGACGAAAAGGAGGCGCTCGTCGCCTCGATCGGCGCGAGCCTGGAAGCGGCGGGCGCCTCTGCGCTGGTCTACAAGTCGATACCGCAAGGCGCGGCCACCACGCTCTGGTCGGCGGTGGTGGCCGAACCATCGCAGATCGGTGGGCGCTACTGCGAGGACTGCCGGGTCGCGGAAGTCCAGGAGAGCGAAGGCCTGCGCGGCGGCGTGCAGCCTTATGCGCTCGATCCGGACAACGCGAAGGCGCTCTGGGCGAAAAGCGAAGAGATGGTCGGCGAGCGTTTCTGACGCCGGGCCCGAACAGAGGAGACGACAACATGAAGTACCGCACTCTTGGCCAAGGCCTGAAGGTATCCGCGATCGGTGTCGGCTGCATGCCGATGATCCGCGAAGGCAACATCAACTATGGCCTCGCCGATGACGCGGTTTCGACCCGCACCATCCACGAGGCGATCGACCTTGGCATCACGTTCTTCGACACGGCCGAGATGTATGGGCCGTTCCGCAACGAGGAATTGGTCGGCGCTGCCATCAAGGGCAGGCGCGAAGGGCTGGTCATCGCCACCAAGTTCGCCATGCGCTGGGATGGCGATACGCCGACCCACGTCGATGGCAGCCCCGAAAACGCGCGGCGCGCCTGCGAGGGATCGCTGAAGCGCCTGGGCATCGACACCATTGACTTGTTCTACCAGCACCGCGTCGATCCGAACGTCCCCATCGAGGAGACCATCGGCGGCATGGCCGAACTGGTGAAGGAGGGGAAGGTGCGCCACATCGGCCTGTCCGAAGCGGCGGCCGATACGGTGCGCCGGGCCGCCAGGGTGCATCCGATTGCAGCGCTGCAGAGCGAATACTCGATCTGGGAGCGCGATGTGGAAGGGGAGATCCTCGATGCCTGCCGTGAGAACGGCGTCGGCTTCGTGCCTTACAGCCCGCTGGGGCGGGGTTTCCTGGCCGGCGGCATTCGCAGCCTGGACGATCTTCCGGCGGGCGATTGGCGGCGAAACGATCCGCGCTACTCGCCCGAGAACATGCCGAAGAACCTTGCGATCGTCGATGCGGTTCGCTCGGTGGCCCAGCGGCACGGTGTCTCCAATGCCCAGGTCGCGCTGGCGTGGTTGCTGGCGCAAGGGGACGATATCGTCCCGATCCCTGGGTTCAAGCGCAGCGAAACTCTGCGCGACAGCGCGGGAGCCCCCGACGTGACGCTCACTGCCGAGGATCTGGCCGTGATCGAGGCTGCGGCACCCAGCGGCCGAACGGCCGGCCCGCGCTACAACGAAGCAGGGATGGCACGCGTCAAGCTCTGACCGATCGCGCAAACCGGAAAGCAGGGCAGGCCGGCAACGATCGCCGGCCTGCACTCGCGCGAAAAGCGGGCTGAAAGCGGTGCAACCCTGCCCGGCGATCAGCGCAGCACGTAGTTCGCCGGGGAGACCGGATCGGGCAGGTCGGTCATTCCCAGGGCCGACAGCATCTCGCGCTCGACGGTGCGCACCATGGCGTCGAGCGGGAGGTCGTTGGGTTCGAGGCCGAAGGGGTCCTCGAGCTGATCGCCCAGCGCATCCAGTCCGAAGAAGGTGTAGCTCACCAGCAGGACCGGAAGGAGTGTCCACCAACCCAGCGAACCGGCCAGCGCGAAGGGCAGCGCCAGGCAGAATATATATGCGGTGCGGTGCAGCAGCAGCGAATAGCTGAAGGGAACGGGGGTGAGGGCAATGCGCTCGCAGCCGGCCTGGACTTGCGCCAGCAGGTGAAGCTGTTCCTCGATGAGCGAATGGTGGATCGCGCCAACCCGTCCCTCCCTCGCCAGTTCCAGGCCGTGACGGCCCAGTTCGCGAAGCAGGCTGTCACTGGGATTGACGGCATCGTCCCATGGCCCGCTCCCGCAGCGCCTGGCGATTTCTTCCGTTTCCCCGCTTCCGCGCAGCCGGGCTGCAAGGCCCGCCGTAAAGCCGCACATGCCGATCAGCAACTTGCGTTGATCGGCATGTTCGAGAGTGACGACGCGGCGCGCAAGTGAGCGGCCGGCGATCACGAGCGAGCCCCAGAGCTTGCGCCCCTCCCACCAGCGATCGTAGCAGGCATTGTTGCGAAAGCTCATGAAGATCGAAAGCGCGATGCCGATCAGCGTGAAAGGCGTGGTGCCGATCCGGGAAAACAGGTCCTGCCGCTGTCCGGCGGCCATGACGGCCAGGCAGCTGACGGCAGCGATCGTCACCAACCTGCCGACGATACGGGGAAGGATCGATCCCCTGATAGCAAAAGCGACATCCCAAAGGCCCGGTTTGGGGCGAACGATCATAGGGAAATCTCGGCAGCATTCGCGGCGGGACCATGCGCGGCCACGACATGCGGGGGCTTGCCGTCACGCTGGTAGCCGGTTGCGCAAGCCTGGGTTTCGATCAGCATGGCATGGCTCTAATCCAAGCCGCCGACCAGCCGCAAGAGCCACTTTCGCAGGAATCCTTGCAGCGGTTGCAAGGCATTCGCATGGCGGGTGCGCCTTGCCGGCCTAGTCCGTGACGAAAGTATCGCCGCCGATGAAGACCATGTCCTTCGAAGGGTGTGCAGGCCGCCCGGTCGCGCCGTAAGCGAAGCTCGTCCGCTTTACCCGCCCGTCGGCATATGTGAGTTCCAGCGTGGTGCCGGACAGCCGGTAACGCCCGCTGCCACCAGTCTTGCGCCCGGCGTAAACGCCGCTGCCCATCGCGCCCATGTTGGACCCCTCCACGAACTGACCGTCCGGCGTGAAGCGGATCTTGTCGACGAACAGTGTCACTGTCGTTCCGCCGCCTTGCAGCCCGCTGGAACTGGTGCGTGAATAGGCACCGGAGAGTGTCGCGCCGCCCTGTGCGCTGGAGAAGGCCGGAAAGAAGTTGCCGGAGGGAAGCGTGTAGTCGTTCGAATGGCCGTCGCTGCCGGTCAGACGAAAGCCTCCGCCTGCCTGCTGCCAACGCCCCCAGCGGTGCGGCTCGCGCGCCTTGGACTCTGCGACGTTCAACTCGTCGAGCGGCGTGGCGCCGATATCCCAGTACTCGCCGTTGCCGAAGAATGCGAGCGGCTCCCAGTCGACCCCGCCGCCGCCCGAAATCGCGCGAAAATACAGGCCGGCAGCTTTGCTCGTGGCATACATCCCTGACGCCCGCACGGGTGTCCGGGCAGGGGGCGGCGGGGCGTTCCCGCTGCCGATGGTGCGCCTTGTCCGGCGAAGCCCTTCGCCGTCAGCGACATGCGGCGCATGTCCACCTTGAGCAGAGCGGCGGCCTGCGCCTGGACGGCGTCACTCACCTGCCGTTTCATCGCGGCGCCCTGCGTGGCTGCGGCCTGCATCTGGATTTCGGCAAGCAGCGCCTGGAGCAGCATGGTGTCTCCGATATCCTGCCGCCCGCGGGCGTCCAGGGCGGCGAAACCGGGATTGGCGAGCATCACCGTGCGCATCTGCGCCCGCACTGCCTGCGCTGTCTCGCGATCGGGGAGGCTGTCATCGACAATGCCGTTTGCGGCCAGCCAGGCGACCATCCAGTAAGCGGAGACGAGATCCACCACGTCTTCGATATCGAAGCCGAGTTTCCCATAGGCGGGCCGGACCTTGGCGATGATGTCTTCCCGGAACAGCTTCTCCAGTTCCGCCCCGGCCTGCGGCGATTTCTGCCCGAACAGGGCGACGATCTTCGCCTCCTTCTCGGCAAGGAGCGCGGGGTCCCGGTGAAAGCGGGTGGCCGGTTCGGACTGCGCGGCGGCGGCCGGGCCAGAAGCCAGCAGCAGGAGGGCAGACGGTATCAGGACGCGGGGGAGCATCGGACCTCCTTCGGGACACACCGAACCGCGCTGGCCGTTGAGACATAACGCGGTCATGACAGGGGCGACAGGCCGTTCGAATGATGGGGCGAACGGTCCCCGCCATACCGCCTGACCCTGCCATCAAGCTGCAATGGATTGCCATCACGGGTCCTCCTGCTATCCGGAGCATCAGAACCGCGTTCGGACCTCACGAAGCAAGACCAGCGCTTTGCGCCGCGTGCTTTCCAAAAAGGAATTCCCATGACCAGCCGTTCCGTTGCCGGCATCCATCCCGCCCGCCGCGACGATATCGCTGACCTCGTCACCCGGCGGCCGGTGCCGGGACTGGGCCTCGATCAGGTCGATCCGTTCCTTTTCCTCAATCATCATGGCCCGCAGGTCTATCAGCCCGGAAACAACGGCCTGCCTTTCGGTCCGCATCCGCACCGCGGCTTCGAGACGGTGACCTTCATTCTCGAAGGCAATCTCGCCCACCACGACACGGGCGGCCATGAAAGCATCATCGAAGCGGGCGGCGTGCAATGGATGACGGCAGGCTCCGGCCTGATCCACGCGGAAGTGTCGCCGCCCAGTTTCAAACAAGCGGGCGGTGCCCTGGAAATCCTCCAGCTCTGGGTCAATCTCCCGTCGCATCTGAAGATGTCACCTCCGCGCTACACCGGCGTTCAGGCCGACGGCATTCCCGCGATCCCGATCGCCGAAGGGCAGGGTAGCCTGAGCCTGATAGCGGGCACGTATGGGGACCTCGCCGGGCCGATCCCGTCGCTCACCGGCGTGTTCATGTCGACCGTGCGTCTGACCGCCGGCGCGCGGATCGACCTGCCGGCTCCCAAAGAGCGGAGCGTCTTTCTTTACGTCGTATCTGGAAGCGTCTCGGTCAGCGGCGAGGCCGTGAACGCCTGGCATCTCGTCACCGTGAGAGATGATGGCGACACCCTCTCGATCGAGGCGCAAAGCGATGCGGTACTCCTGTTCGGCCACGCCGACCCGATCCGCGAACCGGTGGTGGCCCATGGTCCCTTCGTCATGAACACCCAGGCGGAAATCGGCGAGGCCATCCGCGACTATCAGGCGGGCAAGTTCAACGGCACCGGCCCCTTGCGCGGCGTCGGGCAGTAACGGCCCCGTTCTTGCGGGGAGAGGCACTCTCCGCAAGGCTGCCTTGATGCGAGGTGTGCTGAAGAAGGGTGATGGCGGAGGGGCGCTCGGATTTGCCCTAGGACCCGCCGCCTTTCCCTGCCTAATTGGCCGCCAGCGCCTTCCCCAAAAGCGGAAGGTGTTCACGGAGGAATCGACGCCAGATTTCCGACCGATGAGGGAGCGCGCGAAGGCGCTCCGAACAAATCGGCGCCAATGGCGGTCTTGTAGCGGAAGGGCTGACCGGGCGTGAGCGATGACGGAGATCATCCTTGGGACCGCAGCGGCCACCGTGAGCGCATAACAGGCAAGGGCAGCAACGCAGGCAGAGTCGGAATATGCGTCTGTGTTCAAGTTCGCCATTCGCTGGCCCCGGCGCGCTTTCTATAAGGATGACTGCACATCAAGCGGTTCGCCGAAGTGCCCGAGTCTTGCTCCCTGGCTTGCCAGGGCGCTCAGGATCGTTTCGCTGTCAGTGCGTTGCAGCCAATCCGGGCTCGCTTCGAAGAACAGGACCTTCGCGTCCTTGCCAAGCACCAGGACGGCAGGCTGGTCGATTTCGTAACTGAACGTGCCGAGTGTCGAGCCTATCCATTCCTGGCCGGGCGCGACTTCAGGCTGTTCTTCGGGCAGGAACGTGATGCCGAGGTCTCTCGCCAGTGCATAGCCGGGGTCGCTGGCGACGGTGAAGCCAAGCTGGTGGCGCTCGATCAGCGCCCGATCGACCGGGATCTGCGCGCTGACGGCAACGAGTGGAACGCCTTGCTCGCGAAGCGCGGGCCATAGCGTTTCGTTGTAATAGGGCAGGGCGATATTGCAGGCCGGGCAGCCGCCGAAGCGGAAGAACACCAGCACCGCCGGTCCCTCTGCGAGAAGCTGGTCGCGGGTGAGTTCCCCTCCATCCTGGTCGATGAGCCGGAAAGGCGCGATCACGTCACCCGCGCGCGGCAATGTCGCGGGGGCGTGACGTCTGGCCAGTTCGCGGCGCTGCGCAGCGTTTCGCTCGAGCTGCTCGGCGCTCCATGTCCGTGCGCGCTCGGCCTGAAGCTCGGTGAAACGATCCTTGAGGCTCTTCGTCATTCTTTCCCTCCGGATGGATGTCCGGGGGCAAGGCTAGGCGGGGCGCCGCGGCGGCGATAACAAGAAGCGCAGTCGCACCCTTGATAATTTTCAATAAGGGCTTGGCGGTCTACAGCGCGGCCACGACTTCGCGCGCCAGGCTGGCCAGCTGGCTTGTCGGGCCGTCCAGGTTCGGCGCGGTCTGGAGAATGCATGAAACGTTGGGAAGGGCGGGCAAGTCTCCATCTTCCAGCGGCGCGTCACGCAGGAACAGATGCGTGCGGCAGGTCACTCCGAGCCCGGCATCGACAGCCGCGCGCAAGGCAGTGAGGTTGGGCGTCTCCACAGATATCCGGTAGGGCCGCCCGGCTTCCTCCAGAGCATGGATCGCCGCTTCGCGAAAGCGGCAGGGCGGCTCCAGCACGGCGAGCTGCACCACGGTTTTCCGGGCAAGATCGGGATTGCCGTACCAGGCCATGGGCGCACTGGCGATGGCGCCCGGATCGCTCGCCGCGGCAAAGCCCAGCACGATATCCAACTGACGACGTTCAAGCTGGCCCAGCAATTCCGCGGTTCCGGCGATCCGCGAATAGAGCTGCGCCTCGGGATGCAATTCGGCGAAGCGGGCCAGAAGCCCGGACAGCAGCATCTCGGCGAAATCCTGGACCATGCCGATTCTCGCAGGCCCGGTGAAATGGCCCGCGGTTACGGCGGCGACGGCCTCGTCATGAATGTTCAGCACCTTGCGGGCATATTCCAGCATCAGCTCACCCGAAGGGGTCAGCGTGAGCCGGCGGCCGTCGCGGTGGAACAGGGCCTGCTGGAGCAGCTCCTCCAGACGCTTGATCTGCAGGCTCAGTGCGGATTGGCTCACGAAGACCCGTTCCGCTGCGTTGAGCATCGAGCCCGTATCGACGATCGTCACGAAGCTGCGCAGCAGGTTGGTCGGCAGATTTACAGGCATGTGAGAATCACTCGTTCAGAGAGGGCATCGACGCGAACCTAGCGGCGCGCGCTATCTCAACCAAATTAGTAGAGTTTGTCCCGCTGATGGCAATGCTTGTGTGGCTGCTCAGGAAGCGGCGGGCGGCATTCACCCCGCTTGCTGCACGATTCAGCTACGAAAATCCGCGGTTTCCCTGCGTTATGAGCGCGGCTGATAGGCCTTTCGTCAAAACTCAATTGAATTAGTAGACAATGCGATGTCTCTTCCGCGGATGCCATATCCGAGAAGACACCAATGAGTGCCCACCCATCCTCCCGCATCCTCTCGTTCGGAGCGCTGGCCCAAAAGCTGCGCAGCGCACGCTGGCTGTCACCCTTGCTGTTCCTGCTGCTGTGGGAGCTGGGATCGCGGTGCGGCCTCATTCCCGAACGCACTCTGGCGGCGCCATCGACAGTGCTGTCGACCATGCTGGACATGGCGCTCTCCGGGGAGCTTTCGAACAACCTCTGGGTCTCGTTCCTGCGTGTGGCGATCGGACTCGCGATCGGGATCAGCATTGGCGTCGTGCTGGCGCTGGTCGCCGGGCTGTCGCGGCAAGGAGAGGTCGCGGTCGATCCGATCATGCAGATCAAGCGCACGATCCCGACGCTGGCGCTGACACCCCTGTTCATCGTCTGGTTCGGGATAGGCGAAACGCCCAAGATCGCCCTGATCGCCTTCGCAGCGATCTTTCCGGTCTATCTCAATCTGTATAGCGGCATCCGCAGCGTGGACGTGCGGCTTCTGGAGGGTGCGCGCAGCTTCGGCTTGAGCCGTGCCGAGCAGATCTGGCATGTCATTCTGCCCGGCGCGCTTCCCTCGCTGCTGGTCGGGCTGCGCTATTCCCTGTCGGTCGCCATCCTCGTGCTGGTCGTTGCCGAACAGATCAACGCTTCGGCCGGTCTCGGCTATCTCATCAACAATGCACGCGACTTCATGCAGACCGACATCATCGTGGTCTGCCTGATGGTCTACGCGGTGCTTGGTCTTGCCGCCGACGCCCTGGTGCGCGCCGTGGAAAACCGCGCCCTGGTGTGGCGCCCCAGCATCGTCTCGCAATGACGCCCAGATCCGCACCTTATCCGGAGAACCCAGCCATGGACGCCCGTAAGATCGGTCCGCACCGCGCAACAGCGCCCGAATTCTACATGACGCCGCCGGTCGTCCGCCTGCGGGACTTCAGTCGCAGCTTCGGCGATGACACTGTCATTGCGGGGTTGAACCTCGACATCGCACCGGGGGAATTCGTGACCTTGCTTGGCCGGTCCGGCTCGGGCAAGACCACGTTGCTGCGCACTCTGGCCGGGCTCGATCCGACGACCGGGCAGGATGTCACGGTTCCAGACTCGCGCGCGGTGGTGTTCCAGGATGCGCGGCTGCTGCCGTGGAAGAAGGTCTGGCGCAATGTCGCGTTGGGGCTTCGGCAGGGCGACGTGCGCCGGCGGGCTGAGGACGCCTTGCGCGAGGTGGGCCTAGAGCACCGGCTCGATGCCTGGCCGCTGACCCTTTCCGGCGGCGAGGCGCAGCGGGTTGCGCTGGCCCGCGCCCTGGTTCGCGAACCGAGCCTGCTGCTGCTGGACGAGCCTTTCGCGGCGCTGGACGCTCTGACCCGGCTGCGGATGCACGAACTCGTGCTCGCGCTCTGGACGCGGCACCGGCCGGCGGTGATGATGGTCACGCACGATGTGGACGAGGCGATCGCGCTGGCCGACCGGATCGTCCTCCTGGACCAGGGCCGCATCGTCACGCAGGAGCGGATCGAAGCGCCCCGCGGAGAGCGCGCCCATGTCGCGCGAGGGCTGCGCAGCCGCCTACTGAGCGCGCTTGGCGGGCACGTAGCCGAAGGTCCCTCGCCGGCCGAGATCATCGCGCTTCATGCCGGGGGCCTGGCATGAACGCGCCGGTTTCTCTCGTCATCCCTGCGAACGATATGGCGCCGCTGCGCCGCTTCGTGAGGGGCTTCGCTGCCTTGATCGACAGCGGCGCCGGACAGGCGGACATCCTTGCAGACGGCGGCGACCTGCTCGCCCGCCTGATCTCGCGCGACGATTGGCTGCCCGATGCCTTCGCCCGCCCGCATCCCGAGCGCTATCAGCAATACCTCCTGCACTGCGACAGCGCCGAGCGTTTCAGCGTGGTGTCCTTCGTCTGGGGGCCGGGCCAGGCGACCCCGATCCACGATCACCGCGTCTGGGGACTCGTCGGCGTGCTGCGCGGAGCGGAGCGCGTGCAGAACTACCGGCGCCGCGGGGATGGCTCGCTCGTTCAGCAAGGCGGGACCGGAGACCTTCGCGAAGGCGAAGTGGAAGGGATCGATCCCCACGTCGGCGACATTCACCGCGTGGCCAATGCCTTTGCCGACCGAACCTCGATTTCGATCCACGTCTACGGGGGCAATATTGGCGCCGTCGAGCGCGCGACGTACCGCGACAGCGGCGAGGAACGCCCTTTCATCTCGGGCTATGCGAACGACGTTCTGCCCAACCTCTGGAATGGAGTGATCCGGGCATGAGCGTTTCTCCCGCCGAAGTCCGAAGCGCCTTGCTGGGCCGCCGTGAGATAGCGCTCATCGATGTACGGCAGGAGGCTCAGTTCGCGCTCGGCCACCCGCTTTTCGCGGCGCAGATTCCGCTGCAACGCATCGCTCTGGAAGCGCCCTGGCGCATCCCGCGCAAGGATACCCCTATCGTGGTCTATGACGACGGGGAGGGGCTTGCCGAACCGGCGCTGCACCAGTTCCTCGCGCTCGGTTATAGGCAGGTCGACCTGCTGGCAGGCGGACTGCCCGGTTGGCGTGCAGCGGGCTATGAACTGTTCGAGGACGTCAACAGCTACTCGAAGGCCTTCGGGGAGTTGGTCGAGCACCGCCGCCAGACACCCTCGCTTCCAGCGCCGGACGTGCTCGCGCTGATCGAGGAAAAGGCCGATATCGCCATTCTCGACGCCCGCCGGTTCGAGGAATATGCGACCATGAGCATTCCGGGCGGCCGCAGCGTGCCGGGCGCGGAACTCGTACTGCGAGCGCCCGTTGCCGCGCCGGATCCGGATACGACGATCATCGTCAACTGCGCCGGGCGCACGCGCAGCATCATCGGCACCCAGTCGCTTATCAACGCAGGCCTGCCGAACCGCATCTTCGCCCTGCGCAACGGTACGATCGGCTGGACACTGGCCGGGCAGACGTTGGAAACCGGGCGGCAGGAAAATGTCGACAAGGGCGAAGAGGGCGGACAGGACCTTGCCCGCAAGCGGGCCCGTGACGTGGCCTACCGCGCCGGGGTGCGCCGGATCGACGGCGCGGACCTCAGGGCTTTGCTCGCCCACGACGATCGCACTCTCTATCGCTTCGACGTGCGCCAGCCTGCCGAATTTGCGGCCGGTCATCCCGCGGGGTTCCGCAATGCGCCGGGCGGGCAGTTGGTGCAGGAAACCGATCATTTCGCCCCCGTGCGCGGCGCGCGCATCGTGCTGGCCGACGACCTCGGCTCGCGGGCAGACATGACCGCTTCGTGGCTTGCCCAGCTCGGCTGGGAGGTGCTGGTGCTGGCTGACGCCTTCGACGGTCCGCTGGAAACCGGAGGCGACGGCGCCCCGGCGCCGCGCGGGGCGCATGGCCGCTACAAGCGGCCTTACGAAGGCACTGATAACCGCGAGACCGCCATGCAGGCCTATCTCGACTGGGAATACGGCCTTGTCGCCCAATTGGAGCGCGACGGCACTCACGGCTTCTTCGTCATCTGATCCCACACCTCAGGGAGAATTGCATCATGACCGTCAAGTTCATCGGCTATATCGGCTTCAACGACAGTTCGGAGATCCACGGCGGCGCGCGCTCGCGGGCGCTCGACCGGGACTATGTGGAGGCGGCTGCCCGCGCGCAGGAAGCGGGAGGGTTCGACCGGGTGCTGATCCCGTTCGGCTCCAGTTCGCCGGAGAGCCAGATCGTTGCGGCCCATGCCGCCGCGATCACCACGCGTCTCGGTTTCCTGGTCGCGCATCGGCCGGGCTTCACTCAGCCGACGCTCGCCGCGCGCCAGTTGGCGACGCTGGACCAGCTCTCGGGCGGCCGCGTTGCCGTGCACATCATCACCGGCGGCGCCGATGAGGAGATGGCGCGCGACGGTGACGGGCATACGCTCAAGGCCGAGCGATACTTGCGCAGCGACGAATATCTGGATGTGCTCAAGCGCGAATGGAGCGAGCAGGCGCCGTTCGACCATTCGGGCCGGTTCTACGACGTGCGCGGCGGCTTCAGCGCCGTGAAGCCCGATAACCTGCCGGTGTTCTTCGGCGGCTCCTCGCCCGAAGCGATCGAAGTCGCGGGGCGCCATGCCGATGTCTACGCTCTCTGGGGCGAAACGCTGGAGCAAGTGGGCGAAGCCGTGCGCGCCGTGCGCCATGCCGCCGCGCAGCATGGCCGCAACCCCGGCTTCTCGCTCTCCTTGCGTCCGGTCATCGCCGATACCGAGGAAGCGGCGTGGAAGAAAGCCGACGAGATCACCGAGAAAGTCCGCGCCCAGCGCGAGGCGGCGGGCTTGCCGACCAGCGGTCATCGACCGCCCAATGCCGGATCGCTGCGCCTGCTCGAAACCTCCCAGACCCAGCGCCGTGACACCCGCCTCTGGACCGGCGTGGCTGCGCTCACCGGCGCGGCAGGCAATAGCACGGGCCTTGTCGGCACGCCCGAGCAGGTCGCGGATGCGCTGCTCGAATATTACGACATCGGCATCGACCACTTCCTGATCCGGGGCTTTGAACCGCTGGCAGACGCCATCGACTATGGCCGCGACCTGATCCCGCTGGTCCGCGCCAAACTCGCCGCGCGTGAGGGAGCGGACAAGGTCGCGCTGGCAAGCTGAATCCGGCCTCCGGCGCTTTGGAAATACTCACCTTCCTATCAGCCATCCGCGTTGGTTCGTCCCGGCCCACCCGGATAGCCTGACACCACGCAGAAGGAGGAAAGACATGACCACCCGACAACTCAAACTCGGCTTCATCCTGCACGGCGTCGGTCCCGGTTGGGACGACTGGCGCCACCCGGACGCCGAGGTCGATGCCAGCACCAGCCTGTCGTTCTATACCCGGCAGGCGCAACTCGCCGAGCGCGGAAAGTTCGACTACCTCTTCGTGGCCGATAGCGTCTCGATCAACGCGCGTTCTTCTCCGCACTATCTCAACCGGTTCGAACCGCTGACGATCCTCTCGGCGGTGGCGGCGGTGACCGAACGCATCGGCCTCGTGGGCACGGCCACGGTCAGCTATACCGAGGCCTACAACCTCGCCCGCCAATTCGCTTCGCTCGACCATATCAGCGGCGGCCGGGCCGGTTGGAACGTGGTCACCTCGTGGCTGGAAGGGAGCGCGGCCAACTTCGGACGCGACAAGCACCTCGACCATGACGTGCGCTATCGCCTCGCCGAGGAATACCTCGACGTCGTCAAGGGCCTCTGGGACAGCTGGGAAGACGATGCGCTCGTCCGTGACAAAGCCAGCGGACAGTTCCTCGATCCCGCCAAGCTCCACGAACTGAACCACAAGGGCGAATTTCTCTCCGTAAAAGGCCCGCTCAACATCTCGCGCTCGCCGCAGGGGCAGCCGGTGATCTTCCAGGCGGGCTCCTCGGAAGACGGCCGCAATTTCGCCGCCCGCCATGCCGAGGCGATATTCACTCACCAGGAGGACCTTGCCGAGGGACAGGCCTTCTACGCCGACGTCAAGGCGCGGGCGCGCGGCTTCGGCCGTGATCCAGAGCAGCTTCTGGTGCTTCCCGGCGGCCGGCCCGTGGTGGGTTCGACCGAGCAAGAGGCCGAGCGGCTCTACGGCGAACTGGCGGGCCTCGTCAGTCTGGAGAACGCGCTTCGGGCGCTGGGCCGTTCGTTCAACGACCACAATTTCAGCGTCTACGATCCTGACGGCCCGTTCCCGCAGCAAGTCGCGGAAGAAGGGCGCAGGAGCAACCAGAGCGCGTCCGAGCGCGTGCTGGCCGATGCCGCCCGCGGGCTGACGCTGGGCGAGATTGCCCTGCGCGTCGCCACCCCGCGCAGCCACTTCACCGGCACTCCCGAGCAGATCGCGGACCGCTTCCAGCTCTGGCTCGACCAGCGCGGATCGGATGGCTTCAACCTGTTCGAATCGTTGCCCGGCCAGCTTGAGGTCTTCGTCGATCAAGTGGTGCCGATCCTGCAGGCGCGCGGGATCTACAAGCGCGACTACCCCGGCAGCACCTTGCGCGAAACGCTGGGGCTGGACGTTCCCGTCAACCGCCACACCGCTGCGCGCCTGCGCCGCGACGCCGCCTGACACGAAAGCAAAGGAGAAGATTCATGGCCAGCACCGCTTCCACTTTCGACGTTTCGAGCACTGACCTCGTCATCCGCCCCGTGCAGCCGACCATCGGCGCCGAAGTGGAGGGGGTGGACCTTTCCAAACCCCTGACTGACGAGCTGCGCTCTTCCATCCGCGCCGCGCTTCTCAAGTGGAAAGTCCTGTTCTTCCGAGACCAGTCCATCGACGACGCCCAGCAGGCAGCCTTCGCAGCGAACTTCGGCCCGCTCTACACCCATCCCACCACGCGCCACGATGCGGCGAACAAGGAAGTCCACGCCATCGCCGCGCGGGAGGACCGGGAATACGAGAAGAAGCTCGGCTACAAGCTCAGGGCCGGGGAGGCCTATCACACCGATACGAGTTGGCGGCTCGTGCCGACCTGGGGCGCGGTGCTGCGCGATGTGAACCTGCCTGACGTGGGCGGCGACACGATCTGGGTGGACGCGAACCTGGCATACGAGACCCTCGCGCCGGAACTGAAGCAGCGCCTGGAAGGCAGGCACGTCACGCACAACTTCGTGCCCGCGCTGGAGCTTTCGGGCCACGAATACCCCATCGTCGCGCACAAGATCGTGCGCACGCATCGCGAGACCGGAGAGAAGATCCTTTGGGTCAACTTCTCGCAGCAACCGCAGATACTCGGCCTGGAACTGTCGGAGAGCCGCGAACTGCTGGAAGAAGTGCTTCGCCAGTACAAGCGCCCGGACCTTCAGGCGCGGTTCTCCTGGCGCCCGGGCACGGTCGCGTTCTGGGACAATCGTGCCACAGTGCACTTCGCCGTGCGCAACTACGGCGACTTCCCGCGCGAGCTGCATCGCATCCTGATCGCGGACGAGCCGCTCTGGACGGATCTCTGAACTATGATCGATAGACGCGGCCTGCTTGCAGGACTTGCCACGACTGCCGCCCTGGCCGCTTGCGGCCGGGGCGGCAGCGCGAATACGGACGTGCTGCGGGTAGGCAGCCAGAAGGGCGGGACGAAATCGCTCATGCTGGCTTCCGGTGCGCTCGATGGCGTCTCCTACGAAGTCGAATGGTCCGAATTCCCGGCGGCGCAGAATCTTCTTGAAGCGCTTGGCAGCAGTGCGGTCGATCTCGGATTGGTCGGCGATGCCCCGTTCCAGTTCGCTTATCAGGCCGGGAGCCCGATCAAGGCCGTGAGCGCGCAGCGTACACAAAGCCGTATCGACGGCGCGCTTTCCATCCTGGTGTCGGCGCGTTCGCCTGTCCGCGACGGCAAGGGCCTGAAAGGAAAGCGGATCGCCACGACGCGCGGCAGCGTCGGGCACTACCTGGTGCTGCGATCGCTGATGGCTTCGGGCTACGGTCCGGGCGACGTCGAGCTGGCGTTCCTGTCCCCCAGCGATTCCCGCGCCGCGCTCCAGACCGGTGCGGTGGATGCCTGGTCCACCTGGATGCCCTATGTCGCGGCGGCGCAGGCCGAGGGCGATCGCATCGTCGTCGACGGCAGGGACTTCGTCCAGGGCTACGGCTTCGACGTTGCGCCTGAAAGCGCCATCGAGCGCAAGCGTGCGCAGCTGAGCGATTTCCTCGCGCGCGAGGCAAAGGCCCTGCAGTGGGCCCGGAACCATGTCGATCAATATGGCGTGGTCCTTGCCAAGGAAACCGGGCTGCCGCCGGACATCGCGCGCGCGACGGCGGCAAAGAATGTGCGTCTGCGTGTACCGATCGACGCCGGCGTGATCTCCGATCAGCAAGTCGTGCTCGATACTTTCCGCCGCTTCGGAGAGGTCAAGACTGTGCGGCCGATCGACGAAGCGTTCGCGGATCACATCTGAGATAAGAAGAAATGAAATTGAATTGAGGGAATTCAATTTAAATATTCATGACGGTGATGGGAATAAGCTCTCGTGCTTATTAATTTGGGGGCTTAAGTGAAAAATACTGTAATTGCCGGTTTCCTTGCGAGTGTTTCAATAATCGCCGTTTCTCCTGCCAGAGCAGAAGAGGTTGCCGATGCCGCCGCCAGCACTGCAGCGGAGGCAGATGCCGGCGCTATCGTCGTTACCGGCGCGCGCGGCCGGATCCAGCGTTCGGTGGCGGACAGCCCCGTGCCGATCGACGTGATCAGCCCGCAGGAACTGAAGAATACCGGGCGCACCGGTCTCAAGGAGATACTCGGCAACATCATCCCCTCGTTGAGCATGCCCGCGCTGGGCGGCGGCGGGACCTCGGCCAGTGTCCGGCCGATCTCGATCCGGGGGCTTTCGGGTGACTATGTGCTCGTGCTCGTCAATGGCAAGCGGCGGCATACGACATCGCTGATCAACAATCTCTCGCGCATCTCGGGCGGATCGACGCCGGTCGACATCGACCTGATCCCGACCAGCGCGGTCGGCAGGATCGAAGTCCTGCGGGACGGTGCCGCCGCGCAATATGGATCCGACGCGATTTCCGGCGTCATTAACATCATCCTCGACAATTCTCCGCACGGCGGCGAACTGTCAGTGACCGGCGGGCAGCTTTACGAGAAAGGCGGCGCCTTGGCGCAAGTCGCGGGCTCCTACGGCGCGCCGCTGGGCGACGGCGGCTTCGCGCGGTTCTCCATAGAGGCGAAATATCACGACCGCGCCGATTCCTCGGCCGAGCCCATCCCTTATGTCTATCCCCTGGTGAACGGCCAGCCCGATCCGAGGGAGGCCGATGCGGACCATCTCATCGCCGGCGGCTACGGCCGCTCCAATCGCGACAAGATCGTCGACACCAGTTACAATGCGGAATTGCCGGTCGGCGAGGATACCTCGCTCTACTCGTTCTCGACCCTGAGTTACCGCAACATCAAGGATGCCCGCGGCGCATACTTCGCTGCAGCGACCGGGTATAACGGTCTCGCCAACAGTTCCGGCGCCTCGGTCTTGCCCCAGCTCTATCCTGCTGGCTTCCAGGCCTACCGCCGCATCTGGGAATGGGACTGGCAGACGGCCGTGGGACTGCGCACCCAGTTTGCGGAGTGGTCGCTGGACCTGTCGACCAGCTATGGACGCGACAACGTGAAGCTGGGCGCCGAGAACACGCTCAATCCCTCGCTGGGGCCGGACAGCAAGAGCAGCTTTTTCATGGGCCGCCAGAAGCAGGACCTGTGGGTGAGCAATCTTGACCTCAGCCGCGAGCTGGATCTCGGTCTCGCCGGGCCGTTAAGCCTCTCCCTGGGTGCGGAGCAGCGCTGGGAGCGTTTTCAGAACATCGCAGGAGAGCCCGATTCCTACAGGGACGGCGGCTACGTGATCCCCTTGGATAACACGCCATTCGGCCAGCTCTATGGTGGCCGTTCGCCCTCGCCGGGACTCGTTTCCTTCACCGGCACATCGCCGGCCGACGCGACAAGCATAAGCCGCAACAACCTGGCGGCCTATGCGGACGTTTCCGCCGATGTGATGCCGGGCTGGTTTGTCGGCGTCGCCGGCCGGTTCGAACATTATTCCGACAGCGCGGGCAATACCTTCAGCGCCAAGGCATCCACCCGCATCGAGCTGGCGAAGGGACTCGCGCTGCGCGGCGGCGTCAACACCGGCTTCCGCGCGCCGTCGCTGGCGCAGACGGCGTTCTCGACCACGCAGAACACCGTCACGGTGATCGGTGACGAGCGCGTGTCGACCGTGTCGAAATTCCTGCCGGTGAACAGCGCAGCAGCGATCGCACTGGGGGCAAAGCCGCTGAAGCCGGAGAAGTCTCTCAATTTCACGGCGGGCGTGACTTATGAGACGGGCCCGTTTCGCCTGACGATCGATGGCTATCAAATCCGTATCGACGACCGTATCGTGAAAACCGAATTCCTGGGTACGGCATCCAACGGCGGGGCGGCGATCAAGGACATCCTCGTCGAAAACGGCATCGATGACGTGGATAGCGCCCAGTTCTTCACCAACGCGATCGATACGCGCACACGCGGAGTGGACGTTGTCGGCGAATATACGCTCGATACCGCCTCGCTCGGCACATTTCGCCTGAACGCCGCCTACAGCTACAACAAGACGAAAATCCTCCACGTCATCGACAATCCCGAGGAACTCAGTGACCTGAACGTCACCCTGTTCGGCCGGCAGGCCCAGCGCGATCTCGTTGCGGCCCTGCCCCGCAGCAAGGTGGTGTTGTCCAACACCTGGTCCCTGGCCAAGTTCCGGGCGCTGGCCCGCGTGACGCGCTATGGCAAGTACACCGAGTCCAGCAATGTGGCGGCTTCGGACCGCACTTATGGTGCCAAATGGGTGGCCGACGCTGAAGTGGGCTATGAACTCAGCGACAATCTCGACATCGCTGTCGGTGCCAACAACCTCTTCGACGCATACCCCGACAGGAACGGCACTGTCGCTGCAGACGGATCGGGGCTGTACGGGAACTTTGCGCCCTTCGGCCTCAGCGGCGGCTTCTATTATGCCAGACTTGGCGCGAAGTTCTGATGCGGCGCGAAGGACTGGCACGCCCAAATCCTCGCACCGCGCGGAGCGATTCGTCTGAAATTCAAGAACGAACTCGTGGCGGAACCCGGCAGGCGCTTTCGTTTCTGTCGTTTCTCTATCCACAGGCTGTGGACAAACTGTGCGTGAGTGTGGGTAGGGGCCATTGATCGGCTTTGCAGGCGCCCTGCAATGATCCATGCTTGGTTCTGCCGCTGTGACCCGCATTTCGAGGAGCGCGGCAGACCCGAAGATTTCGACAGGACGAACCAATCATGAATAACAGCGATCTCGCCGACACCATTGCCGCCGCTCACGACCTCACCAAGGCCGATGCCCGCAAGATCGTCGACGCCGTGTTCGAAGCGATCGGCGACGCGGCCGCCAAGGGCGACGAAGTCTCGCTGAATGGCTTTGGCAAGTTCAAGGTCAAGGACAGCCCCGAGCGCGAAGGCCGCAATCCTGCGACCGGCGAAGCGATGACGATCAAGGCCTCGAAGAAGCTGTCCTTCACGGTCGCCAAGGCGGTCAAGGACAAGCTGAACGGCTGATCCGGCCCATGAGAGCGGCGCCGACGGCTGGGTCGGCGCCGCTCTTGCTTTGCCAGCTGTCCAATCCGACCGTGAGACCGCGAATGATGATCGTGCGGATTGAGATTGGCGATGAAAGCGATCTCGACGAGTGGGCTCCGCTCCGGGCCGAACTCTGGCCAGACGGGACTGCGACCGAGCACCGCGAAGAACTTACAGATATGCTGTCAGGCCCGCAATTGTTTGCCGGGTTTCTCGCGCGGGGTGCGCGCGGCGAACTGATAGGGTTTGCCGAAGCCGCTTTGCGCATCGACTACGTAAATGGCTGCGATACCTCGCCGGTCGCGTTCCTCGAAGGACTGTACGTCGCTGAGGACAGCCGCCGTCTCGGCATCGCTCGCGGCTTGGTTAGCGCTGTCGAGCAGTGGGCCCGGCAGCGAGGCTGCGCCGAGCTTGCCTCCGACGCCCTGCTTGAGAACAGCGCGTCCCACGCGGTGCATGCTGCGCTGGATTTCGAGGAGACCGAGCGGGTCGTGTATTTCCGCAAGGTTCTGGACGATCCGCATTCGCTCAGCTGACCGAGCTTGGGCTGCCGCTTCAGCAAATGGCTTATGCAGACATGCCCTCGGCTGATGCAGGCGATCGTGGCGGGCGTATCGTCTTAAGCGGGAGGCGTCGCTGCCAGCGGGCTCTCTTTCATGGGGCGCGCAGCATGCCATCCGCCTGGGGCAGATCGTTCGAGCGGTACCCCGCAGGAGTCGCATAGAGCAAGATAGCCGTCACCTTTGCCGCGAGAAACCGAGACAAGTGATGGCTTATGCCGTCCAATGAAGCAAAAGATGGCCATGAAGCCGTGATACGCGAGATTGTGGGCGGCGTCAGCTAATGGAGCACTCGCTTTCCACAGGATCGATGGCCGGTCCGGCTCCCGGCGGGCCTCAACCCGGCTGTCAGGCGTCATCGAGATACGACAGCGGTCAGGTGCGAGGCTTGCGCGGGGCTTGCTGGAGGGTTGGGCGTCCAACTTCCTGGCCAGGGCAGGGGACGCGCAGCGCCGAAATGGCCGCCCGCAGAGGTGGCAATCACTCCAATGTTGGCTCGATGGGCCATCTTGCCGCCGGGTTCATCGTCGCTGCGCTCAAGGCGGATTCCGGTTGACGACAAGGCTGTTGATAACCTGAGCGCATTTGCGGAATTGCGTGCCGTGCCGGACTGGAATCCGGGACTCTGGCCCGCTACGGCGCGCAGCCCGACCCTTTTCGGTTCCGACCAGAACCGCCGGGTTCGCTTCTCGTTGCGATCAAACCAGGGAGTTTTTCATGACCGGAGCCGAACTGGCTGCAGCTCGCAAGAACCGAGGTCTTTCGGAAATCGAACTTGGCAAGGCTATCGGCTATCGGGATCCTGCGCGCGCCGTTCGCCGGCTGGAAGCCTCCGAAAAAATCAATTCGCGGGCACTCACCATGATCAAGGTCGTGTTTGGCGCGGTCGATCAGGACAATTTTCGCGAGCGCGGAACCCGTCGGCGGATGCCGCATCCCGACCAGCTGGCATTCGCTTTCTAGATTGGAAGGGAAGGCCGCCGTCAGCTTGTTGCGGAGCTGAGAGGCTTGGCCGGCCGCTGAGAGGTGCCGGGCGGAGGGCCTTTCGCGCGGAAATCGGGCCCGTACAAGCTGAGGCTCCCTGATCGCAGGTGCATCAGGGCTGGGCCTTGAGTTGCCATGAGTGAGGCTTGCGACAGGCTGCTCAAAGCGGCTCGGCAAAAATTGAAAACCGATTCACCTTGCAACAATCCCGTTCGTCACCATTTGATGTTGCAGTGCAGCAAAACGGTGGAGCGCTCCTATCCTGTGCCTGCCCCATTTCAGCAAGGATATGCCATGCCAACGATATCGGAGACCATCGCTCACTTGGCCGCCTTGCGGAAAGGGGCGGCACCTGGCGCATTTCAGGGCCATAGCCGCCTGCGGGAACTGAGCCAGTTCGGGGAGAACCCTGGAGCCCTGCGCGCGCACCTCTATCTCCCTCCCACCATGTCCAAGCATCCGGCGCTGGTGGTGGTACTCCACGGCTGCACCCAGAACGCGGCGGGCTACGATATGGGTGCCGGATGGTCCGAGATGGCCGACAGGCATGGGTTTGCTCTGCTTTTTCCCGAGCAGCAGGCTTCGAACAATCCGAACTTGTGCTTCAACTGGTTTTCGAAAGAAGACAGCCGTCGCGGTGCGGGCGAGGCGCAGTCCATCAGAAACATGATCGCGGCCGTCGTGGCCCGGCATAATATCGACGCCGCCCGCATATATGTGACCGGCCTCTCTGCCGGCGGCGCCATGACGGCGGTCATGCTGGCGACCTATCCCGAAGTGTTTGCGGGAGGCGCTGTTGTTGCCGGTCTGCCTTACGGGAGCGCCTATGGTGTGCCGCAGGCCCTCGAACGCATGCGCGGCCAGAATATGCCCGAGCGGAGCGAGTTGGAGATGCTGGTCCGCGAGGCGACCTCTCATACTGGGCCGTGGCCGACGCTCTCGGTCTGGCATGGCAGCGGGGATGCAACGGTAGCCGACCTCAATGCCACTGCCTTGCTGAGGCAATGGGGCGCCTTGCACGATATCGGCGAGACGCCGGATCTCAGCGAATCCACGGGCAGCCATACCCGCCGTGTCTGGCTGGACCATCACGGACGCCCGGTCATGGAGGATCATCGCATTGCCGGCATGGGGCACGGTACCCCGTTGAAGACGTCCGGCAAGGATGCGTGCGGACGGGCGGGGGCCTTCATGCTGGAAGTGGGGGTTTCCTCAAGCTACCAGATCTGCAGTTTTTGGGGACTCCTCGATGACCACCAAGAAGCGAGGGCGGCCGAACATTCTCCGGATAGGGCGCGAATTCCGGAACCCGCCGAAATGAACGGACTGATGGTTTATGAAGGCCGGCGCCTGCATCCGATCCCGCCCTCGGAATCCGGGCAGAGCGGCCGGACCCGAGAGGCAGGCGTGCGCAAAGTGATCGAGGATGCGCTTCGTGCCGCGGGTCTCATGCCTTAGCACCAGGACAGGCGAGCAGCGACATCATACCTCCGCCTGCGCCAGGAGAGTGCGGATTTTTTCCGCTACGGCCGTGACTGTCGGGGAACGGGTGCGGCTGCGTTTCGTAATCAGGCAGACCTCGCTATGGGAGGGCGGGAATCCGCTGACTTCCAACTGGACCATGCGCCCTTCGCGCAGATCATCGGCCAGGAACGCAGGCGAGGAAATCCAGACGCAATCGCTGCGCAGCACCGTTTCGCGCAGGACGTGAAAATTGTCGCAGATGAAACTTCCGGCCGGGTCGCCCTGGCCATCTGGCAGTTCGACGGCACTGGCGGCCGGATAATCCTCCAGATCGGCGTTGGTGACCAGGCCTTGCCGAGACAGGGGATGGCCGCCGCGCACCATGAAGGCAACGCCGATCCGGCCCAGTCGCTCGATCCCTGTGCTCGGGATGCGGCCGAGATTCCAGTTGCTGCCGAGGATCATCTCGATCCGGTCGTTGACCAGTTCGGTGACGAGTTGATCGGGCGCGCGCACCAGGGTGCGAATGCGGATTCCAGGCCAGGCATGCAGGAGAGAGCCGGCCAGGTGCGGCAGGAACAGTCCGGCCATCAGCGGCCCAAGCCCGATGGCGACTTGTCCCGGCTTGCCTTCGGGATAGCGCCGAAGGCTGCGCTCCAGGTCTCCCGCGGCGTGAAGCAGCTTTTGCGCGTGTTCGATCACATGCAGTCCGGCAGCCGTGGGATGGACCCCGCCGCGCCCCCGATCGAACAACATGACACCGTGCCTTTTCTCGAAGGCGGCGATGCTGCGGCTCAGCGCGGGCTGAGTGATGCCCACTTCCTCCGCCGCGCGCGAGAAGCTCTGGTTACGGGCGACCGCAACGATATGGCGCAGGCGCGGCAGGTCCATCGGTATTCCCATGATGCATGCAATGTTGCCTTGATATGCATTGGACAGCCTGATCGCGCGAGCCCTAACTTGCCTGCGAACGAAGCGAGGGAGGGACGCGATGGGCAAGATCGGATGGCGGACAGGCGCGGCGGCATTGGCGATGGCAGGGGCGGCGTCAGCACACCCTGCGGCGGCGGATAGCCAGCCCGCTCGCACGATCCTGCCCGTGCCGGCCGCGCCGTTCACGGGAACGGTGGCGGAGAATGTCCTGGATGCCAAAGGCTTTGCCCAAGCCGCGATCCAGGCGCCCGCCGGAGCGCCCAATGTCTTCCTGATGATGAGCGACGACGTCGGTTTCGCGATGTCCAGCGCTTTCGGCGGCCCCGTTCCGACACCCAATTTCGAACGGCTGGCAGCCCGGGGCCAGCGCTACAATCGCTTTCACACCACCGGGATCTGCTCGCCCAGCCGCGCGGCGCTGCTGACCGGTCGCAACCATCACAACGCCGGGGTCGGCTGGTTGAGCGATGTGCCTTCGCCATTTCCGGGCTACGGCGGGAAAATCTTGCCGGAAACCGCCACGATCGCCCAGGTCCTGCGGCTGAATGGCTACAGCACGGCGATGTTCGGCAAGCATCACAACCTGCCGTCCAACGAACGCAGTGAGGCGGGGCCGTTCGACAGCTGGCCGACCGGTCTGGGGTTCGATTACTTCTACGGGTTCGTCAGCGGGGATAGCGACCAATATTCGCCAATCCTCTATCGCGGCGTCCAGCGCGCTGAGCAGGACGATGGAGAGGCACGCTTGCTCGACAGCCGCCTGGCCGAGGATGCGATCCGCTGGATCCACAACCAGAAGGCGGCAGCGCCGGAAAAGCCGTTTCTCGTCTACATGGCGCCCGGCTCCACCCATGCGCCGCATCAGGCTCCAGCGGACTATATCGCGCGTTTCAGGGGCAAGTTCGATGCCGGCTGGGATCTTCAGCGCGAACAGACCTGGCGGCGGCAACTTGCCATGGGCATCATACCCAAAGGTACGCCGCTGACCCCGCGCCCCGCGGAAATTCCGGCCTGGAAAAGCCTGACTTCGGGCCAGAAGGCTTTCGCTGCACGCACGATGGAAGTCGCCGCGGCGCAGCTTGTCTATCAGGACGAGCAGATCGGCCGCGTGATCGACGAACTGCAGCGAATGGGCCAGTTGGACAATACCTTGGTTGCGCTGGTGATCGGGGACAATGGCGCCAGCGCGGAGGCAGGGCCGAAAGGCACGATCAACGAACTGCGCTCGATGGGCTCGCATGATGAAAGCGAGGCATGGATGCAGGCCAACATCGATCGGCTCGGCGGCTCGATGACCTATGAAAGCTACCCGGCCGGATGGGCCTGGGCGATGAACACGCCGCTGCGCTGGACCAAGCAGTACGCCTCGTTCCTGGGCGGCATCCGAAACGGCATGATCCTTTCCTGGAAGGGACACATGGCGCATCCCGGTGCGGTCTGCGGTCAGTTCTCGCATCTGGTGGACATTGCGCCGACGGTACTGGAGGCGGCGCGCTTGCCAGCGCCGCAAAGCGTCTATGGCGTCCGCCAGAAGCCGATGGACGGCGAAAGCCTGCTGGCCAGCCTCGCCTCCTGCGATGCGGCAAAACCGCGCACCCAATACTTCGAGATCGGCGGGAAGGCCGGCCTCTATCACGATGGCTGGTTCCTCTCGGGTGATGATGGGCGCCTGGCGTGGCAGAACCTTCCTGCCGCCGGTGAACGGCCCCCGGTGCAATGGTCCCTCTACAATCTCGATCGGGATTTTTCGCAGTCGAACGATCTTGCCGCGAAGGAGCCTGCCCGGCTTCAGACCATGCTCGATCTGTGGAAGCGGGAGGCGGCGCGCAACAACGTGCTTCCGCTCGATCACCGCTTCGGCATGGCGCGCGGAGCGGCGATGATGCGCGGCAGCGGTCGCAAACATTTCGACTTCTGGGGCAAGGATGTGAGCCTGCCCGCCAATACGGAGCCGGTGCCGTTCGCGCGCAGCTTCACGCTCGCTGCCGATCTGCGACTGGATAGCGACACCGCTTCGGGGGCGGTCATGGCGTTCGGCAGCCGCTTCGGAGGGTGGAGCCTCTATCTGGACAAGGGCCGTCCCGCGTTCATTGCGGCGCGTTCCACCGATCCCGATGAGATCACCCGTGTCGCCGCCGATCGGGCGCTGCCTGAAGGTACGGTCACGCTGACCATGCGCTTCGCCGTCGACAGGCCGGGCGGCCCGGCCACCGTCACGCTCAGTGCGAATGGCGCAGCTCTCGCGTCGGGGCGTCTGCCCACGTCCATGCTGATGGCGGCTGGAAACGGCGAAACCCTGGACGTGGGACGCGATCTGGGCGTGCCGGTAACGGCCTATCGCAGTCCGCAAGGCCGCATCGAGGGCGACATCGCTCATCTCAGCCTGGATTTCGATTGACTGCGCCGGGCGCCCGGATTGCTGGGCGCCGTCAGAAAGGATCAGCCCGAGATGGACCTCGTAAAGTCGATGAACGCCCGCAAGGGCGGCGGGATTTGGCGGCGACCGGAATAATAGAGCATCGGTCCGGAAAAGGGAGGTGTCCAGTCCTCGAGCACGGTTTCGAGTGCGCCGCTCCGCAAGTGAGGCGCCAGCCAATCCTCGAACAGGCACACGATACCGAGCCCCGAAACGGCCGCCTCAACCAACAGGTCGCATGCCGATCCCGGCTGGATCAGCAGCGATCCCGGGGGATCGAAACGAAGCACTTCGCCGTCCTTCTCGAACTCCCAGGTCGCTATGGCGCCGCTGGCAAAGCGCAGGCGCATGCAATTGTGATGAACGAGGTCGCGCGGATGGGCAGGGCGCCCTCGCGCTGCGAAATAGGACGGCGCGGCGGCGGTGAGAAGGCGCTGTTCACGCGGCCCGATAGGGACCGCGATCATGTCCTGCTCCAGGCGCTCCTCATAGCGGATACCGGCGTCCGCTCCGGAGGCGAGGATGTCCACGAAACTGTCCTCCACGGTGACTTCCACCCGGATATGCGGATGAGCGCCAAGGAAGCCGGGGAGAATTCCCGGCAGCACCGTGCGTGCCACGTTGGCGGGCACGTTCAGTTTCAGCGCGCCTGCCGGCTCATCGGTAAGAGCCTGAACGCTGTCCAGTGCGGCGCCGATCTCGGCGAGAGACGGTCCGATCCTTTCGTAGAGCCGGGCGCCGGCTTCGGTCAGGGATATGCTGCGGGTGCTGCGATGAAGCAATCGGGTGTTCAACCGGGTTTCGAGGCGCCTCAGCGCTTCGCTGAGCCCGGATGCCGACACGCCGGAGATGCGGGCTGCCTCCCGAAAGCCCTTGGCGCTGGCCACGGCGACAAAGGCGGAAAGATCATCAAGTTCCATCGGCATTGTGCGATTTTCCGTACAACCTGTTCTCAATAGACCGTCTTATCGATCAGCGAGTTGGAGTCCATATTCGGGCAGCAATATGCCAGGAGACATGCAATGATCGATCTTGCCAAGGCGGGAACCTTCCAACTGGGCGACCGCCCCGTGAACCGCATGGGCTACGGCGCCATGCAACTGGCGGGACCGGGCGTATTCGGTCCCCCGCGGGACCGCGCCGGAGCCGTGGCGGTGCTGCGCGCGGCTGTGGAGGCGGGCGTCAACCATATCGACACCAGTGATTTCTACGGCCCGCATGTGACGAACGAGATCATTCGCGAAGCCCTGCACCCCTACGGTGAGGATCTGGTCATCGTGACAAAGGTCGGCGCGGTGCGGGGAGCCGACGCATCCTGGCTGCCGGCCCAGAGCGCGGACGAACTGACCCGCGCCGTCCACGACAACTTGCGCAACCTTGGTCTGGAGCGGATCGAAGTGGTGAACCTGCGGCTGATGGGGGATGTCCATGCGCCGAGCGAAGGCTCTCTGGAGGAACAGTTCTCGGCTCTCGCGCGGCTGCGTCAGCAGGGTCTGATCCGGCACCTCGGCCTCAGCAACGTCACTATGGCACAAGTGGCCGAGGCCCAGGCCATCGCGCCGGTCGTGTGCGTGCAGAACCAGTACAATCTTGTCCATCGGGGCGACGATCTGCTCGTGGACGCTCTGGAAGCGCAGGGCATCGCTTATGTGCCGTTCTTCCCGCTGGGCGGGTTCAGCCCCATCCAGTCGGACGCCTTGGCCGGGCTTGCCGCCGAGATCGGGGCAACGCCCATGCAGACGGCCTTGGCCTGGCTGCTTGCGCGCTCGCCGAACCTTCTGCTGATCCCCGGGACGTCGAGCCTGGAACATCTGGCGGAAAATCTGGCTGCCGCGGCGCTGGAACTGCCCGCTGATGTCAAGGTACGGCTCGACGCCATTTAATGGCCCAGGTGCTGGTGATGGCGGATGGGTGCCCTCTTGCCGGCGGACGCGAACGGGGCGTGATTTGGGGGTCGGCGCTATTTATCCGAGCGCTTTGAAATGGCCGTAGCGAGCAGGCCTATCCCGGCTGCTGCCCCCGCGGCAAGGATACCGGCGCCGACCAGCGACAGACCGCCATCCTGGCGCTTGAAATGAGGGCGGTGCTTCAGACGCGCGAGCAGCGGCGTGCGTTTGGAGATCGCCTCGAACATCTCGCCCGGCCCTTCGGGATCTAGCACTTTGTGATCGGCGAGCCATTCGCGAACGGAATCGAGGTCCGGCACTTCGTAGGGCCGCAGCGAGCGGCCGTCGCCGCGCAGTTTTTCGATTGTCGAAATGATCGAGCCGGTCTGTTCCAGCAGGTCTTCGATCGTCTGACAGTCCGTATCGAGATGCTCGGCCAGAAGGGCGTTGCGGATGCCGGCAATCGTCCCGCGCTGGCCGGCATTGGCTTCCCGGCCGGCGTCGATGACGACGTCGCATTCGGTGTCCAGGCGGAGCGAACGATTGTTGAAATTCGAAGACCCTACGCGCAGCACTTCATCGTCGACGACCGTCACTTTGGCATGCACATAGATGGGGTGGCCCTTCGCGGTATAGGGGTGATAGAGCCGCAGGCGACCATGGACGTCCCGCTGCTGCAGCGCCTCTACCAACCTGGCGCGTGCGGAATCCATCGCGATCGGCTCAAGCCAGCCTTGCGCGGATGTGGGATGGACGATCACGAATTCGGGGCCGTCAGGCTCTGCCAGCCGCTGCGCGATGGCTTCTGCAACCTTTCTTGAGGCGAAATACTGGCTTTCGGCATAGAACCAGCGCTTCGTCCGCATGATGAGGTCGACATAGAGAGCCTCGATCTCGTGGCGAGGCTCCTGTTCGGCCATTTCCGGAACGGTGAGCGCGATGCCCACTTCCACATCGGTGAAGTCGCTTTCGACGTCCTCTGGCCAGCAATCCGCATCGCACGAAGCCAGAGCGAGCGCGCTTCCGCCCGAAACTTCCCAGCGTTTCCGGCACATGTCGCCCAGCGTGCGTGCGACCGGCCCCTGGAGCATCGTGGTGGCATCGTGCCAGGGACCGTAAGGCGTGCCATCGGGCTCCAGACGGCGGGGTTCGTCATCATCGTGTTGGCGCGTGTCCCAGCGATCGACAGTCATGTCGATCCCGCCGCAGAAGGCGACGTCGTCATCGATGACGACGACTTTCTGGTGATGCGATCCGGTAGGGGGATGATGACCGTCGAGACGCATGTGAATTTGCGGATCTTTGATCCACTGCGCTATTCTCAGTAACGTCTGACCGTGAAACAGCGTCTTGATGGCACCCGTATCCCAGCGCAGGATGTGGACCTGCAGGCCCGGAGTCCGCCGGACGAGCCAACTGAGAAACGCACCGACCTGGTCCGGCCCGCCGTCGTCCTTATCGCCGCCGAACCGGATGCGGGCATCGAAGTCCCAACCGACCAGCAGGATCTGCTTTTTCGCGCGTAGCATCGCGGCGCGTGCAGCTTTGAAATAATCATCTGCGTCAACGATGACGGCGGCACGGGTCGCGCGCTCGATCCGCCAGCAATTGCGTCCGGGTTCGAGCAGGGTATCAGGTGTGTCCATGACTTCGCCATCGCAGGCCTGGCGTGATCTGCCAAGGGCGCGGTGTCTCGCGGCGGGCTCTGGCGAGACTTGTGCAGCCTGAAAAGCGCGATCTTCAAAGCATGGTCGGGAACGCTGAAGGCGCGAGGAACAAGCGGGGGTGGCAGGTCGTGCCCGCGCAACGAACGCAAAATCCGCCGTAATTGGGTGTGAAGACAAGAGGCTTGAGGGTTTCGCCGGTCCTTAACGGCCAGTCCCTCATCCAGCATTCATGTCCTGTCGACCTACAAGGCGGGATACCGGCATGCCTGGTTGCCAAGCGATTGGAATGCTGAACAACTTCCCCAACCTTGCCGTTGGCACACATATTCCGGTTCTGTCCTCACGCCTCGATGGAGCAGCGTATGAAACCGTCCCCTGGAATGCCGCGCAAGACCGCGACGCTGTGGTTCGCAATCGCCTCTTGCCTGGCGTTTGCAGTGCCTTCTCTGGCAGCCGGAGAGGCGGACGGGGATGCCGGGCTTGTACGGCACGATGTACCCGTTTCCGCCGCCGATCCTGCGGCGACGCAGGCGCCGAACCCGGTGACAAGACTGCAGGACAGACATCTCGTGCTGCTTCCGTCCGCCGGCACGGCGCGCAAAGCAAAGCTGTTTCTGTTCGTCGACGGCACGCGCACCGCCACCTCGATGACTCAGGATATCGTGCGGACGGCGGCAAGACGCGGCTACCATGCAATTTCCATCGCCTATCCCAATGCGGAAGCGGTCGCAGCGCTTTGCAAAGGGTCCGTCGACGACGACTCGCGGGGTCGAAGACACCCCGGCCAAACGTGACCCGCATGAAAAGCGTGATCGGCCATTCGGTCTTTGGCTTTGGCATGTACGCGGCAGCCAGAGCGATCGCCGAAGTCTGGCCAGCCCCCTGATGTCGCCAAACAAAATTGAGGAATAGCTGTGAAGACGGACAAGGTTGCGATCATCGGTGGTGGATTGGCGGGACTGACGGTCGCCCGCCTGTTGCAGGCCGCAGACGTGGACTTCGTCTTGCTCGAGGCCCAGGACCGCTTGGGGGGACGCATCCTGTCGGTCGGCGCGGATGGCCTGCCGAGCGAGGATGGGTTCGACTTGGGGCCGTCCTGGTACTGGCCGCATATGCAGCCAGCCATCGACGAACTGGTGGAGGAGCTGGGCCTTGCCGCTTTCTGCCAGAATAGCGACGGCGATGTGATATTTGAGCGCATGTCACGCGAAGCCGCCCAGCGCTATCGGGCGTCGTGCAGGATCAGCAGAGCATGCGGCTGGTCGGGGGAACGTCATCCCTTGTCCGCGCGCTGGCCCGCGATCTGCCGGCCGAGCGGATCAGGCTCAAAGCCCGCATGACGGCGATGGCTCTCTTGCCGAAGGGCGTAGAGCTGACCATCGGCGACGCAGAACCGCTTCTTGTTCGCCATGTGATCGCCGCTCTGCCTCCGCGCCTCCTCGAAGCGACGACGCGCTTTTCGCCGAGCGTCCCCCCGGAGACGGTACAGCGCTGGCGAGGCACGCCGACATGGATGGCGCCGCACGCCAAGTTCTTCGCGCTCTACGATCAGCCTTTCTGGCGTGAGGCCGGCCTGTCCGGCACGGCGCAAAGCATGGTGGGTCCGATGATGGAGATCCACGATGCGACCACGTCGTCGGGCAGCGCCGCGCTCTTCGGTTTCCTCGGCGTCGGCGCCGAGCAGCGCGCGGCTCTGGGCGAGGCGGCGCTGACGCGGGCCTGCCTCGATCAGCTGACGCGCATCTTCGGCAGCGAGGCCCGGCAACCGACCGCTACGATCCTGAAGGATTGGGCAGCCCATCCCCTGACCGCGACAGCGGCGGACCGCAGCGCGGCAGCCATATCCTTCCCGACAGCGCGCCATGGGTAACGGGCGAATGGCAACAGCACCTGACGCTTGCAGGGAGCGAAACCAGTCCCACCGAAGCAGGCTATCTTTCCGGGGCCGTCACGGCGGCGCAGCTGGCGGTTGCGGCCACGATGGACCGCATCAATGAAGGCGGAAGTAAGGAGCGGTAGCGCAAGGGTCGGGGCAAAGCGAAATAGGGGGGGCAGGATCATCGATCTGCTCCGGTATTGAAGGCAGGCCCGGATCCGGCGAGACGGAGCCGGGCCTGCCCGATGGTCAGCGGTGGAAGCGCAGGCTGAGGAAGAACGTACGCCCGATCACGTCGTAGACGCCCGACTGGTAGCTCAGTTCGAAGTTGGCGCCGCCGGCTTCGGCACCCGGTATGCGCGGGGGCTTGCGGTCGAAGGCATTGTTGAGACCGCCCGACAGCTCGATGTTATCGGTCAATGCCACGAAGGCCGAGAAGTCGTTGTAGAACACGTTCGGTGTCCAGACTTTGCTGTACTTGTCCGGCGTGATCGTGGTGGCCGCCTTCATCGGCGAGAAGTGGCGCAGGCTCCAGGTAAAGCCCATGCCCTCGCGCGAGTAGGTCGTGCGGACCACGCCTTTCCACTTGGGCGATCCGAAGATGCCCGCGTACTCGGTGATCGAGCCCGGATCGGTTGGGTCGAGCGTATAGCGGCGATTGAGGAGGCGGGTGTAGTTGGCGTCGATCGACAGCTTGCCCGTATCGTCGGCGAGGCCAAGCCGCGAGAGCGGCAGGCTGTAGCTCAGTCCGAAGTCGATCCCCCGGGTGAGGTACTGGGACAGGTTCAGCTTCTGGGTCATCACGGATTCGAGATTGCCGTTGGCGTCACGCTGGATGAGTGGGCAGAAGATGTTGTCCAGCGAGGACTGGTCCACGCACTTGTCGATTAGCATCTGGGCGCCGAAGGCGTCGATCGCATTGCGCAGGTCGATGTTGTAGTAATCGACCGTGAGCGACAGCCCCGGCACGAAGCGCGGTTGCAACACGGCGCCGAGCGTCAGGGTCTTGGCGGTCTCCGGCTTCAGGTCGAGATTACCGCTCGAAATGATGTCGCGGTAGAGCCAGTAACTTACGGTATCGGCCGGGTTGATCGCCGCGCAGTTGGCTGCCGTGTACTGCGTGCGGGTCGCGCGGTTGGCGAGATTATAGGCATTGCACGGATCGGTGATCCAGAGGCCCGAAACGCTGTCCGCCGTGTAGAGTTCGCCGATGTTCGGCGCGCGTACCGCCTGGCCGTAAGTGGCGCGGAAGCGGATATCGGGGATCGGCGCCCATTCGCCGCCGAATTTCCACGTCGTGGTCGAGCCAGCGGTGCTGTAGTCCGACAGGCGCACGGCACCGTCGAGCGACAGGGTGTCGAAGAACGGTGTGTCCTTCAGGATCGGAACATGGACTTCGCCGTAGACTTCCTTGACCGAGTATTTGCCGACGAGAGTGCCCTGCATGGTGCCGATCGTCGGATCGTAGAGCGGACTGTCCGGATTGTACTCGGGGATGGCGCCGATATCGTTGCGCTCCTTGCGGTACTCGCCGCCGAGCACGACCTGTACCGCACCGCCCGGCAGGTTGAACAGGCCGCCCGAGACATAGCCTGAGAGCACCTGCTGCGTCAGTGTCGATTTCGACCAGTGCGAGGTATAGGTGATGTAGTCGATCATCTCCGGGGTCAGCGTGCGCAGCGGGTTGATCGCCACGCATCCGTTGCCAGGATCGTCGAGCGTACTGCGGCAGACGGCTTCGCCATTGGCAACTGTCGTGCTGTCGATGCCCATGTACCAGCGATCGTAGGCGGTCGAGTTGACATCGCGCACCCGCTGGGTGGTCTTGCCGTAACTGTAGTAAGTCGAATAGTTCCAGGGCTGGGCGAAAAGCGTGAAATCGCCTTCCGCGCCGGCCACGGCCTGGAACAGCTTGCGATCGTATTCCGTAACCGGAGCCGGCAGTTCCATGAAGCGCCGCGCGAACTGGACGCCGCCGGCGGGCACCGCGCCGCCGTTGGCTGCGCGCATCTCGTCAGTGATATAGGGGCTGTCGGCGGGAACCACATCGGTGCCGAATGCGGTCATCTGAAGGAACCCCGCCTTCGAGGTATTGTGCGCGAACGTGGCGTTGGCGAAGAGCTTCAGCGCGTCGCTCACCTCGAAGCTGGCCGAGGCGCGGGTGTTGAAGCGCTCGGACGGAACTGAGAGATACCAGCCGTCGTAGCGGCCGTTGTATTCGCCGCCATCGGTCAGCAAGGTGCCCAGCGGGTCGGTGGAAGTGCCGAGGTTGACCGGCACGACGTTGACCAGGCCGCCGGGTCCGAGGATGGGATCGCGCAAGGTGCCGCTGTCGCGGTTGACCGAATAGAGCTTGCCGCCCAGCACCACTTGCGCGGCATCGGCCGTGTTGATGTTGCGGACGTGATCCTGGATGAAATAGGGACTGGAGCTGCTGGTGCGGGCGTAGATCGGATAACCGTCGGCCGTCCAGGGGCGATCGGAGCCGCTCACGGTGCCGGGCGTATTCTCGTAGAAGCCGTAGACCGTCACATTGCCGCGATGGTCTGCAAAGTTCGTGCCCGCGAGCAGGTCGAACCCGTACGTGTCCATGTCGCCGCGTGTCGAGGCGTTGTAGCGGGTATTGGCCTCGATCCCCTGGAAGTCCTTCTTGAGGATGAAGTTGGCAACGCCCGCGACCGCATCGGCCCCGTAAAGCGCGGAGGCGCCGCCGGTAATCACTTCCACCCGCTGCACGAGGCTGGAAGGGATATTGCTCAGGTCCACCGCCGAAGTGCCGGGAATGGCAGCGACCTGGCGGCGCCCGTCGACCAGCACCAGCGTGCGCTGCGTGCCCATGCCGCGCAGGTCGAGCGCATTGACGCCCGCGTTACCGGCGAGATTGCTCGTCTGGTTCGTTTGGGTGACTGCAAGGGCCGGGAGTTGGTTGACGACGTCGGCAATGTTCTGCGTGCCGGTCGCCTTGATCTGGTCGGCGTCGACTACCGCCAGCGGCGAAGGACTGTCGGCAGCGGCGCGCCGGATGCGCGATCCCGTGACGACGATGTCCTGGGCAGGTCGGTCGGTCGCGGTTTGATCAGCAGGAACCGGGGCCGTCTGCGCATAGGCATTTGCCGAAGGCGCAAGACAGCTGAGCATGAGCAGCGTCCGTAGCCCTGCTACGGAGATCCGATGATTTATCATTTGGTTATCGCTCCCTGATCCGCAACAATTTGTCACGAACGATTCGTATACGATATTTTTCATACAAATTTGTCAAGTTGCATCACGCTCGGCCAAGGCCATCATCGCCGTTGCCTGACTCATAATATACGATATACGTACCCCCACTTTGATGGAGGTGAGCCTTGGACAGCGCTGACGATGATGCATTCAACCGATCGCCTGGCAGCCGTTCCATCCCTCGCCGCCAGCTTCGCTTCACGCCGTATGGCCCGCTTGACCGCCGGGGGCTGATCCGCACCGGACTGGCGGGCGTATTCCTGCCCGCGCTTCAGGCGCCGCTGCAGGCCGCATCCTCGTCGCCTCCGCTCGTGCCGCGAAAGGTGAGTGCCTTACTCGCGTCCCCCGGAAGGCCCTTCAGGCTGGGCTTCGACGGAGGGCGCATCACCAGTCTCTCTGCCGCTTCGAAGGCTATACCGGGAGATTTCATCCATGCGGGCGCCGCTATGGGGAATGCCGCCGGGACTTACCGCATCGCCGATGGCCAATGGCAACGCTTCGAAACGCGCACGCAAGAACCTGAGGATGTCAAACAGACCGCGAATGGGTTGGAGGCGCGATATCGCCTGGCTCCGGGCATTTTCGTCACGTGCAGTTTCGCGCTTGAAGCCGATGGGCTGCGCCTCAACCTGACGCTTTCCAACGAAACGGCCCTGCCGATGGAATTCGGCGATCTTGCCCTTCCGCTGCCGATCAACATGATCCACGCGGCAAAGGACGATCCTGACGCCGTTCTCAAGCACAGCTTCATTTCCGGACGCAGTTCGCACATTTTCTGGCAGCGCAAAGACAGTCTTACGCCTTGGCTTGCCATGCTTCCGGAAAAGGGCGCTGCGCTTGAATACTGGGATGCGCCCAAGGGGTCACCAGACCTCTATCGGGTCTTTTTCCACGCCGCCGCCGAAGTCGCCGCCGTTCAGGCGGCAGGCTCGCGCTGGCGCCTGCCTGCGACCAGCCTCACACTCGCACCGGGGGAGACAGCCCGGAGAGGCGTTCGTTTCCTGCTCGTGGATGGCTACGCCGCGATGCGCCGGACCATCGCCGAGCACGGGCTGATTGACGTCGAAGTCGTGCCGGGCATGACCGTACCCATCGATCTGGACGTAACCCTTTCACTGGGTTCGAGTGTATCGGTCGTCCGGCTGGAGCCCGAACATCCTGCGCAGACCGAATGGACGCCGCTTGGCGAACGGGCCGGACGGAAGCTCGTTCGCCTGCGCTTCGCCCGGCTCGGCGAAAACCACGTCACGCTGCATCAAGCGGACGGGGGGCGGACCACGCTGGAATTCTTCGTGACCGAACCGGTCGAGACGATGATCGCCAAGCGCGGGGCCTTCATTGCCGCGCACCGTCATCGCGATCCGGCGAAATGGTACGATGGTCTGCTGGCCGAATGGAACATGGAGAGCGAAACCCTGCTCGGGCCGGACAATTACGACCGGATCAAGGGCTGGCGCATCTACGAGGTGACCTGTGATGACCCGGGCCTCTCCAAGCCCGCCTTCCTTGCCGCCAAGAACGCGGAATACCCGGTGCAGGCCGAAATCGACGCCCTGGACGATTACGTCGAGCACTTCGTCTGGGGCGGCCTCCAGCGCACGACCGAGGAGCAATGGCCTTACGCGCTTTACGGCATTCCAGACTGGAAGCGGAACCGCGACAGTGCCGATCCGGGCGACAAGGGCCGCAAGCACTTCTGGCGGCCCTACGACTATCCCCACATCGCGCTCCTCTATTTCGCGCTCTATCGCATCGCGCGCGACCGGCACGGCTTCCGCACGCGCCTTACCGCAACCGACTATCTCGAACGTGCCTTCGGTACTGCGCGGGCCATGTTCGTGATCCCCAAGGAGATCATCGGTTGGGAAGCGGATTCGACCGGTTTCTACAATGAACTGGTCATTCCCGAGGTGATCGAGGCCTTGCGCCTCGAAGGCCGTATGGCGCAGGCAGACGAACTGGCCGGGCACTGGGAGCGCAAAGTCGCTCACTTCGTGAACGAAGTCGATGATCTCTTTGCCTCGGAATATGCATTCGATTCCACCGGCTTTGAATCCACGCAGGCGATTGCCCGCTATGCGCTCGACCGACCGGAGCGCTTTCCGCCCGAACAGGCGCGCGCTTTCGCGAAACGCCAGATGGATGCCAACCTGTTCTGCAGGGGATGGCTGCAGCCCTCGTACTACACTCTCGGCAGCGATTATCGCGGACAGGCGGGCGATGCCTATACGCTCAGCTACATGGCGCAAATGGGCGGCTGGGCCATCCTCGATCATGCCTTGAACGATACCCCCGATTACCGTCCGCTGCTGCGGCTCGGCCATGCCTCGGCGTTGAGCAGTTGGGCGCTGCTGAACAGCGGGACGCCGGAAAGCGGCTATGGCTACTGGTATCCCGGAAAGGCCAACGACGGCGGCGCGGGAGGCGGTTTTGAGCCTGCCGCCCTCGGCGAGACGTGGCTGGACCAGCCCCATCGGCATGGCTCGTGGTATTATTCCTGCGAGATCGACCTCGGCTTCTGCGGGGCTCTGCGCGCCGCCGCCACCTCGCTGGTCGATGACGATCTGTTCGGCCGTATCGCTCTTTCCGGCGTGCTGGAAGAGCGCGATGACCAACTTCTGATCCATCCTCGCGACGGTGTGCGACGGCGCTTCCATGCGCGCCTCGGAGAGCTTTGCCTTGATATCCGGTTGCTGGATGACGGCCGGTTCGCATCTGACACGCCGATCCGGGTGAGCCCTCGGCTCGAACAATGCGCGTTCGAGATCGACCACTCCGCCGGTCCAGCCCGCACCCTCAGGATACACATCGCGGACAGGAACGGGCGGCGCTGGAAGCTGGCAGAATCGAACCGGCCGCCGGTTGCGGGTGTACACGCCATCGTCGTGAAGGAAGGCGCTCAGCGCACCAGCCTAAGGGCCCGAGCTGAATAAACTGAGGTTCTCGCAGCGTCGACAGCCCGTCAACCCTTGCCATGGTAGCGACCCTTGCAAGAGTATCCGCTGATCCGGCGCGGCGGCTGGTTTATCCGCTGACGCCGGAACCGGTCACTGGGCATTGATCGCCCATGCCCTGGAGTCGGTCGATCATTACCATTGCTTTAAAAGCAGATCGCCGGAATCCGTGCACGCATAAAGGCCCGCTGTTGGACCATAAGCGTGCGTCGTTGCCAGGGCGACCGCGGGACGAGCGCCCTCGTCGGGCGAATGGCCGGGACCATTGCCCGTCATGTCCGTGGAGGTAAGGCCGGGATCGACCGCATTCACCTTGATCCCCTCACTCGCTAGTTCCTTGGCCAACTTGACGGTCAGCATGTTGAGCGCTGTTTTCGACGCGCAATATCCGGCAAAGCCCACCGGCCAGGTCTCACTGCGCATGTCCAGTGCATCGCCAAGGGAACTCAATCCACTGCTCATCATCACAATCCGGGCAGAACCGGACTTGCGCAGCAAGGGCAGAAAGGCCTGCGTTACCCGCATGACGCCGAAAACATTTGTCTCGAACATCTGCGCCATCTCATCGATCGATTCCGTGGCTACGGATGGCGGCGGGGCGAACATGAGGCCCGCATTGTTCACCAGCGCATCCAGCCTGCCAGCCTCGCGCTCGACCGTCGCTGCTGCGCGGGCGACACTGATGGCATCGGTGACATCGAGCTGGACGGCATGGGCATCGATGCCTGCCTTCCGCAAGGTATCGGCGGCAGCTTCACCGCGCTTCAGGTCACGGCATCCCAGCCAGACACTGTAACCGCGCGCGCCCAACTGGCGCGCAATGGCAAGGCCGATGCCCTTGTTGGCGCCCGTCACGAGGGCGATGCGATTCGTGCTCGACATACTATCTCATCCTGATCATCAATCCGGCCAGGATAGTACGATATTCGTATTATTCAAGTTTCGTGTTGCGCGATCTTCAGGGTGAGGCGAACGAAATGGGCGCGCTCTGCCGGGTCGAGCGGCTCCAGCATGGCGTTGCAGGCATCCTGATAGCCCTCCATGTAGCCTGCCACGGTATCCTTGCCCCCTTGGGTCAGGTTCAGAGCCACCGATCTGCGGTTCGTCTCGGGCCGGTGGCGCTCGATCATGCCGCGACGCACGAGGCGGTCGATCGAGGACGACATCGTGGTGAGCGCAACCTGAAGATGCCTCGCGACATCACCCAGTTTGCAGTCCGGATTGTCGCCGATGAAGAGCAGCGCCTGCACATCAAGGGCATTGAGCGAATTGGCGATCGCCGCAGTCGCTTCCGCCACTTTGAAACGACGGGTGAACCGCTCAAAGGCGAGGGTGAGTTGTCTCAGTTGTTCGGCAGGAGGAGCGATCATGCACCCTTGAAGCATCTTTGGGGCTGGCGGGTAAGCCCCGGTGCGTTAGGCTTATCACATTAAGCGGCAGCTTCCCGAAAGTGCCTGGGTCCTCTGACGCGGCTCGCCTCAAACTTCAATCAGGTCATGGTGAACTCGGGGACCGATGGTCACAAAAGTGTGCGCTGTCGCACCAGGTAATCGGGACCGCTGTGGCGCCGGGTGCGCTGGGTATGGGACTGGACCTTCGGGCAATGGCTTTGACGGAGGCGGGTTTTGCCCAATGCGACCGCGCTCGGTGACGATTGCGAGCGATAGCTACGCTCTTCCAGCGAAGTCCGCGCCGGGCGCGCAGTCTACGCCAGCGCGCGCGTTTCGCTGCAATGCCTTGGCGGCGCCGCCGGACCAACATGGCCCCGCGGCGCGACGTTCGGGTTACTCCGGCTTGTGTTCCAGCGTGAAGCTGAGCGTCGCGGTGTGCTCGACATTACGATACCTGGCGGGATTGTCGCTCGGGCCGTCGTAGACGGCATGGATGACGTTGAGCCCCTGATTGCGAACGGCAAAGGTGACGGTGCCGTCGGAGCCGGTGACGGTTTCCTTGGCGTCCGGATCGTTGACGAAGTCGTTGATGAGGCGCGCGCCCGCTACCGGCCGGCCTTTATACAGCACCTTGTACGTCAGCTTCTGGCCCAGCATCGCCGGGATCGCGCCGGCGGGGACGATCTGCAGGGTCTGGCCGGGAAGCGCAGGGACGGTGCCGGCGAACGGGCCCTGAATCCGGACGGCATACTTGATGTTCTTGGTGGAGATGTCGGCGCCGGGCATCTCGTCCAGGCCCTTCTTCTCGTACTCGCCGCCCTTCATCCGCGACCATACGCCGTTCTGCAGGATCGCAGTCACGAACCTGGGCCTGGTTTCGGTCTCGACGAGCATCGCGAGCCCCGAGATCCGGTGCTGCGCCTTGATCGGCTTGACCTCGGCATCGTAGGCGGCAACCGTATCGATCAATGGCTCCCGCTTCACCATGTCGAGATCGTCGGCGCCTTCGCCGTAGATCAGCACGATCTGCTTCGAGCGTTCGGTAATGTAGATGCCGTGCGCCTGGGCGGGCAGTGCGGGCGCGAGCAGCAGAGCGGTGAGGATCGCGGCTTTCATGGCAGTCTTCATCATGCACATCCTTGCTTGAGTTCGGCGGACGAGACGGGTCTTGCCGGCCATCACAGGCCGACCGTGATGCTGGCGATCGCGCTGAGCGGAACGCCGGGATAAAGATTGCTGCCGAAGCCGCGCTCGGCGTATTTCTTGTCGAACAGGTTGTTGACGTTGACCTGCAGCTTCACGTTCTCGGCCAGCGGATAGTAGGCCAGCAGGTTCGCCGTTGCGTAAGAGCGGATGTAAGGCGCGGTCGCCGCAGTGCCGGCGATGCGCCCACCGACGTAAGTGACGCCTGCACCCGCGCCGAGCCCCTTGAGGGCGCCTTCCTGCACTTCGTAGACGTTGAGCAGGCTGGCCGAATGGCGCGGCGTGTTGGGCAGGCGCTGGCCGAGCCGCAGGCGATTGTCCTTCGTCACTTCGGCATCGGCGAAGACATAGCCGCCCACGATCCGCCATGCTCTGGTCAGGTTGCCCGTGATCGATAAGTCGATGCCCCGGCTGCGCACTTCGCCGGCGGCGATACTGTAATCCAGATTGTCCGGGTCAGTGGTCGCGACGTTCTGCTTGGTGGTGTGGAACAGCGCCGCTGTTGCGCTCAGCCTGCCGTCCAGCAGTTCCAGCTTCACACCGGCCTCGTAGCTGGTGCCGCGTTCCGGCGCGATGACATTGCCGTTCACGTCCGCTGCGGTGTTCGGCTTGTTGGAGCGGGCATAACTGCCGTAGACCGAAACTTGCGGGGCCAGCACGAAGACCGTCCCAAGGCGCGGGGTAAATACCGTCTGCTTGAACGCAGAAGTGACCCCGTTGCGCAAGTTCAGGTTGTCGCTCTCGTATCGCTCCAGTCGTCCGCCGACCAGCAGCTTCAGCCAGGGTAGCAATGACACCTGGTCCTGGGCGTAGCCCGCGAATGTGCGCGTCTGGGTGCGGATGCTGGTGAAGGTACCGTTCAGCGGCGGGATTGCGGAGCCATAGACCGGCGCCAAGATGTCCAGCGTGAAGGGCGACAGCGTGGGGCTCGAATTGCGGATGACCTCGGTATAGTGGAAGGCCTCGAACTCGGCGCCCAGCAGCACTTCGTGCTCGACGCTGCCGGTGGCGAACTGGCCGGTCAGGTTCACCTGTGCATCCAGATCGCGCCACCGCAAGGTACGCTCGCTATAAGTGCGCACCAGGGTGCGGCCATCTGCGCGCAGACTGGAGGCCTGGATGCCGGGGCCGCCCAACTCGCCATTGTAGTACTGGGCGCCCGCCCGCAGCTTCCAGTCGGGCGCCAGCTTGTATTCCGCGACGAGGCTGCCAAGGCCATTGCGCACGCGCCACCGGCCGACGGACGGCTCGCCGAAGAACCGCGAAGCGGGAATGGCGATGTCGAGCTGATTGCTGAAGGCGGGATTGCCGCGGTCCAGCGGGGTCTTCACCTGCACGAACTCGCTGCTGAGAGTGAAGGTCAGGTCCGGCGAGGCATCCCAGGCGACGACCGGCGCGACCACGATGCGGTCGGACTGGACATGATCGCGGAAGCTGTCGCCACCTTCCACGGCTGCGCCGAGGCGGTAGCGCACGGTCTTTGCCCTATCGAAGGGACCGGTGGCATCGACCGTTCCTCGCCAACCGCCGAAGCTGTCGATCCGGCCGCTGACGGTCTGGGCCATCCTGTCGGCAGGTACGCGCGAAACGATGTTGAACGTGCCGCCCGGATCTCCGCGACCATACAGCAGGGCGGCGGGGCCACGCAGCACCTCCACGCGCTCGACGGCGATGGAGTCCGGTGCCGGCGGATAGCCGCGGTTCATCGGAAAACCGTTGCGGAAGTATTCCGAGGTTGTGAAACCACGCAAGTTGTAGTCGGTGAGACCAGTGCCCCCGAAGTTGTTGCCGCGCGTGATGCCTCCGGCGTAGGCAAGCACGTCCTCGACACGGTTCGCTTGCAGATCGTCGACCACCTGCCGCGTCAGCACGGTCACCGACTGGGGCACTTCGAGTAAGGGCGTGTCCGTGCGCGTCGCGCTGCTGGAGCGGGTGACGTTGTAAGCCCCGGTCCTGCCCGTGACGACGATCGTATTGTCGGCGGGCTCGGTCTCGGCAGCACTCGCCATTGTGGGAACCGCCGATAGTGCGAGGCTTCCTGAAAGCAGCGCGGTCTTGGTACTCTGTCTCAATGCAATCCCCCGAGGCGTCGAGCAACACCGGGCAGGAGGCGTCCGCGCGAACGGTCGGCGCGCGCGGTGGCCGGACACCCCAAAGGCGGCTGACGCACGACACCGATGCGGCCTCCGCCGCATTCTCGTCGCTCAGACGGAGAAAACTGACCGTGCCAAGACCATCCCCTGGGTCAGGCAAGAGCGACCGGTGCGCCGGCAGGTCTCCTGGCTTGCGGGTCACAGCTTGATGCACGGCCTTCCCAGGCCTCGCAGGATTTAGCGTCCGGCCCAGTGGCTGGCGGCTCGGGCATTTCCCGTCCGCACATGTGCATCGCGCTCGCCGCTCACAGTTGCAGGGACAGCCTCGGATTCAAAGGCGCGGAGCCCTCTCACCGTGTTCCCTTTTAAGCCTTTTTCAAGGCACCGACGCGATCAGCCCGGGAGCTGAAGCGCCCAGGCCCGGTTGGCGATATCCGTGATGATCTCGATTCGCAATAGCATAAACGCTGCCTGGAATGTCGCTATCTGCCGGCAGTAATGCTTTCGGGAATGATCGTCTGGGCGAACGCCGGGTTTCCAACTCTCTGCTCGCGGTAGCGCAGCGCTTCAGCCATGGTCTCACGTTGCATTATTGAATTTCACTCAGTGCTGCATGTTCATCTTTCAGGCTAATGCATGATGGCGCCCGCGCCTAGATGGTGGGCATGACGATTTTCGTTGCCATGCCCACCGGCCTTGCGCCGCCTCGATGCGCAAATTGGCGCGCTGCCTGCCAGACGCATGGCGACTGGAGGGCTCGCTCCCCAATGGAGACATTCCATGCCCAGACATGAGCGGTTCGGACACCAGGCCTGGCACCAGGCCTGGGCGTCTTCAGGAACCACCCGGCGCTCCATTCTGCAACTCTCTGCCAGCGCAGTTGCACTTGGCTTCCTTCCCTTCACCATCCCATTCGCGGAGGCACAAGACATGTCCAACGGCGCAGATAATTTCTACGTGAGTGACTGCGTCAAGATCGAGAAAGTCACTTTCAGAAGCCAATACGGCATGACCGTCGCCGGCAATCTCTTCATGGCCGACGATTTGGATCGAGGCCGCCGCCACGGCGCCCTTGTCGTCGGCCATCCAATGGGCGCGGTGAAGGAGCAGAGCGCGAACCTCTATGCCACCAGGATGGCGGAGCAGGGCTTCGTCACCAATTGATCAGGCGCCCCAGCGAGCGGTGCCTCTGCCGTGCTGCCGAGCATCGACATGGCACGCAGCAGCAGATCCGCGCATTCAAGGTAAAAGCATGCATGTTTCGATAACCACGACCGCGGATGACGCGGGGCCCGGCGCTGCACCATGGAGTGCAGTTCTGGCAATGACACTGTGTGCTTTCGTACTGGTGTCGTCGGAGTTTCTTCCGGTGAGCCTCCTTACCCCGATGGCGCGCGACATGATCATCAGCGAGGGGCAGGCCGGACAGGCCATTGCCGCGTCCGGTCTGTTCGCTGTTCTGACCAGCCTTTCGATATCGTCGCTCACGCGCAAGCTCGATCGCAAGCTTGTGATCTTGTGGTTGACGGGGCTTATGATCGTATCCGGCGCCATCGTCGCCTTCGCCCCGAGCTATCCGGTGCTGCTGGCTGGGCGGGCCGTTCTCGGAATCGCAATCGGCGGTTGCTGGTCTATGTCGACGGCAGTGCTCATGCGCATCTCGAATAGAGCGTTTCTTCCACGGGCCATCGCGACGCTTCAGGGCGGCAGTGCATTGGCGACGGCCGTGGCGGCGCCGATGGGCAGTTTGCTCGGCTCTGTCGTGGGCTGGCGCGGCGCATTTTTCTGTCTTGTTCCGCTCGCGGCGCTCGCGCTGATATGGCAGGCAATCAGCCTTCCCAGGCTTCCTGCGCAGCACGGATCGCGGCAAGCGAGCGTCATCACCCTTTTGAGCAAGCCCGGCATTTTCATCGGACTGATCGCCGTAGCTGTCCTGTTCATGGGGCAGTTCGCCCTCTTCACCTACCTGCGCCCGTTTCTCGAAACCGTCACCCATGTCGACATATCCTGGCTATCGATCATCCTGCTGTTGATCGGCCTGTCGGGTCTTGCCGGAACGGCCGCCATAGGGCCGCTCGTCGCAATGAACCTGCGCAGGGTGCTCGTGGTCATACCGGCCTTGATGGCTGGCGTGGCCCTGGCATTGGCAAGCTTCGGTGGCTCGTTCTGGCCGACCGTCCTGCTGCTTGCGGCATGGGGCCTGATTGCCACACCGGCGCCGGTAGGATGGTTTACCTGGCTCTCTCAGGTGCTTCCCGATGATGCCGAGGCCGGCGGCGGATTGATGGTCGCTGTCATTCAACTGGCCATCACGCTCGGCGCGACCATGGGCGGCGCCATCTTCGATGCCACCGGCGTGCGCGCCACTTTCGAAGTCAGCGCGGCTCTGCTGGTCCTTGCCGCATTCCTTGCCGCAATGGCTGCGCGTCGAGCCGGGCAACGATGCGAACTCTCGCCAGTCTCCTGACCGATCAACAAGGACATCTACATGCGCGATATCACTGCCGAGGTTTCGTGGAACATCGGGACAGCTTGAAAGTTGTAAAGAACGAGCTGCTCCGAACATGTCGGCGCAGCGTTGGTGTAGTTAGTCTAAGGGAGAGCACTCATGTTTCGCTGGGCAATAATTTTTGCTGTCGTCGCATTGATCGCTGCGCTTCTGGGTTTTGGCGGCGTTGCAGGCCTCTCGGCCAGCCTCGCAAAGATCTTCCTGCTGGTGGCGGCCGTAATCCTGGTTCTCGGCTTCTTCTTTGGTCGTGGCACAAGGGTAACCTGAAGCTTTTCGGCTCGATGAAACGCTCTGTGTAGAGACGTTTGTTTGGGTCCTGGTAAAGGCCGTGCGGCAGAAGCGCTCATAGCAGCGCTTCTGCCGCACGGTTATCCGGTATCAGTTGTAGGCCAGCCGTTTTGCTGGGATCCAGCATTCAGAGGAACATGAGTTGACTATCCTTGCAATCACGGCTGCAGACCGGGAAGCGGCGAAAACGCTGCGTGAGGCGCTGGCCGAAGTATCCGACTTCTGGCACTGCCCTGGTGACGAGGGAATACTCTGCCAGGTTCTTGCCGCGCATCGTATCCAGGCTGAGCGCCGGCTTTTCGAACAGCTCGCCGGTTCCCTGGTGGTTTCGACGTCTGAACCGAACTTGAAACTGAGCAATTCCGCCCCGGCCCTTTCAGATCACCATCGCCATCTGCGGCTTCGCCCTTAGCCGTCCCATGTCCCGGACGGGAGGGGCGCCGAAGAGGCGACGATATTCGCGGCTGAACTGAGAAGGACTGTCATAGCCGACGCGGAAGCCCGCCTCTGCCGCGTCGAGCCGGTCGGCCAGCATCAGCGCCCGCGCTTCCTGCAACCGCAGTTGCTTTTGATATTGCAGCGGGGTCATGGCGGTGGCGCGGCGGAAATGGTCATGAAAGCTCGACAGGCTCATGCCGGCAAGGGCGGCAAGGTGCGCACCGCTGAAAGGCTCGCGGAAATGGGTCTTGAGCCAGGCGATCGCCTGCGCAATCTGGCCGGTGCGGCTTTCGCCGCTGGCGATGGCTCGCAGCACGCTTCCGCCCGGCCCGGTCATCAGCCGCACCAGCAATTCCCGCTCGATCAGCGGTGCGAGCAGCGGCGCATTCACTGGGTCGCTGAGCAATGCCGTCAGCCGCGTGGCCGCGTCGATCAGTTCAGGCGTCATCGGGTGTAACGTCATCCCGCCGCTCTCATCCGCGCCCGCCGGCAGGGGCGGCAGGGTCAGGGCGATCTCCGACAGCAGGGCGGGGTCGAGATAGAGGCAAAAGCAGAGATAAGGCGCGTCCGCGCTCGCCTGCGTCACCGCGCCTGTGATGGGCAGGTCGAGCGAGGCGACGAGATAGTTGGCGGGGCCATAGTCTATCACCGCGTCGCCCAGCAGCACGCGCTTGCCCCCCTGTGCGATGATGCACAGCGCCGGGCGCTGCACCATATGCACCGGCTCGCCGCGCTGGGCCGAGCGGACCAGCGCCAGTCGAGCGATGGGCGTATCCATGATGCCGTCGCGCTCGGCGTATCGGGCAATCTGCTCAGCCAGTTCCTGATGCGCCATCAGCGCTTCTCCCCAAGCGGTCGGTACGATCAGCCTACACGGCTGGCCACTGCCGATCCACCCCGATGCGGGCAATCTGGAATATCGTGCAATCATCCCGGATGACCGTTCTACCGCCTCCCGACCAGATAGCGCCATGAAGAGGGCATCGGATCGATGGTTCGGTCCGCCCCAACAGGAGTGACTATCATGGCTATCGAGGACAAGGTCATCGCGATTACCGGCGCCAGCAGCGGCATCGGCGAAGGCACGGCGCGGCTGCTGGCGGCGCGCGGCGCCAAGCTGATGCTGGGCGCTCGCCGCACCGACCGGTTTGCCGCGCTGGCGGAGGAACTGAACGCAGCGGGAGGCGCGGTAGCCTTCCGGTCGCTCGACGTCACCGACCGCGCCGATTTCGAGGCGTTCATCACCGCGACGGAGGCCGAATATGGCCGCGTCGATGTGTTGGTCAACAATGCGGGCCTGATGCCGCTGTCGCGCTTCGACAGCCTGAAGGTAGACGAATGGGACCGGATGATCGACGTCAACATCCGCGGCGTCCTGCACGGCATAGCCGCCGCGCTCCCTCGCTTCAAAGGCCAGGGCAGTGGCCAGTTCGTCAACATTTCCTCGATCGGCGGCTATGCTGTGTGGCCGACCTGCGGCGTCTACAGCGCCACCAAATATGCGGTGCGCGCGATCTCCGAAGCGCTGCGCATGGAGCATGACGACATTCGGGTCACCACCATCGCGCCGGGCGTGGTGGAATCGGAACTGGCCCACACGATCACCGATCCGGTCGCGGCGCAGGCGATGGTCGATTTCCGCTCCATCGCGCTCACCCCGGACGCGATCGCGCGCGCCATTGCCTATGCGGTGGAGCAGCCTGCGGATGTGGATGTCAATACGTTGATCGTGCGGCCGGTTCGCTCAACGATCTGACCGGGATCGGGGCATTCGCATATTGCCCCCCGTAACTCGCTGCAGCCAAAGTCCTGCCCAGGCGGCCAGTTCGGCAGCTTGCGGGATCCGCCGGGGCCGCAGCGAGCCACTCCTCGCCTTAGATCGTTGGACGCTGCTCATCGAAGTCGCGTTTTGCAGTGATTTGGATTTCAACCGTCACTCTGTCGGCGAGATTGATCGAGCCGGCCTTCCTGACCGCTGCCTTGACTGGCAAAAGATAGCTGTCTCCCTTTGGAAAAAGAGAGGTCGTGAACGGGATTTCATTTACGACTGCATGCACGGGCACCACGCCCCAGCCATAGCTGGCTATCCGGGCGGCATAGCGCACCTCATCCACGCAATCGGTGGGCACGGCAACGAAGAAGAAGGGCGCGGGCCCGCGCCATTCGAAGACTTCGCCCACGAAGGTGAAGCGCGCGAGAGGAGAAGTGTCGAACGGCATGGCGAACCAGTCTATGGCAACTACGGTACGGGCGATAGCCTCGCCGGCACGAACGATAGTCGGCACCCGAGCGTCGGTTATCGGAAAGGGTGGCTTCCACGGGAACGGCGAGGCATCGACGTGCCGGTTGTGCGTCGTCCCAAATCGGTTACCACATGGGCAATCGATATTCCAAAGCGCGGATTACGGCAAAAGTGCAGGACAAGGTGCGGCAATCAGTGGCGGCGAAGGCAGATCAGAAACCGGTCAGAAGAAGAGGGCGTCCGGTAGCCGCCGATTCCGCTAAGATCACACAGGACATCCTGACCGAAGCCACGCGAATGTTCCTGGAGCTGGGGTATGAAGGCACCTCAATGGATGCCGTTGCCACCAACCTTCGCATTCCGCGCACTACCCTCTACAAGCGCTTTTCGGACAAGGCGGACCTTCTCCAATCCGTGATCGATGCAAAGATTGCATCGTGGTCCGAACTCAACACCAAACGCGATCCGGCGCTGTCGCACGATCTTGTCGAGCAGCTGATCAGCTATGTCGAAGCGATGCTGCTTTGGGGGACGAAACCCGAAGTTCGCGCCATTACCAGGCTTGCAGGCAATCTGACAGGAACGGCCGGATCGGGGTTCAGTGGCCACAACCAGAAGGGCTACCGCAGCCTCCATGCGCTCATAGCGACGTCGATTCGCGAGTATGGCCCTGCCAGAGGGTTCAAAATGCGCGATCCGGAGGGCGCGGCAGACCTGGTGATGGCCGTGACGGGGGGAACGATCGCCGTACGTCCCGAAGCGGAACCTTTCAAAGACGATGAGGCGAAAGTTGTCGCGAGATCCCTCGTCGAGCGCATTGTTGGCGGGGCGGGGTCCTGGTGATCTGAGATCGAACTCATGATCGCCGTGACGAAATAATACAATGTGTAGCTATATTGACTTGATCGTGGCTCGATCCGATAGTCTGTCTGAACAGCGGATAGATGCATCGAGATGACGGCGCTGGAGCCGCCACGCGCATCCATCCCAGCTCCTGTTCGGGAAAGGATTATCAATGCGCGCACTTCTCTCGGCGGTATTTTTGGCTCTGGCGATGACGGGATCCGTGACGGCCTATGCCGAAACCCCGCCTGCAGCTGCCAAAACCAAAGCTGCCTACAAGGTCCAGGAAACCGACCTCGGCACGATGCTGGATGATCCGGCATCGAAGGCCATTCTGCTCAAGCATATTCCCGAGATCGTCAATAGCCCGCAGATCGAGATGGGCCGCGGAATGACGCTTGCCCAGCTCCGGCAGTTTGCCGGCGATCAGCTCACCGATGAGAAGCTGGCGACCATCCAGACCGAACTCGACGCGGTAAAGCCCCACTGAGGCCGCCGGTTTCAGATCAGTAGCGGCGAGCAAGCCGGCCCCTCGAACAAGGGAGGGCCTCGTGCAATTTGGTGGTCGCCCCGCTTGATCCGTGCCCGATCGTCCGGGGTAGGGGACCTCTTTCTCGCCAGTGGGCAGAAAGAGGTCCTTGTGCTACTTGCCCGGTTCCCCAACGCTCTCGGTCAGAATACGCACTGGCCCCAGAAGCCCAAAAGCCCAAAAGCCCAAAAGCCCAGAAGCCCGGAAGGGCGAACCTTCGACGTCTTGCTGTAGGCCGGAAACGCAGTCCAGGCGATTTTTGTGGCGCCAGGCTGCCGGTCACCGATGCGGCGGGTCACCCACTCCGGGATCCGCGTTTTCGCTCAGCGATGAAAGGGTGTCTATCACCGGGGCTGGCGGTGTCCGTGATCACTACCGAGGCAAACAAGATCGCTCCAAGCGCGCCAGCGGCTAGGGGCGCGCATCGTGGAACACTGCGGTGCATGTCCAAGGTCCGTTATCTTTCACCCACCTCGAACGATCCACCGAGCGATGCCGTGGAATCGCCGCCAACCCAGACGTCGAAGTCCGAGCTTTCCTCGATCCAGCTCCGCGTGGCGTCGCTCCAGTAGCGCAGGTCTTCCGGACTGAGCGTAAAGGTGAGCGTCCGCTTCTCGCCCGGCTTCAGGGTCACGCGCTCGAAGCCCTTGAGTTGGCGGACCGGCCGGGAGGAGGTGCCGTGCTTTTGATGGATGTAGAGCTGCGCCACTTCATCGCCGCTTCGCGGGCCGCTATTGGCGACATCGACAGTGATGGTCACCGGACTGCCGGGCGCGACCTTGGGCGTAAGCACCTTCAGATTGGAGTAGGCGAAGCTCGTGTAGCTGAGCCCGAAGCCGAAGGGCCAGGCAGGTTCGTTGCTCCCTTCCTGATAGCGCTTGGCGGCATCGGTCGGATCGTGGGAGGGCAGGCGCGCGTAAGTCATAGGGGCCTGGGCGGCGCTGCGGACCCAGCTGATCGGCAATTTGCCGCCGGGCACGGCATCGCCGAACAGCAGGTTCGCGGCGGCAGCTGCTCCCTGGCTGCCGGGATACCAGATATCGAGGATGGCCGCGGCCTTGCTGTCCTGCACTGTTAGCGGACGGGCGCTCATCAGGACGACGATCACCGGCTTGCCGGTGGCCACCACCGCGTCCAGCAGCTCCTTCTGGCGTCCGGGCAAGTCGAAACTCGCCCGCGAGGCCTTCTCGCCGCTCATGTTCTGCGCTTCGCCGAGCACCAGAATGGCGGCGTCCGACTGGCGAGCCAAGGCAACCGACTTTGCAATCTCCGCGTCTTCGTCGATGGGTTCGGGCTTGGTTCGCTTGCCGTCCATCATGTCGAAGGGTGAGGGGTTCACGCGTGCGGGAATGCGGACACCTTCGGAATAAGACACGGTGACGCCTTGCCCGACTTTCGCGCGGATACCGGCCAGCAGGCTTTCGGCGCTGGGGTTGTTCATCGAGAAAATCCACGGGCCGAGCATGTCACGCTGGGAATCCGCAAGCGGCCCGATCACGGCGAGCGACCGGATTTTCCTGCGGTCGAGCGGCAGCGTGCCGCCTTCGTTGCGCAGCAGTACGGCCGACCGCTCGGCAGCCGCGCGGGCGGAAACGGCATGGGCCGGATCGGCGAGGACTTTGGCAGCGTGTGCTTCATCGACATAAGGGTTTTCGAACAAGCCCATGCGGAACTTCGCGGCCAGGACCGGTCGCACCATGGCATCGAGTTCAGCGGTGGTCAGCTTGCCCTCGGTGATGGCGGCCGCGAGCGAAGGCATGTGTGCCTTCTGCCCCGGCGGCACCATTTCCATGTTCGTGCCGGCCGAGATCGCCTTGACGGCCGCCTCGGTTCCATCCTTTGCAATGCCATGTGTCTTTAGGGCATCGACGCCGCCGGCATCGCTGACAACCCAGCCCTTGAAGCCCCACTCGGTGCGCAGCGTGTCGGTCAGGAGGCGGTGGTTTCCGGCTGCGGGTACACCGTTGAGCGCCATGTAGGCGGCCATGATGTTGCCCGCGCCCGCGTCGATCGCGGCCTTGAATGGTGGCAGGTAGAGGTTGTGAAGCTGGTTTTCCGAGATTTCCGACTGGTCGTAGTCACGCCCGCCCATGGCAGCGCCATAGCCTGCGAAATGCTTCGGCCCGGCAATGATGTGACTGGGTGCGCCGATGTACGACCCCTGGAATCCCCGGACTTGCGCGGCGGCCATGGCCGATCCCAGGTACGGATCCTCGCCCGCGCCCTCGACGATGCGGCCCCAGCGGGCATCGAGGGCAACGTCGACATTGGGCGCGAAAGTCCAATGAATGCCTACCGCCCGCGCCTCCTGCGCCGCTACCGCCTGCGATCGTTCGACCAGCTTCGGATCCCACGATGCCGCCATTGCGAGGGGCACGGGAAAGATCGTGTGAAGGCCATGAATGACATCGAAACCCACGAGCAGGGGGATCTTCAGGCGGGTCTGCTCGACGGCCATCTTTTGCGCGCGATTGAGCAGTTTGGGATCGGTCGTGAAAAGGATCGAGCCAGCCTTGCCGGCGGCAATCTGATCGTCCACGCCTTTGGCCATCGCTGGAATCTGGGCAAAATAGAAGAACTGGCTGAGCTGGCCGGCCTTCTCCTCGGCGGTCATCTTTGCCAGGAGCGCCTCGACGCGGGCGTCGATAGCGGCGTCGTTTGCCGGAAGCTGGGAGGATGAGGGCTTGGGCGCCGCTTGCGCGTCAGCCGGGTGAATAAGCGCGCTGCCCAGCAGCAGGCTGGCCGCGAACTTTGCTGCAATACGGCGCATTTCGAGATCCTCCTGATAGGGCGTTGAAGCGCGCCCGTGATTTTTGCGTCTGTCTGGGAACGACAAGAGGGCGGGTGATCTTGGATCACCCGCCCAGGTCGGAGGTTCGGTTCGCGCCAATCAGCGCGAGCCGAACGAGAACCGTACATTAAGGCCAAATTCCCGCGGCGGCGTCATGGTGATGCCGGTGTAAGTGCTGGTCGTCGTCGCGGCGGTTGGCCCGGTGAGGATCGGGCCGTTCGGTCCGAACCCGCCAAAGCCGAGCTGCTGGTAGCTGGTCGAAAGCGGGCTGGTGCGGGAAAGCGCCTTTTCCACTTCGAACAGGTTCTTGGCGTAGAGCGAAACCTCCCACATTCCCTTGGGATCGCGAATGCCCGCGTAGAGATTGACCAGGGCATAGTCGCCGACGTTGTCGTAGATGTTGGTGGGATCGCTCTGGGATTTGCCGTTGTAGGTCATCAAGCCGCGAAGGTAGCCATCAAACCTGTTGGAAATCGGAAGGCTGTATTCGCTCTGGAGCGTGGCCGAGAAGGGGGGCTGGAAAGCAGAACGCTGCGTCACCTGGCAGGCGGCCAGGTTCTCGGAACCGACTGCGGCCTGAAGCTGCGCAAGTGATGGTGCCGACAGGACGTTGTCGGGCACACCGTCGCCATTGAGGTCGTTGCAGGGAACCGTGCCGTTCTTGATCTTGCCGAGCGAATAGCTGGCGAGCAGGCCCATCGTCCAACGATCGGAGATGTCGAAGGAGAGATCGCCTTCCACGCCGTTCACTTCGACAGGGACAGCGCCCACGAAGTTGAACTGGCCGACTTCCTGATGGATGCCGGTAACCTGTCCGGCGCTGTTCCTGTCCGCCACGGTATTGACGTAGTAGACCCCGTTGGACACGCGGTAAGGGTAGTTCTTGAATTTCTGATGATAGCCGGTGACGTTGAAACGCATCCGGCCGCCCATGAGCGTGCTCTTGAAACCGACTTCATAGGACTTCGAGGTTTCGGCAGGAAGGTTGGTGAAGCTCTTTTCGGTAGCCGAGGGCAGGATGTTGAAATCGCCGACCACGTTGATGCCCGGCCGCCAGGAACTGCCGGTGCTGGCGTAGACCATGAGATTGGGCGTGATGTTTTGCTTGATGGAGCCGGTATAGATCCACTTCTTGGCATCCTGCCCATCGGTGGAGACGGTATTGCCGCCCACAACCAGCGTATTTTCCGAGTTGTAGTCGATATGCCTGAGGCCGCCGGATACTTCGGTGGAATCGGTTACGTGAAGCGTCAGGTTACCGAAAATCGATTGCTCGTGATTGCCACCGAAGCGGCCGATCGGTGTCGTGACCGCAGTCGCAAGGCCGCCGCCGAACAGGAGCGGCAGGCGAACCGCCGTGCTGCGCAGGAGCTCCGTCGGCGCGTCGTTCTTCTGGTCGAAGAAGCCGACAACGTAGTCGACCATGCCGAACAGGCGTTCCTGGTTCTGCAGGCGGACTTCATGGGACGTCGACTTGGTGCGGGTGTGGGTCGCCTGGAAGATCGTATCGCCGGGGAACACCACTGCGGAGTCGAGGGAAGTGCTGGCATCGACGTTCTGGGTATAGTGCTGGCCCTGATAGATCAGGGTCTGGCCGGCCAGGTTCGCTTCTGCACGCCAGTTGTAGATGTTGTAGACCTGCTTGATCCGGCGCGGCTCGACCTGATCGGTGCGCCGGTCGCTCGTATCGATGTAGACCGGGCTCGGTGCGGCATCGGGATTGACCTCGCTGAACGAAGCGACCTGATCGTATCCCACCGCATTGCGCTGCATATGCTGGTAGACGCCTTCGAACCTCAGCCAGTCGGTGGGCTGGATCAGGCCGCTGACGCGTCCGGCGCGGGTACGGGCGAAGGGATCGCGGCCGCCATAGCTGGTGTCGAGCGGCTTGACGCGGTTGTCCTCGTTCTCGTCCCAGACGCCGGCGACACGAATGGCGGCGATGCCCTCGATGACGGGCAGGTTGAGCGCGGCCTTGATATTCTGCGTGCCGATGTCGTTGGCCGTCATGTCGACGGTTCCGCCAACGGTATAGAGATCGGGCTTGCGACTGGCGACCGTGATCGATCCTGAAGGCGAGGCGCGTCCGCGCAGCGTGCCCTGGGGACCGCGCTGGACTTCGATCTGGCCGATATCGAACATCTGCTGGAGAACGATGCCCGCCACGATCGGCGCGTCATTCATGTAGAATTCGACGGTGGAGTTGAAGCCACTGGCATTCACGTCGAAATTGACGCCGCGCATCTTGGCGCTGCCGCCGACGCCGTTGGATTCCGTTGTCAGTTCCAGGCCGGGAACGAGTGTCTGAACTTCCTTGAAGTCGCGGATATTGAGCTTCGCGATCTCTTCCGACGTCACGGTATCGATGACTGCGGGGACATCCTGAACGTCCTCGTCGCGGCGGCGCGCCTGGACGATGATGACGTCCGCGGCGTTTTCGGCGGCCGGCGACGATTGCGCCCATGCGGGCGTCGCCACGGCGAACAAGCTGGTGGACGCCAGCAGCAGGTTGCATCCTGTCTTGATCATATTCCCTCCCGTTTTTTGTTTTCTTGCTCGCAGCAAGCGCTCACGCAGGACCGCGGTCAAAGGCGAAGGTCCTCGCTCCGGATGTCCGCCTCAGCTTGGGACCAGGCGCGATCGATCTTCGCAATGGCTGCGGCAAATCCGATGGTTCCATCGTCCTCTTCCCGTCCCGGAGCTGGCTTGACATGCCGTCCTTGCGACTTAAAACAACACACCGTTGCTATTTAGACAAGGCACAAAATAAGCCCGAGCCCATCGGGGGGGCGATGATCGCGGCGACCGAGAAAGCAGGAGAGGACCGATGGATGAGCGCACATGGCGCGCAGGCCTGGTTGAACAGCGCCATGCGCTGCGGCCACCGCTCGTTGAAGCGACGCTCGCACTGCCGTTTCAAGCCAATTCCATGAGAGGATGACCAATTTGGACGCGCCACTTTATCCGCCTGCGAAGGCCTACGATCCGCCGCGCAGGCTTCCCCGGATACTCAGTTCGCGAGAGACGCCGATCGCTATCCTGCAGTCGAACCCGGCGGCCTGGGCGATCGTCAACAAGCAGATTCCGGGAATGGATCGGCGCATCGGCAATGAGATGATCAAGCCGCACCTTGGCAACTTCTCGCTCGAATCGCTGCTCGTCTTCGGGGTTGTGCAGCGGGAGCCTCTGGCACGGATCGATGCCGAACTGGCCAGGCTGGGAGAGGTCATGTGAGCTTCGAATTTGACACCAATCGGCGCCAGGCGCTCATGGTCGCAGGAGCCGGTGCCGTCTTTCCCATGGTCGGCGCGGCTGCGGCAAAACCACCTGTTTTATCACAGCGAGCAAGCTGGCCGCTGCGGGATATTCCGTTCGACGATGGCTGGAAATTCCATCGCGGTGGCGGGGATGGTTTCGAACAGGCCGGCCTCGATGACAGTACATGGCGCGTCGTCGACCTGCCGCATGACTGGGGTGTCGAGGATGTGCCGGGCGGCGCCGAGCCGGCCCAGATCGGCCCGTTCGACAAGACAGCCGTTGGCAAAGGCGCGACCGGCTTCACCGTTGGCGGTGAGGGTTGGTATCGCAAGCGTTTCAGCGTTGCCGGCTATGCTCCCGATGCGCGCATCGAACTGACGTTCGATGGGATCTATCTCGAAAGCGATGTCTTCCTGAACGGCCATCCGGTCTCCAGCAACGTGAATGGCTATATCCCGTTCGCCATCGATCTCACGCCCTATCTCGACCGCAAGGGCGACAATATCGTGGCGGTTCGGGTTCGCAATGAAGGACGCAACACCCGCTGGTATGCGGGGTCGGGCATCTATCGGCAGGTGACGCTCGATGTGTTGCCGAGCCAGTGCCGGATCGCGCGATGGGGCGTTGCGGCCTGGACTCGCCGTTTCGCAGACGGACGGGCCGAGGTCGATCTGACGACATCGCTCGAAGGGGATGCGGCGGGGTACGAAATCGTCACCCGCCTCATCGATGACGAAGGTCGTACTGCCGCGCAAGGTCGTGTGGCTGCAGGAAGCGAAGTACGCCAGACCCTCACGGTGCAGGGGCCCCGGCTTTGGTCGCCCGATCATCCGAGCCTCTATCGGCTTGAAACCGAGCTGCGCCGCGGTGACAAGGTCGTCGACAAGCTGGAGCAGCCCTTCGGTGTCCGTATCGTGACCTTCGATCCCGCACGCGGGATGGCGATCAACGGCGAGGTCATCAAGCTGCGGGGCGGCTGCGTCCATCATGACAACGGACTGCTGGGCGCCTGCGCGTTTCGCGATGCCGACGAGCGGCGGATCCGCCTGCTCAAGCAGCGGGGTTTCAACGCCATCCGCAGTTCACACAATCCTGCCTCGCGCAGCCTCAGGGAAACTTGCGATCGTCTGGGCATGCTGATGATCGAGGAGGCCTTCGACGCCTGGCACGAGCATAAGGAGCCCCAGGACTTCTCGGTTCATTTCCGGGAGCACTGGGAAGAGGTGATCCGGGGCATGGTTCTGCCCGCCCGGAACAGCGCCTCGGTCATCATGTGGAGCATCGGTAACGAAATCCCTTTCCGTGCCAGCGACGAAGGCGTCGAATGGGAATGGAAGCTTGCCCATGCGGTGAAAACGCTGGATCCGACCCGGCCGGTGACCGCCGGGCTCAATGGCGTCCTGGGGCAGGAGATGATCGCCGGAGCCGATACCGCGCGTCCGGGATTTGCCGGAAAGGTCGATAACGCCTCCACGATGTTCCTTGACGTGCCGGGGTACAACTACCGGTTCGATGACATCGAACGCGAGCATTCCAGCCACCCCGAGCGGGTCGTTTACGGCTCTGAGACTTTCGCGCGCGAGGTCTTCGACTACGCTGCGCTGATGGACCGCGCGCCCTATTTCCTCGGCGAGTTCCTGTGGACGGCGATGGACTACATCGGCGAGGCGGGGATCGGCGCAACGGCATTCCTGAAGAATGGCAGCCTGCCCTATTACTTCGCGGCGTGGCCCTGGGTGAACGCCTGGTGCGGCGATCTCGACCTGATCGGATGCCAGAAAGCCTCTTCGCTGGCGCGCGATGTTGCATGGGGCCTGGCTCCTGTCACCATGACGGTGCAGCGCCCTGCGCCTGATGGAACCTTCCCCTGGACCGCCAACTGGGGCTGGCCGGACGAGCTGGCGAGCTGGAACTGGGACGACCACAAAGGCAAACCCCTCAAGGTGCGCGTCTATACGGCTGGCGACAAAGTCCAGGTGATCCTCAACGGTCAGGTGGTCGGTGAGAAAGCGCTGGCAGCCGGCGACAAGATGACGGCGGAACTCCCCGTGCCCTACGCGGCCGGCACACTCGAGGCCGTCGCCTGGAAAAACGGCAAGGTCATTGGCCGCACGCACCTGGAAACCGTTGGCGAGGCAGTGTCCTTGCGGGTGTCGGCCGAGCCGCTGTCCCAGCGCCGCGGCCGCGATGCGCTCGCCTATCTCAAGATCGAGGTGGTGGATGCCAAAGGACGGGTTCTGCCTGACGACATGCGGCCGGTGACCCTTGCGCTGGAGGGCTCCGGCGAACTCGCCGCCTTTGGCAGCGCCAATCCGCAGGCCGTGGGCTCGCTGAATGCCAGCCACACCAGGACCTTCAGGGGGAAGGCCCTCGCGATCCTGCGAGGCCGAGGAAAGGGAACGCTCCGGATCACAGCCCATTCGCCGGGGCTTCGCGCGGCCAATGCGAGGGTCGCCTTCGAATAGGCCCGGCAAAGCCGGACATGTCGGAAGGCCGTGAGGGAGAGAGAACCACGCCATGAATGCCATCGCACGAAGTGCTGACGCGGAAATATCCGGCGGCGCGAATATCAGAAGTTCCGGGCGCCGGCTCAATGGATCGGTCGTACAGAAGATCGGCCGGGACATCGTGTCCGGCCACTATCCACCCGGCTCCATACTATACGGGGAGGTCGTTTTCGCGCAGGAACTCGAAGTGTCGCGCAGCGCCTATCGCGAGTCCTTGCGGGTATTGTCGGCCAAGGGTCTCATCGAAAGCAGGCCCAAGGCGGGTACGCGCGTTCTTCCGCGAGAATGCTGGAATGTTCTCGATCCCGATGTTCTGGAATGGGCTTTTACCGGCAAGCCCGATTTCGGGTTCATCCGCGACATCTTCGAACTCCGCGGGCTGATCGAGCCCGCGGCCGCCGGTCTTGCCGCCCAGCGGCGTTCGCGCGAAGATGTACAGGCTCTGCGTCGATCGATCGACGCGATGCGCGGCCATACTCTGGCGAGCGAACCAGGTCGCCACGCGGACCGCGATTTTCACCAGACGATCCTGAAGGCCACCGGTAACGGCGCGCTGATGGTCCTGACCGCCAGCGTTGGAGCAGCCGTCAGGTGGACGACCCAGCTCAAGCAGCAGGCGCGAACATTGCCGCGCAATGCCATCCCCGAGCACGTCGAAGTGTGCGAGGCCATCGCTGCCCGGGACTCCAGGCGCGCTTCGGAAGGCATGAACCGTTTGATCGAGCAGGCCCTCGAGGACACCAGAAACGCGGTGGAAGCATTGTGACTAAGCGCTCCTTTCTCCGCGTTTCGGTCCGTGCTTTCCTGCCGGCCGTGGCTGCCGGCTTGCTGATGGGCTTCGGAACGGCCGGAGCGAAGGTTGGCGCCGAAAATTCACCTGTCACTTACCAGAACCCGGTCCTTTACGCCGACTACTCCGACCCCGATGTGATCCGCAGCGGGGATGCCTATTATCTGGTGGCGTCCAGCTTCCACATGTCGCCGGGTTTGCCGGTGCTGCGCTCCCACGATCTCGTGCACTGGACCCTCGTCTCGCACGTTCTTGCCCGGCTTCCTGACACTCCGGCCTACAATCTGGTGGGAGCGTTCAAGATCACGGACGCCAATCCGCGGGACACGGCCGGCACGAAGTACGGTGGCGGCCCCTGGGCACCGTCGATCCGGGAGCACGGCGGCCGCTTCTTCGTCTATTGGGCTACCCCGGATGAAGGCATCTTCATGGCCACCGCACGCCGGCCCGAAGGTCCCTGGAGCGCCCCGACCACGGTAATTTCCGGCCCCGGCTTTGAGGATCCATGCCCGTTCTGGGATGAGGACGGCACCGCTTGGCTCATTCACAGCAAGGTCGGTGCAGGGCCGCTCATTCTGCACCGCATGCGTACCGACGGCACCGGCGTTCTCGATGAGGGCAAGCTCATTGCCGAGGACAAGAAGAGGCTTCCGGTCCTTGAAGGCCCCAAGCTCTACAAGCGCAATGGCTGGTATTATATCTTCGCCCCCATCGGCGGGGTCGGGACCGGGCCGCAGGCTGTCGGTCGATCGCGCCGCCTCGAGGGTCCTTATGAATGGCGCGACGTGCTGCTTCCCGGCGGCGACCTGAAGCTCAAGGGACCGCATCAGGGTGGCTGGGTGGAGACACCGGACGGGAACGGCTGGTTCCTCCACTTCAACCTTACGGGAGCCTTCGGCCGCATTGTACATTTGCAGCCGCTCACCTGGCAGCAGGATTGGCCGATCATTGGAGCGCCGGTTTCCGGACAGGATGCCGGTCTGCCCGTCGCTCGTTGGCCCATGCCGAATACCCGGAAATCGGGAGGTTCGGATCGCCTGCAAGGTTCCGATCAATTCGGGGCGCGGCGGCTCTCCATCCAGTGGCAGTGGAATCACAACCCCGACGATAGCGCATGGAGCCTGCGTGCCCGACCCGGTTTCCTCAGCCTCACGGCGCTTCCGGCGTCCCAGATCGTCACCTCGCGAAACACCCTTACGCAGGTCATGCAAGGACCGGCGCCAGGCTATGTGACCCGGCTGGACATCGGGCGAATGGCCAATGGCCAAAGGGCTGGCCTGACGCTGTTCAACGCGCAGCCGTACTGGCTTGGCGTGGTGCACGATGAAGGTGCCAATAGGATCGTGCTTTCCCGAGCAGGCCAGGAAACGGCGATCGCCGACGTCCCTGGCTCGGTTCGCAGCGTGGTGCTTGCGGCGAATGTGACCAAAGACGGCATAGCCACTTATCATTACAGTCTCGACGATGGACGAAGCTTTGCCGTCGCTGGCGAACCTCTTAAACTCGCGTGGTATGGCTGGTGGAAGGGCACTCGCCCGGGACTGTTCTCGTTCAATACCCTGGCGCAAGGCGGTGTCGCCGATTTCGACTGGTTCCGAGCGGGGCAAGACATGCACGGACAGTGATGTCGCTTGCTTCGTCGCGGTCAAGCTGCTGCTTTCACGATTGCCAGCACCGATTTGGGCGCCTCGGAGGAACCCCTGACGCTTCGTCCTTTTCGCGAGAGACCTCTCGATCACATATTCGGATAGTTCGGGCCGCCGCCGCCTTCCGGCGTCACCCATTCGATGTTCTGGGTGGGGTCCTTGATGTCGCAGGTCTTGCAGTGGACGCAATTCTGCGCGTTGATCTGGAGCTTGGCGCCCGCACCGTCCGGATCGACGAATTCGTAGACTCCGGCCGGGCAATAGCGCGCTTCCGGCCCGGCATAGAGAGGCAGGTTGATCGCGGTCGGGATGCTGGCATCTTTGAGCTTCAGATGGACCGGCTGGTCTTCCTCGTGATTGGTGAACGAGTAGGACACGCTGGTCAGGCGGTCGAAGCTGATGACGCCGTCGGGCTTGGGATAGGCGATCGGCTGGTAGAGATCGGCGCGCTGGAGCGTCGAGGCGTCGGTGTGATGCTTCATCGGCTTGGCAAGGCCGAAGCCGAACAGCGTGCGCAGCCACATGTCCGCGCCGGCCAGCACCGTACCGATTTCCCCGCCCCACTTGGCGACCATCGGCTCGGCATTCTGGACGAGCTTCAGTTCCTTGGCGATCCAGCTTTCGCGCACCGCCGTGTCATATTCGCCCAGCGTGTCCTGCGCGCGGCCCGCGTTGATCGCCGCGGCCATCGCCTCGGCCGCCAGCATGCCGCTCTTCATCGCGGTATGCGTGCCCTTGATGCGCGGCACGTTGACGAAACCGGCCGAGCAACCTGCCAGCACGCCGCCCGGGAAGGCCAGCATCGGCACTGACTGCCAGCCGCCCTCGTTGATCGCACGCGCACCGTAAGCGACGCGCTTGCCGCCTTCCAGGATCGCGCGGATATCCGGGTGCTGCTTCCATCGCTGGAATTCCTCGAACGGGTAGACGTAGGGATTCTTGTAATCGAGCGCGGTCACGAAGCCGAGCGCCACCTGGTTGTTCGCCTGGTGGTAGAGGAAGCCGCCGCCCCAGCTGTCGGTCTCGCTCATCGGCCAGCCCTGGGTGTGGATGACCCGGCCGGGGACGTGCTTGTCGGCCGGAATGTCCCAGAGTTCCTTGATGCCGATACCGTAGATCTGCGGCTGGCAATCCGCTTCGAGGTCGTACCTGGCCTTGAGCCGCTTGGTCAGGTGGCCGCGCGCGCCTTCGCAGAACACGGTATATTTGCCCAGCAGGTTCATGCCCGGCTGGAAGTCGGCCTTGGGATTGCCCTCGCGGTCGACGCCCATGTCGCCGGTCTGCACGCCGATCACGGCGCCGTTCTCGTCATAGAGGATCTCGGCGGCCGGGAAGCCCGGGAAGATCTCGATCTCCAGCGCCTCGGCCTGTTCGGCCAGCCAGCGGCAGAGATTGCCCAGCGAGCCGGTGTAGTTGCCCTCGTTCGACATGAACGGCGGCATGACCAGGTGCGGCAGACCGAACTTCTTCTTCTTCGTGAGATGCCAGTGCCAGTTGTCGGTCACCGGCGTTTCCGCCAGCGGGGAGCCGTCCTCGCGCCAGGTGGGCAGCAGTTCGTCGAGCGCCCTGGGATCGATCGTCGCGCCCGAAAGAATGTGCGCGCCGATCTCCGAGCCCTTCTCCAGCACGCAGACCGACAGCGCCGGATCGACCTGCTTCAGCCGGATCGCCGTGGCAAGGCCGGCAGGCCCACCGCCGACGATGACGACGTCATACGGCATCTCTTCGCGTTCAATCATGGTCTTTGCATCTCGAAGAAGGGTCGGAAAAGAAGGCTCAGAGCTTGCCGGTGAGTTCCGGCACCGCGGTGAACAGGTCCGCCACCAGGCCAACATCGGCGACCTGGAAGATCGGGGCGTCTTCATCCTTGTTGATGGCGATGATGGTCTTGGAGTCCTTCATGCCCGCAAGGTGCTGGATCGCGCCCGAGATGCCGACGGCGATGTAGACTTCGGGCGCCACGATCTTGCCGGTCTGGCCGACCTGGTAGTCGTTGGGCACGTAGCCCGCATCGACCGCAGCGCGGCTGGCGCCAACGGCGGCGCCGAGCTTGTCGGCGAGCGGCATGATGACCTGCTCGAAGGTTTCCGAATCCTTCAGCGCGCGTCCGCCCGAGACGATCACCTTGGCGCTGGTCAGTTCCGGACGCTCGGACTTGGCGAGTTCGGCACCCACGAAGCTGGAGAGGCCCGCGTCACCGGCACCGGCGACGTCTTCGATCACAGCCGCACCACCCTCGACAGCGGCCTTCTCGAAGGCGGTGCCGCGTACGGTGATGACCAGCTTGGCATCGCTCGATTCGACCGTAGCGATGGCGTTGCCGGCGTAGATCGGACGCGTGAAGGTCTTCTCGCCCTCGACCGAGAGGATGTCCGACAGCTGCATCACGTCGAGCAGCGCGGCCACGCGCGGAGCGACGTTCTTGCCGGTGGTGGTGGCAGGCGCCAGGAACGCGTCGTGGTGGCCCATGAGGTCCACGATCAGCGGCGCGACGTTCTCGGCCAGCGCGTGTTCGTAAGCGGCGTTGTCGGCCAGGTGCACCTTGGCGACACCGGCGATCTTGGCAGCGGCCTCCGCAGCGGCGCGGCAGTTCGCACCGGCGACCAGCAGGTGCACTTCACCCAGCTTGGCAGCAGCAGTGACGGTGTGGAGCGTCGCGTCCTTGACCGACGCGTTGTCGTGTTCGACCCAAACGAGCGTCTTCATCAGGCGACTCCCAGTTCCTTGAGCTTCGTAACCAGCGCGTCGACGTCGGCGACCTTGACGCCGGCGACACGCACCGGCGGCTCCGAGACCTTGAGGGTCTTGAGGCGCGGGGCGATGTCGACGCCGTAATCGGCGGCGGTCTTCACATCGAGCGGCTTCTTCTTCGCCTTCATGATGTTGGGCAGCGAAGCGTAGCGCGGCTCGTTGAGACGCAGATCGGTGGTGACGATCGCGGGGAGCGACAGTTTGACGGTCTCCAGACCGCCATCGACTTCGCGGGTCACGGCAACGTGATCACCGTCGATCTCGACCTTGCTGGCGAACGTGCCCTGCGGGCGGCCCAGCAGCGCGGCGAGCATCTGGCCGGTCTGGTTCGAATCGTCGTCGATCGCCTGCTTGCCCAGGATCACGAGGCCGGGATTCTCTTCGGCGACAATCGCCTTGAGGATCTTGGCGACGGCCAGCGGTTCCACTTCCGTATCGGCCTCGATCAGGATCGCGCGGTCGGCGCCCATCGCGAGCGCGGTGCGCAGCGTGTCCTGCGCCTTGGCCGGGCCGACCGAGACGGCGACGATCTCTTCCGCCTTGCCCGCTTCCTTGATGCGGATGGCTTCTTCCACCGCGATCTCGTCGAACGGATTCATGCTCATCTTGACGTTGGCCAGGTCAACACCCGTACCATCCGCCTTCACGCGGGGCTTCACGTTATAGTCGATCACCCGCTTTACGGGCACGAGGATCTTCATCTCTCCACTCCATCTTGAATGGTCCGACCATTATAGTTTTGTATCTGTCTGTCAACTCAGTGGTCGGGGCATTGCTCAAGCGGGTGGGATCGGGATACCTTGGGGCATCGTCGAAGAGAGAACAGCCGTGGCCACAGCAAATACCGAAAAACCCGCGTTCGCGCCGATCAAGACGCAGCGCGCGTTCGAAGTCATCTGCGAACAGATCCGTGCCCAGCTTGCGGCCGGTACGCTGAAAGCAGGCGACAAGCTGCCTGCCGAGCGAGAACTTGCCGCGCAGTTCCAGGTCAGCCGCAGCGCCCTGCGCGAGGCGCTGCGCAGCCTGGAAGTCGCCGGGATCATCCGCAACCTGAAGGGCGTGAAGGGCGGGGCGGTGATCCAGTCCGCCGAGCCGGACCGCATCGTCCAGGCCATGCAGGACTATGTCCACCTCGGCGACGTCACTCTCGACGAACTGACCGAAGCGCGCATCGCGATCCAGGACATCGTCGTGCGCCTCGCATGCGAGCGGGGGACCGAGGCGCATTTCGCCGAACTCGAACAGATCGCCGAACGCACGCGCGCGGAGACCTCGGTGGAAGCGCGCTACGAATGCGCGGCCGCCTATTACGACGTGCTTGCGCGCGCGACCGGGAACCGCATGTTCGGGATCTTCGTCGACTCCCTGTCCGGCGTCCTTCACGAATTCGTGCAGGGGCCGGGTTACGAGACCTTGCAGGAAACGCTGATCGAGTCCCGCTTCAAGCTGATCCGCTTCCTGCGCGCCCGCGATGCCGAGGCGGCCGCCGAGGAAATGCGCAAGCATCTGGAGCGTGTCTATCGCCACGTCCGCAAGAACATCAAGGCGCAGGCCGGATCGGGAGGCGCACGCAAGGCCTGATCCCGGGCGGTCATTGACCGCAACCCTAATCGGTGCAATAGGTAGGACCATTAGATATATTGACCTATGGGAGCGGTGAGGGTGTACGAACAGGCGGAACACGGGCCCGGAGACGCTCTGGCAGGCGTGCGAGTGCTGGACTTCACATCGGTCATGGCCGGGCCGTTCGCCACGCGAATGCTGGCGGACCTTGGCGCGGACGTGCTCAAGATCGAGTCGCTGGAAGGCGACCAGGTCCGCGCGCGTCCGCCGGTTCGCGATGGTCATTCGGCCTATTTCGGCCATCTCAATGCGGGCAAGCGGAGCCTTGCCTGCAACCTCAAGTCACCCGAAATGCGCGATCTCATCCAGCAGCTGGCGGAAAGCTATGACGTGGTGGTCGAGAATTTCCGCCCCGGCGTGATGAAGCGCTTCGGTCTCGATTACGAGACGCTTGCCGCCATCAATCCGCGCCTGATCTATTGCTCGATCTCCGGTTATGGCCAGCAAGGTCCCAAGGCGCACTTCCCCGCCTATGCCCCGGTGATCCATGCCGCCAGCGGCTTCGACATGGTCAACCTGCATTACCAGGACGATGCCAGCCGGCCCGCAACTTCGGGCATTTTCGTGGCCGACGTCCTGGGCGGTACCCATGCCTTCGGCGCGATCCAGACCGCCCTTTACCAGCGCGAGCGCACCGGCAAGGGACAGTACATCGATCTGTCCATGCTGGAAGCGATGGTGGGGATGCTGGTGTTCGAAACGCAGGAGGCGCAGTTCCCCGGCGGCCCGCGGCGGCCGCTCTATACGCCGCTCAGGACGCAGGACGGCTTCGTCATGGTCGCGCCCACCAGCCCGAAGAACTTCGAGCAGCTCACCGAAGCGGTGGGCCATCCGGAATGGCGGGAAGACCGCCGTTTCCTCACCAATGCCGACCGCAATGCGAACTGGGCGACCATGCTCTGCCTGGTGGAGGAGTGGACCAGCCAGCGTTCGTCCGCGGAGGCGGAGGAGATCCTGTCCCGGTACGGCGTGCCTTGCGGACGCTACCGCGAGATGGACGAGGTGCTGGCCGATCCGCAACTTGCGGCGCGCGGGGCGATGTCGCCCGTCAATGACGGGGCCGGGAGCTATCTGGTGCCGAACCCGCCGTTCACCATGAGCGGAAGCCGGGTGCAGGTGCGCCCGTTCGTATCCGAACTTGGAGAACACGGCGCGGCCGTCTTGCAGGAGGAACTCGGCCTGAGCGAGGAAACGGTGGCCGCCCTGCGCGGATCGAACCAGTTGCTCTGAGCGGGCTGGAAAGGCGCTGGGTATTTCTCTCGTTCTGAAGCCCAGGGTCAGGACCTAGTGCGACAGCAGCGTCGGGGCGTCGATCGTGAACTTGAAGCCGAGGATCAGCGCGTCCTTGATGTCGCGGGTGCGGAACGGGGCGCCGGTCTGGTCGGGATGGAGGATGTACTGAATGTTCGGCGAAATCCGGATCGCCGGGCCAAGCTGGGCACCGTAAGCCAGTTCCATCATGTATTCGTGCCGTTGGATGTTCCCGTTCCCGCCGGCCGAGAGCCGTGCTGCGCGCATGCGCTCCATGGCGAGGTCGCTGAAACGCTGGTCGCTGATCATGAAGCCGATGGTATCGGCATCGCGACCGTCGAAAGTGCCGGTCTGCACCGCGCCGATATCGAAGAAGCGGCTTTCTTCCACCCGGCCCGACAGGTTGGTCATCGCCACGCCGAACACGCTGAGTCCGCGCTCGGAAAGGGGATCGGGGCGCGTCAGGCGCTGGTCGAAACGGAAGTAAAGGCCCGAGCGGCCCTTGTGTACCGCTGGATCCCGCCCGGAGAGAATGGCGATGCCGCCCTGATCGTCGCGCAGGGGATCGGCATAGTCGCCGCGGTCGAACCAACCGCCGACAATGTAGTGGCCGGGAAGACGCAGGCCACCGCCCCCGCGTTTGCCCTCGCGCGCATAGCCCAGTTCCCACGGCACGATCACGCTGGTGGCGTTCTTCGTGCTGAAGTTGAAGCCATGGTCATTGGCGCGCTTGCGGTCGGGATTGACCTCATAGGCGCCGACATGGACGGTCACATGCGGCACGACTTCGGCCTTGGCGTGGATCATCCAGCTCGATGCCGGAAAATAGGTGAAATTGCTGTTCTTGAAAACGAACGTCGGATTGCCGCAGCCTGAATTTCCCTGGAAATTGCAGTAGATCGGTGAGTTCAGGAAGTGGATGTTCGCCTGGCTGCGGCCGGCCTCGATCATGAGGCGGTCGTTCAGCAGCTTCTGCTCCCAGGTCAGGATAGCGAGGTGCGTGTTCTGGGTGCCCCAGATCTCCTGAACCGAGGTGTTGTTGCGCAGCGCCAGGGCGGAAAGACTCTCTCCGTGGCGGTTGGTGATCGCGGCGTGGAGCGTGCCGCCGCCGATGCCGGCGATGCGATCCATGTCGAGATCTGCGCCGACATAGACCTGCCCCGCGAAAGCGGCATCGCGGCGCAGGCCGCCGCTGACGTTCGTGGCCGCCTCTCCGGTATAGCTGAGCGCGAGGGTGATCCCGTCATCCGCGAGCGGCTGCCAGGGCTTCGCGGTTTCGGCGGGCCGGTCTTCGGCGGGCGGGTCTTCGGACGTGACCTCCTGCGCCGTGGCAGCGGACAAGGAAAGGGCGGCGACGCCTGCGCAGCAGGCGCCCTTGAGCAGTGCGAACCGCATCGAATGAAATCCTCTCTTGAGGCGGCCCGATCTTGTGCCGGGCCGCTGTCGTTCAGGCGGCAGCGTCTGCCGGTACGGGGCGCGGCTTGAGCAGGCCGACGAGGACGCCGCTCACCAGTACCCCCGCCACGATGGCCAGGCCGTAGACTGCCAGATGCGTGACCGCGCCGGGGATCGGCAGGACGAACACGCCGCCATGCGGCACCTTGAGTTCGACTCCCGCCGCCATCGAGATCGCTCCGGTGATCGCGGAACCCGCCATCAGCGCCGGGATCACCCGGAACGGATCGCGCGCCGCGAAGGGGATCGCGCCTTCGGTGATGAAGGCGAGGCCCAGGACGGCGGCGGCGCCTCCGGCTTCCCGCTCTTCGGTGGTGAAGCGGTCGCGGAACAGGCGGGTGGCAAGGGCCACGGCCAGCGGCGGCACCATGCCCGCCGCCATCGTCGCGGCCATCGGCGTATAGACCTGGCTGGCGATCAGGCCGACCGAGAAGGCATAACCCGCCTTGTTGACCGGCCCGCCCATGTCGAAGGCCGACATCGCGCCCAGGATCACCCCCAGCAGGATCGCGCTCGATCCCTGCATGGAGCGCAGCCACTCGGTGAGGAAGGCGAGGGCGGCGGCAACCGGCGTGCCGACGGCGTAGATCATCAGCAAGCCGGTCAGCAGCGTGCCCAGCAGCGGCAGGAACAGCACCGGCTTCAGGCCCGCGAGGTTCTTCGGGAGCTTGATCAGCCGGTTGAGCCACTCGACGCCGTAACCGGCGATGAAACCGGCGACGATCCCGCCCAGGAAGCCCGCGCCGAGATTGGCGGCCAGCATGCCGCCGATCATGCCCGGCGCGATACCCGGACGGTCGGCAATGGAATAGGCGATATAGCCCGCGAGCGCCGGCACGATCAGCGCGAAGCCGCCTTGCGCGCCGATGCGGAACAGCGCATTCGCCAGCGTGCCCTCGGCCGCCGCGCTGTTGGCATCAATGCCACCCAGAGCGAAAGCCATGGCAATCAACAGGCCGCCCGCGACCACGAAGGGCAGCATGAAGGAAACGCCGGTCATCAGGTGCTTGTAGGGACCGGCGCGTTCGGTGCTGGCGGCGCCTGCCTCGGTCGAGAGGCTGCCGCCTTGCGTTTTCGCCTCGGTCAGCGCCCGTTCGATCAGCGCCCTGCCGCCGGAGATGGCGGGCTTGGTGCTGGAGGCAAAGACCCGCTTGCCGGCGAAGCGCGCGCGGTCCACCTCACGGTCCGCGGCGATGATCACCACGTCGGCTGCCGCGATTTCTTCGGACGTCAGCGGCGAACCGGCACCGACCGAACCCTGCGTCTCCACGCGGATTGGATAGCCGAGCTGCTTCGCGCCTTCCTGAAGTCCCTCGGCGGCCATGAACGTATGCGCGATGCCGGTGGGGCATGAGGTGATCGCCACCACGCGCGGCGTATCCGCTGCCGCTTGGGGAGCCTGCCCAAGTGCGGCTTCCGGATCGGCCAGCACGGCTTCCAGCGTCACCCGGCGATGCGGAGCGAGGGGAAGCGCGGCCGCTGCATCGTCATTGGCGGCGACCAGCAGCAGCGTGTCGCCCGGCTGCAAATCCTCGGGCAAGGGATTGAGCACGCCTTGCCCGGTGCGGACTTCGATATCGATATCGCGGCCGCCGGCGCGCGCGGCCTTGCGCAGCGCTTCACCGGCAAGCACGCCTTGCACGGCGGAATCGGCCGCTTCGATAACTGCGTAGAGCTTGCCCATCATTCCTCTCCGGCCTCGATCTTGTTCTCTATCGCCCCGCTTCGCGAGATCACGGGCGTAATGCTGACGTCTTCGGCCAGCGCGTGGACTGTCGGCAGGTCCGGAAGGTTCGGCCCGGCCATGCCCAGCTTGGCGACCGCGAAAGCGGTGGCGAGGCGGGCGGTGCGTTCGAGGTCGGCGTTCTCGCCCAGGGCGGCGACGATGCCGGCAACCATGGCGTCTCCGGCGCCGACGGTGCTGGCGATCTGCCCGACGGCGAGGCGGGCGGTTACCGCGCCTGCTTCGGACAGGAACAGCGCGCCATCCTCTCCCATCGAGACGGCGACCAGCGAAACCCCGCGCGCGTGAAGCGTGGTGGCGGCTTCGGCAAGCGTAGCCAGATCGGGCAGGGGACGGCCCAGGAGTTGCGCCAGTTCTTCACGGTTGGGCTTGACGACATCGGGAAGCACGTCGGCTGCGAGCGCGCACTTGAGCGGCAGGCCGCTGGTGTCCAGCACGACGCGGCATCCGGCGGCGCGCAGGTGGGCGATCAACGCGGCGTAAGTGTCGGGCGCGCATCCCGGCGGCAGGCTCCCGGCCAGGACGACCAGATCGCCTTCGCGCACGGCCTGGCAGACGTTTGCCACGGCCATTTCGGCCTGGGCCGCGTCCACCGCGATCCCGTCGAGATTGATGTCGGTGGTGCCCGCCACGTCGACCAGCTTGAGGTTGACCCGGGTGGCCCCGGCGATGCGGGTGAAGCAGTCGTCGATCGGCTTGGCGGCGAACAGCGCGTCGAATGGAGCGGCGTTGTCGCGGCCCAGCAAGCCAAAGGCGGCGACCGGCATGCCCCAGTCGGCCAGGCAACTGGCGACGTTCACGCCTTTGCCGCCCGCGTTCTGGCGCACGCAGCGGGCGCGATGGACGTCGCCCGGGACCAGGCGGTCAAGCGTGACGGTCTGGTCGATGGCCGGGTTGAAGGTGACCGTGAACGTGCGCATCAGTCTTCCCTTCCGCTGAAATCGCACCCGTCCAGAGCGCGGATCTCGGCGGCGCTTTCCATGTCGAGCGCCTTGGCGGCCAGAGCGCGCAGGCTATCGAAGCTCGCGCCGCGAATACGGGCTTTCACCCCTGGAATGTCGCGCGGGGTCATCGACAATTCGCTGACGCCCAAGCCCACGAGCAGAGCCGCGCCGAACGGATCGCCGGCAATGCCGCCGCAAACACCGACCCAGCGACCGTGCGCCTGCGCGCCTTCCACGGTTGCCGCTATCATGCGCAGAACGGCCGGGTGCAGGCTCTCCGCATCGCCCGCCAGTTCAGGGTTCTGCCTGTCGATGGCGAGGACATACTGCGTGAGATCGTTCGTGCCGATCGAGAAGAAGTCGGCATGGGCGGCCAAAGAGCGAGCCTGGATCGCGGCGGCGGGCACCTCGATCATGATGCCGACGGGAACCGTCGGCGCATCGAGTTCCAGCCGGATGTCCTCGCACCGTGCGCGCAAGGCGATCAGTTCGTGGACCGAGGTTATCATCGGGAACATGATGGAAAGATCCGCGCCTGCCTTCGCGGCGCGGTAGAGCGCGCGAAGCTGCGGTTCGAGCAAGTCGGGGCGGCGCAGCAGCAGCCGCGCGCCGCGCACGCCGAGGAACGGGTTTTCCTCAAGCGGCAGGTCCAGATGCGGCACTTGCTTGTCCCCGCCGATATCGAGTGCGCGCACGATCAGCGGACGATTATCCAGTGCCTCGGCCATGGCGCGGTAGATGGCGGCCTGCTCTTCCTCGCCCGGGCTGTCCCTGCGTTCGAGGAACAGGAATTCGGTGCGCATCAGGCCCACCCCTTCGCCGCCCTGCGAGAGCGCGTAAGCGACCTGATCGGGACGGTTGACGTTGGCGGCGATTTCCACTCGGTGACCGTCGCGCGTTTGGGCGGGCTGGCTGCGTTCCGCCTCTTCGGCGGCGCGCTTTTCGGCCAGCGCCGCGATCCAGTCGCGCGCGGAGGCCAGGTCGGCCGCGGACGGGTTGAGCCAGACACGGCCGCTGTCGCCATCGACGATGGCCGTCGCTCCGGCGGCGAGGCTCAGCAGATCCGCGCCGCCGGCGACCACGGAAGGCAGGCCCAGCGTGCGGGCCAGGATGGCGCTATGCGACGTCGGACCGCCCAGCGCGGTGGCGATCCCGGCCACGCGCGCGGTATCGAGCGTGGCCGTGTCGGAAGGTGAAAGGTCCGCCGCGACCAGGACGCAGGGCTCCTCGGGCAGATCGGTCAGCGATCCGGCCGCCAGCGCCGGGTCGATTTCGGCCAAGACGCGGCGACCGATGTCGTGGAGGTCGGCGGCGCGGGCGGCCAGCACCGGATTGCCCAGCGCGGAAAGTTGCCCGGCGATACGGTCGACCGCCTGATGCCAGGCCCATGCCACGCCGTGCCCCTCCACCATCAACTGGCAGGTGAGCGTGATGAGGTCGGTATCGTCGAGCAGTTCGGCTTGCGCCTTGAAGATTGCCGCATCCCCCGCGCCCAGCCGGCGGGTGGTATCGTCGATCAGCACCTTCATTTGCGCGCGGGTACGGGTGAGCGCTTCGTTGAGCAGGGTGCCACCACCGGCAAGGTCGGTCGGTCGGTCGGGCACCTCCAGCGCCTGCGCGGCGAGGACATGGACCCTGCCGATGGCGAGGCCCGGACTGGCGGCCACGCCCGCGATCATCTGGGCTTCGCCTTCCGGCTTCCAGCCCCGGATCGGCGCGGCGGCCTTTTCCGCGGCGCGCGCGGCGTCTTCCTTCTCGCGCGCGGTCAGGCGGCGGACGGCAGCGGCGAAACTGTCCAGCGCCGCACGCGCGCCTGCCCCTTCGGCGGAGAGAGTCACCCGATCACCAGCACGCAGCCCCATTTGGAGGAGGGAAACGAGGCTGCGAGGATCGGCGCTCTCCCCGCCGTGGCGTACGCGCAAGCGCACGCCAGAGGCACGCGCCGCTTCGACCCAGGCCGAGGCGGGGCGGGCATGGAGGCCGGTTGGGTAATCGACCGTCCATTCGGTGGTTTCGGCATAGTCGGCGACCGGCTCGGTGGAGGCGGCAGCCTCGCCGTCTTCCCAGAGAGCGCGGGAAAACGCAGCCGGATCGTCGGTGGTGACAAGCGCGGCAAGGCGCGGCTCGTCCTGAATGAGGCGGGTCAGCCGGCGCAGGATGGCGATGTGGCTGTCCGAATTGGCGGCGATGCCGACCACCAGATGAGCGCGCTGGCCGGGGTTCCATTCCACCGCTTCGCGCAGCTGGAGGATTGCCACCCCGTCCTTGCGCACGAGGCCCTTGTCCTCGCCGAGGCCGTGCGGGATCGCAACACCGGCGCCCAGGAACGTGTTCGCCAGGCCCTCACGGCGGACCATGCTGTCCTCGTATCCCGGAGCGACGCAGCCGGCAGCGACCAGAAGCTGGCCGACCTGGCGAATCGCATCGACCTTGTCTGCCGCGCTGGCATCGATTCGAACGAGATCCTCGATCCTCGAGGCGGGCGCATTTGCGAGCATTTCAGGCCTCTCCTGACCGTTTTGACGACGGGTCTGTACCTCCTATAGAAAACGTTTTCTCAGGTCGTTTGTCAAGAGAAGGCTTGCGAGACTTGGATCGAGTGATGCATAGTCCGTCATCGGAGAGGGCGAGGCGCCCTGAAATGTGAGAACGATTTCTCAAATGGCGATGCGCTGATGACTATCGGAATCAAGGACGTGGCCAGGGTTGCCGAAGTCTCGCCCGCAACCGTCTCGCGGGTGCTGTCGGGCCGCAGCGTCGATCCCGCCATGCACGAACGGGTGCTGGCGGCGGTCAAATCCACCGGATACCGGCCCAACCTTGCCGCACGGCGCCTGCGCTCGCAGCATACGAACACGATCGGCCTGATCGTGGCCGATATCCGCAATCCGTTCTTCACGGCCGTTTCCCGCGCGGTGGAAGGCCTTGCCACGGCCCGCGGCATGCGCGTGATCCTGTGCAACACGGACGAGGACCCGGCCAGGGAAGCCGCCTACCTCGAACTCATGCACGAAGAACGCGTCACCGGCGTGATATTCGCCCCGTGCCGCCAGTGGATCGAAAAAGGCGAGCGGCTGGAGCCCGGCTATCCGGTCGTCCTGATCGACCGCAACCTGCCCAGCGCCGGGCTCGACAGCGTCCTGCTCGACAATGGCAACATGGCCGCCGAACTTGTCGCGCACCTCCACGCGCAGGGCCATCGCCGGGTCGCCGGGCTGTTCGGCGCCAGCAGCACCGGATCCGAGCGGCGTGCCGGTTTCGAACAGGCGGCGCGCGCACTCGGGATGGACGCCTCCACCCTCGAGATGCCGCACGACGCCGGTGCCGCGGAGCGCGCCGTGAAGGAGCTGCTTGCGGGTCCCATCCGCCCCGACGCGCTCGTTGCCAGCAACGGCGTCATGCTGCTCAGCGTGCTGCGTGCCTTGCGCGGCCTGCAACTCGACGTTCCAGGCGACATTGCCCTTGCCGGTTTCGACAACAACGACTGGATGGAGTTCGTCGGCGGCGGCCTCAGCGTCATCGAGCAGCCGGTCGAGGAAATCGGCCGCACGGCGATGACGATGCTGCTCGACCGGCTGGAACATCCCGACACCCCGGCACGCAGGGTCGTGCTGGCCGGACGCCTGATCACGCGCGGATCGAGCGGCCCTCGCGCTTCCGCCGACCAGACCATCGGAGCCTGATCCCAATGACTGCCTTCCGCGAAAAACAATCGATCGGCCGCGACACGCAGCTGTGCATGTCGCTGTCCGGTCGCCCCGGCAACGCCGGTTCGCGCCTGCACAATACGCTCTACGGGCTGCTGGGGCTGGACTATATCTACAAGTCTTTCACCACGACCGACCTTCCCGCCGCGATCGGCGGTATCCGGGCTCTGGGCATTCGCGGCTGCGCGATCTCGATGCCGTTCAAGGAAGCTGTCATTCCCTTGCTTGACGGCCTTGAGGATTCCGCTCGCGTCATCGACAGCGTGAACACCATCGTCAACGACGGCGGGGTGCTGACCGGCTACAACACCGACTATACCGCCGTGCGCGACCTCGTGTCCCGGCGCGGCATCGATCCGGCGACGCCGTTCCTGCTGCGCGGCAGCGGCGGCATGGCGAAGGCAGTGGCCGCGGCGCTGCGCGATCTCGGCTTCCGGGACGGCACGATCGTCGCGCGCAATGCCGAGGCAGGACAGGCGCTCGCCCGGCAATACGGGTTTGGCTGGCTCCCCGCACTGCCTGAACAGGGCGCGGCGATGTTGGTCAACGTCACCCCGCTCGGCATGGAAGGCGCTCAGGAAAGCAAACTGGCCTTCACCGCCGGGCAGATCGCGGCTTGCGAGGTGGCCTTAGATGTCGTGGCGCAGCCGGCGGAAACACCGTTTATCAAGGCGGCGCTCACGGCAGGGAAGATGGTCATCTCTGGGGCCGAAGTGATCGTGCTTCAGGCCGTCGAGCAATTCGTGCTCTACACCGGCATCCGTCCGGACGCCGAAGTGGTGATTGAAGCAGCCACTTTCGCTCACGGCTCAAACGTCGCCGCGCGGCTGCGCGACGCCGTTTGATGCGGTGACCAGGTCACCGGTGCCGAAGCTCCATCCCGATCGTCAGCGAAGCAGTTCCTTCGCAATCGTGTTGCGCTGGATTTCCGAGGAGCCCTCGTAGATCCGGGTGATGCGGATGTCGCGATATAGGCGCTCCACCGCGAAGCCGCGGCAGTAGCCGGTGCCACCGAAAATCTGGACGGCGGTATCGACCGTGCGGCTGCCCGCCTCCGTCGCGAAGAGCTTCGCCATCGAGGCAAGTTCGCGGCGCTTGTCGCCCTGGTCATAGCGCCAGGCAGCGTCGAGCAGGATCAGCCGCGCCGCGCGCATGTCGGTCGCCATGGTGGCGATGTAGTGGCGGATTGCCTGGAAGTCCGAGATCACGCCGCCGAAAGCGGGGCGCTGCTTCGATTCCTCGATGGCGAGCTGGAGCGCGAATTCGCCCATGCCCACCGCCGTCGCGCCGACGTTCATGCGGCCCTCGTTAAGCCCTTCCAGCGCGTAGCGGAAACCCTGTCCCTCTTCGCCGAGCAGGGCGTCGGCGGAAACCTGGCAATTGTCGAAGCTCAGTTCGAACACGCCCGGCGTGGCCGTGCCCATCAGCTCGATGGTGCCGGTCACCGAAAAGCCGGGGGTGTCCGCCGGCATGAGGAAGGCGGAGATGCCGCCGCGCGTGCCGGCCGACTTGTCGGTATAGGCATAGACGATCACGTACTTGGCCTTCTTCCCGTTGGAAATGAAAGTCTTGCTGCCGTTGATGACCCAGCCGTCGGCATTGCGAACGGCGGTCGTGCGCATGGAACCGGGATCGGAGCCGGAGTTGGGTTCGGTCAGCGCGAAGGCGATGCCGATTTCGCCGCTGGCCATGCCGGGCAGGAGCCGTTCGCGCTGGGCCGGGCTGGCGTGGTAGATGATGTTCTTGGCGCCTGGGCCCATCAGCGGACGCAGCTCGGTCCAGAACTGGGGCGGCAGGTGGGCCAGTTCGATCTGCACCGCCGCCTGCGCCAGCGCGCCGAGGCCGAGGCCGCCGTATTCTTCCGGCAGGGCCATGCCGAAGTAGCCGTTCTCCACCAGCGTCTGGCGCACGATCGGCGGAACTTCGCCGGTCTCCACGAACTGCTGTTCCAGCGGCAGCAGGTCGCGGACGATATCGCGGGTGACGTCACAGATGTTGCGGACGTCTTCGGGAAGTTCGAAATCCACGGAAAGCCTCTCCTTTTCGCCTGGACGGGCCATCGCCCGTCACGAGTCATTGACATAATGGTCGTACCATTCAACATATAGGCCGTCCACGCGATTTTTTACGGGCTTGGTGGGCAAGTCCCCATGGCGTAGAGCATTGGAGTCCATGACGACCGATCCGTTCGACCTGAACCTGCGGCACTTGCGCGCGCTTCTCGCGATCCGCGAGCATGGCAGCATCACGGCCGCGGCCGAGGTGGTCAGCCTTTCGCAACCGGCGCTGACGCAGGGCCTCGCCAAGCTGGAGCAGCAGTTCGGTTACACGCTGTTCGAACGGCGTTCGGGCGGGATGGTGATGACCCCGATGGGGAAGATCGTCATCGAGCGCGCGACCCTGGCGCTCGAACATCTCTCCACGGCGGCAAAGGGGCTTTCGGCGGTCTTCGCCCATCCCGAACGGTTGATGACGATGACGCAGCTTCGCGCTTTCATGGCGCTGGCCGAGGCGGGAAGTTTCTCCGCCGCCGCCCAGTCCACCGGTCTGTCGCAGACGGCCGTGCACCGCGCGGTCGGCGATCTGGAGCACATGATCGGCGGCAAGCTGCTCGAACGGCGGGGCCGGGTGGTCTGGCTCAATCCAGCGGGCAAGAAACTGGCGCGCGGGGCCCGCCTCGCCAGTGCCGAGATCGCCGCCGCCATTGCCGATCTGGGCCTCGACAGCCGCAGCGGGAGCGAGTTGATCGCGTTCGGCGCGCTGCCTCTGGCGCGGCCCTATCTTGCGCCTGCCGCCATGGCGGGGCTTGCGCGAGAAGAACCGCGTGCCGCGTTCAAGGTGCTGGAAGGCAGTTGGCGCGAATTGGTGGAGCCGCTGCGCGACGGCGTGATCGACATGGTGGTTGGCGCGCTGCGGCCGTACGAGATCGCTGACCTTTACCAGATGCCGCTGGTGGAGGACCGTCTCGTGATCGCGGCTGGAAGCCAGCATCCGCTTTCGGGCGTGGAGCGGCCGACGATGGAGCAGCTTTCGGCATTTCCCTGGATCGTCGCGCCGGCCAACTCACCCTTGCGCGAGCAGTGGCAGGAGCTGTTCGAAGGCCGCGCTCTGCCGCCCACTCCCATCGAATGCGGATCGGTGATGATCATCGGCCGCCTGCTGACTGACGGCGATTTCCTGACGCTGCTCTCGCCCGACCAGGTTGCGTTGCAGATACGCAGCGGGCTTCTCACCCAGATCGGCGCCCCGCTCGAACACAGTCGCCGCGTCGTCGGCATCACCACGCGGCGGAGCTGGCGGCCCACCGCGATCCAGCGGCGCTTCCTCGACCTGCTGAAGGAAAGCGCGGGGCAGATCCGTTCGGACTTCACCCAGCCCGACTTGCGCGCGTCGGGCTGGGTCTGACCGAAGTCAGTCGAGGTTGATCCACACGGCCTTGGTTTCGAGATATTCCTCGATGTGATGCGGGCCGGACTCGCGGCCGAAACCGCTGACCCCGAAGCCGCCGAAGGGCACGCCGGGATCGAGCATCTGGTAGCAGTTCACCCAGACCGAACCGGCGCGGATGCCCCGCGCCATGCGGTGGGCCGTCGAAAGATTGCGCGTCCAGACGCCACTGCCAAGGCCGAACGGCGTGGCATTGGCGCGTTCCAGAACTTCCTCGGCGGTGTCGAAGGAGAATGCCGAGAGTACCGGGCCGAAGATCTCCTCCTGCGCGATGGTCATGCCGTCCTGCACGTCGGTGAAGATCGTCGGTGCGACGAAGAAGCCATCGTCGTAGCCGGGTCCTGCAAGACGAGATCCGCCGACCAAGGCTTGCGCTCCTTCACCGCGGGCGCCTTCGATATAGCCCAGGATCTTGTCCATCTGCGGGGCCGAGACGACCGGGCCGATCTGCGTCTGGGGATCGAGCGGATCGCCGACCCGGATCGTGCGGGTGAAGGCGGCAAGGCGCTCCATGAATTCCTCGCGGATCGAGGCCTGGACGAAAAGGCGCGTGCCGGCGCTGCAGATCTGGCCGGAATTTGCAAAGACGGCCATGGCCGCGGCCGGTACCGCCTTGTCGAGATCGGCATCGGCGAAGACGATGTTGGGCGACTTGCCGCCGAGTTCGACCGTCACGCGTTTCATGGTCGGTGCGGCGGCCTTGATGATCTTCTCGCCCACGCCGGTCGATCCGGTGAAGGCGATCTTGTCGACGCCGGGATGGGCCGAGAGCGCCGCGCCGGTATCGCCGAGGCCGGTGACGACGTTGATGACGCCTTCCGGTACGCCCGCTTCCAGGCAGAGTTCGGCAAAGCGCAGCGCCGAAAGCGGGGTCTGCTCGGCGGGCTTCATCACCAAGGTGCAGCCGCTCGCCAGGACCGGGCCGGTCTTCCACACGGCCATGCCGACCGGGCCGTTCCACGGGTTGATCGCGGCGACAACGCCGACCGGCTCCTTCAGCGTGTGCGACAGCACGTCGCCCGGCGCGGAATTGTTCAGCGTATCGCCCGCGATCAGCGTCGCCTGCCCGGCATAGTAGCGCAGCAGCGCGGCGGCGCGCGTCTTGCCGAGCACGGTGCGGGACAGCGGCGCGCCGAGGTCGAGCGTGTCGAGCATCGCCAGTTCGTCGTAATGCGCCTCGACGAGATCGGCGAGGCGCAGCATGATACGCTGGCGCTCGGCAGGCTTCATGCGGCGCCATGGCCCCTCCAGCGCCGCGCGCGCCGCTTTGACCGCGCGGTCGACATCCTCGGCATCGCCCTGCGCGACCATCGCGAGCAGTTCGCCGGTCGCAGGGTTGCGGGTCTCGAACCGCTTGCCCGAGGCGGCGGCCACACGGCGGCCGCCGATCAGCATGTCCTGCTCCATCGTTTCGAGCAGGGCAGGGCGGGCGATAGAGGTCAGTTCCATGTCGGTTTCCTTGGAATGGAGCGCCGGTCAGGCGGCGATGTTGGAGCGGGCGGCGTCTTCGAGAATGAAGCGCGCGGCGCGTTCGGCGATCATCATGGTGGGGGCGCTGGTGTTGCCGCTGATGATCTCGGGCATGACCGAGGCATCGACCACACGCAGGCCCGAGACGCCGCGCACCCGCAGGCGGCCGTCGACTACGGCCATCGGATCGGAATCCGGTCCCATCTTGCAGGTGCCGGTGGGATGGTAGGCGGTGTTGACGATCCTGCGGAGCGCGGCATCGATCTCGGCGTCGCTCTGGAGCTGCGCGCCGGGCTCTATCTCCGCGCCGGTGAGGGGCGCGAGTGCGGGTTGGGCAAAGATGCGCCGCGCTTCGCGGAAGCCGGCGATCAGCGTCTTCATGTCGTAGGGATCGGCGAAGAAGTTGGGATCGATCACCGGCTTGTCCTCGGGCCGGTTACTGGCAAGGCGCACCGATCCGGCGCTGCGCGGGCGCAGCAACTGGACCAGCCCCATGTAGCCGTGACGGCGCGGAATGGCGCGCGCGTCCAGCTTCAGGCCGACGAGGAAGGTGATCTGGATATCCGGCCTCCCGCTGCCGTCGGTGCAGAGGAAGCCCCCGCATTCCGCGACGTTCGAGGCGAGCATGCCGGTGCGGTTCACAAGGTATTGCAGCGGGCTGGCGAGAATGCGCGGCAGCGACTTGGCTGAGACGGCGTAGGATTCCCCGCTCGGGTTTTCCATCGCGACATGGACGGTGGGGTGGTCCTGGAGATGCGCGCCGACGCCGGGAAGATCATGGAGCGTCTCGATGCCCACTTCGCGAAGATGGTCTGCCGGGCCGATGCCGGAAAGCATCAGCAATTGCGGGGAATTGGTCGCGCCCGCGCAAAGCACGATTTCACGCCGGGCTCCCACGATGCTGCGTGCGCCTTGCCTTTCGATCTCGATCCCGATCGCGCGGCCACGGTCGAAGACGATCCGGCGCACCAGAGTTTCGTCGAGCACGGTCAGGTTGGGGCGCTTCAGCACAGGATGCAGGAACGCGCGGGCGCTCGACAGGCGGGTGCCCTTGCGCTGGTTGAGGTCGTAACAGCCGAACCCGTCCTTGCGCTCTCCGGCGAAGTCGTCGTTGCGGTGATGCCCGGCCTGCTCGGCGGCATCGAGAATGGCGCCGGTCACCGGGTTGAACGAGCGCGGCTTCTGCACGTCGAGTTCGCCGCCCTTGCCGTGCCACGGCTTGTCCGGGCCGGCATAGTTTTCGACCGCCTTGAATGCCGGAAGGACGTCATCGTAGGACCAGCCTGTGTTGCCGGCGGCTTCCCAGGCCTCGTAGTCCTCCTTCTGGCCGCGAATGTAGACGCCGCCGTTGATCGCGCTGCATCCGCCCAGCAGCTTGCCACGCGGGAAGTTGATCGTACGGTTGCCGACCGCGGCGTTGCCTTTCAGCGCCTGCTTCCAGTTGGTCTGGTCGCTCGGGAGCAGGAAGATGTTGCCCACCGGCATGACGGTCTTGAGATTTACCGGCCACTTCCGGTCGGACGGTCCCGCTTCGATCAGCGCAACGCGGTTGGCGGGATCGGCGGAGAGGCGGTTGGCCATCAGGCTGCCCGCCGAACCGGAGCCGATCACGATATAGTCGAAGCTGTCGTTCACGCGGTCATTTCCTTGCGAGCGAATGAGGAGCGGCCGAGCGGCGGTACATGTCCGCGCACGGCGATGAAACCCAGGGCATTGACGAGCATGAGCGCGGCGAGGACCCCGAAGAACAGGAAATTGCCGCCGCCGATAAGGCCTGCGCCCGCCACCGAGCTGACGATGGCCCCGGCGCGTCCGGCGGCGCCCATCAGGCCCAGACCGCGTGCGCGCACCGCCGTCGGGAACGCATGGGCGCCCACGGCGAACATCGCCGACTGGGCGGCGCTGGCGAAGAGACCCAGCGCGCCCAGGCCTGCCAGCACGGCCATCTCGTTGCTGCCCCCGCCCGTCTTCAGGAAGGCGAGGAACAGGCATGCCGCAGCGCCGACCAGCGCCATCAGGATGAGCGTCGGGCGCGAGCCGAAGCGCATGATCGACAGCGAAGCGCCGATGGCGCCCAGCGTGCCGCCGATGTTGAAGCTGGTAAGCCCGAGGCTCGCCGAAGCGAGGCTGAAGCCGGAGGAAAACAGCAGCGTCGGCGACCAGTTGAACATGAGGTAGATCATGAACATGCCGGAGAACATCGCCAGCGAAAGCGCGAGGCTGTCCCGCAGCAGCTTTCCTTGCAGAAGCGCGCCGAACCCCGCGGCTTCGCCCGCTTCCGCGGTGCCGGGGCCGCTGCGCAGCGGTGCATGGCCGATCCGGCGCATCAGCCGTTCGTACTGCGCGCGGCGCTCGGGACGGCTTTCGAGGAAGCGCGGGGATTCGGGCAGTATGAAGTGGAGCAGCACGGTGAAGGCGATAGTCGCGGCGCCCGCCAGATAGAACAGCCAGCGCCAGCCGAGTACCGGCAGCACCGCCGCTGCCGCGATCCCGCCGAGGATGCCGCCGATCGAGACGCAGACGACCCCGAACGTCACCGCCACGCTGCGCCAGCGGGTCGGCGTGAATTCCGCGATCATGGCGCTGGCCGTTCCCGGCACGCCGCCGAGGCCGACCCCGGCCAGGGTCTTGAGCGCGGCAATGTGCCAGAGGCTGGTGCTCGCGCCGGTCAGCAGTGTCGCTACCCCGAACAGGGCAACCCCTGCCAGCAATGCGCCGCGCCGTCCGAAACGGTCGCCGATATAGCCCGCTGCCAGCGTTCCTATCGCCATGCCCACGAAGCCCAGCGCAAAGACGCCGCCGAGCGCCTCGCGCCCGATCGCCCACTCTTTCAGCAGCGACGGCGCGGCGAGGCCCAGCATCTGGTTGTCGAGACCGTCGAGGACGACGGTCGCCGCTATCATCAGAACCGTCCATACCTGGAAGGACGACATTGGTGCGTCGTCCAGCAAGCCCTTCGCTTCCCGGTCTGTCGCGATGATCGCCACAGCTTCTCCTCTTCATGGGGTCTCTGCCCCTTTATGTTATCGCCGGGATGGCCGATCCCGCTGTTGGTGGCCGATCTATCAGATGTCGAGCATGTCAGATGTCGAGTACGAGGCTGGCTGTCTTCGCGCCCGAACAGCAGACCATGATGGAGCGATTGGCCGCCTTTTCGTCTTCGCTCAGAAAGTGATCGCGGTGGTCGGGAATGCCGCCCAGAACCTTGACCTCGCAAGTACCGCAGACGCCCTCGGAGCAGGCGAAGCCAACATCGACCCCGGCGCCGAGCAGGGCGTCCAGCATCGTCTCGCCCTCGCTGACCGTCAGCGTCTTGCCGCTGCGGGCGAGTTCGAGGGTATAGCCGCCCTCGGTCGCCAGTTCGGTCTCGGCCGAGAAGTATTCGATATGGGCATGGCCCTTGGGCCGCGCGGCATTGGTCGCGACAAATGCGTCGAGCATGCCGTTCGGGCCGCAGCAGTAGAGATGCGCATCGGCGGGGGCAGCGGCACAGATCGCGGCAAGGTCGAGCCGCTGCGCGCCGGGCAGTCCGTCATAGACGACGTTGACGCGGTCATGGTCCTCGATCCGGTCGACGTAGGCGGCGCGCTCAGGCGTGGCGGCGACATAGTGCAGTTCCCAGGAGCGACCCAGCTTTTCGAGGCGGGCGATCATGGGCAGCATCGGCGTGATGCCGATACCGCCGGCGACCAGCACGGTATGCGCCGCATCCTCTACCATCGGGAAGTTGTTCTTGGGCTCGGAAATCTCCACGCGCTCGCCCACCCGCCATTCCTGGTGGATGTGCTTCGAGCCGCCGCGACTGTCGATCGCGTGGTGGACGGCAATCTCGTAATAGCCGCGAATGGCGGGATCGTTGACCAGCGAATAGCTGCGGGCAAGACCGGGCTTGAGCTGGACGTCGATATGCGCGCCGGGTTCGAAGGCGGGCAAGAGGCCGCCGCCGACGGGTTCGAGCACGTAGGAATTGATGCCTTCCGCTTCCCAGCGAATGGTTCGAATGAATGCCTGCATCACACTCTCCTTGAGGCACGATGCGTCCGGTGGCCACCCCGGTGCGCGATGGATCGGCACCCGATGGAGACCCTCATGCGTCTCGTCACCCTCTGTCCTTTTCTATCGAGCGGGACGGTGCATGGATCGCACCCTCCCGCCGGTTTCCATTACTCTGCCGCTTCAACGGTTTCGGGCCAGCGGACGGCCCTTGCAAGCGCGGACTCATACGCGTTCTGCAGGCTGTCCTGCGGATCGTGCAGGAACGATCCGGCGCGGGCGCGGTAGAAGATCGACGGGTCCTCGACCCCCGGCGGCACCACGCCCTTGTTGGCGAAGGCGCGTGCGGCGATCAGCGCGCGGCGGCGGACGCGGGCGATCATCTGGTCGGTTGGGGCCAGGTTCTCGAAGCTGTGGTCGGTGATCGGGCCCATGCTTTCAGTCACGGCCTGATCCTGCATCGTGATATTGGCGATGCCGGTGAACTGGGTGCCGTTGCGCTGGGATTCGCGGTCGATAGCCCAGTCGTTGGCTTCGCTGTCGGGCGAGCGCCAGCGGCCGAACCAGTCAGTGGTCTGCGGCGCATATTCCAGCGGGCCGAACAGCGGCGTGCCGTCCTTGAGCGTGGACGTATAGGCCGGGTTGCCGGCATCGACGCCGCAGGTGATGTCGAACAGCATCGAATGCTCATCGTCCATCGGCACCCAGGCGCGGGCGATGGCGCGGGTGGCGAAACGGTTGTTGGGCGTCTGCGTCCAGAAGGGGAACATGTAGTGCGCCACGCGCCATGACATCTGCCCGTCGTCGTTAGGGCGGTAGCCACCGTACATCACGCCCCAGTCCGACTGGAGCACTTCGTATTCGGGCGCGCGGTTGAGCACGGTCGGGCGCATCGGGTGATCTTCGTCGAGATCCTCGGCTTCGATCGAGCCGACGTGGAGGAAGCCGACGTGGCTGGTGTCGATGTCGCCTTCCAGCGCCTGGAGCCAGTTGCAGTCGCGCTGGAGGCACCAGATCTCGGCATCGGCGTGCATGGTCGCCTCGATCTCGGGAAGCGGCGGTGGGCTCGCCTGGTTCTCGCCCATGTAGACCCAGATCAGGCCGTTCGCCTCATGCGTCTTGTAGGCCTTGGCGTGGACCTTTTCCTTGAAGTCCATGCGGGCGGGCACCGAGGGCATGTCCACGCACTTGCCGTCCACGTCGAACTTCCAGCCGTGATAGACGCAGCGGATGCCGTTCTGCTCGTTGCGGCCGACGAACAGCGAGGCGCAGCGGTGCGGGCAGCGGTGGTCCATGATGCCCACCCGGCCGGAGCTGTCGCGGAAGGCGATCAGCTTTTCGCACAGGATCATCAGGCGCACCGGATCGCCGTCGGCCTTCACCTCGGAGGAGAGGCAGGCAGGCATCCAGTACTGCCGCATGAAGGAACCCATGACGGTTCCGGGGCCAACGCGGGTGAGGTCGGTGCTGTCTTGTGGCTGCATGGTTCAGGCTCTTCCTTGGTCGTCTTCGATCGCCTCGACCGTCCTCCTGAAGCTTGTCCTTCAGGTGAGGAGGCGGCGGTTCTCGTTTGCCCATTCGAGCTAGCCGCAGATTTCCGCCAACCCCAATCGGAATATGGTCTTACCATTCGAAAACCGGGATGAAACTATTGCAAGGCTTGGCGTTTGCCGCTTCTCAGCGTCTCAAGGCGGCAGGGAAGCCGCGATAAAGCCCTTGGGGAGATGCCATCCATGACATTCAAGTATATGACTTCCGCGGCCGTTTGCGCCCTGTCTACTATAACGATTGCACCGGCTTTCGCGCAATCGGAGGCCGCCGCGGGCGCCGCGCCGGCCGAACCCTTGGCCGACAATGCCGGTGCCGCTCAGCGCCCCAGCGTCGATTCGCAGGATATCATTGTCACTGCCCAGCGCCGCGCCTCCACCGTGCGCGAGGTTCCCTTCTCCATTGCTGCGTTCGGCGGCGAGCAGCTCCGCACCGATCAGGTGTTCAGCCCCACCGCTCTCACGCAGCAGATGCCGGGCATCACCATCAACACCTCGGACAAGTCGCTTTCGATCGTGGCGATTCGCGGCAACGTCTCCACGTTCCGCACGGCGACGCTGGACACCCCGGTCGCCTATTTCATGGATGACATCTACTATGTGTTCAACAACGACCTGAACGCCAACTTCTACGATATCGAGCGTGTCGAAGTGCTGCGCGGGCCGCAGGGCACTCTGTTCGGCCGCAACGTGGTGGGCGGTGCCATCGCCGTCATCAGCAAGAACCCGGAATTCAAGGACGACTACTTCCTCCAGGGCACCGGCGGCAACGCCGGCTACTTCCGCAGCGAAGGCATGGTGAACACCACGCTCGTAGAGGACAAGATTGCCGCGCGCTTCTCGTTCAGCACCGAGACTTCGGACGGCCAGATCGATACGCCCAACCAGTCGGGCAGCTACGGAAAGACCGACGGCTATGCCATGCGCGGCAAGCTGCTGTTCCAGCCCACCGATACGCTGAAAGTCGTGCTTTCGGGCGATTACAGCTACACCAAGGGCAATGGCGGCGCCATCGGCCTGGGCATCGGCGGCAACCAGGTCGTGCCGGCGACCTTCGGAGACTTCACCAATGACGAGTGGGTGAACAACGACTATGCGGCCTCGCCCTATCGCCAGCGCCTGCGCGGCGGCTATCTGCGCGGCGATCTCGACCTGCTGGGCGGCACGCTGACTTCGATCACGGGCTACCGCATGAACGACAGCCGGGCGACCAACGACGACGTGCCGGTCGGCACCGAAGTGCCCGTTTTCGACCGCCGCCAGGTGGTGCGCAACCGCAGCTTCACGCAGGAAGTGCGCTTCGCTTCGGCGCCGGGCGTGCTGTCCTACGTGGTGGGGGCCTATTACCTCTCGGCCGACGTCTCGACCGAGAATATCTTCAATTACAGCCCGCTACCCGGCTCGGCCGTGCCCGCCAGCATCCGCCGCAATCCCGGTGTGACCAACATCACCCGCGTACAGGACGGCGACGTGCGCAGCCTGGCGGTGTTCGGGGAGGCGACGCTGAAGGTCACCGACCAGATTTCGGTCGTGGCGGGCGGGCGTTACACTTCAGACCGCAAGAAGATCGACTACCATGCCTTCTCGACCACCGATGCGGGCGCCATCCCGGGCTTCGGTTTCCCCGGTGAAGTGATTGCCTCGGGCGGGAAGACCTGGAACGCCTTCACCCCGCGCTTCACGGTCAAGTACGAGCCTTTCGACAAGGTCAATCTCTACGCGACTTACGCCAAGGGCTTCAAATCGGGCGGCTTCGTGGACAACGCCTATCGCGATCCCACCATCCCGCTCGCACCCGAACATGCCGAAAACTACGAAGTCGGCGCCAAGACCCGCCTGTTTGGCGACATGCTGGACTTCAACGTCGCCCTGTTCCACCAGAAGACCAAGGACCTCCAGAACTTCTCCGGCGCAGGCGGCATCGCCCATACCTATAACGGCACGCTCAAGATGAAGGGCTGGGAAATCGAATCCGTGCTGCGGCCGATGGACGGACTGCGCCTGACGGGGAACTATACCCACCTCATCGGCAAATATACTTCGCTGGAAGACCCGCTGGTCGGCCTCGACTACTCCGGCAATCCCGCGAAGTTCGCGCCGCGTGACGCCTTCACCATCGGTGCGAGCTATCAGGCACTTCTCGGCAATGGCGCCAGCCTGACACCGCAGGTGGACTTTAACTATTCCGCGCGCATCTCGACCGACGATGCGAACACGCTGCGCCTGTACCAGAACCTCTACGACGATACCCGCGGCCGCACCCTCAACGCGCGCCTGAACTACGAGTCTTCCGATGGCCGCCTGACCCTGGGCATCTGGGGCAAGAACCTCACCAACAACTACCAGATCGTCAATGCCGACGACATCACCGCCTTCCTCGCGGTGCCGGGCAACGGCACGACCTACTGGAAGATCTTCACCAACACGCCGCGCACTTACGGCATCACTCTCAGCATTCGGCGCTGACGGCCTGGCGGGGAGCGGTGCGCCGTTCCCCGCCTTTTTCAATGAAATTCAGGTATCAAGGAAATCGTGATGACCGTGCCGACCCAGCTTCCTTCCAACGGCAGCTTCTCCTTTTCGGGGCGCACCGCGCTCGTCACCGGCGGGGGGCGCGGGGTGGGCGAGGCCGTTGCGCGCGAGATCCATGCGGGCGGGGGCAGGGTGGCCGTAAGCGACCTCGACCTGGACGCTGCCAAAGCGGTGGCGCGCTCGCTCGATCCTTCGGGCGAGACGGCCATGGCTTTCGTCCTCGACGTTCGCAGCAAGGACGATTTCCTCGCCGCGCGCGACCGGATCGCGGACGCGTGGGCGCGGGTCGATATCGTCGTCAACAACGCCGGTCTCGCGCGCCGCACGCCGACGCAGGATATCAGCCCGGAGGAATTCGACGAGATCGTCGCCATCAACATGCGCAGCGTGTTCCTCAGCTGTCAGATCTTTTCCGAGCACATGAAGGCGAACGGTTATGGCCGCATCGTCAACGTCACTTCGCTGGCGGGCCAGAACGGGGGGACCGTCGCCTCGCCGCATTATGCGGCCTCGAAGGCGGGCGCGATCATGCTCTCGAAGTACTTCGCGCGTTACCTGGCGGGAACCGGCGTGACCGTGAACGCCATCGCGCCCGGCCCGATCGACACCGCCAAGGGCCGGCTTTCGGAAGAACAGATCGCCCGCGTGGAGGCGGAAGTGCCGGTCGGCCGCTTCATGGAAGTGGGCGAGATCGCCGCGGCCGTCGCACTGGTCGCCTCGGATCGCGGCGGGTTCTTCGTGGGGGCCACGCTCGACATGAACGGCGGCCTCTACCTCCGGTAAGCGCATGGCATGCCGGCGCTCGTCCCGCTTTTCCAATGGCTTTATTCAATTGCGATTGGAGGCGGGATTTCCGCCGGGATAGCTTCTATCCGTAAAGCAATCCGGACGGCGGCAAGACCGATCCGGACAAGGAGAGTCTCATGTTCATTCGCAACACCTGGTACGTCGCCGCCTTTGCTGCCGAGATCGAGCCCGGCAAGACCCTGGCGCGGCGGTTTCTGAATGAACCGGTCGTGCTCTTCCGCACCTCGGACGGCCAGATCGCCGCGCTGGAGGACCGGTGCAGTCACCGCGCCATGCCGCTGAGCGCGGGCCATGTCGAAGGTGATGTCATCCGCTGCTGCTACCACGGCGTCGAATTCAACCGCCTCGGTGCCTGCACGCGCATCCCCAACCAGACCCGCATCCCGCCCTCGGCCAATGTCCGCCACTATCCGGTGCTGGAAAAGGATCACCTGATCTGGATCTGGATGGGCGACGAGGCGCTGGCCGATCCCTCCACCGTGATCGACAGTCCCGAGCATAACGATCCGGCCTGGACGTGGCGCCCCTACAACTTCCATGTGAAGGCCGACTGGCAGCTCATCATCGACAACATCATGGACCTGACGCACGTCCCGTACATTCACGCGCGTACCATCGGCGGCAACCCGGAACAGCATTACGGCGCCGACACCAAGGTGGAGTTCGACGGCAACAAGGTGACGCTCCTGCGCAAGATGCCCAACTCCGTCCCGCCGCGCTCGTACATCGATGCGGGCGGCTTCAAGGGCCGGGTGGATCGCTGGCAGGAAGTGCGCTTCGAACCGCGCGTGGGCATGACCTGCCGCGTCAATGCGGGCGGCTGCGATGTCGGGACCGGAGCCTACGAAGGCAAGCGCGATAACGGCTTCATGCTTGCCAACAACCATTTCATCACGCCTGAGACCGACCGGACCAGCCACTACCTCTGGACCATCTGCACCACCGCCTCGAAGGAAAGCGGCGTGCCCGAGGTGCTGTTCGACCAGTTCTTCGACACCATCACCGAGGATGAGGAAACGCTCCAGGCGCAGCAGCTGCGCATCGACGATGCACCGCATCGCGGCTTCGTGGGTATCGCCAGCGATGGTGCGGTCAACCAGGCCCGCCGCGTCCTGAGCAATCTGTTCGAGGCGGAGCAGGGCGAACTCGTCGCCGCCGAGTAATGCCTGCCGGTCTGGGTGAGACCAATGTGGGCGAAGCAAAGACCGGCACCCGCGCAAGGGTGCCGGTCTGGCTGCTCGGATCGATGACACTGAGCGGAACGCTCGGCATCCATATTTTCGCCCCCGCGCTGGTAGTCGCCGCGCAGGCCTTCGGTGCTCGCAATGCCGAACTGCAACTCGGTATCAGCCTCTACATCTGGGGTCTCGCTTTCGGGCAGCTCGTGCATGGTCCGCTGTCCGACCGCTTCGGCAGGCGGCCTGTCCTGATCGCCGGCAGCGCCGTCTTCACATTGGCAAGCCTCATCGCGGCAACGGCGTTTTAGGCGAGCTTCTTCAACGTGTGCCGGTTCGCGCAGGCGCTGGGCGGCAGCGCGGGAATGGTGATCGCCCGGACCATCGTGCGCGACGTAAGCACGCAGGAAGGCTCTACCGGCAGCCTCGCCAAGCTCAACCTGATGATTCTGGTGGGGCCGGGGCTGGGCCCGGTGATCGGTGGGTTCCTGGTCACTCACGCGGGCTGGCAATCCATCCTGATCCTGCTGGGACTGTCGGGCGCGCTCAACACTGCTGCGATTGTCTCGCTCCTGCCGGAGACCGGTACGCCGCGTTCGGCAACGACACGGGGCGTGCTGGGAAACTATGTGCGGCTGATCACCTCTTCTCATTTCGCGGCCTACGCGATCGGTGGCGGCTGCGTCACTACCGGCTGGTATGCCTTCCTCAGCGCTGCGCCGCTCATCTACCAGCAGCGCTTCGGACTGACGCCTGATGCGAGCGGCATGCACCTTGGCGTGGTGGCGGCCGGGGCCTGGATCGGCAGCTTTACCGCCTCGCGGCAGAGCCAGCGCTGGTCGGCGCCCCGGATGCTGGCACTGGGATGCCGGCTGTCGCTGGGCGCGGCCTTCGGACTGCTGGCGGCATTCCTTTCCGGCCTTGCCAGTCCGGTCCTCGTGACGGGGCTGATGTTCCTCTTCACCTGCGGCGTCGGTCTTGCCGGACCGGCGGCACTGGCGCTGGCCACGTCCGTCGATCCCGCCGCCTTCGGATCGGCTTCGGGGCTTTATGGAGCGATCCAGATGGCCGTTGGCGCGCTGGCGGCGGCAGGGGCAAGCTTCGGGCGAGACGGCGCGATGACGGCCATCGCGATCCTGATCGGCTGCGAGATCGCTGCGCTGTGCCTTTTTGCAGGCCGGGCGCGCCGCATTGCGAAGGCCCCCGCGCCATGCTCTAAACGTGCCCATGAAGATGCGTGAGCTTGAACAACGCACCGGCGTGCATCGGGAGGTGATCCGCCTCTATTTGCGCAGCGGTGTCATCCCGGAGCCGGACCGGCCCAAGCGCACGGTCGCGATCTACCGCGAGGATCATGTCCAGGCGATCGCCACGGTCCGCAAGCTCCAGCATGAAAGTCGCCTCAGCCTGTCGCAGATCAAGGCGCTGATGGAGGGCGGCGGCCAGCAGCCCCGTGTCGATACGACGGCGCTGGACCAGCTGGAACAACTCGTGGCGCACCGCGCGGGCGAGGACCAGGGTCCGGTCACGGTCGCCTCGCTGCTGGAAACCTATCCTTCCGCCGCCGAGGATACCCGCATCCTCGCGGCCATCGGCGTCCTTGCGGTGATCGAGACGCCCGACGGCGATGCACTATCCATTTCCGATGCGCAGATGGTCCGCATCTGGGGGGACATGCGCAAGGCCGGCTTCGACGCGCATCTGGACTACACCCCCGAGGTGCTGGGATTCTATGTCGAAGCGGCGGACTTCGTCGGCAAGTGGGAAGCCACGACCTTCCTCGAACGCGTGACCGGGCGGGTGGAAGTGGGCGAGGCGGCCGATCTGGTAGAGCAGGCGCTGCCGTTGATGCTGGATTTCTTCGGTGTCCTGCGCCAGCGCGCGTTCTTCCGCCACTTCGATGCGATCAGGGGCCAGTCCGAAGCCTGAGACCGGACAGCTTTCGTGGCCGCCCGGTCCATCGGGTCACATCATCAGCACGGCCTTGACGCAGCGGCCCGCGTGCTGGTCCGCAACGGCGTCGTTGATCCGGTCGAGCGGATAAGTGCGGATCATCCGGTCGAACGGGAAGTGCCCGGCGGCATGGAGTTCGATCAGTCTGGGCAGGAATTCCTGCGGGTCGGCGTTCCCTTCGGTCACCCCGCAAACCTTCAGGCCGAGCGAGAGCATGTGCAGCAGATTGAGCGAGATTGCCGCATCGGCACTGCGCGGTACGCCGACCATGGCGAGGCGCCCCAGCACGGCCATGGCGCCCATTCCGTCCTCGATCACCCCCGGCACGCCCGAAGTGTCGAGCATGGCTTCGGTCCCGAGCGGCAGGATGGCACGGACCTGCTCGGCCAGCGGTCCCTCAGCGGGATCGAGGGCATGGGTTGCGCCAAGATCGAGCGCCATCTCACGCCGCGATGCAAGCGGGTCGGAGACGATGATCGCGCGCGCTCCGGCACAGGCAGCGGCCATCACCCCGCTCAGGCCCACCGGCCCGGCGCCCGTCACCAGCAGGCTCTCACCCGGCTTGACATCAAGGGCGTTGAGCACGGCGCCCGCCCCGGTCATGATCCCGCAGCCGAGCGGGCCGAGCAGCGCCAGCGGCGCTTCCCTGGGCACTTTCACCAGGTTGCGCGCGGCGGCGATAGCATGGGTGGCGAAAGACGATTGCCCGAAGAAATGGCTGCTGACGTCGTGGTCGCCGTCGTGGATGCAGGTGCTGCCGTCCATCCGGCGGCCACCGAAATTCAGCGCGGCGAAGTCCCGGCAATAGGCGGGTTCGCCGGCGTCGCACTGCGGACAAGCCCGGCATGCGGCGAAGCCCAGGATGACGCTGTCTCCCACTTCCAGCGTCGTCACCTCCGCTCCCACTTCCTCGACGATACCGGCGCCCTCATGTCCCAGAACAGCAGGTAGCGGCACCGGCAGGATCTGGTCGCGCACGACGAGGTCGGTATGGCACAGGCCCGTTGCGACGACTTTCACGAGCACTTCGTCGGGTCGCAGTCCTGAAAGCGTGAGCGTCTCGACGGCGAAGTCCTCGCCCGGGCGGCGAACCACTGCTGCACGAATTTCCATGGCGCATCTCTCTCCTATTCGATCTTCGCCTCGCCATTCGATTAGCGGGATGGTCCTATGGCTGATCGGTGCTTTGGGCACCGGGAAACAGCCATTCTTGGCATTTCATCCCTCGAATGGTCGGACCTATATCTACGATTGACCTCGGGCCCTGTCCACAGTTACGTGTATGTAACACGCAATTGACGACGGAACCAACCGCCCGAGGGAGAGCCCATGACCGTTTCGCTCGATACCGAGAGCTGCCCCGTCATACCGGAGGAGATCGCACGCATCGTGATCTCGCCCAGATCCTACACCGACGACGCGCTGATCTACGGCACCTTCCGCTGGCTGCGCGAGAACATGCCGCTGGCCAAGGCGCACGTTCCGGGTTTCGATCCGATCTGGATCGTCACCAAGCACGCGGACATTCGCGAGGCGGAGCGCAATTCGAAGCTGTTCCGCAACGCCGATTTCAACCCGGTGCTGAACGACCGGGCCTCCGATGAGTTCACCCGCTCGATCAACGGCGGATCGACGAAAATCATTTCCTCGCTGACCTACATGGACGGCAAGGAACACGCTTCCTATCGCAACCTCACGTCGAACTGGTTCCTGCCGGGCCGGGTCAGCCAGCTTGAGGAACAGGTGCGCCGTCTTGCGCGCCAGTCGGTCGAGAACCTGCTGAGCTTCGATGGCGAGTGCGATTTCGTGCGTGACTTCGCGCTGCACTATCCGCTCCGGGTGATCATGACGCTGTTCGGTGTTCCGCCCGAGGACGAGCCGCGCATGCTCAAGCTGACGCAGGAATTCTTCGGCGTCCACGACCCCGAGGAGCAACGGCCCGAGATGATCGCCGACCCGGTGGCCGGGGCAAAGATGTGGGCTGCTGCGCTGGAAGACTTCTACGCCTATTTCGACGATCTCAGCGCCAAACGCCGTGCGGAACCGACCGACGACCTGCTTTCGCTGATCGCCAATTCCCGCATCAACGGCGAGCCGATCCCGCGCGCGGAGGCCAACGGATACTACGTCGCCATCGCGACGGCTGGACACGATACGACCTCGTCCTCCACCGCCGGCGGCCTGCACGGCATGATCGTGAACCCGGAGAATTTCGCCAAGGTGAAGGAGGACCCCGGCCTGATCCCCGGCCTGGTGGACGAGGCAATCCGCTGGACCAGCCCGGTCAAGCACTTCATGCGCAATGCGGCGGAGGATACCGTCCTGCGCGGGCAGTCGATCAAGGCGATGGACCGCCTGATGATGTGCTACCCCTCCGGCAACCGCGACACCGACGTGTTCGTCGATCCCGACCGGTTCGACATCACCCGCTCACCCAATCAGCACGTCGCCTTCGGGTTCGGGCCGCATATGTGCCTCGGCCAGCACCTCGCCAAGCTGGAGATGCGGGTGCTGTTCCAGGAGCTGCTACCGCACCTGAAATCCGTGGAACTCGCGGGCGATCCGCGCCTGGTCGAGACCAATTTCGTCGGGGGCTACAAGTCTCTGCCGATCCGCTTCGTCAAAAATTGAGGAGTACCGGCCCGGCATGGGATCGGGCCGAGACAAGAACAGTCCGGCGCAAAAGCGCGGACATACGGGAGAGGTAAGAACCATGAATCGCAACGTCTTGTTGATGGCAGGCGCGTCGTCGCTGGCAATCTCGGCACAAGCTCATGCTCAGGAATCGGCGCCCACCGGGGGCATCCAGGAGATCGTCGTCACGGCGCAGAAGCGCTCAGAGGCGATCAACGACGTGCCGCTTTCCATCACCGCGGCTTCCGGCGAAAAGCTGCGCGATCAGGGCATCACCAATGTCGGCGATCTGGTGAAGATCGTGCCGGGCTTCAACTATACCGAGAGCGCCTACGCCACGCCGGTCTACACGCTGCGCGGCGTGGGCTTCTACGATACCAGCCTGGCCGCGAAGCCCACCGTCAGCATATATCAGGATCAGGTGCCGCTGCCGTTCTCGATCATGACGCGCGGCGCGACGCTGGACCTCGAACGCGTGGAGGTGCTGAAAGGCCCGCAGGGCACGCTGTTCGGATCGAACGCGACGGGCGGCGCGATCAACTACATCGCCGCCAAGCCGACCACCACGTTCAAGGCCGGTGTCGATGCCGGCATCCAGAACTTCGGGGAAATCGCCGCAGGCGGTTATGTCAGCGGCCCGATCTCCGACACGCTGAGCGCCCGCGTCGCCATGCGCACCGAGCAGGGCGGGGCGTGGCAGCGCAGCTATACGCGCGACGACAAGCTGGGCGACCGCAACTTCACCACCGGGCGCCTGTTGCTCGATTTCCAGCCCGCCGACAGCGTGCGTTTCGAACTCAACCTCAACGGCTTCATCGACAAGAGCGATGGACAGGCCGCGCAGCTTATCGGCGTGGTGCCGCTCGGCAATCCGGCGCGGCTCGGTGATCTTGCGACTTATCCGATCGCGCCTGCCAACAACCGCGATGCCGACTGGACGCCGGAGCAGGCGCCCAGGCGCGACGACTGGTTCTATCAGGCCTCGCTGCGCGGCGACGTGGACCTCAGCGACGATATCACGCTGACCTCGATCACCAGTTTTTCGAAGTATCACAACGACGCCGATATAGACCCTGACGGCGTGGCGCTGCGGGATTACTTCTACAATACCACCGGCAAGATCACAGCCTTGTCGGAGGAGCTTCGCCTTCAAGGAAAGTCGGGCGGCCTCACCTGGATCATCGGTGCCAATTACGCGCGCGAAAAGACCTATCAGCAAGATGACGCCGGACCTTACGATCAGTCCACATCGGCCTATAACTTCGTGGATGCCGGACTGGGCGTGCCATTCTTCGTCTATAGCCAGTATGCGCGGCAGAAGTTCGTCAACAAGGCCGTCTTCGCCAATCTCGACTACGACATCGGCGATAGAATCACGCTGCACGGCGGCATTCGCTACACCGATACCAAGATAGACTTCGCCGGATGCACCGCCGACCGCGGCTTCGCGCTGGGCCAGGGTATCCAGAACCTGCTCAACGCGATACGCGGCGGGGCTGGACTGGACCCGATATCGATCGCGCCCGGTGCCTGCGTCACCATCGACGCTTCCACGCTGACCGCAGTCGAAGTGCAGGATAGCCTGGACGAAGACAACGTGTCCTGGCGCGCGGGCGTGGATTTCAAGCCTTCCAAGAACGCGTTGCTCTACGCTTCGGTCAGCAAGGGCTACAAGTCGGGCAGCTTCCCGCTGCTCTCGGCCAGCGACGCCAACCAGTTCGCGCCGGTCAAGCAGGAGTCCGTCACTGCTTATGAAATCGGCGCCAAGCTGACGCTGCTGAACAGGACCGCGCAAGTCAACGGCGCGGTGTTCTACTACGATTACAGCAACAAGCAGTTCAAGGGCCGGGTCGTCGCCGATCCGAACATCTTCGGTCCGCTGGAAGCGCTGGTGAACGTGCCCAAGTCCCGCGTGCAGGGCGCCGAGATCCAGCTCGACCTTGCCCCCACCGACGGACTGCGCGTTTCGATCGGGGCGACCTACCTCGATACGAAGATCAAGGGCAGCTTCGTCAACTACGATTCCTATGGCAATCAGGTCGACTTCGGCGGATCGTCGTTCCCCTATACACCGAAGTATCAGATCGTGATCGACGGGCAGTACGATTGGGCACTGGGCGATACCACCGGTGCGTTCGTCGGCAGCAACCTCAGCTTCCAGAGCGATACCAAGGCGGTCCTTGGCGATGCGCGTGAGACGCCTTCGGCAGAACTGACCAGCAGGGGCGGTCTGACCATCGCCGACTATACCCTGATCGACCTGCGCGCCGGCCTCAGTTTCGACGACAAGCGCTACAAGGTGACCGCTTTCGTGCGCAACCTGACCGACAAGTATTACTGGTCCAACGCCACCCGCATCACTGACACGACCGTGCGCTTCGCCGGTCGGCCCCGCACGTATGGCCTGACCGTGTCGGCCAGCTTCTGAAGCTCCTCCCCATGAGCCGCGCCGGGGTCGATCCCGGTGCGGCTCCTTTTTGCGCCTTCACTGGAGACACAAGATGAATGCACCCTCGACTTTCGCAGTGACCCGCCATGGCGAGCCCGGTCACGAAGTGGACCTGCCGGTCACGCAGATGCTGATCGGCGGTTTGCGCTGCGAGGCGGAAAGCGGCGCGCGTATCGAGGTAGAGGACCCCGCCACCGGCACGGTCTTCGCCAGTGTGCCGGCGGGCAGCGCGGCAGATGTCCACCGTGCCGTCACGCGTGCGCGCAAGGCGTTCGAGAGCGCGGAATGGTCGCGCATGCGCCCGCTCGACCGGGGCCGCATCATCGAGGCGATCGCGCGCAAGATTGAGGAGAACGCCCACGAACTGGCGCTGCTGGAAAGCTACGACAACGGCAAGACCTACCATCATGCGCTTGCGGTGGACGTGCCCTCGGCAGTCGACGTGTTCCGCTACATGGCGGGCTGGGCATCCAAGATCAGCGGGCAGGTCAACCCGTTCTCGGGTGACGGCCGCCAGTATCATTCCTACACGGTTCGAGAGCCGATCGGGGTCGTGGGGCAGATCGTGCCCTGGAATTATCCCCTGGCGATGGCGGCCTGGAAGATCGCGCCCGCCCTCGCTGCCGGTTGCACGATCGTGCTGAAGCCGTCCGAAGTGACCCCGCTCACTGCCCTGCGGCTGGCCGAACTGGCGCTGGAGGCGGGTCTGCCCGAAGGCGTGCTCAACGTCGTCACCGGCTACGGCCATGAAGCGGGACAGGCGCTGGTCGAGCATCCCGGGATCGACAAGATCGCTTTCACGGGATCGACCCGCGTGGGCAAGCAGATCGTCCAGACCGCCGCGCAGGACCTGAAGCGGGTCACTCTGGAACTCGGCGGCAAGTCGCCTTCGCTGGTCTTTGCCGATGCCGATCTGGACGCGGCGGCCATGGGGGCGGCGCTGGCGGTGTTCTTCAATTCCGGGCAGGTCTGCCTGGCGGCGTCGCGCCTTTATGTGGAGCGTTCGGTGTTCGACCGGGTGGTCGAAGGGGTGGCCGAGGCGGCGGCGGGCTTCAAGTTGGGGAATGGGCGAGATCCCGATGTCATGCTGGGCCCACTCGTGTCCCGTGCCCAGCAGAGCCGGGTGCTGGACTACATCGCGCAGGGCAAGGCGGCCGGTGCGGAACTGGTCTGCGGCGGCGGTACGGGCGATCGCGAGGGCTACTTTGTCGAGCCGACCATCTTCGCCAACCCCGATCCCGATGCCGCCATCGTGCGCGAGGAAATCTTCGGGCCAGTGTTGGTGGCGACGCCGTTCGACGATGCCGACGAGGTGGTGCGCGCAGCGAATGACACGCGCTACGGCCTTGCCGCCAATATCTGGACGCGGGATATCTCGCGCGCGCATCTGACGGCGCGGCGTCTTCAGGCCGGCGTGGTCTGGGTGAACACGCATGGCATGAACGATCCTTCTGCACCGTTCGGCGGCGTCAAGGAGTCGGGATGGGGCCGTGAAGTCGGCGAGGAGGGCGTGATCAATTACACTGAAACGAAAACCGTGACGGTGCTCTTGTAAAAATGGTTGGACGCTGAGATCGGCTGCGAAAGAGCTTGATGGTCAAAAGGTCGGCAGCATCTGGCAATGGCCTTTTCTTGTAGGGCTGCCCGACTGGCAAAAGGCGACGAACTGGTTGCTCGCACCTGCCGACGACCGACCTAGAATTGACCGCGCTGAGCAGTCGGTAGGTACAATTATGCATCCTGGCTGGGCGACTCCAACTACAGGAGTGCAGGTCGAATTCCGGGGCGAACTGCCGAACGCCACAATGCTATGCTGTTTGGCCTGCCGCGAGTTGGTTTCCGCTTCGTTCGCGCGTTGCCAGTGATGCACTCGGCGCCGGATTGCCCGTTACTTTTCGTGGGTTGAGCCGGCATTGAAAGGGTGAGGTTGAGCAGAGCCGGTCCCCCGGATGTATTCCAGGGAACCGGCGAGTGCCGTTAATATCGAGCGTTCAGTCCTATCTTGAATGCTGTGGGCGATCCGGGCGTAATGTTCGTGTTGCTATGCGCGAAGACGAAGTAGCGTTTGTTGAAGACATTCTCGACATTGAGCTGAGCGCTGACGTTTTCGCTCAGATTATAGTACAGCGCGGCGTCGACCCGCGTGTAGCCTGGCATCGACACGGCATTGTCGGTCGAGGCATAGCGCTTGCCCTGATAGAGAATGCCGACGGCGGCGCCGATCTGTTCGATGGGATCGAAGCGCGTCCACAGCGAGGCGGCATGCTTGGGCATGTTCGGAAGGATGTTGCCCGCCTTGACGGTGCCCGAGACGTTGTCGAGGAAAGTGCCGTCGGAATAGGTATAGGCACCCACCATGCTGAGCTGGTCGGTGATGTTGCCCGTTGCGCTCAATTCAACGCCCTTGGTCCGCTGGCGGCCGATGGGTACGGTCGCGGATGACGGGTTGTTGGGATCGCTGAGTGCCAGCACATTGTCGCGATCGAGCTGGAACACCGCAGCAGTGACGTTGAATGTGGGGACCACGTCCCATTTCACGCCCAGTTCGTAGTTCTGGAACTTTTCCGGGGCCAGGCTCTCGTTACTGAGGGTCAGCCCGGTCAGCTGATCGCCGCCGCGCGGGAGGTAGGTGCGCGAATAGCTGGCATAGATCGACGCGTTCTCGACCGGCTTGAAGATCAGGCCTGCGCGGGGCGACCACAAGTCGTCCGTGGTGGAGAAATTCCGTTGCTGGGTGGCTGGAAAGCCAACCGTGCGCGTGTCGGTGACGTCGGTCTTGAAGTGCTCGTAGCGAATGCCGAGGATCACGTCGAACATGCTGGAGAGAGAGATCTGGTCCTGGACATAGCCGGCGACGAGATCCGTGGTTCCCTTGTTTGCACCGCTGCTGGCGACCGCGCGCCACAGCATGTCCGGCCGGGAAATCGTGGGATTGGCCACCGTCGCGTAGATCGTCTGCACGCCCAACGCGTTGGTCGGGGTGGGGAAGAAGCCTTCCTGACGCAGGTTGTCGGTCTTCTGGTGACCGTATTCGCCGCCCACCAGCAAGGTATGCTCGATCGATCCGGTGTTGAACTGGAGGTTGAGGTCGGTCTGGTTGATGAAGTTTTCGCGGTGGGTCAGGTTGTTGTAGCCCTGGATCGCGACGACTGCGCCGGGTGCATAGATTCCGGCAGGAAGGCCGGCCGGGTTGGTCATGGCCGCCGTGTTGACGGCGCCGGGGAACACGTTCTGGTAGAATTTGTCGTAATCGGCATAGCGCGTGCGGTTGCGCAGCGAGATGCGGTCGCTGAAGCTATGCTCGATATAGAGTGAGGCGGCGTCGGTGTTCGTCCAGGTGGGGCTCTGGTCGGGATCGCCGAAGAATTGCGAGCGCGGCGTGCTTAGCGGCTTGCCCTGATAGCTGGATACCCCGCGATCGGCGACGCGATCGTCCTCGAAGTGTTCGTAGCCCATGGTGACCGTGGTTTCCGGGCCGGGGGTGAAGGTCACGGTCGGGTTGAAGCCCCAGCGCCGGTTGGTCACGCCGTCGCGGTAGCTGTCGCTGTTCTGGTAGACGCCGGTCACCCGAGCGGAGAGCAGGCTGCCCAGCGGCGCGCCGAGGTCGAATTGGCCGCGGACGTGATCGAAGCTGCCGCCCTCAAGTCGGAAGGCGCGGATCAGTTGCCCGTTTGCAGCCTTTGTCACGCGGTTCACGGCCCCGCCCACGCCGCCGCGGCCGAAGATCATGGCGTTGGGGCCCTTGAAGACCTCCAGGCGTTCGATGTTGTAGAAGTCGCGATAGGTCTGGATATCGTCGCGCATGCCGTCGACGAAGAAGTCGCCCGTGGTGGCATTGCCGCGCAGGACCAGCGTCTCGCGGTTGCCCTCGCCCTGGGCGGAGAAGACGCCCGGGATGTAGCGGACGGCATCGCCGATGCTGTTCGCGGCCTGGTCCTGGATCTGCTTCAGCGTGACGACGTTGATCGACTGCGGTACGTCGAGCAGCGGCGTATCGGTTTTGGTCGCCGTGGTGCTGCGCTCGGTGCGATAGGACGACTGCGATTCATCGTCATGGATGGCCGTGCCGATCACGGTGATGCGTACGAGATTGCCTGCATCCTGAGCATGACCCTGTGCGCTGACTACGGCCATGATAGCGCCGGCGGTAAGAGCGTGCGCTTTGGCGTGCCGCATCGAAAGCGGTTTTGACATCTTGAATGTTCCCCTGAACCTGCGATTGAAAGCACGAAAGATAATGAGAACCATTCGCACTTGTCGGCGCCGATACAGGCAGGCATGGTCCAGCCCAAGAGGAGGCGGCGAACATGGACAATAATTGTACTGACCCCAAGGTCATCCCAATGTTCGAGCCACATTTTGTAATCAAGGATACGGAAGGGCCATGAAATTACTCGTTCTGGAGGACGACGCCGAGCTATCGTCCTATCTTGAGCATGGTTTGCGCGAGCTGGGCCAAAATGTGGCGGTAACCGGCGATGGCTTTGATGCCCTGTACCGTATTCTTGACGAGACTTTCGACGTCGCCATCCTCGACCGGATGGTTTCAGGACTGGACGGCCTTTCCGTGCTGCGGCGCGCGCGCCGGGATGGCTGCCAGACTCCGGCACTGATGCTCACCGCGCTTGCGGGTATCGAGGACCGGGTGGAAGCACTGGAAGCAGGCGCCGACGATTATCTCGTCAAGCCCTTTGCCTTCTCCGAACTGGCCGCGCGCCTCAATGCCTTGGCGCGGCGCGCTGCGCCGGTGGCAAGCCAGCAAGTGCTGACGGCCGGCGATATCGAGATGAGCCTGCTGCGCCGAACGGTAAAGCGCGGGGGCAGGGCCGTGGAACTTCAGCCCCGCGAATTCAGCATTCTCGAACATCTCATGCGCAATGCAGACAGGATCGTGACCCGCACGCTGCTGTTGGAGAAGGTCTGGGACTTCGGCTTCGACCCGCAGACGAATATCGTGGAAACCCATATGAGCCGCCTGCGATCCAAGCTGAACGAAGGCTTTTCCGTCAACGCGATCAGAACCATCCGGGGATCGGGATATATTCTGAACTGCGATGCCGACTGACCCGCCCGGCGGAAGGTTGCCGCGACGCCTGCCGCATCCTCGAACCGTCCGGACGCTCGCGCTTGTCGTGGCGCTGGTATCGTGCCTCATCACCGCAGCCTTGGGGGGACTGACTTATTGGTACGTTCACGAGGAGGTCGAGCGTCAGATCGATGAACGGATTGCCGTCGATGCTCGAACACTCCTCCAATTCGAGCGTACGCATGGGTTCGAGGCGTTGGTGCAGCTGGTGCGTGCCAAGGATGCCTATACGCCGCCCGCGCCGACCGGGCACCTGGCGGTGGTCGACATCGCTTTGGATCGGACGATGGGCTATATCGTCGCAGATGGCCAAGGGGTGCGCCGGGCGGGAGGGCTAGACGCGGACATGCCGCCGTCTGGATGGAGCGAATTCATCCATTTCAGACATCCGGACGGGCGAGATGCGATTGCCCAGGGCCTGAATTCCCGGCTCGGCGGTGGCGGATATCTGCTCGTTGCAGCGGATAGAACGGCGGTCGACCAGATCGATGCGGTCCTCCTGCGGCTGTTCCTTGCCGCCTTCGGAATCCTGTTCCTCGTCAATCTTGCCCTCATTCTCGGGTTCGGCCGCGCGGTGCGCCGGCGCCTGGACGCCATGGCACGCGGGGCCGAGGCGATCATGGCCGGTGACATGTCTCGCCGAATGCCGGTGGAAGGAACTTCGGACGAGTTCGACGAGCTTGCGACAGTTCTCAACGGCATGCTCGACCGGATCGTCGCGCTGGTGACGCGGTTACGCGAATTGTCGAGCGGCCTGGCCCACGACTTGCGCACACCGCTCAGCCGCATGCAGGCCAAGCTGGAGCGGTCGGCCGGCATGGCCAGGGACGTGGAGCAGCAGGAACTGCTGGAGGCGGCGATAGACGACGGCAACCGACTGGCCGACCTTTTCGCCGGCTTGCTCTCCATCGCGGAAATAGATGGTAGACGGGCCCAGCGACGCTTCGTTCGCGTTGACCTTGGCGCGGCAGCTGAACAGATCGCCGAGGCCCACCGGCCGGCCTTCGAGGATAGCGGGCATCGCCTCCTGATCGAAACCGAACAAGCCTTCGTGCTAGGGGATCAGGCGCTGCTTCAGCGAATAGCCGCGAACCTGCTCGACAATGCGCTGGTCCATACGCCGCGCGGTACCACCGTGACTCTCCTTGTCCGCAACCTGGCGGAGGAGATCGCGTTGAGCGTGTGCCACGATGGGCCGGGCGTTGCCGTGGAGGATCGTCAACGCATCTTCGAGCGGTTGGTTCGGCTGGACCCCGGCAGGTCTGGGCCGGGGTACGGGCTGGGTCTCAGCATGGTTCAGGCCATTGCCGCCTCTCATGGCGGCACGGCCTCCGCGCTTGCCTCCGATTCCTGCGGAAATGAGGGGCTTGCAATCGAAGTCTTGCTTCCTTCTTTCAAAGATCAGAACGCCGGTCTGATGACAAAGGCCTCCGCCCGTCATCGAGGGAGCACCGGCTTCGAGTAGACGGCGCGCGCTACTTGACCGGGCCGGTGCAAACGCCCTGTCCGCCGGATGTCCCGGTGGATTTAGCGCAAAGAAGGATCGGGTCGATGTCGACCAGTCGCAGTGACCTCACCATCTTTTCCGTCGAAATCTTGTATTTCAGGAACTGCGGTGAGCGAATGTGGCTCTCATAGGCAGCTTTGCTGGCGTAGACTTCAAGCAGCCTGATCTTGGCCGGCGTCTCGGCGATGGCGAAGGAATGGAGCATCAGGACGCCCGGCTCCAGGCGGACCGAGGCTTCCTGCTCCTCCGCCAGGATCGCCTTATAGGCATCGAGCTGTGCGGGATCTATTTCGAGTTCGGCCATGCGAACCATGGCCGTGCCAAGATCCGGCTTCCCTTGGTCCCGGGCAGACGCGGGGGCAATGCCGGTAGCGAGGGACAGGGCACAGAGCGTTGTCAGAATGAGCTTCATGGTTGCCTTCCAGCATGCAGTCGTCGGTTTCAATCGCCGATCGGATTCAATTCGCGGATCAGGTCGATCAGCAGCCGCAGCGGGACGGGCAACTGCCTGCGGCCGGGATAGTAGATGTGCAGCCCATCATCGAGCGAAGCCCATTCGGTAAGGACCAGCTGCAGTTCCCCGCGCGCCACCTCTTCCGCCACGCTATCTTCCGTGGCGTAAATCAGGGCTGCACCATGCCGGGCGAGAGCCACGGCCGTCTCGCTGTCATTCATCGATATGCGGCCGGGAACTGAGATCGAGAGCGTTTCCGCACCCCGGTCGAATTCCCAGCTGTAAGTTCGGTCGTCGCCTAGCTTGATCTGCACGCATCGGTGGTCCTGCAGGTCCTCGGGGTGCTGCGGAATGCCGAAGCGCTCCAGATAGGCAGGCGATCCGGCCACGACCCACCGCAAGTCGCGCGTCAGTCGCTGGGCGATCATGTCCGCAGGCACGGTTCCGCCGAAACGGATGCCGGCATCGAAACCCTGGTTTACGATGTCGACGATGCTGTTGTTGACGCAGAGATCGATCTCGACGTCAGGATAGCGATCGAGGAACGCTGGCATAACTGGCGCGAGCAGGTGGATCGCAGCCTGGTCTGGCACGTTCAGCCGGATACGGCCCGCCGGGGATCCGCGAAACCGGTTCAGTGTGTCGACGGCCGCATCGATGCGCTCGAAAGGATCGGCGATTTCGGCCAGCAGTGCTTCGCCCGCAGCTGTCAGTGTGACGCTGCGATTTGTCCGGTTGAGCAACCGCACATCCAGACGTTCCTCAAGACCGCGCAGTGAGTGGCTGAGCGCCGAGGCACTTACGCCGAGTTCGACACCGGCGCGCCGGAAGTTTCTGTGCCTTGCGATGGCCAGGAAGTAGCTGAGATTGGCTATGTCTGATCGGCTGAAGCTCATCGCGGGATAAGATACTCCTGTGGCTGTTCTGCTCATAGGAGTGCTTTCGCGCGATCCCAAGCGGGTTTGTTCTATCGGGAACCTAGCGCCGGTACTGGGCGGCCGTCACCGGTTCGAGCCATTCGACGTTCGCGCCGCCCACCGTTTCCTGGATCGCGATATGCGCGACGCCCTCTCGGGGAGATGCGCCATGCCAGTGCTTCACACCGGGCGGACACCAGACGGCATCGCCGGGCCGCATCTCCACAACTGGCCCGCCTTCGATTTGGGTCCAGCCCAGGCCAGCGGTGACGATGAGGTGCTGGCCCATCGGGTGGCGATGCCAGTTCGATCGGGCGCCCGGCTGAAAGGTTACTTCGCCGGCGGAAACCGCGCTGGGCGGCGATGCGGGAAAGACCGGACGCACCGTGACGGAGCCGGTGAAGTTCGAGGTCGGTCCGGATGTGGCAGTGCGTTCTTCTGCGCGGCTGACCCCGGCCTCCGCCGTCTGCGCCGCGACCGGAGACGCCGCGCAAACGGCGGCCACCCTCAATATATTCGCCGAACGCCGGATCGTGGCGCCGCTCATTTCGCGGCGCGCTGGGCGAACACGTCTTTGGCGACGGCCAGCGCGGACATGGCATTGGGCCAGCCGGTGTAGAAGGCGAGGTGGGTGATCACTTCGGCTGCCTGTTCCTGGCTGAGGCCCGCATCCATTGCGCGGCCGAGATGGTAGCTGACCTGCTCCGTCTGTCCCGCGGCGATCAGCGCGGCCACCGTCACCAGGCTGCGCTCGCGCGGGGCGAGGTCCGGGCGGAGCCAGAGGTCGCGAAACAGATAGTCGGTGGTGTAGCCCACCAGACCGGGGGCAACGCTGTCATAGAGTTCGCCAACTCGTTGCTTGCGCACGGCCTCCGCTGCCTCATCGAGAGGAAGCGGCGGCGGCGTCTGGGCGGGAAGCTGATCGCTGCCGATGCCGCGCCGGGCAAAGACTTCGCCAACGGGGCCTACTGCCGCCATCGCGTTGCCCCAGCCCGAATAGTAGGCGAGGTGCGTGATCGTCTCGGAAATCTCGCGCGGCTTCACGCCGTTCTCGATCGCCTGATCGGCGTAGTAGGTGAGCGCCGGCGCCTGCCCGCGTGCAATCAAGGCGGCCACGGTGATGAGGCTGCGATCGCGCCGGTCAAGGCCGGGGCGTTTCCAGACGTCGCCGTAGAGACGGTCCTGCGTGTATTTTTCGAGGGCCGGGGCCACCTTGCGCACTTGCTCGGGCGAAAGGCGGCGGCCTTCGACATGGGGCTGCTGGGCCTGTGCTGTGCTGGTCATGAGGATCAGTCCTGTCATGGCTGTAAGGAGAAGGCGCATGGGAACGGCGCCGATCAATGGGCGACGAAGCCGCCGTCGACCGGCAGCGCGACGCCGAGGACGAAGCTGGAACCGGGGCTGCACAGCCAGAGCACGGCCTGCGCGACCTCGTCGGCGTGCCCAAGGCGGCCGATCGGTTGCATCTTCAGGATTTCGGTCATGGCGTCCGATTGACCGTCGCGCATCTCGGCGACCATCGGCGTGTCGATGGTGCCGGGGCACACGGCGTTGATCCGGATACCGCGCGGCGCATATTCGACCGCAGCACTCTTGGTAAGACCGATCACGCCGTGCTTCGACGCGTGATAGGCCGCCCGACCGGGCAGGCCGACAAGTCCGCCGAGCGAGGAGCAATTGACGATCGCGCCGCAGCCCTGCGCGCGCATGGGGCGCAGCTCATGTTTCATGGAGGCCCATACGCCGCGCAAGTTGACGGCATTCACCCGATCGAAGTTTTCCGCAGGCTCGTCGGCAGCATCGCTGGGCGGCACCTGGATGCCCGCGTTGTTGAACGCCATGTCGAGACGGCCGTACTCCGCCACCGCGCGGTCGACAGCGGCGGATACTTGCGCCTCGTCGGCCACGTCGCAGGCGATGCCGACGGCGCGATGTCCCGCGTCGCGGAGCTTGGCGGCTTCGGTTTCGGCAAGATCGCCGTCGATATCCGCCAGCACGATAGCAGCGCCCGCACGGGCGAAGGCTTGCGCGGCGGCGAGGCCCATGCCCTTGCCCGCGCCGGTGACGAAGGCGACCTGGCCGGAGAAGTCGTAATGTACGGTCATCTCAACGTCCCACCATCGCAGCTTGTGCGGCCGAGTAACGGTCCCCGGCGATGCGGACCTGACTGGATGCAGCCTCCAATGTCTCGACGTCATCCGTAGAGAGGGCGAGCGTGGCCGCGCCCAGGTTTTCGATGAGCCTGTCCACTTTCGTGGTGCCAGGAATGGGGACGATCGAAGGATGCTTGGCCAGCAGCCAGGCCAGCGCCACTTGTGCGGGGGTTACGCCCCGATCGGCGGCGAAGCGGCGGATGATGTCCACCAGCGCCTGGTTGGCCTTGATGTTCTCCGCCTGGAAGCGCGGGACCGTGCTGCGGAAATCATCGCCGCCGAAGGCCGCATCGGCACCCAGAGCGCCGGTCAGGAGGCCCTTGCCCAGCGGGCTGAACGGGACAAGCGAGATGCCCAGTTCCAGCAGCGCCGGAATGACCTCATCCTCCGGTTCGCGCCACCACAGCGAATATTCACTTTGCAATGCGGCCACCGGCTGCACGGCGTGCGCGCGGCGTATCGTGCCGACGCCAGCTTCGGACAGGCCGAAATGCTTGACTTTGCCTTCCTCGATCAGCGTCCTGACCGCACCCGCGACATCCTCGATCGGCACATCGGGATCGACACGATGCTGATAGTAAAGGTCGATCGCCTCGACCCGCAGGCGGGCGAGCGATTCCTCCACCACTTTGCGGATGTGCTCGGGCCGACTGTTGAGCTTGCTCCAGCGATCCGTGTCGCCGGGGGCTGCTTCGAAGCCGAACTTGGTGGCGATGAAGACCTGCCCCTTGAAGGGTGCGAGGGCCTCACCGACCAATTCCTCGTTGAGGCGCGGCCCGTAGACTTCGGCAGTGTCGAAGAAGGTCACGCCCCGTTCCACGGCCTCGCGAATAAGGGCGATCATCTCCTGTCGATCCTTGGGCGGGCCGTAGGACCAGCTCATGCCCATGCAGCCCAGACCGATGGCGGACACGTTTGGACCGTTAGCGCCCAGTTCACGCTGTTGCATGTTGAATTCCTCTGCTTACGGGTCAGGCGCCGGGCGGGAGCGGTGCCTCCTCGTGGGTAATAACAACACGATCGGACCCGTGGCGTGTCATGAGATCGCCGCCATGCAACGTTGAGATAATCTCATGTCTCGTTGTGGATTCGGTGGCACTATGCTCGGGAGCGAGGGATGGGAGGGAGTTGACAGGCCAAGCAGCCTGATCCCTGAAGTAAATCGGACCGTTCAAACGCTCCCGGAGCTTCCGGCAATCACTCGGCAGGGGGACCTGACCATGGACCAGTGCGCATGAACCATCTTTGCTCCAGTATCCGTGCAGAATCCGCAATTACATTTATTCAAAATTGCCTTGACCATCGATGTCATTATTATACTCCTTGCAATATAGCTTAGGAGAGGGCCAGGAATGAAGGCGTTAGGGCGTTGTATAGCGACATGCGCCATTTTTATGACGGCCGCGGCTCAGGCTCAGGCGCCTTGGCAGCCACCCTCTACCAGCTTGTCTTCATCAGTTGCCGTGGAGAGCAAAACCGCGACGGGTGCTACGTTTCGGCGTAGCGGAACCTCTTTCACCATTACCTTCTGGAACGACCGAACCGTGCACATCACGAGCGGTACGTCTGCTTCAAAGTCAGCAGGGCGCGACCTTGCGATCGTAGGTGTTCCGAAGTTGATCCGCTGGTCCATGTCGGAAAATGATTCCCGGTTTCTGCTGACGACATCGGCGATGCAAATAGCCGTCGACAAGAAGTCAGGCGCAGTCGCGATGCTAGGCGAAGATGGTGCGCCGATCATCGCCGAGAGTGATCCACTGACCCAGAAAATGGGCTCTACGCCAGATCTCGACGGTGCCGTGCAACAGCGCTTCCGGCTGGAAGGCTCGCAAGGCATTTACGGTCTCGGCCAGCATCAGACCGGGGTTCTGGACTTTATCGGCACGACCACGCGGCTCCAGCAGGCCAATACCGATGTCGGCGTTCCCGTGCTGGTATCGACGCGCGGCTATGGTCTCTTCTGGAACAATCCCGCCGTCACCGATGTCGACGTCGATGTCCCGCAGGCCCGCGAGCAAATCGTGTTCCGCTCCCAAGCGGGGAAAGGGATCGATTACTTCCTCTTCGCCGGTCCTGACGTGGACGATATCATCGGGGCCTATCGCGATCTGACCGGGCAGGCTCCGCTCATGGCGCGCTGGACCTGGGGGCTCTGGCAGTCGAAGGAACGTTACAAGTCGCAGGCCGAATTGCTCGGTGTGGCGGCGGAGTATCGGCGGCTTGGCATACCGCTGGATGCCGTGGTTCAGGACTGGCAATATTGGAAGCCTGGCGCGTGGGGCAGCCAATTGATGGACCCCGCCCGCTATCCTGATCCCAAGAAGATGCTGGCTTCGCTACACGACCAGCATGTGCACAGCATCGTCTCGGTATGGCCCCGGTTCGATCTCGACCTCGATACCACGAAAGAACTTGATAGGGCCGGCGCGCTCTATCCGGAGACCTACAACAACGTCTATCCCGCCGGACGGGGACGCTGGTACGACGCCTTCTCGAAGAACGGACGCAGCCTCTACTGGAAGCAGATCTCCGCTCGGTTGGGTGTCAACGGCTTCGATGGCTACTGGCTGGACGGAAGCGAGGCCGAACTGGGCGGCGCCTGGGGGCAGATGCGTGATGTCACCACGGAGACCGGCCCCGGCGCCGAGGTCTACAATGCCTATCCGCTCATGCACACGGCAGCCGTCCATGACGGCATGCGCGCAGACTATCCGGCGAAGAGGCCGATCATCCTCACACGTTCGGCATGGGCCGGACAGCAACGCAATGCCGCGATCACTTGGTCGGGCGACGTGGCAGGCAGTTGGCCCGTGTTCCGGAAACAGATCCCCGCCGGCGTGAATTTCTCGATGAGCGGCATTCCTTATTGGTCGGTCGACATCGGTGGCTTCTTCGGCGACAACCCGGCGGACATCGGTTACCAGGAACTGTTCACGCGTTGGCTTCAGTCGGCGGTGTTCAATCCGATGTTTCGCATCCACGGCACGGGTGCCGGCAAGGAAGTATACAGCTTCCCGGAGGCAGCGCGCGCGCCCCTGCTTTCTGCAATCGCCTTGCGTTACCGGTTGCTGCCCTATCTCTAGGCACAGTCATGGCAGGTCACCGACCGGGGCGCTTCCTTCCTTTATCCGATCGGGATGCGTTTCCGGGATGACATGGACGCGCGCGACCTGCCGGACGAATATATGTTTGGCCGGTCCATCCTCATCAGTCCCGTGGTGCAGAAAGCCGCGACATCACGCGAGGTCTACCTGCCGAGCGGCACCGACTGGTATGACTTCTGGACGGGCGAGCGCATCCGGGGCGGCCAGCGGATTTCCGTCGCGGCGCCGATCGACCGTCTGCCGGTCCATGTCGCTGCCGGGACTATTCTGCCCTTGGGGTCACCGGTCCAATATGCGGATGCTTCGCCGAACCTCCCGGTCGAACTGCGCATCTATCGCGGGGCAGACGGACGGTTCACCCTTTACGATGATGCGGGAGATGGTCAGGGCTGGCGGCGCGGCGAGCGGGCAACGATCGAATTGAGCCTGGACGACAAGGCCGGCACATTGACCATCGGACCGCGACGAGGGCGATACCCAGGGATGGCCCAGAGCCGCATCTTCAGAGTTGTGGTCGTAGCTCCGAAGTCCGGCACTGGGTTGAGCGAGGCGGAAGGCCAGGAAGTGCGCTATCACGGAAGGTCGCTGCGTGTAGAACTCGATCGGAAACTTTAGCTGCCGCCGTTTCCACCGGCGCCAACTTTCACGCGCCCGATTTGTTTTCGACAACGGATAGCAGCCGGGCAACCTTCCGGAAAATTGCCCGGTGTCGGCCACGCTCATGTTCGGCCGTCCGGGACCAGATGCGCCTGTTGGCCGAGTCTGGTAGACATCCCCGCCCGCCATGCCGATCAGTCTGTGCTGATCAGGTAACGCTCCAGGATCGCGCTTGCCACGCCGTTGGTCCAGCCAAAGCCGTCCTGGAGCGGATACTCACCGCCGCCGCCGGGCAGACGCTCCTCTACATCGTACTTTTCGAGCATTTTTCCGGTTTCTTGGTAGGTGACTTCGACCGTCTTGATCCAGCGGGTCGCGATGTCTTGCGCCAAGTCTTTGTGGCCGTACCGCTCCAGACCCTCGATGGCGACCCATTGAAGGGGAGCCCAGCCGTTTGGTGCGTCCCACTGTTGGCCCGTGCGGAGGTTTGTCGTGCGCAGCCCGCCTGGCGCGATCAGCTTGTCCCGGGTCGTATTCGCAACCGCTCTGGCTTGTCCGGTGGAGGCCATGCCGACGAACAGAGGATAGAGAGTTGCGCTCGACAGGACGGGCGTTGCCTTGCGATCATACCAGGCCCAATCGGAGTAGCGGGCTTCCTTGCCCAGCCACAGATACCGATCGACGGAGGCTTTGCGTAGATCGGCCCGCTTGACGAATTCTTTAGCGCAGGGCCTGTCGCCCGCTTGTGCACATTGCTTGGCAATGTGCCGCTCTATCGCCCAGAGCAAGGCATTGAGGTCGATGGGCACGATCGATGTCGTCTCGATCGTGGAGAGATCCTTTGGATCGGTAAGCCAGCGTGAGCTGAAGTCCCATCCGCTTTCCGCGCCGGCGCGCAGGTTTCGGTACATCTGCTCGGGTGGACGGCCGGATGCTTTTGCCGCGGTTGCGCGATCTTCGGCGAAGGACTCGTCGCGCGGCGTGTCGCGATCGTCCCAGTAGCGATTTAGAAGGCTACCATCCGGCATCGGCATCACGCGGTCACAGGGTTTCTTGGATTTCTGCGCGCAACCTTCGCCGGCCATCCAATAGGCGTATTCCTTGCGCAGTGCCGCAAGGCGGCGGGCGCGCACCGCGGTATCAGTTTGCTTCGACAGGTCGAGCATGAGCGCAAAGAACGGCGGCTGTGAACGGCTCAGATAGTAAGTGCGCGTTCCGTTGGGAATATGGCCGAAGCGTTCGATCAGACTGGTGAAGTTGTCGATCATGCTTTCGACAAGATCGTCACGTTTGTCTGCAACGAGGCCGAGCATGGTAAAATAAGAGTCCCAGTAGTACATCTCGCGGAAACGGCCGCCTGGAACGACGTAGGGCTGTTCGAGATGGATCGCGGAATCTCCCGCGTGCGGGGCTTGTGCGTCTCGGCGGACGAGTTGCGGCCAGAGTGCCTTAATGTGGGCGCGCATCGCGGTCGGCGCGGTGTCGTTTATGCCGGGGACGATGAACTCGGCCAGGACGAAGGCGCGCAGTTCCTGAGGCGTCGTGGGCTTCGCTGCCTCGAACTTGCGCATGATCGTTGCGGGATCAGTGCGGGGCACGGCATCGACGAACGTCTTGCCGTCCTCGAAGATCTTGTTCTCCTGTACGTCCGAGAACAGGGCGCCATACTGGTCCGCAGGCGAAGGCACCGGCGCCGTGTTGGCGCAGAGAGCGACGCAGATACTGGTCACGACAAGCGCGGAAGCCAATCGAAGGCGCAGCGCGGTGCCGCGAGGTGTTGTCTTGTTGCTCATGCCCGGTCCCATCCAGCCTTGCCTGCATTCAGCAGGCTCAACCGATATACCGAGCCAAAGTGCCCGGTATGTGGCGGAAAAACCGGTTTTTCCCGCACTGGATTTCTATTCGAGGAGGGTCCGGAGCAGGCTCAGGCGGCGACGTCAGTGTCGATATCGGGCGCCGCGACGATAGGGGAGCGGCGCAAGGGGGCGTCCTTCGACCGGCGGATAGCACAGAGCCGGGTCTCGCCGTCCCATAGCTCGGCGTCGCGGGTGGCGGCCTCTCGGTGGGCTAGCATGAGGGCCTCGGGCAAATCGAACGCTTCAAAATGGATGGTTTCGCCAGCCCCGTGTGGCTGTGCGAACTTCAGGGTGTAGATCTTCATTTGCATCCTCCGGGCGCCGGGAACCGTTGCGGTCCTCACTGGCGCCGCGCCTTGTCTGCCCTGTCATTGCCGGCTTGAGAATGCGGGACAATCCGGAAAAGTTCCCAGGGCCAGGAAGTTAACGCCAATTGTCATCCGGGCGAGGGACGGGAGGCTGCGCCCCAGGCAAAGCGCGCCACTGCGGCGAAGCAGAACAGCGGCAGCGCCATCGCCACCTGAAGATCCGCGCGCTCGCTGAGGAGGCCCATCAGCGGCGGGAACACGGCGCCGCCGATTACGGCCATGACGATCAGCGAAGACCCCATCGTGGTACCCGCACCCAGATCGCGAATGCCCAGCGCAAAGATCGTGGGAAACATGATCGACATGAAGAAGCTGGTAAGCGCCAGGCAGGCAATGGCGGCCACGCCGCTCAGCGACATGGCCAGTGCGACCATGACGATGTTGGCGAGCGCGAAACCCAGGAGCAACTTTGCCGCCGGCACGCGGTGCATCAGGGCGGCGCCCACGAAGCGGCCCGCCATGAACAGCACGAGGCTGCCGGAGAGCAGGAATGCAGCGGTCCGCTCGGGCGTCTGCGGGGCAAGGTGCTTGGTGAAGTCCACGAAGAAACTCCAGATCCCGACTTGCGCGCCGACGTAGAAGAACTGGGCGATCACGGCGCCGAGCAGGAGGCGATTGGCCAGCACGGTGCGCAAGCTGCCGGTGGAGGCACCGGTCAGGGCGTCGTTCGGCGCGCTCTCGATTCGCGGCAAGCGAACCCGCGCGAGCCCGGCGGCGAGGATCACGACGAAGCCGGCAAGGCACAAGTAAGGGATCTTGACCATGTCCGCCTCGGTGCCGCGCCAGGCTTCGAGTTGGGCATGGGTCATCGCCGAGAGGTCGGCCGCGCTGTGCTCTACGCCCGAGAAGATGAAGAGCCCGCCCAGGATCGGGGCAACGACGGCGCCAAGCCCGTTGAAGCCCTGCGCCAAGGTAAGCCGCTGCGAGGCGCGCGATGGGTCGCCGAAGCGAGCGACATAGGGGTTTGCCGAAGTCTCTAGAAATGCTGCGCCCGAGGCGATTACGAACAAGGCGAGCAGGAAGGCCCAGTAGCGGTGCACTTCTGCCGCGGGAAAGAACAGCAGCGCGCCCAGCGCGTAGAGGCCAAGCCCTGTCAGCAGTCCCGCCCGGTAGCCGAAGCGCTTGAGCAAGAAGCCGGCAGGGAGCGCCCAGACGAAATAGGCGAGGTAGAACACGAACTGGATGAAACCGGCCTCTCCGCGCGAGAGGGCGAGGGCCTTCTGGAACTGGCGGATGAGGATATCGTTCAGGTTGTTTGCCAGGGCCCAGGCGAAGAACACGCTCGTTACCAGCACGAAGCCGGGCCAGAACCCCGGAAATACGAAGCGCGAAGGGGTGCCGGGCTCTTCCGGTGCAAGTTGCCCCGTCGGTGAAACCGCCGGCAAGTCTGCCGCCAGGATCGTCTCCATTTCCATCCTCTCCGTCCCGTCCTCAGGACTTGTGCTTCGCCGGTCTTTCGCGCGCAACCGTCTTCCAAAAAAGATTGACGCTTGCGCTATGCCCGATCGCTCGCTAAATTTTCACATATAGAAGATGCTGTCAAATACGGCAGTGAGAGAGAGGAGCGCCGATCGATGATGTCGGGCCATATCGATGCGCACCAGCATTTCTGGGCCTATGATCCGGGGGCATACCCGTGGATCGAGGCGGGCTCCGGCATCGATCGGGATTTCACTCCCGACCTTATTGCAAACGATCTCACCGCTTGCGGAATCGCGGGCTCCATTGCCGTTCAGGCGCGCCAGAGCGAAGGCGAGACTCGCTGGTTGCTGGACCTGGCTGCAAACCATGCCGCAATCGTGGGCGTGGTGGGCTGGATAGACCTGACCGCTCCCGATCTTTCCGAACGTCTTGCCGTGCTGGCAGACGAGCCAAGCCTGATCGGTTTTCGCCACCATGTGCAGGACGAGCCCGATCCGGACTTCCTGGAGCGCCCGGATTTCCGGCGCGGCGTGCGGCAGGTTCTGGAAGCCGGTTATGCCTACGACCTTCTCATTCACGCGCCGCAGCTTGAGGGCGTTCCCGCCTTTCTCGATGCCGTGGGGCCGGGCCGCATCGTCATCGATCACGGTGCCAAGCCGGGAATTGCGGCGGGCGAATGGGAGCCCTGGGCAAGCCGGATCGCCCATGTCGCGCAGGCCTATCCGGTGTTCTGCAAGCTGTCCGGCCTCGTTACTCAGGCGCGCGGACGGGACTGGAGCGAGTTGCAGATGCTGCGCTACATGGAGCATCTGCTAAACTGCTTCGGACCCGGTCGGCTCATCTATGGCTCCGACTGGCCGGTCTGCGAACTGGCCGCCAGTTACCGCGAGGTTCACGCGCTCGCGTTGAAGCTCCTGGCGCCGCTCGGCGCGGGGGACCGTGACGCCATCATGGGCGGCAATGCCCGCCGTGCCTATTTCCAGCTAGCCGGTGACGGCGATCTGGCTGCCTGCCGCGAAACGGCCATGGGAACCGGCGCTTGACGTCACGCCCAGCCGGATCGCCCGACACTCCATTCGAACGAGGTACTTGATGAGACTTGCCGGTAAGAGCGCGGTCGTGACCGCTGCGGCAGCAGGGATTGGCCGCGCGATCGCGGAAAGGTTCGTGGCGGAAGGCGCGGCGGTTCATGCCGTCGACCGGGACCGCGAAGGGCTGGCGGACCTGGCGGGCGTGGAGACCCATGTGGTCGACCTCACCGATGCCGGGGCCATCCGGGAACTGGCGCGCGCGACGGGGAGCTGCGACATTCTGGTGAACTGCGCCGGGATCGTCCATCCCGGTACTTTGCTGGACTGCACCGACGAACAATGGGCGCAGGCGCTTGATCTCAACGTCACGGCCGCTTTCCGCGTGATCCGCGAGTATCTCCCGGCCATGGTGGACAAGCGAACGGGATCCATCGTCAACATCTCCTCGGTTGCCTCTTCGATCATCGGGGTGCGCAATCGCTTCGCCTACGGCGCCAGCAAGGCGGCGGTGATCGGGCTGACCAAGTCCATCGCGGCCGATTACGTGGAGATGGGAATCCGCTGCAACGCGATCTGTCCCGGCACGGTGGAAAGCCCGTCGCTGGTAGGGCGCATGAAGGCGCAGGCCGAGGCGACCGGCAACTCCTTCGAGGAGACGCGCAGCGCCTTCGCCGCGCGCCAGCCGGTGGGCCGGCTTGGCCGGCCGGAAGAGATTGCCGCGCTGGCGACCTACCTCGCTTCGGATGAAAGCGCGTTCACGACCGGCACCACGGCCGTGATCGACGGCGGATGGACCGTCGAATGAGCCGCATTACCGCCCTGCGCACCGCCGACATTCGCTTCCCGACCAGCCTGGCGCTGGACGGATCGGATGCCATGAACCCCGACCCCGATTATTCGGCGGCCTATGTCATCCTGGAAACCGACGATCTCGATATCGAGGGGCACGGTCTTACGTTCACCATCGGGCGCGGAAACGAGATCTGCGTCGCCGCGATCGAAGCTCTGCGGCCGCTGGTCGTGGGGCTGGAGCTGGACTGGATCAGGGACGATCCGGGCCGGTTCTGGCGTCATGTCACCGGCGACAGCCAGTTGCGCTGGATCGGCCCCGACAAGGGCGCAATGCACATGGCCGCCGGGGCCGTTGTCAATGCGGTGTGGGACTGGTGGGCGAAGGTCGAGGGCAAGCCGCTCTGGCGGCTGATCGGCGAGATGAGCCCCGAGCAGATCGTGCGGGCCATCGACTTCCGCTACATGACCGATTGCATCGGCCCGGAGGAAGCGCTCGAACTGCTGACGCGCAAGGCGCAAGGCAAGGCACAGCGGGTGGAGCGGCTGCTGGAGAGCGGCTTCCCGTGCTACACCACTTCGGCAGGCTGGCTCGGCTATCCCGACGACAAGCTGCGCCGTCTGGCGCAGGAGGCCGTCGATGCAGGCTTCCGGCAGATCAAGCTGAAAGTCGGTCGCGATCTCGAGGACGATATCCGCCGCGTGCGCATCGCGCGTGAGGTGATCGGGCCGGATTGCCGCCTGCTGATCGATGCCAACCAGATATGGGAACGGCAGCAGGCCATCGACTGGGTCAATGCGCTGGCCTTCGCGAAGCCCTGGTTCATCGAGGAGCCGACCAGTCCTGACGATGTCGAGGCGCACCGGGCCATCCGCGAGGCGATCCACCCGGTTCGTGTCGCCACGGGCGAGATGTGCCAGAACCGCATGCTGTTCAAGCAGTTCATGATGCGCGAAGCCATCGACGTCGTGCAGATCGACAGCTGCCGCATCGGCGGGGTGAACGAGATCTTGGGCGTGCTGCTCATGGCCGCGAAGTACGACCTGCCGGTCTGGCCCCATGCCGGCGGGGTGGGCCTCTGCGAATATGTCCAGCATCTGTCGATGATCGATTACCTCTGCTTCTCGGGCACGATGGAGGACCGCGTGATCGAATATGTCGACCATCTGCACGAGCACTTCGTGGACCCCTGTGTGATCCGGGATGCTGCCTATATGCCGCCGGAGCGCCCGGGCTTCTCCATCGAGATGAAGGCGGAATCGATCGCCCAGTACCGGGTGGACTGATGGACCTGGAACTGAAGGACAAGGTCGTCGTGGTCAGCGGCGGCGGGGCGGGTATCGGCGGCGCGGTGTCGTTGGCCCTTGCGCGCGAAGGCGCCATTCCGGCGATCCTGGGGCGCAGTCCCCTGGCCGCCGACTTCGAAGCCGAGCTGCGCGAACTGCAAGGCGATGCGCTGTTCCTGCAAGTCGATGTCACTGACGACGATGCCTGCCGGGACGCGATCGCCGAGATCGCCGCCGCCGGCCGCGGGATCCACGGTCTGGTCAACAATGCCGGGGCGAACGACGGGGTGGGGTTGGAGGCCGGAACGCAGGCCTTCATGGCCTCCGTCCACGCCAACCTTGCGCATTACTACGGGCTCGCCCATCACTGCCTGCCGCACTTGCGCGAAAGCCGGGGTGCCATCGTCAACATCTCGTCCAAGACGGCGGTGACCGGGCAGGGGCAGACCAGTGGCTACGTCGCCGCCAAGGCGGCGCAGCTCGGCCTCACGCGCGAATGGGCGGCGGCGTTGCTGGCGGACGGCATTCGCGTGAACGCGGTGCTGCCCGCCGAAGTGATGACGCCGCTCTATGCCCGGTGGATCGAGAGTTTCGAGGATCCCGGCGCCAAGCTGGCGGAGATTTCTGAGCGCGTACCTCTGGGGCGGCGCATGACCATGGCCGGCGAAGTGGCCGACACCGTGGTCTTTCTGCTCTCCGCGCGGGCCAGCCACACGACGGGACAATGGATATTTCCGGACGGCGGCTATACGCACCTCGACCGGCTGTTGACGTGATTATCTTTCGAAGGAGTATGCTGTGAAGCTAGTGCGGTTCGGTGAGAAGGGGCAGGAACGCCCGGGAATCCTCGATGGTGAAGGCCGCATCAGGGACATATCGCAGATCGTCCCGGATATCGCCGGCGACGTGCTGACGCCGGAGGGGCTGGCTGCACTGCGCGCGCTGGACCTGGCAAGCCTGCCGCTTGCGCCCGAGGGCGCGCGGATCGGGCCTTGCGTGGGCGGTGTCGGCAAGTTCGTGTGCATCGGCCTCAACTACCGCGACCACGCCCGCGAAAGCGGCATGGCGATTCCGTCGGAACCGGTGGTGTTCAACAAGTGGACCAGCGCGATCTGCGGGCCGGATGACGATATCGTCAAGCCGCGCGGCTCGGACCGGATGGACTGGGAAGTCGAACTCGGCGTGGTGATCGGCAAGGGCGGGGTCTACATTTCCGAAGCCGAAGCCCTGGACCACGTTGCCGGCTACTGCGTGGTTCACGACGTGTCGGAACGCAGCTTCCAGTTCGATCGCGGCGGCACCTGGGACAAGGGCAAGGGCTGCGATACGTTCGGCCCGATCGGCCCCTGGCTGGTCACTCCCGACGAGGCTCCGGCGCTGGACGATATGCGCCTCTGGCTGGAAGTGGACGGCGAGCGCGTGCAGGACGGCACCACGGCCGAAATGATCTTCCCCGTCGCGGCGATCATTTCGCATCTCAGCCAGTTCATGAGCCTTCAGCCCGGTGACGTGATATCGACGGGTACGCCCGCCGGTGTCGGACTGGGCTTCGATCCGCCTCGCTTCCTCTCGGCAGGCCAGGCCGTGCGCCTGGGCATCGAGGGTCTGGGCGAGCAGAACCAGCGCGTGGTCGCGGCCGGCTGATAGCGAACGGCCGTCAAGGATGATCGCGGCGGGGACGGTCCCCGCCGTGTGGCTCGCGGGGGGCGGGCAGGAGCAAGGAAGGGCAAAGATTTTGGGCAACGTCCGCTCCGCAGGAGCATCAGGGGCAAAGCGCGGATCCGACACCGAAAGCGGTGAGACGGACGGCAAGCGTGCCTATTCCGCACCCGCGCTGGAAAAAGGGATCGAGATCCTCGAACTTTTCGCGCGCGATCCCAGCGGCCTTACGATCAGCGAGATCGCCCAGCGGCTGGAGCGTTCGATCAGCGAAGTGTTCCGCATCATCATCGTGATGGAGCGGCGCGGCTGGCTGCGCAAGGATCCCGCCAACGACCGCTACAGCGTGTCCTACCGCGTGCTGGACGTCGCCTTTCGCGCCACGCCTGCACATACCTTGAGCAATGTCGCGGCGCCGGTCATGCACCAGTTGTCGATCGATACCAACCAGTCGTGCCATCTGGTGGTCCGCACCGGCGCTGCCGCCACGGTGATCCATCGCCAGGAGAACGCCGGGCCGGTAGGCTTCGGCATTCGGCTGGGCACGGTGGTGGACATGATGACGAGCTGTTCGGGGCACGTCCTCCTGGCCTTCACCTCGCCGGAGCGCCGCGCGGCCGCGATCGCCGATTTGCCGGACGCCAGCCAGGCAGCGCTGCGGCGGCTTGAAAAGCGCCTCGATACGGTCCGCGAGCAGGGCTATGAAATGCAGCCGAGTGCGCGGGCGTCCGGCGTGACCGACATCAGCTTCCCGGTCTTCGGCTTCGATGGGCAGGTCAGCGCCGCGCTCACCTTGCCGTTTCTCCTGACCATCGACGGCTCCCAGCGAACCGATCTCAACGAAACGCGCCGGATGCTGGGCGAAGCGGCGCGGCATATCTCCGCCGGGCTCGGCTGGCTGCCGCCGCGGGAAGAAGACTGAGCCCATCGCCGCGGTATCCCCGGCCGGACAGGACCGGCCGGGGGCGCGATAGTCAGACCAGCTTGTTGCTGCGGATCAGTTCGCGGTACCAGTCGGCGCTGAGCTTCGGCGTGCGCTTCTGGGTCTTGAAGTCGACGTGGTGGATCCCGAACAGCTTGGTATAGCCGTCCTCCCACTCGAAGTTGTCCATCAGGCTCCAGAGGAAGTAGCCGTCCACGGGATAGCCTTCCCTCACTGCCCGCTGGAGGTGGGTCAGGTAATTGCGCAAGTACATCACGCGGTCGGCATCGTAGACTTTGCCGTCCTGGGCCACGGGATCGTCGGCCGAGCAGCCGTTCTCCGAAATATAGAGCTTCTTCGGCTTCCACAGCTCGCTGACGGTGCGGATCGACCAGTAGAGCGCTTCCGGGGTCACGTAGAGCCAGGGTGAGGCCATGCGCGGCGAATTGGCGAGATGCGGCAGGATCTCGTAGCCGCTTGCCGTAGCGGCAGCCCGCACGGTGTTCGCGGTGTAGACGTTGAGCGAGACGAAATCGAGCGGGCTGCCGATCGCCTTCATGTCGCCTGCCTGCACCTTGGGCGCGTCCTTGCCCTGCGCGGCAAGGTAGCTGTCGATATAGCGCCCTTCCATGATCGCGGTGAGGAACATGGCGTTCTCCTCGCGCATGGCCTTCTTGGTCGCCTCGATGTGCTCAGGCGTTTCGATGGCGGGGACGAAGATGGTGGCGTTGTCGGCCAGGCCGACGTGGGTTCCGGCCCTGGCATGGGCGCGGATCGCCTGGACGCCGAGCCCGTGCGCGAGCACGCCGTGGTGCCGCACCTGGTTGACCTGATCCATCGGCAGCCGCAGCGCGGGGGCCTTGTTGCCGTTCCAGTAGGCAAGGTCGGTGAAGCAGCGCAGTTCGTTCACCGTCATGAAGTGCTTCACGCGGTCGGACGTCTTGCTGGCCATAAAGCCGGCATAGTCCGCGAAGGCAAGGGCGGTATCGCGCGATTGCCAGCCGCCCTGGAGGCCGGTGGGCAGGTCCCAGTGGAACAGCGTCATGTGCGGCTCGATGCCCGCGGCGAGCAGGCCATCGACAAGGCGGTTGTAGTAGTCGAGCCCCTTCTGGTTGGGCTTGCCCTTGCCGCTTGGGAAAATGCGCGACCAGGCCACCGAGAAACGGTAGGCCTTCACGCCCAGCGCCTTCAGCAGCGCGATATCCTCGGCATAGCGGTGATAGCTGTCGCAGGCGACATCGCCCGTGCCGCCGTCCGTCGTCTTGCCGGGGGTGTGCGCATACGTGTCCCAGACGGTCTCGCCGCGGCCGTCTTCCTTGACGCCGCCTTCGATCTGGTAGGCTGCGGTGGCGCAGCCCCAGGTGAAGTCGGCAGGGAAGCCCAGCGGGTCCTGAGCCCCGCGCTCCGTGCGCGGCCCCGTGCCGGGGGCGGAAGGTTGCGCGGAGGCGGGCCAGGCGCCCAGTGCCGTGCCGAGGCCTGCTGCTGCCAGCCCCAGCCCGAGTTCCCTGCGATTGATACCGGTCATTGTCCTGCTTCCTGTCCTGCCGTACCCGCCCCGATCACGCGCACCAGGCCGGAAACGGACTGGCCGGTGGGGAGCTTGCTCTTGCTCGTGAGCGTTCCGGCCGCCTGGTTCCACACCAGTTCGGCCTTGCGCCCGTCGCTCTTGCGATAGGCGTTCGTGGTACCGTCATCGTCGTAGAGCGTGAAGTGGCTGTCAGCGCCCGGATAGACCCGGATGCTTTCGATCGCCTGCTGCTCCGCCGTGCTCTTCACGGCCGCGCCCATCGGCACGATCGAGCCAGCCTTCACGAACAGCGGAATGCGGGAGATCGAGGCGTCGACGTCCACGCTCTGTCCGCCTTCGAAGCGCTGGTTGGTCCAGTAATCGTACCAGGCGGTGCCGGCGGGGAGGTAGACCGACTTGCGGGTCTGACCCTGCTCGGTGACCGGCGCCACCAGGAAGGCCGGGCCGAACATATATTCGTCGCCCAGCGTCGCGGCCTTGGGATCGTTCGGGAAGTCCATGAACAGCGCGCGCATGAAGGGCGCGCCGGTCTCGTAAGTGTGCCGTCCCAGGGAATAGATATAGGGCATGAGTGTGTAGCGCAGGCGCAGGTAGTCCGCGAGGATCGGCTCGGCGGCGGTGCCGTATTCCCAGATCGCCGTGGCTGGGCGCTGGCCGTGGATGCGCAAGGTGGGGGTGAAGACGCTGTACTGGAACCAGCGCACGAAGAGTTCCGGATAGTCCGGATAGTCGGGCGCCATGGCGGTCGCTCCGGCGGGATCGACCAGAACGGGATGTTCGGCTTTCGGACCGCTCGGCCACTGCCAGCCGCCGATGTCGCTGCCCCAATAGGCCAGGCCCGAGGCGGTGAAGTTCAGGCCGGTGGGGATCTGCCGGTGCAGGGCTTCCCAGGTGGACTTCACGTCCGAGGACCAGAACAGGCTGCCGGTGCGCTGCGAGCCGAGATAGGCGGCGCGTGACAGGATCATGTTGCGCATGCCGGGCCGGTCGCGCGCAGAGCCTTCCGCTGCGCCTGAGGTGTGCACCAGCGGGAACAGGTTGTGGTAGCGGTCGCCCGATCCGATGGAGTAGAAATAGCCGTCCGGAATGAGATCGGGCTCGGTTTCATCCAGCCAGAGCCAGTCGAAGCCCTGGCTAAGGATATTGTCGCGCACTTTGCCCCAGAACCACGCGCGGGCCTCGGGATTGGTGCTGTCGATCAGCGCACCGGCCCGGTCGAAGCGCATGGGCAATCCGTCCACGGGCTTGCCGTCCTTGTCCTTCAGGAGCCAGCTCTTGCCCGCCAGCATGTCGAAGTAACGCGATTCCCGCTCGAAACGGGGCCAGACGCTGATGATGGAGCGCATGCCCATCGATTTCAGGGTGTCGTTCATGCCCTTCGGATCGGGGTAGTACGTCCGGTCGATGTCGAGCTGGCCCATGCGGGTCCAGTAGAACCAGTCCAGCACCATGACGTCGAGCGGATAGCCGCGCTGGCGATAGCCATTGGCGATGCCGAGCAGTTCCTGCTGGCTTTCGTAGCGCGCCTTGCTCTGGATCAGGCCGAAGCCGGCCTTGGGCGGCAGCGGCGTGGCGCCGGTCAGCTTGGCGTAACCGGCATAAAGCTCGTCGCTGGTCTTGCCGGTGATGACGAAGAACGAGACGCGCTCACCCACTTGCGACTGGAAGCGGGTGGTCGAATGAAGGCCCGGCCAGACCAGGGTGCGCGCCGGGTTGTCCCAGACGATGCCCCAGAGCTTGCCGTTGGCTTTGGTGGTGACGAGGAACGGCACGCAGACGGTTTCGCCCGCCGGCGCGTCATAGCTGTGCGAGCAGTCGATCTGGCGGCCCTTGAGATCGAGCGTGCCTTCCTGGTTCTGGCCGAGGCCGTAATAATGCTCGCCCGATACCGCCTCGAACGTCGCGCCGACCTTGAAGGTCTTCTCGCCGTTGACGGTGACGGGAGCCATGTCCCAACCCGTCATCTTCGTCAGCAACTCCCCTTGGCCGTCGCGGATCGACAGGCTGACCGGCGGCAGCGAAGGCGCGAAATAGCGCTCCATCTGGCTCGGCGCCTTGGGCCAGGGCTTGGCATCGACCGTGAGGCTGAGCGCGGAGGATGCGAAGATGTCGCCGTCGGTGCCGGCACTATGGTTCCACCCTGCGGCGTCCGGCGCGGCATTGGGGCCTTCGCCCGGCGCGGCTTCGGCCAGTTCGGGATCGAGAGCGATGGTCACGCGCACGATGTTGGGCGCATAGGGCTCCACGGCGACGCGCGTGCCGTTGCGGTCCAGCAATGCCATCGGCGCTGCCAGCGCGGGCATGGCCAGGCCGAGGCAGGCCGCACCCGCAACGCTCGCCAGCGCGCCGGCTTTCATCGATCTGGCCATTGTCGTCTGAGCCTTCATTCGGGCTTTTAGGCTTCCTGCGATCATTCCTCTTGTCCCCTGTTCGCCTGCAATGTCGTTTTGCAATTCAGATCAATCCACGCCCGTCGATACGGACGACCGGTACGAAGCCGCGGTGGCCGCGCGGCATTTCAAGATGGAGCCCTTGCCCGTCGCGGCGGTGAACCAGCGGTCCGCCGCCAAGCAGGGTCACCTTTTCGACCACTCCCGGTTCGCGGCCGGCAGCGAGCGTCGCGATCGTGACATCGCCCTCCGGCTTGCCGAGCACCAGCGCGTAAAGCGCGCCCTTGTTGGTGGTGAAGCGAATATCGCGCGCGGTGAAGGGTTTCGCCTTGTCCTCGCTCTGCATGCCCAGCACCGGACGGTTCGGGCCTTCGCCGTAATGGCGCCAGGGACGGGAGCCGAAGATCGCCTCTCCCCCGGTTTCCATCCACTCCGACATCTGGTCGAGTATCCGGTCTTCCTCGCTGTCGATCGAGCCGTCACCCGGCTGCGGAATCGACAGCAGCAGGTTGCCGTTCTTCGACACGACATCGGCCAGCCGCTGGATCACTTCTTCGGCGGTCTTGTAGCTTTTGTCGTTGAGGCGGGCGACGTTGTAGAACCAGTCGCCGATGCAGGTGTCGGTCTGCCAGGGTTCGTCCCAGATATGGTCGGTATAGCCGCGTTCGACGTCCTGGACCACGCCGAAGCGCGCCTCGGGCGAGAGCTGCTTGGCGGTCAGGACGACGTCGATCTTGCCGTGCCACTGGATCGAGCGGTTGTAGTAGTCCGCCGCCGCCTCCAGCCCGACGGGGCCGAACGGCAGTCCGTAATCGTCGAAATAGACCAGATCGGGCCGGTACTTGTCGATGAGGTCGGTCTGGCGCAGCAGCCAGCGGGTGACGTAGGCCGGGTCGTCCTTGGGCCCGGTCTCGATCCATTGGCCGTCGTTCGCCTCGTGCCAGGCGTTCATCGCGGCGATGCTGTCGATCCCGTCGGGCATGACGGCATGGCCGCCGGTATAGAGTTCTTGCGGGTCGAGCCCGTCCCACCACTGGCCCTTGCCATCGGCCTTGCGCAGGCTGAAGGCATCGTAGCGGCGACCCTTATCCGGTCCGGTCGGGTCGTAGCCATAGGCGGTCTGGTACCAGTGCCAGGCGTGGGCGGCGTGATTGGAGACGCCGAAGCGCAGCCCGGCCCGGCGCGCGGCTTTCTCCCAGATTCCCACCACGTCCTTGCGCGGGCCGACGCGCAGGCTGTTCCAGGCGTGGTAGCGGCTGTCGTAGCAATCCAGGTTGTCATGGTGGCAGGCGAGGGCGACGAAATACTTGGCGCCGGCCTTCTTGTAGCGCTCCACCAGCGCTTCCGGCTGCCAGCGTTCCGCCGTCCAGCGGTTCTGGATGTCCTTCATCCCCTCCACCGAGGGATGGCCGTAAGTCTTGAGGTGATGTTCGTACATCGGGTGGCCCTGCATGTACATGAAGCGCCCGTACCAGTCCCCCTGCTGCGGAACCGACTGCGGCCCCCAGTGCGCCCAGAGGCCCAGCTTCGCGTCCCGGAACCAGTCGGGATAGCGGTAGTTTGCCACCAGCGAGGGCCAGTTGGCCTGCACCGGCCCGGGCGTCGTGCCCATGGCGCTGGCGGCACGCGCGGTGCGGGCGAGGCCCAGCGCCGCGGCGCCGGCCAGGAAGGAGCGTCGCTTGAGGTCCATCATTTGGGGGCTCCCGAAGTTCCGGTAATGGCGGCGGCAATGGCGGCAAGGGCCAGCGGGCGCATGACGGCATAGCCTTCCGGCGTGGGATGAACGCCGTCGCTGGCAAGGCCCGGCTTCATGGCGCCGTCCGGCTGGGCCATGGCCCGGTGGTAGTCGACATAGCCGAAGTGGTTGATGCGGGCATAGGCGGAGAGCCGCCTGTTCATCTCGTCCACCTGAGGCGCGGGCAGCTTGCCCGGGCTCCACGGGAAGGCGGCGGCGGGGGGAACGGAGGCGATGATCACCTTGATCCCGTGCGCGCGGGCCAGTTCCGCCATGCTCTGGATATTGCCCATGACCGTGTCGATCGTGGCCGCGCCGGTATTGCCCGCGATGTCGTTGGTGCCGGCCATGATGTGCACGGTCTCGGGCTTCAGGTCGACGACGTCCTGGCGGAAGCGCACCAGCATCTGCGCGGTGGTCTGGCCGCTGATGCCGCGATCGACGATGCCGCCGGTGAAGAATTGCGGATCGGCGTTGATCCAGTTGTCAGTGATGGAATCGCCCATGAAGACGACCTGGACCTTCTGCCCCGCCAGCGCCCGGTTCGCCTCTGCATAGCGGCAGAGCTGCCCGAAATCGCGGGTCAGCATGTGGAGGTTCCAGAGTTGCCAGCCGGCGGCATCCGCAGGTGCGGGATGGACCGGGCAGGGATCGGTGACGATGCCGACCGGATCCTCGGCGTGGGGATCTCCCGGCACGCGCGTTTCCGCGGCGGCAGGGTGGGCAAGGCAGAAGCCCAGTGCCAGCGCGGCGACCGGGAGCAGGCGGCTCGTTTTCATTTCTTGCCTTTCAGGGCCTGATCGATGGCGCGCTGGGCGATTGGCGCCATCACTGCATAGCCGTTGTCGAGCGGATGGACGCCGTCTTCGGTGAAGCTCGCCGCCATCAGGCCGTCACGGTCGGCCATGGGGGTGTGGTAGTCTGCGAAGCCGTATCCCCGCCGGGTGCAGAAGGCGCGAAGCCAGGCATTGAGCGCCAGAATTTCCTTCGGATCGCGCTCCTTGACGACGTCTTTCGCTGCCGGGGTATAGTTGTTCACCGGGAGCAGGGCGCCGAACACGACCTTGATCCCGTGGCGATCCGCCAGGTCGGCCAGGGCCTCCCAATTCGTCTCGATCTGTTCGGGCGTCTCGTGCTGGAGGAAGCCCTGGATGTCGTTGATCCCCGCCAGAATGACGACTGCAGAAGGCTTCAGCGCGACCACGTCCTGATGGAAACGCAGGACCATCTGCGCGGTCACCTGGCTGCCGATGCCGCGATTGACGTAAGGCTTGCCGGGAAAGCTGGCCGTCAGGTTCCAGCGATCGGTGATGGAATCGCCCAGGAAGACCACGCGCTTTTCGCCGGGGCGCGGTGCGGGAAGGGCTGCGTTGGCGGGGGCATAGAGATAGCGCTCGCCGAAGTCCTGCATCAGGCTGGGCACGAGCTTCGCGCGGAACGGCCCGAGCCACTGGCCCCAGTCCTTTTCCTCCACGGTCCTGCGCTCGGGAGAGCTTTGGTATTGCTGCGCCGCCGCCTGGACAGAAGCGAGGCCCGCAACCAGCGCCAGGGCGGCCATGCCTGCCCTCACGACGCGGTCACTCCGTGCGTGGCGGCGAAACTGGCGAAAAGCGAAGGCCAGGCGGCTGCCTGCATGGTTGCGGGCAGGCGAACGCCGAAGCCATGGCCGCCGTTCTCGAAGATGTGCAGGGCGCTCGCCCGTTTGGCTTCCTGCAGGGCCTGGAACAGGGCGATGCTGTTGGCGGGCGGCACCAGGCCATCGTCGGCCGCATGGACCAGGAACGTCGGGCAGGTCGCCTCGTCGACGCACACTTCCACCGAACGAGCCTTCTGCATGGCGGGAGTGGAACCCGGCCCGAGCAGGTTGTCCCGCGAACCGACATGCGTGAAGGGCGCGAGCAGGCTGACGACGGGATAGACCAGACCGGCCACTTGCGGCGCGGCGCTCTGGCTGTCGGCCTGATCGACGGGCTGGTAGACGCGCTCCGAATGGCGGGTGGCGAGCGATCCGGCCAGGTGGCCGCCCGCGGAAAAGCCGAGCACGCCCACTTTGCCGGGATCGATGCCGAACCGGCTCGCGCCGGCGCGGATCAGGCGCATGGCGCGCTGGGCATCCTGCAAGGGAACGTCCTCGCGTTTGCTCCAGCCTTCGCCGGGGAGCCTGTAGAGCAGGATGAAGGCCGTCACGCCTCTGGCATTGAGCCAGGCCGCCTGGCTCGTGCCTTCGTTGTCGTAGGACAGAAAGCCATAGCCGCCACCCGGCACGATCAGCATGGCGCTGCCGTTGGGCCGGGCCGGACGCTTCACCACCACGACGGGCCGGTCGATCCCCGTCACCCAGCGATCGGGCTTTGCGGGGTCCCTGGACTGGTCCGCCACCTTGCGGTGGATCGGTGCGGCAGGCGCACCGGGCGCTGCGCCGGGCCAGAGCGGCACGACTTCGTCCTGGGCGCTGGTCTGCGCACGCGCCAGGCGCGGCAGGATGGTCAGCGCGGCCGCGGCGGCCAGCGTGGTGCGGCGGGTGAACTGGGTCACGGGGTCTGCTCCTGAAGCTCCGGGGATGTCCATTGGCGGATCGGGGACATGGCATTGCCGATCGCGGCCGCTGCCTGGCGCACGCTGGCGCTGCATTCCTCGATCGTGGTCTTGCTGGCAGGCCCGGCGACGAACGGCACGGTGAGCGCGGCGCGCGCGATCCCGCCGAACAGGATGGGGGCCGAAAGGTCGGTGATCCCGGTCAGCATCGGGCTGGGCTCGCTGGCGCCGCCGGCAGCGGCCACCTTTTCGAGCCTGGCGATCAGCTCGCCCTCATCGAAGGCCGGGTTTGCGCAGCGGATGTCGCCCAGCATGGCGGCGCGCGACTCGGCCGACTGGAAGGCGAGCAGGATGCGGCCGGAGTTCGAGAGATGCAGCGGACGGCGATAGCCGACCCTGACGGCGAACCCCGAAAGTCCCGGCGCTTCGATCGCGATGATGACGATCATCTCGGCACCCGATGCGACGGCGAGGTGGCAGCTCTGGCCCACGCCGCGGGCCAGCTCCTGCATGACCGGAAGCGCGGTGGAGGCCAGGTCGCGGATCGGCGGTTGGCTCATGCCCAGCGCGAACAGCCGGTTGGTCAGCCGGTAGCCGTCCTCGGCCCGCGCGATGTAGCCGTGCTCTTCCAGCACCTGCAACATTCGAAATATTTCACTGACCGACCGGCCCAGCGCCGCCGATATGTCCGACATGATCAGTGGCTCGCTCGAACCTGCCAGAAGTTCGAGGATTTCCAGCCCCTTTTTCAGCGCGGGCGCCTGATAGCGCGTCTTGCCGTCCATCGATCCTCTCCGATCCCTTGCCCGCCCCTTATTCGCCGAGGGAGCGCGGAATTTCCATGCGCCATCGACCACAATCCACATATGAAATCAATTTTTATATTTCACAATGTGTCAATTGCGAGTAATGAGTCGCTGGTCGTCACCGCGCTCGTGCGGACAAGGCGAAGCAGGATCGGGAACGGGCAAGGTCGGTAACGGGCCAAGGCCGCCCGGCGATGCGACTTTTGAGGATGTGCTCCGCCGAGGAGCCAGGGAGAGGGAAGTCCATGAGGACGATTGATCAGGCATCGCGCCGTGCGCGTCTGCTTACGGGTATTTCGGTTGCAACCGTCGCTCTGGGCGTGATGTCGCCAGCCAGCGCTCAGGACGCTTCGGGCGTGCAGGGCGTGGAAGCCGCCGCGCCGCAGGATGCGGAAGGCCAGGCCGGAGACATCGTCGTGACCGGCGTGCGCGCAAGCCTCAGCAACGCGCAGTCGATCAAGCGCAACTCGGACGTGATCGTCGATTCCATCGTGGCGGAAGACATCGGCAAGCTGCCTGACCGCAACGTGGCCGAAGCGCTTCAGCGCATCACCGGCATCCAGATCCAGCGCAGCTTCGGCGAAGGCAGCTCGGTTTCCATCCGCGGCCTCAGCCAGGTCCGCACCGAAGTGAACGGCCGCGACGTGTTCACGGCCAACGGGGGCCGCAACCTCAGCCTCGAAGACGTGCCTTCCGAGCTTCTGGCCGGCGTGGACGTCTACAAGAACCCCTCGGCCGACCAGATCGAAGGCGGCATCGGCGGCCTGATCAACTTGCGCACGCGCAAGCCCTTCGACTTCGACGGGTTCAAGGCCTCGGCCAGCGCCAGCATCAACTATTACGATCTCTACGGAAAATCGACGCCGCAGGCCAACCTGCTGCTCTCCGACCGCTGGAATACCGGCATCGGCGAAATCGGCGTCATGGTGGACTTCGCCTACCAGAAGACCGCGTTCCGCCAGGACCAGATCTCCAGCCAGCCGTTCTACGAACTGGACCAGTCACTGGATGCGAACGGCAATCCGAACAACGCCACCGACTATGCCGTGGCATCCGGTCTCGGCCGCCTGGGCAAGGACACCTACCTGCCGCACGGCGTGGGCATCGGCCAGTACCTGGGCGATCGCCGCCGCCTGGGCGTGGACGCGGCGATCCAGTGGAAGCCGACCGACACCCTGCTCGTCACGGGCGAATATGTGCGCTCGGACTACAAGTTCCAGTACGGCGACTACAGCTTCTTCGCCTATACCGGCAACAATCCGATCACGCCGGACTATACCCAGCCGTTCACCTTTGATGACGACGGCAATTTCCGCAGCGGCACTTTCGCCAGCGTTCCCATCGATTCCAACACCAGCCTCGAGCGCCGCAAGTCGGTCACCAACGACTTCTCGCTCAACCTGAAGTGGACGCCGACCAACAACCTGTCGGTCAACGGCGACTTCCAGTACATTCGCGGCACCACGGACGGCCAGCGCTCGATCGTCATCCTGCACTCCAATGCGGAGCGGCTCTATCAGGTGGTCGGCAGCGGCGTGCCGACGATGGACATCCTGCCCGACAACGATCCCAGCAATGGCAACGGCTCCGTCACCGACGTGGCGAACTACGCCCCGCTGGGCGGCGGGTACCTGGACCACATCGATCACTCGGTGGGCAAGGAATACGCCGGGCGCCTTGATGCGGAATACCGCTTCGACAACAGCATCCTGCGCTCGATTTCGGCAGGCCTGCGCTATACCGACCGTTCCGCGGTCACCGATTCCAGCACTTACGCCTATTACGGCACGAGCGCGCTGGCCGATAACCTCTATGAGGTCCACCCGTTCCGCGGCGATCTCTATCGCGGCTATCAGGGCGTGCCGGACGGCGGCGTGTTCTTCAGCCGCGGGATCGTGCTCGACTACGACGCCACCCGCCAGGCGCTGGCGCCTTATGTCAGCGATTCCCAGCGCCAGTCGCTGCTCGACGGCGTGAGCTACGTCCCCAGCGACCGCAACACCCAGGGCGAGAAGACCTATACCGCCTATGGCCTGGCCAAGTTCGACTTCGCCGACGCCGGCTTCCCGCTGGACGGCAATATCGGCGTCCGCGTGATCAAGACCAAGGTTTCGACCGACGGCTTCATCGTCCAGACCCCCCAGGTCATCATCGACGGCCAGCCGGGCAACGGCCCCATTTCCTACGTGGCGCTGGGCGTGAATTCCAACTACACCAAGGCGCTGCCGAGCCTGAACCTGCGCTATCACTTCAATGACAAGTTGCAGCTCCGCCTGGCCGCGTCGAAGGGCCTGACGCGCCCCGACTTCTCGCAGCTGAACCCCAACATCAATATCGTCGAGTTCAATTCCGGCAGCGGCCTGCGCACCGCCTCCAGCGGCAATCCTTTCCTGAAGCCGCTGGAAGCCAAGCAGTTCGACGCCTCGCTCGAATGGTACTTCTCGCAGACCGGCTCGCTCTACGGCGCGGCGTTCTACAAGAAGGTGGACGGCTTCATCGCCAACATCACCAGCACCGAGACGTATGACTTCGGCAATGGTCCCTTCACCGTCGACGTCACGCGCCCGCTCAATGGCGACAACGGCAAGATCAAGGGCTTCGAGATCGGTGGCAACACCTTCTTCGACTTCCTGCCCGGCATATGGTCCGGCTTCGGTGTCCAGGCGAACTTCACTTACGTGGACAGCAAGGCGCCGAGCCCCGACGCGGCCGACAACGAAGGCAACAAGCTGTCAGTGCCGCTCGAACTGCTCTCGAAGTACAGCTACAACCTGATCGGCTTCTACGATCGGGGGCCGCTCTCGGCCCGCGTGGCCTACAACTGGCGCAGCAAGTACGTGGTGACCACGCGTGGCAACGGCAGCGGCAATCTGCCGATCTTCAACGACGCGCGCGGCCAGCTTGACGCCTCGATCACCTATACCGTGACGCCGAACTTCGCATTGACGGTGGACGGCGTGAACCTGACCAATACGGAGAACCGCACTTACTACGGTATCGCCAGCAGGCCGCAGTCGAACGTTCTGAACGATCGCCGCGTCAGCCTGACGGCACGCCTGACCTACTAATCCGGCTTGCTGCGGCCGCCTCGCTTGCTATCCCGCAGGTGAGGCGGCCGCTCATGACGCCGGCCGCCGGCGCTGCCACGGAAGAGGGGAAGGCGATGCGACAGGTTCTGCTGATAGATCTTGCGGACGAAGCCGAAGCCATCGCGCGCTACGAGGCCTGGCATGCGGCGGGCGCAGTGCCGGAGGCGGTCGTGCAGAGCATTCGCACCGCGCGGATCCGCGACATGGAGATCTACCGCACCGGGAACCGGCTGGTCATGGTCATGGAGACCGAGCCCGGCTTCGATCCGGCCGAGAAGGCGGCCGCCGATGCTGCGGACCCGGCCGTGCAGGCCTGGGAGCAATTGATGGACCAGTTCCAGCGTCCGCTTGCCTGGGCCGCCGCCGACAGCAAATGGACAGCGGCCAGCCGCATCTTTTCCCTTCAAGAACAGCCCTGAGGACGACCCGCACGATGCGATCTTCTGCAATCCTGCTGGCCAGCGCCATGCTCTCTGTCGTGGCTGCCCCGGCACTGGCCCAGGGCGAGGTCCCGCATATCGAGACGCGCCAGGGACGCCATGCACTGATCGTAGACGGGGCACCGTTCCTGATGCTGGCGGGGCAGGTCAACAACAGCTCCAATTATCCCAAGCCGCTGCAGACCGCCTGGCCGGTGCTGGACCGGATCGGCGCGAACACGGTGGAAGTTCCCGTCGCCTGGCAGCAACTGGAGCCGCGCGAGGGGCAGTTCGATTTCAGTTTCGTCCAGGCCCTGCTCGACCAGGCGCGCAGCCATGACAAGCGCGTGGTCCTGCTGTGGTTCGGTGCCTGGAAGAACACGGGCCTGGCCTATACGCCTGATTGGGTGAAGGTGGACAATCGGCGCTTCCCGCGGATGAAGAAGCCGGATGGCAGCGACCACGATGTCCTGACGCCGCACAGCGCGGAAACGCTGCGCGCGGACAAGCGGGCCTTCCTGGCGCTCATGACTTATGTGCGGGACCACGATCCGCAGAACACCATCGTCATGGTCCAGCCCGAGAACGAGGTCGGAAGCTACCGCAATCCCCGCGATTACGGGGCAGCGGCGCAGAAGCTGTTTGCAGGCGCCATGCCGCAGGCATTGACGCGGCGGCTTGGCGGCCGCTCGGGCACCTGGAGCCAGGTCTTCGGCGACAAGGCGGATCGGGCCTTCAACACCTGGTTCACGGCGCGCTATATCGAGGAACTGGCGGCGGCGGGCAAGGCGATCAAGCCGCTGCCGATGTACGTCAACGCCGCACTGGCCGATCCCTTCAAGGAGCCGGACCCGCAAAGCGTCGCCAGCGGCGGGCCGCAGGGCGATGTTCTCGACATCTGGAAAGCGGCGGCGCCTTCGCTCGATTTCGCGGCGCCGGACATCTATGACCGCAAGAGCCGCAATGTCCTGAAGCACCTCGATCTCTACACCCGGCCGGACAACGCGCTGATGGTGCCGGAAATCGGCAATGCGCGCGAATATGCCCGGTACTTCTGGCCGGCGCTGGGGCGCGGCGCCATCGGGTTCTCGCCGTTCGGCATGGACAGCAGCGACTATTTCAACTTCCCGCTCGGCGCCAAGAGCTTCGACGAGGCCACGCTGGACGCCTATGCCGCGAAGTACCGCGTGCTGTCGGAGGCGATGCGGCCCTGGGCGAAGATCGCCTTCGAGCATCCGACCTGGGGTGCCGCCAAGCCCGATGACGGCGCGGCGCAGGAGACGACCATGGGCAACTGGCAGATCACGGCCAGCTTCGGCCAGTGGCAGTTCGGCCAGCGCGAATGGTTCCCCGATGCCGACCTTCCGGCCTGGGCCTCGGAGCCGGTCGGCGGCATCGCCGTCGCGCAGCTTTCGGCCGATACGTTCCTGCTGACAGGCGATCACGCCCGAGTATCGTTTGCACCGGCAGCGGGCAGCCCGCCGAACGGCATGGTCCTCAGGATCGAGGAAGGGCACTTCGCCAAGGACGAATGGGTTACGGACCGGGTGTGGAACGGGGACCAGACCGATTACGGCATCAATCTCACCGCGCGGCCCGTGTGGCTGAAGGTCACGATGGGGCGCTACAGGTAAGAAGGCGCCAGCGCTAAACCCTGGGTAAGAGCGGGGACTTCGCGTCCCCGCGGAAGCGCGTTCTCAGCGTTGCTGGCCCAGTCCGGTAGCGGCCCAGTAGATCCCGCCCATCAGGTGCGCGAGGTATTGCGGCTCGCGGTAGGCCTCCCCGCTATGGCCCAGCGTGGTGACGAAGACGCGGCCCTTTTCGAAACGGTGATACCAGGCGACAGGGTGGTCCCCCATCGGTTTCGCGACTTGTCCCGGCCAGATGCGGGTGGGGTCGTAGCTCGTTTCGTCGACACGCAGCACCGGCTCGATCCTGATCCCGTGCGGATTGGTCAGCACATAGTATTCATCGCTCCAAATCCAGCGCGAAGGCAGGCCGAAGGTTGCCGGGAAACCGGGATCGGCGGCGGTGACAACGCCCGTCTGCAGCATCGGGTGATTGACGAAGCTGCGGCCGACCAGCTTCTCATACCAGGGCCAGTTCCCCGGCGGCATGATGAGCGCGCGGTGGACGATGATGGCGTTGCCGCCGCCGCGCATGTAGCTTTCGAAGTTCAGGCGCTGGGCCGGGTTCAGTTCCTCGCCCGGGGTGTTGAGGAACATGACCGCGGCATAGCGCTGCAGGTCGCCCTCGAAGACTTTGGGATCGTTGGTGTACGTCAGGTCGAAATCGTGAAGCCGGGCAAGATGCTCCAGGCTGTCACGTGCGATCGGGATATATTCGTAATGGTACTTGTTCGGGATCGCGAGGACGAGCAGTCGGTACTGCGCTTCTGCCCATGCGCTCGCCGGGCAGGCGAGCGCGAGCAGGAGCAGCAGCGCCCGGATCAGGCGCGTCACCGGCCGGTCCGCGCGGCATAGAGGGCGTGGTGCGTCAGGATGTAGAGCGTCTTGCCGTCCTCGCCGCCGAACACCAGTTGCAGCGGCCGCTCGGGCACGTCGATCCGTCCAACCTCCTGTCCCTCGGGCGAGTAGACGAAGACTTGCCCGTTGGCCACGTAGACCCGGCCCTGCGCATCGCTGGCAACGCCTTCTCCGCCGCGCTCGGCAAAAGGCTTGAGCCCGGTGACGGCGCCTTCCGCGCCGACCACGCCGCTATACGTGCGGTTTTCCGAGGCGTTGGTCAGGAACACGCGCGCGCCGGGCTTGCCCTGGATGAAGCCGTAGCTGTCCAGCGAGTCCGAGAAGCGCAGGCCCCGGTGATCGGCCGGACCCTGGGCGAACACGCGCCAGGCGGGAAGGACGACGCTGCCATCGGGCGAGGCATATTCCTCGGCCTTGGGCAGCGCCATGTTGCGCGTGAACATCTCGGCAAGCGTGGTGAAAGCGTAAGTTTTCGGATCGATCTGATCCTTGAACTCGCCGTTGATCCACCAGTTGACCGGCAGCACCGTGGCAGCATTGCCCGACTTGCCCGCCGGTCGGGGCGCGATCACTGTCAGCTCAGTATCGGGCGAACCCGGCTTGAGGCTGTAGACGGTGCCGTTGCGCCCGAACGAGGACAGCACAAGCAGGTTGCCCGAGCGGTCGACCGTCAGGTTCACCGGATCGAGCGCGGCATCGCGCACGATTTCCAGTTTGCCACTGTCCGACCAGCTCCAGATCCGCTGGAACTGGCGGTCGATGAAATAGAGCTTGCCTTGCGCGTCCACGGCGCCTCCGCCGATGGAGTGGAATCCGTCTGCCAGCTTCTCGATGCGGGCGCCTTCGAAAGTGACGGGTGCGACGGGCTGGGGGGCGGCCTTGACGTCCAGCACCGCGAATTCGCGTTCGCGCACGTCCAGCCCGTGCGTCACGTCGCGCAAGGCATTCTCGAAGGGGAACTTGGTGAGGCGAAGGAACGTGGCGCAGCCGTTCTCGTCGCAAGTCCCGACGCCGCTTTCGGCATTGACGTGGACGTTGCGGAAACGGATGTCCTGCGAATTGTAGAGCGTGATGGCGGCCGGGGCCGCCTTGCGCGTGCGGGTGACGCGGTAGGCGTGGAGATTGGCGACCAGGATATTGCTGGAGTTGCGTATTTCCAGCGCCACCGCATCGCCGCTTTCGCCGGCCTCGCCTTCGGTCTGTGGAGCCAGCAGTTCCCAGTTCGAGACGCGGTTGAGCCCGATCTCGGTGCGGACGTGGTGCTCCACCGAGGCCTGGATCAGGCGGCCGGGCGTGGCCGTGTCGGAAATCAGGATGCCGGGGTGCGCGAAAGTGCTGGGGCTCCAGATATTGGCGAAAGTGCCGCCGCCGCCCTGGGTCACCCAGAGGCTGGCGTACTGGCCGTCCCAGCGACGCGCGGCATCGGGATCGGCCGTCGCGTTGTTGTTGTAGGGATCCATCCGCGTGCCGTCGAAGCGGTTGGTGCCGTGGCCGCCCTGGAATTTCACGTCGTTCACCATCGAGCGTGCCCCCGCCTTCCACAGCAGGGCGGCGGCGCGCGGGTTGTTGCCGTTGGCATTGAGGCCGATGCCGGCGACGATGGCGTCTCCGCCCGAGGCGCTCTCCACCAGCGCCTTCGGCGCGCCGACGCCGGCGTAGCCGGGAGAGCCGTCCGGCAGGACGATCTGCGTCAGGCTGGGATGAAGGCCCAGCAGCACGGTATCGGGCCGCAGCCGCAGGGTGTCGCTGACCTTGTAGAAGCCGGAAGGCAGATAGACCACGCGGTGCGTGTCGATGGCTTTCTGAAGCGCGGCGGTGTCGTCGCTCTGATTGTCTCCCTTCGCACCGAGACTGCGGGCGTTCACCCAGTCGGAAACCGGCGGCAGCGCGCGGATGGCGGGGGCGGACGGCGCGGGCAGGGCGGAGAGCGGCTCGGCATCGACTTGGGTGCGATAGGCGCCCATCTGCCCGAAGGCCGGCAGCGTCAGCCCGTGAGTGAATGAGGAAACCTTGTAGGTCTCTCCCTTGCCCGCGACCGTCTTTCCGCTTTCGCGGAAGCGCGCGAAGACCGGGGTATGCGTGGCCACCGCGTTCTGGAAGCCGATCTGGGTATAGACGTTGTTCTCGTTGGAAATGAGCACGCCGGCCTTGGAGACATTCTCGAAGCGGACATCCTGGCCCCAGAGCCAGTCGCCGTAGCCGCTGTCGATCTCGATGCCCACCGGCGTGTCGCGGATGGAGACGTTGAGCAGGGTCAGGCCCGCTTCGTGCTCGCGGATCGCCGCATCGCGCTGGCCTTCGAAGGTGGCGTCCACCAGGGCGAAGGGCCAGGCGGGGGAGGGCTTCTCCGCCAGGATGCCGTAGCGGCCACCGCGGAAGTGCAGGTCTTCGGCCTCGTTGGCGACGTGATAGAGCCCCGCGAGGCCGGAGCCGATGTCGAAATCGACATGGCTGACGAAGCTGTGCTGGGCGGAGTGGAAGCGGATGGCGGTGGCGGCCGGATTGCCGTCCATGATGCGGAAGTCGATATTGCCGAGCGCGGAGTAGAACGTGCCGGGGTTGGCGTCCGGAATGTCCTTGTTGAAGGGCACGCTGCCGGGCGGCGCGAAGGCGACGGGGCGAGCATCCTTGGGGTCCCGCTCGCGGCGTCCTCCAGCAAACATCACCATGTGGCCCACGCCCTTCTGGAAGCCGGGCGTGCGCGGACCGAGCACGATCGTCGGCCGCTTTTCGCCGATGCCGAAGATGCGCACGCCGGGCCAGAGGAAGATGGTACGGCTGATGCGGTAGGTGCCGGCGGGCAAGAACACGATGCCGCCGCCGGCCTTTTCGGCGGCGGCGTCGATGGCCTGCTGGATCGCGGCCGTATCATCGGCGCGGCCATCGGCCTTGCCGGATACGGTGAAGGCACCGGGTTCATCGGGAGCTGCGGTGTAGACCGAGGGCGAGGCGTAGGCGGGCTGGATCGCTACAAGGGAGGCCAGCAGGGCCGTCGAGGCGCCGATCGGTCCACGTTTCATGTCAATTCTCTCCGGGTTTCAAGGCACGTGTATCCTGTCGTCGTCCCGGGGGCGACCCGGGACGACGAAAGCTTCAGAAATTGAAGCGGATGCCGGCGCGGTAGATCCGCCCCAGGGTGTCGTAGAGGGCCGGGTTCACGTCGAGCCCGGTGTTGGTCTGCGGCGAGGCGACGGGATCCTTGTCGAACAGGTTGTCGATCTTGCCGTAGAGTTGCAGGTTGTCGCCGAACTTGATCGTCGCGCCGACGTCCACGTAGAAGGCGCCCTTCATGGTGTTGTAGTCGATGGTCGGATGGTTGCCGGTCGAAACCGGGCAGGACGACTGGCACACGACGTACTGGTTGCCGAACGTGCCATCGCTGATCCAGCGTTCCTGCAGGGTCAGGCTGAAGCGGTCGCTGTCGTAGGTCTGCACTGCCAGCCACTTCCAGTCGGGCGTGGCACCGGCGTTGTTGCCCGCCTGGTCGACCGGATCGACCCCCGCGATGCCGGCGCTGACGATGAACTTCTGGATATGCGTGGCCAGCGCGCGGACGGTGAAGCTGCCGGGCAGGCCCAGCGGCTGCTGCCACTGGTAGCTGGCCTCGATATCGAAACCACTGGTCTTCCAGGAGGCGAGGTTGAACGGCTGGACGTTGACGAAGTTGGTGCCCTGCGGACCATCCAGCTGGAAGCCGCCGCAGAAGGCCTGATTACCCTCGAAGCAGAAGCGCACGATCTGGTCGGCCGACAGGGTGGAGACCACGCCGTCGAGCTTGATGCGATAGTAGTCGAACGAGAGGCTGAGGCCCGGCAGCCACGAGGGGCGCGACAGCACGATGCCCAGTTCGGTGTTGCGCGCCACTTCCGGCTTCAGGTTGGGATTGCCGATGGTGTTCTGGAAGATCTGTACCGCCTGGTTGCGGAACGGGTCGTTGAAGTTCGGTACCGTGGTAACCGTCGGCGCGGCGAACAGTTCGGAGAGGTTCGGCGCGCGGACGTCGCGCGAGGTGACCGCGCGCAGGCGGATGCCGTCGAGCGGGGTGTCCCAGGTGCCGCCGACTTTCCAGGTCCAGACGGTGCCGGAAGTGCTGTAATGCGTGGCACGCGCCGCGCCGTTGAGGTTGGCGCGGCCGATCGAGTCGCTGTTGAGCAGGGGCAGGTCGACTTCGACATAGCCTTCGTAGACGTCGTACTTGCCGCTGCCGTTCTTGTAGTTGCCTGCCGCCCAGTTGCTGCCGAGCGTGGAGTTGAGCAGCGGATCGGCCGGATAGTCGGCGCTGTTCGGGCTGATGTCGGAGACGCCCGCACCATAGGGGTCGGCGTTCACGCGGTAGAACTCGCGTCGGTATTCGCCGCCGAACGCCACCGAGACCGGGCCTGCCCAGGAATCGAAGGGATTGCCGGAAAAGTTCGCGCTGAGGACGTCCTGGGTCAGCTTGGTGTGCTGGAACGGCCCGTTCTCGTGCGGGGCGACATAGGCGAGCGCGGCGTCGGAAGGCGCGAAGTTGCCGAAGATGTTGATCGGCTGGCACCCGTTGGCGCGCGCCACTGGATCGGCGCAGACGATGGCGCCGTTCAGCGTGGTCGCATTGGTCGCCGCCACGTAGCGGTTCTGCAGCACGATGTCGCGAACCCTGATGTCCGAGATGGTGATGCCGTGCTCATAGTAGGCGTCATAGTTCCACGAGGTTCCCACCGCGTCGAACGCGCCCTTGAGACCGCCGACGAAGCGGTACTGCTTGCGGTCGGTGTCGACGCGCGGATCGGGGAACGAGCCGTTGCTGGTGCCGAATCCGAAGCTCGTGATACCCGCGGCGGTGCAGCGATCGCGCACCAGCTGCGGCAGGAACGGATTGGCGCATTGCACCGTCAGCGAAGGACGGTTGTAGCCGGGGCTGGGCTGATTGTGGGTCTTCACCTGGGCGATGTTGACGGTGACGTAGGCTTCGTTGTTCTCGGCGAAGTCGTAGCCGATGCGGCCATAGCCGTTGATGCGCTCCAGCGCGGACTTGAGCGAGGCGCCCGAGCCCGGTGCCCCGGAAAGATCGCCGCCTTCGCAGAAGCTGTTGCCGCGATAGCAGTTGCTGACCTGGCCATTGCCGAGCGGCTGGCCGTTCGACCCGTAGTTGAAGTTGTAGGGCGTGCCGTTGGCATCGAAGGCAATGCCCTGGAGAGGGCCGTTGTTGATGAGGCCGTAGCGGGCATATTGGTAGGGCTGCGCAAAGTCGCGATAGTTGAACTGCGGCAGGCCGTTGTTGGTCTGGCCGGTGTTCATCAGCGTGGTCGCGCGATACCAGTCGCGGCTGCCCGCAAGGTCGGTGCCGAAGTCTCCGGCGCCGACGCCGCCTTCGTGGTCGTACTCGCCGCTGACGACCACATGGAGGCGGTCGTCGAGGAACGACTTGCCCCATGCCGCCTGGACGAGCGCGGTCTCATCGTCGCCGTACTTGGTGATGCTGCCAAGGATGTTGCCCTTGAAGCCTTCGAACCGGGTGTCGGTGATGAAGTTGACGACGCCGCCGACCGCGTCCGAGCCATAGGAAGCGGAGGCGCCGCCTGTCACCACGTCCACGCGCTTGACGAGAAGCTGAGGGAACATGCTGATATCGGGCACGCCGGTCACGTTCGCGCCGACGACGCGCTGCCCGTCAAGCAGGGTCAGCGTGCGGATCGGCTGCAGGCCGCGCAGCGAGAACGAGCTGAGGCCCTGCTGGCCGCTCGACGTGCTGAAGGTACCCGTCGACGCGCCGGTCGAGCCCTGGAGCGAGGGCAACTGCGCGATCGTGGTAAAGATGTTCGGCTGGGCGTTGGCAGTGATCTGTTCTTCGCCGATGACGGTCGTGGGCGTCGGCGCGTTGAACCCGCTGGTGGTGATGCGCGAACCGGTGACCACGATTTCCGCGGCCTGACGGTCAGTGGCTGCGGCGCCTGTGGGCGTGGTCTGAGCAGGAGCCTGTGCGGCCGTTTCCGGCGCGTCCTGCGTCTGCTCCTGGGCCTGCGCCGTGCCGGCGAGGGCTACGGCAACGAGCGCAACGAGGCTGGCCCCGGCGCGCTGTCGATGGATTGCTGTCCTCATTTTCATCGTCCTTCCCCTTTTACTTCCGGGCCGTCTCTCCCAAGACGACCCTCCCTTTTTCTGATGACGCATTTTGCAGACCATGTTCGGGCCGATCGGCTTTCGGGCCTGTTCCGTTCATGCCTGTTCCGTTCATCGCTGCCTCGTTCATGGCCGTGCGGCGTAAAGTGCGTGGTGTGTCAGGATGAACAGCGTGCCGCCGTCCGCTCCGCCGAACAGGATCTGGAGCGGCCGGTCCGGTACGTCGATGCGCGCCTGTTCCTTGCCGTCCGGCGTGTAGATGTAGACTTGCCCGTTCGCGACGAAGACGCGGCCCTGCCGGTCTACCGCCACGCTCTCGCCGCCGCGACCGGCGAAGGGCTTGAGGCCCTGCAGAGCGCCGCCGCTGCCGATCGTGGCGCTGTAAGTCATGTTCTGCGAACCGTTGGTGACGAAGACCCGCTCGCCCGGCTTACCGCCGATCAGGCCGTTGGCATCGAGGCTGTGCGACCAACGCCAGCCGACGTGGTCTTCCGGCCCCTGCTGCCAGACGCGGAAGGCAGGCAGCGCCAGGCTGCCGTCGGGCGAGACATATTCCATGGCCTTGGCAGACCCGGCATCCTGCGCGAACATCTCGGCCAGGGTGGTGAACTGGTAGGTCTTCGGATCGATCTGGTCGCGGAATTCGCCATTGATCCACCAGTTGACGGGGAGCAACGTGCGGGCCGCGGATTTGCCGCGTACCGGCGTCGGCGCGATCACGGTCATCGCGTCTTTCGGGCCATCGGGATCAAAGGCGTAGACGCCTCCCTTCGGGCCGAGCGAGGACAGGACCAGCAACTGGCCCGAGGCATCGACGGCCAGGTTTACGGGGTCGAGCGCGTTGTCGCGCACCACTTCAAGGCCTTTGTCCGCAGTCCAGCGATGGATGCGCTGGAAGCGGCGGTCGATGAAATAGAGCGAACCCCTGGCATCCGCGGCCGCGCCCGAGATCGACCAGAACCCTTCCGCCAGCTTCTCCACGGGGATCGCGGAAGGCTGCGCGGGCGTACCGGCAGCCTTGCCCGGCGCGCCGATGTCGAGGCTGGCGAATTCGCGCTCGCGCACCAGGCTTCCGCTGGACACATCTTCGATCGCATTGTCGAAGGGATACTTGCTGGCGCGCAGGAAGGTGCCGCAGCCCTCGTCGTCGCAGGTCGCGTAGCCGCTTTCGGCATTGACGTGGACGTTGCGGAAACGGATCTCGCCCGAGTTGAACAGCTTGGCGGCGCTGCGGGCCGGGTGGTAGCTGCGCGTCACGCGGTAGGCGTGGTAGTTGGCGAAGAGGAGATTGCGCGAGTTGCGGATTTCCAGCGAGACGGCGTTCGGCCCGTCGCCCACTTCCTGCTCGGTCTGGGGCGCCAGGAACTCCCAGTTCTCCACTTTGTCGAGCACGATCTCGTTGCGGGCGTGATGCTCGACCGACATCTCGTAGACGTGGCCGGGGGTGCTGGTGTTCGTCACCATGAAGCCCGCCTGCGCGAACGTGTTCGGGCTCCACACGTCAGCGAAAGTGCCGCCCCCGCCGTCGGTCACCCAGATGCTGGGGTACTGGGCATCCCAGCGTCCATCGGCAACCGGATCGCCGCTGCGTGCGCCGAGCGAGCCAAGGGGCTTGCCATCGGCCGTGGGCGTGCCGCCGCCGCCCATGATCTTCACGTCCTCGACAAGGCTGTTCTCGCCTGAGCGCCAGAGCAGGGCGCTCGCGCGCGGGTTGATGCGGCCGGTGAACAGGCCGATCCCGGAGAGCACGTTGTCTCCGCCGCGCGGGCTTTCGAGGATGGGGAGGACTGCGCCGAGCCCGGCATGAGCCGGATTGCCGTCCGGAATGTAGAGCTGGGTCAGCGCCGGATGAAGCCCGATGAGCACGCTGTCCGGCCGCAGGGTCAGGCGGTTGGTGACCTTGTAGAACCCGGCCGGAAGGTAGAGCACGCGATTGGCGTCGATGGCGCGCTGGAGGGCGGCGGTATCGTCGGTGCGGCCATCGCCCATGACGCCCAGGCTGTGCACGTCGACCCATTCCGACATCGGGGGCAAGTCGCGGATGGCAGGCTTGCGCGCGGCGGGCAGGGCGGGGAGGGCCTCCATATCCGCCTTCGTCGCGTAATCGCCGTCGCTTCCGAGCGAGGGCACGGCGAGGCCATAGGAAAAGTCGGAGACCTTGTAGGCCTTGCCCTTGCCGGCGACCGACCGGCCGCTGTCCCGGAAACGGGCGAAGACCGGCGTGTCGCTGGCAAGGGCATTCTCGAAGCCGATCTGGGTGAAGACGTTGTTCTCGTTGGAGATGACGACGCCCGCGCGGCTGACATTCTCGAACCGGACGTCCTTGCCCCAGAGCGAATCGCCGTAGCCGCGGTCGACCTCGATTCCCACCGGCGTGTCGCGGATCAGCACATTGACCATGGTGAGGCCAACTTCGTGTTCGCGGATGGCGGCATCGCGCTGGCCGTCGAAGCTGGAATCGATCAGCGTGAACTGCCAGGCAGGAGAGGTCTTCTCGGTGACGATGCCGTAGCGGCCGCCGTGGAAGCGCACGTTCTCGATCACGTTGCCGGCCTGGTAGACGCCCGCGAAGGCCGACCCGAGGCGGAAGTCCATGTGGCTGAGGAAGGCGTGCTGCGCCATGCGGAAGCGCACCCCCGCGGCGGCCTGGTTGCCTTCGCCGATCTCGATATCGAGATTGCTCATGGCCGAATAGAACGTGCCGGAATTGGCGTCGCGCACGGTCTTGTCGCGCGGAACCACGGTGGGCACGGGGACGGGCACCTGGCCGACCGCGTATTGATCGTCTCCGGCGAAGACGATCATGGTCGATACGCCCTTCTGGAAGCCGGGCGTGCGCGGGGCCAGGAAGATGGTGGGGCGCTCCTGCCCGACGCCGTAGACCCGCACTCCTGCCGGAACCACCAGCGTGCGGGTGATCCGGTAGCGGCCGGAAGGCAGGAAAACGATGCCGTGTCCGCTGGAGTCGCGCGCCTTATCGAACGCCTGCTGGATGGCGGCCGTGTCATCGGTGCGGCCGTCTCCGGCGGCTTTCACGGTCACCGCGCGCGGTTCGGCCGGGGCGACAGGAAATACGGATGTCCCGCTCTCAGGAACGGCAGCGGCCGCGCCGCTCGCGGGAACGAGCGCGCTGGCCGCCAGCAAGGCCGCCGTTATTCCGCCGCGTCCGATCATTTCCCGCCTCCCTGTCGGTTTATCTTCGCCTGTTGCTAATGCGGAAGGGCGGACTTGGCACTTGCGACAAAGGTCGTAGTTCCCAGGTCGGTCGCCGCGCTTCTATAGGTCGCCCATCATCGCGGTGCGCTTTGCGGCATCGCCCGGGCTGCAAGGACCCCGTTTTGCCAAAATCCTCAGGAAGCGCCTTTCCTCGCGGCGCGATCATCGTCATGGGCGTCAGCGGTTGTGGCAAGTCCACACTCGGCGCATTGCTGGCCGAGGCGCTCGATTGCGCCTTTCTGGAAGGCGATGCCTATCACTCGCCGGAAGCAGTGGCGAAGATGCGCGCCGGACATGCCCTGACCGACGAAGACCGCTGGCCCTGGCTTGACCGCCTGGGCCGGGCGGCGGACGAGGCGGTTTGCGAGAATGGCCGGGTGATCGTGGCATGCTCGGCCTTGCGTCTGGTCTACCGCGACCGCTTGCGTGCGGCCATCGAGGCGGGCGCCCGCTTCGTGCTGCTGGAAGCGAGCCGCGACGATCTCTTTACGCGGCTGGAGAACCGGCCGGGGCATTACATGCCTGCCAGCCTGCTGGACAGCCAGCTCGCCACGCTCGAAGCGCCGCTGGACCGCGAGCAGGCCGTGGTGCTCCCCAGCGAACAGCCGCCGGAAATCCTGCGCGATTCCGTGCTTCGCATGCTTCGCGGCGGCTGAACCTCCAGGCCTTCGGCGCAGTCCCCACGCCGCCTGGCGGCACACACCCCCACATCGCCTGGCGGCACACGCCCCCACGCCGCCTGGCAAGGCCTGTGGGGCCTTTCTCAGGTTCAGGGCATCAGGCGGCGGCGCCCCTCCCAGAGGTGCCAGCGCATCGCCAGGGCGGCCCCTTCGGCATCCTGTGCGCGAATGGCCTCGACGATGACTTCGTGTTCGCGCAGCATGGTGGCGATCACTTCGCGCGGGCGCGAACGGGAGATGTCCACGCCGGCGCGCATGATCTTCTCGACATCGGACCAGAGCGCATCGAAAGCGACCAGGAACGCCGGGTTCCCGGTGGCGGCCGCGATGCGGCGATGCAGCTCCATGTCTTCGGCATGGGCGGGCGCGTTGGACAGCAGGGCGCTGCGCAGCAATTCCATGCCGTCCTCGACGTGGACCATTTCCACCGATGTACGCCGGGTCGCGGCCAGGCGGGCGGCCTCCGCTTCCAGAACGAACCGTACTTCGTAGCTGCCCAGGGTAGCGGGAAGCTCTGCCATCGGCATGAAGGCGGCGAGGCGCTCGGAAGGGCGGCTCTTGACGAAGGAGCCTGCGCCGCGCCGCGCCTCGGTGATGCCGTCCGAGGCCAGCCGCACCAGGGCCTCGCGCACGATGGCGCGCGATACGCCGAACATCTCTGCCAGGCCCGCCTCGGACGGCAGGCGTGAGCCGACCCCGAGGTTCCTGGACTTGATGATCTCGACGATGCCCGCATAGGCCTGATCGGAAAGCCGCGTCTGGTTCATCGAGTTTCCTGTTTGTCCATCATCGTTTGCAGTCGGCGGCTCGCCAATGCGGGCCGGTTATCGGGATGGTCCTTTGTTAGATGATGCTGCTGGCCGCAAGCACCAGCAGCAGTCCGACCACGGCGACCACGGTTTCCATGATCGACCATGTGCGGAACGTTCCTGGCATGTCCGTGCCGAGGTAGCTCTTCACCAGCCAGAAGCCCGGATCGTTGACGTGCGAGAAGAACAGCGAGCCCGCGCCGATGGCCAGTACCATCCATTCGGGCTCTACGCCCGAGCTGGCGACCAGTCCTTCCATGACGCCGGCCGTGGTGATCGTCGCCACGGTGGCCGAGCCGGTGGCGAGGCGGATGCAGACCGAGACGCCCCAGGCCAGCAGCAAGGGCGAGATCGCCCCGCCGCCCGCCAGACGCACCAGCATGTCCGAAAGACCGGCGGTGACGAGGACCTGCTTGAGCGCACCGCCGGCGCCGATGGCCAGGAGGATGCCGCCCGCGGGCGCCATGGCCTCGAGCCAGATCGCGTCCTGAATGCGGCGCTCGCCGAGGCGGCCTCCGAACAGCAGGGGCAGGGCAACGAGATTGGCGATGAGCAGGGCGATGACGGGATCGCTCACCCAGCCGAGCCATGCCAGCTTCGCGGCGACCGCTGGCGGAGCGATGGCGACGGCCTGTCCCGCGGCGATCAGCACCACCGGCAGCAGGACCGCGGTAAGGGTGCGGCCGACCGAGGGCGTCGCCACGTCGATCGTCTCGGGCGCGAGCAGCGGCGGGCTGAGTTTGACGCCGGGCGCGGTGAAGCGGGCGAGCACCGGGCCGGCGATGATCGCGGTGGGAATGCCCACCAGCAGACCGTAAGCCAGCGTGAGGCCGAGGTTGGCGCCAAGGGCATTCACGGCGAGCAGCGGTCCGGGGTGCGGCGGCACGAGGGCATGGACGACCGAGAGACCCGCCAGTGCCGGCAGCATCAGCCGCAGCTTGGAAGCGTCATCGTCCTGGCCCTTGGGCAGTGCCGCCGCGGCAGAGGCGACGATCGGCAGCAGCAGCACCAGTCCGGTCTCGAAGAACAGCGGCAGCCCGATCAGCAGTGCGGTGAAGAGGCTGGCCCAGGGCGCGCCCTTGACGCCCGACACGCCGAGCGCGGCTCGCGCCAGCCCGGCCGCGCCGTTCGACAGCTGCAGCATGGCGCCAAGCCCGAGACCCAGGGCGACCACCAGACCGGTGCCACCCAGGATCGAGCCGGCACCCTTCTCCACGGCCTTTGCCGTTTCATCCAGCGGTATGCCGGCCAGCACGCCGACGGTGAAGGCGCCGCACAGCAGTCCTACGAAAGGATGCAGTCGCCCGCGGACGATGAGCGCAATCGACAGCGCAATGCCGACGATGGCGGACAGGACGAGCCTGATGTCTTCCGGCGTCATGATGCCTGCGATTCCGATGCGGTCGATGCTGCTGCGGGGAACCGGACATTCTTCCATGGGCCACACGCCCGCGCTCGACGAAATGACAGGGTCATCCCTCGCCTCTCCCTAGTCTTTGCTTTGTGATCGGGTTGGCAATACCACCCAAACCTGTTGGACAGGTTATAGCTGGAAGATCGGCATATTCTAGACAATTTAGTGTGAGAGGTAAGATTTCTCTTGAACCTGTCAGACTGATTCCATTATCACTAGGCTCAACGAACTCCGGTGCGGCAGGCTCTCAGCGGGCATGCGCGGTACCTCAAGAACCGAGTCAATTAGGGGAGAGAAAGAGATGCACCTGGTTGCAGATCTGTGCACGGTTCCCGTCAGTCAGGATGTTGCCGCGCGGGAGGCTCCGGCCGAACCGCTCCATTTCACGCCGACCCAGCTTAAAGTGCTGCGCTGCGTGCGTTCGGGGCTTTTGAACAAACAGATCGCCTATGAACTCGGCATGGCCGAGGCGACGGTGAAGGTCCACATGACGGCGCTCATGCGCAAGCTGAACGTGCGCAACCGAACGCAGGTCGCCATCGCGGCGGGACGTCTGGCGCGCGCGTGATCGCGCATCCGTCGTGGGGCAGGAACGGCAACGTGGGGACAGGACGATGACGACAGGTTCGCGGCGCGAGGTTCTGGGAATGGGCGCGGGACTGGCGGCGGCGGGAGTCGCTGCGGGGTTTTCTGCGCAGGCCTTCGCGGCGCCGCGCAAGATCGGCTATGCCGTCGTCGGCCTGGGCTACTACGCCACCCGGCAGATCCTGCCGAACTTCGCCAATTGCGAACAGTCGCGGCTGGTTGCGCTGGTCAGCGGCACGCCGTCCAAGCTGGAGCAGTACGGCGCGCAATACGGCATCCCCAGGACGCATCGCTACAACTATGCCGAGTTCGACCGCATTCGCGACAACCCGGATATCGACGCGGTCTATGTGGTCCTGCCCAATAGTCTCCATGCCGAATACACCATCCGCGCCGCTCAGGCGGGCAAGCATGTCCTTTGCGAAAAGCCCATGGCCACCTCGGTGGCGGAATGCCAGGCGATGATCGCGGCCTGTCGCAAGGCCGGGAAGAAGCTGATGATCGGCTATCGCTCGCGGTTCGAGCCCTACAACCGCCTGGCGATCGAATTGGCGCGGGGCGGTCATGTCGGTCCGACGCGGCTCGTCACGGCGGAGCACGGCTTTCCCATTCAGCCCGATCAATGGCGGCTGGACAAGGCGCTTTCCGGTGGCGGCTCGATGATGGACATCGGCATCTACAGCCTCAACGCCGCCCGCTACCTCACCGGCGAGGAGCCGGTGGAAGTGAGCGCGGTGGAATCGACCGACCGCGCCGATCCGCGTTTCCGCACCGTGGAGGACCGCGTCAGCTTCGTGCTCCGCTTCCCCTCGGGCGTGCAGGCGAACTGCATCTCCAGCTACAGTTCTTCGCACAATGCCTACCGCGTGCATGGCACCCAGGGGTGGATCGCGATGGAGCCGGCCACGCCCTACACCGGACAGGCGATGACGATCCGCAAGGACGGTGTCACTGCGCCGAGGACGCTGCCGCCGCCCGCGCGCAACCAGTTCGCCGGGCAGCTCGATCACCTCGCCGAATGCGTGCTGACCGGCGGCGCCCCCATCGTCGCGGGCGAAGAAGGACTTGCGGACATGCGTATAATAGAGGCGATCTATCGATCGGCGGCGGAGCGCCGCATCGTCGAGCTGAAGGCATGATCGATCGCCGGATGATGCTGGCCGGCCTCGCCGCCGTGCCGCTGCTCGACGCGGTGGGCGCCGAGGCCAAGGCGCCGGCGATCGGCACTGTGCGCCGCCTCGATCCGGCGCTCGACAGGATCGTCGCGCCCGGCGCTTCGGTGACGCGCCTTGCCGAAGGATTTCGCTGGGCGGAAGGCCCGGTCTGGGTTCCCGGCAGCAACTGCCTGCTCTTCGGCGATCCGCCAAGCAATACAGTCCACCGCTGGACGGCGGCAAAGGGCGTCGAGATATTCCTGCGTCCCTCGGGACTGCAGACGCCGGTGCCTGCCGCGATCCGGGAGCCGGGGTTCAACGGGTTGGCGCTGGATGCGCGAGGGCGGTTGATTGCGGCGGACAGCGGCTCGCGGGCGATCGTGCGGATCGACCTCGCCACGCGCCAGCGGGAAAAGCTGGCCGACCGTTTCGACGGCAAGCGTTTCAACAGCCCCAACGATCTTTGCGTCGCCAGGTCCGGCGCGATCTATTTCACCGACCCGACGTATGGCCTGGCGGAAGGCGACGATTCGCCGCAGCGCGAAGTGGCGTGGTGCGGGTTGTATCGTCTATCGCCGGACGGCCGGGTGGACCTGCTGGACCGCAGCCATCGCCGCCCCAACGGCGTCGCGCTCTCGCCGGATGAGCGGACACTCTATCTGTCACTGTCGGACGAGACCCGTCCCGAAGTGCTGGCCTATCCACTCGGCCCGGACGGAATGACCGGTGAAAGCCGCCAGTTCCTCGACATGCGCGCGCAGCATGATGCCGGCCGGCCGGGGCTGCCCGACGGGATCAAGGTCGGCGCCTCCGGGCACGTCTTCGCGACAGGGCCGGGCGGCGTCCACGTCTGCACGGCTGACGCGCGGCTGCTCGGCGTGATCGAGACGGGCAAGGCGATCGCCAATTGCGCGATAGGGAAGGGCGGCAAGGTCCTGTTCCTTACCTCTTCCGACAGCCTGGCCGTGATTCCACTGCGCAGTTCCTGATCGCCGCGCCGTCAGCCGCCCTGGAGGTCCGGTTCGCTGAGGTGGATCGCGGTCCCGCCGTCTCTTGCAGCGTCGATGAGCGGCGGCGGGGGCGGCAGATCCGTCACGAGGTCATGGATCTGGCCGAAGTCCGCGACATGGACGGTGCCCACCCGTGAGAACTTGGCGTGGTCGGCCACGACGACGATGCGCCGCGCGCGGTCCAGAAGGGCCCGCTTGAACGCGGCTTCGTCCGGATCGAAATCGAGAAAGCCATGGTGCGCGTCGATGGCGCCCATGGAGAAGATGGCGATGTCCGGCAGGAAACCGCGGACCATGCGGACCGCGTCGGCATCGAAAGCCGCGCGGTAGTCGGCATTGAGCATGCCGCCCGCCAGGAAGACGCGGTGGTCGGAACGGCCCAGCACGTCCGCCGCCACTTCGACGCTGTTGGTCACCAGGGTGAGCCCTTTCCGATGCCCCAGTTCCTGCGCCACCCAGAAGGAAGTGGTGCCGGAATCGATGAACACCGTCATCCCGTCCTGCACCAGGCCCGCGGCGTGGCGGGCGATCGAGCGCTTGGCCTCAAGCTGCTCGCGAAGGCGTTTGCGATAGGGCGCTTCCAGTCGCGGCGCGGGCAGGGTGACGCCGCCGTGCACCTTGATCACCAAACCGTTCGCCTCAAGCTGCCGCACGTCGCGGCGGATCGTCTCCTCGGAGACGTCGAAGCGCAGGGCCAGCTCGGAGATCGAACAGGACCCTCGCTCGTCCAACGCGGCCAGGATCGCGGAAATGCGGTCGGCCTGTATCATGCAGTTTCCCCCTGACGAACGTGCCTGCCGACCATGCTTGTTTGTGCTTGTGAGGGCAAGTGGGTTCTTGCCCGTATCATGGCGGTCTATGTGGATTTAATCCAGCAAAGCCACAAAATGTCACAGACCTGTAATCGGAGGCGCCTAGCTCGCCGTCAACGGCTGAATGGCCGAGGCCAGGGTGCGGCATCTTCAGGGGAAGCAGAAATGAAGACATGGATGATCGGAACGGCGATCCTCGCGATCGCTGCGGCAACGACGCAGGCGCACGCCGAGGATGCGGCGGCAGCGCCGACCGCGGAAGCGCCCAACAGCGGTGACACGGCGTCGAACGAGGACATCGTCGTCACCGGCGAGGCCGTGCACTTCGCCAATACCCGCGTCACTCCCGAGATGATCGCGCGCCAGTCGGCATTGACCAGCGTGAACGATGTCATCAACGAGCTGCCCGGCGTTTTCGTTTCGGAAGGCGATGCTTTCGGTTCGTCGGACTGGGCGACTTCCATCTCCATCCGTGGCTTCACGCAGATCGGCACCACCATCGACGGCCTGCCCAACGGCGGCTCGGGCTATGGCGGCGGCTCCAAGGCGAACCGCTACATCGACGTTCTGGACTTGCGGACGGTAGAAGTGTCGCAGGGCACCGCCGACATTTCTTCGCGCTCCAACGAAGCGCTCGGCGGTACGCTCAACTACGTGACCTCCGATCCCGAGAACGACTTCCGCGTTCGCCTTTCGGGCGCAGCGGGCGATTATGGCGCGCAGAAGTTCTATGCCCGCGTCGATACCGGTGAATTCGCACCCGATACCCGCGCCTATATCAGCGCCTCGCACTCCAAGGCGCACGACTGGATCGGCGGCGCCGGCAAGACCAGCCGCGACCACCTGAGCGCCAAGATCACCAGCACGCTCTCCAACGTCAATCTGACCGGCTTCCTGTCCTACGACGATGCCGACGAATCCGAATTCGGCTCCGTCTCGCTGGCGCAGTTCGAGGCCGATCCCGACCACGACGTCTATACCGACAACTGGACCGGCATTCCCTATATCGACCAGAACTACCGCGCCGGTTCGCGTGCACTGCGCAAGAACCTGTTCGGCTATCTGCGCGGAAAGGTCGACCTGGGCGAAGTGAAGCTCTCGCTGACCGGTTACTACCACCGGATGCGCGGCCGCGGTGACTGGCTTCCGCCCTATCTCGTGGATGTGACCGCAGATGGCGCCGGGGCGACCGAGAGCGAATATGCGGGCGGCTCCACCGTGATCGGCGGCAGCGCGCTTGGCCAGGTCTATTTCCTCACGCCCACCGGCGCTGCGGCGACCATGATCGCAGGTTGCACCGGCACGGCCGGCATCCCGGCCCAGTATTCGCCGAGCTGCTATGCCGCCGATGCCACCGGCGCGATGTCCTACCGCCACACCCATTACGAAAACGACCGCATCGGCTTCACCGCTGACGCCGATTGGACCCATGATTTCGGCGCGATCACCAATACCCTGCGCGCGGGCGCCTGGTACGAGAACGTCAATGCCAACCAGGTTCGCGACTGGCACCGTGTAAAGAACCCGCTGCTCGGCCTGGCCTATGACACGACGCCCTACTGGGTCCAGTTCAGCACCGACTACGACACTAACGAATTCGTCTATTACGCGCAGGACGCCGTGACTTACGGCAACCTCACGGCGGCTTTCGGCATCAAGCAATACTTCCTGAAGCAGACGCGGGCCGAGCTGTTCGATGATCAGGTCAGCACCGGCATCACCTCGCATTCCGATCCGCTGATCTCGGCGGGCCTGACCTGGAAGGCACCGATCGACGGGTTGGAAATCTTCGCGGGCTATGCGCAGAACTTCTCGGCCATCAGCAACGGCGTTCTGGGCGAATCGCAGGAAGTGATCGATCGCATCAAGCCGGAAACGGCCGACAGCATCGAAGTGGGCGCCCGCTACAGCACGCCGCGCGTCCAGGCCTCGATCACCGCTTACGACATCAAGTTCGACAACCACATCGTCTCGATCTCCTCCAACCTGGTCACCGGCATCGACTATCTGGAGCAGCAGGAAAGCGTCTATCTCAACGTCGGCGGCGTGCGCAGCCGCGGCGTGGAGGCGGCGCTGGCCTATCGCCTGCCGATGGGCCTGATGCTTTCGGGCAGCTACAGCTACAACCACGCCGTCTACATCGGCACCGGCAATGCCGAGCAGGATGCGGACGTCGGCATCACGCCGGGCGTTCAGGTCGAAAGCTCGCCGCGCAACATGTGGGTGCTCTCGGCCGACTACAAGCGGGACTTCTTCAAGGCCGGTCTCTCGACCAAGTTCGTCGGCGATCGCTTCATCGATACCGTGGGCGGCGAAGTGGCGCAGTCCTACACGCTGCTGGGCGGCTATATCGGGGTTGACCTTGCCGACTTCTCGGACAAGCTGCGCGGCATGGCGGTGACGCTCCAGGCGACCAACATCACCGACAAGCGCTATCTGGGCGGCGGCGGCGGCGGCGCGGCTTTCCTCGGCGCACCGCGCACGGTAACCGCATCGCTGACGTTCGACTTCTGAACTGAAATTGCAGACCGGGAGTGTGGCGGCTGCAAAGCCCCATGCTCCCGGTTCTCCCTGAGGATACTCGATGGCCGATCTCTCCCGCCGATCGCTTCTTGCCGGAACCGCCATGCTGGCAGGTCTTCCGGCGTCCATCGCCCGCGCGGCGGCCATCGCGCCCGACGTGCGCAGCGGAACGATCGCGGATGTGGAGCATGTGGTGATCCTGATGCAGGAGAACCGCAGCTTCGATCATTATTTCGGCACCTTGCGCGGCGTGCGCGGCTTTGCCGACCGCCTGCCGATCCCGCTGGCCGCGCCGGATTCCGGTGCAGGAACGGGCACGGCGACGGGCGCTGCGAGGGGCATGGGCGGCGAACGCAAGGTCTGGCAGCAGCAGGACCGTCATGCCGCCGGCGGCGCAAGGATGGTTGCGCCTTTCCATCTCGACACCCGGCGCGAATTCGATCTCATGCGGGTGGAGAGCACGCCGCACACCTGGCCAGATGCCCAAGCCGCCTGGAACGAGGGCCGCATGGGCAACTGGCCGGAGGCGAAGCACCAGCGCGCCATGGGCCACTATCGCCGCGCCGACATTCCCTTCCAGTTCGCGCTGGCGGAAACCTTCACCATCTGTGACGCCTATCACTGCGCGATCCAGACCGGCACCAATACCAACCGCCTGTTCCTCTGGAGCGGCACCAACGACCCGCAGGGGCGGGCGGGCGGCCCTGCCATCGGCAATTCGCACGATGAATTTCCGGAAAAGGGCGGTGCGGCCGACGACTATCTCTGGACCACCGTGCCCGAGCGCCTCCAGGCGGCGGGGATCGACTGGCGCATCTACCAGGACATGGCGGACAACTTCACCGACAATCCTCTGGTCGGCTTCCGCGCCTATCGCGAGGCGCACCGGGGCAAGGGCGATCCGGCCCTGAAAGAACGATCCCTCACCACCCAGGCGCTCGACCGGCTGCGGTCCGACGTGATGGCAGGCCAATTGCCGCAAGTGAGCTGGATCGTCGCGGATGCGCGCAGCAGCGAGCATCCCGGCCCCTCCAGCCCGGCACAGGGCGCGGTCTATACGTCGCGGGTGCTCGATGCCCTGACCGCCAATCCGCGCGTCTGGGCGCGCACGGTCCTGCTCGTGATGTTCGACGAGAACGACGGGTTCTTCGATCATGCGCCGCCTCCCGCGCCGCCTTCGCGTCTGTCAGACGGGACAGTGCTGGGCGCCTCCAGCGTGGACCTCGCCGGTGAATATCATGAGCGCTCCGCCCCCGGCGAGGCGAAGATCGACTTGCCGGAACTCCGGGGGCGTCCTTATGGCCTTGGCCCGCGCGTACCTATGTATGTCGTTTCGCCGTGGAGCCGTGGCGGCTGGGTCAACTCGCAAGTGTTCGACCATACTTCGGTGATCCGTTTCCTGGAGACGCGCTTCAGCATTCACGAGGCGAACATTTCGCCCTGGCGCCGTGCCGTGTGCGGTGATCTGACTTCCGCTTTCGACTTCACGGCGGCAGATCGGGACCCGGTCGGGCCCCTACCGAACCCCGGTACGGACGCATTGCGCGCCGCGGCCGTGGGACGCCAGCCCGATCCGGTCGCGCCGCCGACGGACGAGATGCTCTGGCAGGAGCCGGGTCTCAGGCCCTCGCGCGCTTTGCCTTACCGGCTGGAAGTGTCTGACCGGCTGGACGAAAGCGGCATCCTCCTGCACTTCTCGGCCGAGGGCGCGGGCGCCGTTTTCCACGTCTACGATCGGCACGCGCTTTCGGCTCCACCTCGCCGCTACACCGTGAGCGCTGGCGAGGCATTGAACGGTCGCTGGGGCTGGAGCGCATCGGGGGGCTACGATCTCTGGGTGCTGGGGCCGAACGGCTTCCACCGTCACTTCGTGGGTCACCGCGACGATCCATCGCCGGACCTGACGTGGCGGCTTGGCGGGGCGAGCCTGTCCTTGCGGTCCGATGCGCCGAAAGCGGCCGGTCTGCAGATCCTGTCACTCGGCCTGAAGGGAGAGCGCAAGGAAGCGGCGCTGAAGGGCGGCCATGCCCGCCTGTCCTTGCGCGAAACGCGCGGCTGGTACGATGTCACCGTCACGGCCGCGCAGGGCAGCCTCTGGCAGCGCCGCCTTGCCGGACGGCTCGATGAGGTTGGCCAGGCTACGACCAGCGATCCCTTCACGCCCTTGGAATAAGCCGTTCGAACAGCGCGTCCGCCGCGGCGTCCATCACCTCTCGGCAGCAGAGACCTTGCGGCATGTCACCGTGGTGACGTGCGGCGCAGGCATGGGGGCAGCCGTCGCCATTGGCGAGCGAGTCGCAGGTGCCGCAACCGGTGCTTTCTCGCTAGGAGGTCGCAGGATGCCCGGAATTGTTGCCGAATGTCGGAAAAGGGCGAAGCTTCGGGCATCTTCGGCGCGCCCATGCTGCGGCATTCCGGAACACTTCGGCGCGATATCGGGCTTGATCGGGCACGCCGCATGAACACGCTGGCGGCGGAGCGAATGTCGGCCTGGAGCGGGCCGGACGCAGCCATGAAGACGCGGCCCTCGCTGGGCCAGGCACTGGCCCGGGGGCCTTCTTGGATGCTGGCGCTCTACGGGGGACTGGCCAGTTTCGCGGCCTATTTCTCCATGTATGCCTTCCGCAGGCCCTTTACCGCCGCGACATATGCGGACGTGCCGGGCTGGGAGGGCGTGGTGGACTTCAAGGTCGCGCTCGTAATCGCGCAAGTGGCCGGATACGCGCTCTCCAAGTTCATCGGGGTGAAGGTGGTGTCCGAGATGGCGGCGACCCGCCGTGCCGGCGCCATCGTCGGCCTCGTGGCGTTTTCGTGGGTAGCGCTGGTGCTGTTCGCGGTGCTGCCGCTCTCGTGGAAAGTGCTGGCGCTGTTCCTCAACGGCTTGCCGCTGGGCATGATCTGGGGCCTGGTCTTCGGCTATGTCGAAGGACGGCGCACCAGCGAAGTGCTGGCATCCATCCTTTGCGCCAGCTTCATCGTCTCGTCCGGCGTGGTCAAGTCGGTCGGCCTCTGGCTGATGACAGCCATGGACATCAGCGAGTTCTGGATGCCCGCGGCGACGGGACTGGTGTTCTTTCCGCTGCTGCTCGTCGCGGTCGTTGGCCTGTCCCAAATGCCGCCGCCCAGTCCGCAAGAACAGGCCGAACGCATGGCCCGCCCCCCGATGGCCGCCGCTGCGCGCCGCGAATTTCTGCGCGATTACGGCCCCGGCGTGGCCTTTCTGGTGCTCGCCTACGTCCTTTTCACCGCACTGCGAGACTTGCGCGACAACTTCGCTGCCGAGATCTGGAGCGAACTGGGCTATGCGGGCGTTTCCGAGGTCTTCACCGCCAGCGAGTTGCCGATCGCGGTGGTGACGCTGACGATCCTCGGCAGCCTCGTGATGGTGCGGGACAACCGCCGGGCCCTGATGGCGGTACATGTCATCGTCATGGCCGGCGCGCTGCTGATCGGACTTTCCACCCTGGCGTTCCAGCTCTCGTGGATCGCGCCCCTGCCGTGGATGATCCTTTCCGGTCTGGGGCTCTACCTGGGTTACGCGCCTTTCAACGCCATGCTGTTCGACCGGCTGGTCGCGGCCAGCAGAAGGGCGGGGACAGCGGGGTTTCTGATCTACGTGGCCGATGCCTCGGGCTATGGGGGCAGCGTCGCACTCACGCTGCTGCGCAACGTCCCGGGCGTGTCGCTGGACTGGCTGCACTTCTTCATCTGGCTCGCCTATGCCTCGTCCGCTGCTTGCCTGGCGATGATGGCAGCCTCCGCCGGGTATTTCCGCGTAAGGCTGGGGCAGGGCGGGAAAGCCATGCGCGCCGCGCCGCAGGAGCGGGCTGCTGCGTTCGTCAGGCCGGAACCGGTTCGCCCGGCGGCCTGTTCGGCATGAACAGCAGCAGGATCGCGCCCGCCAGGACCGCTACGCCGCAGAACGTCAGGAAGGGCCCGAAACTGCCCCCGCCACGCAAGGTCAGGCTGAGTATGATCGCACCCGTGGAAGCGGCGCCGGCGATGATGGCCGTCATCATGCCCATGACCGTGCTGTAGACCTGCACCCCGAAGGCGCGCGCAACAAGATAGCTGATAAGGTCGCCTTCGGCCCCGATGGTCAGGCCGATCAGCACGACGCCAAGAGCCACGATGGCCGTCGATGAAAGCGGGGATGCCATCACGAACAGGCCCACGGACGAAAGCGCCATGGCTGCGAAGGCCACGAGGTGCGCGGGGAGCCGGTCCAGCGCCAGGCCGCAGGCGAAGCGCCCGGCAAGCGTGCCGCTCGCAAAGGCGGAGATCATGACGGCAATGCCGCCCGCGCCGACACCCTTGTCTAGCAGCATGAGGTTCAATTGCGTGAGCGCGATGATCTGCGGGAGATTGCAGAGCAGCATGGCGCCTGCCAGCACCCAGAACGCCCGGTTGCGGAATATGGCCGGATAGTCCTCACGCGCGGCGCGGCGCGTGACCCCGGCCCCGCCGCCACGCTTTTCCGAAGGCATCAGCACCAGCGCCAGTCCGCCAAGCAGCGCGGAGACCACGGCGACCAGGACATAGCCGGCCCGCCAGCCCTGCGCTTCCACATACTGGTTGAGCAGCGGCGCGGCCAGCACGCCCATCGCGGCCGGTCCCGACGCCACAATCGCCAGCGCCACGCCCCGGGCATGGACGACATGTTGCACCACCACCCGGCTATAGACGGTGGCCGTGGTCGTGATGCAGATGAGGCCCATCGCCACGAACAGGGCGATATAGACGCGGATGTCGCCGTTCATGCGGCTCAGCAGTCCATAGCCGATCGGGCAGGCGATCACGCCGACGAATGCCGTGCGCCTCACGCCCACAACGTCGGTAAGGCGCCCGATGAACGGGAACACCAGCACGCAGACGAGCGTGAGACTGCCGACCGCAGCGAACTCGGCCTTGGACCAGCCGAATTCGCGCAGCAGGTGCGGGGCCATAATGCTGGTGATATAGCTGGTGATCGAATAGCCCGAACTGAGGCCGATGACGGCCGCCAGCAAGGGGCGCCACTGGGCGCGGAGTTCCTGAAGGTATGCCGGCATCTTCCCTCTCCGAAACCCGTACCAGTTCGCCCGGATGACTGTGCACACGGCTCAGACCACCGGCATTATCGGTAAGGGTTTCGCTCATCGTGCAGGATGCATCAAGCGACCGCGTATCAGCCCGGCGATATGAGGAACGAACATCTGAAATTGATGCCAAACCAGCGCGAGAATGCAGGTTCGATCATATTGGCGCTGCACTTGCCATCAAGCCATCGACGATGGACAGAGGCGCGACTGCCGAAAATCCGCGCGCGAAACGGCGCCATAGCCGTCCACGCGGTCCGCTGTGGCGATATCGGCAGTGCCGGGATTTCAAACGCAACGAACGGGCCTGCCTCACCTTGATGTAAAATGCATTATCTATAGACGATTGCCCATGAGCACATCTTTCATGCCTCTTGCCGGCAAGCGCGTCCTGGAACTTGGGACCATGATCGCGGCCCCTTTTGCCACGCATATCCTGTCGCAGATGGGCGCCGAAGTCATCAAGATCGAGCCGCCCGCAGGCGATACCACGCGGTCGCTGGTTCGCGGCGGACCGTCGGGCACGATCATCGCTTACAGCCATTCCAAGCGGGCGATCTGTCTCGACCTGACCACGGAGGCAGGCAAGGACGTCTTCCGCAGGCTGGCCGCGAGCGCCGATGTCGTGATCCACAATCTGGCGCCTTCGGCCGCCCGCAAGCTGGGTGTCACCGCGGACAATTTCCTCGCGGAGAATCCCAGGGGGATCCACGTCCACATCAAGGGCTATGCCCATGGCCCACAGGCGGACGACCTCATGACGAACCCGATTGCCGAAGCGGCGACAGGGGCGATGGACGATCACCGGGTGGACCAGCGGCCCACGCGTTTCGGGCCGTCCTACCACGACCAGTTCGCGGGAACTTACGCCGTCATCCGCGTGCTGGGCGCGCTGCTCGATCCCGAAGCGCCGGAAGCTGCGCGCCGGATCGAGATCGGACTCTACGAGACGGGCCTTCATCTGGCCGCCCGCGACCTGGCCGGAATGCAGTTGAAAACGCAGCTTCTGGGCCGCCTTGAAAAGGAGGGTGGCGGCGAGTTCTCGATGCCGGGTTATGGCGCCTATCTCACGGCGGACGCGCGCTGGGTCTATCTGTTGATCCTGACCGACGCGCATTGGGCGAAGCTGACCCGCGCATTGGACATGCCGGAAGACGGCAATCCCGACTATGCCAGGCTGCGCGATCGCAAGAAGGCGCGGGATGTGGTGGAGGCTGCCGTACAGGCGGCAGTGGCCGGTTTCGATTTCGAGGACATATCCGCTCGGCTGCGCAACGCGGGCATCGGTTTCAACGAAGTCATGCCGCTGGAGCGCGTCCTGGATGCGCCGCAGGCGCGGCAGCCCGGCAAGCTTCGATCGCTGGATTTCCGCGGGTTGGATTTCGAGGTCCCTGAATTTCCGGGTCAGCCGCAAGTTGCGTCCAATCTCCCGCCGCCCGAGATCGGCGAACATACCACCACGCTTCTGGAGGAACTCGGGTACGGGGCGGCGGAGGTGGAGAACCTATTGTCATCGGGCGCTGCCAAGGCTTATCAGACCGGCGATTTCGCCTGGGCGCCGGTACGGGACAAAGGATGACGGACAAGATGATGCATTATCGCACGAAAGAGGAGCAAGTCGCCGATTTCTTGCGTGAAGGCATCATCTCCGGCCGTTTTCCGCGCGGGGCTAGGCTCAAGCAGCAGGAAATCGCCACGATGCTGAACACCAGCATCACGCCGGTCCGCGAAGCGCTCAAACTGCTCGCGGCCGAAGGGTACGTCCTGGGCGACAATTACCGCGGCGCGACCGTGGCCCCGTTCGATATCGAGGCTTCCAGTGAAGTGCTGGCGCTGCGCATTCTTCTGGAAACGCAACTGGTTCGCGGCGCGGTGGCATGCGTGACGAGCGAGGATATCGCCGAATTGAAGGTGCTGGCGGACAAGTTCGCCGCGGCGTTCGAAGCCGGCGAGAACGAGGCGGTGCGGGCGGCCAACTATCGTTTTCATCATCGTATGTTCGAAATTGCCCGAATGCCGCAGACCTTGCATTTCGTGCAGATCCTCTGGGCACGCTATCCCTTCGATCTGATCAATCGCCTCAAGGGCCGCGTCAGCCGCGCGGCCGAGGAGCATGACGAACTGCTGGCTGCGCTTATCGCCGGGGACACCGCCACGGCCATGCTGGCAACCCGCCAGCACATCGAGGCCGGCTTCAACGAATTGCGCCGGTCGGTGGCGGGCTGAGGTCCGCCCGCTCTATCCCATCATCCTCAGGCAGGAGTTCCACGTCCCATGAAAACGCTCTTCCTCGTCATGGACATGTTGAACGATCTCGTCGCCGAAGACGGTTTCAGCGCCGGGAGCTACGGCGTTCAGGTGGCGGAGCGCAAGGTTCTGCCCAATACTGCAGCTGCTTTGGCGGCGGCGCGAAGCGCAGGGGCACAGGTGGGTTACGTCCGGATCGGGTTCTCGGCAGACTACCGGGAAGCGCCTGAAAACTCGCCGATCTTTTCCGGTGCCCGTCAGAACGGCATCTTCAAGCTTGGCACCTGGGGCACGGAAGTCCACGAGGCTTTGGCGCCGCGCGAGGGCGACTTCGATATCGTGAAGCACCGTGTCAGCCCCTTCTACGCGACCTCGCTCGAGGCGATATTGCGGGCGCATCGGATCGAACGACTGGTGCTCTGCGGCGTCTCCACCAATGGTGTGGTGCATTCGGGCGCGCGCGAGGCTCATGATCGGGATTACGAGGTGGTGATCCTGGAAGACTGCTGCGCTGGCGCGACAATGGATGAACACGCTCACGCCCTGGCCTGCCTTGGCCGTTACGCCCGCATCGTGCCCAGCACTGCCTTCAACTGGGCGGAATAACGGCCGCCGGACCGGCCGAACATCCATAGAATTGCGGAAATAGGCCTCTAACGCTCCAGCGATCATGCTCGCAGCCGCCTTGGCTGACGTGGACTCACGATGTGCTCCTGGATAATGCATTATCCATCAAATGCAGCCGGCAGCGAATGCGCTTGCCGCGATAGGGAGCCCAGCGATGACGGTGGAGTTGAAGGAAAAGGAAGTCGGCGGCGCGCCGGCGGAAGGCAAAATCACCCCCGAGGCGATCAAGGCGGCCGAAAACATGATCGGCATGCAGTTGCGCCCGGAGGGGCCTTATCTGCAGGACGCCACGGAAGACACGATCCGCAACTTCGGCAACGGCATCGGTGACCTCAACCCGCTTTACCGCGATCTGGAGAGTGGCCGCCTGACGCGCCACGGTTCGATGCTGGCGCACCCGAATTTCCCGATGGCCTTCGGCTGGGTCGGCCGCACCCGCTGGGGTCTGCCCGGCGTCCACGGCTTCTACGCCGGCAACGACTGGGAACTGTTCCGCCACATTCGCCCCGGTGACCGTATCAGCGCGATCGAGCGCGTGGTCGGTGTCGAAGTGAAGGAGAGCCAGTTCTCCGGGACGCTCGTGCTGCAATATGTCGAGGCGACCTATTTCAACCAGCGCGGCGAACTCGTCGCCAAGGCGCTGGGCACTTGCACCCGGCACGAGCGCAAGGCGGCGCGCGATGCGGGCAAATACGCGGACATCAAGACACACGAGTATACGCCGGAAGAGTTTGACCGGATCGACAACGCGATCCTCGACGAGGAAAAGAGCATCCGCGGCGGCAATGTGCGCTACTGGGAGGAAGTTCAGGAAGGCGAGCAGCTTCCCGAGATCGTGCGCGGCCCGCTCAGCCTGATGGACACGATGGGCTTCCTGGTCGGCTGCGGTCGCGGCCACACCCACGGCGTGATCTTCAAGAACGCGGTGAAGCATCCCGGCCACTTCTTCCGCAATCCCGAGGCGGGCGGCGGCATCGAATATACCGGCATCGGCCACCACCGCGAGTCCACTGCCAAGGAAGTGGGCGTCCCCGGCGTCTACGATTACGGCCCGCAGCGTTCGTCCTGGATGGCGTCGATGGTCACCAACTGGATGGGCGACGCCGGCTTCCTCAAGCGCATCAAGACGCGCATGAGCCGCTTCAATACGATGGGCGACTGCACCTGGGCACGCGGCACCGTGACGCGCAAATATATCAAGGACGGCTATGCCCTGGTCGATATCGAGATCAAGGGCGAGAACCAGCGCGGCGAACTGACCACGCCTGGCCTGGCGACGGTGGTGCTGCCATCGCTCGATCCCAATACCAAGGTCTTCGTAGACGGTTCGGGTCTCGATCTCGAACTGCCGGTCGTGCGCTGAGGCACGGGCAATGGCGGGGCAGGAAGATCAGGCGCCGCTGGCAGGCATAAGGATCGTCGCCATCGCCCAGGGCGTGGCGTCGGCCTATGCCGCACGGCTGCTGGCAACCATGGGCGCGCGCGTCCTGCTGGTGGAACCGGCGGGCGGATCGCCGCTGCGCCGGGAGCCACCCTTCCTCCCCGGACCATCCGGCGAAGAGACCGAGGTGAGCGCGCTCTTCGCCTATCTGGCGGCGGGCATGGACAGCGCGGTGATCGATCTTGCGTCTTCATCGGGACGCGAGGCTCTGGACCGGCACCTGGCCGAAGCGGACATCTTCTTCGACGATACGCCGCCGGGCGAGCGCGCGGCGGTGGCTCTCGACGAGGCGGGCATTGCTGCGCGGTTTCCCCGCCTGCTGCATGTCTCGGTGCTGCCCTTCGGCGCGCAAGGCGACAAGGCTGGCTGGAAGGGCGCCGACCTGATCGTCCAGCACGCGGGCGGCGAGGGCAACCTGCTGCCGAACGGGCTTGCGGTCGAAATGTTTCCCGGCCGTGCGCCGCTCAAGATCGGCGGTCACTTCGGGGAGATGCAGGGCGGCATCGCCGCGGCTCTCGGCGCGCTTTCGGCGCTTTGGGCGCGGCCGGAGGCGGGCGGGCAGGCCGTCGATATATCCAGCCAGGACGCGATGCTGGCGGTGGGCGCTTTCGCCATCCAACGCCTTGGCGACGGTTCGGTGGAGCACCGGGTGGAGCGCAGCTTCCGCTACGGCGGGGTGATCCCCTGCGCCGATGGTCACCTCGAACTGTTGACCCTTGAGCAACGGCAGTGGGATGGCCTGGTGCGGCTGCTCGGCAGCCCCGATTGGGCGACGGACCCTGCCCTGGCGAGCAGTATCGAGCGCGGGCGCCGCGGGCCGGAGATCAACCGGCATATCCGCGAATGGGCCAGCGTGCGGCGCGTGGACGACATCGTCGCCGAGGGACAGAAGCTCGGCGTGCCCCTGGCGCGCTACAAGTCGCCCGCGGAAATCCTCTCGGGCGAACAGGAAGCGCATCGCGGCCTGTTCCAGTCGATTGACATGGGAGGCGCGGGCCTGCTCGATGTCCTTGTTTCGCCGTTCCATTTTGGCGGCGCGGCGCTTTCGCTGCGAAGCGGGCCGCCTGCTTTGGCCGAGATGCTGGAAGTGACGCCATGAGGCCGCTGCAGGGCATCCGCATCGCCGACTTCACCGTGCACAATGCCGGTCCCTTCTGCACGCACCTGCTTTCGCAGCTTGGCGCCGAAGTCATCAAGATCGAGAGCGCCATGCGCCTCGACGCTTTTCGCAAGCCGCACCCGGTCTACGGCCGCGAAGGGCCGGCGACGTTCGACCAGGTGGCTTCGAACAAGCTGTCCGTCCGCATCAACCTCAAGAAGGCCGAGGGCGTCGCCCTGGCCAAGCGCATCGTCGCGGCCAGTGATGTCGCCTCCGAGAGCTTTCGCCCCGGCGTGATGGACCGGCTCGGGCTTGGCTATGCCGACCTTTGCGCGGTGCGCGAGGATATCGTGATGCTGTCGGTCTCGTCCTCGGGGCAGAGCGGCCCGGATTCGCACTTTGCGGGTTATGCGCCGCTGTTCGGCGCCTGGGGCGGCCTTGGCGAACTGACGGGTTACGCGGATGGGCCCCCGGTGGAGATCCGCCACGTTATGGACCATACGGTCGGCATGAATGCGGCAGTCGCGCTGATGGCAGCGCTGCATCGCCGCCGCGCGAGCGGGCAGGGCGTTCACGTCGACGTTGCCGCACGCGAAGTCGCCGCTTCGCTGGTCGGCGATCTGCTCCTGCTGGCGGCGGCAGGCGGCGCAACGGCGCGGATCGGCAATGCCCATCCCCGCATGGCGCCGCACGGCGTCTATCCCGCTGCCGGCGAGGACCGCTGGCTGGCAGTTGCCGTGGAGGACGATGCGGCCTGGGCTGCGCTTTGCGGGGTGATGAAACGACCGGACCTTGCTGCGGACCCCCGCTTTGCGGACGGCGCCTCGCGCATTCGGCACCGCGAAACGCTGGACACAATGGTCTCGCACTGGAGCGCCGGTGTCGAGGCGAACGCGGCGGCCGAGCAGCTTCAGCACGCCGGCGTTGCCGCCCATGCCTCCTGGACCACGCCCGAAATCGCCGCGGACGCGCACTTGCGGCAGCGCGGAGCGATCGTTTCGGTGGCGGAGCCGGATGGTACGCTGCGCGCGGCAGTCGGCGTGCCCTTGCGCCTTTCCAAGGGGGAGGACATCGGTATCCTGCGCGGAACCCCTCGGCTGGGGGAGCACGAAGACTACGTTTACGGCGAGATCCTGGGCATGGGGCGGGCCGAGCGTCTCGCGCTCGAGGCGGCCGAAGTGATCCACTGATCGCGGGATGAGGATGGACATGAGCGAGACAGCAAGCCTGGGCTTCATCGGCCTTGGCGTCATGGGCAGCGGTATGTGCGCGAATGCGGTGAAGAAGCACGGCGCGCCGCTCCATGCCTTCGACATGAATGCCGAGGCGCTGCGGGCGCAAGTCGATGGCGGCGCGCGGGGCGCCGCTTCGGTGGCGGAAGTGGCGCGCGCGGCCTCGGTCGTGTTCCTCTCGCTCCCCGGTGGCAAGCAGGTGCGGGCGGTCTGCGCGGAAATCGCGGCCCATGCCGCGCCCGGGACGGTGGTGATAGACCTGTCCACCACGGCCGTGGCCGAAGCGCGCGACGTTGCGGACTTGCTGGCTGCAAAGGGCATCGCTTTCGCGGACGCGCCGGTGGCGCGCACGCGGCAGGCGGCCATCGACGGTACGCTCTCCATCATGGTTGGCGCCGATCCGGAACTTTTCGCGCGGATCGAGCCGCTGCTGCGCTACATGGGCTCCGACGTCACGCATTGCGGCGCGGTGGGCTGCGGGCAGGTGGTCAAGCTCATCAACAATACCCTGTTGTTCGAGCAAGTGGCCGCATTGGCGGAAATGTTCGTGGTGGCAGAGCGGGCGGGAGTAGCGCCCGCCAAACTGGTGGAGGCGGTCTCGCTCGGTTCGGGAGACAGCTTCGCGCTGCGAAACCACGGGCTCAAGGCGATGGTCCCGCGGGCCTTTCCGGCAAAGGCCTTTCCGATGGCCTATACGCTCAAGGACCTGGGCTACACGATCGAACTGGCCGAGGAGATGGGCGTCGAGCCCCGGCTGCCGCGCCTGGCCGCCGAATACTACCAGGCGGCAATCGACCAGGGCCTTGGGGAGAGTTACTTCCCCGGCGTGATCGAGGTGGTCGACCGCAGATAGCGGCGGCCGGATGGGAGAGAGCCCGATGCAGGAACGCAAGCTGGACTACCGCGTGGTCACGGAGGGACTGTTGTTCCCCGAAGGCCCCATCGCAATGGACGACGGCTCGGTGCTGGTCGTCGAGATCAAGGGCGGGCGGTTGATCCGGGTCTGGCCGGATGCGCGCAAGCAGGTCGTGGCCGAGCTGGGCGGCGGTCCCAACGGCGCGGCGATCGGCCCGGACGGCGCCTGCTACGTCGCCAACAACGGCGGCTTTCACTGGCTGACCGAGGATATCTTCGACACCCGTGGCTATATGCGGCCCCACGGCCGCGCGCACGATTATGCGGGGGGATCGATCCAGCGGGTCGATCTGGAGACCGGCGAGGTCACGACGCTCTACACCCATTGCGACGGCGTGCCGATCAACGGCCCCAACGACATCGTCTTCGACGCGAATGGCGACATGTGGTTCACCGACCACGGCAAGACTTACGGCCGCGTCATGGATAGCGGCGCCGTCTATCACGCGGCGGCGGACGGTTCGTGGATCTGGCAGGCGATATTCCCGATGGTGACGCCCAACGGCGCCGGGCTCTCGCCCGACGAGCGCACGCTCTATGTTTCGGAGACCGAGACCGGCCGCCTCTGGCGCTGGCCGATCTCCGGGCGCGGCGAAGTGTCGAAACAGGCATGGCCTTCCCCCAATGGCGGGATCCTGCACGGCCAGGCGACCGGCTATCAGCGCTTCGATTCCATGGCGCTGGAGGCCAATGGCAACATCTGCGTCGCGACACTGGTGACCGGCGGCATCAGCGTATTTTCACCCGAAGGGGAGAAACTGGAATATTGGCAGGGGCCGGAGCCCTACTGCACCAATATCTGCTTCGGCGGCCCCGCCATGAAGACCGCCTGGATCACCGTTTCCGGCCGCGGCCTGCTGATCGCGGTCGATTGGCCGCGCCCTGGCCTGCCGCTGCTGCACCAACGCATGGGAGTTACCGCTTGAGCGTCTACGAAGACTGGGTTGGCCGCAGCCAGACCGCGACCGATGTGCTCGATCCCGCCCGCAGCAATGCGCTCGACGTGGCGCTGGGCGGCGCGGGCGCACTGACGGCGGGCGATGCGCTGCCCTTGCTCGATCACTGGCTGCACTTCTGGGACGTGAAGCCGCCGGCCGCACTGGGCACGGACGGCCATCCGGCCAAGGGGGGCTTCCTGCCGCCCGTGCCGCTGCCGCGCCGGATGTGGGCGGGGGGACGCCTGACGTTCCTCCAGCCGCTTCACCTGGGCGAAACCGTCACGCGTACTTCGACGATCACGGCCGTCACTGAAAAGGTCGGGAAAAGCGGCACGCTCGTCTTCGTCACCGTCCGCCACGAACTGGATGCCGGAGGCGGCATCGCCGTCAGCGAGGAGCAGGATCTGGTCTACCGCGATCCCGCGCCCGGCCTCCTGCCGCTGCCGGTCGCGGTGCCCGTGCCGGATGCGGCCTGGGCCGAAACGGTCGCGCCAGATCCGGTGCTGCTGTTCCGTTATTCCGCGCTCACCATGAACGGCCACCGTATCCACTACGACCGGCCCTATGCGATGGGCGAGGAAAGCTATCCCGCGCTGGTCGTCCACGGTCCGCTGCAGGCGGCGCTCCTGATCCGACTGGCGGGCAAGGGACTTGGCCGGCCCGTCACCGGCTTCGATTTCCGCGGGCAGCAACCCGCCTTCGACGGCATTCCCCTGCACGTCTGCGGCAACGTGACGGACCAGGGCGGCGAATTCTGGACCCAGCAGGGCGAGGCGAAGAACATGATCGCCACCGTGCGCACCGCCTGACCGGGAGAAGACGATGACCGAGACGTACCAGCTCCATATCGACGGCCAGTGGCGCGCGGCTGCCGATGGAGGCACGCTACCCGCCATCAATCCCTACGACCAGTCGATCCACGCCCATATCGCCGTCGCCACGGCCGAGGACGTCGAGGCCGCCATTGCCGCGGCGCGGCGGGCTTTCGATAGCGTCTGGAGCAAGACCACGCCGGGCGAACGGGCGAAGCTGCTCAACCGCGTGGCGGACCTGCTCGACGCCGATGCCGACCGGATGGCGTTGCTGGAAACCACCGACAACGGCAAGGTCATTCGCGAGACCCACAACCAGATGGGCTATGCCGCGCGGATCTTCCGGTACTATGCGGGCTGGGCCGACAAGATGCACGGCGATGTCGTTCCGCTGGACCAGAAGGACACGCTCGATTTCGCCATACGCGTGCCTTACGGTGTCGTGGCCTGCGTGACGGCGTGGAACTCTCCCGTGGCGATCCTGACGAACACGCTGCCGGCCGCCCTGGCCGCGGGTAACTGCGTGATCCTCAAGCCCAGCGAACATGCCTCCACCACCACGCTGGAAATGATGAAGCTGTGCGAGAAGGCAGGCTTTCCGGCAGGCGTGGTGCAGGTCGTTACCGGCGCGGGCGAAGTGGGCGCGGCGCTGACGGGCAGCAGGCTGGTCGACAAGGTGAGCTTCACCGGCAGTCCGGGCGTCGGCCGCAAGATCGCGGCGGTGGCGGGCGGGAACCTCAAGCCGGTGACGATGGAACTGGGCGGCAAAAGCCCCAACATTGTGTTCGACGATGCCGATTTCGACCGCGCCCTGATCGGCGCGCTCGCGGGCATTTTCGGCGCGACCGGGCAGACCTGCATCGCCGGATCGCGTCTCCTGGTGCAGCGCGGCATTTACGAGCGCATGGTCGAAGGCCTTGCCGCGCGGGCGGCGCAGATCCGCATGGGTGACCCGCGTTTGCCCGAAACAGAGATGGGCACGGCGGCCAACGAGCCGCAGTTCGACAAGATCCTCTCCTTCATCGCAGCGGCCAGGGGCGACGGCGCCCGCCTTGTCGCCGGCGGCGGCCGGGCCGAGGGGCCGGGGCTGGAGAAGGGCTTCTTCATCGAGCCCACCATCTTTGCCGACGTGCGCAACGACATGAAGGTGGCCGCCGAGGAAATCTTCGGCCCGGTGCTGTCGATCATCCCCTTCGACGAGGAGGAGGAAGCCGTCTCCATCGCCAATGATACGCCCTATGGGCTGGCGAGCGGGGTCTGGTCGCAGGACATCAATCGCTGCCTGCGCATGATGCGTGCCGTGCAGTCTGGCGTGCTATGGGTGAATACCTACCGCGTGGCCGCGCCGCAGGCGCCCTTCGGCGGAATGAAGGACTCCGGTTTCGGCCGGGTGAGAGGCGAGGCGGGGATCCAGGAATTCCAGCAGACCAGGAACGTGTTCATCGATTTTTCGGGCGACCGGCGTGATCCCTTTTCCATGAAGTTCTGAAAATCTTCCCGCGCCTGCCGCGATCCGTTCCTTGACATTGGATCCAATAAATCCATTATTGGATCCAATAACGATTCACAGGAGCGGATGTATGGGCAGCGCAATGCAAGCAGGGCAGGGCCGGATTTGGCCGAAAGACGCGTGGTACGTCGCCTGCACACCCGATGAGATCGAAGACCGCCCGCTCGGCCGAACGATCTGCGGAGAGCGCATGGTGTTCTTTCGCGGGCCGGATGGCGTCCCCACGGCGCTGGAAGATTTCTGCCCTCACCGGGGTGCACCGCTTTCGCTCGGTTTCATGCGCGAGGGGCGGCTGGTCTGCGGCTATCACGGGCTGGTGATGGACTGCCTTGGCAAGGCTGCGGAAATGCCCGGCCAGAAGGTCGGTGGTTTCCCGGCCGGCCGCCGTTTCGCCGTGATAGAGCGTTTCGGCTTCATCTGGGTCTGGCCGGGCGATCCCGAGGCCGCCGATCCTGCGCGGCTGCACCAACTGGAATGGGCGGAAAGCGACGATTGGGCTTATGGCGGCGGCTATTACCACATCGCCTGCGACTACCGCCTGATGATCGACAATCTGATGGACCTGACGCACGAGACGTATGTCCATGCCGCCAGCATCGGCCAGAAGGAAATCGACGAGGCGCCGGTCCGCACGCGGGCCGACGAGAATGAAGTGGTCACCAGCCGGTTCATGGAAGGGATCAAGGCCCCGCCGTTCTGGCGCATGGCGCTGCGCGGCGCCGGGCTCAGCGAGGATGCCACGGTCGACCGCTGGCAGGTCTGCCGCTTCTCGCTGCCCAGCCATGTCATGATCGAAGTGGGCGTGGCGCTTGAGGGCCAGGGCGGCTACGACGCGCCGGAAGCGGCCAAGGCCTCCAGCATCGTCGTGGATTTCATCACGCCCGAAACCGAGACCAGCCATCACTACTTCTGGGGCATGGCGCGCCGCTTTGCCGTCGATGATGCAGCGCTTACGGACACCATTCGCGAAGGCCAGGGCAAGATCTTCTCGGAAGACCTCGACATGCTGGAGCAACAGCAGGCGAACCTGCTGCGCTGGCCGGAACGGCGCTTGCTGAAGCTCAACATCGATGCCGGCGGCGTGCGATCGCGCATGATGATCGACCGGGCCATCGCCGCCGAGAACCCGGAGCCGAACGGGGCGGCGAGCGCGGGCGATCTGCCCGCCGAGCCGGCGCGGGAGGAAGCCGGCGGGGTTTGACAGTTCGCCTCGTGCCGACGAAAGCAGGCCATGGACGATGAACGGAATGCCCAAGCGCAAGGCGGTCGCCGGTTGAAGCCCGGCCAGCACGTCATCATCTCGTTGCGGCGGATGATCGCGGAAGGCAGTTTTCGTCCCGGCGAGCGGATCGCCGAGATCGCCACCGCAGAGGCCCTCGGCGTCTCGCGCATGCCGGTGCGCACGGCGCTGCGCGCGCTGGAGGCCGAGGGGCTGGTCGAAAAACTCGGGGCGCGTGGCTATGCGGCGCGCTCCATTTCCGCGGCCGACATTCACGGCGCGATCGAGGTTCGCGGCGTGCTGGAGGGCCTGGCGGCGCGGCGGCTCGCGGTGCGCGGACTGACCCCGGCCGAAGACGCACGCTTTGCGGCCTGCCTTGCCGAGGGAGAGGCGATCTTCGCGAAAGGCACTCTAGCCCAGGGCGATGTCGATCGTTTCCACGACTACAATCTGGCATTCCACAACCTGCTGGTGGAGGCCAGCGGCAACCCTTCGATCGGCCAGGCGCTGGAGCGGAACGACCATTTGCCGTTCGCTTCGGCTGTTGCGCTCGCGCTGGAAAACGAGCCGGCCGACGAATTCGCCCACCTCCATTCGGCGCACCGCGATCACCTGGCGGTAATTGCCGCGATCAGACTGGGGGATGCGCCGGCCGCGGAGCGCGGCATGGCCGAACATGCCCAGGCGGCACTGGGCAGCGAGCGCCTGTTCCAGCGCTTTCGCTGAGGGAACCGGCGCTGGGAAAGGTTGCGCCGGTCCGTCCGTCCCGCGTCAGTGATTGGGAATATACGTGCCGAGATGGCGCCCGGCGATATAGCCGAAAGTCATCCCCGGTCCCAAAGTCCCGCCCGCACCGCCATAGGCCTCGCCCAGCACGGCCGCCATGGCATTGCCTGCAGCGTAGAGGCCGGGGATCGGATGGCCGCTCCAGTCCAGTACCTGGGCATCGGCATTGGTCTTGGGGCCGCCGGCAGTCCCGAGCGCACCGGACTCCATCTTGACGGCATAATAGGGCCCCCGATCGATCACGCCCAGCGTCCGGTAAGGCGGGTCGAATTCGGCATCGCCCCACATATAGAAATTGTCGTAAGTGTTGTCTCCGCGGTTGAAGTCGTCGTCGTGCCCCTTGCGCACCATGTCGTTGAAACGAGCAACGGTGGCAGTCAGCCCCTTGGCATCGATGCCTGCCTGTTCCGCCAGTTCCTCCAGCGTGTCAGCCTTCATCATGAACGACGGGGTAGGGCCGCCCGGCGGCGTGTTGAAGGTCTGGTACTTTTCGCGGTAGCGCTGGTCGACGATCAGCCAGTAAGGCAGGTTGGCATAGGCGTGAGTGCCTGCATCGAAGGCGTGCAGTGCCTTGCCCATGGCGTTGTAATTGGCGGCCTCGTTGACGAAGCGCTTGCCGGCGCGGTTGACGAGGATGGCGCCGGGACGGGCGCGTTCGTCGGAGCCGAGCAGGTAGTTTGGCTTGGCCGCGCGGTGCTGCGGCTCGAATTCGAGCACGCTTTGCTGCCAGAAGGCATGCTGCATGTTGCCAAGCTGCGCGCCGGCCTCGATCGCCATGAGCAGGCCGTCGCCCTCGTTTTCCGGGACGCTGACCGGGCCGGTCAGCGGACCGCGCAGGAAGGTCTTCACCAGTGTCTCGTTCCATTCGAAACCGCCGGTGGCGATCACCACCCCGCGGCGCGCGCGCACGCGGAAATCGCGGCCATTGGCGTCTTCCGCCACGACGCCGACCACGCGGTCGCCGTCCTTCACCAGTTTGCGGGCGCGCTTTTCGAACTGGACGGGAATGTCGCGGTCCAGCACGGCCCGGAACAGCGATCCGGCCAGCGCTTGGCCCAGCCCCCGGTAGTCGCCCGCCTCGCGCTCCGCGAGTGTGGCTTCATCCAGCGTCCCGTTGATCGCTTCCATGAGGCTGCCGCGGACGGGATAGGCCATCTTCGTGGGATTGACCCGCGTTGCCCATTTGCCGAGTCTTTCGAAGGAAAAGGCATCGTTGTCCAGCGAGCGCCCGCCTTCGGGTTTCGCGCCTGGCATATAGGGCTGATAGTCGGGAAAATCGGCGTAGGCATGGAAGCGCACCGGCGTCCTGTCTGCCAGATAGCGGATCATTTCCGGCCCGCATTCCATGAAGGCGCCCAGCGTATCGGGATCGAGCGCGCCCGGAGCCAGGGCATCGAGGTAGGCCACCACGTCTTCGTCGGATTCCGCGATACCGGCCTCGACCTGGTGATGGTTGCCCGGGATCCAGAGCATGCCTCCGGACATGGCCGTGGTGCCGCCGACCATTCCGGTCTTCTCCAGGATGACGACATCCTTCGCGCCAAAATCGTGTGCGGAGATCGCCGCCGTCATGGCCGCGCCGCCGGATCCGAGCACCACGACGTCAGCTTCCAGGTCCCATTCGGGGACTTCGCCCATCCTTTGTCTCCCTTTTGCTTCGATTTTCCCGTGTCGATTTTTTTGGCGAGCGGCCCTGCCTCAACCCGGTCCTGCCGAGACTCGTTCGATGCGGGCGCTGCTTTGCGCACGAGACTAATGGCTGATTTTCTGAGCGTGACTGTCAGATTGAACAGGTCCCCGCATAGCCGCCGGGAGGAGCCGGCCTCGACCCGGTATTTCCCGCAAGCCACTGGAAAGAGCGGCGAACCCCGCCTATCCTGCCCGGCGATCGACCACATCCGGCAGCGAAGAAGGCAACCAAGGCGATGAAAGCCACTGCACTGCACATTCTCATGCCGCTCATCCTGCTGGCGGCCAGCGGTCCCGCAGCGCAGGCGGACGAGGCGCCGCCGCGCGCCGTCAGCCAGGGCGAGGCGACCCGCATCCTCGACCAGCGAGGGGCGGCACGGCTTCTGGCGAACAAGGGTTTGACCCTGCAATGGATCGACTGGGATCGACGCGGCAGCGCCGATGTCCGGCGCGAGGGCGATGTGTGGAAGCTGCATGGCACTCAGGCGGAAGCGGGCGGGCCGGGCAGGCTGGTGCTGGACGGCACGATAACCGAGATCGGCGCCGATTACTTCACCTTCCAGGGCCGCATCAGCATTACGAACACGCCGGATCCCGGCCGCTCATGCTCGCAGGACAAGTCTTGGCACTTCGCCATCACTCAGAACCGCAGCTATTACCGGCTGCGGGAATTCGAATGGTGCGACGCGTTGACCGACTACATCGACATCTATTTCTGACCGCCCGGCGGCGTTCCTCGGCCGGAAGGCAATCGAATTGCGCCGATCTGCATAGTAAAAGCAGGTGGGAGGAGGCCCCCAAGCCGCTATTCTCGCGTTGAAAAGCCGAGAAATGGCAGGGAGAAGGCAAGGGTGATCGTCCGGACAACAGCGGGAGCGATACGCGGCATCGTGGACGGAGGCGTCGCGCGGTTCAGGGGCGTGCCTTATGCGGCGGCACCGGTCGGCGCGGCCCGGTTTGCAATCCCGCGCGATCCGGCGCCATGGGACGGAGTGCGTGACGCTCTCCAACCCGGACCGAACGCCCCGCAGCGCGTCAAGGGGGTGCCTGGCCTCGACGCTGCGGCGCTTGTCGGCGAGGGCTGGCGGCACGGCGATGAATACCTGACGCTGGACGTATTCGCGCCCGGCGATGGCCAGGCCGAGGACGGCCGGAGAATACCGGTCATGGTGTTCATCCATGGCGGCGGCTTCGTGATCGGCAGCAAGGACGCGCCGGTCCAGGACGGCAGCAGCTTCGCGCGGGACGGTATCGTCTTCATTTCGATTAACTACCGCCTGGGTGTCGATGGTTTCCTGCCCATTCCGGGCGTGCCCACCAATCTCGGTCTGCGCGACATGCTTTTCGCGCTCGAATGGGTGCGGTGCAATGCCGTCTCGTTCGGCGGCGATCCGGGCAATGTCACGGTCTTCGGGGAATCCGCGGGCGCCATGGCGATCGCCGATCTTGTGGCCTCGCCGCTCGCCAAGGGCCTTTTCCGCCGGGCCATCGTTCAGAGCGGGCACGGCCGCATGACCCGCGACATCGCGGTGGCGCAGCGGCTCGTCCGCAAGCTGGCCAAGCTCCTGCGCATTTCCCCGGATGCGGAAGGCTATCGCAGTGTCGAGCCCGGCGAGACGTTGCTGGACGCGGTGGAGAAAGTCAGCCTGCCCACCACCCGGCTCGACTTGCGCGACGCCGAAGGGCACGAACCGGTGTTCGGCATCAGCCGCTTCGTTCCGGTCCATGGCGACGATGTCCTGCCGTTGAAACCGCTCGATGCGCTGAAGGCCGGCACCGGCGCGGAAATAGACCTGCTGATCGGTACCAATGCCGAGGAGATGAACCTCTACTTCGTGCCGAGCGGGCTGCGTGAGAAGATCGGCAGGCTCCTGGCAACGTACGTGTTCCACCGCGTCCATCCGCATGCGCGCAAGCTGCTCAAGGCTTACGGCATGGGCCGCCGCGGGGTGAAGCCGGGCCATGCCTTCACAGATGCGGCGAACGATCTGGTCTTCCGCTGGCCGGCGCGCCGATTTGCCGAGGAACACCAGGGCCGAACGCATATGTACGAGTTCGAGTGGCGCTCCCCGCTGTTCGGCGGGTTGGGCGCCGCCCACGCCATGGAACTGCCCTTCGTGTTCGACTCCCTGGCCACGACGACCGGTCCCGACGGTCTTTGCGGGGAAAATCCTCCGCAGGAACTGGCAAACCGCGTCCACCGCATCTGGGTGGATTTCGCCCGCGACGGCAGCCTGCCTTGGCGCGAATTCACCCGAGAGCATCGCGCCGTGTTCCAGCTGGAACGCGGCGAAGCTGTCGAGGAACCGCCGTTCCCGATCGCCCCCTTCCTTCCCTGAGGACTTGCCATGTATCTTGAACGCTTGAAACTGGACGGGCGCCGCGCGCTCGTCACCGGGGGCGCCAGCGGCATAGGGCTCGCCTGCGTCGAGGCGCTGGCCGAGATGGGCGCCGAGGTGGTGATCGCCGACTTGTCCGAGGCCGCCATCGAGAGCGCCCGCGGGACCATGCGGGAAAAGGGCTATGTCTGCGAGGGCCGTGTCATGGACGTGACTCACTCCGCCCGGGTGACCCAGGTCGCCGATGAACTGGGTGCGATCGATATCCTGGTGAACAATGCCGGCATTGCGCGCAGCGAGACGGCGGCCGAAACGGTCGAGGACGAGCACTGGCTCAACGTCATCGATGTCAATCTCAACGGCACCTTCTGGTGCGCCCGCGCTTTCGGCCGGCACATGCTCGCGGCCGGGCGTGGCAGCGTGGTCAATGTCGGGTCGATGAGCGGCTTCATCGTCAATCGGCCGCAGGGTCAGAGCTATTACAACGCCTCGAAGGCGGCCGTCCATCAGCTCACGCGCAGCCTTGCCGCCGAGTGGGCGGACCGGGGCGTCAGGGTGAATGCCGTGGCGCCCACATACATCCGCACGCCGCTCAACGAGTTCGCCGACAAGCAGGGCGAGATGTATCGCCGCTGGATCGACTCCACGCCGATGGCCCGTCTCGGTGAAGTGGAGGAAGTCGCCTCTGTCGTCGCTTTCCTCGCTTCCGATGCGGCCAGCCTGATGACCGGCAGCATCGTGCTGGCCGATGGGGGCTACACCTGCTGGTAGCCGTAAGAGCACCAGCCATCTTCCACTCACGACGTCATCCTGGATCCGTTTCAGGATGACTTGTTTTATCGGCATTTTTCATGCGGGAAAACAGGCCTGCAGGCGCCCACCGTCTCCCCGCCGATGCCGATCGGTCAACACATTGCGCCGATCGGCAAACTCGAAATGACTCCCCAAGGACCTTTCAGATAGGTTAGACCTGTCTTATAGGTTGAATTGGCCGACTTGCCAGGCATGGACCTCGGCAGGCGGTAGCGAGGGAGGATCTATGAATCTCAGGGTTTGCCTGTCTGTCGGCGCATCGTGTCTAGCTCTGGCCGCATCGCCGGCTATCGCGCAGCAGGAGCGCGCACCGGCCGCTTCGGCCGATAGCGCCGCTCCCGAAATCGTCGTCACCGCACGCAAGCGCACCGAGACCCTGCTCGACGTACCCGTCGCGGTCACGGCCGTCTCGGGAGACACGCTGGCCAAGCGCAACATCAACTCCGTGCGCGAGGCAGCGGTGCTGACGCCCGGTCTCAATATCAGCAGCGACGGTGCCGGCCGCGCCTTCGTTTCGATCCGCGGCGTCGGCGTAACGCTTGTCCAGTCGGTCCAGCCTGGTGTCGGGCTGTTCGTGGACGGCATCTACCGCCCCAATACCGCTTACCTCAACAATCCGCTGCTCGACGTCGAGCGGATCGAAGTGCTGCGCGGCCCGCAAGGCACGCTTTACGGCAAGAACACGCTGGGCGGCGCGATCAATGTCATCACCCGCCAGCCCGGCAACGAGTTCGAGGCGCGCGGACAGGCCAGCTATGCCGGGCCGGACGATTCGTGGCTGGTTTCAGGCTCGGTCTCGGCGCCGATCGTTACGGACAAGCTGGCGGTTCGCGTCGGTGCCTCGCACCGCCAGCAGGACGGGTTCATCAACAACACCACGATCGGCGGCAAGTCGAACAAGTTCAATACGGACTCGGTCAGCGCCACGATCCGCGCGACGCCCACCGAAGACCTGACGCTGGTGGTCAACGGCTACTACGACTGGGTGAAGGGCACCAATGTCCCCTACGCCCGCGTCACCGGCCCTACCGACTATTCGCGCAGCAACCAGTTCAACACCTTGGGTACCACGACCTACAAGTATCGCGGCGTCAATGCCAAGGTCGAGACGCCGATCGAGGCCATCGCCACCACCGTGACGCTCCAGGCCGCCTACGACGCGCGCAACAGCAGCGCGCCCGATACCGACGGTGACTTCGGCCCGCTCAACATCGTGCGCCAGGCCTCCAGCGACAGCCTGCGCACCAAGACGGTGGAGCTGCGCTTCGACACCAAGCTCAGCGACCAGCTCTCCACCCTGTTTGGCCTGTTCTACAGCCGCGAGGATACGCGCTCCAACCAGGCGACGCTGATCGTTCCCTTCAATCTCACCAACAACAACAGCAACCGGACCAAGGCCGACACGTATGCCGCGTTCGGTACGGTGTTCTGGAAGCCCAATCCCGACTGGGAAGTGGCGCTGGGTCTGCGTTACGACCATGAGGACCGCTCGGCGAGCGGCGCGATCAACGCGGGCGCCGCGGGCAGTGTCGGCCTCAAGTCCGACCAGGTCGAACCGCGCCTTTCGGTCACGCGCCACTGGACGCCCGAACTGATGACGTACGCCTCGGTCGCACGCGGCTATCGCGGCGGCGGGTTCAATGCGGTGACCGCGCCCGTCCGCAAGTACAAGGGCGACTCCGCCTGGACTTACGAAGTGGGCACCAAGTACTTTTCGGCCGACCGCAGCTTCACCCTTTCGGGCGATCTCTTCTACAACGATTACAGCGACTACATTGGCCTCAATTCCATCGCTCCGTCCTCGACCGGCGGCCTTGTCACCGTCGATCTCAATTCGGGCGATGTCGAAAGCTACGGCGCGGAACTGGAGTTCAGCTATCGGCCGGTGGAGCAATGGACGCTCTCGGGCGGCGCCACCTACATGCATGCGCGCCTGACCGACTCCTCGCAATATACCGAGGTTACCGGCCGTACGCTGGCGACCGACCGGCTGACCTTCCAGCCGGACTGGATGTTCAACCTCTCCAGCGATTACGTCGTGCCGATCGGCGCGGACAGCCTGACCTTCAATGCCAGCGTCAATGGCAAAGGCAGCCGCTCCGCCGCCAGCCTGAACCAGACGACGCCCACGATCCTGAAAAGCTACGTCCTGTTCAATGGCTCCATCACCTATCGGATGGAAAACGGGATCGAGCTTTCCGTGTTCGGCAACAACTTGTTCAACAAGAAGTATTTCGACTCCTACATCGAAAAGACCACTCTGGCGCTGGCGGGCCTGCCGGCATCGGACCTGGGCATCATCGGCGACCTGCGACGCTACGGCGTGCGCGCAAGCTTCCGGTTCTGATCCGATGGGCGCGTCTCCCCCCCAACCGCCCCGCAAGCCCCTGCCGGAGGGCTTCCTTGATAGCCTTCACTCAGTCTTCGGGGAACGTCTGGCGACAGGCGAGGCGATCCGCAGCCAGCATGGCCAGAGCGAGGCCCATTTCGAGCCCGCGCTGCCGGACGCCGTGGTCTTCGCCCGTTCGACCGAGGACGTGGTCGAACTGGTAAGGCTCTGCGTGGCGGCCGGCGTGCCTATCGTGGCCTATGGCGCGGGCACGTCCATCGAGGGCAATGCCCTGCCGGTAAGGGGCGGCGTCACCGTCGATCTCAGCCAGATGGATGCGATCCTTGCAGTCAATGCCGAGGATTTCGACTGTACCGTCCAGGCCGGCGTTCGGCGCGAGCAGCTCAACGAACACTTGCGCGACCAGGGGCTGTTCTTTCCCATCGATCCGGGCGCCAATGCCACCATCGGCGGCATGGCGGCAACGCGGGCATCGGGCACCAACGCCGTGCGATATGGCACCATGCGTGAGGCGATCCTGTCGCTGCGGGTCGTTACGCCGGACGGCCGCGACATCCGCACCTCACGCCGGGCGCGCAAGTCGGCGGCGGGCTACGATCTCACTCGCTTGATGATCGGCAGCGAAGGCACCTTGGGCATCATCACCGAAGTGACCTTGCGCCTTCACGCCATTCCCGAAGCGATTTCCTCGGCCGTATGCAGTTTCGAGACGCTGGAAGGCGCGGTGGATACCGTGGTGCAGTCGATCCAGCTCGGCGTGCCGCTGGCGCGTGTCGAGATCCTGGACGATTTGCAGATGAAGGCGGTCAACCGCTGGTCGAAGCTCGACTACCCGGAACTGACCACGCTGTTCTTCGAATTCCACGGCTCAAGCCGCTATGTCGAGGAGCAGGTGGAAACCGTGCGCGAGATCGCCGACATGAACGGTGGCAGCGCCTTCCGCTGGTCTAACCTGCCGGAAGAGCGCTCGAAGCTCTGGAAGGCAAGGCACGAGGCCTATTACGCGGCCGTCAATTTGCGCCCCGGGGCCGTGGGCTGGGCGACCGACGTCTGCGTGCCGATCAGCCGCCTTGCCGAATGCATAACCGAGACCAAGCGCGACCTGGAAGGATCCAGCGTTCCGGGCACGATCCTGGGGCATGTGGGCGACGGCAATTTCCATGTCGTCTTCTCGATGGACCCCGATGCTCCCGCGGAGATGGAGGAAGTGGAGGCGATTAACGCCCGCCTGGTAGAGCGCGCGCTGGCGATGGACGGCACCTGCACCGGGGAGCACGGCATCGGCCTTGGCAAGCAGGACTGGCTCGTTGCCGAACTGGGCGAGGCGGTGGAGATGATGCGTCTCATCAAGCGGGCGCTCGATCCGCAGGACCTGTTCAATCCGGGCAAGATTTTCGCGTTTTCCGAGTGAAAACGCCTGAGCCAGGTTCCGCCGGGTCGGGCGGAACCGCCCGGTCGCCTTTGGTACCCCCCAGGCGGCCGGGTGACCTTTCGGGATCGCAAGACATGACCAGCCTCACTCTCGAAGCGCCGCGTTCGGTTCCCTCCTTCCGCCACCGGCTGATGCCGCTGCTGATCCTGGCGCTCGCCATGGCCGGCGGCTTCACGATGATGGGTTCTTTCAGCATGGTGCAGGAAGGCGCCAAGGCGGAAATGGGGCTGAGCGACTATGCCTTGGGCCTTGTCCAGGGCGTTTCGGCAGCGGTACCGCTGGTGGTCTTCTCGATCCCGATCGGCATTCTCGTCGACCGCCGCAACCGGGTTCGACTGCTGCTTCTGCTGGGGCTGGTCTGGACCGTGGGCACGCTCTTGACCGCTTTCGCGCAGAACCTGCCGGTGCTGTTCCTGGCGCGGATGATGGCGGGCATCGGCACGACTGGCGCGCTGACGGCCGCGCTCTCGCTGACCGCCGACCTCTGCGCGCCCGAGCAGCGGGGGCGGGCGATGCTGGTCGTGACCCTGGGCAAGTGCCTGGGCCAGGCAGGCGCTTTCGCGCTGGCGGGATGGCTGCTGGGCGCCATGATCCACGCGCCGCTTCCCTTCATGCACGGCCTTTCCCCATGGCGCGGAACCCATGTCCTGCTGGCCGCGATCAGCGTGTGCCTGATCCTGCCGCTGCTTGCCTTGCGGGAACCCGAGCGCCACGAAGTGGAGGCGAGCATCCATGCGCCGTTCGCGGTCGTCGTCCACGAACTCTGGGCCAGGCGGGCGTTCCTGATCCCGCTGTTCATCGGGCAAGTGAGCGTGGTCATGGCCGATGCGGCCGCCAGCATCTGGGCCTCGCCGGTCCTGTCGCGCAGCTATGGCCTGGCGCCTGAGGCCTTCGCCGGATGGATGGGCGCGCTGATCTTTTCGGCCGGGCTGGTGGGATCGATCCTCGGCGGGCTTGCGGCGGATCTTGGCCAGAAGACCGGGCGCCGGGGCGGTTTGCTGATCGGCGCGGTTCTGGCGGCCGCGGCAGGCGTACCGGCGGCACTGTTTCCCATTGCCCCGAGCGTGCCGCTGTTCGCCGCTGCGGTAGGCCTGCTGATGTTCTGCGGTACGGTCACCGGGCTGATAACTTCGGTGGCTCTCACCGTGCTGATCCCTAACGAACTGCGCGGATTGTCCATCGGCGCCTTCATCGCGCTGGCCGGGCTGGTCGGCTTCGGCGTGGCACCTTCGCTGGTGGCCTGGGTCAGCGGCCTGCTCGGCGGCGAGGCGCATCTGGGGCAGGGGCTGGCGATTGTCGGCGCTATCGTAGGCGCCGTCTCGGTCCTGGCGTTCCTCCAGGCCATGCGCCGGGCGCCGCTTTCCGCGACTTTGGAACCTATCTGATAGCTCTTGCAGAAGCTGTCAGATAGGTTATCCTGCCAGGAGGAGAGGAGGGGCGATGGAAAACGAATCCCCAATGGCTGCGATCGAAGTGTCGCCGGAAATGGTCAGTCTGGTTGGAGCAGGCCCCGTGCTGCCGCTCGATGCGCTATCGCCCCCAGCCGCGCCGGTCGCTTTCGTGGTCACGTTTGGCTCTGCGGGCATAGCAGCGACCTTGCGCTACGTGGCGGCCCCCGATTGCCCGTCTCTGGACGCCGAGCGGCAGGAGCGGGTGATCCTGCTGGTAGCACGCGCCGCTTGCGAGCGGATCCTGGGCGCGGCCTCGCTGCCCGCCGACGGTGCGCTCCATCACCTCCCGGCAGACTTGCGGGCCATAGCCCTGGCCATTCGCGATTGCGACCTGCCGGAAATGGCGCGCACGCCTTATCGTCTGGCCAAGAGCATCGAACTGCTTTGCGATATCCTGCGCGCTCAGGGGCAGGGCGATCTCGTGCCCGTCAGCCAGGACCGCGTGATTTCCAGCGCCGATACCCGCCGGCTTCTGGCCGCGCGCCGCATCATCGAGGAACGCTGGGCGGAAAAGTTGACGCTCGACATGATCGCCCGCGCAGCGGGTCTCAACCGCGCCAAGCTCACCCGCGGTTTCCGCGAGATGTTCGATTGCAGCGTGGCCGACGCCCTTGCCGATCAACGGCTGCGCCGGGCGGGACAGATGCTGCTGTCCACCGATCTGCCGGTCTCTTCCATCGGCTATCGCTGCGGCTATCTCAACAATGCCAGTTTCACCCGCGCCTTCGCCCGCAAGTTCGGGCAGGCGCCCACTTACTACCGCGCAGGGAGACTGGCCGCGTGACGACAAGGACGCTGGAAGGGCGAATGGCGGAGGGCGGCGGCTCGCTGGTGGAGCAGGCTGTTCAAGCCGTGCGCGGCCATATTCGTTCGAACGACCTCAAGGTGGGCGATACCCTGCCGGGTGAGGGGCAGTTCGCTGCCGATCTCGGTGTCAGTCGCGCCGTCATGCGCGAGGCTTTCGGGGCACTGGCTGCCCTGCGCCTGATCGACGTGGGCAATGGCCGACGTCCCCGCGTCGGTGCGATCGACGGCTCGGTGATCGGCACCTCGCTGGACCATGCCGTGGCGACATCGCAGATCAGCGTGGCCGAAGTATGGGACGTGCGCCGCACCGTCGAAGTCCGCATCGCCGCGCTGGCGGCCGAGAAACGCAGCGACCTTCAGGCCGAGCAGATCCTCGCTCTCTCGGAATCCATGGCCCGCGCCGATGGCAACATGGCACAGATCACGGCCTTCGATACTGCCTTCCACCAGGTGATCGCGGCCGCCTCGGGCAATTTCCTGTTCAGCCAGATCGTCCGCTCTTTCGAGCCGCAGATGGAGTTCGCCGTGCCGCGCGCCTGGGATACCCGGCGGACCGAGGAAGAGAAGGCGGCGATCCTCAGTCTCCACCGCCGCATCGCCCAGACCATTGCCGACCGTGATCCGGACGCGGCGGCTGCGGCCATGACCGCCCATTTCGACGCATCGATCGGCGATCAGCTGCTGAACGGATAGGGCTGGGCTATCCGCTCCGTTCAGCCGCCCCATTCCGAGGCGAGCAGGCCAAAGATCAGCGAATCGCGAATGCCGATGTGAGTGTGCCATTCGCCGCGCAGATGACCTTCCAGCCGGAAGCCCAGGCTTTCCAGCAGAGCAATCGAACCGCGATTGTCGGGGTCGGTATCGGCGAAAACGCGCCGCTGGCCCTCCGCGAAAAGCTGTCCGATCACTGCGGCGACGGCCTCGCGGCCGATCCCGCGGCCCTGCGCCTCCCGCGAGAGGAGATAGCCGACCTCGCTGACACCTTGCCGTTTGCTCCCGGCCGAGACGAAGCCGATGGCATGGCGGCTTCCAGTTTCCAGGATCGCCCAGGTTCGCCACGATCCGGCTTTCTCCAACCCGAAATCCTCGCGCAGTTCGCGCGGGTCGGCAAAAGGCGCTCGGGACCACCATGTCATGATCCCCGGATCGGACATCGCCGGGAACAGGGCTTCGGCATCGTCAGGCGTCCGCCCGCGCAAGGTCAGCCGCTCAGTGACGATGACGGGCAGTGCCTGGTTCTCGCTCACCGCTTGATCTTTCGATGTCATCCTTGTCGTCCCCTGCCTGGCCGGATGCGTTACATTATCACCGTTCCGGTCGATCTCGTCATTCGGCGCTTTCCGCCTCCAGCAGGCGTTTGAGCGCCTCGAGATCCTTCGTCACCGTGGCGGCGTCCGCAAAGAAGTCCTCGTCGGACATGCCGGGCTGACGAAACAGGAGGAAGACAACTTCGGTCCCCTCGCCATTGGCGACGAGGCGCAGGGGTATGTAGATTTCCGGCTTGCCGGGCAGGGATACCCAGTGATCGAGCACGCCGAAAGCATTGGGCGGGCTGAACCGCACGGTGGCCGTGCCCGCGGGCGTTTCGGCCAGCCAGCGCTCGCCGTCCCGGTGCAGCGAGGATGACATGCCGGAGGCCCATTCCGGAAAGTTTTCAGGCGGGGATGCGAAGGCATAGGCCGCATCGAACCGGCAGTCGATCGTGCGTGTAATGGCGCGCGCGTCAAGGATCGTCATGGTCGGCTCCAACGGGGCATCGATGTTCCCGAGATAGTCCGCGAGATAGGTATTGCCTGCGCCTTTCGCTTGCCGCCGAAAAGGCAGCCGTGCCGGAAATCCGACGGATCGAACAGTCCACGCACGTCATGTGTTCACATTTTGTTCGCGCAGTGCTAGGCCGCCCATATGCCGGATGCTGCGGACAGGAAGATCATTCACGTCGACATGGACGCATTCTTTGCGTCGGTCGAGCAGCGGGACGATCCTGCACTGCGGGGAAAGCCCGTGGCGGTCGGCCATGCTGCTGCGCGGGGCGTGGTGGCGGCGGCCAGTTATGAGGCGCGCAAGTTCGGCGTGCGCTCTGCGCTGCCATCGGTCACGGCGCTGCGCCGCTGCCCGGACCTGCTGTTCGTGCCGCCGCGGTTCGACGTCTACAAGGCCGTGTCGCGGCAGATCCACGCGATCTTTTCTGACTATACCGATCTCGTCCAGCCGCTCTCGCTCGATGAGGCTTATCTCGATGTCACCGCCAATCGCCGCGGCCTTCCCACCGCGTGGAAGACCGCAAAGGAGATCCGCGCGCGCATCCTGGAGGAAACCGGCCTGACCGCTTCGGCGGGCATTTCCTACAACAAGTTTCTCGCCAAGCTGGCGTCGGACCAACGCAAGCCGAACGGGCAGTTCGCCGTGACGCCAGACATGGGGGCAGACTGGGTGGAGACGCTGCCAGTGAAGCGCTTCCACGGCGTGGGGCCGGTCACGGCGGCCAAGATGGAGCGGCTGGGCATCGAAACGGGCGCAGACTTGCGCGGCAAGTCGCTGGAATTCCTGCAGCGGCATTTCGGAAGCTCGGCCGAATGGTACTTCCGCATCGCGCGGGGCATAGACGAGCGGCCGGTCAATCCGGATCGTGAGCGCAAGTCCTCCGGCTCGGAAACCACGTTCGACCGGGATCTCACGCTCGACGCCGAGATCGAGGCCGGTGTGCTCGGTCAGGCTGACGATGTCTGGGCCTGGTGCGAGCGGGCGCAGGCCTTCGGGCGCACGGTGACGGTCAAGGTCAAGTACGGCGATTTCCAGCTCATCACGCGCAGCCGCACCCAGCCCGGCGTCGTCCGCCGCAATGAGGACTTGCGCGAGGCGAGCCTCGCGCTGATCCGCTCCGTCCTCCCGACCGACAAGGGCATACGTCTGGTGGGCGTTACCGTGTCGAACTTCGACAAGCCCGAGGAAGAGGAAGCGGCCTTGCCGCTGTTCGGCGCCCGCTGACCGCCATGCCGACAGGCTTCAGCCGAGGCTCGGATCGATCAGGAACTTCTCGCCCGTCGCCTTGCGCTCGTAGACGCGCAGCACGTCGGGATCGAGCGCCTGGGCCAGGCCGATGACGCGGGAATAATGGCTGGCGAACGTCGTATCGAGTTCCGCCACCACGCGGCTGCGCAGCTTCATCGCCACTTCGGGGCCGGCTTTCTGGAGGAAGGGGAAGAGCAGCCAGCCCGAGAGGCCCCACTGGAACCCGAAGGCAAGGCGGTTCAGCACCGTGGGGGAGGGGTCCAGGGCGCCGTAGATATAGAGCTGCTTGAACTCCATGGAGCCGTAACGGCTGTATTCCGTCATCCGCTTCAACGAAGCCCGTTCCATGGCCTGGAGGATCGTGCCGGGAAGCGTGCCGCCGCCGATGGCATCGAAAGCGACGGTGGCGCCGGTCTGCTCGACGGCCTCGGCCAGCCGGGCGCCGAAGTCCTCGTCCTGGCTGTTGACGATGTGCTTGGCGCCGATCTTGCGCAGAATGTCGGCCTGCTGCTCGGAGCGGACGATATTGACCAAGGGGATGCCGTCGTCGAGGCAGATCTTCTGCAGCATCTGCCCCAGGTTAGAGGCCGCTGCGGTATGAACGATGGCCTTGTGCCCTTCGCGCCTAGCCGTTTCGACGAAGCCCAGGGCCGTCAGCGGGTTGACGAACATCGAGGCGCCCTGGGCCGAAGTCGCGCCATCGGGCAGGGGGATCACGTCGCTGGCCTTGATGCGGCGATAGTCGGCGAACATGCCGCCGCCGATCATGCCGACCCGCTTGCCCTTCAGCGCCGCCGCGCCGCCGCCCGCTGCGACGACGATGCCGGCCCCTTCGTTGCCGACGGACATCGACTGGCCAAGCCGGCCGGATACGGCGGACATGCGGCTCTCCGGAATGGCGAAACGCAGACGCGGGCGATCGCCTTCGAGCTTTTCCATGGTGGAGACATCCGCCGGGCCGAGGAGCAGGCCGAGATCGCTCGGATTGATCGGTGCGGCCTCCACGCGCACGACGATCTCGTCGTCGGCCGGCTCGTCGATGCGAACGTCCTCAAGCGACAGGGTGAGCCTGCCGTCCTCGATCGTCGATCTCAGTTCGCGTCCAGTGAGGTCCATGATCTTCTCCGGTTGGCGGCCGAGGGGGCCGAAGCTGGCAGGGCGCTCTACAGCGCGGCACGTCCGGGCCAACTTAGTCGGCCCCGCCTGCTGTGCAAGGCGTCCGGTCGCCCGAGGCGGTCATGAGAGCCGCGTGGGCGGCGGCCGGCATGGCCAGGGATCGGATCGTCGCCCGAAGGTTGCCAAGGATTGCGGGAAGCCGCATGTCAGGGACTAGCGAGCACGCCCGATCCGTGAAGCTGGAGACACGTCCTGGAAACCATAGGCAGAGATCTTCGCGAGATGCAGCGGGTGCCCCTGGCAGCCTCTCACGTCGCCGCCCTTCGCGATGCCGGATCCGAGGTGGAATATGCCGCGGGCACGCTCATCGTCGATACGGGCGATCCGGTCGACCGGTTCGTCTATGTCGAGGAAGGGGAGATTGAGGTCGTGAACCCGTTCACCCGGGAGCGGCACGTTCCATCGACGCTCGGGCCGACACAGTTCATGGGGGAGATGTCCTTCCTGGACGGCGGCAGCTGGTCCCTGCCGATGCGGACGGTCAGCGACACGAAGGTCATCGAGGTGCCGAGGCCGGTGATGTTGCGGCTGATGTCGGAAATTCCGGAAATGTCCGACATCATCATCACCGTGCTCGCCGCGCGGCGGCGGCGGCAGCTCGATGCCGGTGACGGGATGCTGGTACTCATCGGGGAGGACGAAGACGCGTCTATCCGCCGGATCGCCGAATTCGCCAGCCGCAATCGCTTTCCTTACACCAGCTACGCGCTGGGCAGCGAGGATGCCCGGCTCGTCGCCACAAGCTGCTCCGTTTCGGACGACACCCCCGCCGTCATTTTCGGGCGCAACAATGTCGTGGCGGACCCCACGCCGGACAAAGTGGCGCGCCTGCTGGGCCTCAATCGGGAACTGGTGGACGACGAGGAATTCGATGTCGTCATCGTCGGCGGCGGGCCTGCCGGCGTTGCGGCCGGTGTCTATGCCGGAGCCGAAGGCCTGCGGGCACTGGTGGTGGAAGATACGGCCATCGGCGGTCAGGCCGGAACCTCCAGTCGCATCGAGAACTACATGGGCTTTCCCACCGGCATTTCCGGCGCCGATCTCGTGTGGCGCGGCGAGGTTCAGGCGATGAAGTTCGGGACGCGCTTCGCCATGCCGCGGCGTGTCGTGAAGCTGGACCGGCTGGAGGACAAGCAGTTCTGCGCCACGTTCGACAACGGCCAGCGGGTGCGGGCCGGAGCCGTCGTCGTCGCCACGGGTGTCCAGTACCGCCGCTTGCCCATCGATGGCCTGGCGGAACTGGAGGGCAAGGGCGTCTACTACGCCGCCACCGAGAACGAGGCGCGTTTCTGCCGGAATGCACCGACCGTGGTGATCGGCGGCGGCAACTCGGCGGGGCAGGCGGCGATGTTCCTCAGCCGGTCCTCGGCCCATGTGAACGTGGTGGTGCGGGGCGGCACGCTGGCGGCATCCATGTCCAACTACCTGTCCAGTCGGCTCCAGGCCGACCCCGCTGTCTCGATCGACTACCAGTGCGAAGTCGTGGCGGTTCACGGGGATGGGAAGCTGGAATCCGTGACCATCCGCGACGCGCAGGGCACCCGCGAGCATCCCGCTTGCGCGCTGTTCATCATGGTCGGCGCCGCGCCGAACACGGAGTGGCTGGCGGACCTCATCACTCTCGACAACTGCGGTTTCGTGCAGACGGGCGAGAGCGTTGGCGGAAGCTCGCCTTACGCCACCTCCTGTCCGGGCATATTTGCGGTAGGCGACGTTCGGGCGAGATCGGTGAAGCGCGTCGCATCCTCGGTAGGGGAGGGGTCCGTGGTCATTTCCAGCGTGTGGAACCACATTCGGACGTGAGCGGGAGCCTGCCTCGGCATCGGCTGTCGAGGCTGGGCCTCAGATCGAAGTCATGCGCTCCATGGCCTCTTCCAGTCCATCGACGCGGTTTGCGCCGGTGAAGGCCTGCAAGGGGAGCGGCTGCCTGCCCGCCGGAAGTCCCAGCATTTCGGCTATCCCGTAGATGAGCCTCAGGCTGCCATGCTGCTGGAACAGGGACCACATCGGCGCGAAGGCCGCTTGCAGGCGGGCGGTTTCGGCCTGGTCGCCATTGCGGGCGGCCCGCGCCAGTCGAAGCGCGGGGGCGGGGAGGATGCCGGCAATCACGCTGTGCCAGGCATCCGCACCAGCCAGGAAAGCCGGCGCGGCGCACCAGTCTCCGCTGTAGCCGATCCGAAAATCCTCCGGCGCCGAGGCGCGAAGCTCGGCGATCTCGCCTGCGTAGTCCCCGCTTTCCAGTGGCGGCATTTTCACGGCGGCGATCCCGTCGACGTGAGACAGCGCGGCGATCAGCCCGTGGGAGAAGTTGAAATTGGTCGTGCCTGGATTGTTGTAGATGCAAAGCGGCAGGGCGGTGCTGCCCGCGGCGGCCTTGAAATGATCCGCCACTTCCCGTTCGGTCAGCTTGGCATAGGACATGGGCGCCAGCAGTAGCCCGCTCGCTCCGGCCCGTTCGGCCGCGGCGGCCAGTTCGCAGGTCCAGGAGGTGCGCAAGGCGCCCACGCCGACTACGACAGGCACGCGGCCGCCGGCTGCTTCCACCGCTGCGACGGCGGCGCGGTTTCTCTGGTCGCGGTCGAGATAGGCGTAAGTGCCTGTGCTGCCCAGCACGCCGATGGAATCGACGCCCGCACTCGCCAGCCGGTCCACCAGCAAGCCCAGAGCATCGGTATCGACGATACCGTTTTCGTCGGCAGGGGTGAGCGGAAAGGCGGAGAGGCCGGTGAAGATCGTCATGGGCAGCGGTCCATCAGCAAACATCGAAGGGGGGAGTTCTAGGACGGAGCCAGCAGGGGGAGCAACGCCTTGCGCAAGGCCGGATTTCGAACAGCGGGGGATCATTCTGAGGGCCGCGGCGGTGTCGGCAGACCGCCGCTTGCGCTATCCCCCTATCCGATCTCGAACGGAACATCGAACACATGACCGATCATCTCCATGTCATCACCGGCGGTCCTGGCTCGGGCAAGACCAGCCTGATCCAGGCCCTGGCCGCCGAGGGGTTCCGGCACATGCCGGAGGCGGGCAGAGCCATTATCCAGGACCAGGTCGATATCGGCGGCGAAGCTCTCCCCTGGGCGGATCGTGCGGCTTTCGCGGCATTGATGCTCAACTGGGAAATGCGCTCGCACCGTGAAGCTGCAGCCAGTCCCGGCACCGTGCTCTTCGATCGCGGCATCCCCGACGTGATCGGCTACCTGAGACTTTGCGGCTTGCCCGTTCCGGCGCCCGCAATGCGCGCGGCCGAACTGCGGCGATATGCCCCCAAAGTCTTCGTGGCCCCGCCATGGCCCGCGATTTTCCGGCAGGACGAGGAACGCAAGCAGACGCTGGCCGAGGCCGAGGCGACCTTTCATGTCATGATGGAGACCTACTCGGCGCTGGGCTATGCTCTTGTCACGCTGCCCCTGTCATCGATTGCTGAGCGCGTGAAGTTCGTTCTGGGGCATATTGCCTAGGCCCGTTTTCTCAGGCTGTTCAGGCGAGCGGGATGCCCAGTCCTTCCAGTTCACGCTCTGCCCAGAACAGGCGACCAGTATATTCCCATGGATTTTCGCAGGCCGCGAAGTAGACCATCATGCGCGCAGGCACCGTCATGGGCACGGCCACGCTGTCATCCAGCCCGCGCTCCTTGACGCGAATGGCGACCAGTTCGGTGGCGACAAGGCCCGGATGAAGGCCGATAATGGCGATGTTGCGGGCGTGCAGCTCGGGCGCCATGGCGTTGCCGAAGCGGTCGAGCGCGCGCTTGCTGGAATAGTATCCCGGCACGGCCAGGCTGAAGCCGCCGACGGCGCCGAGCTTGGGCAGCTCTTCCGGCTGACGAAAGACTTCGCCGCTGCCCGTGGACAAGTTGATGATGCGTCCGCCGCCGCGGGCTTCCATGATGGGAACCACCAGCTGCGTCAGCGTGAAGGGGGCGTGGACGTTGACTGCGAACTGGTAGAGCCATTCCTCGCGCGTGAGGTCGAGAAAGGGCTTGCCCCAGATGTCGCCGGTGGTGGCAGCGGCATTGTTGACCAATATGTCGACGCCGCCGAAGCGCGCCATGGCCGCATCGATCAGCGCGCGCAGATCGGCCTCTTCGGCAAGGTCCGTCGCGACCGCGATAGCCTCGCCGCCGGCGGCCTCGATGGCCGCAAGCGTCTCGCCGATCGTGCCGGGCAGCGAGGCATCCGTTTTAACGGTCCTTGCGGCGAGCACGACCCTGGCGCCGCGCCGCGCGAAGTCGAGCGCCGCTTGCTTACCCATCCCCCGGCTGGCGCCGGTTATGACCACCACTTTGCCCGCGATGTCGAGTTCGCGCTGACGCATGGCCGGGATCGACGGATATTCCGCCCCGACGGCGCTCTGGGCAAAAGCGACGTTCTCGGAAACCTTGCTCATGGACATCTCCCGTTATTCCAATATTGGAACGACACTGGATAATGCTGGAATGATGTGTCAGGGTGTCACCCAAGTCAACGCCGCCTTGGCGATGGTTGGAGCCGTCTCATTGTCCGATCCGTCGAATCCCACCACGCGCGTCATGGATGTCCTCAAATTCCTGGGTGCCCATCCGACCGAGCGTTTCACCCTGGCAGAGATCGCCCGGCACGTCGGGCTCAGCAATGGATCGGCGCATCGCCTGCTGACGACGATGGCCGCTGGGCAGTTTCTCTCGCGCCATGAGAAGCACCGCACCTATTCGCTCGGCCTATCGCTCGTCGCCATCGGCCAGGCCGCCATTGCCGGCCACCAGGGCATCGAGATCGCGCGGCGAGAGTTGGCGCGGCTCGCGGCCGAGCTGGATATGCAATGCAGCGCGAATTGCCTTGCGGACGAAGAGATCGTGGTGCTGGTCAAGGAAGGCAGGCCGCAATCCCACCTTGGGCTCACGCGCGTGGGAGAACGGCGCCCGCTCATGCCTCCGGTCGGGCTGTGCCACGTCGCCTGGGGCGACCAGACGCTGATCGACGGCTACATTGGCAAGGCTCGGCCTTTCATGGCGGCTTCCGTGCTCGATCATTTGTGCGATGCGTTGCCGCTGATCCGTGAGCGCGGTTATGCCGTCTGCGCGAATGGCCCGGGCGCCGCAGCCAGTCGCCAGGTCTTGGTGACGGCCAGCGATCAGGTCCGCGACGATGCCTATTGGACGCGGGTGCACGAACTGATCGGGCAGCTCTCGGCGGACGAGATCCAGCTGGTCGACCTCGCGCGGGCGGAGGGGGCAGGCGTCAGCTACATAGCTGCCCCGGTGTTCTCGCCGGAGGCAACGGTGGCATTCCAGCTGGTGGTGACGGGGCTGCCGACCGACCTCGATCGGCGCAAGATCGAAGTCTGCGCGCAGCGGTTATGCGCGGCGGCGGCCGTGGTGACCGCCGAGATGCACGGGCGCCATCCCGCGGGCTGAAGTGGGAGCGGCTTGCATTTTGCGGCCAGCGCATCAGGGCCGGGGGTCAGTTTCCGCTGCTGCAATGTCGCTTCGCGGGCAATAGGCACCAAGCGCCGGTGCATCTGGCACCGGCGCCCGGATCCGTGCTTACATCTTCACCGAAATGCGCAAGTAGCCGAACTGGCCGGGCACGTCATAGGTGGTGGGATCGTAGTTCGGGCCCGTGCAAGTGTTGCACGGCGGCGGATCGGTGTTGAACACGTTGACCACGCCCAGCGTGAAGGTGAAGGCGCTGTCCATGAAGCTGGGCGTATAGCCAAGCTGGACGTCGCCGTAGAACCGGCTGTTCATCTTGTGGCCGTCGCTCTCGGTCACGCTGTCGATGTAGCGGCCGGTGAAGGAGGCATCGATGCCGGCGATGGACCACGAGAGGATGCCGGTGCCCTTGAACTTGGGATAGGACTGATCCGGGAAACCGCGCGTAGTGCCCTTGTAGCTGATCGTGGCCGAACCGTCCGCCGTGGGGAACGTCTCGGTATACTTGAGCAGTCGGTTGGCGTTGAACGACAGGCCGAACGTGCCCGCGCCGGTATCCGGCGAGGTGTAGTTCAGGCTGACGTCGATACCCTGCGTGCGAATGCTGCCGATGTTCTGGAGCAGGCCGACCACGCGCGAGATGATGCCGCTGGGCGTGCGCACCACATTGGCGCAGGCGCTGGGATCGCCCAGTTCGGCGCAGCGCGACAGGGTGACTTGCGGGTTGATGGCCGAAATCGCGTTGCTCACCTTGATGTCGTAGTAATTGACTTCGAGGCTGAGATTGCGGGCAATGCCGCCGCGCGCCCAGGACGGGCTGTAGACACCGCCGAAGAGCAGGGTCTTGCTGGTTTCCGGCTTGAGCTGGTCGTTGCCGCCGGTCAGCGTGCCGATCTGGCCGCCCTGCGGCTCCTGATAGCTGCCGCTGGCGGGAACGCCGTTGGCGATGCAGTTCGTGCGCACCGTGGCGGAACTTTGCCACAGCGATCCGGCGACGTTGGTGCAGGGGTCGTCGATCGGGGCGTCGGCGCGAGACTGGGCGCCGAACAGTTCGCCGATCGCCGGAGCGCGGAACCCTTCGGCATAGCTGGCGCGCAGCAGCAGGTCGGAGACCGGCTTCCACAGGCCGGTCGCGGTGAACGTCGTGCTGGATCCGCTGGTCGAGTAATTGGCGTGGCGTACCGCGCCGTCGGCTTCCAGCAGCTGGAAGAACGGGGTGTCCTTCAGGATCGGCACGCGCAATTCGCCGTAGAACTCATCCGAATTGTAGCTGCCCGCCGCGGCCTGCGCGGGAATATCTGCGCCGAGCCCCGCCTGGATGATCGGATCGGGCGTGAACGAGCCGAACTGGTAGCGGTGCTCATAGCCGACCGCGATGCCGACCGGGCCCGCAGGCAAGTCGAATAAGTCACCGGTGAGGTTGGCGGTATAGTCTTGCATGCGCTGGCTGGACCTGTCTCGCTCGGTGAACGAGATGTAGTCGAGCATGGCCTGCGTGATCGAGCCTTCGCCGCCGAAGATGTTCAGCGGCACGCAGGCTCCGGTGCAGTCCGCCAATGGGCCCAGTGCCTGCGCCACCCGCGCGGCGTTGACGTTGCCGGTGAAGATCTGCTTGGCGTCGTTCCAGCCGAAGGCGGCGTTGACATCCCAGTAGAACTTGCGCGAGCCCACCTGGAAGCTGCCATCCAGCCCGGCATTGGCGGTCATCGTGTCGACGCGCTGCGTGTAAGTGCGCTGCCCGGCTTCGACCAGGCGGCGGGCGACGAAACCGTAAGTTGCCGGTCCCCCGTTCGCGCCCGAATTCAGCGTGATGCCGAAGGGGTTGTAAGGGTTGGTCACATCGACCGAGACGGTGTCGAGCAAGTTGCCGTTGCCTGCGTCAGGCCCGATGAACAGCGGCAGGAAGGCGGCCTGGTTCTGCGAATTGCGATGGTTGTAGACCATCTTGGCTCGGAAGGTGATGTTGGAGGTGAGTTCCTGCTTGGCGCTGACCCAGAAGCCATAGCGCTCCTGCGGCGTCAGGAAGTAGTTGTAGGGAGAGAAGTTGAAGCGGTCGGCATCGGTGAAGGCGCGGAAATCGCCGCCTGCAAGCGTCGGATCGTAGACGCCCTGGGTGGTGAGCGGAGGGTTGCGGGGGGTGATGCTGCCCCCTGCCGGTAGCGATGGATTGCCCTCGTTGAAGACGATGCGCCCGTTCACGGCTGCCGACGAACAGCCGCCGCGCGAATCCAGGCACGAAGTCTGGCCGGGGTTGGGGAATTGCGAGATCGAACGGTCCGCCGTGCTGACCTTGTCCTGCTTCACGTAGCTGGCGCCGAACACGACCGAAGTGGTCGGGCCCTTCACCCCGTAGCTGACGTTGTAATCCTGCGTATGCCCGTCACCCTGCCGATAGGTGCCGAACTGGCCCGAGGCGCGCAGCCCTTCCTGCTCGGACTTGGTGATGATGTTGACGACACCGGCGATCGCGTCCGATCCGTAGAGCGGCGACTGCCCCGATTGCAGCACTTCGATCCGCTCGATCTGGCTGGCGGGAATGGTGTTGAGGTCGACCGTGGAGGGGATGCCGCTGGCCGCCGTGGCGTTCACGTAACGAATGCCGTCCACCAGCACGAGTGTGCGTTTGGCCAGGAGGTAGCGCAAGTCGATTTCGCTGGTGCCGGCACCTACGCCGCCGCCGTCCTGCGGGTTGCCGATATTGCCCGAATTGTTGGCCTTGGTATTGAGGCCGCCCGCCGCGCTGGGCAGGCGTTGCAGCACATCGGCGACGGAGGAAAGGCCGGTCTTGGCTAAGTCCTCGTTACTGACGGTGACGACGGGACTGGGATTGTCGAGCGGGTTCTGTCGAATGCGCGAACCGGTCACGATAATAGCGTCGGTCGAAGCGGGATCATCTTGTGCGAAGGCGGTGGCAGGAAGTACAAAGGCCATTACGGCCATGCTGCAATGCAAATGAAAACGCATGGAATTCATTATTTCACCCTTTCGTAAGTCGCCTGAACTCGGGTGAAATGAAAGCTCTCTTGCCTGCCTCCGCACTGCAACAAGAATTCTTGAAAGTGCCACATTTTTGAAACAAAAGCGCAACATCGTGACAAAAACGCAACGTTCGCCAAGAGGATACATGCGGCGTGATGTCTGATGACAGTTCTCTCGGACACCGGGAAATGCGGCAGTCCGACGGTCGATCCGGCTGCGGGTTGGTATCGGCATGACCCAGTGGATCGGCTGGCTGCGGCGCCTTCCCGGGCCGCCCTCTGCGCTCGTATCGGTACTGGCGACGGAAGGGGCAGCACCCTGCGGGGCAGGGACGCGCATGCTTGTGACCACCGGCGACCAGCTTGGCACTATCGGTGGGGGAGAGCTCGAACGCCTGGTGCTGGAACAGGCGCGCGCCTTACTGATGCTGCCGCCCGGCAACTGGCGCGTGGAGGATCATCCTCTTGGTTCGCGGCTCGATGCGTGCTGCGGCGGGCGGATGCGGATACTCATCGAGCATCTGGATCCGAGCGATCTCGACTGGCTGCATGATGCCGAGCCCTGGCGCATGCTGGTGACCACACTGGAGAAAACTCGGGTCGAACGCGCGGTATTCCGCCGTGAAACGGCCACGCGCCAGTCGGCGCGCGGCGAGCTGCCCGGCGCCGGGACGCGCATGGTGGAGCCGCTGGGAAGGCGGCCGAGGCCGTTCTACCTGTTCGGTGCGGGGCACATCGGCAGGGCGATCGCCCGGCACACGATCGGCCTGCCGCTGCAACTCGCCTGGTTCGACACGAGACCGGAATCGGCCGAAATTGACGGGGTCACGGCGATCTCTGAAGAGCAGATCGCAAAATGTCTCGAAGAGGCGCCGGACGATGCGGCCGTCGCCATCCTCACCCATGACCACTCGCTCGACTACGGTCTGGCCCTTGCCGCCCTGACGCGAGCGCCTTTGGCCTTCGTCGGCCTGATCGGATCGTCGACCAAGATCGCACGCGTCAGGGCGCGTCTTCTGGCGGAGGGGGTGAGCGAAGATGCCCTGGCGCGCCTCACCGCACCGATCGGGCTTCCCAGTGTGACCGGTAGCGAACCGGATGTCATCGCCATTGCTGTACTGGCCCAGGTGCTTCAACTGAACACCTAGCAGTTCTTCTTTCGGCTATGCCTAAACTTGATTGAAGCGCCCTTCGTCGAATATCGGTGTTGACTGGACCTGAGCGCCGAGCCGCCGGTGCCATGCCATCGCGGCTTCGCCCGCGGTATTTCGCAGGTCCTGCAACGGTTCGCCGCCATGCCCGGACTGGAACAGTCGGCGCAGCATGCCGCCGACATCGTGCAGGGCTATTTCGGCCTCGACGCTGGCAAGCCCCGCCCCGCGGCGCGCCTGTTCGATTTCGGCAACCGGCTCGTTCCGGCGCACGGCCTCGAAATAGCGGCGATTGGCGTCGATGCCTTCGTCGATGCGGTTCTTCAGAGAAGCGCCGAAATCGGGCCACAAGGTGAATACGGCGATCAGCGCCGTCACGCTGCCGATCACGTTGTCGAGCATGCGGGATGAGGCGATGCCCGCGCCGGGCTGGAGCATTTCGGCGACGATCACGAAAAGCATGGTGAGGAAGATGACGAAGATGGTGTAGTTCACCGAACGCATGGCGATCGCCGCGCCCGCCAGGATGACCGCCAGCATGACGAGGACTGGTGAAGCGCTGCTTACCGTCACCAACAGCCATGCGAGCATCCCGCCCAGCACGCTGCCCAGGATGCGCTCAAGGCAGCGCGCCCATGTCACCCGGGCGCCGCCCTGCAATACCACGACAAGCGCCATGGCCGCCCAATAGGGGTAACCCAGCTTGAAGACGATGGCCGACAGATAGACGACGACCAATCCTACCGATTGCCGCACGGCCTGGCGCAGGGCGACCGGGGAAGCTCCAGGGAGGGGCCGTGCCTGCCCAGCCTTGCCCTGTAGGGGGGATCCGGATTGGCGACAGGCCAATCCTTCCAGTGCGCTCTCGAATGCCCGCAGACAGCCGATGAACAGGTCATCGGTGAGTTGGCCCTGAAGACGCCGCAGCCGGCCCGCGGCCCAATCGAGCGGGTCGCGCCGACGTCCGCCGGAGCGGGAACAGAGGGCCCAGGCCAGCAGTGTCGTCTTGCAGGCATGGGCGACGGCGGCGCGCTCCTCGATCGATCCGGCCCTGATGATGTAGGCCTGGTCCAGCGCGATCAAGGCGCCGAACAGCGTCTCGCAGGCTTCGCAGGCCTGCTCGAACCGGGCGGTGGCGGAAGGGTCTTCGCCATAGCGTTCCAGCATGCTGCGGAAACGCTCGATGGCGAGCCGTACCGCGCGTCGGTGTTCGGCATGTTCGCGGTGCCAGCGATCGTCGCGGTGCTGCGCGTCTCCCAGCTGCACGAGGCTTTCGGCCATGTCGAGCAGGCGCACGACGACGGCGTCCGATGCCCGGGAAAGCGGCAGGGCGGCGTCGATCCGCCATATTGCATTGATCAGCAGATAGGCCCAGACCGCGCCACCGAGGAAGGCGGCGGCTTGTACCGCGGCCTGCGCCGGTGGATGCGGGAAACCGACTGCCACCACGCCGACGACCGCGAGCAGCGTACCGAGCAGTCCACCGAACCGGATACGTGCCGACCACAGGACCGCGCAGAAAACGATGGTCGGCCCCGCGATCATGCCTGCCATGGGCGCGAACGAGGCGATCCATGAACCGGCGAAGGAAATGACGGTGCCGCAGCCCACGAAGATAGCCAGCAGGCGGCGGCGCTGGGTGTCCGGTCCGGGACTGTCGCAAAGGCATGTCCAGAACGCCGCGAAGACGGCCCACCCCAACCCGGCGCGTCCGGTCGCCACGGCCAGCACGAGGGGGAGCGCGACGGCGACGGCGGCACGCAGGCCTTCGACATGGTTGAAGAGCTCTGGGAGCAGGCCGAAAGAGCGCAGCTCGAGACGTCGCGCGGCTCTTCGGACGATCGTCCTGGTATGGGGCCGAGGCCGGCGAGGATCAGGCTTGTCGGTCATCACGCTCCGCCCAGCCTGCCCACTTCGGTCACCCGCATCAATTGCGATTTAAGCACGCCTCATCGAAGGCCGCGCAATGCGGATGTCTTCCGGCAGGACAGGGGCCGGGGAGGCCGGTTCGCCCTTCCACTGCGTGATCACGGACGCGGCGATGGCGTTGGCAACTGATGGGTAACTCAGCGATACGTGTGCATGAAGGGATCGACGGCCAGGATGACAGCCACGCCCTCGACCGGCAGATCGACTTGCACCACCTAGCGGCGACCACCACCAGCGAGGCCCGGCTGACGGTACTCGCTGGCGATGGGTGGAAGCTCGGCTTATCTTTTCCGGGAACTGGGGCGCACCACGCTGGTCGGTACGCTTGGCTATAGTCATCTCGAAGCGGACGAGCGCCTGTTTCTCTATCCTGAGCGGCGCATCGAAAATCGCTACAGCGCGAGCATTGCCGCGACCTTGCGCGCGCTTCACCTGGGCAGTTTCGCGCCGCTGGTCCGTCTCAAGTGGGAGCGCAACCGCTCCACCATCGAAATCTACGACTATCGACGCGTCGTCGCCGAGTTCGGCGTCACGTCAGCTTTCTGAAAAGGGCGCTCACCACCTGAAGCGTTCCCGTATGAGCGACCAGGCTTTGAGCAAAGCCATTCTAACACCCAAACCGCCCATCCCAAGGCTCGATTTTCGCTCGTACGGGGATCAGAAACCTGGTGATCCAGGGAAATAGAACGATGTATCGGGCGCGTTATCCGGCTTTAAGCAGGATATCTATCACGCTCTGCGGCGCCGTCAGCATGACGTCATGACCCGTGTCGAGCGACAATACCGTTTTAGCTTACAGCCAGCGGTGGCGTAGCGCTTCCGGCCGATTGGCCAATGATGTTGGGCAGTTTACGATCGTCCGGGGAATTTGAGCGAGGCGGGCCGGATCGTTCAGGATCAGCTTGTCGGTAACGGTTTTCCAAGGATGCGGTGTAAGGCGTTCCAAGGCCCAATCCTTGAGCGGACAAGTGCCGAGCCCGTATATCTCCCCCGCTGCCGCGTCGGGCCAAAGTCCCAGTTCAACGCCATCGACCATGCGAGTGGTCCCGGCCAATAGCAATAGGCCGGGCGATACATCGATCAGCGCTTCACCATCTTGAGGGATCGCTGCGTCGAGGTAGACGAGCCGCTCTATCCGATGCGCTTCGCGATCTGCGGCGCCGGTGACAACCATGCCGCCGTAGCTGTGACCGACCAGAACAACGTCATACAGGTCTTCGAACCTGAGCAAAGCGGCAATGTCAGTGATATGAGTCCCGAGACCCAGCCCCGGGGACAGCAGATGGCTGCGGTCCGCCAATCCGGTGAGTGTCGGCGCAAAAACCTCGTGGCCGGCGTTCTGCAGCCCGCGCCTGACCGGAGCCCAGCACCATCCGCCGTGGCCGCCGCCGTGCACGAGGACGAAAGTCGTCATGTGCTGGCTGCGCCATTCGCGAGGATATGTGCGCCTGATACCCAGCTTGCCTCCGGTGAGGCGAGAAACGCCACCACCGCTGCGACTTCGCCCGCTGTGCCGATACGTCCGAACGGGGAGGCTTGCTCAAAAAAGGCACGGGTTTCCTGCGGTGCTCGGTCCATCATGCCCGGAGCCGTGGCGCCGGGAATGACCGTGTTGACCGTCACGCCCCGCCGGCCAAGCTCCTTGGCCCAGCTTTCGGTGAAGCTCTTGATAGCCACTTTCGTCGCCGAATAGATGCCTGCGCCCGCCATCGGAAATTCACCGAGGCTGGAGGAGAGGTTTATGATGCGCCCGCCGTCGCGCAGCCGGCTTGCCGCTTCCGCGGCAATGTAGAGCGGGCCGCGCAAGTTGACGCCGAGCATCCATTCGAGTTGCTCCTCGTCGAGATCGGCAAGACTCCCGCCACCGCTGACGCCCGCGCTGTTCACCACGATGTCGAGGCGGTCAAAGTGCTGGTCTATCGCACCGAAAAGCTGCTCGACTTCGCTCCGCTTGCTGATGTCGGCGCGCACGCGGATTGCCTTGCCCCCGGCTGCGACGATCTCATCCACCGTCGCGGCGGCGCCGGCTTCGCTGCCGCTGAAATGGACGATGATGCTCGCGCCCGCGGCGGCAAACCGAAGTGCGATCTGCTTTCCAATGCCCCGGCCTGCGCCAGTAACCAGGGCCACCTTCCCGGACAGAGGTATGCTCGTCATCAGGTTCTAACCTCGCTCGTCATTCTTCGATGGCCTGGCCCGACCAGGAGCCATCGCTCGCCATCGATGCCAGAAGTTGCCGCAACAACATCTCGATCCGCACCGAAGCATGGGTGAGTACGATCGATGGATTACGGGCGATGACCATTGTGCGGGCCAGTGCATGCGCGCCGACGCGAGCCGCGCTCAGGGCCCCGGAGGCGACCTTGTCACCGATCGCCGACCAGGGCAGTACGCTGCACATCGCGCCGCTCTCCAGCAGGGCCAGCGTGATTTCGAGCGAATCGACTTGCTGCCGTACGGGCAGATCGATGCCGTGGTGACTGCTTTCCCGATCGAGAAGTTGCCGCAAACCGTGCTGCATGCCGGGAAGGACCAACGGCAAGCGGGAAAGCGCCTCGTAAGTCATGGAGCTTTCATGGGGGTCGGCGCCATGGTGGACTCCGTGAAGTGCCAGGATGCCCGGTTTGCCCACGACGAACAACGTCTCTCGGCACAGCCGCCGGGTCGAAAGATGCCGCATGCTCTGACTTTCGTAGAGTATCCCGAGATCGATCTTGCCGGTCTCCAGCCATCCCCGGATGGCGCCGCTATAGGCATCGACGATTCTCACGCTGGCAGCGGCCGATTGTTCGCCCAGCGCCGCGATCAGCGGGACGGCAATCAGCCGGCCCATGGACGGCGGCATGGCGAGGACAACCTGGCCGCGAAGGTCTCCGCGTAAGTGCCGCCCGTCTGCAATCGCCTCATCAGCGGCTTGGAGAATGTGGCGCGCCCGTTCCCGGAAAATGTGGCCGGCCTCGGTAAGAACCATGCCCCGCGCAGACCGATCGAACAGACTGAAGCCCAGTTCGTCCTCAAGTCTCGGCAACTGCTGGCTGAGCGAAGGCTGGGCAATGCCCAGGGACTCCGCGGCCCGCGTGATCGAGCCGTATTCGGAGATCTTCAGAAAGGCCTTGAGATGCGCGGTTTCCATCCGGTTTGGTTAGTCGGCAGCGATTTCAAGCGCGGCGCCCTGATCGGCGGGACGCATGTCGACGACCCAGCGAACAGATCGCCGCATCGGTTCGATGCCGTCGTGCGGGGGCCCGGCGGCATGTGGTGAGAATTGGCGTAGACTGTCATCGGATCGCCGCCCGCGAGCGAGACGAGGCGCTGGATGCCGGCCAGCGCGAAGGCATCGAGGATGCGGGGACGAATGCTCTCGGGATAGATGCCAACGGTCTGAGTGGTGTCGTCGCACCATTTCAGGACCTTCGTCAGGTTCTGGACCGGCACGAAATTGACCACGCGGTTGTTCAGCTTGTCGAAGAATTCGACCCGGTCGTTGAATTTGGAGACGACGAAGCCGCCGTTCAGCGTGTCGCCCTCGACATGGTAGAAATCGTCCTCAAGTGCGACGGCTGCCATCTCGGCTTCAAGCTCCCGGTTCGGCGTGGTGAACGGCACGGAGAGCAGCGGTGGTAACAGCCCATAGGCAGCGACCATACGTCGGCCGAGTTCGGCGACGCGCTCCAGCGAGGCGTCATCGGTGTCGCTTTCGACATAGACCAACCGCGTGTTCGCGCATGCAGTCTGGTTATAGAAGCCAGCCAGCGTGGCGAGACCTATCGCCGCCTCGTCCATGGCCGCTTCGCTGGCGAAAGTGTCGCGGCCGATCATCGACATCGAGTACTTCGGATTGAGCGCGGTGAGATCGATGCCCGGCTGGAGGAACTTCTGGATGTGGCGCACGGAACTCATACCGCCCCAGGCAGTGATCTTGTCGATCCGGCTCGTCCTGACGATCTGCGAGTCCATGATTTCGTCTCCGCCTTTCCAATAGGCGACCGCGATATGCTTCGTCACCGGATGATCGGGCGCCAGGTCGATCAGCGTGCGGGCGATGGCATTGGCCGTCAGCGGGTCGTTCGATGGCGATTTGATCAGTATGTCGGACTTGGTGAGGCCGGCACGGGCGACGGTCATGGCCGCAACCACCGGCACGTTGCCGGCGGTGATGTGCAACTGACGGGTGCCGACCGCGCGAATGCTGACGTTACCGTAGGGGCCGCTGCCGGGAACCCACCCGTCGATATAATCGAGGCCGATCGTCTTATCGACGAGGCCGGTCATCATACCGCGCTCGAACATGCGTGGAAGCGCATCGTAAACGCCCCGCAGGATCGGTTCGGCAAGACCGCCCGCCTTCAGCGCAAGCGCGAAGCTTTGTTGCAGCAGTTCGTTGTCAACCAGTCGCAGGCGCTTGCCCAGCTCGACGAAGAGATCGATGATCTCGAGCATCGGCGTGTCGTGCAGATCGCGCAGTTTCGCCGTGTCGCCCAGCACGAGATCGTGGATGTGCTTGTGCGGGTCCGCCTGGCGGAAGTCGGCGCCACCGCGCCCCTTGAACTGCACGGCATCGTCTCCGGGCATTATGACCCGGCCGCGCGCAATGATGGGTATTTCGAGGATCGGCTCCATCATGCCTCTCCCGCCACGAATTCCATGAATTCGTTGTAAGCCGCCTGCGATCCGGCGCAGGTGATCTTGTCATCCCCGCCCTCGTTCTCGGCGAAGCGTCGGATCGCCTTAGAAGCGCGTGGTCCGCCCCAACCGCACGGGCAATCCTCCTCCCAGTGCATCGTCACTTCGTCGCCTGACGTGAACCCGCCCCAGTAGGAGGTGGGAATGGGATCGACGAGTACCAGCCGGCCTTTCTGCACCCCCTCGCGCGGCAGCGCCTTGCCGGCTGCGTCCATCAGCAAGGGGACGGTGTAGGGCAGGAAATGGAAGTAGCCGTGATCGCAAAGCGGCGCATTGCCGATACATTCGGAGAAGCCGTACTGGTTGCCGAGGTGCTCTACCCCGAAGAAGGTCTTCACCTGTTCCTCCCAATCGGCGGGCGCGTCCTTGTAGCCCTTCATGCCGCCCCCGCCCTGTAGGATCGAGCCCGGCGCGAATTCACAAGTCATGCCCTTGTCGAGGCCCGCTCTGGCGACACGGTAGAGATCGGCGAAAGTGCCACCGATCTTCACTCTCTGCCCGCGATAATCGCGAATGAGCTTGCCGAACCAGGCTTCCATGTCGCCTTCGCGGCTACGCCCCTGGGCCAGCATCTGCTGGCGTTGTTCGAGCAGTGCAGGGTCGAGGCCGAGGTTCATCACCTCACCCTTGTCCTCCGCCGCTTGCAGGCGGCCGGAAAGGGCCATGAGATCGGCCGGAATATGCGTGTCGTAGAGCGTGTGGTAGTGCTCCTCGCCGCCTGCCATCTCGACATTGAACAGGCTCATCATCTTGAGCATCGTCTGATAGCCGCCGCGATAGCTGGGGAAGAACGTCGGCAGCTTGGTCGTCCAGGGGTCCACGCCGCTCGACGCGCGATTGACGCTGAAGAAATGATACTTCCACGGCCCGAGTTCATCGTAGGAACGGGGCACGAACGACAGTTTGCCGGTGGTCCCGCTGGAATAAGTGACGAGCATGCCATAAGCTTCGAGCCTCCGCAGCCACTGCTCGATCGTGGTGACACCCGCGAGGTCCACACGAGTGAGGTCATGCGCGGCCAGCTTGTCGAGCCAACCGGTCAGCTTGGCGAAATCGCGGTTCTCGATGATCTGGATCGGATAGTTCTTGAGGACGCGGTGGTCGAAGCAGACCGGCAAGACGTCTTCCAGCTTATCGATCGCCTCCACGCCCTGGCGGTCAGCCAGCTTCTTCAGGGCCGGGATGCGGTTGCGCAGCTTTGCGAAATTGATCCGGACGGCTTCGAGTTGCAACGTCTCGCGTTCTTCGCGCGGGATCGCGTAAAGATCCTCGAAACGGCGATAAGTCCAGGCTCCCGGATTGTCCGGCAGGAGACTGATAGTCATGACTGCATCCTCTCATCGATCTGTTGTCGGTAAGATAAATGCAGTCATTTCCGCATAGAAGGCGTCATTCCTGTATCGCGGTCATAGGAAAGTCCTATCGCTCGGCTCCTATCGATATCCGCGACCGTCGTGATCGATCGAAGCTCCCGAAGAAGGAACGATGACGATAGGTCAAGCGCAGAGGAAACCTGCTCTCGTCAAGCTGGCCGGACAGAAACTCTTGCCCGGCCGCCAGACCGCTCGATGAGACGGGAATGACTCGCATTGGCCGCTCGTTCATGCTCAACAGACGACGACGCGCGTGAACCTTACGATTTCGTCGCCCGCGTTCGTGTAGGAAAACGGCTGCGCGCTGCTGTAGATGGCGAAGTCCTGCGCATCGATGGTGACTGCCCCGTCAGCCTTGTCGATTCGAAGTCGTCCTGCAGATACGAAGATCATCTCGTGCCAGCCTGCCGGGTCCGGTTCGGCAACATATCTTTCGCCAATCCCGAGTGACCAGGACCAAAGCTGAGCCGATGCTGCAGCAGGGACGCTGCCGAGGAGCACTGCCCTGCTGGCATCGTCACTTCCCCTCCAGGTCAATGCTTCAATTCGCTCGGCACTGACCTGCGGATCGGCAACCATCGCCACGAAGTCGACGCCGAGCGCCCAGGCCAGCCTGTCCAGGCTGGACAGGCTGACATTGGTATCGCCCCCCTCCAGATTGACGATCATCCGGCGGCTTACGCCTGACGCCTCCGCGAGTGCCGCCTGGCTAAGGCCTGCCAATCGGCGGAGCCGCTTGAGATTATCCGAGACGTGGGAAAGCACGTCGGAACGATCGGATTGACTGCGCAGTATATTGCTCATAGATGCGCAGTATGTTGCACAAATCCACCACGCACAAACCCTTTTTCAGCCGCGAAGAGGCTGCGCTTATCGGGATAACCCTGATGTGGGGGGCGACGTTTCTGATCGTGCATCTGGCTGTTGGACACTCCGGCCCGTTGTTCTTCGTCGGTCTCCGCTTTGTCGTGGCAGGCCTGCTTACGATGGTCGCGTTCCGCCGCGCGCTCCGCGGCATCACGAAGAAGGAGCTGGTGGCCGGGTCGGCCGTCGGCGTAACCATCTTCCTGGGCTACGGATTGCAGACATATGGTTTGCAATCGATCAGCAGCAGTACATCGGCTTTCCTGACGGCGCTCTATGTGCCGATGGTGCCACTCATCCAATGGCTGGTGGTGCGTCGACCGCCGCGCGCGCTGACATGGGCCGGTATCGCACTTGCATTCGTCGGTCTGGTCTTCCTTGCTGGCCCGGATGCATGGCAGCTCGGGCTCGGACGCGGCGAAATCGCCACGCTCCTCAGCGCCGCAGCGATCGCCGCTGAGATACTCCTGATTGGGCGGTTCGCGTCGGAAGTGGTCAGTTCCAGGATCACCGTCGTGCAGCTGCTCGTAGGCGGACTGCTCTCCTTCGCGACGATGCCCATTGTGGGTGAGGGCGTTCCGGCGTTCTCCTGGGTCTGGCTGGTCGCCGGAATCGGCTTGGGCATCGCAAGTGCTCTGATCCAGCTGACGATGAATTGGGCACAGAAATCCGTATCGCCCACGCGCGCCACGATCATCTACGCCAGCGAGCCTGTCTGGGCCGGCGTCATCGGCCGGATCGGGGGCGACAGGCTCGCCCCGCTGGCGATCCTCGGTGCCGCCTTCATCATAGCCGGTGTGATCGTCAGCGAACTCAAGCCGCGCCGAAGGAGCAACGGCGAACTGTCGGTCGAGTAAGAAGGGCGGAGAGTACTCAGCCGATCATGTCCTGTTTGCAGTACTGCCATCTCGGCAGGGCGCCTTGTTCGGGTCTTGGAAGACTGGACACCACCGCTGGCGCCTTTGTGCTTCTATTATCCCAACCGACGAAAACCCTCGGCCGCTTTCAAGGCCCTGTTCGGCTGCTTTTGTCGGGAATGGTCATTCAGCAACCTGATAAGTCTCCTACGCGCTGAACCTGCGTGTCGCTCCAGTCGAGCATGCGACCATCGGCGCTGCGCAATATAAGCGGAGCGACAGGTAAAGAGTCGTGCTTGTCTACGAGAACAGAATGGGCTTCGTCAGTTTCGTAGAGTTCTTCCTCACCCCATTGCCGCAGGGCCGCGATCACCAGATGGAGCGCCTGGCCTTTCGGGGTGAGCACATAGTCCCTGTAAGCGCTCCCATCGGATGCGGGCGCCTGCGTCATGATGCCGCGCTCTATCAATGCCCGCAGACGGGTGGCCAGCATGCCTTTGGCGATACCAAGGCTGGATTGAAACGCACTGAAGCGGCGGACGCCCTCCAGTGCATCGCGGATAATCAGCAGCGACCACCAATCGCCGATGACATCCAGCGCGCGAGCCACGGGGCATGGGGCATGAGAGAGGCTGACGCGCTTCACCAAGGGCAAGGTCCTGCAGATGTGGTCCGGATTTCGAACTGGATCGAAGCCCTTATCTGGTCTTGATATAAGACCATGACAACCTCTGGAATTCTCGTGGCCTCTGAAAGGCTATCCCCGCTCTCAAGCAGGACGACCACTGTCATGGCGTTTGCAGCCGGTCTCGCGGTGGCCAACGTCTATATCGCGCATCCGCTGCTCGACCTGATCGGCAAGAGCCTTGATTTCCGTCCTGCAGAGATCGGATTGGCGGTTACCCTGGCGCAGATTGGCTATGCCATCGGTCTCATTTTTCTGGTGCCACTCACTGACATCATGGATCGAAGACGACTGATCCTGGGTCAGAGTGGGCTTTCCGTTGTGGCGCTTGTTGCCGTCGCATGTGCTCCGACACCGGCCGTCTTGCTCGCGTCACTTTCGATGGTCGGCGCGCTGGCCGTGACGGTTCAGACGCTGGTGGCCTACGCCGGAGCACTCGCACCGCCGCAGGAACGCGGCATCGTTTTAGGGAAAGTCACGAGTGGGGTCGTCGTGGGAATATTGGCTGCACGGGTGATCTCGGGCAGCGTCGGCGATCTTCTCGGCTGGCGCGCGGTATATTTGCTGGCCGCTGCAGCCAGCGCGATCGCGGCGCTGGCGCTGAATTGGATGCTGCCTCCAGATGACAGGCAATCAGGCAAACACCGCTACGGCGAGGTACTGCGATCATTGCCGCGGCTTTTCGTCGGCGACCACACATTGAGGCTTCGCGCTGCATTTGCCTTCTTCATCTTTGCAGCCTTCAGCACATTCTGGACTGCCCTGGTTCTGCCGCTGACGGCTCCCGGTTCGGGGTTGTCACATACGCAGGTCGGCCTGTTCGGATTGGTCGGCATAGCAGGCGCGATCGGTGCCCGCGGCGCCGGTCGCCTCACCGATTTGGGTCATGCGAGGCGTGTAACTGGAGCTTCTCTCCTGCTGCTCTGCTTCGCCTGGGGCATCATCGCCATGTTGCCCTTGTCCTTGTGGTGGCTCGTCGCCGGTATCGTGCTCCTCGATCTGGCGGTTCAGGCCGTGCATGTTACCAGCCAGACACTCATCGTCGATCGTCATCCCGATGCCGCCGGCCGCGCGATCGCCGCGTACATGGTGCTCTATTCACTCGGCAGCGCGACAGGGGCCGCTATAGCGCCCCTCATGTACAGCCTCTGGGGCTGGGCCGGTGTGTGCATGGCCGGCGGTGTCATCAGCGTCACCGGACTCCTGGTATGGACTGCGAGCGGCAGGTTCCAGGAACAGTCGTCATTTCCACCTTCGCTTTAGAATGGCTGAACTTCGGTGCGGCCTCAGCCTAAAGCGCGTAGAAGTGTGACAATCCTGCCGTTCGCGGGGCGGCGCCGGTCAGGTCGCCACTGATCAGTCTGGGGCGGCGCTCCAGCCGCAGCATCGATGATGTTGGGGAAACTGGATCTAGGACGGCCCATAATATTCACAGACGGTAGCCAGCCCTCGCCGTATGCCAGTTGGGGCTTCCGAGCAGACGGGACGCTGGGTAACGCCTCGCTTTGGGATGGTATGGTCATTCTCGAACTGACGGCAAAGGTCCGCTTTGGTTTTGTCCGCTGAGTTTTTTCTCCGCCTTCAGCCGAACCGACCCGAGACTAGAAAAGCAAGATCCCAGAAAATTGTGCCCTTGGCAGTCCGGCGCTCGTCATCAACTCGCTGTGCGAGTGAATCCAGATCGAACTCGTCTTCGGTTGTTAGGCCTTGTTCGATCATGCGTGGCAGCATGACCCGCGCTAGTGTCGGCAGAAACGATTCCTCCCACGGCTGGATTAGCACGCCCTCGCTCCGCGCCTGATCGATCGCGAATCCGGCGGCTTGCATCAGGCCGGCCAAGCGATACCCAAGAGTGGTGTCGCCGCCCTCGGCCGTGACTGTATCCCACACCATACGGTAGCACTGCCGGTGTACTGGGAGATCGTTTGCGCCTGCCGGCAGATCAGCGCGCGAATGTTCTTGGAACGCCAGGATCGTGCCAGCTTTTGCCAGTCGTGCAAGCTGCGTCAGCGTTGCAGCGGCATCGGGGAGGTACATCAGCACCCGCCGGCCAACGATGGCGTCGAATTGACCTAGATCGGGTAACTCGCTGCTTAGATCGGCAGTCTGATAGCGGACCTGAGCGCTTTTCGAAGTGGGCTGAACGGCGCGCGCCATGGCTAGGGCTTCTTCGCTGCTATCGATGCCAATGACTTCGCCTTCCAAGCCTACGAGCGAGGCCATTACACGGCTGAGGTCACCGTTGCCGCAACCCACATCCAGCACGCGCATCCCTGCTTCGATACCGATGTGGGGGAAAAATCGACCGCTGGGGGCATTAGCGGGATTAGCTGGTGCAAGTTTGTGATGAGACATTATCACATCCTATGACGCAATCTGCTGGAGAACAAGACATCAGTCGGTACTGGACTTCTTCTCGATCGGTTCGGATTAATGCCTTGATGAGAGCTAAGAGCAATGCAAATTGTCGCTATTGCGATCTCCTCTCCCGGAATTGGACGGGCAGGTTTTTCGCGCGTCCAGAACATTGAGCGGCGTAAGGCCGGACACCAGCAGTCAACCGACCATATTTCAAAGATTTAACTTTAAATAGGTGTCGATATTTAACCATGAAAATTGAAATTCCGATTTAAGATGAATATTAAAATAATATAAAATGCAATTAAGTCATAAATAGTTGGTTATATAAATGTGAGATTTTGGAGGAGGCTACTGGGTGCGTTCGATGACGATACTGGCGTTGCTTTTATGCGGCGCACCTGCCGTCGGCGCGGCCGGCGAGAAGGCGTTGGGACCGGGTCGGTCGAGTAGCGCCGAGATGACCGTTATTTTTGAGGCGGACCAGGCGTCGCGAAAAGACCCTGAAATCGATTGGGTTAAAATCCATGAGGACGACCAACAAAGGCGGCTTCAAACCCAAGCCTTGCTAGATGATGGCAAATTGAGCAGCGGTGATGATTTCTATCATGCCGCATTCGTCTTTCAGCATGGCGATCTACCCGAAGATTGTTTGAAGGCTCACGCACTTGCAGTCATAGCGGCAGCGCGCGGCAAATCCGAGGCTGCATGGATCGCGGCTGCGACACTTGATCGCTACCTCGTGCGTATCGGGCAACCCCAAATTTACGGCACCCAGTATCAGCGGCATGATGGGAAAAAGTGGACTCAGGAACCTTATCGAAGCGATTTGCTTTCTGATGCGCTTCGTGAGGCCAGTGGAGTACCGTCGATCCACCAACAACAGGCGAAGCTTAAAGAGATGGTAAGTAAATCGCCATGAACGTTCGAGCGAACCGGCGCTACTGGCGATGATTCGTCTATAGCGAGGAAGGCACCTGACTAGACGCTGCGCGCCATCTGCACCGCACTCCCGATCATCCAGCCATCGAAGGGCGACCGACGACGAGCGCGGATCATTCCGGGGCGGGATGACGCTTTTCGATCAGGCCGAGCGCGTCGCCGATGATCGTACGCATGGCGATACGCGCCGCGTGGGAGTCTCGTGCAATGATGGCGTCCAGCACTTTTGCGTGCTCGTCGACATCGGCGGTGCGGCCTTTGATCCGGTTGGTGAAACGGATTGAAGTGCGCAAAGCCGTGCTGACGATGTCTCGAAGCTGGATATAAAACGGGTTCTTCGAGGCACGCAGGATCGCCACATGGAAAGCGATGTCGGCTTCCAGAGGGTCGTCCAGCCCGTTCTCCGCAGCGCGCATCCGCAGAAGACCCGCTCTGATCCGCGAAATGTCTTCCTCTCCCGCGACTTGCGCCGCCAGAGCGGCACCCTCAGGCTCTACCGCGACACGCAACTCATTGAACTGGCGCAGCAATTCGACCGAAAGCTGGCGTTCGAGCATCCAGCGCAGGACATCGGTATCGAACAGGTTCCAGGACGACGTCGGCTGCACGATGGTACCCTGGCGCGGGCGGGCACTGACCAGTCCCTTGGCGGTCAGCATCTTGACCGCCTCGCGCGTTACCGAGCGACTGACGCCGTGCTGCTTGGCAAGCTCGGCTTCGGTGGGAAAAACCTTGTTATCGAATTGCCCGGTAACGATGGCACGGCCCATGCTGTCGAGCAGGCCATATGTCAGATTGCGGCCGAGCTGAGCGACGGGCTCATCGACGATGAGGGGGGAGGAGCCTGTCACTAAGCCGTCCTTGTGTTGTCATCCCGCTTTTCCAGGACCTCAACAAGTCCAACAGCCGCCAGTATGCCTTCAAGCTGGACTCCGCGTTCGACGTGGACAGCAGCTTCCTGCGCCAGGTCCAGGTCGGTGCACGCTACAGCGATCGCCAGGGCACGTTCCGGGCCGTGGCAGGCGGTCCTTCGTTCCCCGGACCGAACCGCGGCACACTGGTCGATTCCGTTGGCCTGCCTTCGGACTTCATGGTGCGCTCGCCCGATTCCATCCCCTACATCAATGGCGGATCGCACTGGTATACGCCCAACGCGGATTACCTGCTCAACAACACCGATGACCTGCGTGCGCTTTACGGCGCGCCCGCCGGCGATCCGGACTGGGATCCGACCCGTAACTACGATGCGGCGGAGAAGACCTTCGCGGCATATATGCAGGGCAAGTACCAGCTCGATATCGGCGATGTCTCGATGATCGACGGCCTTGTCGGCCTGCGCGTATTACGGACCAACCGCACGATCGACGGCACCTCGCGCGTGATCGGCGGGGCAACGGACGGCAGCGACCTGTTCGTACCCGTCAACCGCGACACCTCGGACGTCTACGTCCTGCCCAACGCCAGCATCCGCTTCAAGGCGAACGACCAACTTCAGTTCCGCGGTACTTATGCCAAGACGATGTCGCGGCCGACGTTCGGCGATCTCAACCCCGGCCTGTCGCTGGCAGCGCCGGGCGGCAACCCGAACGTCATCCTGGCAGGTTCCGGCGGCAATCCCGATCTCAAGGCGCAGCAGTCCCACAACTTTGACGTGACTGCGGAATACTACTTCGGCCGTTCGAGCTATGTCTCGCTGGCGGGCTACTACCGCAAGCTCAAGGATCGCGTGGCACCGGACACCACGATCCAGGTGATCGATGGACAGACCTACCAGATCACCCAGCCGCGCAACCTTGGTTCCTCGAACCTCAAGGGCATCGAGGCGGCCGGCCAGTTCTTCCTCGATTTCCTGCCCGAAGGCTTCGACGGCTTCGGTCTCATGGGTACCTTCACTTATGCGGACAGCAAGGTGACGACCAAGGGCGATCTTCTGGAAGGCCAGCAGTTGCTCGGCGTTTCAAAGTACAGCTACACCGCGGGCGCGCTTTACGAGAAGTACGGCATCACCGCGCGCGTGGTCTACACCTGGCGCTCGGGCTACAACGAGACGGCATTCGGAGCGGGTACGCTGACCGGCTCGACAGACTCGGTGCAGTTCAACAAGGTGAAGTCCAACGGCCGTCTCGACTTCTCGATCGGCTATGACGTGACACCGAATATCACCGTCACGTTCGATGGCGTCAATGTGAACGGCGGCAAGTATTACAGCTACTTCGATACGCCAGCCTTCCCGCACGACATCCGTATCGACGACAAGTTCTACGGTGCAAGCATTCGCTTGAAGTACTGAGTTCGGACGACCGCCAGGGGATCGTTTCCGAAAGAGCCGAAACAAGGGCGGGGCGCTGTGATGGCGCCCCGCCTTTTCCTTGCGACCACTCTGGTTGTTCCAGTGATGCTCGTGAAGTGGCCCCGCAAATCTCGGCTGGTCGTCAAGCTCGCTGTAGCGGACATAGGCATTGGCTTGCAGGATGGGTTGACCAAACGCCAGGCACGGCCTTGGATTGTTTACCGCGCCGATCGCGTGACAATGGCACAGCGCTGGCAGTGGATCGGGCCAGCAAACGGTCGATCATCGCGAACATCGATCCACGACGTTGCCGTATCGGTCTTCACCTTAGCCTTAACGGACACGTTGATATCGTTGCCATGGAATCGCTCGGCGGCTAGCCCGGCCGCGACGAGCGAGAAGAGTGACATCACGCTAAAGCAGCAGCAGCGATCTAATCAGCAAACGGTGAGGCGCTGAGATATAGTCCTTCGCCGGCCAAGGCGACTCGGGGCTCGCCGCGACTTTACCGATCTCAACAAATCACGGCACCCGACGTAAATGCATTCGCCGGCGTCATGAAAATCTACAAATTTCCCGGAAAAATTTCTAGCCCGAGGTCCACGATAGTCCATGAAAAACTCTTCCAAGCGAAGTGTCTATCATGGTCCCTATCGTGGACCCGGGCTGAAACTTAGGCCCACGAAGCGCAGAAAACTGCGGCGCCGTGGCGGAGACGGAGGGATTCGAACCCTCGGTACCCCCTTAAGGGTACGACGGTTTAGCAAACCGCTGGTTTCAGCCACTCACCCACGTCTCCGTAGCGGCCTAGGAGGCGCCGTATAACGAGGGGTGTTTGTGTCGGCAAGAGGGTCTTGTCGTAGTTTTTTACGCCTGTGGAAATGTTTGTCGAGGCGTGGGGTTTCGCGGGGATTCGATCTGCCGCAAAACCGAGTCGTCCTGTCGACCGTTCATTGCGGGGTCATGCGCTCTGGATTCTTTAGTGGCATGTCGCAGTGTGCGCTCGGGAGCGTACCTGTCGTATGGAATTCGGGATCGCCATTGGAGGGCCACCAGATGTCATTCACCACGCAAATCGCCGCCAGGGGGGCGACGGTTCGCCTGTCTCGAAGGGTCGGCGGCGCCGTTGCGGCCATGCTGGTCCTGCTCGCTCCGATAGGGTCCGCCACGGCACAAGTGACCACGGTCGATCCCGATGCGGCGATCGACAGCGACCTCAACGGCGGAAACGCCTCAGGCAACACGTATGCGCCCCCGGCCGAAGCGCCGCCGGTGGACGCGCCTTCGCCTTATCCGGGCAACGGAACGCCGGTCGATTCGTCGGCTAACGGTTCGACCTACCAGCCTGCCCCCAGCCCCTCGCAGACCACGCCGCCTGCCGACGGATCGACGACCTATCGCCAGGACGACCTGATCGGCGCCGCCGAGGGCGTCTTCGGCAAGGGTGCCAAGGGGCTCGCCGGCGTGATCGAGGACCTGCTCAAGAAGCAGGGCGAGCCGAATGGCTACATCATCGGCCGTGAAGGCGGCGGCGCGATCGCCGTGGGCCTGCGCTATGGTTCGGGCACCCTCTATCACAAGGTGGAGGGCGAGCAGCCGGTCTACTGGACTGGCCCTTCGATCGGCTTCGATGCCGGTGCCAACGCGGGCAACGCCTTCGTGCTGGTCTACAACCTCTACGACACCGAAGACCTCTACCACCGATTCGGTGCGGGCGAGGGGCAGGCCTATCTCGTGGGCGGCTTCAACATCAGCTATCTGCGCCGCGGCAACGTTGTGCTTATTCCGGTTCGCGCCGGTGCGGGCCTGCGTCTCGGGGCCAACATCGGTTACATGAAGTTCACTCACAAGCAGAGCTGGATGCCCTTCTAAGGCGCGTTCAGCTCTCCGGTTTTGGATCCATGCGGCGTCGGCTTCCATTCGGCGCTGCGTGGCTTTGCATCTTTCGTTCAATTCAAACAAAATTTCGCCCTGAAGGGCATCCGGCATCGCCGGGCGCGATAAATTTGCAGTTCTCGGCAATTGTCGGTCGATCCGGCATTGCGCGCTGTCCCTGCTCGGTCTAATGCCCCGCGCGCCATGCTTACGAACCTTCAGCAACAGCCCGCCGATGCGCTTCTCGCGCTCATCAAGCTCCACAACGCGGATCCGCGCGCAGACAAGATCGACCTCGGCGTCGGCGTCTACCGCACGGGCGAGGGGGATACCCCGGTGTTCCGCTCGATCAAGGCGGCCGAGGCGAAACTCGTCGCCGAGCAGGACTCGAAAGCCTATCTCGGTCCTGAGGGCGACATGGGCTTCGTCGAAGCGCTCATGCCCTACGTCTTCGGCAAGGACAGCCCCGACATGGGCGGCCGCATCGAAGGCATGCAGACCCCCGGCGGCACCGGTTCGCTGCGCCTCGCACTCGCGATGGTGAAGCGCGCCGGTTATCAGCGGATCATCGTCGGCACGCCGAGCTGGCCGAACCATGCGCAGATCTGCGCCGACCTCGATCTGGGCGTCGTTGAATTCAACCACGCACTGCCCTCGGGCCACCCCGACATGGACGCCGTGCGCGCCGCGATCACCGATGCCCAGGAAGGCGATGCCATCCTGCTGCACGGCTGCTGCCACAACCCCACCGGTATCGACTATACCAACGAGCAGTGGGACGAGATTGCCCAGCTCATCGCCGATGCCAAGATACTGCCGATCCTCGACCTTGCCTACCAGGGCCTGGGAATGGGCATGGAAGAAGACGCCTACGGCCTGCGCCGCGTGCTCGTGGCCGTGCCGGAAGCCCTGATCTGCTATTCGTGCGACAAGAACTTCGGCCTCTATCGCGACCGCGTCGGCGCTCTCTATGCGATGGTCTCCGATCCGGCCGACCTCGCCAAGGTCATGTCGAACGGCCACAACCTGGCGCGCGCCAACTGGTCGCAGCCGCCAGATCACGGCGGTGCCGCGGTTCGCCTGATCCTTGAGGATGAAGCGCTGACCGCGCAGTGGCTCGCCGAACTCGACGAGATGCGCGACCGCATGCGCCAGGTTCGCGCCAAGCTTGCCGCTTCCGGAACTGCCGGTGCAGTCGACCTGACGCCGATGGGCGGCCAGAACGGCCTGTTCTCGATTGTGCCGCTCAGCAAGGACCAGGTCCTTGAAATGCGCGAGAAGCACGGGATCTACATGGCCGGTTCGGGCCGTATCAACGTGGCGGGCCTGACGATGGGCAATATCGACAAGTTCATCGCCGCAGTGGCGGACGTGACGGCCTGAATGGATCGCCAGCCGGTCCTTGAAGGGGACCGGCTGGTCCTTCGTCCGCTTCGTGCCGACGATTGGGACGCGCTGCTTGCCGTGGCTTCCGATCGCGAGATCTGGGCGGGCCATCCCGCTCACGATCGCTGGCAGGAGCCGGTGTTCCGGCGCTTCTTTGCCGAGGCAATGGCCAGCGGCGGGGCTCTCGCGGTTGTCGACAGGCAAGGCGGGGCGCTGATTGGTTCCAGCCGTTACGGCCAGCCTGATGGCGACGAGATCGAGATCGGTTGGACTTTCCTGGCGCGCGCGTATTGGGGCCGCGGCTGCAATGCCGAGATGAAGCGCCTGATGCTTGCCCATGCGCTGGTCCATTTCGCGCGGGTGACCTTCATGGTCGGCGCAAACAACGTGATCTCACGCAAGGCCATGGGCCATATCGGCGGCGTTCTGACGGATCGCGTTTTCGAACGCGAACTATGCGGCGTGATCGTTCCGCATGTGCTTTTCGAAATCACCCGCGAGAGCTTCGCCCATGGGCCTTTGGCGGATTGAGGATTTCTGGCTGGAGGCCTTGGAAGGGTCTCCGAACGACCCTTCCGCGGCTTTGATTTTCCTCAGTTCCGCAGCGACTGCATCCGCTGCAGGTAGCGGGCAAGCACGTCGATCTCCAGGTTCACGCTGTCTCCTGCCTTGAACGCACCGATCGTGGTCACTTCGGAGGTGTGGGGAATGATGTTGAGCGTAAAATGGCAGCTACCGTCCGCCTGGTCGGTCACGTCGTTCACCGTCAGCGATACGCCGTCGACGGTGATCGATCCCTTGGGGGCGAGATAGGGCGCCAGTTCCTTCGGGGCGGCGATCACGAAGCGCTTCGAATCGCCTTCCGGCGTCACGCTGACGATGGTGCCGACGCCGTCGACATGGCCTGTCACGATGTGCCCGCCCAGTTCGTCACCCAGCTTGAGGGCAGGTTCGAGATTGAGGCTGGTGCCTTGGGTCCAGCGGCCCGGCACGGTGCGGGAAACCGATTCCGCCGAGATGTCCACTGCGAACCAGGCGTCGCCGGCCACGCCGCCTTTGTCCACCACGGTCAGGCACACGCCCGAGCACGAGATCGAAGCGCCCATGGCGATGCCGGCCGGATCGAAGGGGCAAGTGATGACCGCGCGCAAATCGCCCGTCTGGCGGGCTTCGCGGATCTGGCCGATGGCGGTGACGATTCCGGTGAACATGGCTACCTTTCGAGCGGGTGCTCTGATGAATGTGCGGTTTCGTAGACTTCCAGCGTGTCGCTGCCAAGCCGCCGCCGTTCGGCCAGGCGCCAGCGGCCGTGGGCTTCGGAAAGGCTTGCAAGCCCGAAGTCGGAAAGAGCGGGACGTCCTCCGACGAGGATCGGTGCGCGATAGATCAGCAGTCGATCGACCAGGCCGGCGCGCAGGAAGGCAGTCGCAGCGCCGGCGCCACCCTCGACGAAGAGGTGCTGAATGCCCGCCATGCCGGTCACGTCCTCGGGCCTTGCCAGCGCCTTCCAGCCTTCGGGAACGCTGCCGCGTGTCAGCACCCAGCGCTCCGGGCTGCGCGCTTCGAGCCCCGGCAGACGGACATCGAGGCGAGGGCGGTCGGCGCGCAGCGTTCCGCCGCCAACGAGGATGGCATCGGCCCTGGCCCGCATGGCATGGGTATGGGCACGGGCCTCGGCTCCGGTGATCCACTGGCTCTCGCCGCTGGCAAGGGCGATGCAGCCGTCGAGCGACAGCGCCAGTTTGAGCGTCACTTCGGGACGGGCGAGGCGCTTGGAGATCAGGTAGCCGGAAAGGCTCCGCTGGCAGGCCATTGAAGGCAGATAAATCGCTTCGATTCCGGCCGCGATCAGGCGCGCAAGGCCGGCGCCGGAGGTGCGGGGATCGGGGTCCATGCAGCCGATGACCACGCGGGCCAGTCCGGCCGCGCAGACGAGATCGGCGCAGGCGGGGCCGCGCGCCGACTGGTGGGCGCAAGGCTCCAATGTGACGTAGAGCGTGCCGCCTCGCGCAGCTTTGCCCGCGAGCGCAAGACACATCGCCTCGGCGTGGGGGCGACCGCCGGGCTGGGTCCAGCCACGGGCGACGACCTTGCCGTCCTTTACGAGGATCGCGCCGACGCCGGGGTTTGGCCTGCTGGAAGGCCGTGCGCGCGCGGCAATCGCGGCGGCCGCGGCAAGCCAGCGCGCATCGTGACCGGCGGCAGTCTTCACATTACCCGCAGTTATCACATTACCAGCAGTCTTCACTGGGCAGGCTGGGTCGGAACCTGATCGACCTGTGGCAGCGTGCGTCCTTCGGGCAGGCGGGGCTTGCCGATACGGTCCATCTCGGCCTTCTTGCGCGCGGCTTCCTCGGCGTCAGCCTCACGCGCGATCTTGTCCACGTCCATCCCGGAGTAGCGACCGATCGTCTTGTAGATCTCGCGAACGTCCTTCTCGCGCCGGGCCTGCTCGGCCGCCCAGGCTTCCTTGTGCTTCTGGTTCTCGATGTTCGAGGCGAGGATCTGTTCCTCGGTTCGATGGGCCGGAAGCACCGAGATATAGACGACCTTGGGCGGCGGATGCGGGCCGCGCCCTTCCTGGGTCGACATGAGATAGAAGACCGAGAACGTGCATGCTGCCGAAACCGCGGCGATGCGCCAGCGGTTGCTGCCCGCCTGCTTCCACACCGCGCGGAAGTCTGCAATCATGCCGACCGGGCTGACGTCTTTCCAGTAACCAGAACGCTTGAACAGTGCCATGCCGGGCTATGTAGTCGCTAAAAGGGCGGAACGCTACCCGAACGGCACATAGAGCGAGCGGCCATTTTCCTTGAGCCACCTGTTGGCCGAGGGCACGCTGCCTTCGAAGATTTGTCCCAGAAAATCATGGAATGCCGGCGAATGGTCGAAGTGCACCAGATGCGCCACTTCGTGCGCCACTACCGAGCGGCGCACGGGGTCCGGCGCCATGATGAGCCGCCAGTTGATGCGAATCGATCCATCCGCCGCGCAGCTGCCCCAGCGCCGCCGTGCGCCCGACAGCGCCAGCGCCGGCGTCGCTTGTGCGGCACGGTCGCAGTATTCCGCCAGATCCTGCGCGAGCACGTCGCGCGCTTCGCCTTCGAGCCAGCGCTTCAGCCGCGCGGCCAGCGAGCCTTCCGGGCCGCCGACCAAGAGCAATCCGTCATCCGGCACGGGGCGGCGCGGCAGGGCGGCATCGTGCCGGATCGTGAAGCGGTGGCCCCGAAAGTCGAGAAGGGCGCCGTCGCCCAGCGGCTGAGCCTTGGGCAGGGCCTCGATCTGGATCGCCAGCCAGGATTGCTTGGAGCGGGCGAAGGCCACAGCGTCCTCGGTGCGCGTCCATCGCGGGACGGAAATGCGGATTTCGCTGCCGTCGGGCGCGAGCCGCATGGTCATCCGCCGGGACTGTGCCAGCCTGCGGATCACGACGGGAACCTGACGGCCGGCGATTTCGAGCACCGGCTCTTCGCGAGGGTCACGGCGAAGCCAGTCGAGCACGGGCTATTTGCTCTCCCAGGGCGCGGGGCCTTCGGGTTCCAGATATTCCTCAGCGTCCTCATCGTCGCCATAGGGCCAGACAATGTGGTTTTCGAGCGGCCCGGCCACCGTCTCGCTGATGACCTTGCCCGCAACGGAGATCCCCGCCGCGTGGACCGCCTCGCGGTCGCCGCAGACGAGATAGTGCCATTCCGGCAGGGGCTCGCCGTCTGCGCGCAGGCGATAGGCGCAGCTGGGCGGCAACCAGGCCAGGTTGCCCGCCGTCTTGGGCGTCAGCTTCAGGCAGTCCGGCACGAACTTGTGCCGCCGGGGATAGTCGCTGCACTGCGCCGTCTTGAGGTTGAGCAGCTTGCAGGCGACGTTCGTGTGGTAGATTTCCCCGGTATCGGCATCCTCGACCTTGTGCAGGCAGCACTGGCCGCAACCGTCGCAGAGGGCTTCCCACTCCTCGCGGTTGAGCGTGTCGATCGGACGTTCCCAGAAAGGCTTGGCTGCGTTCACTTCACCCACTTCGCCAGTTCGGCCGAGACGGCTTCCGGTCCCTTGTCCACCGGCAGCATGGCGATCGGCTTGCCGTCCGGGTCCATCAGGAATGCCGTGCGGCTGTGATCCATGAGATAGCCTCCGGGCGTCGATTCGCCTTTCTTGTAATAGACCGCAAAAGCGTCGGCCGCCTGCTTGATCTGCGCGGGGCTGCCGGTGAGGCCATAGAGGCGCGGTCCGAAGGCGGCGGTCCACTGGCCCACGACTTCGGGCGTGTCGCGCGCGGGATCGATGGTCACGAAGATCGGCTGCACTTTGGCGGCATGCGCGGCATGGGCCTTCTCGTAGAGAGAGAAGCCGCGCATCATCGCCTGGACATCCATCGGGCAGGCATCCGGGCAGAAGGTGTAGCCGAAGTAGACGATCCGCCATTTGCCCTTGAAGCTCTCCCAGGTAACGGTCTTGCCGTCCTTGTCCGTCAGCGTGAAGGGCCCGCCGATCTGCGCGCCTTCCAGCGGCGGCGCCTCGGTGGCGGACTGCTGGCAGGCAGCGAGCGGCAGGCCCAGCGAAAGGGCCAGGGCGAGGGGGGCGATACGGCGCAGCAGGTATGTCATGGCGCCGCGCTTCATGCTCTGCTAGAGCCTCTGGCGCAAGGGTGCGATGCCGGAAGGGAAGGCCGGTTTTCAGGGCGCCCTTGTCTGTCTGGAGGTAATGAAGGTGTCGAAGACCATGTCCGGGAACGTGTCCCAGCGCTCGCGTGGAATCCTCAGAGCGCGTCCTGTCAGGGCATTCCTGGCCGCACTGGCCGCAGGCCTGATGTTCGCTTCCCCAGCTCACGCCGATTTTTCCGAGGGGTACAAGTTCCTCGAATCGGTGAAGAAAAAGGAAGGCGAGAAAGTCGAGCAGGCGCTTGCCGACAATGGCCAGATCGTCAACGCCAAGGACGTGACGACGGGCGAGACGGCGCTGCTGATCGTCACGAACCGCCGGGACATCACCTGGTTGAGCTACCTCATCGGCAAGGGCGCCAACGTCAACGCTTCCGACGACCGTGGCCGGACCCCGCTTTCGGTTGCGGTCAGCCTGGGCTGGCGCGACGGCGTTTCGGTGCTGCTCGATCACAAGGCGAACCCGAGCACGTCGAACGATGCCGGCGAAACTCCGCTGATCTTCGCGGTGCACCGCAAGGATACCGACATGGTGAAGGCGCTGCTCGAAGCCGGTGCCGATCCCAGCCGCTCCGATAATTCCGGCCGCAGCGCGCGCGACTATGCCGCGCAGGAAGCGCGTGGCAGCACGCTGGCAACCTTGCTGGACGATTATGCCAAGAAGAATTCGGGCAAGGGCAAGGCCGTCTACGGCCCGACGTTCTGAGCGCGATGATGCAAGAGCCAGAAACACTCGAAGGTTTGCGCCGCCAGCTTGCGCCGGCCATTGCCGATGCCGCCGTGTTCGACGGTTGGACGATGGACGCCGTGCGACAGGCGGCGCGTCTGGCCGGCATCGACGCGGCGCTGGCGGAATTCGCCTTCCGCGAAGGTCCGATGGCGATGATCTCGGCCTGGGTGAGCCATGTCGACCAGCAGATGGAGCGCTCCACCCCGGCCTCGTCGCTGCAGGGCGTCTCCATTCGCGAGCGTATCCGCCGTCTGGTCATGGCCCGTCTCGATGCCGTGGCGGGCCGCGAGGAAGCCTTGAACCGGGCGCTGACGATCATGGCCATGCCGCAGAACCTGCGTACTTCGCTGCGTCTGGGGTGGAACAGCGCGGACGCCATGTGGCGGCTCGCGGGCGACACCGCGACAGATTACAACCACTATACCAAACGCACGATCCTGGGCGGGATCTATGCGGCGACTCTGCGGGTCTTCGCTTCGGACAAGAGCGCCGACAAGGCGGAAACCCGTGCTTTCCTGGATCGCCGGATCGAGGGTATCATTCGCTTCGAGAAGACGAAGGCCCAGTTCCTGCGCGCGCCGGAAGAACGCATCAGCCTGGTGCGCCTGCTCGGGCGGCTGCGTTATCCGGCCCGCTGACCGGCCGGCCGGGCTGGGTTGCTGAAGCCTTCCCTGGGGGCTTATGGGCTGATGAAACGCGCTTCGGCATCGGGAGAGGGTGTCGGCAATCGGATCAAGGCTTGTTAGTTATTGCGAACAAGTTGCAATCGCTGCGCTGATCTGGCAGCGGAGCGGCATGACTTTGGATCTTCTCCCCATTGACCAGCGCGCTCGAATCGTTGCGGTGGATTGGAATGCACTGGTTCCCGAAGAGGCGCGCCGCCTTCGCGCGCTCGGCCTGGAGGAAGGCGCGACGGTTTCCGTGGCGCACCGGGGCGTCGCCGGCGGGCGCGACCCGATCGCCATCACCATCGGGCGCATGACGATTGCCGTGCGCCGTGCCCACGCCGTCGCCATGGAAGTTTCGCCGTTATGAGCCGCCAGCGCAAGATCGCCCTCGTCGGCAACCCGAATGCGGGCAAGAGCGCGCTGTTCAACGCGCTTACCGGCGCCCGACAGAAGATCGCGAACTATCCCGGCGTGACCGTGGAGCGAAAGTCCGGCCGCATGGTCCTGCCGACGGGCGAGCCGGTGGAGATGACCGACCTTCCGGGCGCCTACGGCCTCGACGCCACCAGCCCTGACGAGGAAGTGACCTCCAAGGTCATCGCCGGCAAGTTCGCAGGCGAGGCGGAGCCGGACGTCCTGGTTATCGTGCTCGATGCCTCCAACCTCGAACAGCATCTGATCTTTGCGCAGGAACTGTTGGCGCTGGGCAAGCCTTCCGTCGTCGCGCTCAACATGGTGGACCTTGCCGAACGCGACGGGCTCGTGCTCGACGCGGCCGTGTTGCAGGAAGAACTGGGCGTTCGCGTGGTGCCGACGGTGGCCGTGCGCCGCCGCGGGCTCGCCGAACTGGGCGAGGCGATCGCCTCGGCCGAAACGCGCCACGCCGGACCAGGCCTGACCGACCTCGGGCCGACCGAGCGCCGCGTCGCCGCCCACGCCATGGCCAATGCCGCGATCCTCTCGGAATCGAAGCAGCACCGGCTTCACGCGCGTCTGGACCAGGTCCTGCTGAACCCCTGGCTGGGGCCGCTCATTCTCTTCGCGTTCCTGTTCGTGGTGTTCCAGGCCGTGTTCGCCTGGGCCGCGCCGCTGATGGACGGGTTGGACGCGGGCGCAGGCTGGCTTCACGATACGGTGAAGGCCTCCATGCCGCCCGGCCTGGTGCGCGACCTGCTGACTGACGGCGTCATTTCCGGCGTCGGCTCGGTGGTCGTCTTCCTGCCGCAGATCATCATCCTCTTCGCCTTCATCCTGGCGATGGAAGCCTCCGGCTACATGGCACGCGCGGCGTTCCTGATGGATCGACTGATGGCCTATGTCGGGCTTTCGGGACGCAGCTTCATTCCGCTGCTCTCCAGCTTCGCCTGCGCCATTCCCGGGATCATGGCGACGCGCTCGATCACGGATCCCAAGGACCGCCTGACGACGATCCTGATCGCCCCGCTGATGACGTGCTCGGCGCGCCTTCCGGTCTACGCCGTGATCATCGGCGCCTTCATTCCGAACACCAACCTCGGCTGGGGCATCGGCCTTCAGGGCGTGGTGCTCTTCGCGCTCTATGTGGCGGGAATTGTCGGGGCCATGGTCGTCGCGCTGCTGCTGCGCAGCTCGATCACCAAGGGCGCCGCTTCCGGCTTCATCATGGAAATGCCGAAGTACCAGATGCCCCGCCTCAAGGACATGGCGATCGGCTTGTGGCAGCGCGCGTGGATCTTCCTGCGCCGCGCCGGTACGATCATCTTCACGGTCACCGTGGTGCTCTGGATCCTGCTGAACTTCCCGCAGGCCAAGCCCGGCGAGAGCCAGGTCGATGCCTCCATCGCGGGCAAGCTGGCGAACGGCCTGGCCGTGGTGGTCGAACCGATCGGCTTCAACCGCGACATGGCGCTGGCGCTGATCCCCGCCATGGCTGCGCGCGAAGTGGCGGTATCCTCGCTGGCGACGACATATGCGGTGGACGCGGGCGACGACGAGGACCAGCAGGCCGTCGAACTGGGCGACCGTCTCAAGGGCCGCTGGACCCTGCCGATGGCGCTGGCCTTCCTGGCCTGGTTCGTTTTCGCCCCGCAGTGCATGTCCACCATCGCCGTGACCCGGCGTGAGACCAACGGCTGGAAGTGGCCCACGTTCATGCTGGTCTACCTTTTCGGCCTGGCATACCTGGCGGCGGGGGTGACCTACTGGATCGCGGTGGGCGCGGGATTGTAGAAAACCCCGGGCGGCAGACTCGCGCAGGGCCGCTCCATTCGCTAACCCGTTCGCCGAGATTCAGAAGAAAGCGATTCCATCATGGCAGGCAGTGTCAACAAGGTCATTCTGATCGGCAACCTCGGAGCCGATCCCGAAGTGAAGTCGTTCCAGAACGGCGGGCGCATCGCCAACCTGCGCATCGCCACCTCGGAAAACTGGAAGGACCGCGCCACCGGAGAGCGCAAGGAGCGTACCGAGTGGCACTCCGTGGTGATCCAGAGCGAAGGCCTGGTCGGCGTGGTCGAGCGGTTCCTGCGCAAGGGTTCCAAGATCTACATCGAAGGCCAGCTGCGCACCCGCAAGTGGCAGGACCAGAACGGCAATGATCGCTACACCACCGAAGTGTCGGTAGGCGGCATCGGCGGCGTGCTGACCATGCTCGACGGTGCCCAGGGTGGCAGCGGCGGCGCCGGTGGTGGCGGCGCTCGTGGTGGCGGCGGCTGGGGCGAAGGCGGCTCCTCGGGCGGCGGTTCGCGTTCGGGCGGCGGTTCGCGCGGCGGTGACGAATGGGGCAGCACGGGTGGCTCGTCTTCCGGCGGCTCGTCCTCGGGCGGTGCTTCCGGCGGTAGCGAATGGGGCCGGACCGGCAGCAGCGGCGGCTTCGGCGACGATCTGGACGACGACATTCCGTTCTGATCGTTTCGGCCTCTGCCGGACGACATGAAAATCGAAAACCCCGGGAGCCTGTCGCTCTCGGGGTTTTTCGTTAGTGCCAAGCAGGGGATACGCGACGCGGGACCTCATGTCAGGAAGGGTGCCAGAACTCGTGTGCCGATGAAGCCGCAGCCCGTTCCGGCCAGTCCCGCCGCCAGGAACAGAAGCTCCTCGCGCATGTCGAGCAGCCCGGCAAAGCGCAGGCGCACCCATTTCATCACCAAAGCGGGCGCTTCCATGAGGCCGACGGCCAGGACCAGGCCGAGCTGTCCCCATAGGAGATAACCGGCAAATCCAGCGCCGGACAGCCACACCAGCTTGACCACGCTCGCTTCCAGGGTGGCGCGGATCCGGCCGGTGGCCGTCAGCGCCTCGTTCGCGGCGTTGGACGGCAGTGCGAGGAGCGAGGACAGGCACAGGATCTGCAGATAGCCCGCCGCGTCGGCATAGCGGTCGTCATAGAGCACGCCCACGATCAGCGGTGCGCTGCCGATGATGCCGCCGGTGGCGAAGCCATAAAGCAGGGCGGGCAGCCGGCGCTTTTCATAGAACTGACGGCGCAGGTCCTGCGCGCCGTCTCGCCAGAGCTGGGCATATGTCGGATAGAGGACCCGGCTCGCATAATTGGCGGCGAAGCCGAGCGGTGCGGAGGCGAGGTTACCGGCCAGGATGTAGAAGCCGAACCGATCCAGCGGCATGAGCTTTGCCAGCACGAACTTGTCGCATTGCGAGATCAGCAGGAAGATGATGCTCGATCCGGTGACATAGCGGGAGAAGGCCCAGAGCGCCTTGAGTGTCTGGGGATCGAGGCGGAGCCGGCGCCGGGAATCGGCGAAAAGCGTGTAGCTGAACAGGACTTTCAGCAGCCCGCTGACGAAAAGCCCGCCCAGGATCGCCCAGTACGACCCCCAGGCCCAGGCCAGCGCGGCACTGGCGGCGATCTGCGCCACCATCGCCGCCAGTTCCAGAGCCGAGAGGCGCAGGATCTGCCGATGGCGCAGGGCGGTGAGCAGGCTCGTGGAGGTCAGTCCCTCGATCACGAACGTCAGCCCCGAAGCCGCGATCAACGGCGCCAGGTCGGGCTTTCCGAAGGCGTGGGACAAAGGCAGCGCCAGCACGACCAGCGTCAGCGCGAGCAACAGGGAACGGATCAGCGAAACCGTCCAGACCGTATCGAGGAAGCGCTTGTCCTCGCCGTTTTCCTGACGGACGACGAAAGCCTGAAAGCCGAGGTCGGTGGCCAGTGCGACCGTGAACTGGACGGAGGCGATGACGCCCGAAATGCCGAAGACTTCCGGCACCAGCAGCCGCGTCAGCACCATGCCGGAAACGGCGCGCAGCAGATTGTTCAGGATGACTGAAACTATGACGACATTGGTGTCGCGCGCCGCCAGTTCGCGCAGGCGGCTCCAGAGCCCGCGCGGCGCGGCGAACGATTGCCAGCCCGGGCTGGCGGCATGCTCGTTCATGGCCGGCACCCGGCGGGGGCGATCGTGCGGGCATAGCAGTCGAGCAGCTTGTCCCCCACGACTTCGAGCGAAAACTCCGCTGCGCAGCGATCGCGGGCGGCCTGGCCCATTGCCGCGGCGCGCTGGGGATCTCCCAGAAGACGGTCCAGCGCCAGGGCAAGGGGTGCGGGATCGGCCACCGGCGAGAGCAGGCCGCTTCGGCCGTCGAGGACGATCTCGTCGGCGCCCGGCCAATCGGTCGAAACCAGCGGGCTTCCGGCGGCCATGGCTTCCAGCAGGATGTAGGGGAAGTTCTCCCAGCGCGAACTGATGACGGTCGCCATCGCGCTCATCCGCAGCGGCAGGATCTCGGCAGGCTTCAGCAGGCCGCGATAGGTGATCCGGGCCCGGACCTCCGGCGAAAGCCGGGCTTCGGCGAATTGTTCGAAGCTCAGCCGTTCTCCCGGCCTGGTCTCCAATCCTTCATTTGGGCCGACCATCGTCAGTCGGGCATGGGGGCGAAGACGGAGCAGGTGCTCGAAGCCGAGCAGCATCGTATCGGCGCCTTTCCAGAAGTCGAACCGGCCGACCATCAGCACATGGTCGGGATCGGCCCCCTCCAGGCTCCATCGCGGCGTATTGGCGCGCAGGCGGATAGGGTTGGCGATCACTGCCGAAGTTTGCGCCGGATCGCGTCCGTAGCTGCGGCAGGCGCCGGCCATGATCGCCTGCGTGGGCGCGGTGACGACCGGGGCGCTGCGCACGGCGCGCGCCTCCGCCGCGCAGCGATCGCGTTCGTCGCGCAGTTCCTCATCGGTCAGATGGCGCGGGGGCTTCAGGGCCTGTGGCCCGTGGAGCCGCGTCACGACCGGCGCGGCGATGGCGCGGCCGGCACGTTCGGACCAACCGAAACTCTCTTCCATCTCGACGATGTCGAAAGGCCGGATCTGGTGGGCCGCGGCAATCTGGCGCGCGACGTTCCGGCCGACTTCGGGCAGGGCCCCTTGCGCATCCTCGCGCAGGCGGGCGAACTTCTCCCCGATCGACGCCATGATCCTGCCCGCGCCGCGTGCCGCCAGCGGGACGGCGCTGCCGTCGCTCGCGTAGAGCCGCTCCTGCGAGATGACCGATACCTCGTGCCCGCGGGCGATGAAATGGTCGCGCACGGCGGCAACGTAACTGACGATGCCATTGGCCCCCAGCGAAGTCGGCCAATGGGGAGAGCAAAGCCCGATGTGCACGCAGATACCTCCCGCTGCGGGTTCCTGGAAAGCCTACGGAGCCGACCGAAAGCTGTCGATCATGAGAACTTCCAAGGGAGTTTCCTGCCTGCCGGGCGCGGGTGTGCGCGGTTATCCTCGATCGGCGGGCTCCGATGGGGCGCGGCGGCGCGGAAAGGGGTGCAATGGCGTTTCTGGAGATGACCGACCTTGGCGGCTACAAGTGCTTCGACCATGAGGCGTGCAAGGCCGCCGGCATGGCGAAGGCGGCCGAATATCGCGGAAACCAGCCCTTTCCACATGTCATGCTCGACGATTTTCTGGCGCCGGAAGTACTGCGCAAGGTCTGCGAGGAATTCCCGGACAGCGAGGGGCGCGACTTCTTCGACCGGGACCAGGAGCGCCTGAAGTTCCAGTTCCGACCCGACCAGTGCAGCGGGCCGGTTACGCGCATGCTTTTCGCGGAGCTGAACTCCCGGGCTTTCCTGGCGTTTCTCTCGGCCTTGACCGGGATCCGGGGGCTGATCGCCGATCCCTATCACGCGGGCGCCGGACTGCATGAGACCCGGCGCGGGGGGCATCTGGGGATTCATGCCGACTTTCCGCACCACGGCGGCATGAAAGTGGAGCGGCGGCTCAACCTGCTGATCTACCTCAACGAGGAATGGATGCCGGGCTACGGCGGGGCGCTGGAACTCTGGGACCGGGGCATGACCCGCGCCGAGCGCAGCATCCAGCCCGAATTCGGCCGCGCGGTGATCTTCAGCACCGACCGCGACACTTACCACGGCCATCCCGATCCGCTGGCCTGTCCCGCGGGCCGCTCCCGCCGTTCGATCGCCACATATTATTATACAGCGATCGGCGCGAGCCTGCCGGCGATCGAGCGGACCACGGATTTTCGCGCGCGCCCCGGCAGCGGCGACAAGGCCGACTGGAGAGTTCGGCTTCACAATCTCAAATCGGACTGGCTTCCACCGATCCTCCAGCGCCGCAACCGTGAGCCGCTCGAAACGGTGCCCATCGACCCCGCCACGGCGGCGTCCTGATGATCGAGGCGGGCATCTGGGCGGTGACGCTGGGGATCTCGGTTCCCGCCGCCATGCTCGCCATCGAATGCGTGCTGGGCCTGTTGCCGCGTCGGAACGGGCGGGACATGACCGCGGCGCCGCCGCCTTTCATCGTGCTCATGCCCGCCCATGACGAAGCATCGGGGATCGCGCAGGTCGTCGCGGCTGTCATGGCTCAGTTGCGGGCCTGCGACGCGCTCGTCGTGGTGGCCGACAACTGCACCGACGGCACGGCCGCCATCGCCCGCGGCCTTGGCGCCGTCGTGGTGGAGCGGACCGATCCGGCGGAGCGCGGAAAAGGCCATGCGCTCGAATTCGGGCGGGACTATCTGGCCTCGGCACCATCACTCCAGGGACCGCGCGTGGTCATCGTGCTGGATGCGGACTGCGTTCCCGAAAGCGGCGCTCTGGCGGCGCTGGCGTCCCTATCGCAAGCGCGCCGCGCCGTCGTCCAGGGCGCCTATCTCATGGAACCGCCGCCGGGCGCAGATGCCATGGTGCGGGTGTCCTGCTTCGCTTTTCTCGTGAAGAACCTCGTCCGCCAGTCCGGGCTCCAGCGTCTGGCGGGCATGACGCTGCTGCAAGGTTCGGGCATGGCCTTTCCGCGGGCGACGTTCGAGCGGATGCACTGGACATCCTCGCTGGTCGAAGATCTCGACATGGGCCTCGATCTGCTCCTGGCGGGGCGCCGGGTCGTCTTTGCCGAAACGGCTCGCTTCACCAGTGCGGCCAGCTCGCGTCAGGCGACCGCGGGCCAGCGTCGACGCTGGGAGCACGGCATGATGCAGACGGCCTGTCGATATGCGCCCCGGCTGCTTGCGGCCGCGCTGCGCCGCGGGCGCGGGGGGCTGGCGCTGGTCGCGCTGGACCTGCTGGTGCCGCCCACCGTGCTGCTTCTGCTTCTGCTGATGCTCGCCACGATCCTGGTGGCGGCTGCGGGTGGCTTTGGCCTGCCGTTGCAGGTTCTGTTGGGCGTGGAAGCCTGTCTGGGATCGGCATTGCTCGCCGCATGGTGGTATCATGCACGCGCGATGCTGCCGCTGGCGAGCCTGTTGCGAATACCTGGCTATGTCATCTGGAAGATGCCGCTTCTCGCGCAGTTCGTCACGCGGCGCGAGCGGGTCTGGCTGCGAACGGAGCGTGATCCATGAGCGTCGTCGGCTTCGTCATCATCGGCCGCAACGAAGGGGCGCGGCTCGGCCTGTCCATAGACAGCGTGCTGCGCCAGTCATCGCTGGCGGTCTATGTCGACTCCGGTTCCACCGATGACAGCGTGGCGCTGGCCGGAGCGCGCGGGCTGCCGGTGGTCGAACTCGATCCCACCGTGCCTTTCACGGCGGCGCGCGCGAGAAACGCCGGCTTCGCCTGGCTGACGAGCCGCCATCCCGAACTGGAGCTGGTGCATTTCATCGATGGCGACTGCGAACTTGTCAGAGGCTGGCTGGACCGGGCCCTGGCCGTGATCCGCTCAGACGCGGGGCTCGCCGCCGTCTGTGGGCGTCGGCGCGAGCGGGCACCGGGTGCCAGCCCCTACAACCGCCTCTGCGATCACGAGTGGAACACGCCGGTAGGTCTGCGCGAGACATGCGGCGGCGATGCCCTGTTTCGCGTTACGCCCTTTCGCGGCGTCGGTGGCTTTCGCGAAGACCTGATCGCCGGTGAGGAGCCGGATTTGTGCCACCGGATCCGCAGGCAAGGCTGGCTTATCCGCCGGGTCGATGCGGAAATGACGGTCCACGATGCGGCGATGACGCGCTTCGCCCAATGGTGGCAGCGCAACCGCCGCAGCGGCTATGCAACGGCCGAGGCGTTCGCCTTGCGTGGGGAGGGCAATGTCTGCTTGCGCCATGCCGTGGCGAGCAACGTCATATGGGCGATGCCGCCGATGTGGCTGCTCTGGCCCTTGCTCTGGGCGCGGATATGTCGGCGCGGCGGGCCACTGGTGGCGAGCTTCATCACCCTCGGGAAGATCCCGCATTGTCAGGGGCAATTGCAATATTGGTGGCGATCGATGCGCCGAAAGGCTCCGACTGGAGAGACGCGTCTGATCGAATACAAGTAAAACGCCGGGACGAGATTACCGAACTTTCCACCACAATTTCCAGCACCATGAATTTCCGCACCGAGTTGACGAAATGGCTTCGCTGCCGGCGAGCCGTTACGCTCGGAACCTAAGGAGAATACCCATGGATGCGACATTCGATCCGGTGGTGGCGGGCACTATCGTCGACATCTCGGCGCCAGGCGCGGGCGGCGTTGACACCGGATATCGCTCCGTGCTGATCGGCGAGGAAACTCTGCTGGTCGAATGCGGCGAATTGCTGCGGGCACGGGGGCACGAGATCGTGGCCGTGGTGGCTGCCGAAGGATCGCCCGCCGCGGCCTGGGCGCGTCGCAGCCGCATTCGGGTGCTGACCCGCGCGCGCGACCTGCTGGCCAAGGGGAACGCTCCGCTCGACTGGATCTTCAGCATTTCCAACCTTGCTATCCTGCCCGGCGAAGTCCTGTCGCTTGCGGCGCGCGGAGCGATCAATTTCCACGACGGCCCGCTGCCCGCGCGGGGCGGCCTCAACACGCCGGTCTGGGCGCTTCTCGAAGGCGAGCGGGACCACGGCGTCACCTGGCATCTCATGACGGGCGCCGTCGATGAAGGTGCGGTGCTGGCTGCCGAGCCCATCACCGTGAGTGACGGCGAAACCGCCTTTTCGCTTAACACGCGTTGCTTCGAAGCGGGGCTGCGCAGTTTCTCGCGTATGGTCGACGACCTGGACGGCGCGGTTGTCGCTGCCGCACCGCAGCCCCATGCTCCGGTCCGCATGTTCGGGCGCGCGCATAGACCATCGGCGGCCGGGACGATCGACTGGACCCGTTCCGCGGAGGAAATCGCCCGGCTCGTGTCGGCGCTGGACTTCGGGCCCTATGCCAACCCCATGGGCCTGCCCAAGGCGGTGCTGGCGCAAGGCCTGGTGCTCGTTCAGCAGGTCACCGTGCTGGCCGGCCGTTCCGGACGAGCGCCGGGTACGCTGTTATCCGGCGGCGAGCGGCCGGTGGTGGCGACCGGCGACCGGGACTTGCGGATCGATCGCATGACGGCGCTCGACGGATCGGTCTTGTCGGGGTTGGACGGCTACGCTGCCGGTGCATTCCAGTCGCTCGATGCATCCCGCCGGGCTCGTCTCGACTTGCTCGATGCGGCGGCCGGGCGTCACGAAGCATGGTGGCGCCGCCGGCTGCGGCAGCGCGACAGCCTGCAATTGCCTTCATTTCGCCCGCTCCGCGAAGGCGAGCCATCGCGATGGAACCGGCTGGACGCTACGGTCCCGACCGGACCCGCAGCCGAGGCGCTCGCAGTCGTCATCGGCTGGCTGGCGCGCTTGGCCGACCGGGACAGCGTGGAAATCGGCTTTGCCGATGCGGTCAGCCAGGCACGGCTTGAAGACGTCTCGAACTGGTTCGCGCACGAACTGCCGTTCAAGGTCGCGGTTGATTTCGGCGCGCCGCTGGCCTTGCTGGTCGAGCGTGTCGAGCAGGAGATCGCCGCGCTGCACCGCCATGTCGGCTATTCGGCGGACCTTCTGGCCCGCTGCCCCGAATTGCGCGGCAAGGCCAGCATCGAACACCCGATCGCGGTGCGTCTGGTAGACAAGTTCGACGATGCGGTGCCGTTTGGGGAGACCGTGCTGGAACTGGCGATCTGCACTTCGGACGGCGCCTGCCGCTGGACATACGACGCGGCGCGGCTGCCGGAAACAGATGCCGAAGATCTGCTGACAGCGTTCGAGATATTCCAGGCGGCGTTCCGTGCGGCGCCGGAGACCGATCTGGGACGGCTGTCGCTGCTATCGGATGCGGAGCGTGCGTGCCTGCTCGAAGTGTGGAACGAGCGGCCTGCCTCGCTTGCCGATAGGGCGACATGGTACAGCGCCTTCGCCGATCAGGCCGCATCGACGCCCGACCGCGTGGCAGTGACCGCAGGCGCTACCTCTCTCACTTATGGCCAGTTGGAAGCTCTGTCGAACCGGATGGCACGGCTCCTGACGGCACGGGGCGTAGGGCCGGAAACCCTGGTGGGCCTGCACCTCTCCCGCTCGGTGGAAATGCTCGCCTGCCTGATCGCCGTGCACAAGGCGGGGGGCGGCTACGTCCCGCTGGACCCGGCCTACCCGAAAGACCGCCTTGCGCACATGGTTGCGGATTCCGGAATGACCCTGATCGTCAGTGAAACGGCGCTGAAGGACGCCCTGCCGCACGGCGAAGCGCAAGTGCTCTGCATGGAGGATCTGCGCCGCGAAAGCGTGTCCTTCTCGCCCGAAGTCTTCGAGAGCGGCGTGGGCGGGGACAGTCTCGCCTATATGATCTATACCTCGGGATCGACCGGGCTGCCCAAGGGCGTCGTCGTCGAGCATCGCAACCTGCTCAACTTCTTCGCCGGAATGGATGGCCATATCGAGCCGGAGGGGACATGGCTGGCGGTCACCAGTCTGAGCTTCGACATCTCCGCGCTCGAACTGCTCTGGCCGCTGATGCACGGATATCATGTCGTCATCGCGTCCGAGCGGCAGGTGAGGGGCGATGTTTCCCTTGCCCCGCCGACACGCCGCACCGGCTTCAGCCTGTTCTACTTCGCCAGTTCGAGCGCGGGCAGCGCCGCCGAGAACTACCAGCTCCTGCTGGAGGGCGCGCGGTTCGCCGACGAGCACGGGTTCGAGGCCGTGTGGACGCCCGAGCGCCACTTCCACGCGTTCGGCGGTCCCTATCCCAACCCCTCGGTAGCTTCCGCTGCGATCGCCGCCGTCACCTCTCGCGTGGGCATTCGGGCGGGCAGCGTCGTCGGTACGCTCCACCATCCCCTGCGGATCGCGGAGGAATGGGCCGTGGTGGACAATCTCTCGGGGGGGCGCGTCGGACTGGCATTCGCTTCCGGCTGGCAGCCGAACGACTTCGTGCTCAACCCTTCGGCTTTCGCCGACCGGCCCGGTACGCTCAAGGCCTGCATGGAAGACGTGCGGGCCCTCTGGCGCGGGGAAGCGCGACGTTTCCCCGGGCCGCTGGGGAGCGACGTCGAAGTGCTCACGTACCCGCGTCCGGTGCAGGGCGAATTGCCATGCTGGATCACTTCGGCCGGAAACGTCGAGACTTTCATCGAAGCCGGACGGGTGGGTGCCTACGTCCTCACTCACCTGCTCGGACAGTCGATCGAGGAAGTGGCCGAGAAGATAGCCGCCTATCGTCAGGCCTGGCGCGAGGCCGGACATGCCGGCGAGGGCCACGCCACCCTGATGCTCCATACGTTCCTGGGCGAGGACGAAGCACAAGTGCGCGACGCCGTGCGCGGGCCTTTGATCGAATACCTGCGGACTTCCACCGCGCTGCTGCACCAGCATGCCTGGGCTTTCCCCGCGTTCCGGCGTCCCGGCGGGGTTGCCGCCGATACCCAGGTCGATCTCGGTGCCCTCAGCGAAGAAGAGACCGAGGCGCTGCTCGAACATGCTTTCGAGCGCTACTTCGAGACGAGCGGCCTGTTCGGCACGCCGGAGGACAACCTGCCGCTGGTCCGGCGTCTTGGAGAACTGGGCGTCGACGAGATCGGCTGCCTGATCGACTTCGGCATCGAGACCGAACGCGTCCTTGCGCATCTTCCGGCCATCGACCGGCTTCGGGGGCTGGCACAGGCGGACGTATCGAGCGGGACCGGCGAACCGGCGCTGCACGCCCTCATGGCTCGTCACGGCGTGACCCATCTCCAGTGCACCCCGTCGCTGCTCCAGACCCTGGCGAGCGACCCGGCGGCGCGTCCTGCCCTGGCCGGTCTCAGGCGGCTCATGGTGGGGGGCGAGGCGTTCCCGCCCCACCTCGCGCAGGACATGCGCGGGCTTGTGCGCGGCTCCGTGATGAACATGTACGGGCCGACGGAAACGACAGTCTGGTCTGCCGTCCATGACGTGACCGCGCAGGACAACGCGCCGCCGCTCGGCCGTCCGCTGGCCAACCAACAGATCTACATTCTCGACCGCAGGCTGGAACCTGTCAGGCCCGGGGCGCCGGGCGAACTCGTGATCGGCGGCGCGGGAGTGGTGCGCGGCTATCATCGCCGGCCCGAACTGACCGCCGAGCGCTTCGTGGCTCATCCGTTCGTCACCGGCGCGCGCGCCTATCGCACCGGGGACCTGGCACGGCAGCGGGCCGACGGAACGCTGGAATTCCTTGGTCGGCTCGACCACCAGGTGAAGATACGAGGGTACCGGATCGAATTGGGTGAGATCGAGGCCGCCCTGGCCGCGCATCACGAAGTTGCGGAGGCCGTGGTGGTGGCCCGCAGCGAAGGCGCGGCCACGCGTCTGATCGGCTATGTCGCCGGTACCAGCACCGCGGCCCCGTTCGATGCGCTGCGGGACCGGTTGCGCGAACACCTGCGGCGCCAACTGCCCGAATTCATGGTGCCGGGAAGCCTCGTCCTATTGGGCGCTTTGCCGCGCACGCCAAACGGCAAGATCGACCGCAAGGCCCTGCCGGAGCCGGGCGCCGTTCGAGAGAGCGAACCTCGGCGCGATCCGGTGGAAACGCCGGCCAGTCCGATCGAGGCGCAGATCCGGGAAATCTGGTGCGATCTGCTGCATGTGCCGCACGTCGGGCGCGAGGAGAACTTCTTCGACATCGGCGGGCATTCCTTGCTGGCGATCCAGGTTCACCGCCGCCTGGCCGCCGCGGCGTCGCGCCCCGTGGTCCTGACGGACATCTTCCGCTTCCCGACCATCGCGGCGCTGGGGACCCATCTCTCGGGCGAGGCCGAAGACGCGGCCGCGACGCGCGAGGGCCAGGATCGGGCGATGGCCCGCCGTGCCGCCCTGGCACGCCGGGGCGCCGTTCGCACCGTGGCAAGGACCTGAACGATGGACCAGGCATTCGGTTCTTTCGAAGACCGGGACGGCGCGCCTGACGCCAGCTCCATCGCCATCGTCGGCATGGCCTGCCGATTTGCGGGCGCACGAAGCCCGGACGCATTCTGGGACATGCTGCGTCAAGGGCGCGAGGGGATCGAGACCTTCAGCGAGGACGAACTGATCGCGGCCGGTGTCAGTCCCGCACTCTTGCGCAATCCCCACTATGTCCGGCGCGGGGCCCCACTGGAAGACATGGAATGCTTCGACGCCGCGCTGTTCGGTCTCAGCCAGCGCGACGCCGCGATCATGGACCCGCAGCACCGGCATTTTCTCGAATGCTCGTGGGAGGCACTGGAAGATGCCGGGCACACGCCCCAGGGCTTCGGCGGGGTGATCGGCGTCTTCGCGGGGTCCGGGCACAACGCCTACATGCCGTACAACCTGCTCGGCAACCGGCGGTTGGTGCGGGACACCGGCCTGTTCCTGTTGCGCCACACCGGGAACGACAAGGACTTCCTGACGACCCGCGCCTCCTATCTGCTCGACCTCAAGGGGCCGAGCATCAATGTCCAGACCGCGTGCTCGACTTCGCTGGTGGCGATCCACATGGCCGCGCAGAGCCTGCTCTCCGGCGAATGCGACATGGCGCTGGCGGGCGGGGTCTCGATCGAACTGCCGCACCGCCAGGGCTATCTCTATGAGCCCGGCGAAATTCTCTCACCCGACGGAAAGTGCCGGCCTTTCGATGCCGGCTCGCAAGGAACCGTGTTCGGCAGCGGCGTCGCCATACTGGCCCTGCGCCGCCTGGCCGACGCCATCGAAAGCGGCGACCATATCCACGCGGTGCTGCGCGGATCGGCGATCAACAACGACGGAAGCGGCAAAGTGGGCTATCTCGCGCCGGGCGTCGAAGGTCAGGCCGCCGTGATTGCAGAGGCGCTGGCGGTCTCCGGTGTCGATCCGTCCGAGGTCGACTACGTGGAAGCTCATGGCACCGGCACGCCTATCGGCGACCCCATCGAAGTGGCCGCGCTCACGCAAGTCTTCCGGCAATCCGCCCCCCGGACAAGGCCCTGTGGGCTCGGCTCGGTCAAGGCCAATATCGGTCATACCGACACGGCAGCGGGTGCTGCCGGGGTCATCAAGGTGGCGCTGGCGATGCGTCACGAGGAACTTCCCGCAGTGCCTCATTTCGAGGCGCCCAATCCTGACTGCGCATTCGCTACGAGCCCGCTGCGCATCCAGGATTCGCGGGAAGCCTGGCCCCGGCGCGATAACAGCCCCCGTCGCGCCGGGGTCAGTTCACTCGGCGTGGGCGGGACCAACGCTCATGTCGTGATGGAAGAAGCCCCGCTGCGCAGGGAAGGCACGCCGGGCCGCCGTCACCAGTTGCTGATATCCTCGGGCCAGAGCGAAGCGGCGCTGGCCGCGAACCTCGCGGCGCTGGCCGGGCATGTTACCGCAAGGCCGGACCTTTCTCTGGCCGACGCGGCGTTCACTCTGAGCACTGGACGGCGTGAGCTGCCCATGCGCGGTTTCGCCGTGGCCGCCGGTGAGGCGCCCGAGGCTATGGCGGCGGCGCTGACCGCAGCGGCCGAGGCCAAGGGCCAGGGAGCGGCAATTCCCGGCCGGAGCGTGGCCTTTCTGTTCTGCGGCGGCGGTCCCCAGCATGTCGACATGGCGCGCGGACTCTACGAAAGCGAGCCGCTATTTCGCGCTCAGGTCGATCGCGGGCTGGACCTGCTGGACCGGATCGCCCCGAACGCGCTGCGCCGCTGGCTCTTTCCCAACGAGGCCGACCGCGCGAATGCCGCCGCCGAACTGGAGCGGCCCTCGCTCGCCTTGCCCGCGCTGTTCATCGTCCAGACCGCACTCGCACGGCTCTGGATCTCGCTGGGCGTCGAGCCGGCCGCGATGATCGGCCACAGCTGCGGCGAATATGCAGCGGCGCACATTTCCGGGGTGATCGACCTCGAAAGCGGACTGCGCATCGTCCAGGCGCGCGGCATGCTGTTCGAGCAGACCGGCGCTGGAGCCATGCTCGGCGTCGCGATGGCGGAAGAGGAACTGGCACCGCTCTTGCCGCCCGACTTGTCGATCGCGACGATCAACGGTCCGCGCCTATGCGTCGTCTCCGGCGTGGCACCGGCGATCGCGCAGTTTCGCGAGACGCTGGCCGCGCGCGAAATCGAAGCCCAGCCAATCCCGATCACGGTCGCCGCGCACTCGCCCATGCTCGATCCGATCCTGCCCGCGTTCCGCACTATGCTGGCGGCAATCACCTTCCACGCGCCGCGCATTCCCTTCGCCTCCAATCTCACCGGAGACTGGGTGCAGGCGGCCGAAGCGACCGATCCCGGGTACTGGGTCCGCCACTTGCGCGAACCGGTGCGCTTCACTGACGGTCTGCAATGCCTGCTGAGCGATCCCCAGCGGGTTCTTCTGGAAGTCGGCCCCGGCCGGTCTATCACGAGCCTGGCGCGGCAGCATCCGGGACGCGGAGCCTTGCAGCCCGTCGTCAATTCGATGCGTCACCCCGATCAGGACATCCCCGACGACGCCCGCTTCCTGCAGGCATTGGGCGAGTTGTGGTCACTGGGCGTCGCGGTGAACTGGACCGCTTTCTGGAGCGGGGAGCGCCGCTTGCGCCTGCCGCTGCCGACATACCGCTTCGACCGGCAGCGCCACTGGATCGAGCCGTCCGCCGCTATCGGCAGCGCCGGGGCTCACGATCTGGCCGAGGCCGATCCCGATACGCGGATGGAGCTTGCGGACTGGATCTACGAGCCGGTCTGGGCGCGGGAGGACGCTCCCGACCGAGAACCCGCGAAACAGCCGGCAATGGTGCTTTGCGACGATCGCGGCCTGTCCGACCGTCTGGTCGCGCGGCTGCGCGGTGCGGGCGTCGATGTCGTGACCGTGCGCGCCGGTCGGCGCCGCGCGGAACGCGATGTTGAGGATTTCGTCGTTCGCCCTTCACACCGCGAGGACTGGAACTGGCTGTTCGCGGCTCTTGCGGAACGCAGCCTGCTGCCCGGCCGGATCTATCACGCCTGGCTCGTGACCGGGGAGACCGGCGCCCCCCACGATGCACTGCTGGATCACGGTCTTTTCGCGCTCGCGGCGATGGCGCCGGAGCTTGCCGCGGCTTGCGACGGCGCCGAAGTGGAAGTCCTGCTGATCACCGACCACGCGCAGCGCATCGCCGGAGACCGCGATGTCGCGCCGATCAAGGCCACGGCACTCGGCGCGCGCAGAAGCCTCGCCACCGAGTATCCCGGCTTGCTGTTCCGCGCCGTGGATATCGAACCCGCAACGCAGCACGCTCTGGCGCTGGAAGGAACCGTGGACGCGCTGATCCGCGAGCCGGTGTCGGCAGATGGCCGGGACGTAGCCTTTCGGGCGGGCGAGCGGTGGGTGCTGGGCCATCGCGCCGCTTCTTCCGGCGCGCCCGCAGGGGGTGCCGGTTCCTGGCTCGCGCGAGGCGGAACCTATCTCATTACCGGTGGTCTCGGCGGCATCGGCCTGACCATCGCGCACCGCCTCGCGCGGACCTGCACGCCGAACATCGCGTTGCTCTCCCGCACCGCCTTGCCCGAACGCGCGCGTTGGAGCGCTTTGCTGGAGGCGGGTGATCTGCCACTGGCCGTGGAAGACAAGCTGCGGCAGATCGCGGCCCTTGAGGCGGCAGGCGCGCAAGTCGAACTCGTGGTTGCCGATGTCGGCGATCTGCGCGCTCTGCGCCGCGCCGTGCGCCGCGTCGAAGCCCGGTTCGGCAGGATATCCGGCGTCTTTCACACGGCGGGCGCGCTGGATGACGAACTGGTCGAGACCCGCAGCCGCTCGGCCATGGAGGCCGTGCTGCGGCCGAAGATCGCGGGCACTCTGGCCCTCGAGCAGGCCATGGCGGGGCGGCCTCCCGAATTCCTGATGCTCTTCTCGTCGATCAGTGCCTTTGCCGGGCTGCCGGGGCAGACCGACTATGCCGCGGCCAATGCTTTCCTGGATGCCTATGCCCAGTCGCGGCGGCACGATCCGGTCACGCGCGTGGTATCTGCCGGTTGGAGCCAATGGGCCGAAGTAGGCATGGCGGCCGCGCAGGGCGGACGGCAGGGGCCGGGGCAGGGCGTCGGAACCGGACTCGCAGACGATCTCGGCAAGGGTCGTCCTTTCGCGCACCCGTTCCTGACGCGTGCGCATTCCCTTTCGCACGGCGAGTTCGTGCTGGTCGGAACGCTCTCGCCCGAACAACACTGGGTGCTGGATGAGCACCGGATGATCCGCGAGCAGCAATCGGCAGGCGCCTTGCTGCCGGGCACGGCTTACCTGGAGCTGTCCCGTGCCGCGGTGGCCATGGTCGAGCCGGGGCCGCTGGAGCTGAGCGATTTCACGTTTCTCGAACCTTTCTCCGTTGCCGACGGCGAAGCGCGGGATCTCAGGGTTCATGTGCGCAAGGAGGATGGCCCCACGGGGGAGGAGGGCTGGCGGGTCGCCGTGCTCGGTCGCTCTGCTGGGGATCGTGGGGCGTGGACGGAGCATGCCCGGGGGACCGTCAGCAGTAATGCGGCAGCGCCGCTCCGCGCCACGCTGGACCTCGATGCGATCGCGGCTCGGTGTCGGCCGGGCCGGGGTGGCAGTGAAGACCAGCCCCGTCTCCGCTTCGGGCCGCGCTGGCAGAACCTTTCGAAGACACTGATCGGACACGGCGAAGCGCTGCTCCATATCGACTTGCCGGCAGCCTTCGAAGGCGAGCTGGAACAGATCCTGCTGCACCCCGCCATGCTCGATTTCGCGACGGCGGGCGCGCAGTCGCTGATTCCCGGACGCGACCCCGAGCGCGATTTCCTTGCGCCTTTCACTTATCGCCGACTGGTGCTCCATGCACCGCTGCCGGCGCGGATCGTCAGCCATGTGCGCCATCGTCCGAACGCGAACGACGGCGGCCAGACGGCCGTGTTCGATGTCACGATCACCGATCCCGATGGAAGGGTGCTGGCGGAGGCCAGCGACTTCACGATGATCCGCACGGCGATGAACCTTTCCGCTGCGGCGTCTTCGTCAGGCTCCGTCGATGCGGCAGGTGTGCCCGAACCAGGACCCCGAGTGGGCATCCGTCCCGAGGAAGGCGCGGAAATCATCTCGCGCCTGCTTTCGGGGGCAGGGCGGCCGCATCTGGTGATTTCGCCCTACGATCTCCACGCGGTGCTCGCGGCCCTGCGGCAGCCGCCGAAGGCCGCCGCGACCGGTGTGGCCTGCGATCCCGCCGATGCTCCCCGAACCGAAACCGAGCGGGTCATCGCGGACTTGTGGTGCGATCTTCTGGGCGTGCCTGCGATCGGGCGAAACGACAACTTCTTCGACATGGGCGGCCATTCGCTGCTGGCCGTCCAGTTCACCAATCGCCTGCGCAAGCGCACCGGCAAGACGCTGCCCCTGGCGGCGATGCTGGGACAGCCGACCGTCGCCAACCTGGCGGCGATCGTCGATCCCGGCAGCCTGGCAGATCGACCGGCGGAGGCGGCGAATGCCGATCAGGCGCCGGTCGGCCTCGTCACCATCCGCAAGGGCGGGGCGCGCACTCCGCTGTTCTTCGTTCATGACGGGCTGGGCGAGACTTTGCTCTATCGCGGACTGGCCCTCAGGCTGGACAGGAGCCGTGACGTCGTGGGCATGGAGCCGCTCCGGCGCAGTGACGGCTCCTATGCCCATACCCGGATCGACGAGATGGCGGCATATTACGTGGCGAGGCTGCGCACGGTGCAGCCCGCCGGGCCCTATCTTCTCGCCGGGCTCTGCGCGGGCGGTGTCATTGCCTTCGAAATGGCCCGTCAGCTCCAGGATAGCGGGGAGCAGGTGGCCTTCGTGGGCATTATCGATGCCGCCGACGTGGAAGCGCGCAAGTTCCGGTTCCTCACGACCCGGTTGCGTCTTGCCCGCCTGCGCGGCCTCGTGACGCGGACGGGAGCCCTGGGCGTGCTGCCGGACATCGGACGGCGGGCCTGGAACGCCGCGCGCTGGGAGGTCGGCTCCCGCCTGCGGCAGGCCGAGGATCGCCGCACGGTACGAACGATGCGCGCGCACACGGCGGGAGCGAGCGAGCCGGGCGGACCGGCATCGATCCCCTTCCTCAAGCTCTATGAAGTCGCTCATAAGGAGCATCGTCCTGCCGGGATCTTCGAGGGCGGCACCGTGGCCCTGTTCAAGGCCGGCGACGATACCGGCCTGGTCGACGACACGCCCTACAGCCTGACATACCGCGACTATGCGCTCGGTTGGGGCAAGCGCGTACGCGATGAAATCGTGATCGTCGACATTCCGGGCGGACACAGCAGCAACCTCCAGGAACCTTACGTCGAGCGCCTTGCTCCCTTGTTCCAGGACGCGCTCGATGCCGCGCTGGCCTCTTTCGAACCACTGGCCCAGGACCTCATCGGGGTCGCGGCCGAATGAGTGATTACCGGCCGTTTCACGCCATCGACGTGGTCATCGTGAACTACCGGACGGCGCAACTGGTCGTCTCGTGCCTGGAAAGCCTGGCGGCCGAAGCGGGAGAAGGGTTGCAGCTGAGGGCCTTCGTGATCGACAACGATTCCCGCGACGGATCGGCCGACGCGATAGAGGCCGCCCTCCTGCAACAGGACTGGAACTGGGCGCGCGTCGTCCGCTCCCCGGTCAATGGCGGCTTCGGGGCGGGCAACAACCAGGGGATCGACCTTGCCCTGGCGCAGGAAAGACCGGCGGATCTGGTCTGGCTGCTCAATCCCGACACCCGCGTCATGCCCGGCGCGGCGCGCGCGCTGGCGCGTTTCATGGCGAGCACGCCGGCGGCCGGGCTGGTCGGAACGGCGCTGCTCGAAGCCGATGGAAGTCCCTGGCCTTTTGCCTTCCGGTTTCCCTCGATCCTGGGCGAGATCGAGCGGGGGCTGCGATGGAAGGCCAGTTCCCGTCTGCTGGCGCGCCACGCCCTGCTGCGAAGGATGGGGGACCGGCCGGAACGCGCGGATTGGGTCAGCGGCGCCAGCCTCGCCATCCGGCCTGCCCTGCTGTGGGAAGGCCTGCGCTTCGACGAGGGTTATTTTCTCTACTACGAGGAAACGGACTTGTGCCGCACGGTCCGCGGGCAAGGGTGGGAGTGCTGGTATCTGCCGCAGGCCTGCGTGCTTCACATCTCCGGCCAGAGCACCGGGATCACCGACCCGCAGGCAAAGCCGCGGCGGTTGCCGGCATATTGGTTCGAATCCCGTCGCCGCTATTTTCGCAAGAACCACGGCCGGATCTATGCGCTCCTCGCCGATCTCGCCTGGATGGCATCCCATTCGGTGTTTCTCGCCAAACAGGCCTTGCGCCGGGAGCAGAGCCTGGACCCGCCGCGACTCCTGGCCGATTTCGCGCGGCACAGTGCCTTCTTCCCGCGCCGCAGATGAACGGAACTGGCTGGGAAAGGGATGCGCGTTCGCTGGGGCTTGCGGCCGTGAGGCTTTCAGCGCCATTCGGCCTCTGGCGGATCACGGTCCCGGCCCGCGTCGATCCTCGGCTCGCGGCCTGCCTCTCCGACGAGGAACAGGCCCGGGCAGCACGGTTCCGCTTTCCCGAACTCGCCAACCGCTACCGTCTCGCGCATGGAGCCTTGCGCTTGCTGGGGGAATACTGGACCGGCATCCCGGCCGCCCGCCAGACTTACGAAGCCAATGCTCATGGCAAGCCGCTGCTCACGAATGCCCCGGAGGCAAAGTGCAGTCTCAGCTACAGCGGCGAAAGTATCGTTGTGGGCTGGTCGTGGAACCATGACATCGGCGTCGATGCCGAGCGTCTGCGGCCGATTGCCGAAGCGGCCGAACTGGCCGATCTCCATTGCACCGCGCGCGAGCGGCAGCGGCTCTCCGATAAGGACGCGTCCAGCTACAGCCGCGCGTTCCTGACGGTGTGGGTACGCAAGGAAGCCTGCGTGAAGGCGCTGGGACGCGGTCTTGCGATAGCACCTTCGTCATTCGATTGCGACGTTGACCCGGGGTCAGCTCTCGTTGAAATCGACGGCTCTCCTGTGGAGAGTCACGTCTACGACCTGAAGGACGACCTGCTGGTCGCCTGGGCCCGATGCATCCGGATGAGCCGGTCTGATCGGAACCATCGGCTTGTTCCTGCAGGCTCCGTTACTGGTGGAGCTGCAGGAGCCCTTCGCGGATGACATGAGCGATCATATGCGCACGATTACGTGTTCTGGTCTTGAGGCGCACGTTTTCGACATGCCGTTCGACCGTGCAGGGCGCAATGTTAAGCTCTATCGCCGTTTCCTTTGCAGACCGTCCCATGGCCACAAAGCGTAAGACATCCAATTCACGAGCGGTAAGTTGCACAGCTTCATTGTCAAATCTGTACATGAATTTCCCCCTACATTTCGATGATGATTATCGAACCCCCCTACCTTCCATTGAGACTTTTACCGAGCCTCAATGGCAAATGTTGCATTGGCGAAGATTCGAGTCACGCTATATTTTGGCGACGGGGGGCGGCCGTTTGGATTTAAACCGGGTTCAGGGACGATCGCATGAGCGTGGGGACTATCCCGATTCGACTGGATACTCATTCGTATAATCCGGGAGAGTTATGTTCACGATTGCACATAGCAAGCAATCGCGTGCCGGGATCACGACTGCAGGATGTCGCGCCGCGTGCTGTCGCCGTTGAGATGGTGGGGAAGGCCGGGCAGGGCGCTGGCGATCTGGCGGCCGCATATCATCCGGGCACGCCCCTGGTTGGCCAGCTCGCGCGCCAGCACGGCAGCCTGCGTTCGGTTGCTCACGGAAAGCTTTTTAAGCAAGGACTTGACCGTCGCCTTTACGGCCGATTCACTGATGCCGATATCGCGCGAAATCGTCTTGTTGGGCAGCCCGCGCTCTAGGGCACCCAGCACGTCCCATTCCCGGTCGCTGAGATCGTACCCTTGCGCGGTGCGTTGTTGCGCGGGAAATTCCGTGATGAGCAGCAGGTTGTCGAGCAGGGCGATAATCTCCGGCGGGGCCACCTTCTGGCCGACGGCCACCATCTGCATCATCGCCACGAGCGATTGATAGGGCACCTGATCGAGGAAATAAGCGTAAGCTCCGGCGGCGTAGATTGCGGCCATTTCGTTGAAATCGAAAGAGGAGACGAGCGCGACCACTCGCGCGTTCGGGAAATGGTGGAGGACACCGGTGATGACGGTGGCGCCCTCGTCGCCCAGCAGGGAGCCGCCTACCACGATCACATGCGCGGCTTCCGTTTCGCTGCGCGGCGACAAGCGCTCCAGAGCGTCGACCGACTCCGCCAGATCGAACCCGGAGTCCGAAAGAATGCGCCGAACCCCTTCCCGTATCAGCGAATTCCTGATGGCCACCGAGACCACCACCGATGTACCCGTCGTCATGATCGTTCGCAGGCCTCTCGTCTTGGTCGCATCCTGGGAAGATGCCTGAGGTCCGAGAAGATCCGTTCCGCCCAACAGAACCCGGAAAATACGAGTGCTAAGCCTCGTTCGCTAATTCTTAGATGAACCTACTGCGAACAGGCCGATTTTGACAGTTCCTCCTTTTGGGGAGGGTAATTCTCACCATGCGCTCACGCCCGGCTCATCTCGCCAGAGCCGGCGTTGCCGGACGCGCTTCGAGGCGCCGGATCATGCGGCGCAGCGGGCTTTCGAACCCCCGGTGCAGCACCCAGGCGAGCGCGATCACCATGGCGCAGGCCGTGAGCGAGGCGATCCAGTCGCTGGCGTCGGCGCTCAGGCCCCGGTGCAGCGCGGCAGTCCGCAGGCGCTCCACAAGGCCGATGGCCTGGAAATGCAGCAGGTAGATGCCGAAGGACACTTTACCCAGCAGCATGAACGGCGGCGAGGCGAAGAGCCGTTTCATCACGCCGCGGTCCTGCGCCAGGGTCGCAATCAACGCGATCAATGCCAGATAGGCGGGAAAGTCCGAGAGCGCCTGCGCCATCGTCGCCAGTACCATCAGCAGGACCGCACACTGGATGAGGTTGCCCGACAGCACCTGATTGAGAACGCCGTTGCGGTAGAGCCGGTGGAGCAATTGCCCGATGGTGAAACCGGCCAGGCACCGCACAAGGGTGTAAGGCGAGAAGAACAAGTCGAGTTCGCCTTTCGCGACAGGTGCGCCGATATAGTGGCGGCTTGCGGCGAATGTCATCGCCAGTACGGCCAGCAAGGCGGCGGCGCCCGTGATGAGTGCGGTCCGGCGGCTCGACCGCAGGCAGGCCATCGCGATCACGGGGAACAGAAGGTAGGTCACCATCTCGGTGCTCACCGACCATGCGGGCGGGTCCATGCTGGGCCAGTTGCCGAGCGCTTGCAGCATCACGAGATTGGCCGCCAGCGCGGACAGCGGCGCGCCCGGACTGCCGCTGCGACCCAGCGCCAGCACCAGGCATGCCAGCGTGGCCAGGAGATAGAGCGGATAGACCCGCGCCAGGCGGTGGAGGAGAAAGCTGCGCTGGCGGAATGTCCCGGCTTCCAGCGCCTGGCCATAGACATGGGCCATGACGAAGCCGCTCAGGATGAAGAACAGGTCCACCGCCAGATAGCCATGCAGCAGCATGGTTGAAAGCGGTCCGGTGGCGATCATCTTGAGGTGGAAGTGATAGAGCATGACGAACAGCGCGGCGGCGCCGCGTATGCCCGTCATCGGCCTGATTTCCGCTGCTGGCGTCATCATTGCATCCGCTACCCGGTTATTCGCATTGCCTTTCGGCATTGTCCTATCGGATGGCCGCGCGGGTAATCCGGGCTATCGCCCCCTGAGTTCTTGCCACGTTCGTGCCACGTTCTCGCCGCTGCGCGCGGGAGTTTGTGGTTGTCGGGCCAAGTCGCTGCGGTAAACATCGCCGGATGCGGACACGTTTCCTTATTGCTGCCGGACTGGCCCTGACGACACCGATGGTGCCTGCCGGCGCGCAGGACCGGAATGTCCCGGAAGCCGAAGCGCCGACTTCCGGGACTGACGAAAGCCGCAGGACCGGGACAGGCGTCGATACGGACTTCGTCGGGCATTACTATCTGTCGGGCGTCATGGAGACAGGGTCCGAAATGCTCCTGCGCCGCGACGGCACGTTCGAATGGTACATCTCGGTTGGCGCGCTGGACCAGTTCGCGCACGGGACCTGGCGCCGGGATGGCGCCGAAATCGTCCTGTCAGCCGACCGGCCGGTGCGGGATCGGCCGCTGTTCGCCTATCTGGACACCCAGCCCTGGTCGGCCCTGGCCGAGCAGGAGCGGCTGGCGCGCGATCGCGCTACGGCAGAAGATGCGGTGGAGGCGCGCTGCCCTTTCCTGGTCGATTCCATCGCCGCCGCCGAGCCGGTCGTCGAAACGGTCGAAGCGCCGGGCAGTCAGGTACAGGTGCCGCAGTCAGAGCGCGATGCCGCAGCGGATGCCGCGTTGACCGCGGCAGAGGAGGCCCGGGCGCGCATGGAGGAAGCGGCAAGCCGTATCCTGTCGGCCGGCACGCCTGTCGCCGACGATGCGGCGCAGGAGGCGCGGCAGGTAACGCTGGCCTGGCACGAGGCGCGCGACGGGGCCGAACGCACAGCGAGCGCCGCCGGAAGGTCCCGCCCGGACTTGCCCGACCCGGTGCTGCCCGATATGTGCCGAATGCCCGAGCCGGTTGCCGTCGATGAGCAGTCGCCCGACCAATGGCAGGGCGGCCTGGGTGTCCTGGTGATCGACCCCAAGTCCGGTAACGATGCGCGCGGTGTGCGGGTGGCGCTTCGGTTCGCGGACGGCCGGGAGAGCGAAGTGACCACCGCCGGGGAAGGACTGACCCTGGTGCCTGAGGGGGCGTCCGCAGACCTCGTCTCCGCCACCCTGAGCGCACCTTATGTTCCGGGGCGAGACATCGAAGTGCCTGTTCCGCCGGTCCGCTCGGGCGTGGTGCGGTTTTCCATCGATATCGAACAGATCATGGACCCACCCTTCGAACGGATGACGCTTCGCATCGACGGGGACGCGCTGCTGCCGGACGAACTGGGACGCGGACGCTACACCCGCTGATCAATCGTCACCCGGCCGGAGGCGCGCGGGAACAAGCGCCCGTAGCGGACGATTTGCACGGCAGTCGTCTATAAGGGCTGTTATGAAATTTCGCGCTTTCCTGTTCGTTGCCCTGATGGCCGCCCCGACGATGGCCGCCGCGCAGGGCCGTGACTATTGCCCCGATCGCCCCGGCATCGGCACCCCGGCCTGCACCATGGACGCGGGCCGCTTCTCGCTGGAAACCGGCCTTGGCGACTGGACGCTCAACCGTGATTCCACGCAGCGCGAGGATGTGTTCGTGGTCGGCGATTTCCTGCTGCGCATGGGCATTGCCGATCATGCGGAAGTCCAGGTCGGCTGGACCAGCCTGGGCTTTTCGCGCAGCCGCGACCGGACGACGGGCGAGGTCGAGCATCGCAGCGGCACCGGCGACCTGACGCTCGCCCTGCGGCGCAATCTTGCCAATCCTGACGGGTCGGGCTTCTCGGCCGCCGTCATGCCTTTCGTGTCGCTGCCCACGGGGCGCGAGCCGATCGGCGCGGGTGACTGGGGCGCTGGATTGCGTATCCCGCTGTCTTACGAAGTGACGTCCGCAATTTCGCTGGAGATGGTTCCCGAATTCGACGCCGACGTGAACGAGGACGGGCATGGCCGCCACTTCGCATTCGGAGACGTCGTCGGTGTGGCGGCCAAGCTGAGCGATGCCCTGACCGCCACGGCCGAGTATCAGTACCGCACCGTCCGGGAGCCGGGCGAGCATCACTCCGAGCATCTCTCGGGCCTGTCGCTGGGATGGCAGACTTCCGATCGCTTCCAGATCGACCTCGGCGCCAACGCGGGCCTGGACCGCGATGCCGAAGATCTCGAGATCTACATGGGTATCTCCCGCAGGTTCTGACGAGCGGCAGCGCTCCATGCTGCACTGCGAAACAGGGGCTTGCAGCCGCCCGGTCCTTACGGCAAGATAACGGTCAAATCGGAGCGAGACCCGCAAAGGCGCGGGGTTCTCTCCAGCAGTCCGCAAGGGCTGGCTAACAAGGCAACGACGCCACCGGTCGAACCTCGAAAAGGGTTCCGGCCGGTGGCGTTTTTTCGTTTGGGGAAGACGTGGCTAGCAGCAAGGTCAAGAGCGCATGTCCCTACTGCGGCGTCGGTTGCGGCATCGTGATGGAAGTGGCGGATGGGCGCATCGTCAAGGTGTCGGGCGACAAGAGCCATCCGACCAATTTCGGCCGGCTCTGCACCAAAGGCAGCAGTTGCCATGTCCCGGTAACCGCCCCCGGCAGGGCGGAAACCGCCTATGCCCGCATCGAGGGCAGCCGCGACCAGGGCGCGATCCCGATGGCAGAGGCGATCACACGAACGGCGCAGGGCCTGCGCGCGATCATCGATCGTGACGGGCCGGATGCAGTCTCTTTCTACGTCTCCGGCCAGATGTCGCTGGAGGCGCAATATCTGGCCAACAAGCTCTGCAAGGGCTTCATCGGCACCAACAACATCGAAAGCAATTCGCGCCTCTGCATGGCGAGCGCGGCCAGCGGCTACAAGCTTTCCATCGGCGCGGACGGGCCTCCCGGATCCTATGAGGACTTCGACAAGGCGGACCTGTTCTTCGTGATCGGGGCCAACATGGCAGACTGCCACCCGATCCTGTTCCTGCGGATGATGGACCGGGTGAAAGCTGGGGCAAAGCTGATCGTCGTCGATCCGCGCCGGAATGCCACGGCGGACAAGGCCGACCTGTTCCTGCAGGTGCGACCGGGCACCGATCTCGCCTTGCTGAACGGGCTGCTCCATCTGATCGCCGAGCAGGGCCACATCGACCCGGCGTTCATCGCCGCGCATACCGAGGGCTGGGAGGCCATGGCGACGTTCCTCTCCGATTATCCCCCGGCGACGGTTGCCGCGCTGACGGGGATTGCCGAAGCGGACTTGCGCCAGGCCGCGCAGTGGATCGGGACCGCGGGGGCATGGATGTCCTGCTGGACCATGGGGCTCAACCAGAGCACTCACGGCACCTGGAACACCAATGCAATCTGCAATTTGCATCTGGCGACCGGCGCGATCTGCCGCCCGGGCGCCGGGCCGTTCTCGCTGACCGGCCAGCCCAACGCCATGGGCGGTCGCGAGATGGGCTACATGGGGCCCGGTCTTCCGGGCCAGCGCGCCACCCCCAGCGAGGCGGACCGGCATTTCGTGGAGGATGCCTGGGACATTCCGCGCGGCACGCTGCGGGTGGAGGCTGGAGCAGGCACGGTTTCCATGTTCGAGGACATGGCCGCCGGCCGGATCAAGGCATGCTGGATCATCTGTACCAATCCCGTCGCCAGTGTGTCGAACCGCAAGACGGTGGTTGCCGGGCTCGAAGCCGCCGAACTCGTGATCGCGCAGGATGTCTTCGTCGATACCGAGACCAATCGCCATGCCGACCTGATCCTGCCCGGTGCGCTCTGGGCCGAGGCGGAAGGGGTGATGATCAATTCGGAGCGCAACCTCACCCTGATGCAGAAAGCCGTCGATCCTCCCGGAGAGGCGATGGCGGATTGGGAGATCATCGCCCGCGTGGCTTGCGAAATGGGTTATGCCCGGGCCTTCACTTATGGCTCGGCTGCCGATGTCTTCGAGGAAATCCGGGCCTTCTGGAACCCGCGGACCGGCTATGACATTCGCGGCGCCAGTTACGACCGCCTGCGCGAAACGCCGATGCAGTGGCCTTGTCCGCCCGAAGCGGGAAAAAATCGCAATCCGATACGCTACCTCAACGACGGCGTGAGCCAATCCGCCCGGATCGAGACCGACGGCAGCCGTCCCGCCATCGCGTTTCCGACCGAGAGCGGCAAGGCGCACTTCCTGCCGCGCCCGCACATGGACCCGGCCGAGATGCCGAATGTCGATTTCCCATTGGTGCTTAACACTGGCCGTCTCCAGCACCAGTGGCACACCCTGACCAAGACCGGCAAAGTGCCGACGCTGAACAAGCTCAATCCCGGTCCCTTCCTGGAAATCCACCCCGAAGATGCCGCCGCCCTCGGCATCGGCGAGGGGGACATGGTGGAACTGGCTTCGCGCCGGGGACGGGCCGTGCTCCCCGCCGTGGTGACGGACCGGGTCCGCCCCGGAAACTGCTTCGCGCCTTTCCACTGGAACGACGTTTTCGGCGAGGATCTCTGCGTCAATGCCGTGACCAACGACGCCGTGGACCCGATCTCGCTGCAGCCGGAATTCAAGTTCTCGGCCGTGGCGCTCACCCGGCTGTCGGGGCCGGTCGAGCAGGCTCCCTCGATTGCGGCACCGGAAGACATGACGAAGCCCTATTCCGCGGCCATTCCCGCCGCCCCGCGCCTTCTGCCGTCGCAGGCGGCCGCCATCGATGCTTTCGCGCAGGTTATGGGGCTGTCTCCGGGGGTTCCGCCCGTTCTCACGGCGGCAGAGGAAGGCTATCTGAGCGGCTTCATGACCGGCCTTCGCGCCAGCGAACCGGCTCATGCCGTGCCCCTTCTTCCCCCTGGGGCGCCGCTCGAAGGCGGCAAGCTGCACTACGTCAATGGCCTGCTAGCGGGCCTGTTCGCACGGGTGCCGCTGGCCGGTGACGAGATTGCCGGTTCCCCGGCGCTCGTTTCCGACACGGCGGGCGCGATGCCGGCCTCGCACGTCATGGTGCTCTGGGCCTCGCAGACCGGAACGGCGGAAGGATTCGCGGAACAATGCGCCCGGAAGCTGGAGGCCAGATCGTGCCGGGTGCGCCTGGCCTCGCTCGACAGCGTGAAACCCGCCGAACTGGCCGAGGCGGGAAGGGCGCTCATCATCGCCAGCACGTTCGGAGACGGCGATGCGCCCGACAACGGCGGCACCTTCTGGTCGGCGCTGGAAGCCGGGGCGCCGACCGGGCTGGACGCGCTGCGTTACTCGGTGCTGGCCTTCGGGGACTCGAGCTACGACCAGTTCTGCGGGTTTGGCCGTAAGCTGGATGCGAAACTGGAGGAACTGGGCGCGCAGCGGATCGCCGCCCGTGCGGACTGCGAGCCGGACTACGAGGAAGTGGCCGGCCAGTGGCTGGAAACGGTCATCGGCGCCATGCTTTCGGATGTCCCGCCTGTACCATCACCCGCCGTTCCTGCAGCAGCGCCCATAGTGACCGGACCCGGCGCTCCCTATAGCCGGAAAGCACCGCTGCGCACCCGCATGGTGCGCAACTCCATGCTGAGCGGCCTTGGCGCCGCGAAGGAAGTTCGCCAGTTCGGGTTCAACCTGACGGGCCATGACTTCGCCTACAAAGCCGGGGATGCTCTTGGCGTGTGGCCCGTCAACTGTCCCGCCCTGTCTTCGGAAATCCTGGATTTACTGGAACTTGCGCCCGATAGCTTGGTAACTGTCAAGGATGTTGGGGACGTGCCGCTCTACGAAGCGCTCCTGCGGCACTGGGACATCGCCAAGCCCACGCGTAACATTCTGGAACTCGTTGCCGAGCGCTTGCCCGAAGCGGCTTTCGTGCCGCTGCTCGATCCCGAGAGGAAGCCCGAATACGATCGCTTCCTTCGCGAACACCAGATCGCCGACGTGCTGCATGAGACCGGAGCGCGCCTGACGCTCAGCGATCTCATGAAAGTCATGCGGCCGATCCAGCCGCGGTTCTATTCCATCGCCTCCAGCCCTCATGCCCAGCCCGATGAAGTGCAGTTGACCGTTTCCGTGCTGCGCTACGCCAACAAGGGGCGGCGGCGCGGCGGGGTTTGCTCGGCGTTCATGGCGGACCGGGCGGAAGAGCTGGGGGCGGGGCTGTTCCTGCAATCCTCGGCGCACTTCCGGCCGCCTGCCGATCCCTCGCGCGCCGCAATCATGGTCGGCCCGGGCACGGGGATCGCACCTTTCCGGGGTTTCCTGCAGGACCGTCTGGCGACCGGCGCGACCGGCAGCAACTGGCTGTTCTTCGGAGAGCAGCACGAAGCGACCGATTTCTATTACCGGGAGGAGATCGACGCCTGGCGCCGCTCTGGCCATCTCGACCGGCTGAGCCTGGCGTTCTCCCGCGACCAGGCCGAGAAGATCTACGTGCAGGATCGCATGGTGGAAGAAGGTGCGGAGCTGTGGCGCTGGATAGAGGGCGGCGCCAACTTCTACGTCTGCGGCGATGCGGGGCGCATGGCCAAGGACGTCGACCTCGCGCTTCGTCGCATCGTTGCCACGCATGGCGGAATGAAGCCCGACGCGGCCGAGGACTATGTCGCCCAGATGCGCGAGGATCGGCGATACCTCCGCGATGTCTACTGAGCGCTATTGAAAGGTGGCCGCCCGGAGGCGGAAACCTCTGCCGGACCCCGCGCGTTGCCTTGGCAAGCGTGTGGAGAGCAGTGATGACAGCAAGGGAATTCCGACCGCGGCTTGACGAGGCATCCCCGGATACCCCGCCATCGGAACTCGTCGTGCTCTGCGCTGGGGAAACCCCCATTCCCGAGCCAGTCAGCGGCAAGGCGCGGGCCTTCCTCGTGTGGATGCTCTCCCGCCGCGATGCCCGCCGTGGCCACTTGGCAGTGGACTGGCCCGAACTCGCTTCCTGAGCCTGCTGGAACCAGCGAGCGAATGGCGAGTTCGGTGGTTCTCTCGACAAGGAGTGCATCATGCCGATTGCGAAGTTTGAAACCCCAGACGGTGACGAGATCGAGGTCGATCCGGCCGACGTGGTCAACATTTCCGAAGGCCGCGAGGACGAGACGACCATCATCGAACTGGACGATGGCGACGAAGTCGTTGTTGTGGCGACGCGGCTGGAAGTGGCCGCGGAACTCGGCCTTGACCCGCTCGATTTCGTGGATCCCGACGAAGACGACGAGCCCGCCGAGGAGTACGATGACGACGACGAAAGCGACTCCGAATAACGGCCGATAACAGCGACTGACTAAGGGGAAGCGCCCTAGGGCGCTTCCCGCGAACTCTGGAGATGATATGCTCGAACATGTTCCCCGCTGGCTCGGCGCGCTGATGACCAACGTGCGGGCAGGCCATTCCAAGCTCGCCATCGTCCAGGAGGAAGTGACGCGCGGCGCCGGGTTCATCGACCTGTCCAGCCCGGCCTTCGCCAACGGTACACGGCTTCCCCTGCGTTTCACCGCCGATGGCGAAGGGGTTTCTCCCCCGCTGGTCTGGGGGGATGTTCCGGAGGGAACGGTCAGCCTGGTGCTGCTGGTCGAGGATCCGGACGCTCCGGCAGCCAGTCCGCTGGTCCACGCGCTGGTTTGGAACCTCCCGCCCACGGAACGCCGCCTGACGGAAGGGGAGATCGTAGCCGACGGTATCGGAGGCCCTGACGGCCGCGACGTGGGGCGTAACAGCTATTTCCTGGAAGGCTGGCTTCCGCCCGACCCGCCACCGGGTCATGGGCTGCATGATTATGTCTTCCAGCTCTTCGCGCTTTCCGAGGTGATCGACGTGGATGACAATCCCGGACGGTCGGAAGTGGTCAGTGCGATCAGCGGCCGCGTGCTTGCCGCCGGAATGCTCGTAGGGAACTATTCGCGCGATGAGCCGGCCCAGGTGGAGGATGCTGCCGAAGCGCCATTGATGGCCGGCACTCCGGGCATCCAGGCCGCCTGACGCCTGTAGAACCGAAGCGGGCGCGCTCTCCGAAAGGGGAGTGCGCCCGTCGCGCATCTGATGCTGCTCCGGGAACTGCGTGTCACCGGCCAAATTCGGGATACGCATAAGGGGCGTCGCCGTTGTTCTCAGAGACTGGCGCAGCACGGCGCCCCAGCATCCGGAGAATGTCATGCCGCAAGGTGACAAGAGCAGCTACACCGACAAGCAAAAGCGCAAGGCCGAACATATCGAGGAAGGCTACGAAGATCGCGGCGTCAGCCACAAGGAAGCAGAACGGCGCGCCTGGGCTACCGTGAACAAGGAATCGGGCGGCGGCAACAAGTCGGGCTCCGGTCGCGGCAAGCCCGACACCCATGCCTCGTCATCGCGCGGGGGCAAGGCGCACAAGTCCGGTTCGCCGGAGCAGCGCTCCGCTGCCGCGCGCAAGGGCTGGGAAACCCGCAGGCGGAACGGGAACGGCTGAAGCGTTGCGTGATGAAGGATCTGCGCCGACACGCCCCGCTCTAATCCTTTCAGAATCCACACTAACCCTTGTTGCTGCTTGCCGGGCACAAAGGGCGAGCGCGCCTTCGGAGGCGGGCGCTGGACGATCTCTATAGTATAATGGCGGGTCTCGGTGACTTCGCCTAAGTTCGTCCACGGATTGCCAATTATCCGGGAAAAGACCCTTGAGCGGCCTAGCAGAGCGCATCGTGAACAGGCTGCTGCCACGGCCGGTGGCGACCCGGCTCTGGAGCGAGGCGCAGTATCGGCAGATTGCCAGGGCGTTTCCTGCCGGCGCGCCGAAACCTCATGGCCTGCCGGGCGAATTGATCGTCTCGCTCACCTCCTATCCGGCGCGCTACGCCACCCTGCATCTTACCTTGCGAAGCCTCCTGCGGCAGGACACGGCGCCCGACCGGATCGTCCTGTGGATCGCCGAGGGCGATGACGCAGCGCTTCCCGGCAAAACGCGGGAATTGCTGCGCCAGGGTATCGAAATGCGGATCGTCAGCGATGCCCGCAGCTACAAGAAGCTGATCTTCGCGCTGCCGGCCTTCCCAGCGGCCTATGTAGCGACGGCCGACGACGACGTGTTCTACCGGCCGGACTGGCTCACCGATCTGGTCGAGGGGCAGCGCGGCGGCGACCCGGTGATTACCTGCCACCGCGCGCATCGCCTCGCTGCGCAGGAAGGCGGCGGTCTGGTGCCTTATCACGATTGGGAATGGGACGTTCAGGACGCCCGCGCACGGCGCCCCAGCGTAGACCTGATGCCCACCGGCATCGGCGGCATTCTCTACCCGCCGCACGCACTTCATCCCGATGCCATCCGGCAGGACCTGTTCGAGCGCTATGCCCCTTCTGCGGACGATTTGTGGTTCTACTGGTGCGCAAGGCGTGCTGGGACGGCCTACCGGAAAGTGGGCGGGCGCTTCGACCAGACGGCCTGGTGGTCTTCGCAGAAGGAGCGGCTCTACGATCACAACCAGCGGGAAAACGACCTTCAGATCGCCTCTCTCGTGCGGGATTTCGGCAATCCCCTGCGCATGCCGGTAGCGGCGAGCAAGGATGCAGCCGCCTATCCGGCACCGGCCGGGTAGAGCTGCCCCGATGGGAGCCGCGCTAGCCATTTATGGTCATTGATCGCCTTTCGACGCCAAGCCTAACAGAGGCTCCACCACAAGGACGGGATGGTCGCGTGACCTCTATTTGTGTCGTCATTCCATTGCATAACAAGGGCCCGCATATTGCGCGCGCCCTCGATTCCGTCCTGCGTCAGACGGTGCAGCCGGCCGAGATCATCGTGGTAGACGACGTATCGAAGGACGATGGTCCGCAGATCGCGCGCAGCTATGACGGCGTGCAGGTCCTGAGCCGGGATCGGCCGGGCCCGGGAGGCTATGCGGCGCGCAATCTCGGTATCCGTACGGCACGATCCGACTTCATCGCCTTCCTCGACGCCGATGACGAGTGGGATGACGCCCACCTCGAAACGCTGGACCGCATGATCCGCAGTTCCCCGCAGGACACCGTCCTGTTCGGCACCGGCTATGACGAGATCCATCCCGGCGGCAGAACGATCGCAGACGTCTACCGGCGCTCGGGCGGGCGGGAGAGAGTGCTCTCCTTTGCGGATTTCGTAAGCGCCTGGCTGGATTGCGGGGAATGCCCGGTCTGGACCTCGGCCATTGCGGCGAGGCGGACGGCGCTGATCGAGGCGGGGCTTTTCCCCGACAAGCGCTGCCGGCGCGGGGGCGACAAGGACCTGTGGCTTCGGCTCGCGCGGCAGGGCGGCACCTGCGTGAATCCGGTGCCGACGGCGATCTACTTCAAGGACTCCCAGAACATGGTGACGTCCCTATCTCACGACAACGTCTGCCACTGCATGATCGAGACGATCATGACCATGGAGCAGAGCGAGCCGTCGGCGACGCGGAACCTGCTGGTTCGCCTGGCCAATCGCGAAACCTTCCAATACGCGCTGCGCACCGCCAAGAGCCAGCGGGTGCGGCGCGCCAGCTGGAAGCACTTCAAGCCCTGGTACAATCCGCTGCAGTTCGCGGTCCTGCTGGGCCTGTCCTCGCCGCTCGGCCATCCGCTGGCCCAGCTCGGGGTACGCCTCAAGAAACTGTCGGCCAGGGCCTAGGCGGCATGAGGAGATGACCATGCCTGTTCCCATGCGGATCGCGCTGCGATGAGCCGGAAGCCGCAAGTCCATCTGGTAAACCCCATGCTCAACCCTTCGGGCGGTAGCGAATGGCGGACGGTCAGCCTGTACCGGCAGCTCCAGCCTTCTGCCGACGTCAAGATCTGGCATTTCCGGGAAGCCCCGTCCGAGGCGTTCTCGGGCATCAGCCTGGGGAAAATCGACACGCGCCGCCTGTCATTTCCGCGCGGGGGCACGCTGGTTTTCGTGGGGGTCTATTTCAACATCAGCCACTGGATCCGGCTCGCCCGGCCCAAGCGGGTGATCCTCACCTACAACACGCCCGATGCCGAACGCCTTGCAGCCAGGGTCGACCTCATCCGCAAGACCTGCGGGATCGAGCCCGAGATCGTGTTCTGCTCCAGGGAACTGGCGGCGCAAGTCCCCTATCGCGGCATCGTGGAGCCTTCGCTGGTGGACCTCGATGCCTTCGCCCCTTCCGACAGGACAGGGCGGGAGGGCTTCCGTATCGGCCGCTTGAGCCGCGATGCGCCCGAAAAGCACCACCCGGAAGACATGGCCCTCTACGCCCGCCTTGCGGAGCAGGGCTGCGAGATCGACGTTCTGGGCGCGACCGCCGAAATGCAGGCCGCTGGCCTCGCCCCCGAACAGGTTCACATGCGCGCGATCGGCAGCGTGAAGGCGCCGGTATTCCTGCAGGGCCTCGACTGTTTCTTCTACCGGACCGCTCCGGAGTGGCCCGAACCCTGGGGACGCGTGATCATCGAGGCCATGGCCAGCGGCCTGCCGGTGGTGACCGATCGCACTTCGGGCGCATCCTCCGTGATCGAGCACGGCCGCAACGGCCTGCTGTTCGACACGACGGAAGAGGCCTTCGAACTGCTCATGCGGCTGAAGGATGACCCTGCGCTGCGGCAGTCGCTCGGTCAGGCCGCGCGGTCCACCGCGGAGAGCCTGCTCAGCGACGAGGTGCGCGCGCAAGTGCAGGCCTTCTACCTCCAACCCGATGCGCCGACCTGACCGCCAATTCGAGGAAGACGACATGGAATATCGCTCGTTCGCAGACCTGGCGGAGACCGTGTTCTTCAACGCCCACGCCATTCCGGAAGACGTCGACCTGATCGTGGGCGTCCCTCGCAGCGGATTGTTGCCGGCCAATCTTCTGGCGGTTCAGCTGCACAAGCCATTGCTCGACCTGGAAAGCTATCTTGAGGGGCGGACGCCCACCGTCGGGCGAACAGCGCGCGAGACGATCGACGAGAAAGTCCGGCCGCGGCGGGTGCTGATCGTGGACGACAGCATCGCCTCGGGCCAATCGATGCGCGCGGTGCGCGAGCGGGTGCAGGCCGCGGCGCCGCAAGTTCCGGCAACCTACCTTGCCGTATACGGCACCCGCGCCGCCCATGAGGATGCCGATCTGATCTTCGAGGCCGTACCGTCGCCGCGCATCTTCGAGTGGAACCTGATGCGGCACAAGCGACTGGCCGATGCCTGTTTCGACATCGACGGCATCCTCTGCCACGATCCGCACAGCTCCCAGAATGACGATGGCGAGAAATACCGCGATTTCCTGCTGACGGCCAAGCCGCTCCTGCGGGCCAATGTGCCGATCAAGCATCTCGTGACCAGCAGGCTGGAGAAATACCGTCCCGAGACCGAGCAATGGCTCGCGGCCAACGGGGTGAAGTACGAAAACCTCTGGATGCTGGATCTGCCATCCGCGGAGGAACGGCGCCGCCAGCGTGCCCATGCCAGTTTCAAGGCCTCGGTCTACATCAAGACCGGCGCCGGTCTGTTCGTGGAGAGCGAGGACAAGCAGGCGCAGGAGATTGCCCAGCTCAGTGAGCGCCCGGTACTGAGCATCGAAGGCCAGCGCATGGTCTGGCCCGGCAACGCCACGGCGGCGCGGCGCAGCTATGTCCGGCGCGGCGAAAGCAGCGGCGGTGCCGCGAAACGACTGGTGCGGGCGGTGGCTTTCGGCATTCTCGGAGACCGGACGATCGCGAAGATCAAGCGAAGCCTGCGCCGCTAGGCCCGGCCGAGCCCGCGTCCCTTTCGCACCTGCCCAAGTGGAGGTTTCATGCCCCAGGTTTCCGTCATCATGCCCTGCTACAATGCGGCCACCTTTCTCGACCGCGCGATCGGCAGCCTGCTGGACCAGACGCTGCAGGACTGGGAACTCCTGGCTATCGACGATTGCTCGACCGACGACACCCGTGCCCGGCTGCAGGAATGGTCGCGCCGCGATCCGCGCGTGCGCTGCCTGCAGACGGTGAAGAACGGCGGGCCCAGCGTCGCGCGCAATATCGGGATCCGGGAAAGCCTGGGCGACTGGCTGGCGATCCTGGATGCCGACGATGCCTTCAAGCCCGCCCGCCTCGCCAGCCTGACCGCCCTGGGAGACGAGCGCGCCGCCGACCTCGTCTTCGACGGGCTGATCTATTACGACGATCAGGAACGCCGGGAAACGGGATGCTCGTTCGAGGAGGGGGGCATTTCGACGGTAACGATTGCCGAACTGATCGATGCCGAACGGCCCGGCTCTCCGCTGAAATTCGGGTTCCTCAAGCCGATGATGCGGCGCAGCTTCATCATGGACAAGGCCCTGCGCTATTCGGAAAGCCTGCGCTTTGCAGAGGACTTCGATCTTTACGCCCGGTGCCTGCTTTCCGGCGCGCGCGGGATCCTCGATCGCCGGGCGCACTATGTCTATACCACGCAGCTCGGGCAAGTGAGCGGTGCCCGCTCGCAGGGAACCCGAACCCGTTTCACGCCGCAGACCCGCGTCGATATCATGGACGGGCTGATCTCGGACTACGCCGCCAGCACGCCGCCTTCCACGATGGCGGCCCTGCGGCAAGGGCGGCAATGGCAAGTGCTCTATGCCGATGCCCACCGCCTTGGCGAGCTACGCCGGACGGGGCAGTGGGGGGAGTTCCTGTCGCTGGCCTTGCGCCATCCGCGCGCTCTCTGGCGCTTCGTGTCGCGCTCGCGCGTGTTCCGGACCGGCGGGGGGGGCAACAATTCCGCGGCGGGGATCTGAACGCGAGACCGGCCTTCGCGAGGCCGGTCTTGCCGCTAGGCCGGCTTGAACGTCAGGGCTGCGCCGTTCATGCAATAGCGCTTGCCGGTGGGACGCGGGCCGTCATCGAACAAGTGGCCCAGATGGCCCAGGCACCGGGCACAGCGGACTTCGGTGCGAACCATGCCGAGGCTGCCGTCCCGGCGCAGATTGACCGCGCCGGGCAGGTGGTCCCAGAAACTTGGCCAGCCCGTGCCGCTCTCGAACTTGGTATTGGAGGCATAGAGCGGCAATGCGCAGCCTCCGCATGCGAACTGCCCCTTCCGGTGCTCTTTCAGGAGCGGACTGGAATAGGCGCGTTCGGTGGAAGCCTGGCGCAGGACGGCATAAGCCTGCGGCGAAAGCCGACGCCGCCATTCCGCGTCCGGAAGGTTCCAGTTCGCCGCATCGGCGCGCGGCGTTAAAACGGAAAAGTCGCAGATCACCGCGGCGACCGCCGCCATGCCGCACTTCGCCAGGAACGCCCGCCGAGCCTGCCTGATGCCAAGGTTCGTCATGGCCTCACCAGCACGCCATTGTTCCGATAGGAACGTGGGAACGCCTGCCTCAGGGCGTCGACCTTGGGCTGGTCGTTGATGCGGATATAGCTCGATTCAGGATGGCGGGTCAGAAAGTCCTGATGGTAGCTCTCGGCCGGGTAAAAGCCCTTGAACGGTTCGATCCGGGTGACGATCGGGCGCTTCCAGACACCGGCCTGCCCAAGCTGCGCAACGTAGCGCTGGGCGATGTCGCGCTGGCGGGGGCTCTGGGGGAAGAGGGCGGTGCGATACTGGGTTCCGTGGTCCGGGCCCTGATAGTCGCGCGTCGTGGGGTCGGCCACGACCGTGAAGTAGATCCTGAGCAAGGTGCCGTAGCTGACCTGCCGGGGATCGAAGGTGATCTTTACGGCTTCGGCATGGCCGGTATTGCCGCCCGACACGCTGTCATAGCGCGCGGTCCCGGAGGCTCCGCCGGAGTAGCCTGCCACGGCGCTGCTCACGCCCTTCACATGCTGGAACACGCCCTGCACGCCCCAGAAGCAGCCTCCGGCCAGTACGGCGGTTTCGCTGCGCGCGGGGTTGGGCGTGTCTACGAGCGGGGCGGGCACGGCAGGCCTTGCCTGCGCGGGCACGGCCACGGCCTGTTCCCACTGCCCATGGAGCGATGCTCCCAGCACGGTCGCGAGGCCGGCGATCATCAAAAGGCGCTTGCCGATTATCGGTTGCATGTCGAGCTTTCCACAGCCTTGGCCCTCATAGTACGCGCCAGGAAGCCGGACGGATGCACCCCGAACGGAATATTCGTGCTTTGCCGTTTGGACAGCTTGCGTTCATGCTGAGGGGCGATCTGATCCCTTCTTTCGGCCATGGCGGAGATTGACCATGATCCTGTTTCTCCTCTCCTACCTGGCCGGCGCGCTGACGATCATCAGCCCCTGTATCCTGCCGGTCCTGCCCTTCGTGTTCGCCCGCGCCGACCAGCCATTCCTGCGCAGCGGGTTGCCGCTGCTGCTGGGGCTGGCCGTCACTTTCGCCGGCGTGGCGACGCTGGCGTCGGTCGGCGGAGGCTGGGTCGTCCAGGCCAACAGCTACGGTCGCGCCGCGGCGCTGGTGATCCTGGCGATCTTCGGTCTGCTGCTGCTGTTTCCTGCCATTGCCGAACGCGCGACTCGGCCGCTGGTCGCTCTGGGGGCGCGGCTCTCGCAATCGGCCGCGGGGCCGGTCGCGGGAGCGGGGCAGGGCGGCGCCTCTCCATTCGCGGCGTCGCTCCTGCTGGGGGTGGCAACCGGCCTGCTCTGGGCGCCCTGCGCCGGACCGATCCTCGGCCTGATCCTTACAGGCGCCGCGCTGCAAGGGGCCAGCGGGCAGAGTACCCTGCTGTTGCTGGCCTATGCCCTGGGTGCGGCCAGTTCGCTGGCGCTGGCGCTTCTGGTCGGGGGCAAAGTATTTTCCGCCATGAAGCGGTCGATCGGCGCGGGCGAGTGGATCCGGCGCCTGCTCGGGCTGGCGGTTCTCGTGGCCGTGGCAGCGATCGCGCTTGGCCTCGATACCGGCTTGCTGACGCGCCTTTCGCTCTCGAGCACATCGACGGTCGAACAAGGGCTGCTCGACCGTTTCCGCGCGAGTGCCGGCCAGTCGGCCAGGCCGCGCAGCGACGGGAAACTCGCCATCGAGGGCCAGTTCCCCTCGCTATCCGGCGCCACGGAGTGGCTGAACTCCCCGCCGCTCACGCCCGAACAGCTGCGCGGAAAAGTCGTGCTGGTCGATTTCTGGACCTACAGTTGCATCAACTGTCTTCGCTCGCTGCCTTATGTCCGGGCCTGGGCGGAGAAATACAAGGATCAGGGTCTGGTCGTCATCGGCGTTCACGCACCGGAATTCGCTTTCGAGAAAGACCCCGCGAACGTGCGCAAGGCGGTCCGGGACCTTGGGGTGACTTATCCGGTGGCGCTCGACAACGACCGCACCATCTGGCGCGCGTTCCAGAACCTCTATTGGCCGGCCCATTACTTCATAGATGGCCAGGGTCGCATTCGCTACCACCACTTCGGCGAAGGCGATTATGCCCAATCGGAACGCGTGATCCGGCAACTGCTCGCCGAGAACGGCACCGGCAAGAGCGACAGCGACATGGTACTTGTGGAAGGTACCGGCATCGCCGCACCGGCCGACCGCAACGCGAACCGCTCGCCCGAAACCTACATCGGCCATTCCCGAGGCGAGCGCTTCGTCTCTGCCGGCGGCTATGTTCGTAACCGGTCCCAGGACTATGTGTTACCCCGGTTGGGAACGCTGAACGATTGGGGTCTCTCGGGCGCGTGGACGGTGAGTGCCGAGAAAGCCACGCTGGACCGGGCCCGAGGACGGATCGCCTTCCGCTTTCATGCGCGCGACTTGCACCTCGTGCTCGGCCCGGCAAAAGGCGGCCGTCCGGTTCGCTTTCGGGTGACGGTCGATGGGCAGGCTCCCGGCAAGGACCATGGCGTCGATATCGATGCCGAAGGCCAAGGCGTGGTCCAGAGCGAACGGCTCTATCAATTGGTTCGCCAGAAGGGCCCGGTGCGAGACCGCACGTTCGAGATCGAATTCGAGGATCCCGGCGTGCAGGCTTTCGCGTTCACGTTCGGATAGGTCAGCCTGAGGACGGACATGAAACTGGGGCGGGGGACCGAAAGTCTCCCGCCCCTGGCATTTTATCTGTCAGAGTGGAGCGGGTCTCTGCCGCGCCTGACCGTCCGAAAATGCGGGAAATCAGCAGATGAACAAATTTTCCCATCGTGTGCGAATTTTGCAATTGTCGCATACTTCGTAATATCGTATACGATATCTCAATTCAGAGAGAGTAGGAAGATTTACATGGCAATTGGTTGGAAGGGTGTGTTCCCGGCGGTCACCACGCAGCTCCGTGAGGACCTGTCGATCGACCTCGCCGATACGCAGCGCGTCGTCGACGATCTCATCAACGACGGCGTGACCGGCGTGATCGCGCTCGGCACGGTTGGTGAAAACAACTCGCTGGAATACGACGAAAAGGTCCAGGTTCTTTCGGCCATCGTGGAAGCCGTGAACGGCCGCGTTCCGGTCGTCACCGGCGTTTCGGAATTCGATACCCGCCGCGCCGTTCGCTATGCCCAGGCCGCTGAAAAGGCCGGCGCCGATGGCCTAATGCTGCTGCCGCCGATGGTCTACGTGACGAAGCCGCACGAACTCGTCGCCCACTTCAAGGGCGTGGCCGACCAGACCGCCCTGCCGATCATGCTTTACAACAACCCGCCGGCCTACCGCACGGTGATCGACAAGGACGTCCTCACCGCCCTGGTCGACGTGAAGAACATCGTTGCCGTCAAGGAATCGGCTCCCGACACCCGTCGCTTCACCGACTTCCGCAACACCTTCGGCGATCGCTACACCCTGTTCGCAGGTCTCGACGATGTCGCTCTGGAAGGTCTCTACCTCGGCGCCCAGGGCTGGGTTTCGGGCCTCACCAACGCTTTCCCGAAGGAATCGGTCGAGCTGGTCAAGGCATTCGAGCGCGGCGATCACGCCAAAGCCATGGAAATCTATCGCTGGTTCATGCCGCTCCTCCACCTCGATGCCGACCACGACCTCGTCCAGTCGATCAAGCTGGCCGAACAGGTCATGGGCCGCGGTTCGGAGCGCGTCCTGCCTCCGCGCTACGTCCTTCAGGGCGAACGCCGCGCCGAAGTGATCGCGATGGTCGAACAGGCCGCCGCAACCCGCCCCGACCTTTCGGTCGCGGCAGCAGCCTAAGGGAGCGTCGATGCGGCACACGTTTTTCTGCATCGACGGCCACACAGCCGGTAACCCCGTTCGCCTAGTGGCGGGCGGGGCTCCGCTGTTGAAGGGCGCCTCCATGTCCGAACGGCGGCAGGACTTCCTGTCCCGCTTCGACTGGATCCGCACCGGCCTGTGCTTCGAACCGCGCGGGCACGACATGATGTCGGGCGGTTTCCTCTATCCGCCGACCGATGCCGCCAACGATATTGGCATCCTCTTCATCGAGACCAGCGGCTGCCTGCCCATGTGCGGCCACGGCACCATCGGCATGGTGACCTTCGGCCTCGAACACGGGCTGATCCAACCCGCGACGCCCGGCAAGCTGCGCGTGGAGGTTCCCGCGGGCGTGATCGAGATCGCCTACGAAACCGATGGCCCCAAGGTCACTTCGGTGCGCATCACCAATGTGCCCGCCTATGTTGCCGAACGCGGCATTGCGGTGGATGTCGAGGGCATTGGCCCGCTCACCATCGACGTGTCCTACGGCGGCAATTACTACGCGATCGTCGAACCGCAGGGCAACTACACCGGCCTCGACGACCTGGGCGCCTCGCGCATCGTCGAGCTTTCGGGACGCATTCGCGAAGCCGTTCGCGCGAAGTACGAGCCGGTCCACCCGCTCGATTCCACGATCCGCGGCGTCAGCCACGTCCTTTGGGCCGACAAGCCCAAGCATGACGGCGCCGATGGCCGCAACGCCGTGTTCTACGGCGACAAGGCGATCGACCGCAGCCCCTGCGGGACCGGCACCTCGGCTCGCATCGCGCATTTGCACGCCACCGGCCGCCTGAAGGTGGGCGAGCTTTTCGTGCACGAGAGCTACATCTGCAGCCGCTTCATCGGCCGGGTGGAGCAGGAAGTCATGCTGGGCGACAAGCCGGCCATCATTCCCTCTATCGAGGGTTCGGCCATTGCCACCGGCTTCAACACGATCTGGATCGACCAGGCCGACCCGTTCTGGGCCGGTTTCCAGGTCACCTGATCCGGAGGACGGGAAGGCGCAAAGCGCGCCTTCCCGTCCTCGCGCTTTATTGCGGCGCGCGCTCCAGGGGCACGACGAACGGCAACGGCCCGGTCATGTCGACATGGCTGGTCACCCCGTAGACCTGGCGAAGCCGTTCGGCCGTCAGGACCTCGCGCGGCGATCCATCGGCGACCAGCGCACCGTTATCGACCAGCAGCAGGCGATCACAATAGCGCGCGGCCATCGTCAGGTCGTGCAGCACGGCGACTACCAGTTTGCCGTCATGGGCTTCGCGGGCCAGCAGGTCCATGACGTCGATCTGATGTCCGGGATCGAGCGAGGCCAGCGGCTCGTCGACCACCAGCGCCGTGGCGCCGACAGCCAGCGCCCGGGCCAGCATGGCGCGCGCGCGCTCGCCGCCCGAGAGTTCCGTGGCGACGCGTGCGGCGAGCGCCGTGACATCGGCTCGCGCCATGGCCTTCTGGACCGCTGCGCTGTCCGCCGCGGATATTCGCGACATCGGCCCGAGGTGCGGCAACCGCCCCAGCGCGACCAGGCGCTCCACGGTGAGCGGCCAGTGCAGTGTCTGGCCTTGCGGCAGATAGGCGACCTGCCGCGCCAGATCGCGCGGCTGAAGTCGGGACAACGGCTCGCCATCCAGCGACACGCCGCCGCGCTCTGCCGGTACGAGCCCGAGCATGGCCCGCACGAGTGTCGATTTGCCTGCCCCGTTGGGTCCGATAACGCCCACCAGCGCGCCGGGCCGCAGCGTGGCGGAGATCCCCCGCAGGACCTCGCGGCGGCCGAGGCGGGCGGCCAGGTTCTCGATGGCGATGGTCACCACAGGCGGCGCTCCCGAAGCAGATGGAAGAGGAACACAGGAACGCCGAGGAATGCCGTCACCACGCCCAGCTTGAGTTCGGCGCCGGTGGGAATGAGGCGAACCAGGATGTCGGCGGCGGAAAGCAGCACCGCGCCGCCCAGCATGGATGGCAGGAGCAGCGCCGAAGGACTGCGGTCCGTCATCGGGCGGATGAGGTGTGGCACGATCAGGCCGATGAAGCCGATCGAGCCCGAAACGGCCACGGCCCCGCCCACGCCGATCGCCACGCCCAGCATCAACCGGCGGCGGGTGCGGCGAAGATCGACGCCGAGCGAACGCGCGCCGTCCTCGCCCAGCGAGAGGGCATCCAGCGCGCGCGGATGGGCCAGCAGGAGAACGGCACCCACCGCTACACAGGGCAGCGCGATCCAGACGTGCTGCATGGACCGGTTCTCGATCGAACCGAGCAGCCAGGACATGATCTCCATCGCCGCGAAAGGGTTGGGCGAAAGGTTCAGCGCCAGGCTGATCCCGGCGCCCGCCAGTGTCGAGACGGCGATCCCTGCAAGGATGAGGCTCAGCGGGCTTTCGGAATGCCCCGCCAGCGCGAAAAGCAGGGTGATGGACACCAGACCCGTGACGATGGCCAGCAGGGGGAGCATGACCGGGCTCCATTCGGAAATGCCGAAGTAGAGCGCGATCACCGCGCCGAGTGCGGATGCGTTCGAGGCGCCCAGCACGGAAGGTTCGGCCAGCGGATTGCGCAAATAGCCTTGCAGGACCGCGCCCGCGAGGCCAAGCATGGCGCCCACCAGGACGCCGACCACCATGCGCGGCAGCCGCAGTTCGAACAGGATCGCCTGGGCGACGCGGTCTCCGTGATCGCCGAAGGCCGCGATCGTCCGGCTCCACCCCAGCGCCACCGGACCGATACAAAGCGATGCGGCGGCAACGAGAACCAGCGCCGCGGCCAGAAGGGGGATCAGCGCGGGATGGCGCGCGGGGGGTGAAGCGAGGGGCGACGAACTGGGGCTCTGCACGATAACCTCGCATGCGATCGGCTACCCGTCACGCTTGTGTCCCGGGTCCGTGTTGGTAAGGAGCCCATGACATGGGCATCGGAAAAATCCATCGCTATCTTCGGCTTGTCCCCTGCCTGCTGCTGGCGGGCATGGCCGGCGCAGGCGTGCAGGGCGCTGTTCCGCCTGCCGCGCCCCGTTCCATCGCGGCAGCGAAGCCCAGGCCGCAGCGCATCGTCTCGCTCAACCTTTGCGCGGATCAGTTGATAGTGGCGCTGGCGGATCGCGGCCAGATCGCCGGACTGACCCGCTATGCCTCCGATCCCGACATGTCCGACGTGGCAGACAGGGCGCGGAGCCTGCCCGTATTCGGCGGCTCCGCCGAGGAAGTCATGGCGGCCGATCCGGATCTCGTCATCGGCATGCCCGCAAGGCGCAATTCGGCCATCGCCGTGCTGGCCAGCCAGCACTACACCTCGGTCGATCTCAAGTCCGCGCATGACTATGCTGGAATCCTGGCATCGATCCGCGAGGTCGCCCGTGCGGTCGGCCATCCCGAGCGCGGCGAGGCCATGATCGCGCGGATGAATGCCGGGCTGGCCGGCCTGGGCACTCGGGGGCATGGAAAGGTTGCGGCCTATTACCAGCGCCGAGGCTACATGACCGGCACCGGCACGCTCGTGGATGACCTGATGAACCGCGTCGGCCTCGTCAATCTGGCCGGGAAGCTCGGCAAACCGGCGCTCTCGCAGATGAGCCTGGAGGAAATGGCCGAAGCCCATCCGGACTTCATCGTGATCGACAGTGCCACACAGCGAGTGAGCGATCAGGGGACCGAGATGATCAATCATCCGATCCTGCAGGACATTCCGCGCATCGCCATCCCCCAATCCTGGACGGTCTGCGGCGGCCCTGCCTACGTCAAGGCTGCCAAGGCGCTGGCGGAACAGATCAGCGCTCGCTGACATTTTCGCGCCAGCCGAGCCGTGCTTGCCAGCCGCGCCGTTCGAGTTCGGGCACCAGGTCCGGCTCCCGTGGATGGCCAAGACAGAGCAGCGCGATCAGGCGCCAATGTTCCGGGACGTCCAGCAGGGCCGTGACGAAATCGGCTTCCACCACCGATACCCAGCCCAGTCCCAGGCCCTGCGCGCGGGCCGCAAGCCAGAGCGTATGGATCGCCAGCACGACTGAAAATCCGCGTGTTTCCGGCATCGTCGCTGCGCCAAGGCCGCTCCCGGCCGTCGTCGCCTCGTCGCAGAACACGGCCACGACCTCGGGTGCTTCACGGATCCCGTGGAGCTTCAGCGCGGAATAGGCCGCGCGTAGCTCTTCGCCCATCGCCGCGCCGGCGCGAGTGACTTCCCGATCCGCATGGGCGGCCAGTGCCTCGCGCAATTCCGGCGAGCGGACGCGGACGAAACGCCAGGGCTGCGAATTGCCCACCGAAGGCGCGAGTTGCGCTGTTGCCAGCAGTTCGGCCACCATGTTCTCGTCCAGCGGATCCCGGCGGAAATGGCGCACATCGCGCCGCCAGGCCAGCAACGCGGAGAGTTTATCCTGAAAATCGGGGTCGAACCGGGGCGGCATTTCTAGAACTCGATGCCCGCCTGCGCCTTCACGCCGGAACGGAACGGGTGCTTTACCAGCGTCATCTCGGTCACGAGGTCCGCCGCCTCCATCAGCCCCTCGGGCGCATTGCGGCCGGTGACGATCACATGCTTCATCTCGCCGCGCGCAGTCAGCACTTCCAGCACTTCGTCCAGCGGCAGGTAGTCGTAGCGCAGCACGATGTTGAGTTCGTCCGCCAGAACCATGTCGTAAGCAGGGTCGGCGATCATGCGCTTCACTTCCTCCCACGCCTCACGTGAAAGCTCGATGTCGCGGGCGCGGTCCTGCGTGTTCCAGGTGAAGCCTTCGCCCATCGGCTTGAATTCCACCTGATCGGGAAAGGCATCGAAGACCACCTTCTCGCCGGTGGTCATCGCGCCCTTCACGAACTGGACGACGCCCACTTTCTTGCCGTGGCCGATCATGCGCACCACCATGCCGAGAGCAGCGGTGGTCTTGCCTTTGCCCTTGCCGGTGTGGACAACCAGAAGGCCCTTTTCGACCGTCTTGCCGGCCATGATCTTGTCATGCGCCGCCTGCTTCTTCTTCATCTTCTCGGCGTGCTGTTCGTCGGTACGCTGCACCATGATCATGCTCCAGAGAGTTCGGCGAGCATCACGCCCGCACTGTTGGATCGGGGTTTCCAAAGGCCGCGCTCCTGCGCTTCGGCCAGCCGCGCGGCGGTTTCGCGCAAGGCGGCGGGGTTGGCCTCGGCCATGAAGGTGCGCACCGTCTCGTCTTCGATGAAAGCGGCGTGGACGGCGTCGAAGTGGTGGTCCTTCACCGCATGGGTCGTGGCGGCAAAGGCAAAGAGGTAGTCGACCGAGGCGGCGATCTCGAACGCGCCCTTGTACCCGTGCCGCATCACGCCGGCGATCCACTTGGGGTTGGTGACGCGCCCGCGCACGATGCGGCCGATCTCATCCTCCAGGGTACGGATCACCGGGCGTTCGGGGCGGCTGTGGTCGTTGTGATAGCTGAGCGGCGCGCGGCCCTTCAGATGCTCGACGGCGGCGGCGATGCCGCCCTCGAATTGATAATAGTCGTCGCTGTCGAGCAAGTCGTGCTCGCGGTTGTCCTGGTTCTGGACCACGGCATCGACCGAGGCGAGGCGGGCTGCGAACAGCCCGCGCTCGGCATTGCCTTCGACGCCGCTGCCGTAGGCGTAGCTGCCCCAGTCAAGGTAGACGTCCGCCAGATCGCCGCGCTCGTGCCAGATCTTCTCGTCGATCATGGCCTGAAGGCCGGCTCCGTAGGCGCCAGGCTTCGAACCGAACACGCGCGCACCGGCGCGACGGGTAGCCTGGGTTTCGGCCTCGCCGCCCTCGACAAGAGCGGCGGCTTCGGCGCGGTGGCGTTCTGCGGCGGGGTTATCACCCAGCGGCTCGTCGAGTGCCATCACGGCGCGCGCGGCGCTGTCGATCAGGTCGATCTGCTCGGGGAAGGCATCGCGGAAGAAGCCGGAGACGCGCAAGGTCACGTCCACGCGCGGGCGGCCGAGTTCGGCCACGGTCATGATCTCGAAGCCGACCACCCGGCCCGAAGTCCAGTCCCAGCGTGGGCGGGCGCCCATCAGTGCGAGAGCCTGGGCGATGTCGTCGCCGCCGGTGCGCATGTTGGCGGTGCCCCAGGCCGACAGGGCGATGGCCTGCGGGTATTCGCCTTCGCGCTGGAGGTAGTCCTCCACCAGCAGATCGGCGGACTTGCGCCCGAGTTCCCAGGCAACCGCCGTGGGCACGGCGCGGGTGTCGACCGAATAGAAGTTGCGGCCGGTCGGCAGCACATCGGGGCGGCCTCGTGTCGGCGCGCCGGAGGGGCCGGGCAGGACAAAGCGGCCATCGAGACCGGCCAGTAACGCCTCGGCCTCGCGCGGGCCGCAAAGGTCGATGCGGGGGGCGAGGTCGCTGCCGATGGCGTGAAGGACGGCGGCGGTCTCGCTGCCGAGGTTTCCGCTCGGCGTATCGACCAGATCCGCCGCCAGCAGTTCGAGCCGCTCGACGGTATCGCCATGCGTGCGCCATGGCTCGTCAGAAACAGCTGCGAGTGTCTGCGGCCGCGCGCCGTCCCAGCGATCGCCCATGCGGCAGTCGAGCGGATCGAAGTCCAGCCCCAGATCCGCCGCCATCGCCCGCAGCAGCGAGGCTTGGCCGGCGTGATCGTAGCCGCGCGGTGTGCGGGCCAGAGCCACCAACAGATCGCGCCTTAGCCGGCCCTCGGGCGATTGCGTGAAGACATGCAGCCCGTCGCGGATCTGCAATTCCTTCAACTCGCACAAGTAGTTGTCGATGGCCGAGAGCGCGTCGTCATCATCGCCGCTGGCGCCGGCATCGCGGTCGAGGCCATGGCTACGCGCAAGGTCGAGAATGTCGCGCCGCAGCCGATCGAGGCGGCGTGGGTCCATGCCGGCCGCGAGGTAGTATTCGTCCACCAGCGCTTCCAGTTGCTTGAGCGGGCCGTACGTCTCGGCGCGGGTGAGCGGCGGGGTGAGGTGATCGATGACCACCGCGCTGATGCGGCGCTTGGCCTGCGTGCCTTCGCCAGGGTCGTTGACGATGAAGGGATAGAGCTGCGGCAGCGGCCCGGCGCAGATCTCCGGAAAGCAATCGCGCGAAAGCGAGATTGCCTTGCCCGGTAGCCATTCCAGATTGCCGTGCTTGCCGACATGCACGAGGGCCTGCGCGCCGAAGTCCTGCGCCAGCCAGATATGGAACGCGAGGTAGGCGTGGGGCGGAGGCAGGGCCGGATCGTGGTAGCTCGCCTTGGGATCGATATTGTAGCCGCGCGCGGGCTGCACCGCGATGGCGAGCTTGCCGAAGCGATGAACGGGCAGCCGGAACGCGCCGTCGCGCATGAAGGGATCGGCGGAAGGTTCGCCCCAGCGTTCGAGCATGACCTTGCGCGCGCTTTCCGGTACTGCGGCGAGGGCGGCTTGGTAGGCCGAGAGCGGCAAGGAGACTTCGCCGGCGCGGTCGAGCGAGGTGAGGTCGTTGGTGACGCCTCCGGTCATGATCCGCATCAGCGCGGCGCCGTCATGTGGGGCGTCACCGATGTCGTAACCGGCCGCGGCCAGCGCGGCGATGATGGCGGCGGCGCTGGCGGGGGTGTCGAGACCGACGCCGTTGCCGATACGTCCGTCACGGTTGGGGTAGTTCGCCAGCACCAATGCTACGCGGCGCTCGGCCGGGGCGCTGCGACGCAGACTGGCCCATCCGGCGGCGAGGTCGGCGACGAAATCCACGCGGTCCGCCGCGACGCGGGGGACGACGATGCCGCACTGCGTCACTTCGTCGAAGCGCTCGGCCGCCTTGAAGGCGACGGCGCGGGTAAAGATGCGGCCGTCGACTTCGGGCAGCGCCACGTTCATCGCCAGATCGCGTGGGCCAAGGCCGCGCGCGGCGCCTTGCCAATCGGCTTCCTCGACGCCCGCGAAGGCGACTTGCAGGATCGGGCAGTTGGCCTTTTCCAGAATGCCGGGCTTGCGGTCGTCGCCTGCGGATGAGGAGGCGAAGCTGGTGGCGTTGACGATCACATCGGGCGCCACTTCGCCGAGCAGGCCGCCCAGCCAATCCACCGCGAAGGGCTCACGCAAGGCGCGGACGTGGACGGCGGCGACATTGAAGCCGCGTTCCCGAAGCGCCGCGATCATGGCGTCCACCGCGTCGAGCGTGCCGGCGATCATCAGCGCGCGGTAGAACACCAGCAGCGCCAGCGGCCGGCCTTCGACCCATCCGGCCTGCACCTCGGCAAGCCCGGCGCGCTCCGTGCCTGCAAGATAGAGCCCGGCATCGGCCACCGGCACGGGATCGTCCGGCTCTCCCGCATCATGGCCGATGGCCCGTGTGGCGGTGCGCAGGAAGGAGAGCGCATTGGCGGTGCCGCCCTGCCGCAGATAGTCGCGCAATTTCTCACGCATTTCGGCGGGCAGGGTGGACGCGCGGTCGAGCGCCGGATCGGCCTCTCGCCCATCGGCTATCGCGGCGAAGGCAATGCCGTTCTCGCGCGCGACGCGGGCGATCTCGTCGATGCCGTAGCCCCAGTAGCTCTTGCCGCCGAGCAGGATCACGCACACGAATTTGGCGTGCGCGATCACTTTATCGACATAGAGGTCGATCGAGTAGGGATGGCGCAATTGCAGCAGGTTGGCGAGGCGGACGCTGGGAGCATCGGAGGGCAACCGCGCCGCCGCGCTTGCAAAGCAGGCGAGTTCGCTGTCCGCCACGGTGAGGATCACCATGTCGCCGGGAGACTGGTCGAGGTCGATCGCCTCCTCGCCGTTGGAGATCGTCCCCGGCGTGGCGGACAGCAGGTGCATCAGGCGTTCCCCCCGACACCGCGACAGAACTCTTCCTCGTCATTGCGAGCGAAGCGAAGCAATCCAGGGCGGCTCTGCGTGGCTCTGGATTGCTTCACCCGCTTTGCGGGTTCGCAATGACGAAGTGGGGAGGGGAGCCTAAGCTTCACGCTGCCACGGCGCCGAGAACGTCTGCCAGCCCGGCCTCGATGGCCGCGCGGTCCAGCCCGTTCTGGCCGATCACCACAAGCTGGGTGCGGCGCGCTTCCTGCGGCAGCCAGGCGCGGTCGTAGAAGTGCTGGATGCGCGGCCCCACGGCCTGCACGACAAGGCGGCTCGGCTTGCCGCCGACCGCGACCATGCCCTTCACGCGCAGCACGTCATGCTCCGCGATCAGGTCCTCGAGGCGGGCGAGCAAGGCGTCGAGATCGGCAACATCACCGCCGGAGACAACGAAGCTGTCGAAGTCGTCATGGTCGTGATCCTCGTCCAGCCCGTCGATGTGCGAGGGGCGGGAATCGAGGTCGTCCTCGGCAGCGGCGGTGATGCCCAGCAGCGCGGCGATATCGACCGCGCCGTGGTCCGCGCGCACGATCTTCACGCCGGGACGCGTCTCGGCCAAGACCAGCGTCTCGACGTGGGCGAGGGCGTCTGCGTCGACGAGGTCGGTCTTGTTGAGCACGACCATGTCCGCGCAGCCGAGCTGTTCCTCGAACAGTTCTTCCAGCGGGCTTTCATGGTCCAGCATCGGATCGGCGGCGCGGGCTGCGGCAAGCGCGGCCTCGTCCGTGGCGAAGCGGCCGGCGGCCACGGCATCGGCGTCGATCAGCGCGACCACGCCGTCCACGGTGGCGCGGGTGCGGATATCCGGCCACTGGAACGCCTTCACCAGCGGCTTGGGCAGGGCGAGGCCGCTCGTTTCGATGATGATGTGATCGGGCTTGTTCTCGCGGTCGAGCAGCTTCTGCATGGTCGGCAGGAAATCGTCGGCGACGGTGCAGCAGATGCAGCCGTTGGCCAGTTCGACGATGTCGTCTTCCGGGCAGGCCTCGTCATTGCAGCCCTTCACCAGTTCGCTGTCGACGCCGACGTCGCCGAACTCGTTGATGATGAGCGCGAGGCGGCGGCCCTTGGCGTTCTGGAGCAGATGGCGGATCAGCGTGGTCTTGCCCGCGCCGAGGAAGCCGGTGATGACGGTGGTGGGAACTTTGCTCATATCTCGTCTCCCGTGCGCCAGCGACCTGAAACGGCGGGACGTCCCGTCGCGGGCGCGACGATGGCGGCACGCCGCGACGGACCGGCGCACGGGCGCCCGACGCGATATGCCGCTGCGGCCCCGGCCGCATGCATCACGTCGCTCAGACGGAAGAGTTACCGTGCCTTGGCCATTCCCTGGACCCGGGCAAGAGCGACATCGACGCCGGCAGGTTTCCTGGCTCGCGGGTCATCACGCGATGCACGGCCTTCCCAGGCCTCGCATGACTTAGCGTCCGGCCCAGTGGCTGCGGTGGGGGCCTTGCCCCGCCGCGAATGTGCATCGCGCTCGCCGCTTACAGTTGCAGGGACAGCCGCGGATCGGGACGGCGAACCGTCCTTACCGCGTTCCGGTATTAAGCCCCTTGCGGGGCACCGGCGCGATCTTCGTCCGGTCGCCAGAAGGCATCCCGAACCCGGAGGCGATTAGCCGGGGACGCCCCGCACCGCAAGACCCAGAGACTGCAATCGCCAACTCCGGTTGAAGGAAAGAACGGTGCAGGAGAGCGGCGCCACATCGATGGCAAGCGCTGCGCGCAGCGGCAGATCCAGCGCATGGGAGAGGGCGGCGCGGATCGTCATCGGGTGCGTGATGGCGCAGGTCGGCGCATCGGAGCCGGCAGCGCGGTCCATCCATGCCCCGATCCGCGTGCGAACCTGATCCAGTGTTTCACCCGCAAGCGCGCCTTGCGCGGGTTCGGCCAGCCACCGGCCGAGCTGTCCGGGATCGCTCGCCTCGATCTGCGCGAAGGACAAGCCTTGCCACTCGCCATGATCGATATCGGCAAGCGCCGGTTCGGTCCTGGCCGTAAGCCTCATCGCCGAGGCGGTCTCGGCAGCGGCGCGGGCGGGGCTGGCTTGCAGCGCGGCGTGGTAGCGTTGGGGCAACCTGGCCAGGGCGGCATCGCGTCGCCCTGCCGCATCCAGCGGTTCCGCCGGTTCGGGAAACCGGCCTTCGCGGCTCGACGCCGTGGCGGCAATGCAGATCAGCAGGAGGGGTGTCGCCAAGGGTAAATTCCGGGGGGTCGTTGACGCCGCGGCCCGCGCGGTCCTAAGGAAGCGGCGTCGAGTATCGAAGAAGCCGGTGAGAATCCGGCGCGGTCGCGCCACTGTAATCGCACGGGAACCGTCCCGTCGAGAGCCAGACCTTCCTTCTTGGCAACAGGTTTTCCGGGGACGCGCAATCCCGCCAAGGAGCATGACAATGGCTGTTTCCACCGCAGTTTTCGACGACGCTTTCATTCCCGTGCAGGGCGGTAACGCCATTCCCCTGGAAGACATCGCGCCCTGGGCCGTGCTCGGCACGCTGCTGGCCGTCATCTTCATCTATTTCGTCAGCACCGAACAGGGCGCCTTCTCCCTGTTCCAGGGCATGTACGTCCACGAATTCGTCCACGACGGGCGTCACCTCCTCGGCTTCCCCTGCCACTGAGGCGGTGCACATGACCAGGGACTTGCTCTGGCGCGGGATGCTTGCCGGCATTCTGGGCGCGCTTCTCGCCACGCTTTTTGCGCGTGGCTTCGCCGAACCGCAGATCGATCTGGCGATCGGTTACGAGGAAAGCCACTCCGCGCATGATGCCCCGTCCGGCCATGCCGGGATGGCCATGCCCCACGCCGGCACGCCGGCCGAGCCGCAGGAAGAGGAACTCGTCAGCCGCGATACGCAGAAAGGTGCGGGACTGGTGACCGCGCTCGTGCTGTACGGCGCTGCGGTGGGCGGGATCTTCTCGCTCGTCTTCGCTTACGGCTACGGCCGCATGGGAAATCTGGGCCCGCGCAGCTTCGCACTCATGCTGGCCGCGCTGACGTTCGCGCTGGTGGTGCTGGTACCGGCGATCAAATATCCCCAGACCCCGCCAGCCGTAGGCAAGCACGAAACCGTGGCCCTGCGCACTGCCGCCTATTTCGGCATGATCGCGCTGTCGCTCGGCGCGGCCGTCGTGGCAGCGCGTATCAGGAGCGCCCTTGCACGACCGGGACGCGGTTTCGATGCGACGCTGCTCGGTCTTGTGATCTATCTGGGCCTGGTGGGCCTGGGGCAGTTCCTGCTGCCTGCCGTGAACGAGGTTCCCACGGACTTCCCGGCCGTGCTTCTGTGGAACTTCCGCGTGGCCTCCATCGGCACGCAGCTGGTGCTATGGGCGACGATTGGCCTCGCTTTCGGACTTTGGGCCGAGCGCGTGCTGCAGAAGGCAAAGTGCTGATCGTTCAATCGGTTGGAGTGCAGAGCTGCCTGGTTCAGGAACTCTGCACTTTGGCCACGAGACGGAGCGGCGCACGGCTCATCTCGTTGCCCGCCTGCGTGGCTTTCTGGAGCACTCTCAAGAAGACATCGCGCTCGTCGCGCGACAGGTGGACGACGAGATCGTCCTGAACCTTGTCGACCCAGGGCTCCGCGATATCGAGCGTCACCAGTCCGGCACTGCTGAGCATGAGCACTCGCGCCCGCCGGTCGGTGGGGCTGACTTCCCGGTCTACGAGGCCTTTCTGCACCAGCCTGTCGATGACGCCGCCAATGGTCACGCGGTCGTAGGCGATCATGCCGGCGAGGGTCTGCTGGTCCAGTCCGGGATGGTCGCGAAGCGTGAGCAGCGCCGCATATTGCACGGACGTGAGATCGAGACCGGCTTCCGCCATGCGCGAGGCAAAGCGCGCAAGGGAAATCTGCTGCAGGCGGCGGATCAGATGTCCGGGCATTGTCTCGAGGTCGCTCATGGATAGCCACCTAGCGTGAGAACCGCCGCCTGCTCAAGATGATGTTGCGCCGGAAGGGGTTGTCGGCGTTATTTACAAGGATTTCATCCGCCCCGGCGGTCAGGATCGTTCTCCGGCATGGTCCTGAGCGGTAAAAATCGGCGACGTGTCTAGATTTCGTATTCCGGTTGCCATGTTTTGGCGGCGACGCGTTCCTGCTTCTTCACGGGCAGCCCCTGTTGCCGGCGGGCCATCTCGCCATGAAGCTTGCGAACCATGTCGCTGCCGGCATGGGTGAGCAGGCCGGGAACGAACCCGTGCAGCATGGTCCCAAGGCCGGCCACCACCATGCGCAGGCCGAAGCGATTGGCGACCAGCCAGTGCTCCCCATAGCTTTCGTTTACTTTTCGCGGGTGCTCGATGAAAAGGGCTTTGAACATCCTGGCTTCCTCTTTCCGCCTTCGATTACGCGGTGGGCGGATAGGGGTGATGGCCGAAGACCCAGTGCGTTCGCGGATCGGCCTGACCGTCAATCAGGAGGACCTTGGCGCTGTGCCCCTTCATGCCCACCTGATGCGCGGCATCGATGGCACGGTTGAGTGCGGCTCGCTGGCTTTCGAATGCGGCCAGGAACACGCCATGAAGGCTTACCGCCCAGTCGAGGCCCTTGCGGACGACGTGGAAATCGCTGTGAGGCATGAAACCATACTCCCTTTCGATTTTGACACTGGCCAATCCCGTTTGTGACGTAGCGTCGCGGTTGGCTCGATCGCTGTCAATCTGCCCCTTGAGGGGCGGTAGTTCTTGGAGGCCGGCTCGCGGCCTTGTTTGTCAACTTATTTACTTGAGAATGCATCGTCAAGCCCGGTGTTCCCATCCCCGTGCATCTGGCGGTGAATGGCGGCTGCCTTGCGACCGGCTGCAAACGATCGTCCGACGAGGCGATCTGCAAAAGCGGAAAACTGCCATTTTTCGCACTTCACAAGGGTGTCATCCGAAACTCGAACGCGTCCGGCGCGTTTCAGGACAGGACAAGTTCGGCGCGCCGCTGACCGGCCGCCGGCACCATTGGGAGCCAGGAAAAGTGGATATCTACGCAGGACCGCGGAGCCATGTCGCAAGGCCCGCTTCGCGAGAGGACGAGTCGCTCGGCAAGCAGGGGCGCAGCGACGCGGCCGTTCTTCAGGTACATCTGCTGGGCGATTCGGTGCGCGCCGCAGGGCAGTTCCAGCGCTCCGCGCTTGGCCATATGGACCACGAGAACTGGATAGAGCGCGTCCGGGCAGACGGGCAACGGCTGATGGATCTGCTCAGCCAGATGGGTTTCAGCCCGAATTCGAGTGGTTCGGCGCGAACCTCCGAAGTTCGCCGATAGCACCGGCTCCTGCTGCAACCCACGGAAGAGTTGTCAGTTTAACCTCTTCGGAAAAAGCCATGCTCCGCGAGCATTGGAAAGGAGAGGGACATGACGGCACCGCGCGAAAGCAAGACGTCCATCGGCAACCATCGGCTTCATCCCGATACCCTGATGCTCAATTACGGCTACGACCCGCTCCTTTCCGAAGGAGCGGTGAAACCGCCGGTATTCCTTACTTCCACATTCGTATTTCCCACCGCCGAAGAAGGCCGCGACTTTTTCGACTATGTAGCGGGCCGCAAGGAACCGCCGCCGGGACAGGGGCGGGGCCTGGTCTATTCGCGCTTCAACCATCCCAACAGCGAGATCGTCGAGGACCGCATGGCGGTCTACGAAGGGGCGGAAGCGGGGGTGGTGTTCTCCTCGGGCATGGGCGCGATCACGACCACGATCCTGACGTTCGCCCGGCCCGGCGATGTCATCCTCCATTCCCAGCCCCTTTACGGCGGCACTGAAACGCTTCTTGCCAAGACACTGGCCAACCTCGGCATCAAGGCGATGGGTTTCAGCGACGGGCTGGACGAAGAAGCCACAGCCGCCGCCGCCAGGCAGGCCATCGCCAATGGCCGAGTGTCACTGGTGCTGATCGAAACGCCGGCCAATCCCACCAACAGCCTTGTCGACATCGCGCTGCTGAGGCGGCTGTGCGAGGACATCGAGCGACAGCAGGGGCACCGCCCGCTGCTGGTTTGCGACAATACGCTGCTCGGTCCCGTCTTCCAGCATCCCCTGCGGCTCGGCGCGGATATTTCTCTCTATTCGCTGACCAAATATGTCGGTGGTCACTCGGACCTCGTGGCGGGTGCGGCCCTGGGGTCGGCCAAGCTGATGCGCGAGGTGCGGTTGCTGCGCAGTGCCATCGGCACCCAGCTCGATCCGCATAGCTGCTGGATGCTCGGCCGGTCGCTGGAAACGCTGGGCCTGCGCATGGAGCGGGCCAATACCAACGCCGCGGCGGCGGCGAACTTCCTGCGATCCCATCCCAAGATCGTGGGCGTGGCCTATCCGCCCTTCTACCCCGAAGGAACCCGGCAAGCCGAGGTCTTCGCCGCGCAATGCAGCGGCGCGGGCTCCACGTTCGCCTTCGATATCGCGGGCGGACAGCCGGCCGCGTTCCGCTTCCTCAACGCGCTGGAGATATTCAAGCTGGCGGTGAGCCTGGGTGGTACCGAGTCCCTGGCCAGTCATCCGGCGACGACGACGCATTCCGGAGTTCCCGTGGAAGTCCGCGATCGGATCGGGGTGATGGAATCGACCATTCGCCTGTCCATCGGCATCGAACACCCGGACGACATCGTGGCCGATCTCGCCCAGGCGCTGGACGCCAGCTAGCGCGATCAGTCGTCGATGCGATAGTCGATCGGCTTGAACGTCCCGCCATTGCTCGCATAGGCCGAGCAGGCGGTGAGGCCGATGACAAGGTCCTGTTCGGCACGGAACGACACGCTGTCACCGGCACGACTGGGCGGCGGCAGCACGGAAATGCCCCCGGTGCTGTCTACCGGCACGTTCATGAAGCAATTGAAGGCTACCGGAATGTCGTCCGACGAGACACCGTAGGGCGCCAGCGCTTCCGCCAGGTTGCCGAAGCAGCCCCGATGTTCCGGCTTGTCCGGATAGAAATGCCTGAAGGTATCGACGCTGCATGGGGTCAGCAGGAAATCATGGCAGCCCACGCTGTCTTCCTCGATCGTGAGCAGGACGCGGGAGCGGTTTGACCAGATCCGGTTGCCGCGCGTGAGCCTGAGGGTCTCCTCATAATCGAAGGTCCGGCCATTGCTGATCACTTCGCGGACATCACTGGCTGAGAAAGCCAGCAGGTCGGACACTTGCGTGCCGAGCGGGTCGACCACCGTGAGCAATTGTCCACGCGCCAAAGGGAATGCCGCGCCGCTGCGGGGCATGATGCGGTTCATGTCGCTCACCGTGCGGAGCGGGGGTTCTGGAAAGGGCACTGCCATTCCGGGCCGACCAGGCGGCCGCTATATTGCGCCGCCTCGCTCACCTCACCGTGGCGCGCGAGCATGGGATTGATCGAACCGGCCATCTTCACATCACGCTCCAGGATCGTTTCGCGTATCTTTTCATAGCTTCCCTGCGCGCGAAGCTGCTCGAACTGGTCATGGAGATTGAATACCATGACCGGCCGCTCGAAACGACGGGCAGGGCGACTGGCCTGCGGGTGCATGCCGACGACGAAGAACGCCTCGCCGCCGAAACTCAGCGAGAAATGCGGGTCGTCGGGATCGCTGCTGACGCGGCGATCATAAGGCAGACCGAGCCAGGCATCCTTGTCCGTGAGGGACTGGACGCGGTTCCACAAGGCATGTTCGAACCGATCTTCGCTCAGGGGGCCGTCATCCGCGAAGATCACCGCCAGACTGCGGAACAGCGACGGGTCCTCCTGATAGCTGCCCGACCAGTCCAGCAGCTTTTCATAGATGACGAGATCGTCCCACGAACTCTCGATCGAATGGCACACGGCAATCGCCAGAGTACCGCGCGAGAGCGCCGACTTCGCGCCAACGCAGGGGAACGCCCTGGACTCGATGAATGCCCTGAAACGCTCTTCCCAGGGCGAACGATCTTCTTCGGAAAACACGCTACTTCCTCTCCAGCTTCGGCTTCGGTGGCAGTGAACCAATGCTTCGATTATTTTGCGTTTCAGTTCAGGCCCTTGCGTTCCTGAACACCGGTACGTTCATCCTGATCGAGGCGCTCCGCGTGCCAGATATTGCGGCCGACGAAGATCAGCACAATCATGGCCAGCAGGATCACCACAACGGTGATTCCGGCGCGTTGCAGGCGGCGCGGGCTGGGCTTGTCGCGGTCCCTCATCATGCCGCCAGCAGATTGAGAACGGTCGGCCGTGCCGGGGGAAGGCCGTCGGCTTTGGCTTGGGCGATCAGTTCCTGCTTGCGGGCCAACATGCGGTCTCGCAAGTCGACAAGATCGACACCGGCCTTTCGGCATTGCGCGAACATGCCTTCGGAGGGCATCTCTTCCTCGTGAACATGGTGCTTGATTTCTTCGGACAGCACTTTGACCTTTGCCTCGAAGAAATCGTCCTCGGGAGAGGCCGCTTCGATATCGTTGATCAGGACTTTTGCGCCATCGTGCTCGACATAGGCCTCGTCCAGCGTGTCATTCTCGATCTTGCCGCGGAATGCCGGATAGAAGATTTCCTCTTCGATCAGGGTGTGGATCTTCAGCTCGATACAGACCTGATGCGCGATCTTCTTCTTTTGCGACGAAGACTTCGCTGCGGTGAAGGTATCGAACAGTGTTTCGACCTTGCGATGATCGGCCTTGAGAAGGGCAATGGCGTCGGTGAAGGATTCTGTCATGGCGTCTTCCTTGTCGGATTTGCCCTGTTAAGCTCGCAGATGTTCCACGCGTTCCCGCTCTATTGATCTATGTTTCTTCGATTGTCTGGGCTTGCTGCAAGAGACCTGAATAGTGCGATGAACCGTTATTTCCCGTATTCGTGCGCTTGAAGCGGAACGAGTACGCGGGCTCGCGACTTGTCCTGGCTGAGCGGCTTAGCCCGCACTTCCAGCAAGGACGCACCGCTCCATGAAGAACCAGGCCGACGCTCACACCGAAACGCCCAGCCTCAAGGGTCGCAAGGCGATCATCACCGGGGGAACGACCGGCATCGGCCGCGCCATCGCCGTGCTACTGGCCAGCGAGGGCGTGGACGTGTTCATATGCGGTCGCTCACCGGAACACCTTGCCGATGCTCTGGAGCGGATCCGGGAAGTGGGGAAGGGCGAGGGCGTTGCTCTGGACCTTGCAGACCCCGAACAGCTGGACACCTTCTTCGCAGAGGCGCGCGCCGGTCTGGGGCAGCCGGACATCGTGGTGGTGAATGCCGCCGTGCCCGCCCGCGCCCTCTCGGACATGACCTCGGACGAAATCCGCTATGCCGTGGCCGTGGACTTCACGGCTTATATCCTGAGTGCCAAAGCCGCGCAGGAAGCGCTGCTGGACCAGGGCGACATCGTCCTCATCGGCTCCATGTCAGCCCATGTGCTCGGCCCCGGCTCGACCGTTTATGCAGGGATGAAGGCCGGGATCGCCGGCTTTTCGGAGGCACTTCGCCGCGAACTCGGACCGCAGGGGATCAAGGTCGCACTGGTCGAGCCCGGCAAGACCGGCGCCGATTTCCAGTACCCCGACATTCCGGCGGAAAAGCAGCGCGAGATGATCGCCGAGGAAACCATGCTGCGCGCGGAGGACATCGCCGTGGGCGTTCACTACCTGCTGACGCAGCCACGCCGTGCGGTGGTGCAACAGCTCACCATCGCGCCCCGTGCTCAGGCCCAGGAGTGACCGCGCGCGCCTTCCGTTACAACGACACCGCAAGGTGGCCCAGCGCGAGGGCAATTCCTGCGCAGGTTATGGCGGCACCGAGGCCGAGTTGGACGGGGCCGACCCATTGGCGAAGGGGCAGGGCGAGGTCTTGTTCAAGCTTTGTCATGTCGCCAGACTAGCGCGCCTGGGCTTCAGGAAGGATCGCGAAAAGCCGTTATCTGTGATCGGCTTCCGTCATGACTTCGCAGGCAGGCCTGCGAACCATTCGGCATAAGGTGTGTTCGTGACCAGATGTCGATTGAGGTCCGGTTCGCCGTCCTTCCACCATACCGGTCCTCGCTCGCCCAGGGCGCGTTTAGCGTGATCGACGTCCTGCCGCGCAGCGGCTTCCCCCGCGGCATCGCCGGTCCGCATGGCTGTTCCCACGGCCCGGCGCGCGCGCATCAGCTCCTTCACCAGGGCGCTGCGGTGCTCCTCTGTCAGCGAGGGGTCGGACTTGCGCCACAACCGCCCACGCACCACGAAGTAGCGACCGTCCGGTGTCTCGGGATATTGCCCTCCTTCGCTCATTCCCGTCCAAACCCGCAGAAGAGGGCAGGGTTTCCCCGAGCAGCGGCCCGAGGGATTTATCGTTGCGGCTTTATCGTTTCTCCGGCGTGGGATAGAGCGCGCATCCTGGACGAGAGCAAGGACGACAGGTGAAAGCTGAAACGAAGGGCCGGGGTAACAGCCGTGCCGCGCGCGGACTGTTCGTCGCGACCATTCTGACAGGCAGCTTCCTGCTGTTTCTGGTGCAGCCGATGGTCGCGCGGATGGCCTTGCCCCGTCTCGGCGGCGCACCCAACGTCTGGAACAGCGCGATGCTGGTCTACCAGGCACTTCTGCTGGCAGGCTACGCCTATGCCCATCTGCTCGGCAGATTGTCCTTGCCGAAGCAGGCATTCGTTCATCTCGGCGTGCTGGTTCTGGCAGGCCTGACTTTGCCGGTCGGACTGGTGGATCTCGCCCAGCCCAGGGGTCTGCCCGAAGCCCTCTGGGTGCCGGTACTCCTGGGCCTGAGCATCGGCCCGGTGTTCTTCGCCGTCTCCGCGCAAGCCCCGCTGATGCAGCGCTGGTTCGCTGCAGACCCGGCGGCAGGAGCGCCCTGGGCGCTTTACGCGGCCTCCAATCTCGGCAGCTTCGCCGGACTGCTGGCCTATCCGCTCGTGGCCGAGCCGATGTTGACGCTGCGCAGCCAGAGCCTTGCCTGGTCGCTCGGCTTCGGCGTGCTCGTACTGCTCGTCGCGGTCGCCGCGGCGAGCCGGAGAGGGCTGCCGCCGATCTCTCTAGCGCAAGAGGTCCAGGAACCCGCGCCCCGGATCGACGGCCGGACCACGCTGCGATGGCTGGCGCTGGCGGCGGTTCCCTCCGGCCTCATGCTCTCTACGACGACGCATCTGACCACCGACATCTTCGCCATGCCGCTGCTCTGGGTCATTCCGCTTGGTCTCTACCTCCTGAGTTTCGTGGTGGCCTTCGCTGATCGGCGCGGGCCGGCGCTGGCGATTTCCCGGATAGCGCCTGTCGTGGTCCTTTTCGCGGGCAGTTATGCCATGTTGTCCAATGGTTCCGGCACGCTGTGGATCGCGGGCGGGGCCTGTCTCATGCTGTTCTGCATCGCCGTTTCCCTCCACAAGCGGCTCTACGACCTCCGGCCGGGACCGGCGCAATTGACCCGCTTCTATCTCGTGATGTCCGCGGGAGGAGCGTTGGGGGGGCTGTTCACGGCCCTGGTCGCACCGCTCGTTTTCGATTGGGCATGGGAGCATCCGCTGCTGGTTCTGGCCGCGGCCATGCTCATGCCGCTCGAACCGCTGCTGCGCTGGCGTAGCGGCGAGGGGATCGAGCCGGGCATGGCCCGCGTGGCGCTTGTGCTCCTGCTGGCGTTCGCGGCGTTTCTGGGCTGGCAGCTCGACCAATTTGCCCTGCGTCCGGAAGAAGGGCTGGCGGCGGTCCTGCTGACGGTTTTCCTGGTGGGCACCGGCGTCATGGTCATGGCCTGGCGCTGGGCTTTCGTAGCTGTCCTGGCCGTGGCGATGGTCGCGCAGGGCGGCATCTGGACGATCCGTGCGACGCTGGGCGGTGAGCGTACCCGCAGCTATTTCGGCATCTATACCGTGCGCGACACGGCCGACGGCACCTTGCGCACGCTGGCGCACGGCACGACGCTCCACGGCGAGCAATCGCTGGAGCCCGGCCGCGCGCGGGATGCCTTGACCTATTACGGCCCGACTTCGGGTGTCGCCCTGGCGCTGGCCGCGGCACCGCACCTGGAAGGGACGGGCGCCCGCGTGGGTGTCGTCGGGCTGGGCACCGGTTCGCTGGCCTGCCGCGCGGCGCCGGGGCAGCACTGGACTTTCTTCGAGATCGACCCGGTGATCCTGCGGTTCTCGACCGAGGGCCGGTTCACGTTCCTGCGTGACTGCACGCCTCAGGCAAAGGTCGTCCTTGGCGATGCGCGTCTGGAACTGTCGCATATGCCGGCCCGCGCTTTCGACGTGCTGGTGATCGATGCCTTTTCGAGCGATGCCATTCCGGTCCATCTGCTTACGACGGAAGCGCTGCAGGTCTATGCGCGGGCATTGACGCCGCGCGGCCTGCTTCTGCTCCATATCTCCAACCGCTACATCAATCTGGCGCCCGTGGTGGGCACGAATGCGGCCGTCAGCGGAATGGCGGCGATGTCGCGCCTGGACCATCCCACGGACACGGATCACTACACACCGTCACGCTGGATCGCGCTGTCTCGGGATGGGGGCGTGTTGAAGGCTCTGAGCCGGATCAGCGCCGACGCGCCCTGGGCGCCGCTCGACGAGCGGGCGGCTCGATCCTGGACCGACGATCACGCCTCGATCCTGCCATTCGTTCGATGGGACCGGATGACCGGTCAACCATGAAGGGGCCGTCCCGTAGATCCGAGACAGGGCGGCGAAACGCGCCAAGCTCGAAGGCCCTTGTGTGTTCCTGCCATTTAGAAAAGTCACTTGTTGTGCAAGATAGAAATGTCACCGCTTGATGCAGCAGGGGCAGCGCGCAGCCCCGCCATCTTGCGCAGCGCTGACCCTGCTGGTGCACAGGCTTGTGGGTGGTGCACCCCGGACCCGCTGCCCTGCAGTGGGCCCCCTCAATGGCCGCTTTCGCGATCCACAATGGTTCGGGTGTATGGCGAGAAGGGGTGGCTAGCGGACCTTCCGCTTAGCCACTCTCCTTTGCTCTTCCGCAGAGTTGGCGGGCGGCCAAAGCATGGCGGCGAGCATAGCTGCCATCGCGACACCCGAGCAGATTAGAAGCGGCAAATAGCTCCATCTGAGCGCTGCAAAAGCGAGCAAGCCTGAGGCGATGGACAACGCGAGCGACATTCCATCCCGATATGTTTTTATATACGGAGAAGCGTACGCGGCTTTCAGCCAAAGCGCCGGAGGCGTTATGATTGCAAGCCATTCCATCATTACAACGTATCACGTGACGGTGGGACCGCAATGTCCGCAATGGGGCGTGAGCCGACAGGCCGCTTTTAGCGCGGGCTTGGCTATCCCGTCCGCTCCTTCATGTAAGCCACCGTTGGATTGCGGCGAGCGAGAGGCGGTCGACCACGGCGGCGCTTGGCCGGCTCTGCGTCAGCTGATGCCGGCGGGGCAGGAAATATGTGTGGTCCCTGAGAACTGCGGCACGGCTCGTTGTTGTTGCGCTTGCGGGCCGGCAACTGCTCCTGCAGCAGCTTGGCCATCGCCAGCGCCGCATCCAGATGCTTGTTGTCGACGATCGCGGCCTGGTTGACCTGCCGGATCTTGTCGAACACGCGGTAGGGCAGGGAGTGTTCCCCGTGCCGGATCTCCAGCGCGCCGTCCGGGAACTCGCAAACCTCGACCCGCTTGCCGGCGAGAGGGCGGCTGATCTCGGTCGGCTCCAGAATGAACATCGCCTTGTTGTAGTGCAGCGTCAGCGAGGACGTAACCGAGCGCCATTCGCGCCATACCATCTCGGTGCGCAGATTCTCATGCAATGCCAGCGGGCGGTGAACATCGCGTTCGTCGAAAGGCGCCTTGGCGAACCTGGCATTGTGCGTGACCATGTAGCCCGGCAGGAATGCATTCGCTGCGGCGATGGTCGAGATACCTTCCAGCCTCATCGCCTTGACCAGACGGACCTGCAGCGTAGCGTTGGCACGCTCGACACGGCCCTTGGCCTGCGGGGAATGCGCGCAGATGATCTCGATGTTGAGCGCCTCCATCGAACGGCCGAAATGCGTCATGCCATCGCCCTTGGCTGACGCTGTATTGTTGCGGAATACCGAGTGCTTGTCCGAATAGAATGCCACAGGCTTGCCGTGTGCCTCGATGTATTCCCGAGTTGCATCCATGTAGGCGAACGTACTCTCGCTCTCGACCATCTTGAGATGCATCAGTTCGCTGGTCGCATCATCGATATAGACGAGCAGGGTGCATTGCTGCCCGCGATCCTCAAACCACCAGTGCTTCGAGCCGTCGATCTGGATCAGCTCGCCCCGGCAATCCCGGCGATAGCGAGGCTGGTAGGGACGAGGGCGCCGCGCGTCACGGTCCTTCCAAAAACCTTCCGCGATCATCCATTTGCGCAATGTCTCGTGCGAAATGGTGATCTTGTGTCGCTCCGCCAGATACTCGGCCGCAAGCGTCGGCCCGAAATCGCTATAGTTCTCTCTGACGAGATCGACGACGCGCGTCCGAAACTCGGCACTGAAGGTCCGATTGCTAGGCCTGCCACGCTTCCAGGAAACCAGCGCTTCGGGACCATCGCTTCGTAATCGACCAAGCAAGCGGTAGACCTGCCGGCGCGAGACGCCAAGCAACATGGCTGCGTCTTCTATTCGCAGTTCGCCGCGCTCAAAGCGCCGCAGGGTATCGTATCTTGAAAGCTCGCCATGGCTCATAGCCACCACCGTCATAAGCGCATCTCCTGACTGGCAGGAGACCATGCCACCAGGATCGCGAGCCGTCCCGGTTAGTGACGTCTCTAAATTGCGGGCAGTGACATCTCTAAGTTGCGCTTACACTTGTGTAGGATCGATAATATAGATTATGTTAAACTATGGGAGTGACTAACGCACGGTTTTCACGGCGCTTTCGAGGCCCCTCCCGTGCGGCTCTCATGCGGGCGCTACGGAATGGCCCTGAAGCCGAAGCTCCAGGGCCATTCGGCAAACGTCAGTTCGCCAGCGTCGCGTTGTCGATCACGAAGCGGTACTTCACGTCGCTGCGCTGCATGCGGTCGTAGGCCTCGTTGATATCCTTGATGTCGATCATCTCGATATCGGAAACCACACCCTTTTCCGCGCAGAAGTCGAGCATCTCCTGCGTCTCGGCGATACCGCCGATCAGCGAACCGGCGATGGTGCGGCGGCGGAAGATCAGCGCGCCGACGTTCGGCGACGGATGCGGATGCTCGGGAACGCCCACCAGGGTCATCGTGCCGTCGCGCTTCAGCAAGGCCGTGAAGGCATCGAGATCGTGGCTGGCGGCGACCGTGTTCAGGATCAGATCGAAGCTGTTGGCATGGGCTGCCATCTCGTCGGGATTGCGCGAGACGACGACCTCATCGGCGCCCAGCTCCAGCGCCGCGTCGCGCTTGCTTTCCGAAGTCGTGAAGGCAACCACATGCGCGCCGAGAGCATGGGCGAGCTTGACGCCCATGTGGCCAAGGCCGCCGATGCCGACGATGCCGACCTTCTTGCCCGGTCCGGCATTCCAGTGACGCAGCGGCGACCAGGTGGTGATGCCGGCGCAGAGCAGCGGCGCCACGGCGGCGAGCTGTTCGGCCGGATGGTTGATCTTCAGGACGAACTTGTCGCTGACCACGATGTTCTGCGAGTAACCGCCAAGCGTGTGACCCGGCGCATCCGCAGTCTGGCCGTTGTAAGTGCCGACGAAGCCATTGTCGCAATATTGCTCCAGGCCTTCGTCGCACGCCGAGCAATGCTGGCAGCTGTCGACCATGCAGCCGACGCCGACCGTGTCGCCGACGGCGAAGGCAGAGACTTCGCTGCCGACGGCGCTGACCGTGCCGACGATCTCGTGGCCCGGTACGCAGGGATAGAGGGTCCCTGCCCACTCGCCGCGGGCCTGGTGAAGGTCGGAATGGCAAACGCCGCAATAGGCGATGTCGATTGCGACGTCGTGCGCGCCAGGCGCGCGGCGCTCGATATCGAGCGCCACGAGCGGCGTCTTTTCGGTGACGGCTCCGAAAGCTTTCGTCATCGTTGCTGAATCCTTGATGCTGAGAGAATGTGGTGACGGTCCGCCACCAGCTCCCAATTAGTGCGCAAACGAATGCATATCATCCCCGCGCGCGTCGAACGCAGCGATGAATGAAATTCAGCTTGATCGCCTCGGGACGCCCTAGAGCCCCATCGGGCGTATCTCCCGGATCAGGTCGATCAGCAGGCGAAGTCCCGAAGGCACCTGCCGCCGACTGGAATAGTAGATGTGGAAGGCCTCGCCCATCGAGCCCCATTCCTCCAGAACGACCCGAAGACGGCCGGCAGCCACCTCGGCGGCGATCGACGGTTCCGCCGAATAGACGAGCGCCGCGCCGCTGAGCGCCATCTGCATGCCGATCCGCGAATTGCCGATCGTCACCGGACCGGGCGCGGCAATGACGTAGGCCTCTTCGCCGCGTTCGAACTCCCAGTTGTAGATGCGGTCGTTGCCGAGCCTGATCCTCATGCAGCGGTGACGTTCCAGGTCCTGCGGCACTTCCGGCACGCCGAAACGCTCGAAATAGGCCGGCGATCCTGCCACGACCCAGCGCATGGTGGGGGACAGCCTCTGGACGATCATGTCCTCGGGCACGGTGCCGCCATAGCGGATGCCCGCGTCGAAACCCTGTTCGATGACGTCGACCATGCGGTTGTCTATCGAAAGGTCGATCTCGATGTCGGGATAACGGTCGATGAACGTGGGCAGGACCGGCGCCAACAGGAGTTCGGCCGCATCTTCGGGCACATTGAGACGGATGCGCCCGGCCGGTGCGTCCCTGAAGCGGTTGAGGACTTCGGCGGCATTGTCGATGGCATCGAAATGGTCGGAAATCGCATCGCGAAAGGCTTCGCCCGCGGCCGTGAGGGTTACACTGCGGTTGGTGCGGTTGAGCAGACGCACGCCGTGGCGATCCTCCAGGCCCTTAAGCGCATGGCTGAGCGCGGAGGCGCTGATGCCCAGTTCCAGGCTGGCACGGCGAAAACTGCGGTTACGCGCAATCGCCAGGAAGTAGGCGAAGTCCGCGAGATCGGAACGGCTGAATTTCATGCCGACCGTTCTTGGTCGAGCCTGCCGCCATGTCCAGCCCTGCCGTGCAGGGAAGTTGAGAGAAATTCGCCTCGCAAGGGCAGTCCGGCCGGTATCGAGGCCATCGAGACCGGCCGGACCCCTGCAGGGTTTCAGTTCTGCGGCGTGGCGGAGGCCCCTGCTCCGCCCGATCGTTGTCCTGCCGCCTGCTGTTCGTCAGCGAGGCCGCCGCCCAGCGAGCGGTAGAGTTCCACCAGGTTGCTGGCCTGGGTCAGGCGGGTGCCGACCAACTGCTGTTCCGCCGCGTAGGCGGTGCGCTGGGCGTCGAGCGAGGTCAGGAACGAGTCCACCCCGGCCTTGAAGCGCGCGTCGGAAAGGCGCGCGGCAACCTGGGCGGATTCGGCGCGGCTCGACTGGGCGCGGACCTGGTCGCCGATCTTGCCGCGCTGCGCCAGAGCGTCCGCCACTTCGCGGAACGCGGTCTGGATGGACTTTTCGTAAGTGGCGACGGCCGCCACTTGCGAAGCCTTGGCATAAGCCAGGTTGCCAGCCCGCTGGCCACCGTCGAACAGCGGCAGGGTCGCTCCCGGAGAGGCGGTATAAGTGAAAGTGCCGCTCTTGAAGAGGCCCGACAGCGCCGTGCTGATCGTGCCGATGGTACCGGTGAGCGAGATCGTCGGGAAGAACGCCGCGCGGGCCGCGCCGATATTGGCGTTTTCCGCGATGAGCAGATGCTCGGCCCGAAGCACATCCGGGCGGCGCAGCAGGACATCGGACGAGATATCCGCCGGCAGCGCATCGCGCGTCACCGGGGTCGACGAGAGCCCTGTCGGCAACTGCTCCTGCGGCACCGTGGTGCCCACCAGAAGGTTCAGCGCATTCTGGTCGAGCGCCACGCTGGCTTCCAGCGCGGCAATGTCGTTCACCGCGCCCTGATAGTTGGTGTCGGCCTGCCGCACTTCGAGTTCGGACCCGACACCGATGCGGAACTGCTCGCGGGTCAGGCGAAGCGTTTCCTCGAAAGTCTTGAGCGTCTCGCGCGAGAGGCGGAGCCGCTCATTGTCCGAGGCCATGGTCAGCCAGGCGGTGGCGATTTCCGAGATCAGGCTGATGCGGGTGGACCGCTGCGCTTCCTCGCTGGCGAAGAATTGCTCCTGCGCGGCCTTGCTCAGGTTGCGGATCCGGCCGAAGAGGTCGAGTTCGAACGCGGAAATCCCGGCGGTCGCCGAATAGATCTCCACGTCCTGAGCGCCGACGACACCCGCGCCGGTGCCGCCGCCGACGGCGCCCGCGATATTGTTGGTATACGTCGCGGTGCCGCCCGCATTCACGGTCGGGAACAGCGAGGAACGCTGGACCTTCAACTGCGCGCGGGCCTGGAGCACGTTGGCGGCCGCGATCCGCAAGTCGCGGTTGTTGGCAAGCCCGGTCTCGATGACCTGCCGCAGCCGGTCATCGAGGAAGAAATCGCGCCACCCGATACGGGTCACGTCGAGGGCGTCGGTCGGGGCGACCGGATAGACACCGCCTTGCGGCAGCGCCACCGGAACCGCACCCACGGGCCGCTCATACCGCGGCGCCAGATTGCACCCTGCCAGCATCGTGGTGCCGGCGATCAGGGCGATAAGGGACTTTTTCATGTTCAGATTCCCTGCGGCTCGGTGCCGTCGGAGGAGCGGGGACCGGCTTCGGTCTCGACATGGGCCTCGGTTTCCTCGTGGCGGTCGGTCTGCCCGTGCTTGAACAGGCGGCTGACGACCACGAAGAACATCGGCACCAGGAAGATCGCGAGGATCGTGGCCGAAAGCATGCCGCCGACGACCGCACGGCCGATGGCGTTCTGACCGCCTGCGCCTGCGCCTGTCGAAACCGCCAGTGGCAGCACGCCGAACACGAAGGCCAGCGAGGTCATGAGGATCGGGCGAAGGCGAAGCCTTGCCGCCTCGATGGCTGCGCTGAAGGCATTCATGCCGGATTGCACGCGTTCCTCGGCGAATTCGACGATGAGGATCGCGTTCTTCGCGGAGACGCCGATCGTGGTGATCAGGCCGACCTGGAGGTAGATGTCGTTGTTGAGGCCGGTAAGTTTGGCGGCAAGAACGGCACCGATGACGCCCAGCGGAACCACCAGAAGCACTGCGATCGGAACCGACCAGCTTTCATAAAGCGCCGCGAGGCAGAGGAAGACCACGAAGAGCGACAGCGCATAGAGCGAGGGTGCCTGACCGCCGGACAGGCGTTCCTCGTAGGACAGTCCGGTCCATTCCAGCGAAGTGCCCGCGGGCAGCTTCTGCTGGATTTCGGTGATGGCCTCCATCGCGGCGCCGGTGCTGACACCCTCGCCCGGTGCACCCTGCAGCTGCACGGCGGGCCGGCCGTTATAGCGGGTGAGGATGACCGGAGCCGTCTTCCACGACAGGTTGGAGAAGGAACCGAAGGGTGCCATCTGGCCGTCGCTGCTGCGAACGTAGAAGTTCTCGATCGCCTCGGGCGAGGAGCGATACTGCTCGTCCGCCTGGAGGTAGACGCGCTTGGTACGGCCGCGGTCGAGGAAGTCGTTCACATAGGCGCCGCCCCACGCGGTCGAGATTTCGCTGTTCACCGCGCTCAGGTCGAGGCCGAGCGCACCCGCCCTGTCCTGATCGATGTTGACGTCGAGCTGCGGGGCGTCGTCGAGGCTGACCGGGCGAACCTGCGCCACGCGCTTGTCCTGAGCGGCAAGGCCCAGAAGCTGGTTGCGCGCCGCGATCAGCTTGTCATGGCCGATGTTGTTCTGGTCGACCAGCCACATGTCGAAGCCGGTCGCATTGCCGAGTTCCTGCACCGCCGGCGGAACCAGCGCGAAGATCATGGCATCCCGGTACTTGGAGAAGGCGCCCATGGCGCGGCCGACGATGGCCGGAGCACGGTTGTCGGCACCGCTGCGGTCTTTCCAGTCCTTCAGCTTCACGAAGGCCATGCCCGCGTTCTGACCCTGGCCGTTGAACGAGAAGCCGCTGATGGTGAAGACGGATTCGACGTTGGCCTTCTCATCCTTGAGGAAGTGGTCGCGCACCACGTCCAGGCCGCGCTGGGTACGCGGCAGCGTGGCACCCGGAGGCGCCTGGACCAGCGCGAACATCGTGCCCTGGTCTTCCTCGGGAAGGAAGCCGCTCGGCAGGCGCCAGAAGATCAGGCCCATGGCGACCACGATCAGCAGGTAGACGAGACCGGAACGCTTCCAGCTGCGTGCCGAAGAGCGCACGCCCTTCTCGTACTTCTCCGTGCCGCGGTCGAACTTGTCGTTGAACCAGCGGAAGAAGCGCGAGAGCAGTCCGTTGCCCTCGTTCTTCGTGGGATCGTGCGGCTTGAGGATGGTGGCGCAGAGCGCGGGGGTGAGGATCAGTGCGACCATGACCGAAAGCGCCATCGACGAAACGATCGTGATCGAGAACTGGCGGTAGATGACGCCGGTGGAGCCGCCGAAGAAGGCCATCGGCAGGAACACCGCCGAAAGCACCATGCCGATGCCGATCAGCGCGCCGCTGATCTCGTCCATCGATTTTCGCGCCGCTTCCTTCGGTGTCAGGTGCTCCGTCTGGATCAATCGTTCGACGTTCTCGACCACGACGATGGCGTCATCGACCAGCAGGCCGATCGCCAGCACCATACCGAACAGGGTGAGCGTGTTGATGGAGTAGCCCAGTGCCTGCATGACCCCGAAGGTGCCGAGCAGGACCACGGGAACCGCGATCGTGGGAATGATCGTCGCGCGCCAGTTCTGCAGGAACAGGAACATGACGAGGAAAACGAGCACGACGGCTTCGAACAGGGTGTGGACCACCTGCTCGACGGAGAGGCGAACGAACGGCGTGGAGTCGTAAGGATAGACGACCTTCACGTCCTGCGGGAAGTTCTTGGCGATGCGTTCGACTTCGGCCTTCACCAGGTCGACGGTGTCGAGCGCGTTGGCGCCCGATGCCAGCCTGACGCCGAAGCCCGATGCGGGCTTGCCGTTGTATTGCGTGTCGAAGCCGTAGATTTCGGCGCCGAGTTCCACCCGGGCGACGTCGCGCAGGCGCACGACCGAGCCGTTCTGGCCCTGGCGAAGACGGATGTTGCCGAACTGCTCGGGCGTCTGAAGGCGGGACTGGACGGAAACGGTGGCGTTGAGTTCCTGCTCCTTCGAAGCGGGAAGCTGACCGATCTGGCCGGCGGAAACCTGCGCGTTCTGCGCCTGAACGGCCGTGCTGACATCGGCGATGGTCAGGTTGTAGCTGCGCAGCTTCAGCGGATCGACCCATATGCGCATGGCATATTGGGTGCCGAAGATCTGCAGTTCGCCAACGCCGTTGATGCGGCTGACCGGATCCTGCACCTGGCTGACGATGTAGTCCGACAGGTCGTTGGCGCTATGGCTGCCGTCCTGCGAATAGATCGCCGCAACCAGCAGGAAGCTCGCCGCCGACTTGGCGACGGTGACGCCCTGGCGCTGGACTTCCTGCGGCAGCAGTGCGGTGGCCGCCTGCAGCTTGTTCTGGACTTGAACCTGGGCGATGTCGGGATCGGTGCCCTGCTCGAAAGTCAGGGTGATGGTGACATTGCCGGCCGAGGACGACTGCGCCGAGAAGTAGCGGAGCTGGTCGATGCCCTTGAGCTGCTGCTCGATGATCTGGGTGGTCGTGCGTTCCAGCGTTTCCGCGTCGGCGCCGGGATAAGTGGCGCTGATGGTGACGGTGGGCGGCGCGATCTCCGGGAACTGCGAGATCGGCAGGCTGCGGATGGCCAGTGCGCCGAACATCATCAGCACGATGGCGATGACCCATGCGAAGATGGGTCGGTCGATAAAGTAGCGTGCCATGATCGGTTACTGACCCTGTCCGGCCTGATTTTGGCCAGTCTGAGTTTCGCCGGCCTGATTTTGGCCGGCCTGCGGCTGACCGGCACCCTGGCCTTGTGCGGCAGGTGCCGCGCCTGCGGGCTTGGCGGCCTGTGCGGCCACCGGCTTCACGGCGGCGCCGGGACGCAGCATTTGCGCACCGTCGAGAACCACCTTGTCGCCAGCCTTCAGGCCCGACGTCACCAGCCAGCTGCTGCCGACGGTCCGCGGCGCGGTGAGCTTGCGCATCTCCAGCTTGTTGCCGGCGCCGACCACGAGCGTCGTCGGATTGCCCTTCTCATCGCGGCTGACTGCCGATTGCGGGACCAGGATGCCGTTGCTCCGGGTGCCTTCGACCAGCTCGGCCCGGACATACATACCGGGCAGCAGCAGGCCGCGCGCATTACCGAACTGCACGCGCACCACCTGGCTGCCGGTCGAGGGATCGACCGTCACATCGGTGAACTTCAGCGTGCCCTCTTCGGAATAGTCGCTGCCGTCTTCAAGCTTCAGGCGCACGCGGGCGGCGCCGCCGCTCTGCGAAAGGTCGCCCGAGAGCAACTGCTGGCGCAGGCGCAGCACGTCGGCGCTGGACTGCTGGATGTCTACGAAGATCGGATCGAGGCGCTGGATGGTGGTCAGCGCGTCGGCCTGCGAGGCGGTGACGAGCGCTCCGGTCGTGAAAGTGGAGCGGCCGATGCGGCCCGAGATCGGTGCGCGAATGGTCGTGCGGCCGAGATCGATCTGAGCGCTACGCAGCGCCGCTTCCTGTGCGGCCACGTCCGCCCTCGCCTGCGCGGCACTGGCGGATGCGTTCTCCGCCTCCTGCCGCGAGATCGCGTTGATCTTGACCAGTTCGCCGTAGCGGCGGGCCAGCGCAGCAGTGTTGGCGATATTGGCACGGGCACGGACGAGCGCGGCGCGCGCGCTGGCGGCCTGGGCCTCGTAAGGCGCCGGATCGATGCGATAGAGCGGCTGACCGGCGCGCACCATGTCGCCCTCCTGGAACAGGCGCTGGAGGATCAGGCCGTTGACCTGCGGGCGGACGTCTGCGGATTCGTAGGCCGTGGTACGGCCCGGAAGCTCGGAGCTGAGCGTCACCGCGCCCTCCTTCACAGTCACGACTCCGACCTCCGGGGGACCGGCAGGAGCCGGCTGCTCTCCACCGCCGCCGCACGCGGTCAGAAGCAAGGCAAGAGCCGGGGTGATCTTTTTCATGGAGCAAGCCCGCAATGAGAGTTAAAACGTGAGTGAATGTTCACTCATTGATTCGCGCGATGTGTATTGGGTCGCTAGAACGATTGCAAGGTGAGGAGGATGCAGTGAAAGATGACACAATTATGGATCGCTCGCGAGCGGCGCGTTCGGTCGCCCGCCGCGAGCATCTTCTGGACACGGCCAGAAAGCTCTTTGTGGAGCAAGGGTTCCATCGCACCGGCATGGCGCAGATCGCCCTGGCCTCCGGGATCAAGGTCGGCCAGATCTACCGGGACTTCGAGAACAAGGAGGCGATCATCGCTGCCATCTGCGAGATCAACCTTCTCGCCTGGCTGGAGGAAGACAAGCTGGAAGCCGCGGTGGCAGCCCGCGATACGGCGGCAATCCGCGCCTGGATCGAGCGTTTCTGCCTGGACGAGCCGACCCTGGAAGACCGCCGCTTGATGGCAGAACTCCTGGCAGAAGTCGGTCGTAACCCCATCATTGCCGCCATAAACCAGAAAACCGACGACCGCGTGCGGCTGCGGCTGGACGAAGCGCTTGAATCCCTCTTGCCCGGCGTGTCGCGAGAGCGCCGGTCGCTGGTCGTGGATCTCATCTTCCTGCTCTCGTGGGGGATGATGGCGATGATGGAACTGTCGCCCGACAAGAAGCATGCGCCGGTGCGGGATCACATCGTTTCGGTGCTCCGCAAAGAGCTGGCCGCCTTAAACGATTGAGGGACGGACATTATTCCCGGCAGCCAAGTGATATTGCGTTTGTTTCGCAAGATGGTCGGTTTCGAGACCGATCATTGCGCAAACCTGTCATGATGACTGGACAGGCCGTTCGAATCGTATCATCCTCCAACGAGACGCGACCCTCCAGAAAAGTCGCGCGGAGGATGCCGATAATGATCGAGAAGAACGAGGTGGACTCAGGCGAGAAGGCGATGATCCTGTTGCAGAGCCTGATCTGCTATTTGCGTGAAAAGAATGTCCTCACGCGTGCCGATATCGAAGAGCTGCGCGACAAGGTCGAAGCGCGGATCGCCGATGCCGAGAGCCACCTGCCCTGCGCCAGTGCGCTGGCAACGGCCGCCGCCACGGAAATGCGCCAGCTCGAACAATTCTGCGGAAAGAAGTTCGGCGGCAAGCACCGTCACCGGGTCAACTGACGCACGCGATCTTCGATCGCGTTTGGCGTCGGATGCGAAGGTGATAAGCCAAGGCTGATGTGAAAGATGCAACTCAGGTTGCAGTCTTTGCCGAGGCCTTGAGCGCCCTTAGTTGCGCCTTACGCAAATCATCTGGCTCAGCAGGAGCCAAGAATCGAGGTGCTCCTCAGACCCGATTCTTCGATCATCGTGCAGAACGTCATCGAACTTCGGCCGAGTGGTTCCGATCGGGATCAGTTTCCTGCGGACACAGCGCCTTCAGGCGCCGCATCCGCAGGTATCGGGTTCAGACCTGCTCGAGTTGAGCGGCTGCGATAGCCGTGAGATTGAGGATGCCGCGCGCGGTGACGCCAGGCGTCAGGACGTGGATGGGCTGGGAAAGGCCCATCAGCATCGGGCCGACAGTAGGCGAACTGGACGAAGCCGAGAGCGCCGTCAGCGTAATGTTCGCCGCATCGAGGTTTGGCATCACCAACAGGTTCGCGGGTCCCTCGAACCGGGCATCCGGCACCAGGCGATCGCGAAGGGCCTGGCTGAGCGCGGCATCGGCATGCATTTCACCGTCGATCTTCAGATCCGGTGCTGCGGCCTTCACGATGTCCAGGGCGGCGCGCATCTTGCGCGCGCTCGGGCTATGCGAAGCGCCGAAATTGGAGTGCGAGAGCAACGCGACGCGAGGACGCAGGCCGAAGTGCTTGAGCTGGGTGGCACCGAGCTGCGCCATTTCGGCGATCTGCTCCGGTGTGGGATCCGGCACCATGTGCGTGTCGGTGATAAACAGCGCGCCGGCATCCAGGATCAGACCTGAAAGTGCGTAGACGCGGCTGCTGCCCGGCTCGCGGTCGATCACGCGCAGGACGTGCTCGATCTGGCCCCAATATTCGGAGCGCCCACCGACCAGGGCCGCATCGACCCGGCCGGTGCGCAGCAGGAGCGCCGCGGTCAGTGTCGGGCGCCGATAGACATGGCGCGGGATCTCGTCGGATGGCACGCCCTTGCGCGAAGCCACCGCGCGATAGGCCTCGACGAGCTCGCCCATGACCTCATGGTCGGTTTCGGGGTCGATCACTTCCACGTCGCGGTCGAGCTGGAAGCCGAGACCGAGGCCGGGCAGCTTTTCTTCCAGGACGCGGCGGCGGGCGACGATGGTGGGACGCGCGATTTCTTCGTCGAGCACGTCCTGGATGGCGCGCAGCACGCGCTCGTCTTCGCCTTCGCCGTAGACGATGCGGCGGCCGGAGCCGCGCGCCGCCTGGAACACCGGAAGCATGAGCTGTCCGGAACGCGTGTTCTGGCGCGTCAGCTTGCGCTTGTATTCGTCGAGGTCGACGGTCTTGCGGGCGACGCCGCTGGCCATGGCCGCCCGGGCAACAGCTACCGCGATCTCGCCGATCAGGCGCGGATCGAAGGGCGTCGGGATGATATATTCGGGGCCGAACACCAGCTTGCGACCGCCGTAGGCCTGGGCAACGCTGTCATGCGCGGGCAAGCGGGCGAGTGCGGCGATAGCCTCTGCCGCAGCCGCCTTCATTTCTTCGTTGATCGCCGTCGCGCCTACGTCCAGCGCGCCGCGGAAGATGTAGGGGAAGCACAGGACGTTGTTGACCTGGTTCGGATAGTCCGAGCGGCCGGTGGCGATGATCGCATCCGGGCGAACTTCGCGAGCGATTTCGGGGCGGATTTCGGGCTCGGGATTGGCGAGCGCGAAGATCAGCGGGTTCGGCGCCATCAGCGGCAGCCATTCCGGCTTGAGCACGCCCGGCGCCGAAAGGCCGAGGAAGAGGTTCGCGCCGGGCAGAACTTCCGGCAGCGACCGCGCATTGGTCTCGCGCGCGTAACGCGCCATGTTCGGCAACATGCCCTCGCGGCCCGAGTGGATGACGCCGTCCTTGTCGGTCAGCGTCACGTTCTCGATCTGGAGGCCCATCGAAACCAGCAGGTCGACACAGGCCAGCGCTGCCGCGCCCGCGCCCGAGGTGACCAGCTTGGCTTCAGCCAGGGTCTTGCCCTGAAGCACCAGCGCATTGCGGACCGCGGCGGCGACGACGATGGCCGTGCCGTGCTGGTCGTCATGGAACACCGGGATGTTCATGCGTTCCTTGAGCCGCGCCTCGATGGCGAAGCATTCGGGAGCCTTGATGTCTTCGAGGTTGATACCGCCGAAGGTCGGTTCCAGCAGAGCCACCGCTTCGACGAACTTGTCCGGATCGGTGGTGTCCACTTCCAGGTCGAACACGTCGATGTCGGCGAATTTCTTGAAGAGGACGGCCTTGCCCTCCATCACCGGCTTCGAGGCCAGCGCACCGATCGCGCCCAGGCCGAGCACTGCGGTGCCGTTGGAGATCACGGCCACCAGATTGCCGCGCGCGGTATAGTCCATCGCCTTGTCGGGATCGGCAGCGATCTCGACGCAGGGTGCGGCGACCCCCGGCGAATAGGCCAGCGCCAGGTCGCGCTGGTTTACCATGCGCTTGGTCGGCTCGATACGGAGCTTACCCGGCTGCGGATGGAGGTGGTAGTCGAGGGCGGCGCGGCGGAGATTGTCGTCCATGGCGGCCCTCATAGGCAAAGGATTCGCGCTTGCCTATGCCTTCCGGACCAGCATCTTTTCCTCTCCTTCCAGAAGCATCCTTATACAATGGACGGCGCGGCGGCCCGGTCCTCGCGAAGATGTGCCGCGTGCACGGGGGTTTTACCGCCCCATCCACTCGCTATCCCGCGGTTTTGCCGATTTTATCCACAGAGCATTTTTGACCGTTCGCGGCACCCGCAGAGCCACGCAGAACAAGCCGAAGCCCGCAGGAAACCTGGCTCCTCCAGCCCTGCAAAGGCGAGACGGGCCGGAATTCTGACTGTCATCAGAATGACTTGTTCACTTCGGTGCAAGGCCCTGGCCTCCACTCGGTGGCTGCCCGGAAGAGGGCCGGGGAAGAAAGATACTGGAGTTTGAATATGCGTATTGCACTTGTTTCGCTCGCCGCGGTTGCCGCCGTCGCTGCCGCCTCGCCCGCTTTCGCGAACGAGGCCCGCGTGGAAGCGCGCACCGGCGTGATCTGGGACGGTAGCGACAGCGATGCAGTAGCTGGCGTCGCTGCCGGTTACGACTACGATCTCGGCGAAAAGTTCTTCGTGGGCGTGGAAGGTTCGGCCGACAAGGTGCTGACCGACAACACCCGCGTCTCGTGGGGCGTCGGCGGCCGCGCCGGTGTGAAGGTCACGCCTTCGACCAAGCTCTATGCCGCCTCGACCTGGCAGTCGAAGTTCACCAAGTACGGCAACAGCGCCGTCGGCGTGGGCGGCGGCCTGCAGCAGGACCTGAACGACAAGTTCTACGGCAAGGTCGAATACAAGCACCTGCTCGTCGGCGACAACACGCCGGATGCGGATGTCGGCCTGGTCGGCGTCGGCATGAAGTTCTGATCTGACGCCTTCGTCCGGCCGGCATCACGGCCAGCCACCGGGAAGGCCGGACGAGGACGAGGAAAAGGCGGCTCGCGAGAGCCGCCTTTTTTGCGTTACGGCCGTGTCGGGCTGCCGAAGACGGTCATTTTCATCCAACCCCATTCCGCAACCGCTTCTGTTTCTATATCAAATCGGGGTGGGTGGGATTTTCGGATCACCAGACAGGAACACGGACATGACGGACATTGCACTGGGATTTGCAATCCTCGCCGCCGCGAGCCTGCCCGCCTTGACCGATGGCGAGGACCCCGCAGCACTCACCGGGCGCGCCGCCGTGGAGCGGCTTGCAGGCAACACGCTGGAAGAAGACGATTCCCAGCTTCCGGGCGAGCACGTCATTTTCCTCAAGCCCGGCGGCATCGCCCGCATGCGCGAGCATGGCCAGGGTCACAGGGTGATGCAGCAGCGCTGGGCGATCAGCCCCGAAGGACTGCTTTGCGTTTCCGAGCGCCGCGCAAAGGATGTCGGCGGCCCGGAAAACCGCGACAGCGAATGCGCCAGCATCTCCATCAGCGGCGACCGCGTGGAGATGAGCGTGCCGGACCTCGACGAACCGCTGACTGCCCGCCTGCTTCCCGGAAACCCCTACAAGCTTTGAGCCTCGCCCTGCCCTATGCGGCCCGCAGGTCGAAAGCGCGCCGCGATTCTTCCACTTCGTCGAGATTGTCGAGAGTCCACCGGTAGAGCGCCTTGAAAGGTGCATGGAGCGATTGGCCCAAGGCCGTGATCTCGTACTCCACGCCGACCGGCGAAGTCGGGATCACCCGGCGGGAAAGCAGGCCGTTGCGCTCCAGTTTGCGCAGGCACTGGGTGAGCGCCTTCTGCGTCACGCCCTCCATGTGCCGCTTGATGGCGTTGAAACGCATCGGCCCCGGAACGAGCACGGTCAGCACCATCATCGACCACTTGTCCGCGATCTGGTCGAACAGTTGCCGGCTCGGGCAGCCGATGTCGAAATGCTGGCATTCGGGCAAGCGGTATCCTCCAGTATACCTAGGCGATTAAAGGTGCCTCATTGACACTAGGTTTCCAGTTTATACCTAAGGGCCTTCCTGTTTCAATGGAGACCTGCCTGCATGTCGGCATCCAATACCGAAGTCCTGTTCCGCCCCTTCAGCATCCGTTCGCTCGACCTGCCGAACCGGATCGTCATGGCGCCGATGACGCGCGGATTTGCGCCAGAGGGCATCCCCGGTGCTCCGCAAGCGGCTTATTATCAGCGCCGCGCTGAAGGCGGCGTGGGGCTGATCCTTTCGGAAGGCACGGTGATCGACCGCCCCGCCTCTCGCAACATGGCCGGTATTCCGCTGTTCCACGGCGAAGAAGCACTGGAGGGTTGGAAAAGCGTGATCGGCGCGGTCCATGCCGCCGGTGGCAAGATGGGCCCGCAGATCTGGCACACCGGCTCCACGGTGGGGCCGGATGGCTGGGATCCGGGCGTGCCGGTCGAGAGCCCTTCCGGGTTGCTGGCGCCGGGTCAGCCGCGTGGTTCGGCCATGAGCGAGGAAGACATTGCCGATGCCGTCTCCGCCTTCGCCCGCGCCGCAGCGGCTTCGAAGCGCCTCGGCTTCGACACGGTCGAGATCCATGGCGCGCACGGCTACCTGATCGACCAGTTCTTCTGGTCCGGCACCAACGAGCGTGCGGACCGCTACGGCGGCGCCACGATCCGCGAACGATCGCGCTTTGCCGGTGAGGTCGTCTCCGCCGTGCGCGAGGCCGTCGGGCCCGACTACCCCATCATCCTGCGCCTCAGCCAGTGGAAGCAGCAGGACTATCTCGCCCGTCTGGCGGAGACGCCCGATCTCATGGCCGATTGGCTGCAGCCGCTGGTCGATGCCGGGGTGGACGTGCTCCACTGCTCGCAGCGCCGCTTCTGGGAGCCGGAATTCGCCGAAATCGACGGCGAAAAGGGCCTGAACTTCGCGGGCTGGGCCAAGAAGCTCACGGGTGCAGCCACGATAAGCGTCGGCTCGGTCGGCCTTTCCGGCGAATTCCTGGCAGCCTTCGGCGGCGAAAGCTCAACCTCCACTGCGCTGGACGATCTGGTCGAGCGCATGGAGCGCGACGAATTTGACCTGATCGCGGTCGGCCGCGCGCTGATTGCCGATCCGGACTGGGTCAGCAAGATCGGCAAGGGCGAATCCGGCAAGCTCAAGGGCTTCGACGCCGCCACTCTGGGCGAACTCGTCTGACACTGCGACGGGGAGCGCTTCGGGGATTAGTCCCCGCAGCGCTCCTCATCACCCTGTCGCCGTCTCCCGCGCGAGGCGCAGCCCGAACAGCGCGGCAGCCAGCGAGGCGAAACCGAGTACGCCGATCAATTCCGGCACGTCGAGCCCCGCTGCCAGCAGCCCCGTCATCGCCAGCACGACCCCGACCGTCACCGCGGCATTGACGATGTTATTGGCGGCAATGATGCGGGAGCGTTCCTCTGCGGCGCTGTACATTTGCAGGATCGCGTAGAGCGGCACGATGAACATGCCGCCCGAGAAGGCCACCAGCACCAGGTCTGCCAGGATGCGCGGCGCGCCGGGGTTTGCCAGGAACTGACGGAACGAAGCCTCCTGCGCGGCGGGGATGAAACCGCTGGTGGAGAGCCAGAGGTCGATCAGGCCGATCGCCAGCCCCAATGCCGAGATCGGCACATATCGCGCAGAGACTTCGCCGCCCAGCAGCTTGTTGACCGCCAGCGAGCCCAGCGCGATCGTCACCGAAAAGATCACCAGGAACACCGTCGCCACTTCCTGCCGGGCCGCCAGGGTACCACTCACCAGCGGCGCGAATTCCGACACGAGCACGGCGCCTGCCGCGAAGAACCAGCTTATGCCCAGGACCGAGAGCCAGACGGCCCGGCCGCTTCGCGCGGTTCGCAGCACCTCCATAGTCCCGCGCCAGAGGTTCCAGTCGACCGGATGCTCGCCGCGAACCGGCGGCGCCGGCGGGATGGCGCGAGCGAAAAGGTAGCCGAGAAATGCAATGCCCATGGCGGCCAGGCCCGCTTCCCAGGCCGGGATCACGCCGGCCACGAGCTGCCCGCCAAGGATCGCCAGGAATGTTCCCGCCTCGATCAGGCCGGTGCCACCCATGATCTCGTGCGCGGCAAGATGCTGCGGCAGGATCGAATATTTCACCGGTCCGAAGAGCGTGGAATGAAGCCCCATCAGGAACAGCGCCGTCATCAGCACGGGGATCGACTGGAGCCAGAACCCACCCAGGCCCACGGCCATGATCGCGATCTCGGCCAGCTTGATCCAGCGGACAAGTCGCGCCTTGTCGATCCGGTCGGCAAGTTGTCCGGCGAGGGCGGAGAACAGGAAATAGGGCGCGATAAACACCCCGCTGGCGATGGCCGCCAGCATTCCCGCCTTGTCGGCCTCACCGGCGAAGATCACGAAATTCGCCAGGAACAGCATGGCGAATTTCAGCAGGTTGTCGTTGAAGGCGCCCAGAAACTGGACGACGAACATCGGCGCGAACCGCCGCTTCGCCAGCAGCGAAAGATCAGGTGCGGACATGGCGAACTCCCCCCATGGAGAGTTCGTTAGCGGCATTTGCGAAAATGCCCGAGAGCTTTTCGCGTCCTATCGGCTCAAAACGGGTTGCCCCCGTTCAGGCTGCCTGGCGCTGGAGCCAGTTCCGCAGCAGGAAGTTCACCTGCTCGGGATGTTCGAGCGCCGCCATATGGCCGCAGGCGCCGATCATGTGGAAGCTGGAGCCTTCGATCCGCGAATGGATCTCACGGGCGTGATCGGGCGGGGTGATGCGGTCCCCCTCGCCTACCACGATCATGGTCGGAACGCGGATGGCTCCCAGGCTGTCCAGCGAATCCGGACGCATCATGATCGCATGCTGCTGGCGAATGAAGGCATCACCGCCGACGCGCGAGGCCATGCCGCGCATCTCGTCGGCAACCGGGCCGACGGTGTTGTCCGCATGGACCAGATCACCCAGCAGGCGGTGCGTGATGCCCACGAACTTGCCGCGGCGCAGGGACTCGATGCCGGCCTTGCGCTGCCGGCTGCGTTCGGGCGTATCGCCGCGAGCGCTGGAATTGATGAGAGCCAGGCGCGAAACGCGCTCGGGCGCCCGGCGCATGATCTCCAGCGCGACGTAGCCGCCCATCGAGAGACCCGCCAGCGAGAAGCGGCGCGGCGCGGCAGCCAGGGTGCGCTCGGCCATGGCGCCGATCGTGTCGTCGAGGGTAAGATCGGCGATCATCGGCGCAGCGACATCGGCCAGCGCATGGACCTGTCGGCGCCAGAGCGACTGGTCGCAGAGCAGGCCGGGCAGGAACACCACGGGCTCCAGAGCCGGCACATGGTCGGCGCTGGCGCGGTTCCATGCGGTCTGCCCCGGCGCGGAATGCGCCTCGGTCGTGAACTCTGCAGTGTCGGTTGCCAAACTAGCCATTTCAAATCTCCTGAGGCCGAAATGGGCTTGTGCGCTCCATCTGTCCAATTCATGATGAAGGCGATCTCAATATGTTTTAGATATGAAGCGAAGGCGGCAGATGGAACTCAGACACATCCGGTATTTCCTGGCCGTGGCTGAGGAACGCCACTTTACGCGCGCCGCCCAGCGCCTGGGGATCGGACAGCCGCCGCTCAGCCATCAGATCAAGGATCTGGAACGCGAAGTAGGCACACCCCTTTTCCACCGCATCCCGCAAGGCGCGGAATTGACCGAGGCCGGGCGGGCCTTCGAAGCCGGTGTGCGTCAGATTCCCGGTCTCGTCGGAGAGGCCGTCGTTGCCGCCCAGCGCGCCGCCGCCGGTGAAACCGGCCGCATTCGGGTGGGTTTCACCGGCTCGGCCGCGTTCAATCCCCGCGTTCCTCAGGCAATCCGCATCTATCGCCGCCGCTTCCCCGACGTCGAACTGAGCCTGGCCGAGCACAATTCCATCGGCCTGGTGGAGGGCCTGAAGAACGGTTCGCTCGATGCAGCCTTCCTGCGTCCCGACGCCGTGGACAAGCAGGGGCTGCGCCTCTTTCACCTGGCCGACGAGCCCCTGATTGCCGCCCTCGCCTCGGCGCGAATGCCGCATGGCGAGCCGATCCGGCTGGAGCAGCTTGCCGAAGACGCCTTCATCCTTACCCCGCGCGCGCTCGGACCCACCTTGTTCGACGCCACGCTGGAGGCCTGCCGCCGCGCCGGGTTCGAACCGATACTGGGCCAGTCGGCGCCGCAGGTCGCTTCGGTTCTGGCCCTCGTCGCGGCCGAACTGGGTGTGGCGCTTGTGCCGGAATCCATGCGCGACGCCTCGTTCAGGGGCGTGACCTATCACGACCTTACGGGCAACGCCCCCAAAGTCGCGCTGGCCCTGGCAACGCGAAACGACGAGCAGGCGGCAACCGTCGCGGCCTTCGTGGCGGAAGCGCGCTTCCCCTCGGAAGCGGAGCCCGGATGAGAGGCCGAGCCAGGCCGAAATGGCGCCCGGCGGAAACCCGCGGTCAGGCAAGTTACCCATTTACAGGATGCTAACCATATTCCACTAGCCATGCGCGATGCCCCGTTCGTTCCCCAGACGACTTCGCCTGCCGCTGCGCGAGGCCGTTCTGACAGCCACGACTTATTTCGTCTGCGCGGCCATCGCCCTGCAGCTGACGCGTTTCGACGCCGGCATCGCCATCGTGTGGCTTGCAGGGCCGATCCTTTTCGCAAGGCTGAGCAGCACGCCGCGCTGGCGCTGGGCGGGCATCGCGCTGGCATGCGCGCCGGTCGGGTTCTGCGCCTCCATGCTTTTCGGCTTCCACGGCCTGGTGGCCGTGCCGCTCTCCCTGCTCTGCATTGCCGAGGCGGTCTCCGCCGCCTGGCTGGTGCGCCGGCTTTATCCGCGTTTCGGCAGGTTCCAGTCGCTGCCCGAAGTCGGCATGTTCCTGCTTGTCGCAGGACTGCTGGTCCCGGCGGCAGCAGCTTTCGGCGCGGCCCTATGCGCCCATGCCGCAAGCGGCATCCCTTATTGGAAAGCCTGGCTCGACTGGTATGCCGGCCATGCGCTCGGCTTCGTGACTTTCGCACCGCCGGTGCTTCTGTCCCTGCGCGGCGAAACCCGCCAATGGATCGCCGCAGCCGGAAGCAAGCGGGTGGGCGAAGCGGCCATACTGCTCGGACTGGTGGTGGCGGCCTCGCTGATCACCTTCGGTCAGAACGTGATACCGCTGGTCATCATTCCCTTCGTGCCGATGGTCGCGGCCACTCTGCGACTGGGGCGGTTCGGTGCGATTTCCTCCATCGTCATCCTGGTGAGCATCGGCCTGTCGTTCTCCCTGGCAGGACGCGGGCCGACGACCCTGCTTCATGGTCCAATGGCCATGAAGCTCCAGGTCCTGCAGATCTATTTCGCCTCCATCGTGCTTATCATCCTGCCGCTGGCCGCCGAACTGCGCTCGCGCCGCCGCCTGGTGGACCGCCTGCACGCCGCCGAGGCGCTGCACCGCGCAGTGCTCGACCGCATGAGCGACATCGTCGTGCGCGTGAGCGCGGACGGTACGGTGCGCTACGCCTCGCCTTCGGCCAGGCAGGTCACCGGCTATGCGCCTGCCGAACTGGTGGGAAGCTCGATGTTCAAGCTCATCCTGCCGGACGACGTGCCCACCATCCTCGAAGCACGCAGCCGCGCGCTGGCCGACCCTGACCAGACGGCGATCCTCGAATATCGGGTCTGCTGCAAGAACGGCGACATCGTCTGGGTGGAAAGCCATATCCGCGGCATCCTCGACGAGGACGGGCAGACTTCGGGCACCGTCAGCATCATCCGCGAAATAACGCGCCGACGGCAGCTGGTGGAAAGCCTCACCGCTCAGGCCATGACCGACCACCTGACCGGCGCCTGCAACCGCCGCGCCTTCGACGAGGCGCTTCTCGCCGTGCTCGGCCAGTCCCTTGCGGAACCCGCTGCCGACGAAGCCCCGACGGGATGCCTGGCACTGTTCGATCTCGATCATTTCAAGCGCATCAACGACCGCCACGGCCATGCCACCGGAGACGATGTGCTGGTGCGCTTCGTCTCGATTCTGCGCGGCGCTGTTCGCGAGGGCGATCTCGTGGCCCGCCTTGGCGGTGAGGAATTTGCCGTATTGCTGGCCGGTCTCGGCGTCGACCAGGCCCATCTGGTCTGCGAGCGGATCCGCATGCGGTTCGAGGAAACGACGATCCGCGATCCCCTCGGCAACGCCGTGGAAGCGACCGTAAGCGTGGGAATTGCGCTGATCGTGCGGGGCGAAGAAAGCCGCACGATCATGACCCAGGCTGACGACGCGCTCTACCGGGCCAAGCAGGGCGGCCGCAATCGGACGGGCCTGCCGCTCCCCACCGACCCCGAGGAACGACGCAGCGCCTGATCGCAACCGCACTGCATCAACTGTGGCTCGTCATGCGCTAGGCTCTTGCGCCGAACCGTTGTCGCCTTCACAATGCTGCAATGCAAAATCTACCGAATACCGAACTGGCTTCTACACGCGCATGATCGATACCCGTCTCTCTCTCATGGAAGCGATCTCGTTTCGCCGCACCGTCAATGCCCGCTATAACGGCGGCATCATCAAGCTCGCCCCGCATTTGATGTTCGAGCGCCACGGAGACCTCTTCGTCAGCGCGCTGAACCTGAGCAAGGCATGGCGCTCGCCCGAAGAACGCCGCCTCGGCCAGTTCAAGCTCGCCGGCCTGGAAGTGACCGAACTGCTTGAAGAGGTTTTCGAACCGCTCCCCGATTTCGAGCCTGCAGCGCCGCGAAGCGACGACACGCTGCTGCTGACGGTCTGATCGTCCGCCTGCACTTTCAAATGACCGATGTCTGATCTCTTCGCAGGTTCCGGGCCGGCCGGCAGGATGCCGCTTGCCGCCCTGCTCCGCCCCGCCTCGCTGGACGATGTTATCGGCCAGGGCCATGTGGTGGGCGAAGGCTCGATCCTGCGGCGGCGCGTGAAGGCGGGAGCGCTGGGCAGCGTGATCCTTTACGGGCCGCCCGGCATCGGCAAGACCTCGATCGCGCGGGCCGTGGGCGCCATGCTGGGCAAGACCTTCCGCCCGCTCAATGCCACGCGCGCCGGAGTCGCGGAAATCCGCAAGCTGGCGGATGAAGCGCGCGTCCATCCCCTGCTGATCTTCGTGGACGAAGTGCAGCGCTTTTCCGCCACCCAGACCGACGACCTGCTGGCGATCTGCGAAGACGGCATCGCCGACTTCATCGGCGCGACCACCGGCAATCCCTATCATGTCCTCACTCCGGCGCTGGTCTCCCGCTCGACCATCCTCAAACTGGAACCGCTCTCGATAGAGGACATGGAAAAGGTGGTGCGCCGGGGGATCGAGCACCTCCACGCCGAGGGCGCTGCCATCGCCATGACGCCCGAGCAGGTACGCATGGTCGCGGGGCGGTCCGGCGGTGATGCCCGCCGTGCGCTGACGACCCTCGAAAGTCTGGCACTCGGGCATGGCGACGCGGCGTTCGAAGTTACCGATGCCATGCTGGAAGAGGCCTACGCCGCCGCGCCGGTAAACCACGACCGGTCGGGCGACGCCCACTACGATGTCGTTTCGGCTTTCGTGAAGTCCATGCGCGGCTCCGATGCGGATGCCACCCTCTACTGGTTGGCGCGCCTGGTCCACGGCGGCGAAGATCCCCGCTACATAGCGCGGCGGATCATGATCCACGCCTCCGAAGACGTGGGCCTGGCCGACAACACCGCCTTGCAGACAGCCGTGGCAGCGCTCCACGCCGTCGAGAAGATCGGCTATCCCGAAGCCCAGATCGTCCTGGCCCATGCAGCCCTGCACGTCGCCCGCGCGCCGAAATCGGCTTCCGCATCACGCGGCATCTCGGCCGCATTGCAATTCGTGGCCGGGCAGCCGCCCGCGCAAGTGCCGCTGCACTTGCGCGATGCCCATTACAAGGGCGCCAGCCAGCTCGGCCACGTCGGATATATCTGGCCTCACGACGATCCGCGCGGCTGGGTGGATCAGGTTTATTCGCCCATGCCCAAAGGCTCTCTCTACCGCAGCGAGGCACGCGAAAGCGGCACGTTCGAGCGCCGCGCAGACGAGCACTGGCGCCGTGTCACCGGCGCCGAGCAGCCCCGACGCGAGCCCGGGTAACCGGGCTTATCCGCGCCGGAACACGGGCGGACGCTTTTCGAAAAAGGCGATGAAGGCCTCGCGCGCCTCGGGCGATTGCAGCGCCTCTCGGAAGATCCGCGCCTCCTCCTCGATCCGGGCGGAAACGAGCGCCGGATCGCCTTTCATCAACCGGCGCGTCGCCAGCAGGGCCTCCGGCGGCTTGGCCATGAGTGCCGCCGCCTTGGCCCGGGCATGGCCGAGCAAGGCGTTTGCCGGCACTACCGCCGTGACCAGGCCCGCACGCTCCGCGCCTTGCGCATCCAGCGGTTCGCCCAGCAGCAGCATGGCCGCCGCCTTGGCATGGCCCAGAGTGGCAGGCGCGAGCAGGCTGGATGCCGCTTCCGGCACGATACCCAGGTTCACGAAGGGCATGACGAAGGCGGCGTCTGGGGCGGCATAGACGAGGTCGCAGTGAAACAGCATCGTCGTGCCGACACCCACGGCCAGCCCCTGCACGGCCGCAACCAGCGGCTTTTCGAAGACCGCGATCGCCCGGATGAAATTGAGCGCGGCCTCGGCGCCATCCGGCCCGGACATGAAATCGGCAAGGTCGTTCCCGGCGCAGAAGGCATCCCCCAGCCCGCCGACCAGCACCACACCGATGTCCGGCCGCGCCGACGCCGAAGCCAGAGCGGCCGTCATCGCGCGGTACATCGGCGCGGTGAGGGCATTCTTCTTTTCGGGCCGATCGATCAGGATCTCGAGAACGCCGCCGCTATCGATCACCAAAATGCCTTCACTCATGTTTCTCTCCAACGCCTGCCCGAATTCCATGCAGGAGGCCAAGCTCTAGCCGATTACCGCCAAGCCTCAAGCCTCCGTGAAATCAGCCTGCCTTCGAAGTCGCGCATGGATTTTGTTAAGCACGTTTATCGACATTCGAGAGATTCACCCGCAATTCAAATGTTGATTGCAACTTGTGAATGGTCCTAGACTTGAGTGCGACGGGGGCGTCATTTACCGCAGCGCCGCCGTGACCAGGGGATTTGACGCCGATGCCTTCAACCATCTGTTCCTCTATTGGCGCGCTGGCCGTGCTGCTGGCCGCCGGCATTGCTGCGCCGGCCCTCGCCCAGCCTTCCCCGGCCGTTTCGCCCATGGCGGCTGTCCCCTCCGTGGACGTTCCCGAAGGCTTCACCCTCGCGGCGGATGGGACCACGCTTGTCCACACCGCCAGCGGGCTGCGTTTCCCGGCAGAATTCCAAGGTTTCAAACGGCTTAGCGAGAAAGCCTACGACCCAAGCGGAGAATATGTCGCCATCGGCTACGACCGGCAGATCGGCAGCGGAAGCGACAAGATCGCCGTGCGCATGGCGATCCTCCATATCGACGATATGTCTGCGCGCGATCACTACATGATCATGCGCCAAGCCGCGATGGCGCACTTCGCTGCCCCCGCCATCGTCTCGGAAGGTCCCACCAAGATCCCGACCAACCGCAAGCTGGACGCCTATCGCGGCACGTTCAGCGGTTATCGGGACAACCAGCCCTGGCTGTTCAGCTTGACCACGGTGAACTACGGCTATTGGAGCGGGCGGATGACGGCCGCTTTCCCCAAGAGCCAGTCGGCCGAAGCCGAGAAATACCTCGGCCTGCTGCTGGGAGAAGTGCGATCCCAGAAACCGATGGCACCGAAGAACTGATCTCAGGTCTTTTCTTCGAGGCGGCATCAAACCGTTGAAATTGCTGAAAACATGGTGCAATTCCCGGTCATGAATCGTTTTGCCCTGCTCGTCGCCGCGCTGGCCGCACCTTCCCACGCTGCGGCGCAGACGCCGGACTTCCTTGCCGCTGCCCTTTGTGAACCGCCCTATTCCACCAGCAACGCCATGGACCTTTACGAAGCGGCGGAGAAGCTTGCCAAGCCCGACACTTCTTCGCTCGGCGCCGCGATCTATCATCTGCCTGCGCCGATCGAGCGGGACGGCTTCAAGACACAGGATGTCGTCTTTGCCGGGATGTCGGTCGGCGTGCTGCTGGAGGGCGCCGTGGCGGCGGAACTGGGCAAGCGGTACGCTCTGTCGGCCGAGAAGAGCCACCTTTTCGGCGCCTCCACGACTGGCTTTGCGCGGGTTCTGCCTGAAGAACAGCAAGGCATGAACGACCTGGGCCTGATCTCCATCGTGGCGCGGGAGGGTCCGGCGATGCCGGGCAAGACGCTGCTGGCCTGCGAATTCGTATCCAATGAAGACCGCGCGGCGCTGGAAGCCTACGACCAAGGGAGACCCTGACCCTGGCCCCCGGCCAGTAAGGGCACGGATCCGCCGAAGCTGCCGGGCAGCTTGTCGCAAGCCGGACCCTCACCGAAAGTCGGAAGGAGGACAGCGGTTCGGCGCGATGCTAAGGGGCCGCCATGCGCGCCATCCACCATATCGCCATCATCGGATCGGACTACCAACGCTCCAGAGCGTTCTATCACGAGACGCTGGGCCTGCCGATCATCCGCGAGGTCTTTCGCGAGGAGCGCGCCTCCTGGAAATGCGACCTCGACGCGGGCAACGCCCAGATCGAACTGTTCTCCTTCCCCAAGCCGCCGCCACGTCCGTCGCGGCCGGAAGCCTGCGGGCTGCGCCATCTTTCCTTCGCCGTAGCCGACCTCGATGCCGAAGTGGCCAGGCTTGAAGTCAGGGGCGTGGCCTGCGAACCGATCCGTATCGATCCTTACACGGACAAGCGCTTTACATTCTTTACCGACCCCGACGGGCTTCCGCTCGAACTTTACGAGGTCGATCCGGTTGGATAGCGAAGGATGATCGTGTTTTAAAACAGTGACTTGTTGTTGATAGTGAGGACGAGAACTTACATGAACCGGCTTGGTTTGACGGCATGGCTCTGTATGGCGGGCCTGTTGCCGGCACCCGCTTATGCCACCCCCGGAAAGGTCATCCGGACCGTAGACCTGGCTGCTCCTTTCGAAGCGCGCTCGCCCTGGCAATTGACCGTAAGGCAGGGCGGCGAGGAGGAAGACCCTTCCGGCGAAATGGCCCCCGGACCCATCACAGCCTGTATCTCCCGGGATCGGGAACGGTCCTGCCATCCCGCGACTTCTGCGGCCTTGCGGCTTCCTGCTGGAGACGACGCGTTCTCCGTCCCGCACTATCTCCAACGTGCGGACGTGGTCCGGCCGGGCAGCGAACATCCGCTGCTGCTGGTCCAGTTCGCAAGTTTCCACGCCGGCAACAACGACCAGCGCATCGGCCTGCAACTCTACGCCTATGACCGGGTGAAAGACGATTTCGCCCTGGTATTTGCGCGGAGAACCGGCCGGAACAACAATCAGGAGCTGCGCTATGTCGAGGCGGGACCGCTGCAGGGCGCCGTGATCGCTGCCGAGCCTACTGGCGATGCACCCTATGGCTACTGGATCACCGTCGATCGCCCCTCTCCGCAAGGCCCCTATCGGCAGGTCCTGCGGTTCCGCAGTGCGACGACCTATGGGGACGGAAATCCTCTCGCGGTCATAGATGCCGAAATGCCGAACATCTACAATCGGCTCGGCCTGTGGCGCGCGGGCCAGCCTCTGCCGCTGCCCGCCTCTGGGTGCCCGCAGCCTCGTCTCGTGAAAATGGCACTCTGGTGCAGATAGCAGCCGCAGGCGATTGATTTGCTTGCGGCAACTGGCAAGAGCCTCCGGTTGCTGTATGGAGTGCACCATGCGTTATCCGACTCTTGCCGCCTCGCTCTTCGCTGCCCTCGGCGTCGCCCTCACCCCCACTGCGCCGGCCATGGCCTGGGGCGCGATTGGGCACCGCATCACCGGCGCCATCGCGGACGAGAACCTGAGCGGCGTCGCCCGGGCTCAAGTACGCCTCCTGCTCGGCAACGAAGACCTGGCCGAAGCAGCGACCTGGCCGGACGACATGAAGTCCGACCCTTCCGATTTCTGGCAGAAGAAGGCCAGTCCCTGGCACTATGTCACCGTGCGCGAAGGCGATGCCTACAAGGCTTCCGACGCGCCGCCGGAAGGCGATGCGCTGACCGCCCTGCCCCGCTTTGCCGCCACCTTGCGCGATCCGAAGGCATCGATCGAGGACAAGCGCCTGGCCCTGCGCTTCATCGTCCACATCATCGGCGATCTGCACCAGCCTCTCCATGTCGGCGGCGGCACGGACCGCGGCGGCAATGACTTCAAGGTGACGTGGTTCGGCAAGGAAACCAACCTGCACTCGGTGTGGGATTCCGGGATGATCGAACAGCGCTCGCTGTCCTACTCCGAATATGCGCACTGGCTGTCGCGCAAGATCACGCCCGAGCAGGTCGTTGCCTGGAACGTCCGCGACCCGCAAGTCTGGACCTCGGAGAGCATCGCCCTGCGCAAGACGATCTATCCGAAGCAGCCCTCCATTTCCTGGGACTATGCATATCAGCACCGCGCCGAAATCGATGACCGCCTCGAACGCGCGGGTGTCCGTATCGCGGCCTACCTGAACTGGATCTTCGATCAGGAAGCGCCCGCCGCAAAGTGACGGGCGGGGCCAATGATGTGCGGACATCGAAACCTGGGGACACCATGAGCTTTTGCGAAACGATCTGGGCCGATGTGGCGCCCCTGCGCCGTGCGATCCTGGCTCATCCGTTTCTGGACGAGCTGGCCGAGGGCACGCTCGCGCCCGAGAGCTTCCGCCACTACATCGTACAGGATAGCCTCTACCTTGCCGAATATGCCCGCGTGCTGGCAATCGCCGCGGCCCGCGCGCCCACGGCGGCAGGTCGACTGGAATTCTCGGATGGCGCCAAAGTGGCCGTTCAGGTCGAGGAAGCGCTGCACCAGGCCTTCTTCGCCCAGTTCGGCGTGACGGCGGAAACGGCGGCAGGCAGCGAGGCTTCGCCCGCGTGCCTGGGTTATACCGGCTACCTTGCAAGCCTGGCTGCGACCCGCAGCTACGAAGAACTGATCGCCGGAATCCTGCCCTGCTTCTGGGTCTATTGGGAAGTCGGCTGCGCGATCAAGCCGCGCGCGGCCTCTCCCAATCCCTATGCCGCCTGGATCGACACATATGCCGCGCCGTCCTTCGGAGAGGCGACCGACCGCGTGTGCAGGCTGGTGGATGAAGCCGCAGCACATGCCTCGCCCGCGACCCGAGAAGCCATGGCAACGGCCTTCCGCAACGCCACGCGCTTTGAATGGATGTTCTGGGATTCCGCCCACCGCCAGGAGCAGTGGCCGATCTAGGCCTTCCCGGCGCCGGGCTTCAAACGCGTCAGGCGGATTCCGCGGCGACCCATTCGTCGAGATCCGGCGACTGCCCGATGAGCGCAAGGCCATGCGCGATCGAGGTCAATTCGTTGCCGGTGGCGATGCGGCCATCCCCGAAACGCTGCTCGAACAGAGCGCGCACCGCGGGAATGAGCGAGGAGCCACCGGTCAGGAAAACGTGGTCGATCTCATCGGCGAGCAGCCCGGCCTGAGCCAGAGCACTGTCGACGGTCTCGCCGATGCGCTGGAGATCCGGCGCGATCCAGCTTTCGAATTCATCGCGGCTGACATCGGCCGAGATGGTCAGTGCCTCGCTCTCGAAGTGGAAAGCGCCGTGGTCCGCGCCTGATAGCGCTCGTTTCAAGCGGCCGACAGCCTCGTAAAGCCCGAAGCCGAGTTCGTGCTCCACCACGGCGATCATGCGATCGATGGCGGCCGGATCGGTCGCTCCGTGCTTCAGCTTGGCCAACTGCTCCAGCGTGCGGCGGTTACGCATCATCGCCAGGCGCGACCAGTCGCCGAAGTCGGCGAAGTGGCCGGGCGGGATTTCCAGCACTTTGTCGAAGGAACGATAGGTGCCGCCCTTGCCGAGCAGCGGCAGCACCAGATGGTCCATGATGCGGTAGTCGAAGCGGTCGCCGGCGATGCCGATACCGGCAGAGCCCAGCGGCTCGCAGCGCCGCGCCGTGCCCGGTGCGTTCACGCGCACGATCGAGAAGTCGCTGGTGCCGCCGCCGAAGTCGGCCACCAGCAGGGTCGCGGGTTCCGTCAGGCGCGACGCGAAGCTGAATGCCGCGCCGATCGGCTCGTAGACGTAGTGAACCTGACGCCCGAGCAGCTTGAACATCGCATCGTAGCGTGTCCGCGCCAGGGCCTCATCCGGCCGGGAGCCGACGTAGCGCACCGGCCGGCCGACCACCACGCGCTCGGGCAAGGCGCGCAGGGCATCCCCGGCATGGGCGACGAGGTGCTTGAGAAATACCTGGCCCAACTCTTCGAAACGCAGGCGCTTCTCGAAAAGCGTGGCCTGCTCGAAAGCAGGATTGGCCGCTACCGACTTGAAGGATTGCAGGAAGCGCGAGCCTTGCGGGAATTCGAGGAATTCCGAGATCGCCCAGGGGCCGGCCTCATGCGCCAGCCCGCCGGGCACGCCCTCTTCCTGCCAGAAGCAAAGCGCCGAACGGAACACCGAACCGGGGCCACCCGGCGCGGCGAACTCCACGAGTTCGGCCCCTCCGGCATCGTCTGCCAGCGCGATGACCGAATTGGTGGTCCCGAAGTCGATACCGACCGAGCGAGGACCATCGGAACGGGAAGTGACCGTGCTGGCCGGCATCTGGGAGGTCCTTGCTGCAAACGCGAAAAAACGGAGCGCCGCGCCTATCGCAGGCGCGCCCCGCTCGCGCAACTCCCTCTCTCTCGGCTGCCCGCGGTTTACTTGCTCAAGGTTCGCCGCACGGCATCGTGCCAACCGTCGATCAGCACCTTGCGGGTCTGGCCGCTCATCTGCGGGGTGAACAGGCTTCCCTGAGTCCAGGTTGCCGCCAATGCGTCGAGGTCAGGCCAGACGCCCGTTGCCAGACCGGCATGGAAGGCGGCGCCCAGCGCGGTCGTTTCCAGATGGACAGGCCGTTCCACCGGGGCGTCGAGCATGTCGGCCAGGAACTGGCAGAGCCAGTCGTTCGCCGCCATGCCGCCATCCACGCGCAGCTTCGCAAGTTCCTCACCACCGTCCGAGACCATGGCGCGGGCGAGGTCCATGGTCTGGTAGGACACCGCCTCCAGCGCCGCGCGCGCGAGATGGGCCTGGGTGGCGCCAAGCGTCAGCCCGAAGATCGCGCCGCGCGCGTCCGGGTCCCAGTGGGGCGCCCCGAGGCCGACGAAGGCGGGCACCATGTAGACGCCGTGGTTGCTCGGAACCTGCGTGGCCATATCGTTGGTTTCGCGGGCATGGGTGATGACGCCGATGCCGTCGCGAAGCCACTTCACGGCAGCGCCAGCCACGAAGATCGAGCCTTCCAGCGCATAAGTCATCTTGCCGTCAAGGCGGTAGGCCGGGGTGGTGAGCAGGCGATTCTCCGATGCCACCGCTTCCGATCCGGTGTTGAGCAGCATGAAACATCCGGTTCCGTAGGTCGACTTGGCCATGCCGGCTTCGAAGCAGGCCTGTCCGAAGAGCGCGGCCTGCTGGTCCCCGGCGACACCGGCCAGCGGGATCTCCACGCCGAACAAGTCCTTGCTGGTCATCCCGAAGATATGTGCATTATCATGCACTTCTGGAAGCATCTGCACAGGCACTCTGAACAGGCGGCACAGTTCCTCGTCCCAGCGCTGTTCGCGAATGTTGTAGAGCAATGTCCGCCCGGCATTGGTGACGTCGGTGGCGTGGACTTTCCCGCCCGTCAGGCGCCAGAGCAGAAAACTGTCGATCGTACCGAAGGCCAGCTCTCCGCGTTCGGCGCGCGCACGGCCATTGTCGACATTGTCCAGGATCCAGGCGAGCTTGGTCGCAGAGAAATAGGGATCGATCAGCAGGCCGGTGCGGGCGCGCACGTCGGGTTCGGCGCCGTCGGCCTTGAGCTCGGCGCAGAGCCGGGCCGTGCGCCGGTCCTGCCAGACGATCGCCCGATGGATCGGCTTGCCGCTTTCGCGCTCCCAGACGACCACGGTCTCCCGCTGGTTGGTGATGCCGATCCCGGCTATGGCCGCCGCACCGACGCCGCTACGTTCGATAGCCTCACGCGCCACTTTCACGGTGTCGCGCCAGATGTCCTCCGCATCGTGTTCGACCCAGCCCAGGTCGGGGTAGTGCTGCTCGAACTCGCATTGGGAAGTCGCGACCGGGCGAGCGGCGTCATCGAAGATGATCGCGCGCGTCGAAGTGGTGCCCTGGTCGATGGCGAGAACGTGGCGGGGCTGGGTCATAGCGGGGACTCTCCGAGGGTATCTTGTCGTTTCAGTCAAGCGTCAGATGCGGCGGCGTCCTGCCCCGATTTGCGACCCGAGGGCAGGTAGGGCTTTATGGCGATCTGGTAGAGGCCCGCTCCGGCCACGCCGCCCACAAGGGCCCCGCGATCGGAACCCACCAGTAATTGCCGGGGCTGGGCAGCGCCGAACTGCCCCAACCGGCGAAGTAGGCAAACAGGCGCGGGCCGAAATCGCGCGCCGGATTGATCGCCCAGGCTTCGAGGTAACCGCCCGAAGCGCCGATCATGGCAACCAGCAGGCCGATCATCAAGGCGCCCGAATTGGCGCGCGGTGCCATGTCGTTGAACTCATCGGTAATGGCGAAAATGCCCAGGAGCAGCATGCCGGTGAGGATGACCTGATCCCAGAATGCGTGGATCGGCGTGATATGTTCACCGGGATGCGTGAAGAACACGCCCGCCGCGCCGCCGGTGGCGCGGGTCATGCCGTGGGCGGCGTTATAGGCGTCGATCACGGGATGATAGAGTTGCAGCACCAATGCCGCGCCGATCATCCCGCCCAGCACTTGCGCGGCCCAGTAGGGCAGCACTTTCCTTTTCGGAAATCCGCGAAACAGCATGAGCGCCAGCGTGACGGCCGGGTTGGCGTGAGTGCCGGAGACGGAGCCCGTCACATAGATCGCCATGGTGACGGCAAGGCCCCAAGCGATGCAGACGCCCCAATAGGCCTGGGCGTATGGGCTGGGATCGTAGAGCGTGATCATGGCAGCGGCGGAATCGCCGATCGTGATGATGATGATCACTGCCAGCATTTCGGAAATCAGTTCGCCGCGCAGCGCGCGCAGGTCATCTGCCACCATGGATCCTCTCGCAACTCTGCTTGGTTCGGGCATCTGCACACGCTTTCGAACGAACGTCAACAGTTTCGTTTGCATTTTCGTATTTCGAACTCTATTTTCAGAAAACGAAAGTCATCCCGTGAAGTTGCCAGAGAACCGAAATGCCCAAGCCCCAGGGAGAAGTCGCCATGCAGCCCCCCGCCCCGGACGATGTCTATGACCTTCTGATCGTGGGCGGCGGCGTGAACGGCGCAGGGATCGCGCGCGATGCGGCGGGGCGCGGCCTCTCGGTGCTGCTGGTGGAGCAGGACGATCTCGCCAGCCACACCTCCTCATCCTCCACGAAGCTCATCCACGGCGGACTGCGCTATCTGGAGTACTATGAGTTCCGGCTCGTGCGCGAAGCACTGATCGAGCGCGAGCGCCTGCTGGGCATGGCGCCGCACATCATCTGGCCGCTTCGTTTCGTACTGCCGCAATCGCTTTCGCCGCGCCCGGCCTGGATGGTCCGCCTGGGCCTGTTCCTCTACGACCACCTCGGCGGCCGCAAGAACCTGCCCGGCACCGAGACGATCGACCTCGATCGCGGCCAGCAGGGCAATGGGCTGAAAACGCAAAATTCGAAAGGCAAAGGAAAGGCTTTCGTCTATTCGGACTGCTGGGTGGAAGACAGCCGCCTGGTCGTGCTCAACGCGATGGACGCCGCCGCGCGCGGAGCCCGGATCGAGACCCGCACGCGCCTGACCGGCGCCGTCACTCAGGACGGCGAGTGGCTGGCCACGGTCGAGAATGCCCACGGCCCGCGCCAGGTCCGCGCGCGCATGCTCGTCAACGCGGCCGGTCCCTGGGTGGATGCGGTCCTGCGCAACCTCGGCCGGGCGAAGGACGACCGGGGCGTGCGCCTGGTCAAGGGCAGTCACATCGTCGTGCCGCGCCTTTACGAGGGCGACCATGCCTTCATGCTGCAGAACCCCGACCGGCGGATCGTCTTCGCAATCCCTTACGAGCAGGATTTCACGCTGATCGGCACGACCGACGAGCCCTGGACCGAAGCCCCCGGCAAGCCCTCGATCAGCCCGGGCGAGGTCGATTACTTGTGCGAAACCGTCAACCGCTACTTCGACCGGGGCGTGACCCCGCGGGACATCGTCTGGAGTTATGCCGGAATCCGGCCGCTCTATGACGACCATGCCGCCAACGCCTCTGCCGTGACGCGCGACTACGTGCTCGATTTCGAGAAGGGCGATGCGGGACAGGCCCCCATGCTCTCGATCTTCGGCGGCAAGATCACGACGTTCCGCAAACTGGCCGAACATGCGATGGAGCACATCGCCGAGCTCTTCCCAGAGGCCGCCAAGCCCTGGACTGCAGGCGCGGTGCTGCCGGGCGGAGACATTGCGAAAGGCGATTTCGAGGGCTTCCTTGGCGAACTGGAGAGCACTTATCCCCAGATGCCGTCTGCGCTTCTCCGCCGCCTCGCTCGCGCTTACGGCACGCGCGCCCGCACGATCCTGGCCGATGCCCGCACCCCTGCCGATCTGGGCCAGGACTTCGGCGGCGGCCTCCATGCCCGGGAGATCGACTATCTGAAGGCCGCGGAATGGGCGCGCGACGCGGAGGATATCCTGTTCCGCCGCAGCAAGCTGGGCCTTCATGTGCCCTCCGGCGCCGCCGAAGCGATCGATACCTGGCTCGCGCGCGATTGATCGATGCGGCCCGGCCGCGCTAAGGGTTCGATCCATCCAGGGGCGAGACCGCAAGAAATGATCGAGAGCACGGCGGAGAGCAACGGCGACATCGTGGCCCAGCGCCGCGCACATATCCTGGAGATCGCGCGCGGTGCCGGCAGCGTGAGCGTGGACGATCTTGCGGAGCGCCTGAGCGTGACCCCGCAGACCATCCGCAAGGACCTGAACGTCCTGGCCGGGCAGTCTCTGCTCTCGCGCGTTCACGGCGGCGCGCTCATCACTTCCGGCGTGGACAACCTGGCCTATGACAAGCGCCGGGATGTCGCCTCCGATGCCAAGGCGCGGATCGGCGCTGCCGCTGCGGCGTTGATCCCGGACGGGGCCTCGCTCTTCGTCAACATCGGCACGACCACCGAAGCCGTGGCGGCCAACTTCACACACCATCGCAATCTGATGGTGATCTCCAACAATCTCAACGTGATCGACACTCTCTCCAGCCATCCCGCGCTCGAGCTGGTCAGCGTGGGCGGCAAGGTCAGGACCGGCGACCGGGCCGTGGTAGGCGCGCTCGCCATGCGCTTCATCGAGAATTTCCGCGTCGATTATGCCCTGATCGGCATTTCCGCACTGGATGCCGATGGCAGCCTGCTGGACTTCGCCATCGACGAGGTCGAAGTTTCGCAGACGATCATCCGCAACGCCCGCAAGGTGATCCTCGTGGCCGATTCCTCGAAAGTCGGGCGTTCCGCCCCGGTGCGGGTCTGCGGGATGGAAGCCATCGACTTTTTCGTCTGCGACCGTATTTCCGATCCCGAGTTGCGCAGCGCCTGCGAGCGTAACGGCGTGAACCTGATCGAAACGCAGCTGCCCGGCGCCTGAAAGGCTCTCAGGGTTTCAGGATCCAGGAGTGAAGATGTCCCGCGCGAAACGGTGGAAGACGGTATTGCCGGCCGCGCTGGGCGTGGCAGCGGCAGGGTTCGCCCTGATGCGCGCCAACCGGCTGCCACGGCGCGACGTCCCTTCCGAACCCCCTGCCCGCCATCGTGGCGAACCGCCGCTGGCCCGCGCGGCCAGCGAGCGCGCCGCGCGCAATCCGGGACAGTCCGGCGTCCATCTCTTGACCGACGGGGTCGATGCCTTTGCCGCGCGTCTGCTCCTCGCCCGCGCCGCAGAGCGCACGCTCGACCTGCAATATTACATCTGGCACGGCGACCGTACCGGCACCCTCCTGCTGGAAGCGGCTTTCGAGGCGGCCCAGCGGGGGGTCAGGGTGCGTCTGCTGCTGGACGACAACGGCATCGCCGGGCTCGACCGCGTACTCTCCGCGCTGAACGACCATCCCAACATCGAAGTGCGCCTCTTCAATCCCTTTCGCATCCGCTATCCCAAGGCGATCGGTTTCGCGGTGGACTTCGGCCGGCTGAACCGCCGGATGCACAACAAGAGCTTCACGGTCGACGGGGCCGTTACCATCGTCGGCGGGCGCAATATCGGCGACGAGTATTTTGGCGCAGGCGACGGTGCGCTGTTCGCGGACATGGACGTACTGGCCATCGGGCCGGTCACCCGCGACGTGGAAACCGATTTCCAGCGCTATTGGGACTGCCAGTCCGCCTATCCCGCCCGCCAGATCCTTCCACGCGTCGGTGCACGCCAGCTTGCCAAGCTGCGGTCGCGCGCCTCCATCGTCGAGCGCGACCCTTCGGCGCGCCGCTATGTCGAACGTCTGCGCAGCCTGCCGCTGGTCCGTGAATTCGTTGCCGGCGAGCTTGATTTCGAATGGACCGAGGTCGAGCTGATCAGCGACGATCCCGCCAAGACCCTTGCGGACCTCGATCACGAGCGCCTGCTTGCAGGCAAGCTGGACGGCGCGATCGGCGATCCGCACCGAGAGCTGGCCATCGTCTCGGGATACTTCGTCCCCGGCGAACAGGGCGCCCAGCAGCTCTGCGCCCTCGCCCGTGACGGCGTCCAGGTGACCGTGCTCACCAATGGCTATTCGGCGACCGACGTGGCGCTCGTGCACGCGGGCTACGCACCCTGGCGCAAGACGTTGCTAGAAGCTGGCGTGCGCCTGTTCGAAACGGCGGCCCAGGTCCGCGATGCGCCGTCCAAGAAACAGCGCCGCGAGGGTAATCGGCTCGGCATCGGCAGCCGGTTGCGGGCATCGGGCAGCGGATCCTTCGCGGCCTTGCGCTCGGGTGCCTCGACGATCCACGCCAAGACTTTCACGGCCGACCGCGAGCGTGTCTTCATCGGATCGTTCAACTTCGATCCGCGGTCGCTGAAGCTCAACACCGAACTGGGCTTCATCATCCACAGCCCGCTCATCGCGGGACAGGTTGCGGACGCCTTCGAAACGATCGTGCCCGATGCCGCCTATGCCGTGACGCTCGGGCCGGACGGCGCCCTGACGTGGAGCTGCGGCACCGGGAGCGAACGCACCGTCCAGCGGAACGAGCCGGGCATGGGCTCGCTCGATCACCTGCTGGTCGGCGTGGCGAGCCATCTTCCGATCGGCTGGCTGCTCTAAAGGGCATTTTCCAACCGGGTGGCATCGCCTGATGACCCGGAAAGTACGACAAACCAACTGCGCTGACCGGCGTGCTGCCTGAGGATCGGAGATAGGCTCTGGTCTTGTCCGGCATGTTCGGTCATCCTGCGGATCCGGTTCTTTCAGGCCCGGTTCTTTCAGGAGACTGCGTGTACCAACCGACGATGTTTGCCGTGGGCGCCATGATCGCCGCTACCGCCGCCGCTCCGGCTGCGCTGGCGGATACACCGCGCGAGATCCTGACCGCCGCGGCATTCCAGGCCCCTGACAAGAAGAAGGCGCTTACGCTCATAGGACAGGCAATCGCCGCCTCGGACCGGATACTCGCCGCGCGCCCGGGTGACCGGGAAGCCACGCTCCAGCGCGGCGTCGCCATCGGCTACCGCGCCAAGCTCACGCGCAGCCGAACCGACGCACGCACCTCGCTGGAGATCTTCCAGCGCCTCGCCGCGCAGAACCCCCGCGATCCCGAAGCACAGATGGTCATCGCCGGCTGGCATCTCGACGCCATCGACCAGCTTGGCGGGCTCATGGCCCGCACCATGGTCGGTGCCAGGGCCGATGCCGGAGAGGCCGCGCTTTCCCGCGCCGTTTCGCTGGGGGGAGACAGGGCGTTCTACCTCGGCCTGGCCGCCATGATGCACATCCGCAAGGACCCCGCCGATGTCGCGCAGGCCCGCCGCTGGGCCGAGGCTGCGGCCAGCGCTTCCGCGCCGACACCGCTCGACGCCCAGATGAAGCGCGCCGCGGCAGCCATTCTCCCCTCCCTTCGCGCCAACGACGGCAAGGCCGCCGCCCGGCTCGCCCGCAAGCTGCTGCCGTTCGGCAAGCTGGCGGACTAGGCTGGAAAGGCAAACCGCGGGTTTCATTTCGCGGCCGAATGCCTATATGCCTGCTGTCGGCACGCCCGCGTGACAGATGGACGGCCAATTCGACGGAGGGGATCTTACAAGTCCGCGAATTCGAAAGTTGCCCATGTCCCTTCCCCTCCCCAGCTCGCAGGCCCCATGTTGAGGCCGCGCCGTCGCGGCATGGCCTCGGTCAACGCGGAAGTGCGCGACGGTATCGTCCCCGCCGCAGGTTCGCTCGCCAAGACACGCGATGAAGGCCCCGCGGTTTCGGGTGCGAACTATCGGCTGGTGGCGCTCATCATCGCTTCTGCCCTGTTCATGGAATTCGTGGACGCAACCGTTCTGGCAACCGCCTTGCCGACCATGGCGCGGGACTTCGGGGTGCGGCCGCAGGAAATGAGCGTGGCGCTCACCTCCTACCTGCTAGCATTGGCGGTCTTCATCCCGGCTTCGGGCGTGATCGCGGACCGCTTCGGATCGCGAACGGTGTTCCGCGCCGCCATCCTGCTTTTCGTTCTCGGCAGCCTTGCCTGCGGCCAGTCCTGGACGCTGGAGATGATGGTCGTCTCGCGGTTTCTCCAGGGCGTTGGCGGGGCCATGATGATCCCCGTCGGCCGGCTCGTCCTGCTGCGATCGGTGGCGAAGCAGGACATGGTCAATGCGATGTCCTGGCTGCTGGTGCCGGCCCTGATCGGCCCGATCATCGGCCCTCCGCTGGGAGGCTTCATCGTCACTTACCTCGACTGGCGCTGGATCTTCTACATCAACCTGCCGATGGGCGTGCTCGGCTTCTGGCTGGTCGGCCGCTTCATCGCCAACATCCGCGAGGACCAGCCCGCGCCGTTCGACACGCTGGGCTTCGTGCTGAGCGGGCTCTCTTTGGGCTGCCTGCTGTTCGGTTTCGAGATGGCCAGTCGTCCGAACGAAGGCGCCCTGGCGGCCGCGCTGATCGTTGTGGGCCTCGTGACGGGGACGTTCTATGTCCTTCACGCGCGCAAGCGGGAAAGCGCGATCCTGGACCTTTCGCTGCTGCGTGACGAGACGTTTCGCCTGTCGGTGATCGCCGGTTCGATCACGCGCATCACGCAGGGCGCGCAGCCCTTCCTCTTGCCCCTGATGATGCAGGTCGGTTTCGGTTTCTCGGCAGCGCGCAGCGGCACCATCACGGTGGCCACGGCGATCGGCTCGCTGGCCATGAAAAGCTTCGCCCCGCGCGTGCTGCGCCGCTTCGGTTTCCGGCGCGCGCTGGTATGGAACGGCGTGATCGCCACGGCCGGCTATGCGATCTGCGGCCTGTTCAATCCGAGCTGGCCGGTATGGGCGATGTTCTGCGTGCTGGGCCTGTCCGGTTTCTTCATGTCGTTCCAGTTCACCGCCTACAATACGATCGCCTATGACGGCATCGACAAGACGCAGATGAGCCGCGCCACCGCGTTCTACTCCACTTTCCAGCAGCTCATGCTCTCGCTGGGCATCTGCGTGGCCGCACTTGCGCTGCACCTCGCGATGATGGCCAACGATCACTTCGCGCCGTCATTGGCCGATTTCTCCATCGCCTTCTGGGTGGTGACGGCGATCTCGCTGACGGCCTCGTTCTGGAACCTGCGCTTCGCGCCCGACGCCGGGTCCGAGATCAGCGGTCACGCCGAAACCGAACAGCCCGAGCGCCGGGAAGAGCACGCCTGACGAATTGACCTCGATCATGGTGCCCTGCCTTCCAATAGTGCAGGCACTCCCGGCGAGGAATGGAAAAGAGAAAGCGCGATGATGACGCATGACGTTGTGGTGGTGGGTGCCGGTCCCGCAGGCCTCGCTTTCGCCGCCGCGCTGGCGGGATCGGGACTGCGCATCGCCGTGATCGAGCGACAGCCCGCCTCGGTACTGGCCGATCCGCCCATGGACGGGCGCGAGATCGCCCTGACCCATCGTTCGATCCGCGCCTTGCAGGAACTGGGCGCCTGGCCGCTCATCGACGCGGAGGCGATCGCGCCGCTGCGCGAAGCCCGTGTGCTGAACGGCGGTTCTCCTTTCGCGCTCTCCTTCGGGAGCGGCGATGCGGAAAGGCTGGGGCAGCTCGTCCCCAACCACCTCATCCGCCGCGCGCTGTTCAGGGTCGTGGCGGACTTGCCAGAGGTCGAGGTGCTGGCAGGGCGGAGTGTTGCATCCATGGACGGCGCAATCGGCAACGGCGCGCAAGGCGTATCCGTCAGCCTGGAAGATGGCAACCGGCTCGAAGCGCGCTTGCTGGTGGGCGCGGATTCCCGGTTATCCTTCGTGCGCGAGCAGTTGGGCATCGGCGCGGAAGTGAACCGTCTGGGCCGCTCCATGCTGGTCTGCCGGGTCGCGCATGAAGGCGATCATCAGGGCATCGCGACGGAATGGTTCGACCATGGCCAGACGATGGCGATGCTGCCGCTGAACGGCCGCCGGTCTTCCGCCGTGCTGACGCTGGCGTCGGCCGAGATCGCGCAATTGGCCTCGCTCGATGCCGAGGCGCTGGGCGCCGAGCTGACGCGCCGCTACGAAAGCCGACTGGGACGGATGCAGGCCATCGGTAGCCCTCATGTCTATCCCCTGGCCACGACCTATGCCCATCACTTCGCGGCCCGGCGCGCGGCGCTGATCGGCGATGCGGCCGTCGGCATGCACCCGGTGACCGCTCACGGCTTCAATCTGGGCCTGGCAAGCGCCTGCTCTCTGGGCAAGCTGGTCGCTCAGGCGGCCTTGCAAGGCGGCGACATCGGGGGTGGCATGCTGCTCCGCCGCTACGAGGCTGCGCACCGGCTGGCTACCCGGCCGATCTACACCGCCACCAACCTGATCGTCGGCCTCTACACGGCCGAGCATCCCGCGGCGCGCGCGGCGCGCCATGCCGGGTTGAGGGCCGCGGTCCGGCTGCCGCTCGTCTCCAGGAGCGTCAGCAGACTGCTGATGCAGCGCTGAGCCCCCCTTGCCCCATCACCCGTATTGCTGTTCCACCAGCCCATGAACGCGGCGGAACGCGGCATTGGCACCGTCGATCACCCGCATTTCTTCCGCCTTGTCCAGCGCCACCTCGTCCAGCGCCCCGGTGAACGAGCGCCAGTGCTGGGCTCGGCCATCGGGATGACCGGCCAGGTGGCGCGCGCCGTGGTTCTCGTCGAGCCCCAGCGCGCGGGCCATCTTGAACAGGAAGGCCGCGCCGAGGTTGGATCCCTCGGCCACATAGAGCCAGCCCAGCGCCGTCGGCACGTCGATCTCTCCGCGCGCGAAGCGGGATGCCTCGGTCGGCTCTGCCGGCGCAAGCGACAGGTCCGCCAGATCCTGCCCGATCTGCGCAAAGCGCCGACGCTCGGCGAGATCGGGCACCAGAGCCACGATTGCGGGATCGTCGTAGAGCGCGTCGATGTCGCGGTGAAAGGCGTGTTGCACGGCCAGGAAGCGACCGTAATTGGCCAATGCCGCGAAGGGCTCGCCCGCCATGATCCGCTTGTCGAGCTGGTCGTGCGCCTGCGTGGTAGCCGCCTTGAGACGCTTCGCCCTTCCGACTTCGGATCCGCTACCGGCTCCGATTTCGGGGCCGGTTTTAGCCGGGGTCTGAAGTGTCGTATTCATGGGAAGTCCTTCTTCGATTGCCACATGAAAACCGGGGCGCGGCCTCAGCGCCCCGGCATGTCATGTCAGAACGCCAGTATCATCGAGGCCTTGTAGGTCCGTCCCGGCTGGCTGTAATAGCTCTGCGAGACCGTGGCGCTGTCCGAAATGTCGAGCGCGTTGTAATAGGTCTTGTCGAGGATGTTGTATACGCCGCCCTGGAGGCGCAGGCCCTCGAACAGCCCCGGCTTAACCCATGCCGTAAAGTCGACGATGCCGTAGCCCGGCGTCTTGTTGATGGTCGATGTCGGGTCTTCGACCTTGTTTCGCTTGGCGGCCACGGTGGCGGAAAGGTCGGCCCCGAAGCGCTCCTGGCTATAGCCGAACCCGGCGATGCCGCGCAGCGGCGGGATCGAGTTCAGGTAAGTGTCCTCGTCCGTGTCCTTGCCGTGGGCATAGGCGATGGAACCCCAGACGCGCCAGTTTTCCGTCAGCGCCCACTGGGCACTGGCCTCGATGCCGTAGATGCGGACATGGGCGCGGTTGACGTACTTGAACACACCGAAGGGATAGCTGCCGCTAAGCCCTGCGGCCGAGGCCGTCGTGGTGATGGTGTCGATGAAGTTGCGATAGTAGTTGTCGTAGAAGCTGACTTTGGCGCCGCGCTTGGCATCGCCGAATTTCAGGCCCAGTTCGTAGCCCTTGCTCGTTTCCGGCTTCAGGTCCGGGTTGCCGATGCTGACGTAGCTGCCGGTGCCGCCATAGGTCAGATAGAGTTCCGTGGCGGAAGGCGCGCGGAAGGCCTGGGCATATTGCGCATAGGCCGTCAGCCCCGGCACGACATCGTATTCGGCCATGATCTTGGGCGAAAAGCGGGAGTCGCTGGAGCGTTCGGGAAGGCCCTCATAGGCCGCATTCACCGTATAGCTCGGCGTGTCCTGGGGTGTGCGGCGATACCAGTCGAAACGCAGGCCCGGCGTAAGGTGGAAGGCGCCGAACGTCATCCGGTCCTGCAGGAACAGGCCAAGATCGATGCCGTCGACATCGGGCATGTCGGACTGGTTCACATGAAGAAACGAGCACGAGTAGATCGCCGCCGTGCAGTTATCGACGCCGGACGCATACTGCGTCGTCCTGGTCGCATAGACTTCGCCGCCGAGGCTGATCGCATGTTGCACCGCGCCGGTGGCCGCGCGCCCGACGATGGAGCCGTTCGCACCCCAGGATTCGTCCTGAAGGTCGCTGTCGCGGTCATACTGCCCTATCGGCGCGGTCTTGCGCATGGCCTGCGTATACGTGCGCAGGTTCAGGCGCTGCCAATAGCCTACGAGGTGAGCCTCCTGAACGAAGCCCTCGCCTTCGGCCTGATAATCGTAGGTACCGGCAATGCGCTTGCGCTTGTTCTGCTCCAGAGTGCCATAGGACGAATAGGTCGACCCGATGCTGGTGAGCGTGTCCTCGTCGTAGCTGCGCTTGAAGGTCTCACCCGTCAGGCCGATGCGGTGGCCGCCGCCCAGGTACTGGTGGACCTTCACCAGCAGGTTTTCCTGGTCATAGGCCGCAGGGTTCCGGGCGGTCCGCGTCGTGCCGGTACCATAAATCTTGCCCTGGTTCTCGGTTTCGTGGCCGTTCTGGTAGCCGCCCTGAATCAGGACCAGCGTGTCTCCGGTCCGGAAAGCGGCAGCCTGGTTGAGATAGACGCTGTCGCTGGCGCTGTCATACGTGGCCTTGCCGAGCGCGCCCTGCTTCTTGCCATCCGTCAGCAGGTCTTCGGGATCGAGCGTGCGCACCGCAAAGACCCCGCCGAGCGCGCCTTGGCCGAAGTAGCTGGAATCCCCGCTTTTCACGACATCGATCGCGCTCAGCGAGTTGAAATCGAAGGCCGCGACGCCGCCCTGGACGCCCCGCGCCCCGTCGCTCATCCACGGCAGACGGATCCCGTCCACCGTCGTCAGCACGCGATTGGCGTCGAGGCCGCGGATGTTGATGCTCTGGTTGTTGGTGTTGAAGTTCACCCCCGCATCCACGCGCCGGGCGTAATCGGCGATATTGTCGACCATGCGGTCACGAAGCGTCTCGGCCGTGGTGGTGGTGGTGAGGACGGCCGGCTTGCCGGCGGCATTGCGATCGACGCCCTGCTGCTGATTGCCGATCGCCGTATCCTCGACGCGGACGGAACCGAGCTTGACGGGGTCTTCGCTGGAGTTGGCGGCACCGTCGGCCGCCTGGGCCTGTGCACCGGCGCAGAGGATCGCCGCGGCGGCAAGGGCGGAAGTCTGTTTCAGCGCGCGCAACAGCGCACGCCGCTTGGGAGAAGTCATTGATGCAAGATCCTACTGCTAATGATTCGCAGAAGCGTTACTTGCACAATGTCACAGCGAAATTTCAATCCGCCTTTTCAATTTACGGTGGAGATCGGAACTTTCCCGCCAGCCTCGTTCGCAATCCCGCCGTGCGTCGCCGGAACGTTTCCGAACCGCCACCGCGATATGATGCCCAGGGGAGATTTCACCTGCTCGCAGGATCGTGGAAAATGGCGGCAACCGGCAGGAAAGCCGGATGGGGAACGGGAGGACACATATGCCGCGAATTTCGAAGCTGAAACGAATGGCGTCGCTGGGGGCGCTTGCATCGGCCCTGGTCGCGGGATCGGCCAGCGCGCAAACAGGAAGCGAAGTCGCCCCCGCTGCCGCACCGGCCTCGGCTGGTTCCAACCCCCTGGGCCAGAACGGCGAAATCATCGTCACGGCCCAACGCCGTGCCGAACGGTCCGTGGACGTGCCGATCACGGTGACGACGCTCAGCGAGGAAACGCTGAAGGACACCGGTGTGCGGCAGCTTTCCGACATGTCCAAGGTCGTCCCGGCCCTGCGCTTCGACAAGGCGGGCGTCTACACCCAGCCCACGATCCGCGGCGTCGGAACGGCGATCACCACGTCCGGCGGCGGCCCCAACGTGGCGACTTACGTCGATGGCTTCTTCCTGCCCAGCGCCGCCGCAACGGACTTCCAGCTACTCAAGGTCCAGAACATCCAGGTTCTGAAAGGGCCGCAGGGTACTCTGTTCGGCCGCAATACCACCGGCGGCGCGATCCTGGTCACCACGGCCGAGCCCAGCCAGGACGCAGCGGGCGAATTCCGCGTGTCCTACGGCCGGTTCGATACGGTCGAAGTCCAATCCTATGCAACCTCGGGCATTACCGAGGGCGTCGCTTTCGATGTGGAGGGCCTCTATCGGCGCAGCGACAACTTCCAGCGCAACATCATCGACGGCAACGATCAGGTCGGCAAATACAACCGCTGGTCGATCCGCACCGGCCTGAAGGCCGATCTGACACCGGATATCAGCGTGCTGCTGCGCTACACCCATGCGCAGACGGACGATCCCTCGTCGCTGATGCACAATGCCTTCGTGGACGAACAGGGCACCCCGTGGATCTACCAGTTCACGCCTGCGGGTCTCTACGCCACGAAACCCAACGAAGTGGCGCTCAATCCTGCGGACGGCATCGGCGCCCGTACCAACACCGACGTGATCCAGGGCACGATCAAGGCCGATCTCGGGTTTGCCAACCTCACTTCCTACACCCAGTTCCGCGACGAACGCGTCACCAGCGTGCAGGACCTCGACGCGACGGCCCTGCCGATCTTCACGATCCGCATCGGTTCCAACAGCAAGACTTTCACGCAGGAGGTACTGCTGAGTTCGAAGGCCGGATCGCCGCTCCAGTGGACCACCGGCGTCTACTACTTCCGTAACCGGGACACCTGGCCCACCGATGCCAAGCTGGGCACCGCGCCTTTTGCCCGCAACGGCGAATCCGGGACGCTATCTCAGTCCATCGCCGTCTTCGGCGACGCCACATACGAGGTCACCCCGCAGTTCTTCGTGACGGCCGGTGCGCGCTACAGCCACGACTGGGTCGACCAGGCGTACTTCCTGCGCGCGCTTACCGCCTCGGTCTACGAGGATGAGAACGGCAACGCCGTGCCCTTTGGATCCTTCGCGACAACCCCTCTCTACACCCGTTTCGACGTGCCCAAGCTGACGAACAACCGCGTCACCCCGCGTTTCGTCCTGCGCTACAAACCTAACGAGGAATCCAGCGTCTACGCCTCGTTCACGCAAGGCTACAAGGCAGGGCTGCTGAACGTCGGCGGCTATTCCTACCGCCCGGTCAAGCCCGAGAAGATCAATGCCTACGAACTGGGCTACAAGTACGGCGATGGCCGCTTCACCGCCGAACTTTCCGGATTTTACTACGACTACAAGAACCTGCAGGTGTCGAGCTTCCAGGCGGGAACCGCCCGCATCACCAATGCTGCCAGCTCGGAGATCTACGGCATCGAAGGCCAGGCCAGCGCCCGCGTCACCAACGACCTGACCGTCAGCGGCGGGCTTGCCTGGACTCACGCCCGCTACAAGACCTTCCCCAACGCACCGTTTTATCAATTCTGCGACCCCGCGGCCGTCTTCGGTACCTCGCCGGTGGCCTGCACGCCGCCAAGCCTTGGCGGCCTTGGTCCCGGTGCCCTGGTCGAGACCACCACGGATGCCAGCGGCTTCAAGATGCAGCGTACCCCTGCGCTGACCGGCAACCTGGCGGTGTCCTACGGCATCGACCTGGCGGGCGGCCGGCTGAACCTGTCCAGCAACCTCTACTACACGTCCTCCTTCTATTTCGGCATCGCGGAGCAGTTCAAGCAGAGCCAGTACGCGCTCCTCGGCGTGCGCGCAGAATGGGTCGATCCTTCGGACAAGATCTCGGTCGCGCTGTTCAGCGAAAACGTCACCAACCATCGCTACCGCGCCGCCGTGAACTACGCCTCGCTCGGCGTAGGCAGCATCTGGGCCGATCCGATCACTTACGGCCTCACCTTGGGGGTGAAATACTGATCCGGCGCGGAAGCGCCTCTGCCTGAAAGGCGACGCCTTTTCGTTGCGCAATCGGCCGGGTCAATCTAGGATATCGAATGTCCATGATTGACCCGGCCGGCGCATGAATCTCAAGAACCAGGTGGAATGGGCGCTCCATTGCTGCGCCGTGATGGCCGGTCTGCCCGAAGGCCGTTATCTCTCCACCCGCAGCCTTTCCGAATTTCACGGCGTGCCCAAGGAATATCTCGGCAAGGCCTTGCAGGGCCTGTCCAAGGCCGGGCTTGTGCATACGACGCTGGGTCCAAGCGGTGGCTACCGCCTCGCCAGGCCGGCGCAAGCCATCACCTTCCTCGAAGTGGTGGAGGCGGTGGAAGGCCGCAAGTCGACATTCCAGTGCAGCGAGATCAGGGCGAACAACCCCTGCCGTCCGAAAGGCCTCTGCGACGACAAGCCTTGTGCCGTCGCCCGCATCATGTGGCGCGCGGATGAGGCCTGGCGCCAGACGCTGGCGGCCGTGACTCTGGCAGACCTGCAGGAAACCTTGCAGGAGGACGTGCCCGCCGACCTGCTCAAGCGCAGCTTCGACTGGCTGATGGAGCGGGCAGGCTGAAGGGGGCGAAAACCGCCCCTTTCGCGCAAGGCTGCCCGCGCCAGTTCAGGCCAGATTGGCCTTTTCGAGGCCGTAGAGCTTGTCTGCCGAACCGGGCACGGCCTGGAACGCTATGGCCAGTCGGTTCCAGGCGTTGATCGTCATCACCGCGAAGTTCAGGTCGACGATCTCCTTCTCGGAAAACGCCTCGCGAACCTCGGCATAGACCGCGTCCGGGACGCCGCCCTCACCCAGTCGGGTCACCGCCTCGGTCCAGGCCAGAGCCGCCCTTTCGCGCGCATTGAACAGCGGCGATTCCCGCCAGATCGCGACGTGATGGACGCGCAGGTCCCGCTCGCCGTGAATTCTCGCTTCCTTGACGTGCATGTCGAGGCAGAACGCGCATCCGTTCAACTGCGATGCGCGGATGTCCACGAGCGTCAACGTGTTCCGCTCGATCGAGCCGTTCTTCACCGCTGCCGAGAGATCCATCATCTTGCGAACGAGTTCGGGAGCCTGCTTCGCATAATCGATACGCTGGGACATTCGCTTCATCCTTGGGAATTGCTAATACGGATATTAAATATCCGTATTAGCAATTCCGTCAAGCGCCCTTATCCTGACAAGGGCGTCTCATCCGTGCCGCCGGTGTCGTCGGGCAGTCACGTCGACAGGCCATAAGGCGGCTGTGACCCTTCCGATTCCCCGCACCATCGCCCGCTTCGAGAACGATCGGTGCCTTCATGCGTTTATCCCCATCACGATGGCAGTCGCCGGACGGGACATTCTCCTCTCCGACAGCGCGCCGTCTCCCGAGCCGCCGGCCGCGGCCTGTCAACCGGAGGGCCTGCCATGACAGCGGTCGCGAACGAGGAAGCCGAGCTCAAGCTGGAATTGGCCCCGGACAGCGCCGATCAGCTCGAAGCCTCGGGGTTGTTCGCGGGCGAGGCCGCCCTCATCCCGCAACATGCCATCTATTTCGACACCCCCGATCACGACTTGTCCAAGGCCGGGCTATCGCTGCGCGTGCGTCGCGACGGTTCGAAGCGGGTGCAGACAGTCAAAGCCGACGGCCCCTCGGCCGGCATGTTCATCCGGCCCGAATGGGAGCGTCCCGTTCCGGATGACGAGCCGATCATCGACCATACCACGCCGATCCCCGCGCTGTTGGGAGACCGCATTGCCTCGCTCGCCCCGGTGTTCACGGTGGACAACGAGCGCCGCCTCTGGGTCCGGGACGGCATCGAGATCACGCTCGATCGCGGCCATGTCATTGCGGCCGAGCGTGAAACCCCGGTCTGCGAAGTCGAACTGGAACTGAAGGAAGGCAGCGCCGCCGCGCTCTTCGCCCTGGCGCGCCGGATCGATGCGATAGCTCCCGTTCGCATCGGCGTATCGAGCAAGGCCGAGCGCGGCTATCGGCTGCTCGGCCCGGCCCCCACCGCGACCAAGGCGCCCCGTGTCGTGCTCGAAACCGAGATGGACGCCGGCAAGGCATTCCAGGCGATTGCAGCGGCTTGCCTGCGCCATTTCCGGCTCAACGAGCCACTGGTACTGGATCACCGCGACGGCGCAGCCCTGCACCAGTCCCGCGTCGCCATCCGCCGCCTGCGCTCCGCACTGACGCTCTTCAAGACCCTGTTCTCCGACGAGACGCGCCGCCGCTTCAATGGCGAACTGCGCTGGCTGGCCGGGGAACTGGGCAAGGCGCGAGACCTGGACGTGCTTGCGGACCAGGCGAGCGAAGGGCCGCTTTTCGACCGCATCACGACGGCACGGGATGAGGCCTATCTGGGGGCCATCGCCGCGCTCGATTCCCGGCGCGCGCGCATGCTCATGCTCGACCTGTCGGAATGGCTCGTTATCGGAGACTGGCTGACCGACGAGGATCGCCGCGCCTTACGCGAAACCACGGCGCGCGAATTTGCCGCCAATGCCCTCGAACGCTTCCGCCGCAAGGTCAAGAAAGGTGGGCGCCGGCTGGAGAAGCTGGACGATCATGCGCGCCATGAAGTGCGCAAGACCGCCAAGAAGCTGCGCTATGCCACGGACTTCTTCGTGGCGCTTTTCCCCGAGAAGCGCGAGCGCCGCCGCCACAAGCGTTTCGTTTCCGCGCTGGAGGAACTGCAGGATCGCCTGGGTCTGCTCAACGATCTTGTCGGCGCCCCGGAACTGCTCGACAACCTTGGTCTCGCCGATGCGCCCGAGGCATCTCACCTGCTGGGCCACGACAAGAAGGCGGACCTTCTGGAAGCCGCCGCAGAGGCTTACGAGACTTTCGTCGATGCAAAACGCTTCTGGCGCTAAGCGGCGTCGTCCAGGTCAGCAGGGAAGATGGAGACGCGCGAAGTCCCCGTCGGTCGAGCGGCCCAGCATCGCTCGGTAGTCCGCGAAATGCGGCATGGCGTCCGTGACGAGGCCTAGCGGCGGACCCTCTCCCTCCGGCAACTTGCGCAAGGCGAGCGGTGCGGCGGCGGGTACGAGCTGCGACCCGCTGCCCACTTCCAGCGTTGTCAGTATCCCGAAGAGCTGACCATCGATCGTGGGCCGCGACAGGATGGCCAGGCGGTACTGGCCCTGCTCGTTCGTCACCAGATAGATATGTCCGGACAGGTTCGGCATCGAGACATGGCCGGCCTGCTCGAACCGGGAATCCGAACGGCCTGATTCCGCAAAGCCGAGGAAGGCCTTTTCCGGCACCCAGCGCACGGTAGTGAGATAGGCGAAAAGGCCGCCCGGCGTGCCGAAACTCGGCCTGATCGTCAGATAGCGACCTTCGAGCCAGGCAACGGCCGAGCGGGCATAGGCCCCCATGGACTCCGGCGCCACGTCGCCCAGGACCGGCGCCGCGGCAGGCGCAGGACGGCCCGCGCGCAAGTCGACACCCAGCGCCTCCTCGATGCGCAGCAGCGTTGCCAGCGTGAAGGAGCGCTTGCCTGCCAGCGCCTTTTCCAGAGTGGACAGGCTGATGCGCGCCATGTCCGCCAGCGCCTGACGCGAGATGCGGCGGCGGGCGATCTCCTCGCGCACGAGGCGAGCGGTCTCGGCGCCCTCGGCCGAAAGCGGTGAGGAATCGGCGGGCTCTGTTTCGGTCACTGTCATCGTGCGTCTCTTTCCGCACAAATCCGCACATGTCGTCAATCATTTCGTGCGCGTTCCGCATTCCCACACATGCATTCCGCATTTCCGCACATCTCGTGCCGGAACCGGCCGAAACTGCTCGTGGCTGTGCGGCATGGCATGCGCATAGACGAAGGGCTCCCCTAGCAGATGGAGCCCCGCCATGCCGCAGTCCCCCGCCCCTCGTCCTCTCGGTTCCAGCCATTCCGGCCCCGGCATTCTGGCCATCCGCCGCGCCCTGGTCCCGGCAATCGTCCTGGCGCTCGGCGCCCCGCTTGCCGTGGCGATCCATTCGACGGCCGCCGTCGCCGACGAAACCGCCGTTGACGATGCCGCTCCGGATGACGGCCCCGCCGCCGGCACGCTCATGCTGCGCGGACAAGGCGTGGCGAAAAGCCTTCCGGCGGTCCGCCTCGGCACTGACATGGACGTCGCCGTGACCGGACAGGTTGCCCGCGTGCGCGTAACCCAGGCCTTCCGCAACACCTCTGACAAGTGGATGGAGGCCAGCTATCTCTACCCCCTGCCTCAGGACGGCGCGGTGGACTCGCTGAAGATGGTGGTCGGCCAACGCGTGATCGTCGGCCACATCGAACCGCGCGCGAAAGCCCGCGAAACTTATGAGGCCGCCAAGGCCAGCGGCCGCAAGGCCGGTCTCGTCGAGCAGCAGCGCCCCAACATGTTCAGCACGATGGTCGCCAATGTCGCCCCCGGCGAGACCGTGCTGATCGCGATCGAATATCAGGCACCGGTCAGCCAGGCGAACGGCACGTTCTCGCTGCGCCTGCCGCTGGTCGTGGGGCCGCGCTATACGCCGCCGCATACCTTGCGCTCGGCCGCGGCTGTCGAGGACGCCCATGCCGTGACCGCCGCACCGGTTCTGGATCCCGCGCTTGGCGCCAGACTGGGAGGCAGGCGGGGCGAAGGGCTCAATCCCACCTCGATCTCGGTCCATCTCGCGCCCGGCTTCGAGGTTGCCAACCTGATCAGTCGCTATCACCGGATCAACGTAGCCGGGGCCACCGACAACCGCACCGTGACCCTTGCGGACACCACCGTTCCCGCCAACCGCGATTTCGTGCTCGACTGGCGCTCCGCTTCGGCCGACCCCGCGCTCGGCCTGTTCGCCCAGCATACGGACAAGGGCGACTACGTCATGGCCGCAATCACGCCGCCGGCCAATCTCGACGGCCTTCCCCGCCCCCCGCGCGAGATGGTCTTCGTGATCGACAACAGCGGCTCGATGGGCGGCGACTCCATGGAGGAGGCCAAGGCCAGCCTCATCCACGCGCTCGGCACATTGCGCCCGCAGGACCACTTCAACGTGATCCGCTTCGACGACACGATGACGCGCCTGTTCGAGCACAGCGTATCCGCCACCTCGGACCAGGTGGCGCTCGCCACCCGCTTCGCGGAATCGCTCCAGGCGCAGGGCGGCACCGAGATGCTCCCCGCGCTCAAGGCCGCGCTGGACGATGCCGGGACCGGAGGCGGCACCAGTCCCGAGGTGCTGCGCCAGATCGTGTTCCTCACGGACGGCGAGATTTCCAACGAGCGCGAGATGATGGCCGCGATCGGGGACGACGGGGGGCGCAGCCACGTCTTCATGGTCGGCATCGGCTCCGCACCGAACGACTTCCTGATGGAGCGCATGTCGACCATCGGCGGCGGGGTCTATACCCATGTCGGCGCGCCCGGCGAAGTGGCTGCCAAGATGATGCCGCTACTCGATGTGCTCAGCCATCCGGCGGTGCGCGATCTCTCGGTGCGGGTCGAAGGCGGATCGCTGGATCTCACCCCCTCGCGCCTGCCGGACGTCTACGCCGGACGGCCGCTGGTGCTCGTCGGCCGCAGCGACAAGCTTTCCGGAACGCTCACCGTCTCCGGCAACATCGGCGGCAAGCCCTGGGTACAGCGGGTGGATCTCTCGGCTGCTTTGCCCAGCCCCGCCATCGAGAAGCTCTGGGCCCATCGCCGCATCACCGATGTCGAGGCCGACCGCGCCCTCGGCAAGCTGGAGGACGACCGCGCCGATGCCGAGATCGAAAGGATCGGCATGGAGCACGCGATCGTCACGCGCCAGACCAGCCTGGTCGCCGTCGACGAGACGCCTGCGCGGCCTGCCGGTGCCCGCCTGACGCGCGAGGAACTGCCCATCAACCTGCCGGCCGGCTGGGACTTCGAAGCCCTCTTCGGCCAGGACGCGGTGCAGGCAGCGCCCGGACAGGCAGGAACCGGCAGTCTCGCCGCCATGCAGGCCCAGGCCCTGGAACTGCCGCAGACCGCGACCGGCTTCCTAGGCCTGATCGGCAAGGGGCTGGCGCTGCTGCTGGCGGGCATGACCGGCTTCGCCCTGCTCCTGCGCCGGAGGGCGGCATGAACGTCGCAATCCTGCGAACGGCGCCCCTCTGGTCCAACCGTTTGAAGGAGGTCGCGCGGGGACGCGGCCTCCTGGTCATCCTCCTGCTCGGGCTGTGCCTGACCGGCCTGGCGCAGATCGCATGCGGGCTCTACATCCCCGCCAAAGCCGCAGTGGCCCAGGTCCTGCTGGACCGCGCCTTCGACCGCAGTCGCGTCGATCACGCCCCGCGCAAGCCTTGGCCCTGGGCCGACATGACCCCCACGGCCCGGCTGGTGGTTCCCGGCCTTGGCATCTCAAGGATCGTGCTGGACAGCGGATCGGGCCAGGCTCTGGCTTTCGGCCCGACGCTGCTGCCGGGTGGAGCGGCGCTGGGACAAGCTGGAACCGCCGTGGTCGCCGCCCATCGCGACACCCATTTCCGGTTTCTGCGTAATATGAAGAAAGGCGATCTCATCTTCGTCCAGACCCGCGAAGGCCTGGAACGGCGCTACCGTGTCACCGGTGCCGAAGTGGTGCGATGGGACGGCTACGCCGTGGCCGATGCGCCGCTCGGCGAAAGGCTGGATCTGGTGACCTGTTTTCCCTTCGACGCGATCCGGAGCGGCCCGTGGCGCTACGTCGTCCATGCCGAAGCGGTCAGCCGGTGAACCGCACCGCAGATGAAATGCCTCGCCGGCCGGTTCCATGAACCGGGACCGGCGAGGCCGTTACATCAGAAGTGGAACTTCACTTCGCCGCCAATGATGCGCGGCTCGTTGACCATGCTGGTCAGGTTGTTGAAGTCGATGGCGCCGACGATGCGGATCTGGTTGGTGATGTTGCGCGCGAAAGCGGCCACTTCGATGCCCATGGCATTGTCACGCCAGCCTGCACGCAGGCCGCCTTCCAGCGATGCCTTGCCGGTGAATTCCACTGAATCGTAGAGGAACAGGTTGACCGAGCTGCGGTAGGCCCAGTCGGTGTAAGCGAAGACTTCCTGGTTCTCGCTGATCGGCACCGTGTAGCTGGCCGTCCAGTTGGCGATCCAGCGCGGCGCCTGCGGCAGGCGGTTGCCGTCGATGGAGACGAGCGAGGTGCCCGCCACGACCGGATCGAGCACGGTGCAGCCGCCCGAGCAAGGCTCGACCCTCAGGTCCGAGTCCTTGAGCTTGGTGAAGTTGTAGCTGCCACCTGCGGTCAGGGAGAGGCCCTCCACCGGCGTGATCGCCATTTCGCCCTCGACGCCCCAGCCGATCGCCTTCTTCGCGTTGATCAGCGTGGTCGTGTTGGACGCGCCGCCCACGGCGGTGAGCTGGATATTGCGCGTGTTCATGTAGAACACGTCCGCCGAGTAGCTGACCAGTCCGCGCTCTTCGCCCTTGAAGCCGACTTCGAACGAGGTCGTGGTCTGCGGCTTGGCTTCCGAGGCGACACCCGAGACCGCGTCGTTCTTCAGCGAAGCGCCCAGGTAGCCCGAAGCGGCGCGGGCATAGAGCGAGTGGTCCGGGTCCAGCTTGTAAGTGGCGCTGCCATCCCAGGAAACCTTCGAGCCCTTGGCCCGGCCTTCGGAAAGCAGCACGCCATCGGCGGCGTTGAGGTTGCCGTACTTGCGGTCATGCGACCAGCGCAGGCCGCCGCGCAGGATGAGCGATTCCACCGGGGTATATTCGACCGAGCCGAACACCGCATAGGTCTCGTTGTCGAGATGGCTGGTGTTGCCATTGGTCTGGACGTTGGTGGTGCTCCAGCTCAGGGCCTCGGTGTCGAGGTTCTGGTTGAAGTAGTAGGCGCCGGCCTGGAAGCTGACGTCGCCGAACTTTTCCGAGGCAAAGCGCAGTTCCTGCGTGAATTCGCGCGGCTTGGCCTTGCTGCCGCTCTCGACCGAGAAGGGCACCGCGGCAGGATAGCTGCCGTCCACGTCACCGCGCGAGAAGACCTTCACCTTTTCCCAGCCGGTCACCGAGAACAGGGTGCCCAGGCCGTCGAAATCGTAGCTGGCCTGGACGTTGGTGCCCCAGCCCTCAAGGCGCTGGGGGTTGGAACCGTTCTGCGCGGTGTGCTCGACGTCGAAGCCGTCCACGAAGTCGTTGGTGCCGGGCTTGATGGTGTTGCCGCGGAACACGCGGGCCGAACCGCGCAAGTGGCGGCCATGGAGGTTCACCAGGACGTTGAGCGGGCCGTTGTCGTATTCCAGCAGGGCACGGCCGGCGAGATCGTCGTAACCGTCGAAGCGGCGCTCGTTGATCGTCTCGGCGTAGTCGTTCTTCACCCAGTCGTCGCGGTGCTGCAGGTTGCCGGCAACGCGGAAGCGCAGGGTTTCGGTGATCGGGCCGCTCAGCGCGAGTTCGCTGTTGATCGTGTTGTAGGTGCCCCAGGAAACACTGCCGTGGCCGGTGTAATGGTCGGTCGGGCGGGCCGAGGTCAGCTTGATCACGCCGGCCGGGGTGTTGCGGCCGAACAGGGTACCCTGCGGGCCCTTGAGCACTTCGATGTTCTCAAGGTCGAAGGCCGGGAAAGCCTTCAGGAACGGGCTTTCAAGCGCGATGTTGTCGTATACCACCGAGACCGGCTGGGCCGCGTCCGACGAGAAGTCGGTATTGCCCAGGCCGCGGATGTAGAAGCGCGGGAAAGTACGGCCGAACGACGATTCCGCCAGGAGGCTGGGCACGCGGCCGGACAGGAAGCGGATATCCTGGCCGCTGGAATTGATCGCGGCGAGCTTGTCGCCGCTCAGCGACGATACGGCGATCGGCACGTCGACGGCGCGTTCTTCGCGGCGGGTCGCGGTGACCACGATATCGGTGCTGCTGGCGCCTTCGCTGGCGGGCGAGGCGACGCTCTGCGCCTGCGCTGCGGCCGGCACGGCGCAAGCAAGAGCGATGAGCGAAACGGCGGCACGATGGCGGAATCGACGCTGAGTCATGTTTTTATGAAACCCTGATTACCCTGAGACCTTGTTTGTCGCGCGGAGTAGGGACTTGCGGGTGCACTCGCAAACGCATTGTTTTCGATGCTGCGTTGCAGAAATAAGATCGGGCGGAAATGTTGTAGAAATATCACGGTGCCGCTTCGTTGCGTGGCTCTCCGATGTTTTTGCGGCGCACCATCAACGTCGTTGACTTCGATGGGCTTTTTCTCGCCCTCGGCAGAGTCGCATGGTGCTGCCGGGTTTTCGCGCCAGAAGTGCCGTCCAGCAAAAAGTCGATCCGCGGTTCATGCGCGCAGCGGGGCGCCGTCCGGCATCCATTGCAGCGGCGCACGCCGGGCCTGCGGTTTCGCCAGGATAGTGGCAGACAGTCCGAACAGCCCCAGCGTCAGGAAAGCGGGACGCCCGCCGAAGGAGGTGAAGAACAGCATCTCGCTCAGCATCACCAGCACCCCGAACACGAAGGCCGCGGGAGCCTCTCCCGGCGTGCGGCGCAAGACGCGGCGGCGCTTCCACAGCGAAACGAGAGGGTCGAGGAAGTTGCCGATGAAGATCGCCAGCCCTGCCGATCCGGCGATCAGCGCGATCCAGAGGTAGGTGTTCACGAAATCGATGATTCCCTCTCCCTGCCGCAAGTCTGCCAGCAGCACATTGAGCCGCGGCATCGAATGCCCGAACATCGGGCTTTGCCAGAACACTTCCTTGCCCTTTTCGAAAAGATCGCGGCGATAGGTCGTGGTCTCGTTGGCGCCCCCGTCGGACAGCCCCAGCGCCTCGGCAAAAGTGGGGGAAAGCTGGGCCGTCACGAAGACGATGCCCAGCGCCAGGCCGATCCCACCGGCACAGGCCAGCAGCGAGCGCCAACGCCCCCGGTAGATCGCCATGGCCACCGATGCGAGCGCGAGCCCGATCCAGGCGCCCCGCGATTGCGGCGCCGATACCCCGAGGAACGTGATCGCCAGCAGCCCGGAATGACGCAGGGCAGATCGAAAATCCTCCCGCAGCAGGCTGAGGGCAGCGAAGCACATCGCCAGGACGAGCGCGATGGAGGTCGGCTCCACGAACGGTCCCCCGGCCCGCATCAAACCGCCCCGGGCCTTCACCAGCAACATCATCGGCACGTTATACTGGCCGTAAAGCTCATTGTAGATCGGCCAACTGCGCCAGATTTCCAGGACCAGCACTGCCGTCAGCGCCACGCCCCCGCAGGCCAGCCAGCGCAGGGCCATGCGTTGCCCCTCGGTGCTCGTTACGCCGCGGCTGAGGATATAATAGGGTAGGCCCAGGTCGAGGACGAGATTGACCGTCGTTCTAAGGAAATTCGTTGCCGTGGTCTCGCGCGAGAGGGCAAGGCCCAGCATGAGCAGGAACGCGGCGACCCATCCATCGCTGGTCAGCCGCCGCGGCGCGCTTTCCGATTTCCGGAACTTCAACCAGATCGCCACTGCCGCGCCAATGGCAAGCCCGTCCTGCACCCCGAAATCGAACAGCTTCAACCCGCCGATTTCCACCGGGGCGTCCAGCGGAGGCAGCAACAGCATGCTGAACAGATAGAGCGGAGCGATACGTTCGCGCCGCCCCGCCACCACCGGCACCCAGAAACACATCGCCAGATGCAGCAGCCGCACCGCCGGGAGCGACCAGGCCAGCATCGGCAGCGCCATCACGCAGAACAGGCTGCGCATGGCCATTTCCTCGCGGTGGACGCGGCGCAGGCAAATCAGGAACAGCGCGACGCCCGCCCCGCTGGCACAAGCGACATAGAGCGCCGAATGGATGCTGTAATAGGCGACCGCCAGCAAGGCGAAGAGCCCGCCCGTCCCCATCATCGACTGAACCGCGTGGCGGTTCACGGCGCTTCCGCCTGAAAGCGGCGCACGGCCGAGAGCTTCGGCGTCTCGGCCGCAGGCTGGCCGGCATATTCGCGCAGGCCCCATGAGCCATATTCGCCGATCGGCGCGGTCGCCGCGTAGAGTACCAGGGTATCGCCGAAACGGCGGCGCCAGCCTTCGAGGTAGCGCAGATAGACCTCGCCCATGCGCGGATCGCGCTGCACGGCGCGCGCGAGGTCCAGATCGGTGGTGACGAGATGCTGGCCGCCTTCATAGGCGATGTAGCGCAGGCCATGCCGGGCCGCCACGGCGCGATTGGCCGCCGCCATCGCCAGCGTCCGCTCCATCGAACCCGGCATCTGCGTGAAGATGCGATCGAGATCCCGCTTGCGATAGCCGTCAAGTTCCAGCCAGAGATAAGGCGCGGTTGCCAGAGCATCCACCCAGCGGTCCGCATGGCCATAGTTCAGGACCATGCGCGCAAGCTCGGGATTGGCATGCTGGCTGGCGCATACCCGGATCAGCGCCTGCGGCCGGTCGGCATAGATCGCGGTCCAGATGCGCATGGCCGCGACCATGCGCTGGGAATAGCGCTCCATCCGTGCCCGCATGGGATCGCCGCCGCCAAGCCCGAGGGCCAGTCCCTCCCGCTCAGCCTGGCCCGAGGCGTCGAAGATGTCGTTCCACACTTCGTTGCCAAGTTCGACATAGACTTTGCGCCCCGGATCGAGGCGCGCGTGGACGAGCGCCGCGAAGCCGCGCAGATAATCCGCGTCGGCATCATAGGGCATGAGGAACCACGGGTCCGCGCCGGCGGCATTGGCCAGGTCGACCATGTCCTCGACCGAGGCGCCCGCCACGCCAACCTGAGACCCGCTGCCGGGAAGGCTGCGGGTCGCCCACAAGGCTGGCGCATTGTCGTTCGTGCGCTGCCAGTCGAGAAAGCGAACGACCTTGAAGCCGGAGAGGAAGGCGAGGAATTCCGGGTCGAACCGCTGGCTGCGCGGAGCGCCCGCCTTGCGGCAATCGAGTTCGCGCAAGGGATCGGCCGGGTCGGTGGAAATCAGCTCGACCCAGGCGCCCTCGCCTTCCGCTCCCGTTGGCCGCAGTTCCAGATCGACCGCGCCGGCAGAAGCGCCGAGAACGCGTGCCACACCGCCAGCCTCCAGCCCGCCGCGGCCGGCAAAAGTGCACCGCACCGCCATTGCCCGAAACGGCGCAGCAGGCAGGACCAGCGGACGCGGCGCCGTTTGCCCCGGTTCCAGGCTGCGCACCCACCCTGTGGCATCGAGCTGCTGGGAAGGCATCGGCGTCCAGCCATCCCCGCGCGAGGAGAACCACTCGCTTTGCAGGATCATGTTGGAGAAGACCTGCTGCCGATTGAAGGTCTGAAGCCCGAACAGATTGATGCCCAGGGCGGTGGGAGGTGCGGCTGCCGGAACGATGTTGGACCGCAGCGCATCCTGCGCCGAGCGTGCCTGCTCCACGAGAGAATGGCGGCGCACGGCCTGAGGTCCGAAAACCGCCACGGCCGCTGCCGCGACCGCGCATAGCGACAGCGCGATCGCGGTCCGTTTCAGGGTGTCAGTCCCCCGGCCGCGTTCTGGAGCCCAAGGGTCATCCTCCGCCAGGTCTGGTGGATGCGGAATATCTGCGGCCCATCGATCAGGTAGCGCCGCCACAAGCGCTGCGGATCGGATCCCAGGCGGTAGAGCCACTCCAGAGACATCTGCTGCATCAGGCGGGGCGCGCGTTCCTGGTCGCCGGTGAGGAACTCCAGTCCCGCTCCCACGCAGAAGCCGATACCGCAGGCCGCACCGGCCCTGGCGAGGCGCCGGGCAATGATCTCCTGCTGCGGCGATCCCACCGCCAGGAAGACATACCGAGCCTTGGTGTTGGCCAGGAACCTTACGGCCCGCGTCACTTCGCGCGGATCACGGATGAAGCCCATCGGCGGATTGTAGTGGTGCAGATCGCAGAGCCCGTAACGGGCGGCGATCCGGGCCACCATGTCCTCGCTGCCGCCCAGGATCGCGACCCTGTCGTTCCGATCGATGTGGTGGTCGAACAAGGCGGCGGTGAGGTCGCTGCCGGTCACGACGGGAAGGTCCTGCCCCACGGCCCTGGCCATCTTCGCCAGGATCCTGCTGTCGCAGAGTGTCATCCAGGCGCCGCGATAAGCGGGCCAGAGGTCCGAGCGGCGGCGCTGCAGCCGAACCACATGGTCGACATTGGGCGTCACCACATAAGCGAACGGTGCGGACGGTGGGCGCGAAACGATGGCGTCGAGCGCCCCTGCCATGTCGATCCGCGTGAAAGCCAGTTCGAGAAATTCCACGGAACCGGGATCCGGCCGCTCAAGTGCCGAAAGAGGCTCTGCCAGAGTTGCAGAAGTGGCCGCCACCAGAGCAGCCAGCTCGCGCATGTCAGCCGGCGCGAATTCTCCCGAAGTCTTGTGGAACTTGTCGAGGTACATGGTGTTTCTCCCCGTGGACGAATATGCCGCAGGGGCGGTCGCCGATCTCTTGTGGCTACCGGGACCGTGCATCCGCCTGCGAAGATTCCGGTCCCCCTTTCCGCCATCCGCATTTGCCGATCCGCTTCCGCCGTCCTGTCGATGCAGGCGCCGATGAGGCCACTGGCGAATTCTCCTACCCGTGAAGCCCGCCCCCCGATCGAACGATTACGGGCGTTTGGCCCGACCGATACCCTCCTGACCGGACTGCGGGAGAGAGCCCGCGTCCAGGGAGGTATCGTGTCCTTTGCCCGCGCGTCGTCCATGCGTTCCGGAAAGTCAGGCCGCCGCGCCGCGCGCATTCTTCGCGCATTCGCCGCATGCCTGGCGCTCCTGTCATGGGGCATGTGCGGTCACCTTGCGGCCAAGGAGGCCGGTGAAGCCGTGACGGCGGCGGCCGTATCGGCGGCAGGCGCCCAGCCGCAGTCCGCTGCCTCCACCCGCTATACCGTGAACGCGGGCGACGAACTCGAGGTCTTCGTGTGGGGCGAGGAGCGGATGCAGCGGCAGGTGCTGGTCCAGCCCGACGGAACCTTCGCGTTCCCCCTCGCCGGTACGATCAAGGCGAGCGGGCGCAATGTCTCCGACATAGCGGCGGAGCTGCGCGAGCGCATTTCCCTCAACTATCGCACGACGCCGCCCGATGTCACCGTCTCGCTGCGCGGGGCGACGGGCATGCGCTTCTATGTCCTGGGCAAAGTCCGCACGCCCGGCAGCTTCACCAGCGGCACCGCGCCGAACGTCCTTCAGGCCCTCAGCATGGCCGGGGGCACCGCCGAGTTCGCGGATGTCCGTCATGCCGTGATCCTGCGGCAGACGGGGCAAGGCCAGGTGGTGGAACCCGTGCAGCTCCAGCGCCTGCTGAAGGGCGGTCGCAGCCTCGATCCCGGCAATCTCGCCAAGCCGCTGCCGACCCTGTCGAGCGGCGACGTCCTCGTCATTCCGTGAAGGCGCGGCAGCGTGGTCCGCTTCCTGCTCTCGCGATCGGCGCTCTCGCACTCGCCGCAATGCTGCCGGCACGGTCTGCGGCGCAGAACCAGCCCCGTATCGAGGTCGACATGAGCCTGTTCGCCGCCCGCAATCCCTTCCTGCGGCCCGGTGACGATGCCGTCACCCTGGGCGGGCAGATCGCCGGAAAGGCCAGCGCCGAATGGCCACTCGACTTCCGCACCAGGATCGAGACCGGCGGTTCGCTGGCCTATCGCCAATATACGCGCGAATACGGAAATTTCCTGACCGGCAGCGCCGAACTGGCGCTGGTCCACCGCCGCAACGAATACCTGTCGCTGCGCACCGAACTTTCCTTCGAGCGTGTCCTGCCGGTGGAGGCCGTGGCCTCCAGCCTCGACAGCGCGATCGACCCGGTCAGCCTTCAGGACCGCTACGAGGTGGCCCAAGGCGTGACCGTCCATACCGACGCCCGCACCGCACTGAATGCCAGGCTGGGCTGGAGCCGCATCGATCCGCGCGGCTCCCTGCTGCTGACGCCGACCGACGCCGTTTCGCTCGACTTCGGCGCGGATAACCGGATCGATGCCGCCACCACGCTCGGCCTGGGCGGACAGATCACGTCGAGCCGCTCGAGCAGCGGCGGCGATCCGCACGCCTGGGCCGTCCAGGCCAAGGCGATCCGGCGCTTTCCCCGTGCCTGGAATGCCGAGATAGAGATCGGCGTAACCCGGCTCTCGCGCCTCACGCCGGGCAGCGGGCGCGAGAGCGGGCCGGTGCAATTCTCTGGGAACGGCAGCCTTTGCCACGAGCCGGGACATATCCGCTTCTGCGCTTCCGCCGCCGTCGCCTCGGTGGTCAGCAGCTTCGGCGGCATCCAGCGCGAAGTCTCCGCCGCGACCAGCCTGGACTGGCGCAGCAGCGAGCGAGGGCGGCTCATCGCGCGCGGGGAATATCGCCGTTCTCCCCAAAGCGGCGGCCCGGCCGGCAACCTGCCGGACATCGAAGTCCTCAGCCTCACCTCCCGCTACGAGCACCGGCTGGACGGACAGTTTTTGCTTTATGGCGGCGCGGAATTTCAGCAAAGGACGGGACTGAGCGACATCAGGCTGAACTCGCTGACGTTCCGCACCGGGCTGCTCTACCGGATACCCCGGCCATGAACCGGCCCTCACCCTCGCCTTCACGAGGCCCGGCACCTGCACGAAGCAGCGACCAGGCCCTTTCAGTGCTTGGCGTCGATCCCGACAGCATCGGCATCTACCCGCGCGAGATCCTGGCGATGTTCCGCCGGCGCTGGCGCTGGATGATCGCGCCGATCGTGCTGGGTCTTCTGGCCGCGGGCATTGCCGTGGCCTTGCGCAAGCCGGTCTACCAGTCGGCGGCAACGCTGCTGATCGATTCCCCGCAGATCCCCACCAGCCTCATCGCCTCGCCGCTGACCGATATCGCGGACGAGCGGATCGCGAAGATCCGCCAGCAGATCGTCAGCCGCGACAGCCTGGCCGGGCTCATCCGCAGCAACGACCTCTATCCCGACAAGCGCACCCGCATCGATTTCCCCGGCCTGTTGGACGTGATGCGCGGCGACATCGGCGTCGATCTGGTCGGCGCCGACCAGGCACGCGGCGGCGGCAGCACGATCGCTTTCACGCTCTCTTTCAAATACCCCGACGCGCTCAAGGCGCGCAACGTCACCGAGCAGCTCACGCGCATGTTCCTGGTCGAGGACAAGCGCTTCCGCACCGAACAGGCGACGGGAACGGCCTCGTTCCTGGAGAGCCGCTCGGAGGAACTGCGACGGCAGCTGCGGGACCTTGAGGACAAGCGGCGCAGCGTGGAGGCGCATTATGCCGGCGCCCTGCCCAGCAGCGTGGCCCTCAGCGCGCAGTCCAGTTCGGCCCTGCGCGCCGAAGTCTCGCGCACGGATGCGGAAACGCAAGGGCTGGTCCAGCAGAACGGCCTGCTCGCCGCCCGCCAGCAGGAGCTTCGACAGGCCCCGCCCAGCGGCGCCGACGGTGTGCGCCGGGCAGAGGACCGGCTGGCGCAGCTGCTCGCGGTCCATTCCGATGTCTTCCCGGACGTCGTGGCGGCTCGGGCCGAACTGGAGCGGCAGAAGGCCTTGCAATCGCACCTGCCCCCGGCCGGAACCAACCTCATCGAAACCGAAATCGCCGCCGGACGGCAACGGATCGGCGTGCTTGCCAGCCGGCGGGCCGATCTGGTGCACACCATGGCCGATCTCGACCAGCGCGCCGCGCAGGCCCCGCAGGCCGCCTACGAACTCAACATGATCGAGCGCGAGTACGACAACATCAAGCGCCAGTACGATTCCCTGCGTGAAAAGCAGCTGGAGGCGCAAGTCGCGGCCAACCTCCAGTCGGAAGACAAGGGCGAGCGCTTTACCGTGGTCGACCAGCCCAGCCTGCCGCTGCAACCGCTGGGGCTGAAACCGGCGATACTCCTGGCCCTGGGCATTGCCGGCGGGGCCGCAGTGGGCCTTTGCATGATCCTGGGCTTCGAACTGCTGAGCGGCACCATCCACGGCGCCGATACATTGGCGCGGACCATGCAGGTGCCCTCCTTCGGCGTCGTGCCGCTGGTGACCGAGGAGAGCCGCTTCTCGCGTCTGGCGGACGAGACCCTCACAAGGCTGCGCGCCTATCTGCCCGGCCTCTCCACGGAGGTGAACCGATGAACGCCGAGCCCGGTATCCCGCCGCTGCTGCGAACGGCCGGCATTCCGGACGAGGCCCCGGCACTGCTCGATCCGCGGCACCTTGCAGAGAACCGCATCTGCGGTTTCGGGCAGATGAGCGAGCAGCTCTATCCCTTCTTCATGATCCGTTCCACGCTGCTGGCCCATGTCGAGGCGACCGGGCATCGCACTTTCGCCATCACCTCGATCGAGGCGGGGAACGGCAAGACCCATGTCGCGACGAACCTCGCGGCCGTACTCAGCCGCGTGCGGCCGACCATACTGGTCGAACTGGACTTGCGCCGCCCCACCCTCGGCGCGCGCCTCGGGCTGGCGGGCGCCGGGCCGGGGATCGACGACTACCTGGCAGGAGAAGCTGCCTGGAGCGACACGGCGACCCGCATCGACGGGGTCGACCTAGCCGTCCACCGCGTCCGCCGCGCTCACCCGAGCGCCGAGCAACTCCTGGCCTCCCCGCGCCTTGCCCATGCCTTGCGGCACATCGCCGCCGAGGCGGAAGAGGCGATCTGCATCATCGACACGCCCCCGGCGCTGATTGGCGACGACCTCGTCCACATCGCCCGCAACATCGACGGCGTGCTTCTGGTCGCGCAGGAGGGCCGGAGTCGAAAGAGCGGCGTGCGCGAAGTGACCGGCGCGCTGGGCGGCACGCCAATCATCGGTTCGATCCTCAACATGTCCCTTTCTCAGCCCACGCGGCGCAATGAATACGGCTATCCCGCCGGTCGCGGCCCGGACCGCGAGATGTCCGGCAGGACGGCGCCCGCAACCGGACGGAAGCGGACATGACCATCGCCCGCGCCGGTTCCTTGTCGCCGCGACATGGCTTTCGGGTTCAGGCGTCCATGCGCCGGGGAGACGCGCCATGATCGGCCTCAAGGACAGTCAATGGCTGCGCGACCTGCCCGCGCGCACGACGCTGAAGCTGTTCAACCAGCGCCACGTCCGCAACTGGCTCGGCCATCGCTACGACACCACCGTCCTGCGCCACCGCGCCTCCCTGCCCCCGCTGTCACTGCCCGACGCAGGGATCGTCGAAGACCTCGACACGCGGGGAATCCACGTCACCACGCTTGGCGCGCTCGGCATTCCGGGGGGAGAGGCCGTGCTGTCGCGCGCCGCGGCGCTGGCGGAGGACTTTGCGGATTCCGCCCGTGCCCTCTCTCGTGAGGGCCGTTCCTTCATCATCGTGCCGCCGGAAAAGATCGTGCGGAGCGCCATGATCTTCCGATGGGGCCTTCAGGACCGCCTGCTGGACATTGCCGAAGCCTACCTGGGCCTGCCGGCCGCCTACGACGGCGTCGCCATCAATTACACGGTCGCCGACGGCAGGGCAGTCTCAACCCGCAAGTGGCACCGCGACTGGGAGGACCGGCGCATGTTGAAAGTGGCCGTCTATCTCCATGCCGTCGATGACGCGGGCGGGCCCTTCCAGCAGATCTCGCGGCCCGATACCCTGCAGGACGACCTTAAGGGTTTCACCTATGCCCTGTCCGACGACCGTGAACTGGAGCAGCGCCTTGGCGCGGGCTATGAAGCCGATGTAGTGAGCTGTGAAGGCCCGCGCGGCACCGTGGTCTTCTGCGACACGGCTCGCTATTTCCACCGCGGCAAGCCGGCCATCTCACGCGATCGCGCCGCCCTGTTCTACAGCTACTTCGCCGACCCGCCGCGCCACCCGTTTCTTTGTGAGCGGACCGGCCTTTCCCGCGCGGACATCGAGTGGATGGTGCGCCGTCTGCCGGAGCGGCAGCGGCGCGCAGCGCTCTGGCGCCGCCGTCTGCCGCCGCTGCTCAAGCTGATCCCGCCCGCCAGTCTGTGAACACGGGCCCTGCACTCATGACGATGCCGCAGCCGGACGCGCCATGCGAATGCCCCCGCATCGTCCTTGCCTCTCCCAACTTGTCCCGGCGGATGGGCGGCGAAGCGCTCAAGGCCCTGTCGGTCTTCCTGGGCTACCGCGAACTGGGCTTGGACGTGACCCAGGTCACGCATGCCCGCGTGCGAGGGGAGTTGACGGCCTACGGCATCGACAGCGGCGTGGTCTATGTGAAGGACGGGCCGCTGCAGCGCGGCCTCGATCGCTACCGGCTGCACTGGCTGCTCGGGCTGGTGGATAGCTGGCTGCTGCATCGCGCCGTCCAGCGCGAGGTGGACAGGGTGCAGCCCTGGATCGTCCACTTCACCGCCCCGATCGCGCCCAGCGGCATCAGCTTCCCCATTCGCGGCGCGCCGGTGGTGATCGGCCCGCTCAACGGCAGTATCCTTCATCCTCCCACCCTGATGTTCCGAGAGAGCTGGGCCAAACGGCTGGGCGCCATGCTGACGCGGCCGGTGCAGCTATCGAGCCGCCTGCTGTTTCGCGGCAAACTGCAGGCACGCCTGTTCGTCTCGGGCGGCGAACGCACTGCCCGCACGCTGGAGCTGGGCGGATGCCGCAGGGACCGGATGGTCGCGGTCATCAACAGCGGCGTCGATCCGCGCCTGCGCGACCATCGCCGCATCGTGCACCAGAGCCAGAACTGGAACTTCGTGTTCCTGGGCAGGCTGGTACGCTACAAAGCCTGCGATCTGGTGATCCGTGCGCTGGCCAGGGTGCCGCAGGCAAAACTGGAAGTGATCGGAGACGGCCCCGAAAGCCGCAGGCTTCGCGAACTCGCCTTGCGCCAGGGCGTCTCCTCGCGGCTCGTCTTCAAACCCTACAGCACCGACCGGGAGGCCCTTTTCGCGCATCTGCGCCAGTTTCGCGGCTTCCTGTTCCCAACCCTGGCGGAAGCGAGCGGCACGGTCATCCAGGAAGCGATGATGCTGGGGCTCCCCGCGGTTTGCGTGGACTGGGGCGGGCCGCAGATGCTGCTCGATGCCCAGACCGGCATTCTGATCCCACCCGAAAGCGAGGAAGCGATCGTCAAGGGCCTGGCAACCGCCATGACCCGCCTCGCCCGCGATCCGGACTTCGCCGAGACACTCTCCATCAAGGCCCGGCACAAGGCGGAAACCGTAGGCTACGACTGGCCCAGCGTCCTGCGCAGCTGGATCGCGCTTTACGACCGCCTTTTCGAGGAAAGCGGGTCGACACGGCGCTTCGCCACGTTCCTGGCCATGCGCACGGGCGGCGACATCCTGTCCTCAATCCTGTCGAATCTGGGCTGACCCCCGACTGCAACCTGACTTTGCCTGCACGAGCGGCGCAAGCAGGTCGGCAAGCTGCTGGGCGCTGCGGCCGGGATCATGCCGTTCCAGCACGCGCCGGCGCCCGCGTTCGCCCATGGCGGCCAGTTCTCGCGGCGATGCATCGAGCGCGGCCTCGATCGCGGCGGCCATGGCATCGGAGGAACCGGACGGAACCAGCCACCCCACGCGCTCGTCCACCAACTCGGGGATACCCGCGATCGCGGTGGTAATGACCGGGCGCCCGCTGGCCATCGCCTCCATCAGCACGACGGGAAGGCCTTCCGCAAAACTCGGCAGCACCAGCGCCCGAGCCTGCTGCAAGGCGGCGCGGATCGCCTCTGGCGTGGCCCAGCCAAGCAGCCGGACGCAGCGCTCCAGCCCGGCTCGCACGATCTGGCGCTCTATCGCGGCGCGGTCCTCGCCGTCGCCGATCACATCGAGCGTGACCGCGCGATGCGCCGCGACCCGTTCCATCGCCTCGATCAGCAAGGGCAAGCCCTTCTGCGCGCTGAGCCGCGCCACGCAGAGCAAATGCGGCGCCGGCGGAAACTCAACCGGAGAAGCCCCGGTTTCGGACGCCGGGACGAACGATGGAGAGGGAGCGCAGCGCACGACATGAAGGCGCTGCCAATCGCCCGGCGAAGCCCAGCGCATCAGTTGCCCGCGTCCGAAGCTGGAAACACCGGCCACGAAAGCCGCCTCGTCAATCTTGCCTCGTAAATCCAGCCCGCGAGGATCGTCGAACTCGTCCGGGCCGTGAACGGTGAAGCTGTACGTGATCGGGGCCAGCCTTGCCGCCAGTCGCGCCACTGCCGCCGGGTTGGTGCCGAAATGCGCATGGACATGGCTTATACCCCGGCGCGTCAGCCGCTGCGCCAGCAGGGCGGCCTCGGCGAAATAAGCAAGAGCCTTCCGTCGCCCGCCGGCTCCCGCAGTTCGCCAGGCCAGCGCGAGCGCACCCATGGCGGCACCCGGCCGGACCACGCAGGCGGAGATTGCCGCCAGCACCAGTGCGGCGCGATGCTCCAGCAGGGCATGGGTGCAGGCGGCCTCGATCCGATCCGACACATCCTCGAAGCGCTCGCCCGACCGGCGAACCGTGAAGCGGCTGACCACGAAGCCGCGGCGTTCCAGCGCCTCGATCTCTGTCTTGATGAAGCTGTGGCTGATCTTGGGGTAGACGTTGGTGAAATAGGCCACTTTCAGGTGATCGTCCGCCACCGTCTCCCGTGCAGGGACACGCTCGGCGCTTGGCGCCGCGCCGCCGGTTCCGCGCTCCCGAAAGGCGAACGCCCTCGGGGCCACCTGTTCCGCAATCTCCGTCATGCCGCGACTATGGCCGAGCCCCGGGCCTCGCGGCATTGCGAGTTTTCACAATGGAATTTGACCTGTGGGGCGTGGGAACCCCATCGCCCGGATGCGCCGGAAGGGCACGACATGCGAACTTGCGCAGAGTTTGCGGAGACATGCCTTGCCACTATCCTGCCCCCTGCTGCTGTCTCCTTCCCGCAAGCAGGGCTCTTGCGAATTGGCCCCGTCATGAACGCCGGCCTCTTCAGGCCCCTGACCGTGGAAGCCCCGCGCCCCGCGCCGCCGCAGGCCTTGTCGCTGCGCCCGGCCATGGCGCTCGCTGCCAGACTGCTGCGGCAACCGCGCCCCGACATCGCCCAGGCCGCCGTCGAGCGCTGGCAGGTGGCGCCGGGCTCCTGCACGGAGGTAAAGCGCGCGAAAGTGCTGCCCGGCCAGTTCGAGCGCATTGCGGGCAGCGAGTTCGCCTCGATCAGCGAGGTGGTGCGCCAGTTCAAGGGCGACTTCGAAGCCAAGCAGTCCGCCACCATCGGTTACCGGCTGAAGAACGCGCTGCTTCACGACGGCGTGCTCTATGCCGGGGGCACGCTCCGGCACTTGCAGCGGCGTTCGCGGTTCCTGCCTGTCGCCCGCGCCCCGCGCGAGGAAACGCGCATGGCCCTGTTCGAATCCTGGCTCGGCAATCGCTGGTTCGGAAACTGGCTCAGCGACGATTGCCTGACCTACCGCCTGGCAGAGAACGCCGGCATTCCCTTCACCACCCATGGGTCCAGCGGCCATGTCCCCGACTACGAACGCGCGCTGGACATGCTGCCGGTCAGGGGCCCATCGGCGTTCTTCCGCGAACTGGTGCTGTTCGACGATGCGGCCCACAACGAGAACAAGCGATTGCGGGCCGAGGCCATGCGGCAGCGGCTTATTCGCGGACCGATCGAACGGCACCCCGGCGTATTCCTGCTGCGCGGGCGCAGCGGCGATGCACGGTTCCTGACGAACGAGAGCGAAATTGCCGAAACCCTTGCCAGACGGCGCGGCTTTCAGGTGCTCGATCCCAGCCACGCCGGTCTCGAAGAGATCGTCCGGGCCTGCGGCGGCGCCAAAGTCGTCATGGGGGTGGAGGGAAGCCATCTGGTCCACGGCCTGGCGATGATGCCGCCCGATGGCTGCGCCTTTGTCATTCAACCGCCGCTGCGCGCGGTCGCGGCGCTCAAGCTGCTGACCGACCGGCAGGGGCAGGACTACGCGCTGGTCGTCGGGGAAGGAACCAACCATGCTTTCACAGCGCACATCGACGAGATCGAGCGCACGCTCGACCTCGTCTGACGGCACCGTGCCGCGCCTGCCCGCTGCAGCCGCTCCGGGGGGCTGGTCCACGTTGAAAGCGGACTATCGGCGGCATGGCGGCACGCTGACGAGCGGTGCCTTCATCGCGCTGAGCCTTTACCGCTACGGCCGCTGGGGCCGCAGCCTGCGCAATCCACTCGGCCGCGTTCTGGTCTCCAGGACGTACGGCTTTGCCCACGTCTTCGTGGCGAACCTCACCAAGATCTGGATACCGCCCGCCACCACGCTGGGGCGGGACTTCCACATCGTCAACAACGAGGGTTCGCTCTCGATCCACCCGGAATCGGTGATCGGCGACCGGCTGGGCGTGATGCACAATGTCACCATCGGCTCCAACATGCGCGAAGGCGCGCCGGTGATCGGGGACGACGTGTTCATCGGCGTCAATTCCACCGTGCTCGGCGCCATTCGCGTGGGAGACCGGGTGCGGATCGCCGCCAACACCGCCGTCACCACGGACGTACCCTCGGACTCCATCGTCGTCGGATCGCCCGCGCGCATCTATCCGCGACTGGGGCCGCTGCGATGAGCGCGAACACGCTCCACGAACTTTTCGCGGCCAATCTGCCGCAGCGGTCCGGCAAGACCTTCCTCATCGATGCCGGCCGCCAGGCGACATACGGCGAAGTCGACGCCCTGGCCGGGGCGATCGGCGCCCATCTCACAGCGCGCGGCGTCGGCGCAGGAGACCGCGTGCTGGTCCAGGTGCGTAAGGGCATCGCCGAGGTCTCCACCCTGCTCGGCGTGACGCGGGCAGGCGCCGTGCTCGTCGACATCAGCACGGCCTGGACGGCCGAGCAGGTCCGTTTCGTCGCAGAAGACTGCGGCGCCTGTCTCCTGATCGTCGAGCCGGCCATGGCCCGGATCCTGGCCGCCGAGGGGATCGACCCCGCCCGCCTCCTGCCGGTGTCGGCTGCGCGCGGGCTGGAGAGCCTTCCCTGCCTTTCCGACCTGCCGGCGCTCCCTTTCGAGGCCTTGCCCCGGCGCGCCGACGACCTGGCGGCGATCATCTACACGTCCGGCTCCACCGGCAAACCCAAGGGCGTCATGCTCAGCCACGCCAATGTCCTGGCAGGTGCGCGTTCGGTTGCCGAATACCTGGAGCTTGACGAAAGCGATCGGCTGCTCAGCGTGCTGCCCTACAGCTTCGATTACGGCTTCAACCAGCTGACGACGATGATGCTGGTGGGTGGCAGCGTGGTTCATCAAGGCGTGGCCATGGCGAGCGAGATCGTGCGTGCCATCCTTCGCCACGAAGTCACCGGCCTGGCGGCCGTGCCGCCGCTGTGGATCCAGATCGTGCGCCTGCTGGCCAGCGCGCCCACGCCGCTGCCGAGCCTGCGCTTCATCACCAACTCGGGCGGAAAGATCCCGCTGAGCACTCTGGAACGTATGCCAGGTATCTTCGCCAAGGCACGGATTTTCCTGATGTATGGCCTGACGGAGGCGTTCCGTTCGACTTACCTTGCTCCTGATCGCTTCGCCGCCAAGATGGGTTCGATCGGACAGGCGATCCCCGGCGCCGAAGTCTTCGTCATCCGCCATGGCGAGGGCGTCGCGCGTCCCGGCGAGCAAGGCGAACTCGTCCACCGCGGCCCGCTGGTCAGCCAGGGCTATTGGAACCGCCCCGAAGCGACGGCGGAGAAGATCCGCCCCTGCCCCGAACTGCGCGACCGGATCGGCGACGAGCCGGTGGTCTATAGCGGAGACATCGTGCGCATCGACGAGGACGGCGACTTGTGGTTCGTCTCCCGCAACGATGCGCTGATCAAGACCAGCGGCTACCGCGTCAGTCCCGACGAAGTGGAAGACCTGGTCTATCGCAGCGGCCTTGCCGCCGATGTCGTCGCCTTCGGGGTCCAGGACGACATGCTCGGCCAGTCGGTACAGGTCGCGGTGACGTTGTTGGGCGAGGCGAGCCGCGAGGCGCTGCTGGCGCACTGCCGGGCAGCGATGCCCGCCTACATGGTACCGCAGCGCATCCACGTCTGGCCGGAACCCATGCCGCGCACGGCCAGCGGCAAGCTCTCCCGTCCCGACGTCATTCGCGGCTGCAGCGACACTTCCAGCCTTCATCCCGCTCGCTGAGCATCCCGTTCAAGAGGACCTCCCCGTCATGGCCCTGACCGAAGACAGCCTGATCCGCAGCATCGAGGAGTTCGCAGCGCTCCATGGCGAAGTCGATGCCGAAACCCCGCTGTTCTCCAGCGGCACGCTCGATTCCGTGGCCATGCTCAATCTGATCATGTTCGTTGAACGCGAGACCGGCACCGAGATCCGCGCCGAGGACGTGACGCTGGAGAACTTCGATACCGCCACTCGCATTCTCGATTTCGCGAGGAAGCTGGCGGCATGACGCCAGACGGCGAAGACGGGCTTCTGGAGCAGGCGGCCGAACGTTTCGGCACGCCGTGCTTCGTCTATTTCAGCGAGCGGATCGAACAGCGCATCGCCCTTCTGCGCGCCCATTTCGGAGACAGGCTGGAACTGAGCTACGCGGTCAAGGCCAATCCCAACCCGACGCTGCTGGCGTGGCTCTCCGGCGGGATCGATCTGCTCGACATCTCTTCGATCGGAGAACTGCATCTGGCGCAGGAGGCAGGATGGAACCCCGCACTTCTGAGCTTCACGGGGCCGGGCAAGCGCGAGACCGAGATCCGCGACGCAATCCGCGCCGGCGTCGGCCACCTCGTGATCGAATCCCTGCGGGAAGCACGGCTTGCCGACCGGATCGCACGGCAGGCGGCGCGTGTGCAACCGGTGCTGCTGCGGATCTCGCCCGACAGCCTTCCCAAGGGCTTCGGAGACCAGATGGCCGGCCGCCCCACGCCCTTCGGCATAGACATCGAGGATGCAGACGCCGCCGTGGAGGAAGTCCAGACCCTGCCGGGCCTGCACCTTGCGGGCTTCCACATCTATGCCGGAACGCAGTGCCTGAAAGCCGATGCCATTGCGGAAACATATCGGCACCTGATCGCGATATTCAGCCAGCTCTGCGCGGCTCATGCGGTCATTCCCGAGATGCTGGTCATGGGCTCCGGGCTGGGCGTGCCCTATCACGAAGGAGACACGCCTCTGGATCTTTCCGCAGTAGCCGAACCGCTCCTTCACGAACTGGCCGTGCTGCGGGAAAATCCGCGATTTGCCCGCACCAGAATGGTGCTGGAACTCGGCCGCTATCTCGTCTCCGAAGCGGGCTTTTTCGTCACCCGCGTGGTCTCTACCAAGCTCTCGCGCGGGAGACGCATCGCCATTTGCGACGGCGGGATGAACAATCACCTGCCCGCTTCGGGCCATTTCGGCATGGTCGTGCGGCGAAACTACCTGATGCACCGGATCGGGGGGAGCGATGAGGACGCGGTCGAGCCGGTGGATGTGGTCGGCCCCCTCTGCACCTCGATCGACCGCCTTGCCGGCAACATCGAACTGCCCCGGCTGGAAGAGGGCGACCTGTTGGCCGTCCACAACAGCGGCGCATACGGGCTGACCGCCAGCCCGGTCCATTTCATCAGCCATCCCCTGCCGGAAGAAGTGCTGGTCATGTCCGGCGCCCTGCTTCGAGCGACGCGGACGTTCAGCGGATCGTGCCGCGCCCCGGTGGAGGAGGCGGTGAGGCTGGTGGATTCGGCCCACCCCGCCGCCGCCAACCAGAACGCATGACGCCCGGCCGCGTTTCGTGATGCGGCCGGGTGCCCTGCTGCTCGGCGTGGCGGTCATGCTGGCTCCGGCAAGTCACGGTTCCGGACGCAGCCTGCCGGTGGCGCGCGCTGTCGCTCCGGAGACGCTGCCCCCGCCCTCCGGCGCGCCAAAGGCCGCCGCGCTGGCCCGCGCGATCAATGCCGCCGCACCGCTTGCAACAGGGTTTCTGGCGCCGGCGCGGCCCTTCCATCTCGATGCAGGTGCAGAGGACCGGGCCAGAGCGATCGACTGCCTTGCCGCCGCCGACTACTACGAAGCGGGGCGGGAGCCTGCGGACCAGCGCGCCGTGGCGCAAGTGGTGCTCAACCGCGTGCGCCATGCGGCCTTTCCGGCCACCATTTGCGGCGTCGTCTTTGCGGGGGCGGAGCGGGCGACGGGCTGCCAGTTCACGTTCACTTGCGACGGATCGCTCACGCGCCGCCGCCCTTCGGCTGCCGACTGGCGCAGAGCGCGCGAGACGGCGGGCGAAATGCTGCTGGGCCGGGTCGAAATCGGGGTAGGCAAGGCCACGCATTACCATACCGACTGGGTCAGCCCGTCGTGGGACCGGACCATGGAGAAGCTGGCCGTCGTCAAAAGCCACTTGTTCTTCGGTTGGCCGGGAGCCGCCGGCAAGGCCGCCGCTTTCATTCGCCACTATGCCGGAGGCGAACCCCGCATCGCGCAACTGGCGCAGCTTTCCGCCGCCCATCTCGGCCAATTGCCCGCTGGCACGGCCCCGGCCGTATCGGACGTCATAGCGCCCGAACCCTCGATGCCCGAAACCGCATGGGCGGCACCCGATCCCGGCCTGTTCCTCGTCACTTTGCCCGCCAATGCGCCCGGCACTTTCCCGGAACTGGCCGAACGGCGCTGCGAAGGGCTGGAGGAATGCCGTTTCATCGGTTGGACCGACCCTGCCCGCCGCGCCCAGGCCCTCCCCCTGCCCGGTGGTTCGGTGGACGCCATTTCCTTCACTTTCGTCCGCCGCCCCGGCGCTGCGGACCAGGCCCTCTGGAACTGCGCCGAGTTTGCGCGTACAGTGCGCGCGCAGTGCCTTACACGCGGAACCTGATCGCGCGGACCGCCATTGCCGGAACCTTGCTCGATGGTTTCGAACTATTTCCCGTCAGAAACCTTTCGTAACAATCGCGCACAAAGCAAGACACCTGGCATGACCAGATTCGGCTCCAACAGCTTGGAGACCCGATCGACATGAAATCCACCCTCATCGCCATTGCCGCCGCTTGCGCCCTTGCCCTGCCTGGCGCCGCGCTTGCCAACAACACGGTTGCGCACCTCAAGGGCCACACCGCGGTCGCCGCACCGGCGAAGCCTTCCACGAACAAGGCCAAGCCCCGCGCCGTCTGCCATCCCGACCCCTCGAAGGGTCGCGCCTGCCGTCACCACAATGCCCAGGCCGAAGCGAAGACAGCCGCGCCGGCACTGGCCAGAGCGGAAGCCCCTCGCACCCGATAGCCCCCCGCAGCCCGGCGGTTGCGGCCCATCCTGCCGCCGCCGGGCCTTGCCGCATTGCCGGCAAATCGCGGGCGTCGTTTGCAAAGCGGCGCGTGAAAAACTACATCTGTGCATGAAGAGACGATGAGCAACACAACAGCCCCCATCTATCGCCATCTCGACGAAGGTCCGATGCCCACTCCGACGATCCTGTTGGTGGAGGACGATGGTCCTCTGCGCACGCTGACCGCGCGGGCCCTGCGCCAGACCGGCTTCAACGTGCTCACCGCCGCAACCGGCGCGGAAATGTGGGTGACCCTGCGCGAAGGGCCGGTGAGCCTGGTCGTGCTCGACATCATGCTTCCCGGCACCAGCGGCTTCGACCTGTTCCGCCGTCTGCGCCGCGAATGCGACATCCCGGTGATCTTCATCAGCGCCCGCGGCAGCGAGGAAGATCGCGTGCTCGGACTGGAACTGGGCGCGGACGACTACCTCGCCAAGCCCTTCAGCACCCGCGAACTCGCTGCCCGCGTCAGCGCGGTGCTGCGCCGCGGCGGCAACAATCCAGCCACGGCAGATTTCACCGGAAGCGAGACCGTTGCCGACGGACGCACGCCGGAATCGATACGCTTCGAAGGCTGGAACCTTTCCATGGCCCGCCGCGAACTGCGCTCGCCCACCGGGGCCATGGTCGACCTGACCGGCGCCGAGTTCGACCTGCTCGCCACCTTTCTCGCCTATCCGCAGCGCGTTCTGGGCCGCGAGCGCCTGATCGAACTTTCGCGCTCGCGCCTGGGCGACAGCTCGGATCGCAGCGTGGACGTGCTCGTCAGCCGCCTGCGCCGCAAGCTTCAGGCCGAGGGCGGGGAATCGCCCATCGTCACGGTTCGCGGCGTCGGCTACATGTTCAAGGCCGAGGTCACGCGCGCCTGATGTCCTTGCGCCGGTTTCGTCTGTTCCGGCGCTTCGGCCTGCCCGAGCGACTGATCGCCGTCCTGCTGCTGGTCTTCGTCATCGACGTGATCTGCAACACGGTGCTGTTCGAACGCGCCAATACGTTCGAACTGCGCCGGGACGACGCCCAGCGCATCGCCGAAAACCTGGTGCTGGCAAGCCGCGCCATCGACCATGCAAAGACCGACGATCGCCAGATCGTGACTTCCGCGCTCAGCACGGCGCAGTTTTCGCTGAGACTGAACGAGCAGGGCAAGCGCTATCGCGGCTCGCTGGGCCTTGCAAACTTGCGCGCGCAAGTGATCGAGATGGCGCCGGAACTGGCCCACAGCGATCTCGAACTGCATCTGGAATCGATCCCGAGAGACGGCAATATCGGCGGCTCTCTGCGGCTGGCCGATGGCGCCGTCCTCGATTTCCGCACCCATGCCCGCTCCGCCTGGAAACTCAGCATCGGCCGTTTCGCCAGCCTGGTCCTGCCGACGCTCCTGCTCATTTCGCTCGCCTGGCTGCTGCTGCGCGCCGCGCTGCACCCGCTGCGCTCCCTGATCCGCGCCACCCGCAACTTCGGTGCCGGCCCGCCCCGCCTCGTGCCGGAGCGCGGCCCCGACGAAATGCGGGAACTGATCCGCGCGATGAACGAGATGCAGGAGCGCATCCACCAGTCGCTGCTCGATCGTACGCACACGATGCTGGCCATCGGCCACGACCTCAAGACGCCGCTCGCCCGCATGCGCCTGCGGCTGGACGACGGCGACGTGGACCCCGTGGTGCGCGATGGCATCAACCATGACATCGACGAGATGCGAATGCTGCTCGATTCGATCCAGGCCTATGTCGATACCGGCGGCACCCAGATCCCGGCCGAGCGCATCGACCTGGCGATCATGGCCGAAACCCTGGTCGACACCGCCGCGGATCGCGGCGCCGATGCGACTTATTCCGGCCTTCCGAGCCTGGAAATTATGGCCCGCCCTGTCTCCATCCGCCGCGCGCTGTCCAATCTGATCGAGAACGCGCTCCACTATGGCGGCAACGTCCGCGTCGGTCTGCGGCGCGACGGCGGAGCGGCCGAGATCACCGTGGACGACGACGGCCCGGGCATCCCGGAAGAGCGCATCACGGACGCACTCCAGCCTTTCGTCCGGCTGGACACCGCGCGCGCCCGCGACACCGCCGGCATGGGCCTGGGCCTGCCGATCGTGCGCAAGGCGGTCCGGCTGGAGGGCGGCACGCTCGACCTCAGGAACCGCCCCGAAGGCGGACTGCGCGCCACGATTCGCCTTCCCATCGTGGCCCACTGACGCGGCCTGCCTTCGGCGCGCCTCAGAATTACCCAGCCAAGTTCCTGTTATCGTTCCGCAATAGCCAGCAACACCATCCGGTCTTCGGTAAAACCACCGAAGACCGGGGGATTCCGGCGGAAAGCCGTTCCCTTACGCTGCAGCGCAGCAACATTTCCTGACAAAGGCGCACGACAGCCGAAAACAGCGATCCGTACTTTTCTCGATCAAGCTCCGCGCCCCGTTCCCCCACCCCTCCGGAGAGCGCGGAGCACCTAAAATCAAGGAAAGGTGACGAGAGTGAATGAACTGATCGGACGCGTCTTCCATTTCGAGAAGACCATCTTCCCCGCCAGCAGCGAACTGTTCGGCAAGCTCGCCAACGAAGGCCAGGAACCCAAGGCCCTCATGATCTCCTGCGCCGATTCGCGTATCGTGCCGGAACAGATCATGCAGGCGCAGCCGGGCGACCTGTTCGTCTGCCGTAACGCCGGCAACATGGTGCCGCCTTACGCCACGCTCAACGGCGGCGTCACGTCCACTGTGGAATACGCCGTGGCCGCCCTCGGCGTCAGCGACATCATCGTCTGCGGCCACTCGGGCTGCGGCGCGATGAAGGCGCTCAGCGACCCGACCGGCCTCGAAGCCATGCCGAACGTTGCCGCCTGGCTCAAGCACGGCGCGGCTGCCGAGCACATCGTCAGCACCTGCCACGGCGAACTTGACGGCAATGAGCGCATTCGTGCCATCAGCCTCGAAAACATCATTGCCCAGATTGCCCACTTGCGCACGCATCCTTCGGTCGCCGCCGCGATCGCCCGCGGCGACGTGACGCTTCACGGCTGGTTCGTGGACATCCACGCCGGCCAGGTCCTCGGCCTCGACGGCGAGACCGGCCAGTTCGAACCGCTTCGCGAGAATGCACCGCTTCCGGTCGCGCTTCGGGCCAAGACCCGCATCGCCACCGAATTCGCAGAGGCAGCAGAATGACGACCGCAACCGCCACCTCTGCGGAGGAAACCCGCAGTGGGCCCTTCGCCCACCTCGCCAGAGACTTCACGGCTTCGATCGTGGTCTTCCTGGTGGCGATGCCGCTCTGCATGGGCATCGCCATCGCCTCCGGCGTGCCGCCTGAAAAGGGCTTGGTCACCGGCATCATCGGCGGCTTGGTCGTCGGCCTGCTGGCAGGCTCGCCGCTGCAGGTGAGCGGCCCGGCAGCCGGCCTTGCCGTCATCGTCTTCGAATTCGTGCGCGAGCACGGCCTCGAAGCCCTCGGCCCGGTCCTGCTTCTGGCCGGCGTGTTCCAGCTCGTGGCCGGCGCGCTGCGCCTCGGCGGCCTGTTCCGCGCCATCAGTCCGGCCGTCGTTCACGGCATGCTCGCCGGCATCGGCGCGCTGATCGTGATCGGACAGTTCCACATCCTCTTCGACGAGAAGCCGATGTCGAGCGGGCTCCAGAACATGGCGATGATGCCCGCCCGCGTTCTCGGCCTTGACCCCACCAACATGGCCTCCACCGAAATGGCCGTCATGCTCGGCGTCCTGACGATGATCGTCATGATCGGCTGGGAAAAGGTTCGTCCGAAGAACATGGGCCTCGTCCCCGGCGCGCTTCTCGGCGTCGTGGCGGCAACGGCCGTCGCCTGGACCATGGGCCTCGACGTGGCGCGCATCGCCGTGCCGGAATCGATCGGCGCGGCCTTCGCCCTGCCGACCAGCACCGGCTGGTTCGCCCCGCTCGCCAATCCGGCCCTGATCGTGGCGGCGCTTGCCATCGCCTTCATCGCCAGTGCCGAGACGCTGCTTTCGGCCGCTGCGGTGGACCGCATGCATGACGGCGTACGCACCAAGTACGACAAGGAACTGCGCGCGCAGGGCATCGGCAACCTGCTCTGCGGCGTATTCGGCGCCCTGCCGATGACCGGCGTGATCGTTCGCAGTTCGGCCAACGTCCAGGCCGGCGCCCGGACCCGTCTTTCGACGATCTTCCACGGCGCCTGGATCCTGGCGTTCATCGCGCTGCTGCCCTGGCTGCTGCGCGAAGTGCCGATGGCGGCCCTTGGCGGCGTCCTGGTCGTGACCGGCTTCCGTCTGGTGAGCCTCAGCCATGTCCGTCACCTGTTCCATGCCTATGGCGCCTTCCCCGCCGTGATCTGGGCCGTGACTTTCGTGCTGGTCGTCACCACCGACCTGCTCACTGGCGTCCTCGTCGGCCTGGCTCTGACGGTGCTGGAGCTGGCTCCGCACTTCAAGAACCTGCGCCTGAACGTGGAAGAGCACGACACCGGCGAATCGACCCGCCTCGCCCTCGGCGGCGGCGCGACGTTCCTTGGCCTCACCCGCCTCAACAAGGTCCTGGAAAAGCTCCCGCATGGCCGCCCGGTCCACCTTGACCTCGGCCAGCTGAAGGTCATGGACCACACCACTGCCGAGACCATCAGCGAATGGCTCAACCGCCGCCGCCAGAGCGGCCATGCGGACCGCGTGACCGGCCCCGAGCTGATCCTGCGCCCGCTGCCTGTCGCGGCATGACGACGTTTCACATCTCGTAAGACGCGGACCTCCTCACGTCCGCGTCCCTCTCCTTGCCGGACGGTTCCCCGCGGACCGTCCGGTTTCTTTTTGCGCGAATGACGCCGCTTCGTTCGAGAAACACTTTGTCACCGATGCGACACGCTAAGGACAATGATTGGACGTATTGGTGGTCCTGTCTGCATGAAACGAACTCGCCATGTAAGTAGAGTTCGGCTGCAGGCCGCAGGATGGAACGCGACAACAATCATGAGGGCGTTCCATATGAAAATCCGTCTTGCCGCAGGCCTGCTTGGCCTTGCTGCCTCCGGTCTTGCTTTCGCCGCACCGGCCATGGCGCAAGAAGAGGTTCCCAGCGAAATCACCGTTTCCGGCACTGTCGGGCTCGTGTCCGACTATCGCTTCCGCGGCGTTTCGCAGAGCGACAAGGAAATGGCCGTTCAGGGCGGCCTCACCGTATCGCATGAAAGCGGCATCTACGTCGGCACCTGGGCCTCGAACCTGTCGGGCTGGGGCACCTTCGGCGGCTCCAACATGGAACTCGACCTCGTGGCCGGTTACGCCACCGAGATCACCAGCGGCGTGAAGCTGGACGTCGGCCTCACCTGGTACATGTATCCGGGCGGCGCGGACGATACCGACTTTGCCGAGCCCTACGTCAAGCTGTCGGGTGCCGTCGGCCCGGCCAACCTCCTCGTCGGCGTGGCCTACGCCCCCAAGCAGCAGGCCCTCGGCAAAGTCTACGCCAGCGGCGCCGACTATGCGGACGGCATCGGCAACTTCGGTGCCAAGACCGACAACATCTACCTCTGGGTGGACGGCAACACCGCCATTCCCGACACCCCGCTCACCGTGAAGGCGCACTTCGGTTATTCGAACGGCAACTCGGGCCTTGGCCCAAACGGCACCAGCGTCGCCCCCACCGGCGAATATCTCGACTGGATGCTCGGCGCCGACCTCGCGCTCGGCCCGGTCACGCTGGGTGTCGCCTATGTCGACACCGATATCTCGAAGTCGCAAAGCGCCTATCTGCAGCCGAATTTCTCTTCGACCAAGAACGGTTCGCAGATCGCCGGCTCGACCGTGCTGTTCTCGGTCGGCGCGAGCTTCTGATCTCGACCTGACCTGAGCTTTCGGGAAGACGCCCGGCGCGGCCATGCCGCCCGGGCGTCGACCTTTGCCTCTAGCCGTCCCGGCGCAACCCGGCGACGATCCGCGCGGCCTGGTCCAGACTGTCGTGCATTTCCGCCTCCGGCCTGCCGATCAGCGCGCGCCGCTGCCCGGAAATCATGCTGGAATAGAGCGCGGCATCCAGCGGAGAAATCCGGGCACCCGGCTCCAGCTGCGCCTGAAGCTGCAGCCCGCTGCTCCGGCCGCGCAAGTAGCGAAGCTGCGGCGCGAAATCGCGAAGCTCCGGATCGCGGGCAACCGCCAGCATCAGTTCCTCCATCGCGACGAGCCGGCGCGGCTGCGAGGAGAAATCGCGCCAGGCCGCGGTCCATTCGCCCCGTTTCATTCGCTCTACTGGCCCCTCGCGCGAGACTTCGGTGAGCCCGCGATAGATCGTGTTGAAGGCCGCCCGCACCAGATCCGCGCTCGTGCGGAAATTGTAGGAGGCCACTCCCAGCGTCACTTCGGCGCGCGCCGCCACCGCGCGGTGAGTCAGCGCGCTTACGCCGCCTTCCTCGACGATATCGGCCGCCGCGTCCGAAATCCGGGCCGCAACGCCGTTCTGCGCCGGCACTTCCGGTGCCGAGGCCAGGGCGATCTCACGCGCATGTCGGCGCCACGGGCCCTCCTCGGCCAGTTTGCCCGACAGCCATTCCCCCCAGCCGGTGCAGAATTCATCGAGCGCCGCACGGTCGATGGTGCGGTTCCAGCGAATGAGATGGAACTGCACCGTCGCTTCGAAGACATGTGCCGTCAACGCGGCATAGTGGCCGAGCCCTGCGCGCCCGCAGACCTCGCGCCAGAAATCCGCCCAGAGGTCACGCCACGAATTGATGGCGACGAGATAGGCTTCGTCGCGCTGGGCAAGCAGATGGCACTGGTTTGCCGCGAAGGCCAGTTCTCTCCGCTCGCTCGTCCAATCGTCCACCAGCACCGCAAGCGCCCGGGCAATCGATTGCGCTCCGAGGCCTTCCGGCCAACCCGCAAGATCGTCCAGCCGATCGGTCCACCATGTCTGCGCGGCATCGCGCGCATAGGCCTGAGCCGATTGCAACAACTGTTCCATCGAACCAAAGTGATGATAGATGCTGGAGGTCGGCAGGCCAGTCGCGCGTGACAGAGTGCGCGCGGACATCGCGGAATGGCCCTGATTCGCCCAGACGTCCAACGCCGCCCGGATCAGCTTCTCTTGCGACGAAAACTCTTGAAATTCATGATCTATCACGTCTTGCCGACAGCCTTGTTCCAGGATCTACGCCAGGCGCGGGCGTGGACTCGATGACTTTGCCATAAGCCTGAATGCGCAGACAAGCGAACCGTTCCAGCGCCTGTCACGATTCCCAACAAGCGTAACACAGTTGACATACAGACGTTCTAGCCGACGCCTCGTCATCACCATGAGGGTCGTTTCATGTCCGTCCGCCGCTCATCCACCTTCCGTTCCATAGCCCTGGCCGGCAGCGCGCTCGGCGCGCTGCTCGCGGCCGGTTCCGTTCACGCCGCCGAAGTCGCCGATGCCGCAGCCGATGCGGCTGCCGAAAGCGCCGAATCCGGTTCCGGCCTCACCGACATCATCGTCTCGGCCCAGAAGCGCGAGACGAGCCTTCAGACCACGCCGATCTCGATTGCGGTGCTGGGCGCAGAGGATCTCCAGAACCGCCACGTCGTCTCGCTCGAATCCCTGGCCGACGGTTCCATCCCCTCGCTGCGCATCGCGCCGATGTTTTCGCGCAGTTCGGCCCTCACCGTGGGTATGCGCGGCGTCGGCACCTTGGGTGACGCCAACCAACCTGCCCGCGACCAGGGTGTCGGCGTCTACATCGATGGCGTGTTCATGGGCCGTGCACAGGGCCTTGGCTCGGCACTCTACGATGTCGAGCGCATCGAGGTTCTCAAGGGCCCGCAAGGCACGCTCTTCGGCCGCAACACCGAAGGCGGCGCGATCAGCATCGTCACCAAGAAGCCCAGCGGCGAATTCGGCGCGCGCGCCACGGTCGGCGTCGGCAGCTACGATTCCCGCGAGGCCGGCCTGCACCTCGATCTGCCGAGCTTCGCCAACATCTCCGTCAAGCTGGACGGCCTGATCACCACCCGCGGCGGCACGGTCGACAATCCGCTGGCCGGCGAGCACGATTTCAACGCCTACAACAAGAAGGGCCTGCACGCCGCCGTGCTGTGGGAGCCCTCCAGCAGCTTCAACGCGCTCTATTCCTTCGACATCTCGCGCGATGAAACCACGCCTTACTATCTGCAGCTGCTGACCCGCACCACCGGTCCGCTGCTCCAGATGCAGTCGGATCGTGCCAAGACCGCCAATATCGGCGTGCCGCAGCCTTGGGCGCTCGGCAAGACGCATGGTCACTTGCTCACGCTCGACTGGACGGTTTCACCCGAACTCGAAATCAAGTCGATCAGTTCCTATCGCCAGCTCACCCAGACCCAGAACGACAACGGTTCCAGCAACCTCGGCGTGTTCATCCCGGGATATAGCAACAACACCAATTTCGCCCGCTTCAGCCTCGCCGACGTCTGGCAGAAGCAGTATAGCCAGGAAGTGCAGCTCATCGGCACCATGGAGCAGCTGAACTTCGTGGTCGGCGGTTTCTACTATCACGAGAAGGTGAGCGATAACGCCTGGACGCCTTACACCAACAAGTGGAACGCGGACGGCACCAGCTACACCATCCTCCCCACGCCGACGTCCTCGATCCCCTTCCCCGATCGCGCCAGCCACGCAGTCACGGAGAGCATCGGCGTCTTCGGCCAGGCGACGTATACGCCGGCCATGCTGGACGACCGCGTCCACCTCACGGCCGGCGGACGCTTCACGCATGACAAGAAGACCGGCGCGCTCGACGAAGTGAACGGCGTCGCCACGAACTACACGCTGGACGGCTCCTGGGATCGCTTCGACCCGATGGTGAACCTTGCCTTCGACGTGACCCAGGACGTGCACGTCTACGGCAAGTGGAGCACCGGCTACAAGGCAGGCGGCGCGAACAGCCGTTCGCTTACCTATCGCAAGTTCGATCCGGAATCGGTCTCCACGTTCGAGATCGGCGCGAAGACCGAGTTCTTCGACAATCATGCCCGCTTCAACGTCGCGGCCTACACGTCCGCCTACAAGGACATGCAGATCGACTTCATCGCGCCGGTCCTGAACACCACCCGCACGACGCTGGAAACCACCAACGCCAGCGGCAATGGCCGGATCAAGGGCATCGAGGCCGACCTCACGATCACGCCGTTCCAGGGCCTGACGCTCATCGGCTCCTATGCCTATACCGACGTCCATCTGCCGCCGGCGCCGAACCCCTTCAACGGCGACGCACTGACCCGGGTCTATGCCGTCTACACGCCGAGCCATGCCGCCAGCGCCGCGATCGACTACGAACTGCCGGTGGCCGACGCCATGCTGCGCTTCCACCTCGACGGCAACTACGCCACCGGTCAGTACTCGATGGCCAGCGATCCCACCAAGACCGGATCGTCCTTCATCGTCAACGGCCGCGTCGCCCTTGCCGACATCCGCATGGCGAGCGGACCGAAGCTGGAACTCTCGGTCTGGGCGCGCAACCTGTTCAACGAGGCCTATACGTTCGTGAAGGCCAATGGCGGTTCCTCGCTCGGCTACTACGGGATCTTCAACGATCCGCGCACCGTCGGCGTCTCCGCGACCGTCAAGTACTAAGCTCAGGACATTGGAAAAGAATATGAACTGGCGTTTCTCCGCCGGCGCCCTCATCGCGCTCGGCCTGTTCGCTCAGCCGGCACTCCATGCAGCGGCGAAAGTCGCAGCGCCGGCTCCTGCCGCTGAAACGGCGCACCAGCGGCTCCTGCCGCTGGAAGGCGGCCGCAACTTCCGCGACCTCGGCGGCTATCGCACCGCCGATGGCCACACCGTGAAGTGGGGCCTGCTGTTCCGCTCGGGTTCGATGGTGGACCTGACGGCGCAGGATCTGGGCTATCTGAACAAGCTGGGCATCCGAACGATCTGCGACTACCGCGACCGGGGCGAGCGCAAGGCCGAGCCGATGCCCTGGGCCGCCGGCACCGGCCCCACCATCTTCGCCGACGACTACGACGGCATGGCGGTCGGCCTCATGCCCAAGGACATGAGCAAGATCACACCGGAAGCGGCCACGGCTGTCATGACCAGGACCTACCCGGCGATGCTCAAGACTTTCGCGCCGCAGTTCAAGCGGATGTTCGCGCAGCTCCTGGCGGGCAACGCCCCGCTGGCGTTCAACTGCTCGGCAGGCAAGGACCGCACCGGCGTATCGTCCGCTCTCCTGCTTACCGCGCTCGGCGTGCCGCGCGAAACGGTGATCCAGGACTACCTGCTTACCAACCAATATCTTCCTGCCGCGCTTGCCAAGGCCAAGACCGGCGCCAGCGCTGCCACGGGGCAGGCCTTCCTGTCGCTGCCGCCCGCCGTGCAAGCCGCTTTCATGAAAGCCGACCGGGCCTATATCGAAGCGGCGTTCAGGGCTCTCGACGCCCATCGGGGCGGCGCCATGGGCTACCTCAAGGACGAAATGGGTCTCGACAAGCCGCAGATCGCCAAGCTGCGCGCGGCCTATCTGGACTGAGCATGAAAAGGGTCGGCGCGGTCACTGCATCGCGCCGATCCTTTCCCTTACCACCTGCAAAGGCACATCGCGCGCCGCCACGGCCTCGCCGATGAGCAGCAGAGTCGGATCATCATCGCTGATCGCGGCGACAAGGAAGGCCAGCGCCGAGAGCTTGCCGCGGATCATGCGTTCGTTTGGCAGCGAGACATTGACCGCGATCATCACCGGCGTATCCGGATGGCGCCCCGCGGCGATCAGCGAGCGGCTGATCTCACCCGCCGCCGCGCGGCCCATGTAGACGCCCAGGGTACCGCCCGGCCGGGCCAGCGTTTCCCAATCGAGCTTCAGGGGCTCGCCCGCCTTGAGGTGCGCCGTCACCAGCGTCAGCCCGCGCGCCACGCCGCGCAAGGTGAGCGAGGCCAGCCCGCTCGCCGCCGCCGCGCTGGCGGTGGTGATGCCGGGACAGATGCGCACCGGAATGCCCGCTGCCATGAGATGATCCATCTCCTCGGCCGAGCGCCCGAATATCGAGGGATCGCCGCCCTTCAGCCGCACCACGCGCTTGCCGGCCTGCGCCGCTTCCAGCAGCAGATCGTTGATCGAGCCTTGCGCCTTGCTGTGCCGGCCCGATCGCTTGCCCACGCTTACCCGCTCGGTTCCGGCCGGGATCAGGTCCAGCACGCCGGGCCCGACGAGGGCGTCGACGAAGACCACGTCCGCCGCCTCGATCAGCTTCTGGGCCTTGCGCGTGAGCAGGTCCGGGTCCCCCGGCCCGGCCCCGACGAGCCAGACCTCGCCCCGCTCGATCAGATGGGGCCTGATGGGATTGCCCCCCATGGGATCGCCCGCCATCAGGCCGCCACCCGCAAGCTTTCCGGGTGCGCGATCAGGATGCGCTCGCCTTCAAGGCGCACGGCAATCGTCGGCGTGCAGCCCTTGTCCTCGCCCTGGGCCTCTCCGCTGGCGAGCGCGATGTTCCAGTTGTGGAGCGGGCAGGCAACCGAGTGGCCATGGACGATGCCCTGGCTGAGCGGCCCCTTCTTGTGCGGGCATTCGTTGACGAGCGCGAAGACCTTGTCGTCGCCGGTGCGGAAAACCGCGATTTCCTTTTCGCCCGCGATCTGCACGGTGCGCGCCCCGCGCAGGGGAATGTCGGACAGGGTGCCGATGTCGATCCAGTCGTTCATATGCGTTACTCCGCTGCCGCCAGTTCCTGGGGTGCCAAAGGTTCAAGGTGCTGATGCAGTTCGGCCTTGTGACCCGCCGCGCGTTCGGCCCAAGGGTCTTCCTGGCTGAAGCTCTGCGAGTAGAGGAAGCGGGCGCGCAGTTCTTCGCGGCCGGTGTCGTCCTCGACGATCCGCTGCTTGATGTATTCCACGCCGACGCGCTCGATCCACGGCGCGGTGCGTTCCAGATAACGCGCTTCCTCGCGGTAGAGCTGGGTGAAGGCGGCGCAGTAATCGAGCGCCTCCTGCTCGGTCGCGACCTTGCAGAGGAAATCGGTGGCGCGAACGTGAATGCCGCCGTTGCCGCCGACATGGAGTTCGTAGCCCGAGTCCACGCAGACCACGCCGAAGTCCTTGATCGTCGCCTCGGCGCAGTTGCGCGGGCAACCCGAGACCGCGATCTTGAACTTGTGCGGCATCCAGGATCCCCAGGTCATCCGCTCGGTCTTCACGCCCAGCCCGGTAGAGTCCTGCGTGCCGAAGCGGCACCATTCGGAGCCTACGCAGGTCTTCACCGTGCGCAGCGACTTGCCATAGGCATGGCCCGACACCATTCCGGCCGCGTTGAGATCGGCCCAGACGGCGGGCAGGTCTTCCTTCTTGATGCCGAAGATGTCGAGCCGCTGGCCGCCGGTCACTTTCACCATCGGCGCGTCGTACTTCTCCACCACGTCGGCAATCGCGCGCAGTTCGCGCGGGTTGGTAAGGCCGCCCCACATGCGCGGGACCACCGAATAGGTGCCGTCCTTCTGGATATTGGCGTGCATGCGCTCGTTGACGAAGCGGCTCTGCTGGTCGTCCACATATTCGCCGGGCAGCGCGCAGAGCAGGTAGTAGTTGAGCGCCGGACGGCAGGAAGAGCAGCCGTCGGGCGTCGACCAGTGGAGCTTGTGCATCACTTCGGGGATCGACTTCATGTGCTGCGCCACGATCTCGCGCCGAACGTCGTCATGAGTGAAGCTGGTGCACTTGCACATCGTCTTCGGGCCGGACTTGACCTCTTCGCCCAGTGTCAGCGCCAGCAGGCTCTCGACAAGGCCGGTGCAGGAACCGCAGCTGGCCGAGGCCTTGCAAGTGCCGCGCACGGCATCGAGACTGCATGCGCCCGCCGCGATCGAGGCCACGACCTGCCCCTTGGACACGCCGTTGCAGCCGCAGATCTCGGCATCGTCAGGCAGCGCCGCGACCGCCGCCAGCGGGTCGGCGCTGCCGCCCGAAGCGAAGGCCTGGCCAAGAATGAGGAGGTCGCGGATTTCCGAGACGTCCTCGCCCTTCCTGAGCAGATCGAAGTACCAGTTTCCATCCGCCGTATCGCCGTAGAGCACCGCGCCCACGACCTTACCGTCCTTCACGACCACGCGCTTGTAGACCCCGCGCGAGGCGTCGCGCAGCACGATGTCCTCGCAGCCCTCGCCGCCCGAGAAGTCGCCCGCCGAGAAGACGTCGAGCCCGGCGACCTTCAGCTTGGTCGACGTTACCGAGCCGCGATAGCCGCTGTGCCGGTCGGTCAGGCCGTCAGCCAAGCTGCGGCACATGTCCCAGAGCGGCGCGACGAGGCCGTAGACGTTGCCGTCATGCTCCACGCATTCGCCCACGGCCAGGACGTGCGGGTCGCTGGTGACCATGTGGTCATCGACCTTGATCCCCCTGCCCACGTCGAGGCCCGCCTCGCGCGCCAGCGCCGTGGAGGGACGGATGCCCACCGCCATGACGACGAGGCTGGCCGGGATCTCACGCCCGTCCTTCAGACGCACGCCTTCGACTTTGCCCTCGCCCATGATCTCGGCAGTGTCCGCGCCGGTCAGGATGGTCTGCCCGCGCGCTTCGAGCGCGCTCTTGAGCAACCAGCCCGCCGCTTCGTCGAGCTGCCGCTCCATCAGCGTGGGCATGAGGTGGATGACGGTGACTTTCATGCCCCGCAGGGTCAGGCCGTGCGCGGCCTCAAGGCCGAGCAGCCCCCCGCCGATCACCACCGCGTCGCCGCCGTCCGCCGCGGCTTCGAGCATGGTGTCCACGTCTTTCATGTCGCGGAAGGAGATGACGCCGGGCAGGTCCTTGCCGGGAACCGGGATGATGAACGGATCGGAGCCGGTGGCGATCAGCAGCCGGTCGTAGCGAACCTTGCGGCCCGACTGCGCGGTGACGGTCCGCCCCGGACGGTCGATGGTGACGACGGGATCGGACGTGACCAGTTCGATGCCGTTCTCGTCATACCATTCGCGCGTGTTGATGACGATCTGGTCGAAGGTCTTCTCGCCCGCCAGCACCGGCGAGAGCATGATGCGGTTGTAGTTCACATGCGGCTCGGCGCCGAAGATGGTGACGCGGTAGCGCCCCGCGTCGCGCGCCAGCAGTTCCTCCACCGCGCGGCACCCGGCCATGCCGTTTCCGACCACCACCAGATGTTCGCGCACATCGGCCGAAGGCACGATAAGCGCGGCCTCATAGTCCGTCGAACGCTCGATCCCGTCCTGAAATTCCATCCCCGTGACTCCAGAAAACTGAGGGAGAAAAAGAAAAAGGCCGCCATCCGGACCCTCGGTTCGAAAACCGAAAGTCTGGATGGCGGCCTTGCCATCATTCGCGCTTCTGCGGCCCGTCAGTGGATCGCATCGGCTATGGTTTGGAAGGACAGCGTCGTCCTTTGCACTGCACCATACGGCTAAACGGCATGGTGCTCAAGCGATTCCGTCGCGCCTGACGTCAATAGGCCCAATCGAGCTGAATCCAGTACTTATCCGTGTCTGTTGCCATTTCCCGCGCGTCGTAATGGGCATAGCGCAAGGAAACGGCCGTCTTGCGCACCTTCGCAGATGCGAGAAGATCGATCTCGTTGCCGTAATGCTGGTCCAGTCGATCGCTGTCGAAACGGTGCCAGGTCGCCTGAACCGACAGGCCGGAGAGCGGCCCCGCCTGTTTCCAGCCATAGCCACCGCCGAAATAGAGATCGCGCAAGCCATTCGCCGGAGTCGTCAGGAACTTGTCCGCCCACCCCTGGAACTTGAAGTTGGTGCCGAGCGGCGTCTGGAAACTGGTGAAAGGCAAGCCCTTGCTGGCGCCCAGCACCTCGTAACCGGCATTGAGCTTCCAGCCCTTCACATCGAGCAGGCCGTCCGCAAGCCAATAGTCCGCCGCGTAATCGTTGGGGTTTCGGTGATAGTCGGACTGCCGGGCGTAGCTGGCCTGATAGGCAAGCTTCACCGCCGGGCCGAACGCATGGCTTCCCGCGAGCCGTGCTCCGTAGGTCTGGCTGGACTGCCGGAATGCCTGCACGGCCGCCTCGTCCTGATCGACGAGATAGGCAAAGCCGGTCAAGGTGCCGAGCGGCGTGACGTAGGAGAAATTGCCGAGGACGTTGTCGCCTCCGACTGCCTGCTGACGTGCGCCCGCGCCGTCGATACCCCAGATCGTGCGCACGCTCCAGGCGTAGGAGATATCCAGCTTCAGTCCCCTGATAGGGGTGATCTCGGCGCGCACCGCATCGAAAGTCTGCGCATTGTCGCGAAAACCGACATTGCCGATGAAGCGCTCGTCATCGAGCGTGATCTTCTGACGTCCCGCCGTAAGGCTCAGCGCCTTCGTGCGATATTGCAGCTGCGCGACATAGAGCGCCACGTTCTGCGGATCCGCGACCAGCGGCCGCGTCGCCGCGCCGTTCAAACCGTCGTAGTAGTGATCCACCGCAGCCAGCGTGCCCTGGCCGATGACGGTCGCGCTGATCGCGCCGCTGGCGGCAGTTACGCCGCCTCGCACCCGCAAGGTCAGGGCGTCGGCTGCCTGGGAAAGCCCGTCCTGATCGACATGTTCGTAGCGCGCCCGGGCTTCGGCCACGGGCTTCAACGTCATTTCCTGGGCGCAAGCCGGCCCCGCGGCGGCCAATGCGGCCGCCGTTCCGATGAGATATCGCATGAAGTTGACGTCCCCCCTTCGAGACGAACGGGGCGGCGGCCTTGCCCGGCCGCCGCCGCCTCTCCGATCAGATGCGTGCTGCGGTGTTCCAGCGCGCTCTCCAGCGGCCCTTGACCGCGGCCACGCTCGCCAGTGCCATCACGGCCAGTCCTGCGAAGATCAGGAAGCCGGGCGCGAAGCTGCCGGTCATCTGCTTGGCAAGGCCGAGCGAGCTGGCGAGATAGAACCCTCCGATACCGCCCGCCATGCCGACAAGCCCGGTCATCACGCCGATCTCGGCCTGGAAGCGCTGCGGGACCAGCTGGAAGACCGCACCATTGCCCGTGCCCAGTGCCAGCATGGCCAGCACGAACATGCCCAGTGCGCCCGGCAGGCTCACGGCGTTGGCCACGCCCGCCAGGGCCACAGCGGCAACGAAGTAGACCGCCATCAGCGCCTTCACCCCGCCGATGCGGTCGGCCAGCGCGCCGCCCATCGGCCGCACGAGCGAACCTGCAAAGACGCAGGCAGCCGTGCAGTAACCCGCCACGATCGGCGTAAGGCCGAACTGGTCGGTGAAATAGATGGGCAGCGAGGCGGCAAGGCCCACGAAACCCCCGAAAGTCACGGCATAGAAGGCCATGAGCCACCAGGCGTCGGCCTGCTTGAGCGGTTCGAAATAGTCGACCAGCTTTCGCGGCGCCGGCTGGTTGGGCGAATCCTTTGCCATGAGCATGTAGACGACGAAGACCAGTGACAGCGGGATGCAGGCAAGGCCCAGCACGGCATTCCAGCCAAACATCTTGGCAAGCATCGGCGCGAAAAGCGAAGCGAGCACGGTGCCCGAATTGCCCATGCCGGCAAGGCCCATCGCCTTGCCCTGGTGCTCGGCCGGATACCAGCGGCTCGCCAGCGGAAGCGCGATCGCGAAGCTCGCCCCTGCAAAGCCCAGGATCACGCCGAGCGCCAGAGTTCCCGCGAAGCTGTTCACGCCCATGAACCAGGCGAAGAACAGACCGGCAATGACGATAAGCTGGCTGATCGCGCCTGAACGCTTGGGTCCGATACGGTCGACCAGCAGCCCGTTGACCACCCGCAGCAAGGCGCCGGCGAGTGTTGGCGTGGCGACCATCAGTCCCTTTTCGGCCGAAGTCAGCCCCAGCGTCCTGGCGATTTCCGGCGCCAGCGGGCCGAGCAAGACCCAGACCATGAAGGCAAGGTCGAAATAGAGGAAGGCTGCGATCAAGGTCGGCGCGTGACCGGCCTTCCAGAAGCTGGTCCCGGCTTCCGATGCGCCGCCGAGATCGGCCGATGCGTTGTCGGCCTGTCGGCCCTCTGCGTCACGTTTCCAGTAAGCGGTTGCCATCGTCGGTTCCCCATAGAGCGGGCACGAAAAAAGCCGCAGGCCGGACGTCACCCTTGGGTGAGCCCGGTCAGCGGCTTTGCTGCGAATATCGGTGAGGATGGCGCCCCGCCCTTGGAGCAGCGCATCCGGTAGTCACGCGTCTTCGCGTGAGGCCCTCATCATCATGCGATTCGCGTCATGTTGCAAGGCACAAAATTCGGCGCCTGGTCAAAGGATGCCTGACCAGCGTTGCCCAGGCAGCGAATCCGCCACTTTCCACTGCCTTCGGTAAGGCGATCAACGCAGTTGCACAAAACCCGCAAGGTAATCGTCGATACGCTCGGGATCAAATACGCGCCCGTCGAAGAACCTGTCCGGCCCCAATGTCAGGTCGCCCTTGCGCGATCCCACGGCCAGCGGCGAATGGACGGCGCCTTCCAGTTTCATGCTCGCACCCGGCATGGGCACATCGCTTCCAGCCAGGGCGCGGCGGAAAACATCGGGACGGAACACCGCTCCGGCGCGCGCGGCGCTGTCGGCCGAGTGCTCTACCATGCCCCAACGCACCAGTTGCGAATAGATCCAGAGCGCCTGGCTGCGCCAGGGAAACGGCGTGGCCTCGCGCGAGAACAGCATGAAGTCGGGATTGGGGATCGCCGGTTCGCCTGCCCGGTTCACCATTTCACCGGCCAGGGCGCGGCGGATCAGGTCCGCGGGCTGATCCACATAGCGCGGCGCGGCGAGCAGATCCGCCAGCGCGCTGTGATTGTCCGGCTCGTCGCACCAGGCTGCCGCGCGGACCAGCGCCCGCAGGAGCCGATCGACGGTCTCGGGGTTCTCCTCCATCCAGTTCTGGCGGAAGGCGAGCACTTTCTCCACGCCGCGCCGCCAGATCCGCTCGCCCACGGCGACGGTTTCGGCAAGCCCGGCCTCTACCGCCGCGCTGCCCCAGGGTTCGCCTGCGATGAAGCCGTCGATCTCCCCGGCGTGGAGCGCCTCGACCGTCAGCGACGGCGGCAGCACCCGCAAGACGACATCGCGGTCGGGATCGACACCGGCGCTGGCCAGCCAGTAGCGCAGCATCAAGGCATGGCTCGAAAAACGATGGACCACGCCGATCACCGGCTTGCGCCGCCAGAGGCCGATCGCAGCGGCAAAATCGTGCGCCGTGCCCAGCGGATCGGCCAGACGTCCGGCAAGGTCCGGGTCCAGCGCGGCCGCGAAGTCCTTGGCCATGACCAGCATGTTGCCGTTCACGTTCAGCTTGTAAGGGGCGGCCAGCGCGGCGGGTTGCTGGCTGAGGCCCAGCGTCACCGCCACGGCCAGCGGCGCCAGCATGTGCGCGGCCTGCACCTGGCCATAGACCAGACGATCGCGCAGGGTCGCCCAACTGGTCGTGCGAACGAGGTCGAGCGAAAGCCCCTCTTCCTCGGCAAAGCCCCGCTCCTGCGCCACGGCGAGCACCGCCACGTCGGTGAGCGGCAGGAAGGCGATGCGCAAGTTCGTCGTCATAGTCCCCCTCCCAGAAGGTCGCTGGCGGTAATCAGGGCCTGCGCCACGTCCACGATCTTCTTCCCCTGGTTCATCGCGCTCGACCGCAGGAGCGTATAGGCGTCCTGTTCCGACAGGTTGCGCTGCGCCATCAGGATGGACTTGGCGCGATCGATCACCTTGCGGTCCGAAAGCGCATTGCGCGCCTCGTCCAATTCGGCCTGGATCCGGGCGAAAGCATTGAAGCGCCGCACCGCCAGTTCAAGCACCGGCTTCACCCGCTCCTTGCGCAACCCGTCGACGACATAGGCCGAGACACCCGCATCGATGGCCGCACCGATCATCGCCTCGTCGGACTTGTCCACGAACATCGCGATGGGCCGCGCGAGCGCACGGCTGACGCTGAGCATTTCCTCCAGAGTGTCGCGGCTGGGACTGCCAAGGTCCATGAGCACCACGTCGGGCGCCATCCGTTCGAGGCGGGCCACGAAGGCGCCGCGCGGCGGGACGATATGGATATCGTCATACCCGGCCTCGCGCAGGCCCTCTTCGAGAACCGTCGCGCGCAATCCGCTGTCGTCGATGATGACGATTCTCATCGAGTGCCCAAATTCCATCGAAGTGAAGCCCGTCTTTCGCGCCGCACATTGCCGAGGCGGCTTGCCACGTCAACGACAGAGCAGAAATAGCGGCGAACAGTCTTCCCGTTAAAAAGCCGTCCCGCAATATGTAAAAACATTTGTCTTTTTCCCGGAAGCCGTGTTTCTTGGTCAAACAAGGCCGAAGCGGCATAGAGGGGCAGGGGATGATGAAACGGACGAAGCGTTCTGCGCAAGCAGTTCTGGGCATGGCATGCGCGGTTTCCTGGCTGGCGGTGTCCGCTTCGGCAGGGGCGCAAGTGGCCGGCCCCTTCGATCTCCAGCTTATTCCCGCGGCGCCGACGTGGTCCAGCGACCTCTCTTTGCCCGCGGGCGATTGGACGCTCTCTTTCCGCGCCGCGCTTGAAGCCGGCAGCGAAGGCACTCTGGTCGCGTTGGGAGACGAGACGGCGGCGCAGCTTTCGCTCTCCATCGCGGCGGGACGGCCCGTTCTTTCCGCCGGCGGGCAGACTGCGCGGGGCGGCGCCCTGAGCAAAGCGGACGCCTGGCACCACTACGCCATCGTCTCCGCAGGCGGCAGCCAGCGCCTCTTCGTGGACGGACGCCTGGCTGCGACCCTGACGCAGCCGCTTGCGGGAGCACCCGGCAAGCTGCTGGTGGCGCCATCGACCCAGCCCTCCGGCGGCATTGCCGCGCGCCTCGTCGGGCTCCGTATCGATGCCGGAGTGATGTCGCCTGCCGACTTGCGCAAGGCCGCCGCAGAGGGCCGCGATCCGGCTCTGGTCCAGTTCACCGAAACGAGTGCCCGCTGGCCGCTTCAGGTGAAACAGATGCAGGGGCAATTGACGCCCCAGCCCCCCGCCACACTCCCGCGCAGCGCGGCCGCGCCGGACAAGCCCATCGCGAAGCCCGTCGCGCCAACGTCCGCGCTCGTCGCCAAAGGCGATGCCGCGTGGACGCTGCAGAAATGGACGCTCGCCGAAGCGCCGGCCGTGTCCGGTGACGGCAGCACGATCTCGCGCCCCGGCTTCACCAGCGGCAAGTGGTACGCCGCAACCGTTCCCGGGACGGTGCTGACCACGCTGGTCGATCGCGGCGTCTATCCCGACCCGGCCCATGGCCTGAACAACCTCGTCATTCCCGAGAAGCTGGCACGGCAGGACTACTGGTACCGCACCGAGTTCGAACTGCCCTCAGAAACATCGGGCAAGCATCTGGAATTGTTGCTGAACGGTGTGAACTTCAGTTCGCAGGTATGGGTCAACGGCATCGAGGTCGGCACGACCCGAGGCGCTTTCGTGCGCGGCCGCTTCGATGTTTCGGCCTACCTCAAACCCGGCCGCAATGCCGTGGCGATCCGCGTTTCGCCGCCGCCCCATCCGGGCCACGCCCATGAGGAATCGCTGACGTCCGGCGTGGGCGAGAACGGCGGCGCCATGATGCTGGACGGCCCGACTTTCGGCGCTTCCGAAGGCTGGGACTGGATCCCCACCATTCGCGACCGACAGACAGGTCTCTGGCAGGACGTGCAACTGCGCGCCTCGGGAGACGTCCAGATCGGCGATCCGCAAGTCGTCACCACCCTGCCCCGCGCCGACAATTCCGTGGCGAATGTCGAGATCACGGTTCCTGTCGAGAACTTGTCCGACCAGCCCCGCACCGCAACCGTGCGCGCCGCTTTCGATGACGTGGCGGTCGAGCGGTCGATCACCATTCCCGCGCATCAGTCCGCGGCGGTGCGCTTCTCGCCAGACAGCGATGCGGCCCTTGCGGTACGCAATCCGAAGCTCTGGTGGCCGAACGGCTACGGCGACCCGGCGCTGCACACGCTGCATCTGACCGCTTCGGTGGACGGCGCCAGGTCCGACGCGAAGGACCTGCGTTTCGGCATGCGGCAGGTGACGTACGAGATGTCGCTGGTGGACGATGCCGGCAACCTCGACCGGGTCGTCATAGACTTCGAAAAGGCCCGCGCGCTCGGCCAGCAGATCGTCGACGAGCGACACGAGGCGATCCGGCAGGTGCGCGGCGGCTGGGCCTATTCCTTCGCTCCCGGCGCCGACAAGTCCCCAGCCGTCACGCCGATCCAGGGCGACGAAGCGCTCTCGCCCTTCCTCGTCCTGCGCGTCAACGGCGTGCGGATCGCCGCGCGCGGCGGCTCGATCGGCATGGACGATTTCATGAAGCGGGTCGACCGCCAGCGGCTGGAGCCGTTCTTCAAGCTCCACAAGGACGCCCACGTCAACGTCATCCGCAACTGGGTGGGCCAGAACACCCAGGCCAGCTTCTTCGACCTGGCGGACGAATACGGCCTGATGGTCATGAGCGATTTCTGGGAATCGACGCAGGACTACAACATCGAGGCCGAGGACGCCGGGCTGTTCCTCCGCAATGCCACGGACGTGGTCCAGCGCTTCCGCAACCACCCTTCGATCATCCTGTGGTTCGGCCGCAACGAAGGCGTGCCGCAGCCGATCCTCAACGAGGGCCTGGATGCCATGCTGCGCCAGGAAGACGGCACCCGGCTCTACATGGCCTCTTCCAATCGCATCAACCTGCACGATTCCGGGCCCTATAACTGGCGCGCGCCCGAAAAGTATTTCACCGAATATTCCAAGGGCTTCGCGGTCGAAGTTGGCACGCCTTCCTTCCCGACGCTGGAATCCTGGGAACGCGCCATCCCGGCAAGCGAGCGCTGGCCGATCAGCGATACCTGGGCCTATCACGACTGGCATCAGACCGGGAACGGCGCGGTGAAGAGCTTCACCGATGCCATGGACCGTGAATTCGGCAAGGCCACCAGCCTGCCGGACTTCGAGCGCAAGGCACAAATGCTGGAGTACGAAAGCTACCGCGCGATCTTCGAGGGCATGAATGCCGGACTCTGGACCGAGAATTCGGGACGCATGCTCTGGATGACGCAGCCCGCATGGCCAAGTTCGGCCTGGCAGATCCTGTCTTCCGACTATGACACCCATGGCGCATTCTACGGGATGAAGAAGGCCTCCGAGCCGGTCCACGTCCAGATGAACCTGCCGGACCACAAGGTGATCCTGGTGAACAACCGGATGACGGGACTGAGCGGCGTGACGGTGCGCGCGGTGATCCAGGCGCTTGATGGCCGGCAGCTCGCGGCGCAGGAAAAGAAGCTCGACCTCGTCGGCGGCAAAGTCGGCGATGCCTTCACGCTCGACCTGGCGCCATTGACGGCATCCGGGCCGGTCCTGATCCGCCTCGAAGCGCTCGACACAACGGGAACACGCCTTTCCGACAATTTCTACTGGCAGGCCGCCAGCGACGAGGCGCTTCAGGCCCTCGGCACCATGGCCCCCGTCCCGCTCACGGCGCAAGCGCGGGCCGCGCAAGCTGGCGACGAAGCGAAAATCGAGGTCACCTTGAGCAATCCGGGCAAGACGGCTGCAATCCAGACCAAGCTGACCTTGTTCGACGCTGCCGGCAAACAGGTCCTTCCGGCCTATTTTTCAGACAATTACATCTCGCTCCTGCCAGGCGAGACGCGTAACGTGACGATCACTGCCCCCAGGGATGCAGCCGGAAGTTCACCTTCCGTCAAGCTCCGCGGTTGGAACGTCGCACCCCGGACCATCGCCACAGGAAAATGACCTTGCGACTAAAGACCCTGCCCGCTTTTTCCGTTGCCGTCGCCGCCCTTGCCATCGCGCCGCCCGCCCTGGCCCAGGCCCCGGCCGTTTCGACCCTGCCGGTCCAGACCGCCGCGCAGGCCGCGGACCTGCGTTTGCGTACGGACTGGGCCTGGAGCGCGCGCTACCGCGAGGCGAATGCCACCGATGTCGTGGGCACCGTGAAGCCTCGTATCGTCCTGATGGGCGATTCCATCACGCAGGGCTGGTACGATCTCGATCGCGCCTTCTTCACGCCCGGCAGGATTGGGCGCGGCATCGGCGGGCAGACCACCTCCCAGATGCTGCTGCGCTTCCGGCAGGACGTGATCGACCTCAATCCACAAGTCGTCCAGATCATGGCCGGGACCAACGACATCGCCGGAAATACCGGACCGATGACCGACGAGCAGATCCAGGCCAACTTCCGCTCCATGGTGGAAATGGCCCAGGCCCACGGCATCCGCGTGATCCTGGCCTCCATCCCGCCCGCCGATCTGTTCCCCTGGCGCCCCGGCCTGGATACGGGTCCGCGTATCCAGCGGATCAACGCTTGGCTCAAGACTTATGCTGCCAAAACCGGATCGGTCTATGCCGATTACTGGACGGCCATGAAAGGCACCGGTCTCGGCGCACGCGAAGGGCTGACGTCGGATCACGTCCACCCGACCCCGGCCGGCTACGAAGTGATGAACAAGGTGGCCGAGGCCGCCTTCACCCAGGCGCTCGCGCTACCCGCCCCGCGGCCGCTAGCCGCCGCCCGCATACCGTGATCGCCGCAATGCTGCTCGCGGCTTCGGCTGCGAGCACCCCCGCCCCGGTCGTCGAAACCGATGCCGGGACGATCCAGGGCGAAGCGACGCCGGACGGCCGCAGCCTGTTCCGCGGTGTTCCCTTCGCCGCTCCGCCGATCGGCGACTTCCGCTGGCAGCCGCCCCAACCCGTCGCGCCGTGGCAAGGCGTGCGAGAAGCGGTGCGCTCGGCTCCGGCCTGCATGCAGGTGGACTATGGGTGGAACCACGGGGCGGCCGCAAACCAGTCGGAAGACTGCCTCTACCTGGACGTCGCCACGCCTTCCCTGAAACCGAAGGCGCCGCTGCCGGTCATGGTGTGGATCCATGGCGGTGGCAACCGCGCCGGTAGCGGCGCGGGAACGGTGGCCTCTCCCATCGTGCGCCGCGGTGTGGTGCTGGTGAGCCTGCAATACCGCCTTTCCGCGTTCGGCTTCCTCTCGCATGCCGCCTTGGGCGCGCATTCGGGCAATTATGGCCTCATGGACCAGCAGGCCGCCCTGCGCTGGGTCCGCGCGAATATCGCCCGCTTCGGCGGCGACCCGGCCAATGTCACGATCTTCGGGGAATCGGCAGGCGCTCAGGATGTCGGGCTGCAGATGCTCTCACCCGGCGCGAAGGGGCTTTTCACCAAGGCCATTGCCGAAAGCGGCACGCCGGGCTTCGGTCTGCCACCGCGAAGCCTGGCGCAGAACGAGGCGCTGGGCGAAACCATCGTGCGCGCGGCCGGAGCGCCGCCTCACGCCAGTGCCCGGCAGCTTCGCGCGCTTCCCGCCGAGGCCCTGCTCCGTGCCAGCGACGCCGCCGACGTTCCCGGCCTGGACGACAAGAGCTTCATCTGGCTGCAGGCCGTGACGGACGGCACGGTCCTGACCGAGACGCCCGCGGCCGCCCTGTCGCGCGGCGTGGGGCGAGAGATTCCTCTACTGATCGGCAACAACCTCTACGAACTCGGGCTCTACGGCGCACCGGAGCGTGCCATCGCACGGGGTTTCGGTGCCAATGCCGGCAGGGCCATGGAGACCTACGGACTTGTCCAGGGCCAGGCACCTCCGGCCGACCTCAACTTGCGGCTGGCCAACGACCTTACCTTCCGTTGCCCTTCGCTCCATGTTGCCGCGGAGCGCGGGCGATCGGGCGGCGCAACGTGGCACTACCAGTTCGACCTCGATGGGCCGGACGCCAAGCCCGTGACCCATGGCTCCGAAATCCGCTACGTGCTTGGCGATGAAGGCGCTTCCGATCAGGCCCTCGCGCCGCTGGCCGCCTATTGGGTGAACTTTGCCCGCAGCGGCGATCCCAACGGCGGCGCCTTGCCCGCATGGCCGCGCTTCTCAAACGAGGCCCGCTCAATGGAATTCACCGCCGCCGGGGCCAGGGTCGTTGAGAAGCTCTCGGCCGAAGTCTGCGCCCTTCGCACGGCGCCCTGACACGTCACGAAGGCACCGGTACTTCCTCCGGATCCCAGAGCAGCGCCGCGCCGCGCACGCCTGAGCTGTCGCCCCAGCGCGCCGGAACCACCGCTCCGGCCCACGCGCGCGAGAACGTTCGGGCCTGAACCGCTTCGGCCAATCCTTCGTAGATCTGGCCGACATTCGACATTCCGCCGCCCAGCACGATCACGTCCGGATCCATGAGGTTGGCCACCACCGACAGCCCGCGCGCCAGCCTGTCTCGGTAGCGCCGCAGCGCTTCCTGCGCCGCTGCATCGCCATCCCGCGCGGCCGCAACGATTGCGGGAGGATCGAGATCGCGCCCCGTCGCGGCCTTGAATGCGCGCTGGAACCCCGTTCCCGAGACCCAGTTCTCAAGGCATCCGCGCAGCCCGCACCAGCAGGCCGGCGCCGGCAGTTCGTCCGGGCCGGGGTCCGGCAACGGCATGTGCCCGACTTCGCCGGCCAGCCCATGCGCACCGCCAACCACCTTGCCGTCCAGCACATAACCCGCGCCGCAACCCGTGCCGACGATCAGCCCGAAAACGGAGGCTTTCCCCGCTGCCGCGCCGTCGATGGCTTCGGACAGGGCGAAACAATTGGCATCGTTGGCAAGCCGGACCTCCCGGCCCAGCGCGGCTTCGAGATCGCGCTGGAAAGGCTGACCGTTCAGGCACGCCGAATTGGCGTTGCGGATCAGTCCCGTACCCGGCGTGAGAGACCCCGGGGTGCCGATCCCGACAGTCCCCCGGCGGCCAACTTCCGCCTCCACAGCCGCCACCAGATCGCGCAGCGTCGTCAGCGCCAGATCGTACTTGTCGGGTGTCGGTATGCGGCGGCGGTGCAGGACCTCACCGTCCTTCGAGAGAGCGGCAGCCTCGATTTTCGTCCCACCGTAATCGATTCCAATCCGCATGGTCACGCAGCAGCCCGCTGCATGGGTGGGATCTTCGGCATATTCCTCTCCGGCATTGGATCATGTCATGGGACGGAGATGGAGCTGGCGCGCCGGTTCACCCGGTCATGCCCCACACCGCTTCGATGTCGCGGCATGATGGCATGGCGGATGAATAAGACAATTTCTTTTTTATAACTCTTCGGATCGACCCGCCTGCATCAGGATGGCATCCGAAGGAAGCAGTTGATCGAGGAAGGGCAGGATCGCCGCGCCGATCGCAGGGGCCTCCGCGGGCATCTGCCCGGGATGGACCGGCACCCGGTTGGGCATGGGAACCTGCGCCAGAGCCGCGTCGATCCGGGCGCTGAGCCGCTCGATCAGCGGCACCGGAAGGCGCCCCCCAATCACCACCGCATCGGGATCGAGCAGGCAGGACACCGCCACCAACGGGCCGGTCAGCGCGCGGGTGGCATCGGCGATCCATTGATCCACCGTGGTCGCCATGACCGGATCGAGCGCGAGGAGATCATCGAGCGATTTCAGCGGACGACCTTCGCGCAGAAGACGCTCCTCGATGGCGGACAACGAGACAGTATCCTGCACCACCGCCCCGGGCTCCGCGCCGCCGGCATCCGGCATGAGCCCGATCTCTCCGCTGCGCGAGCGCGCACCGCGATAGTAGCTGCCGTCGACCACCGGACCGCCGCCCAGACCAGCGCTGATGAGCAGATAGAAGAAGCTCGGCCGCTCCTGTCCGCCCACCCCTTGCGCCTCGCCCAGTGCGGCTGCCGCCGCGTCGTTGTCGACGTGGATCGGCCAGGGCAGAACCTCCTTCAAAAGCGCGGAAAAGTCGACTTGCGACCAGCTTTCGTAACCCTCCGGCTTGTGCGGCAGGACGATCCCGCCCAAGTCGTCAGGGCGCGCGACGCCGACGCCCAATATGCGTTCACGGTCGATCTTGCCCGCGGCCAGCACGCCTTCCAGCTCGGCCGAGATGATGTCCACCACGTCGGACGGCATGGCGAAACGGACTTCCCGAGTCACCCGGCTGCGGACTTCGCCGGCGAGGTCGAGCGCCACCAGGGTAATATGGTCGCGATCGACATTGAGGCCGATGGCGAAGGCGCCGTCGGGGTTGATGGCAAGGCGCAGCGCCGGCTGCCCCCGGCCGCCATGCTTGCGGCCGATATGCGCGATCAGTTCCATCTCCCCGAGGCGCGAGGTGATGTTGGCGATCGTGGGCGCCGTCAGCCCGGTCTGCTTCGCCAGGGCGATACGCGTAGTCTCTCCGCTCAGGCGAATGGCCTGGAGCACGATGCGCTGATTGTAGTCGCTGGCCCGGGCCAAATTGGTACCGGAAAGCGAAACGGCCAGTCGCTTGCCGCGGGTTTCTCCCGAATCGGGAGCGGTTACAGTGCGATCCTCTCTTTTCATGGTGCCAAGGACTACAACCGGAACAGTCCCCTAACTAACAAAAAAGAAAAAATTTAAGTTGACCGCTTTTTGCTTTGAGCGGATGTGTACCGCAACACGAGTCACAAAGAATGCTCGTACCAGGAGAGGAAAGCGGCGCTCATGACCGCTGGGTCGACGCCCCTCTCCGAACCAGCGAGGCACGCATAGCGCGTGAGAGGAGAGGAAATGAGGGGAATGAATCAGCACAGTTTCGTGCGTCGCAGTGTCCTGATGGCCGCGACGTCGATGGTCGCCCTGGGTTCGGCGCATGGCGCCTTGGCTCAGGACGCCGCGCAGCAGGGCGCGCCCGTCGTCACTGGATCGGCCACCAGGCTGGCCGTGGCGGAACAGGCCGGCAGCCCCGCCACCGCCCAACCGGGCAGCGAGCCCACGGGAAGCGACATCGTCGTCACCGGTATTCGCGCCTCGCAGGAACGCGCCGTCAACATCAAGCGCAATGCCACCTCGGTGGTCGATTCCATTTCCGCCGAAGACATCGGCAAGCTGCCCGACGTCACCATTTCCGACTCTCTCCAGCGCATTCCGGGCGTACAGATCCTGCGCAGCGCGGGCGAAGGCTCGACCATCAACATCCGCGGGTTGCCGCAGGTGACCACGCTGCTCAACGGCGAAGCCTACCTTGGCGCGCAGTCGATCACCACGATCCAGCCGAACTTCAACGACATCCCCTCGCAGCTCTTCGCCGGCGCCGATGTCATCAAGTCCGCCACGGCCGATTCGCTCAATGCCGGCATCACCGGCACGGTCAACTTGCGCACGCGGCGCCCCTTCGACCTGAAGGAGGGCGTGACGGTCGCTCTTGCCGCGGAAGGCGCCTACGGGGACAAGACCAAGCACAAGTTCGATCCGAACTTCAACGGCCTGCTGTCCTGGCACAACGACCGCTTCGGAGTGATGGTCTCGGCCGCCTATTCCGACGTGCGCCTGTCCAATTCGCACAACGGCATCCAGGAAGGCTACGGGGCCACTCTGCATGACGAAGGCACGCAGGACGCCACCTCCACGAACGGCTTCTCGCCCGCGAACCGCCCGCGCGGTACGGTGGTGGCCGGCGGCGTGGACGTCAACGGCAACGGCAATTCCAACGACGCCTTCATCGTTCCCCAGGGCTTCACCGGCTGGAACAAGATCAACCAGCGCCAGCGCCTGGGCATCAACGGGTCAGCGCAATGGATGATCAACGACGCCCTGACCCTGACGGGCGACGCCTTCTTCACCAAGCAGACCGAGCATGACCGCACGGCCGGCTTCCAGATGCAGGACGTCAACTGGCAGGCGGCGGAATTCGTGCCCGGCCAGTCGCGCGACACGGGAACGACCGTGGTGGGCAAAGACGGCCGGACCTACAATCTCAACACCACGCAGGTCTACAACTACGACCTCGGCAACTTCGATTCCTACGCCCAGACCGACCGCTACAAGTCGCAGTCGCAGAACTACAACCTGGAACTGAAGTTCGACAACGGCGGCCCCTTCAAGGGCAGCCTGCGCGGCATCTATGGCAAGGCTCACCAGTATTACGACCAGAGCTACTTGCAGTTCAGCATGTCGGACGGCCAGCAGTGGCAGCCGGGCGGCATCGGCCACTATCCGGGCGGCGACCGGGTGTTCAACCCGAACGGCTACACGGTCAATACCATCGCCGGCCTGAACTCGCTTCCGGCCGTGGTGGACTTCACCGGCAACAAGCCAGTCTTCACCCTGCCCTCGCAGCTCCTGAGCGAACTGGGCGACATCAGCAACTATGCGCTGAAGACAATGTCTTCGGAAGGCAACTATCGCCGCAACGGCGACCTCAAGGTCGTGCGCGCCGATGGCTCCTATGAAGCATCGCCCGAACTGACGGTCAGCTTCGGCGGCCGTTATTCCGAGCGTTCGGTGAACGACTACGAATTCGACCGTGCGGCACCGCTCTATGCCGGGCAGGCCAGCGATCCCAACGGCTGCCTCGTCAAGTGGAAGGCCTTCGACGTGCCGATGAGCGACAGCTCCTGCAGCGCGGGCGACGCTTCCGGCTTCTACACGGCGGGCCTGACGCGCCTTGCCAACGACCCGACCCTGGGCGGCCGCGTCAAGCTGTTCAACCCGGGCGTGGCCGGCGTGCCGAACATGTATGTGCTCGACCCGAAGGCGATGGACAACGCGCTGGCCTTCCAGAACGAGTTCTACCCCGGAAACGTCGAAGTCATGAACCCCGGCGCTTCCTTCAACGTCGGCGTCAAGCAGATCTCGGGCTACGTCCAGACCGACTTCCACGGCGATTTCTTCGGCGTGCCTTTCTCGGGTAACGGCGGCGTCAAGGTGATCAACACCCGGCTCGACATCACCCAGTACGTCACCGGCGGGCCGCAGCCCTACGGTCTGGCCAACGAGCTGGGAGGCTCGGTCGACACCAAGCGCAGCTTCACCGACATCCTTCCGGCCTTCAACGTCGCCTTCGACTTCGCGCAGAACCTGAAGTTCCGCTTCGCCTTCTCGAAGACGATGACCCTGCTGGACCTCAACCAGTGGGGCGGCGGCCTGAACCCCACTTACGCCATCGACACCAGCGTACCCGGAACGCCGATCTTCCGCGTGACCGGCGGTAGCCAGACGGGCAATCCCAACCTCGATCCCTGGCGTGCCACCAATGTGGAAGGCTCCCTCGAATACTATCTCGGCCGGGGAAGCCTGCTGAGCGTCGGCGCCTTCTACATCGACGTCGACAGCTTCATCCAGGCCGGCAACGAGAACCGTACCGACCTGCCGGACAACGACGGCGTCGTTCGCGGCCGCACGGTCTCCATCAGCACCCCGGTCCAGGGATCCGGCGGCTCGCTGAAGGGCATCGAGGCCGGCGCCAAGATCTCGTTCACCGATCTCGGCTTCGTCCCAGGGTTCCTGTCGAACTTCGGCATCGACACGAACTTCACCTTCTCGCCTTCGAACACCGGCGACAAGGACCTGGCCGGCAAGAAGATCCCGTTCCAGGACAACTCGAAGATCCAGACCAACGCTGCGCTGTTCTACCAGGACTCGCATTTCCAGGCGCGCGTGGCCTGGAACTACCGTTCGGAGCGTGCGGTCCAGTCCAACTTCGGCGGCATCACCGGGCTCGAACTGTACCAGGCGCCCACCAACTACGTCGATGCCTCGGTCAGCTACGACATCACGCCGAACATCACGATCTACGGCCAGGGTTCCAACCTGACGGGCGAGTACGAGAAGTACTACCTCACCTGGAAGGACCAGAAGGCCTACAACAATATCTTCGAACGCCGCTTCACCATGGGCGCGCGCGTCAAGTTCTAGGCTCCTCCCTTTCTCCCCCGCCCACCTCCTCCGGGCGGGGGGGATCCTTTTCCGGCTCGGCCCGACACGGTAGACCCAGCCCGGGGAGTTTCCTGCGATGACAGACAATGCGATCCGTTCCATCCTGATCGTCGGCGGCGGCACCGCCGGATGGATGACGGCCAATCTCCTGGCGACCCGGCTGCGGCGCCTCCCCGTGCAGATCACCTTGGTGGAATCTCCCGATATCCGCACCGTGGGCGTGGGCGAAGCCACGGTCCCGGCGATCCGCGATTATTTCCGCGCCATCGGCGTCAGCGAATTCGACGTGATGCGCGCGACCCAGGGCACGGTGAAGCTCGGCATCGAGTTCCGCGACTGGTCACGGCCGGGCACGAACTTCTTCCATCCCTTCGGCCGCTACGGCGTCGATGCCTTCTCGGTGCCGTTCCACCAGTTCTGGCTCAAACGGCGCATGGCCGGTGACGACACGCCGCTCTCGGCCTATTGCCTGGCGACCGAGGCAGCCATGCGCAATCTCGTGGTCCTGCCGCCCGAGCAACCCGCCAACGATCTGGGCGTGTTCGACTGGGCCATCCATTTCGACGCCGGACTTTTCGCCCGCTTTCTCTCGCAGCGCGCCCGCGAGGAACTGGGCGTCGCCCATGTCGAAGGCACCATTGCCGGCGTCCATCGCGGCGGCGAAGACGGACGCATCGCTTCCGTCACCCTGAACGGCGGCGACACCCTGAAAGCGGACCTGTTCATAGACTGCTCGGGCTTCCGCAGCCTGCTGCTGGGCCAGGCACTCGAAGTTCCTTACGACGACTGGACCCACCTGCTTCCCTGCGACCGCGCCGTGGCCGTGCCCTGCACCCATGGCGACGCACTGACGCCCTATACCCGCAGCACGGCCCTGTCCGCCGGATGGCAATGGCGCATTCCGCTCCAGCACCGCGTCGGCAATGGCTACGTCTATTCGAGCCGCCACATCTCCGACGACGAGGCCACCGCCACCTTGCTCTCGCGCCTCGAAGGCGAGCAACTGGCCGAACCCAACATGCTGCGGTTCCGCACCGGGCATCGCACCCGCGTATGGGAAAAGAACTGCGTGGCGATCGGTCTGGCGGCGGGGTTTCTCGAACCTCTGGAATCCACCTCGATCACCCTGATCCAGAGCGGGGTCGAGCGGCTGCTGGCCCACTTCCCGGACCGGGATTTCGAACCCTCGCTGGCGGACGAGTTCAACCGCATCACCAGCCTCGAATATGCGCGTATCCGCGATTTTCTGCTGCTGCACTATTGGGGCAATCGCCGGCATGGCGAACCGATGTGGGACGCATGCCGCGCGCTGGAACTGCCCGAGACCCTGGCCAGCCGCGTGCGCGCCTTCGCCGGGGGCGGGAAGCTGCCGCGCTACGAATGGGACTCCTTCCAGCCGCCGAGCTGGCTGTCGATGTACGCCGGGCTGGACATCCTGCCCCCACGCCATGATCCTCTGGCAGACCAGCTCAGCGCCGAGGAACTCGGCGCGTCTTTCGCCAAGATGCGCGAAGCCATCGGCCGGGCCACGGCGCTCGGCATTCCGCATGACGAATTCATCGCCGAACATTGCGCCATGCAGACGGACATTGCACGATCCGCGCAACCAGCGCCCGTCTCCATAATCTAGGACCACTCGATGCCTCGTACTCTTGCCGTGTTTCTTGCCCTTGGCGCTGCGAGCCTGCCGATCGCCAGCGCGCTCGCGCAGGAGGCATCGCCTGCCGCCACTGCACATCCCGAACTCTGGCCCAAGGCCAGGAGCACCGGCCTCGTCGATCCGGAAACCGAGGCGAAGATCACCCGGATGATGGCCGAGATGTCGGTGCGTGAGAAAGTCGGGCAGATGATCCAGCCCAGCATCGCCTCGATGAAGCCGGAAGAACTGCGCGAATATCCGGTCGGCTCGATCCTGGGCGGCGGCAACGATCCGCCGCTTTCGGGCAACGACCGTGGCCCCGCCAGCGACTGGATCGCAACGGCCGAAGCGTTCCGCCAGATCTCGATCGAAAAGCGCCCCGGCCATGTGCCGATCCCGGTGATCTTCGGCATGGATTCGGTCCACGGCAATTCCAACGTCTTCGGCGCCACCATCTTCCCGCACAACGTCGGCCTGGGCGCTATGCGTGACCCCGCGCTGATGGAGAAGATCGGGCAAGTAACCGCCGCCGAAAGTGCTGCCTCCGGCTTCGATTGGGCCTTCGGGCCGACCGTCACGGTGCCGCAGGACGATCGCTGGGGCCGCAGCTATGAGGGCTATTCCGAGCGGCCCGAAATCACCCGCGAATATTCCGCCGCCATGGTGCGTGGGCTTCAGGGGGTGCCCGGCAAGAGCCGCATCCAGAACGGCAATGTCGCCGCATCGATCAAGCACTTCCTCGCCGACGGCGGCACCCATGGCGGCATCGACCAGGGCGACGCGCAGATCCCCGAAAAGGACCTGATCGCGCTTCACGTACCCGGCTACGTCAGCGGTATCGATGCCGGGGCGATGACGGTCATGGCCAGCTTCTCCTCGTGGAACGGCGTCAAGAACCATGGCAACAAGACACTGCTGACCGATGTGCTGAAAGGCCGCCTCGGCTTCCAGGGCTTCACCGTCGGCGACTGGAACGCGCATGGCCAGATCCCCGGCTGCACCAACGGCAATTGCCCGCAGACCTTCAACGCCGGCCTCGACATGGCGATGGTGCCGAACGACTGGAAGGACCTGTTCAACAATACGCTGAAGCAGGTTCAGGACGGCACGATCCCGATGGTGCGCGTGGACGATGCGGTGCGCCGCATCCTGCGCGTGAAGTTCAAGCTGGGCCTGTTCGATCCCGCGCGTCCCTATGAGCAGCGCACCGAACTCGGCACACCAGAGCATCGCGCGGTGGCGCGTCAGGCTGCGGCGGAATCGCTGGTGCTGCTGAAGAACAACGGCGCGCTGCTGCCGATCAAGCCGGGCCAGAAAGTGCTCGTCACCGGCACCCATGCCGACGATATCGGCATGCAGACCGGCGGCTGGACGATGTCTTGGCAGGGCACCGGCAACACCAATGCCGACTTCCCCGGTGCCACTTCGATCTGGGGCGGGCTCAAGTCCGCGATCGAGGCTGCGGGCGGCACTGCCACGCTGAGCGCCGATGGCAAGGCGACCGGGCCGAAGCCCGACGTCGCCGTGGTCGTCTTCGGCGAGACGCCTTACGCCGAAATGGTCGGCGACATCTCCACGCTGGAATTCCAGCCGGGCGACAAGCAAGCGCTGGCGCAATTGAAGGCACTGAAGGCGGCGGGCATTCCGGTCGTCTCGGTCTTCATCTCGGGCCGCGCGCTCTGGGTGAATCCGGAAATCAACCAGTCCGACGCTTTCGTCGCCGCGTTCCTGCCCGGTTCCGAGGGCGAAGGGTTGGCCGACGTGCTGGTCGCCAGGAAGGACGGCACGCCGAACAAGGATTTCCGCGGCAAACTCAGCTACTCCTGGCCGAAGAACGCGGGCCAGTTCGCCAACAACGTGGGCCAGCCGGGTTACGATCCGCAGTTCGCCTATGGCTATGGCCTGACCTACAAGGACAAGACCGCGGTCCCGCAGCTGAGCGAAGTGGCCGGGCTTGATGCCTCGCTCTCGAACGTTTCGGTCTACTACCTGCCGGGCAAGGTGCTCGCCCCGTGGAAGCTCGCCACAGGCGGTGCGGTCGCGGTGAAGAACGTCGATGGCGGCGGCACGCAGGAAGGTGCGCGTCAGCTCACTTTCTCCGGCCCCGGCGAAGTGCGCATCGAAGGCCCCACGGTCGATCTCAATCGCCAGAGCAATGCGATGCTCAGCCTGCGCATCGACTACCGCGTCGATGCCAAGGGAGCCGCTGCGCCGAAGCTGGCGGTAGGCACCACCTTCCTCGACGGCGGCAAGGTCTTCACCGGCGCGCCCGGCCAATGGAGCAGCGTCAAGGTCTCGCTCTCCTGCTTCGCCAAGGCTGGCGCGGACATGACGAAGATCGCGCGTCCCTTCGTGCTGCAAGGCAATGCGGGCGACACGATCTCGGTCGCCACCGTCAAGCTCGATGCCGATCCCACTGGCGCGATCTGCCCCAATTAAGCCGAAAAGAGAGAACGCCTATCATGCCGCGTTTTGCGAAGTTCGCCGCGCTCGCCCTGAGCCTTGCTCCCGTGGCGCTCACCTGCCCCGCTCTGGCGGAGGAAGTCGATCAGAACCGGCTTCCGCCTTCGCAGGACCCGGCGCGCGTGGCCAATGGCTTGGTGCAGACTCCGCCGATGGGCTGGAATAGCTGGAACAAGTTCGCCTGCAATATCTCGGAAAAGACGATCCGCAATACGGCGGACGCGATCGTCGCCACCGGCATGAAGGACGCGGGCTACAACTACCTCGTCATCGACGACTGCTGGCATGGCGAGCGTGACGCCAAGGGCTTCATCACCGCCAATACCAAGGCTTTCCCCTCGGGGATCAAGGCCACGGCGGATTACGTGCATTCCAAGGGTCTGAAGTTCGGCATCTATTCGGATGCCGGCACTAAGACCTGCGGCGGCCGCCCCGGCAGCCAGGGCCACGAATATCAGGACGCGATCACTTACGCGTCGTGGGGCGTCGATTACCTGAAGTACGACTGGTGCAGTACCGGCAGCCGCAACGCGGAAGAAGCCTATGCGCTGATGTCGGACGCGCTGCGCTCCACGGGGCGCGATGTGCTCCTCTCGCTCTGCGAATGGGGCACGAACAAGCCGTGGCTCTGGGCCTCGAAGATCGGCAACATGTGGCGCACCACCGGCGACATTACCGACAAGTGGTCCGGCAAGCACGGCTATGCGCTGGGCATGCTCGATATCGTCGATCTCAACGAGCCGCTCTGGCCCTATGCCGCGCCGGGGCACTGGAACGATCCGGACATGCTGGAAGTCGGCAACGGCGGCATGACCACCACCGAATACCGCAGCCACTTCTCGCTCTGGGCCATGATGGCCTCGCCGCTGATTGCCGGCAACGACGTGGCAAACATGACCCCGGAGACGAAGGCGATCCTGCTTAACAGGGATGTCATCGCCGTCGATCAGGACAAGCTGGGCCGCCAGGGCCGCCGCATCGCCAGGGATGGGAACGGCGAAGTCTGGGTCCGCACCCTGGCGGACGGCAAGCGCGCCGCACTGCTGTTCAATCGCGGCGAGGCGCCTGTAAAGCTGACGGTGAACTGGGCGCAGCTGGACTATCCGGCCGACCAGTCGCTCAAGCTGCGGGATCTCTGGGCCCACAGGGAGCTGGGCGCGATGAAGGGCAGCTATTCTGCCACGGTCGCCCCCCACGATGTGGTGATGGTCACCTTGACGCCGTGATCGGCCGGCGCCCGCTCAATAAGTGACCGTGATCGTCACGGTATCGGTATAGGCCCCCGCGCGCACATACTGATGCGCGGGGATGCGCCCGTAAGCCGTGACGGTGGCGGCATACGTCAGCAGCCCATTGAACGGGAGGCTCACGCCGGTAGTGCCACCTGAACCGTCACCCCAGAGTGTGGTATAGTTGGAATCCGAATAGATGTTGTAGGTCAGCCTGTCCGCGCCCTGGATCAGCCTGCGGTTCGGAATGCTGTTCGATCCTCCGGGGCTCAGCGCAATATCGATCGTCCCCAGCAAGGCCGCCACGCCTGTGCAGTTGATCGAGACCGTCGCGTTGGAATCGCGCGGACTGTTCGATGTCGGATCGTAAGGACCGAAAGCAAGCCCCGGTGTCGACGCCGAACACGAGCAGAGCACGCACAAGGCCCAAGCCGAGCCTTCCGGTGCCATGACGGCAAAAAATGCTAATATCATCATAAACTTGCGCGTCATTTATGCGACTCCGTCGAATACGATCGGCAGATGACCTGCGTCGCCCTTGCCAGGGGATCCTGCACCATCGCTGCGGGAAGCACTGCACGGCAGGCGGTCACGCCGCTGCGCAGGACCACCAGCGGGGCGCCAGGCTCGAAATCGTTCAGGAACACTTCGCCGTCATAGCCCGTAACGGTCGGCTCCTCCCCCGATCCCAGGCTCACTGCCAAGCCCGGTGGCAGGGTCGAGCCGTTCTCGTCCACGAGCCGCAGCCGCGCGGGATGAACCTCGCGAGCACCGAACACGACGCGGGCAGCCTGACGCCACCCCGGCGCCACCACTTGTTCCACCCCGCCCAGTTCGCCGGTGATCGGCAAGGCTTCCGGGTCGACCGAGATCCGGTTGGCGACATAAGGCTGGAGACCGGTGACGATCGCCGGCCGGCCGCCGCCCGCTCTTGCGGCCACCGGCTGGTTCTCCAGGAAGACCGGAATGCGCTCGCCTCCTGGCACCTCGACGATCGCCAGTCCATCGTCGACACTGGGCGTCGCCATCAGCAGGCCGCCGCCGGTCGCCACGAGCGCGCCGCGCGCTTCCACGCGCGTCATGACGGCGCCGCTGCGCCGCGTCGCCGCCATGTCCAGCTGTCCGGTCGACGAACGCAGGGTCGCCGCGCCCTCGAACCATGCCCCCCTTCCCGTTTCGCGCCCGACAGCCGCTCGATAGCCCAGCCCTGTCCCCGCCGGAGCGACTTTCTCGAACGTGGCGGCCATGCGGTCGTTGTCGGCGAAGAACCCGGCATGTCGGCGCCCCCCGAGCGGCAGGGTAAGGCTGCCGAAAACGGACATGTCGGTGCCGTCCCCGCGATCGAAACGCTGCGCGCCGATGGAGAGGAACGCGCGCCCGAGATTGACCGAATAACCGGCCGAGGCGATCGAACGCCGGATCTTGCCTTCCTCACTACGCAGATAGCTTGCGTTGAACCCTCCGAACCGGCCCATCACGATGCTGCCGGATATGGCCAGTTCGCGTGTCGCCGCTCGACCCCGGCGCAGATCGCCTACCTGGCGAAAACCGGCCCCCGCCCCGCGGTAGCTCGCCGTTATCGAGTAACCCGGCGCAAGCCTTTGAAACTGCACCTGATAGAGCCTACCCCACCCCGCCTCGCCTTGCGATCCCGCCGCATCCACACGCAGTTCGCCGAGCGGCTGAATCACCCAGGTCAGGCCCGCCCCGGCCATGCGCGTGGCAGCACCGGCTTCGGCGCGCCCTTCCAGCGTCACCACCGTTGACAGCCCGCGGCGGTAAGACGCCGCCACGAAGGGCGCGCCGTAGGAAAGGCTGCTCCAGCCGTAGTCCTGTCGGAGGGCGCCGGCCTCCAGCGAGAATTCGGATATGTCGGGACGTAGGAGCGCGGTGCTCGAATAGAAGCTGCGGGTAACGGTGCGCTCGGTTCCAGCGAGATCGCGCACGATCATGGTCACCTCACCCGCCCCGGTGAAGCGCGGCCGATAGTCGAAGGCGAAGCGGCCCGGCTCGACGGACAGGGATTGGCGGGACGAGCGCGATGCCAGTTCGACGGTCGAGGGCAACAGCGCACTGCCCGCCAGCGACGGAACCGGATAAGTGATCAGCGAAGGGTCCAGCGAGAAGTCCGTGCCGAACCGGATGCCGCCGAAGCGGGCGGGCTGGCTCCAGGGCGAAGCGCGGGTGTACGTATCGCCCACGGCGAGGCGCAAGTTTCGCTCGGGGAAATCCCGGACGAAAGCCGTGTCGAGGCGGACCACGCGCGTACGCTGGCTGTCGATCAGTGCGCTGCTGCCGATCACTCCCCAGGCGCCGGAAACACCGGCATCGAGAACGGCGGATGCCTGGGTATGGCCGCGCTGGTCGGAGAAGTTGAGGTCGTAGTCGATGAACGCCACGGGAACCGCCGCGGCCACTGGCACGCCCCGTTCCTTCGCGGCAACATGCCTGCGCGGCAAATGGCGAGGATCGACGTCGAGAAGCAGCGCGGTGCCCTGCGGATCGAGCCTTGCCGACAGTCCGGCTTCCCCATCGACATCGAGATAGCGCTCACCCTCGATCAGGAGATCATCGTCGAAGACCGTTACGATGCCGAGATCCCGTAAGTCCTCGATCCGCACAAGCACGCGTCCCGCTTGCAGCACGGCCAGCGCTGGCCGCTGCATGTCACGCCCGTTCAGCACGACGTCGACCGGCAAGGGGCCGGTACTCTCCTGGGCGCGAACCGCGGGAACCGCGACGCCAAGCGCGAGGGCCGAGACCGCCAGCCCCGGCCAGAGCCGCGAAGGCAGCCGCATGCCGGCTGGCCCTCACTGGCCCGTGCCGGTCGCTTCGGCGAGCCGGGTCGGAATGAGGTTTCCTTCATCCGTCTGCACCCGGAGTTCCGCAATCGAGACGGGGAACGAAGGTGGTAGTGGAAAGGCGAGGCGGCCGCCCGCAAGGATGTAGCCGCCGCGGTCGAGACGGACTGTCTCGCCCGAAGTCGCCGTCATGGAGATGGACAGCACCCTGACGTGACGCTGGCCGCGATTGACGATCACGGCCGCAATCCCGCCACCGGGATCGTGCCGGAAAGTCCAGTCCAGCGCGGGTTCGGCGCCGCGCGGCGCCCGGAAAATCGGCACGCTGATGCGAAGAAGAGTGCGAATTTCACCCGGCCCGACGGGCGTGTCAGGCGTGGCGAGTTCGTCGAACAACAAGCGCCACGTCTGCTCCGCCGGCCCTTCGGCCACCGGCAGACTGCACCGGATCAGGCGGGTTTCCTGTCCCGCCAGGGTGACGATCGTGGGATTGATCGAAAACCCGGCCACGGGTTCTAGCAGGTCTTCGCCCTGCTCGCCGCGAGACCAGCGAAAGCCGCGCACTTGCACGCTGACGGGAAGGTCACCGTCGTTGGCCAGGGTCAGGGCGCAGAACCGCTTGTCCGGCTGCAACTCGATCCGGATCGGCGTTACCCGCAAGGCGCTGGCGACCGCGGATGAGCCCGACGCGAACAGTCCTGCCGCGAGGGCGAGCGCAGCCAGAATCCGCCGCAAGAGACGCCGGTACCGGGACGGGGCGGGGTTCATCGTCAATAATTGACCGTGACGGTAACGCTGTCGGTATAGGCCCCCGCCGGGACGTTCTGGGAGGCGCCGACACGGCCATAGACGGTGAGAATGCTCGGCACCGCGGTGGCCATGGTGGCAGTCGGCGTGTCGCCGCCAGGGGTGTTGCCCCAGTTGGTCGAATGGCTGACGTCGCTATAGAGGGCGTAGTTCAGGCGGCTGGCGCCATTGACCATCTGGCGCGTCGTGACCGTGGCGCCGCTGGTCGATCCGCCATTCAGTCCCACCGTGAAGGACGTGCCGCTGGTGCAGGTCACCGTTATCGTGCTGGTGCCGTCCTTGGCCGAACCCGATGTGGGGTCATAGGCCCCGAAGGCCAGCGGGGTGACGGCGACGATGCAGGCAGACTGCACCGTGGCCGTCACGGCCATGGGGGCCGTGGCCGTCGCCGCGAAGGCATTGGTCGAAATCGAGGAAGCGAGCACGGCCGCGAATGCTGCCGCAGCGGCGCCGGCTCCTCGGCGAAGTGAGATGCGGTCCTTGTTCATGAGGACGCATCTATTGGAAAGCCCTTGAGAATCCGTGGGGCCGGCATTTCGGCTTTTGCGGAGTTCCCGGTAGGACTTGCTTCAGATCGAAGGCGCGCGGCTCACGATCCGGCGGGCGCTGTCGCCCCCTTGGGTGTGCTTGCCCCGGGCTTCGATGCGCCGCCGGAATCCTCGCCTTCTCCGTCTTCGCCATCGTCATCGAGACCGGCACTGCTTTCGGGGCCCTTCCAGCTGGGGTCCTTGTCCAGCCGCGCGATCATTTCCGTGGCGCGCTGGGCCATGCCGCCGCCGTGCGGATTGAAGGCCACCGGCGCCAGAATGATCTTGGCATCATCAACGCGCCCCAAGCGGATCAGCGCCCAGCCCAGGTTCATGCGCAGGCCGAAATCGAAAGGCGCCAGTTCCACGGCATGGATCAACCCGTCGATGGCCAATTTCGGGGGCTGCTCCCCCTGCTCCACGAAGCTGCGATAATAATAGATCAGCGGCAAGGGATGATCGTTCTCCAGCCTGTTGAGCGCCACGAACGGCGCCCGGGCACGGCGATAGGCAAGCGCCTTGTCTCCATCCGTGTCCTGGGCCTCGCGAAACAGCGCATAGCCTTTCTGGATGTAGGCATTCGTCTGCGACGGATCGACCGCCAGGGCCGCATCGGCCGCGGCAATCGTTTCCTTGTCGTTCCCCGCGTCATATTCGGCTTCGGCGAGTTCACCCAGCACGGCGACGTCGCGCGGATATTGGGCAGCGATGGCCCGGGCCTCGGCGACCACGCTCTTGGCGCTGTCCTCGTCCACGCCGCGCTTGGACCGGATCCGCACCGGCATGATGGCGGCTTCGCCAGCAGTCAGCCTGCGTACGGTGATCGGGCCGACGATGAGCCTGTCCCCTGCTATCGGCAGAGCGCTCATCTTCGGGCGCATGAGGTAGCGCTCGACATCCTTCTCAAGCTTTTCGAAATCGCCGAAGGCCTCGGCTGCGGCTTCGCGCTGCCCCTTCCCCTGATCGAGCAGCTGAAGATAGCGCGAGAACTGGCCTTGGCGGGACGGGTCGAAGGTCAGGTAATGATAGAGCAGCCAGCTCTTGCCGTAGAATGCGTCATAGTTGCGATGAGTGCGCTTGTCGTAAGCGGTCGGATCCAGAAGATCGGCCACCTTGACGTCGGGCGCGTAGAACAGTTCCCCGGCACGGTGAAGCGCCGGGCGGCCCACCACCATGCTGCCGTCCGACGAAAAGCTGCTGGAAGAAAAGAACTCCGCCGCGCCCTCCGTAAACCACTTCGGCCGCTGCATCGCCGTGGCCGAGATCATGAAGTGGTGGGCATATTCGTGAAGCAGTGTGGTCATCGACCCGTCAGTGGTGCTTTTCGCGGCATCGACCCGGGGTATGATCGCCAGCGATCCACCGGCGCGCGGAAGATAGAAACCGCCGATGTACTTGCTGTTGGCGCCGTAGATCTTCCTGACCGCCTGCTCGCTGCCCACGACATAGACCGTGACCCGGTTCGATGGACTGGGCGGCGGCGCCTTGACGTGGAACAGCAGCGCCATCGCGGCGTGGTAGCGTTCGAGCTGGTCGGAAAACTTGCGCAAGTCGCGCTCGTTGTCCTCGGCATAAATGACGAAATGGTCGCTGGATGCTTCCAGCCATTCCGCGCGCGCCGCGCCCGGAAACAGGAACAGGGCCAGCAGACAGGCCATGATCATCGATCGCATTACTTGAATCACCCCCCGGTAATATCCGTGGGTTATTTACCGACCCGTCGAAGGCATGCAAGCGGCGATGGATCCGGTTTGAACAGCATCGGCTGCGCGGCGCCGGCTCAACTGCCGAGCGCGACCTGGCCGAGATCGTCTGCTGTGGGCTCAGGTTCGTCCAGCAGGCGAATGGCGACCTGGTCCCGGCCCTGTCGCTTCGCTTCATAGAGCGCCTCGTCCGCCAGGCGATAGAGCGAGCGAAAATCGCCGCCCGTGGAGGCTTCCGCGATGCCGATGCTGACCGTGACCTTGCGCTGGCCGATGAGATCGCCGTGCTCGCAAGCGGAGATCTCCTGGCGCAGCGTCTCGGCGAAGCGTATCAGCGCGAAACCCTCTAGCCCGGCGACCATGACCGCGAATTCCTCGCCGCCAAGGCGGGCGACCGTGCAACTGGGGCTTTCGTAAGGCGCGATGCGCCGCGCGATTGCTGCGAGCACCACGTCTCCCGCCTCATGGCCGTAGACGTCGTTGATCGACTTGAACCAGTCCACGTCGATCAGCAGCAGACCCACGACCTGCCCCTGCTCCTGCGAGGTTTCGAGCACAGTGCCGACCCGTTCGATGAAGCCGCGCCGATTGGGCAGGCCCGTCAGCGCATCCCGGCGCGCCAGTTCCTGGGCCTGGGCTTCCGCGCGGCGCGCCATGTCGCGCTCGATCCGCAGGCGGGCATGGGAGCGCGATGCCGCGATCGAGAGCCAGAGCGTCTGCCAGGCTGCGGCGAAAAGCACGAGGATCTGCGATCCGCCGCCCCAGAACATCCTGTCCGTGTCGACGAATTCGGTGGAGGCGAGCACCAGCATCGGCACCGACCAGGCGCCTGCAAAGCTGCGCGCCTCGGCGCTTCCGCGCCTCCAGGCCTGGCCGATGCAGCAGGCCACCGCAAGCAGGTTGGCCAGGATCAGCACCCCCAGCAGGCTGCCGAGTGTCTCGATCGGCCCGGAGCGCATGAGCGAGAGCGGCAGGCCCAGCGCGGCAACCCCGCCCGTCAGCCAGAGTGCGGCGCGCCGCAGCCAGCGGTTGACGCTATGGCTGTCAAGCGCGGTGACGGCGCTCAGCGTCGCCAGACAGATCGCCAGGCACGACAGGCCCGTGCAGATCTGTGAGGAAAGCGCGCCGGCCATGCGCGGAAAGAAGAACAGGTGGAGCTGCGACCAGCAGCCGCCCCAAAGGATCATGCAGGCCGCCCAGCCCGCCTGCCATGCCGAGAACTGCCGCCGCACCGCCACCGCCAGCGAGGCATTGTAGATCGCCCCCGCCAGGAGCAGCACCAGCGCGGCACCGATCGACGTGGCAAGGCCGGTAGTCTGCGTGCTCTCTTCGCCGCGTCCGACCAGGCGCATCCGCAGAAGCCCGGCGCTCGCCACTTTGTCGAAACGCATGGTCACGCCGACCAGCGGCACGTCGCGGTGCGGCGCGCGAAAGGCCAGCTGACCGCCGGCGCGCCAGTGCGTGCCGAAATCGCCGCTGCGCACATCCTGTCGCTCGATCGCGCCATCGGCATAGGAGAAGTAGACGACCAGTCGGTCGAACCGGGAGCTGTGAATGATCAGCGAAAGATCGTCGCGCTCGTCCGCCCCCGGCGGGAGGAGCGCATGAAGCCAGAGCGTGCCCTTCTGGTACCCCTCGGGCTGACCGTCGCAGGCGAAATTTTCGGGAATGGCATCGCTGCCCGGCACGGCAGGGCTCACGGCATGGCACAGGGGATGGCCGATACGAAGCACCTCGGCCGACGCCGCGCTTGTCCATCCCATGGCCGCCACGGCGCAAAGGAGGGTCAAGGTACGCATAAAAAAGCGCAAAAAGGGCGAGTCGCAAACCATTGCGCCGCGACCTATGGCACATTTGCGCCTTCAACAAGGTTACCGGATTAACCAGGTTCGGCTAATTGTCAGCCTCCGCCGATGACGCTGGACTGCTGCGTTCCGGCTTCGGAAATGACCTGGGCCCTCACCCTCCTTGCGCCATATCGCCAAGGCCGATCCGTCATGCGGCACCGCCTGCGCTTTCGAGCATTTAGCGTCTGTACCGGACGACCGGCCGAACCAAAGCGAGATAGAATGACCCTGAACCAGTGGCTTTCCGTCGCCACCCTATGCGGCATGATGATTCTCTTCATCTGGGGTCGTTTCCGCTACGACGTCACGGCGATCATAGCCCTGATGGCGGCGCTTGCGCTGGGGCTGGTGCCACCGGAAAAGGCGTTTACCGGCTTCGCGGACGATATCGTCATCATCATCGCCTCGGCGCTGGTGCTCTCGGCGGCCGTGCAGCGGACCGGGCTGGTGGAGCGTGCGGTCACGCTCGTCAGCCAATGGGTACACAAGCCGGGCTCGCAGCTGTTCGTGCTGACTTCGGCCGTCGGCGTGGCGTCGGGCCTCATCAAGAACATCGGCGCGCTGGCGATGATGATGCCTGCCGCGTCCCAGCTCGCGCGGCGCAGCAAGACCAACCCTTCGCGCTTCCTGATGCCGATGGCCTTCGCCTCGCTGCTGGGCGGCCTGACGACGATGATCGGCACTTCGCCGAACATCATCGTCAGCCGGGTGCGCGAGGAAATGACCGGCGAACCGTTCCGCATGTTCGACTATCTTCCCACCGGCCTGGGCATGCTGGTGATGGGCCTGCTGTTCCTGCGCTTCGGTTACCGCCTCGTCCCGGCCGACCGCCGCGCCGCCGCGACCATGGGCGAAGCGCTGAACATTTCCGACTACACCACCGAGGCGACCGTCTCGGAGGAATCGAAGGCCATCGGCGAGACCATCGAGGATTTCACTGCCAGTCACGACAACGAAATCGAAGTCACCGCCGTCCTGCGTTCGGGACTGCGCGGCGACGTCCATCCGGCCATGCACATAGTCGAAGGCGACGTGCTGATCCTATCCGGCGATCCAGACGCCCTGGAACGCGCCATCGCCCGCTCGCAGCTCACGCTCGACGATCACGAGGACGACGACGAACATGCCGGCGCCCGAGACGAGATCGGCGTGATCGAAGGCGTGATCATGGCGGAATCCGCCTTCGTGGGCAGCACCGCGGGACGGCTGATGCTGAAGGAGAGGATGGGCCTGCGCCTCGTGGCCATTTCCCGGCGCGGGCAAATCCTGCGCAACAAGCCGGGCAATGTCGTGATCCAGGCCGGCGATGTCATCGTGCTTCAGGGCGTGCTCAGCGAGATGCCCGGCCGCCTGCGCCAGCTCGGCGTCCTGCCGCTGGCGCAGCGGCAGATCCGGCTCGGCATGAATCGCAGCAGTTGGCTGGCCCTTGTCATCCTGGCCACGGCGATGCTCACCACGGCGCTCGGGCTTGTGCCGGTGGCCGTGGCGTTCTTCGCCGCAGCGGGCGCCGTGATCATCACCGGGGCACTGCCCGTGAACGATGCCTACGAGGCCGTAGAATGGCCGATCCTCATCATGCTGGGGGCGCTGATCCCGGTCAGCGAAACGCTGCAGACCACCGGCGCCTCGAACATTCTGGCCACCGAACTCTCGCACCTGGCACGGGATATGCCGCCCTGGGGCGCCGTGGCGATGGTGCTCGCCGCCTCGATGGCGGTGACGCCCTTCCTCAACAATGCCGCGACGGTCCTGGTCGTGGCGCCTATCGCGGCCGTCTTCGCCAAGGACCTCGGCTACCGGCCCGACGCTTTCCTGATGGCCACGGCGATCGGCGCGGGATGCGATTTCCTCACGCCGATCGGCCACCAGTGCAATACGCTGGTAATGGGGCCGGGCGGCTATCGGTTCGGCGACTATGCCCGGCTGGGGGCGCCCCTTTCGGTGCTCGTGCTCCTGCTGGGGACGCCCCTCATCATGTATTGCTGGCCGCTGTGACCGCAGCCACTCTCCTCACGCCGCGAAAGGACGGTCGATCGAGACCTGCGGCCGGGTGAACCACTGCGCGCCGGTTTCGGTGACGTACATGTGGTCTTCCAGGCGCACCCCGAACTTCTGCGGAACGACGATCATCGGCTCGTTCGAGAAGCACATGCCGGGCTCCAGCGGCGTCTTGTCGCCGCGCACGAGGTAGGCCGGCTCGTGGATCGAGAGCCCGATGCCGTGGCCGGTGCGGTGCGGCAGGCCCGGCAGGGCGTAGTCGGGGCCAAGTCCCGCCTTTTCGAGCACCAAGCGGGCGGCATAATCGACCGACTCGCAAGGCTCGCCGGGACGCACGGCGTCGAAGGCGGCCTGCTGCGCCTCCTTTTCGATATCCCATATGCGGCGGATCTCGTCGGAAACCGCGCCGAACGCGTAAGTGCGGGTGATGTCGGAATGATAGCCCTGGATGGTGCAGCCGGTATCGACCAGCACGAGCTGGCCTTCCTGAAGCTCGCGGTCGCCCGGAAGCCCGTGCGGATAGGCCGTCGCTTCACCGAACTGGACGATGCAGAAGCTGGAGCCGCTGGCGCCGAGCTTGCGGTGCGCCGCATCGATGAAGTGGACCACTTCGCTCTGCCGGATACCGGGGCGCAGGATGCGGGCTGCAGCCTGATGGACCAGCAGCGTCATGTTCTTCGCCTGCTGCATCAGCGCCAGTTCCGCGGCCGACTTGACCATGCGGCACTGCTTTATCACCGGCATGGCGTCGACCGGCCGGGCCGGGCTGCCCTGGCGGATGCGCTCGGCGAAATGGAACGGCAGTTCAGGATCGATCGCCACCGTCTTCGCGCCCAGTTCGGCCAGGACGCCGACCACCAGCGCGACCGGATCCTCGTCTTCCTGCCAGGAGCGGATGTCCACGGGGATCGCCAGATCCGCCTCCAGGGTACCGATCTCGAAATGCGGACAGATCATGATCGGCTGGCGACCGGGCGCCACGATCATGGCCACCAGGCGTTCGGTCTGCCCCCAGGGCAGCCCCGAGAAGTAGCGCAGCGAGGCGCCTGCATTGACGAGCAGTGCATCGGCGCCCAGTCGGTCGGTCAGTTCGCGGGCGCGCTCCATCCGCGCCTCGCGCTCCGGCACGGCGATGGCCGGGGCGCGGTCGGCCCAGGCCGTGAGGCCGGCCAGTTCGATGTCTGCGGTCGATCCGCCAATCATGTCATTCTTCCTTTATGCGAAACGCTGGATGTCGAAGGGCGCGAGCGGCAGTTCCGGCTGCCCGCCTGCGACCATCGCCGCGACCAGCCGCGCCGTGATCGGCGCCAGTGTAAGCCCCAGGTGCTGATGGCCGAAGGCATAGAAGAGATTGGATGCCTTCGTCGAGCGGCCGATGGCAGGAAGATAGTCCGGCAAAGTAGGGCGGCAACCCATCCAGCGACGGAACGGTCCCTCGATCGGCAGGCCCAGTTCCGAAACGTGGCGCTCCAGGCGCTCCCATTTGCGCGGATCGGCAGGGGCGTCGACCTTGCCCAGTTCCACGAAGCTCGCGGCCTGAACCGCGCCGCGATAGCGCGTGACGATCATCGAGCGCTCCTCGAAGACCACGGGCGGCAGATCCGCGGGCCAGCGGCTGGCATCGGCGCGGACATGATAACCGCGCTCGGCGATCATCGGCACCTTGTGGCCAAGGTACTCCATCAGTTCGCGTGAGCGCACGCCCGCGCAGACCAGCACCTGATCGGCATCGACCCCGCCGATCTCCACCCTCTGGCCGGCAAGGCGCAGTTCGCCGCGCTGCGCTACGAGGATACCGCCGCGATCGGTGAAGGCCTTGCGCAGGGCCTGCCGCAACTCTCCAAGATCGGCGATCTGGCCGCTTCCCGAAAAGCGGATCGCGCCGGCCGCCGGTCGATCGGTCAAGCCGGACAGCAGCGCCAGTTCGGCCTCCGTGGCGGCGTGGACCTCGGCCGAGCCGGTCTCGGACGATTGCCACGAAGCATGGCCCTCGCGTGCGGCGCGCGCGTCATGCCAGACGACGAAGTGCCCGTCCTGCCGCAGCAGATCGGGTGCACCGATGCGCTCGGCGGTCGCGACCCAGGCCGGCATCGATCTGGCCAGCAGCGGCGCCAGAGCCTCACAGCCCTTGCGGAAGTTGGCGGGACGAGCAGCCGAGAGCAAACGCAAGCCGAAAGGCACCCACTGCGCCAGAGCCGACGGAGGAAAGGCCAAGGGGCCGCCGCGCAGGAACAGCCGCTGCGGAAGACTGCGCACCATGCTCATAGAGGCCAGCGGCTCCACCTGCTCCACCGCGATATGCCCGGCATTGCCCCAGGAGGCTGACGCGCCGGCGGCGTCGTCATCGACGATCGCAACCTGGCGCCCGGCATCGAGCAATTCGATGCCCGCGCAAAGCCCGACCACCCCGCCACCGACAATTCCAATCGACGCCACAAAAACTCCGTTGCATAAGTCAGACTATATCGTATACCATATATCAATCACCGCCCGTTCGCACAAGGCTTTGCACCGCGCCATGAACGTCTCGATCCACCGAAATCTCCGCCCCCCGGTTCGCCGGGGCGGTGTCCGGTCGGGACTAACAAAAGGCAATGGCTCGGCAGAAAAGGTCCGATTGCAGCACCATTGGCGATCATCTACCGTATACGTTAGATCGACGGCGTTTCGCGCCGTCGAGACCTGTATGGAGATTCACTGGTGACAATCGTCGTCCGCACCCTTGCCGAACGCATTTTCGACGTGATCCGCGAAAGGATCGTCGAAGGAAAGCTCCCCGTCATGGAGCCGGTCCGGCAGGATGCCCTGGCTGCCGAACTCGGCGTCAGCAAGATACCGCTGCGCGAGGCTCTGGCACGGCTCGAACACGAGGGATTGCTGACCAGCCAGGCCAATCGCGGCTGGTTCGTGCGCCCGATGTCCAGCGACCAGGCGGAGGAGATCTACCTGCTGCGCCTCGCGACCGAACCGGCCGCCGCGGCCTATGCCTGCACCCAGGCCGACGACGAGGACCGCAAGGCCGCGGTCAAGGCTTTCGAAGTGCTCGACGCGGCCGCCAAGGACAATCTCAGCGACGTCGCCGTCCGCAACCGCGAATATCATGTCTCGCTGGTGCGCCCCGGCAAGCGCCTGCTGACCACGCAGCTCGTCGAACGCCTCGAAGTGCTCGCGGAGCGCTATGTCATCGCGCACCTCGAACCGGCCGGGCGCGGCGACCGCGCGCATATGGAACACCGTGACCTGCTCGACGCCTGGCTCGCCGCGGATGCGGAGCAGGTGAAGACACTGCTCACCCAGCACATCGCCAGCACGCTCGACGACTTGCGCGCTCATTTTACCGCCAGCCAGACAGGCTGAGACCATAACCAGGGGGATCCATGCTCGGACCGCGTAAATCGATAGAAAAACTCTCACAACGCGAATCCGGGCATTCCCTGGCCAAGACCCTGAGCTGGCCTCACCTGATTGCACTCGGCGTCGGCGCGATCGTCGGCACCGGGATCTACACCCTCACCGGTGTCGGCGCAGAGCGTGCCGGCCCGGCCGTGATCCTGGCCTTCGCGATCGCCGGGGCCGTCTGCGCCTGCGCGGCGCTGGCCTATGCCGAAATGGCGACGATGATCCCCGCCGCGGGTAGCGCCTATACGTTTTCCTATGCCGCCATGGGTGAGACGATTGCCTGGATCGTGGGCTGGAGCCTCATCCTCGAATATTCGCTGGCCTGCTCCACGGTGGCGGTCGGCTGGTCCGGCTATCTGGTCGGCTGGATAGAGTCGGCAGGCATTCACCTGCCCCACGCGCTGCTGGTCGGCCCGCATGGCGGCGGCATCGTCAACATGCCTGCCGTGCTGGTGGCCCTGGCGGTGATGGGCATGCTGATTGCCGGCACGCGGGAAAGCGCGACGCTCAACATCGTTCTGGTCATCATCAAGCTCGTGGCGCTGACGATCTTCGTCGTCATGGCCCTGCCGGCCTTCCATGGCGGCAATCTGGAGCCCTTCATGCCCTACGGCTTCGGCAGCACCGAAGTGGAAGGCCAGAAGCGCGGGGTGATGGCGGCCGCCGCCATCGTCTTCTTCGCCTTCTACGGCTTCGACGCGGTCGCCACTTCGGCCGAGGAAGCGAAGAACCCCGGGCGCGACCTGACCATCGGCATCGTTGGCTCGATGGTGGTCTGCACCTTCATCTACATGGCCGTCGCCATCACCGCCATCGGCGCCCTTCCCTTCCAGCAGCTCGCCAATTCGCCCGAGCCGCTGGCTCTCGTCCTGCGCCAGCTCGGCCAGCCCGTCGCCGCGCACCTGATCGCGCTGGCCGCCGTGCTCGCCCTGCCCTCGGTGATCCTCGTCATGATGTATGGCCAGAGCCGCGTGTTCTTCGTCATGGCCCGTGACGGCCTGCTGCCCCGCAGCCTCGCGAAGATCAGCCCCCGCACCGGTGCGCCGACCCGCATCACGCTGATGACCGGCATTTCGATCGCCATCGTCGCCGGCATCTTCCGGCTCGACGAGATCGCGGAGCTGGCCAATGCCGGCACGCTGATCGCCTTCATCTCGGTCGGTGCCTGCCTGATGATCCTGCGGCGTCGTTCGCCTGAACTGACCCGCCTGTTCCGCTGCCCGCAGCCCTATCTTATCGGCACCCTGACGATCCTGGGCTGCGCCTACCTGCTGTTCAGCCTGCCCGAAAGCACCCTCGTCCGCTTCGGTGCCTGGAACGTGATCGGCCTGCTGGTCTACTTCCTCTACGGTCGTCGCCGCAGCGAGGCAGGCCGGGAAGCCGCCGCGACCGTCTGACGCGGCAAACCTCGAATCCTTCTCAACAGTTCCCTGCAAGTCTCCAGGAGATCGCGATGAAACGCGCCCTTTTCATGGCCGCTGCCCTTCTCGGCACCAGTCTTTCCCTTGCCTCGCCTGCCCTGGCGAAGACCGCCTATGACGGTGTCTGGGTGTTCGACGATACCCCGCCCACGCCCGGCGTGACGATGATGGAAGTCACCTCCCGGGGCGGCAGGATCGAGGGCAAAGTCACCACCAAGTGGTACGGCCCGGTCGAGATGATCAACCCGCGCGTCGAGAACGGCGAGCTGAAGTTCGAGGCCCGAAACCTCAACGACAAGGAACACCTCGCCCGCCCCTGGAGCGTCGCGCTGGAGGACGGCCAGGCACACCTCAAGGGGCGGATCTGGGAAACCGATGTCGACAGCAAGGGCCGTCGCGGCAAGGCTGCCGAGGCGAAAGCCCGCGCCTTCCAGTTCGCGGCACTGCCACCGCTCGGCGCCCCGATCCCCAGCCCGCTCGCCGCCACCCCGCCGATGGGCTGGAGCAGTTGGAACAAGTTCGCCGAACATATCGACGACAAGACCGTGCGCGCCATGGCCGATGCCATGGTTTCATCGGGCCTTCGCGATGCCGGTTACATCTACGTCAACATCGATGACGGCTGGCAAGGCAAGCGTGACGCCAATGGCGTACTCCAGCCCAACGCCAAGTTCCCGGACATGAAGGCCCTGACCGACTACGTCCATTCCAAGGGCCTGAAGATCGGCATCTACTCTTCGCAGGGCCCGCGCACATGCGCTGGCTTCGAAGGCAGCTACGGCCACGTCAAGACCGACGCCCAGACGTTCGCCGACTGGGGCTTCGATTACCTGAAGTACGACTTGTGCTCCGGCGAATGGTTCTATGACGACGCGGACACCGTGAAGCGCAGCTACTATGAGATGGGCGCGGCGCTCCAGGCGACGGGCCGCGAGTTCATTTTCTCGCTCTGCGAATATGGCCGCTTCGACGTGGGCAGCTGGGGCCGCGATGTTGGCGGACAGCTCTGGCGCACGACGGGCGACATTACCGATGACTATCCGACGATGGCGAAGATCGGGTTCGACAAGAACGGCAAGCCCGAATGGGCCGGTCCGCATGGCTGGAACGATCCGGACATGCTGGAAGTCGGCAATGGCGGGATGTCGGCGGACGAATATCGCACTCACATGACACTCTGGGCCATGTCCGCCGCGCCGCTGATGATGGGCCATGACTTGCGCGAAACCGATGCCGCCACGCTGGCCATGCTTACCAATCGCCGCGTCATCGCGGTGGACCAGGATGCCAAGGGCGTACAGGGCAAGGCCGTGCGCAAAGTGGGCTCCATGGAAGTATGGGCCAAGCCGCTGGCCAATGGCCAGGTCGCCCTGGCCCTGTTCAACCGCGGCGATACCGCCGCTTCGCTGGCCCTTACCCCGGCCGATGCCGCTCTTGCCACCGTTTCTCAAATCGAGGATCTTTGGACCGGCGCGAAATCGTCCAGGCTGCCCTCCAGCTACACGGTTCCACCCCGCGGCGCCGTGATGCTGACTTTTAAACAATGACTTTAAATCAGCTGGTTCAGGTTGGTGTCTAACTGACTTTCTAAATCGACATGCCGACCCGCGCAGGAGCAAGTCCTCCTTGCGTGGGTCGGCATGTCACCTTGGTCCAGGGTCGCAGCAGCGATCCTCATCATCACAGCAGTCTTTGTTATTGCGAGGCATTCGCACTTGCAGTAATGGCTCGGCCATGAGGGGGCCGGGATTCGATATTCGCATCGCCGCGCATGCCCCCTCTTCATGAGGGAAACGAGCGAGTTGGGCGGCCAGGGCGAAACTCTCGAAGTGCTGGACAAAGTGGACCCGGCGTCCTCCGACGGTCTCGGCAAAGCATCTTCGCCCGCGTCGCACGCATCTTCCGGTCGCTCGACGAAGCCTGCCCGGCAGAGCGCTTCGAGCAAGAAGAAAAACAAGAAGGCGCGTGCCTTCTGGCTCAAGCAGTTGCATACGTGGCATTGGGTAAGCGCGGCCGTTTCGCTGGCCGGCATGTTCCTTTTCGCGATCACCGGGATCACGCTCAACCACGCCGCCTCGATCGGCGCCGAACCGCAAGTCGTGCAAAGCCAGGGCAAGATCGCACCTTCCCTTCTGCGCCGCCTGCCGCCCCCGGGCGACGGGAACGGGGCACTCCCCCCCGAGGTGGCGAAAGCCGTGGCGGCAGCCGTTCCTCTCGATCCCTCGGGCTTTGCGGCGGACTGGTCGGCTGAAGACGAGGTCTATGTCGCCATGCCCGGCCCGGGCCGCGATGCCTGGGTCAGCATCGACCGTTCGAACGGCACCGTTTCCGCCGAAGTGACGCGGCGCGGCGCGATTTCCTATCTGAATGACCTCCACAAGGGTCGCAACACCGGCTCCGTGTGGTTCTGGTTCATCGATCTCTTCGCGGCGGCCTGCGTGATCTTCACGGTGACGGGCCTGTTCCTGCTCCAGCTTCACGCCAGGCATCGGCCCTCGACCTGGCCGCTGGTGGGGCTGAGCCTGCTGATCCCGCTCGCGATCGCCCTGATATTCATCCACTGAGACAAGAAGGCACCGATGACGACATCGAAGGTAATGCCCGCGCTTTCCCTGATGGCCCCGGCGCTCGTCGCCGGCACGATGGCCGCCCCGGCCGCTGCTGCCACGGTCAGCATCACCATCCCGCGCGTCAAGGTCGCGGAATACCACCGGCCTTACGTGGTCGGCTGGCTGGAGCCGGCCGCCGGAGGCGCCGCGCGAACGGTCTTCGTCTGGTACGACGTCAAGAAGGCCGGTCGCGAGTCCGGCACCAAGTGGCTGGCCGACTTGCGCACCTGGTGGCGCAAGGGCGGCCGCTCGATGCAACTCCCCGCCGATGGCCTGAGCGGCGCCACCCGCGCACCGGGCACCTACCAGGTCCCTCTCCCCGCCAACCTTGCCCCCGGCGATTATGTCCTCAAGGTCGAAGCTGCGCGCGAGACGGGCGGACGCGAACTCGTTTCGGTGCCGATTTCGGTTCCCGTAAAGAAGGGCGGCTCGGCCTCCGGCAGCAGCGAGCTGGGTGCCGTCACGGTACGCTGATCAACGCGATTTTCCCTATTTTCCAGTATAATGGAATACGATCTTCAAGGATTTTCAATGCGTAGAAACCATATCCTGATCGCCTCCGCCGCCGTCGCTGCGGTTCTCGCTTCGCCCGCCTCGGCCCATCGTCAGTGGCTTCTGCCGTCCACGACCACCGTAGCGGGAACCGATGAATACGTGACCGTGGACGCCGCCGTCTCCAACGACCTGTTCTATCCCGATCACTTCCCGATGAGCCCCGACCAGGTCACCGTCTGGGCACCGGACGGCAGTGTGGGCAAGCTCGAGAACCCCGCCACGGGGCGTTACCGTTCGACCTTCGACGTGAAAATCGACAAGCCCGGAACGTGGAAGATCGGCACTCAGCGCTCCGGCGTGATGGGCACCTTCAAGGTGAACGGCGAGGAATGGCGCCTCGGCGGCCGCGGCAGGCCGATGGGTGCGCCCGGTGCCGGTGGCCCCGGTGGCCCCGGCGCACAGGGAGCCGCTCCTGCCCGGCGGGTCGAGAATGTCGCCGACATCCCCGCCAATGCCACCGACGTGAAGCTCGTCGAGACGCTTGCCGCCAACTACATTTACGTCACCGCCGACGCCCCCACCAAGACCGTGTTCACGGCAACCGGCAAGGGCCTCGAGATCGAGCCGATCACGCACCCCGACGAACTGGTCTCCAACGAAGAAGGCCAGTTCCGCTTCCTGGTCGACGGCAAGCCCGCCGCCGGGGTGAAAGTCACGGTCGTTCCGGGCAGCAAGAAGTACCGCGAAGCCGAGCAGGCGCAGGAACTGACGACGGGCGCCGACGGCGTGCTACACGTCAAGTGGCCGGTTGCCGGGATGTACTGGATCAACGCCAGCGCCGCAGACGCCAAGCCCAGCGAGAAGCGCGCGAGCGAGCGCCGGATGAGCTACACGGCCACCGTGGAAGTCGTCGCGCCCTGATCGGCAACGACGCTTCCATGCCGATCGCACCAGGCGCGGGGACGATCCCGCGCCTGGCCGTTCCGCTCGAGATCGACGCCGCCTGCCTGGCCGATTGGCTTCAGGACGCTCCCGTCGTCGATCTCGCCGGAGAGACGATGGGGACGAACTGGCGCCTGCGCCTCGCCGCTCCCGCCGGCTTCGACCGGGCCGGACTGGACGCCGCCATTGCCGCCCGGCTTGAAGACATTCTCGCGCAGATGAGCCACTGGCGGGCGGACTCCGTGCTCGGCCACTTCAATCGCTCTGCCGCCGGAACCTGGACCGCGCTGCCGCAGGACTTCGCTGCCGTGATGACAGCGGCCTTGGCGGTCGCCGAAGTCTGCGCGGGCGCTTTCGATCCGGCCATCGGGTGCCTCATCGATCTCTGGGGCCATGGGCCAGTGGGGGTCGCCGGACCACCCTCCGCCGAGGCCTTGTCCCATGCGCGCCAGCTCTCGGGCTATCGCCGCCTGGACTTCGACCACGATCGGCAGCGGCTCCGGCAACCGGGCGGCCTGCGTCTGGATCTCTCGGGCATCGCCAAGGGCTATGCCGTCGACGCGCTGGCCGCGCTCCTGCGGCGACGGGGTTGCAACCATTTCCTCGTCGAGATCGGCGGCGAGCTGGTGGGCGCCGGGCTGCGGCCGGACGGCGATCCCTGGTGGGTCGACCTGGAGATGCCCGCAGCCGGGGTCGCGCCTTTGCGCATCGCCCTGCACCAACTCGCCGTCGCCACATCGGGCGACTACGTTCGCGGGCGTCATACGATAGATCCGCGCACCGGGATTCCGGTCGAGACGGCCATGGCGGTCAGCGTCATCCATCGCTCCGCCATGCTCGCCGATGCCTGGGCGACCGCGCTCTGCGTCGAGCCTGCGGAGGCCATGCGCGCTCTGGCCTTGCGGCAGAACCTTGCGGTCCGTGCGTTGATCCGCAGTGCCGATGGGATCCAGGAATGGCTCAGCCCGGCGCTTCAAGAACTCATCGTAGACGACAACGAAACCGCCCCTTCCTGAAGCGTCAGCCAACGCCGGGGCGCGTTTGCAACAAAAGCGATACAAATGTAACAAAGCATATTGCGAATGCGAATGACTCTCATTATCGGAAGCAGCAACGGAATTATCCGGTCATGAGGGGAATTATGTCTTTCAAGCCTTCGTCGGCGGCTGCGCGCCGCACTTTCCTCGCGCTTTCGTGTATCGCCCCGGCTCTTGCCCCCGCCGCGCAGGCCCAGCAGGCTGATGGACAGCGCGTGCTGGGCGGCGTGACCGTCAGCGATACCGCAATCGACGAGAAGCCCGGACGCGTGCTGGAATCGCCGAAGCGCACCCGCCCCGTCCTCGACACGCCGCAGACGATCACCGTGCTTTCGGGTGAAGTGATCGAGCAGCAGAACCTGCTCACCTTGCGCGACGTCCTTTCGACGGTTCCCGGCATCACCTTCGGCGCCGGCGAAGGCGGCACCGGCCCCGGCGACAACATCACCTTCCGCGGATACAGCGCCAGCAACGACATTACGGTCGACGGCGTGCGCGACAGCGCCCAGATCACCCGCACCGATTCCTACAATCTCGAACAGATCGAGGTGACGAACGGCGCCAATTCGGTGATTTCCGGCGCCGGTTCGACGGGCGGCAACATCAACATCGTCACCAAGCGGCCGAAGGCCGACGATGCGTACTTGGCGACGGCCGGGATCGGCACTGACAATTACTATCGCGCCACCGTGGATCTCAACAAGCGCGTCAACGACCTCGTGGCTTTCCGCCTCAACGCCATGTGGCACCGCAACGACGTGCCAGGCCGGGATGTCGAGGACTACAAGCGCTGGGGCGTGGCGCCCTCGGTCACGATCGGCATCGACAGCCCGACCAGCCTCACGCTGCAATACAACCACCAGGAAGACCGGAACATTCCCCAGTACGGTCTGCCCTACTACGCGGGATCGGGTCTGCCGGGCGTTCATCGCAGCGACTATTTCGGCTTCCGCAATGTCGACAAGCAGCGCATCAACGTCGACCAGCTCACCGCGATCTTCGAGCATGAGGTGAGCGACACCGTCTCCGTCCGCAACCTTGCCCGCTGGCAGGATTCGCGCCAGCTGACGCAAGTCGATCCGCCGCAGGGCACCTGGTGCCTGGCCAGCGGCGTGACCCCGACCGGCGCGGCCTGCACGGTCACCGGGATCTCGACACCGGTTCCGGCGGGCTACTACTATCCCACCGGGCCGCGCGGCACGACGCGCGATACCCGCAACCAGCTGATGTTCGACCAGATCGACCTCAAGGCGGTGTTCAACACCGGCGCGATCGAGCACACCATCGACATCGGCGGCGCGGCGACCTGGGAGAAGTACGACCTCTACAATGGCAATGTCCTGCGCAATGCCGATGGCACGGCTGCCTTCGCCCGCCTGCCGCTCATGAATATCGACAATCCTAACGAGGTCATCGCTGGTCCGGCCTCCGCGAACTTCACGTATGGCAGCAATGTCTACACGGGCCCGGTCAATTTCATCCGGACCGGCCACACCGTGGGTGAGCAGACCAACGTCGCAGGCTACCTGTTCGACACGATGAAGCTGGGCAAGTTCGAACTCAGCGCGGGTGCCCGCGTGGAGCGCAATGTGGGCACCACCCGCACCGATGCGATAGCGCCCTCCACCACGGCGACCGTGACCCAGGGCCAGGTGACGCCGGGCATCAGGACCCGCAATGCCGACACGCTGTTCTCCTACCGCGTGGGCCTGAACTACAAGCCGGTCGAAGACGTCAGCATCTACGCGGCCTACGGCAATTCCCGCACCCCCTCCAAGAACTCGGTCAACGGTGCCTGCACGAATTCCGGCGAGAACGGGGCGACCTCCTCGACCTGCAACGTCAATCCGGAATCGGCGAAAAACTATGAGATCGGCGTCAAGGGCGAGCTGTTCGACGGCGGCCTGCTGCTGACCGCCTCGGCCTTCCGCAACGAGCGCGACAAATACGCCGTCATCTCCGGCGATCCGACCGTTCCCGACCAGCAGCTCGATGGCAAGTCGCGCGTGGACGGCATTGCGCTCGGCGCCTCGGGCACGATTACCCCGGCCTGGACGATCACGGCGAACTATACCTATCTCAAGTCGAAGCTGCTGCAGTCCGTCTCCGATGCGTGCCTCGCGAACCCCGGAACCGGAACCTGCACCAACAGCCCCGCCAATCCGAACCCGGGCGGCGGGCAGTACCTGCCGCAGACGCCCAAGAACTCGGGTAGCCTCTTCACCACCTATCGCCTGCCCTTCGGCCTCACCGTGGGCTACGGCCTCACGTACCAGGACGGCTTCGTCCTAGCCGTGGCAACGCCGACCGCAGGCGCCGTCAAGTCCGACGACTTCCTGATCCACCAGGCCTACCTGGCCTATGACTTCTCGCCCAACTTCTCGGCGCAGCTCAACGTCAAGAACATCGGCGACAAGCTCTACTACACCCGCATCCGCGGCAACGGTGTGGGCTGGGCCACGCCCGGCGACGCCCGCTCGGCAGTGCTGACCCTCACCGCGAAGATGTAACAGGTCCCAACGGCCCGGCGGGCGCCTTCGGGCGTCCGCCGGGTTCCTGCAATTCATTCGCAGCGATTGCCAGCGCCCGGGAATTCGGCAAGAGAAGCCGCATGGTCATCGAAATTCCAGAGCTTTTCTCGCCCCAGGAAGTGCGCGAAATTCGCACAACACTCGAAGGCGCCGATTGGGCGGACGGCCGCGCCACCGCCGGTCACCGCGCGGCGCAGGTCAAGGAAAACGAGCAGCTTCCGCTCGGCCACCCCCTGGCAAAGCAACTTGCCGACCGCGTGCTGGCGCGGCTCATGCAGACGCCGCTGTTCATCGCCGCCGCCCTGCCGCAGCGGGTGCTCCAGCCCCGCTTCAGCCGCTACGACGGGCGCGGGCATTACGGCAACCACGTCGACAACGCGATCTTCCCGATCCCCGGCACCGGCGAGCACTTGCGCAGTGACATCTCCGGCACCCTGTTCCTCAGCGACCCCGAGACCTATGACGGCGGCGAGCTGGTGATAGAGGACATGTTCGGCACCCACAGCGTCAAGCTGCCGGCCGGGCACCTGGTCGTCTATCCCGGCAGCAGCCTGCACCGCGTCGCCCCGGTGACGCGCGGCACGCGTCTCGTTTCGTTCTTCTGGACCCAGAGCTTCGTCGCCTCGCCCGAACGCCGCCGGCTGCTGCTCGAACTCGACGGCGCGATCCAGGGCGTCGTCGTCGATCATCCGGAACACGCCTCGGTCGACACGCTCACGCAGGTCTACCACAACCTCCTGCGCCAATGGTCCTCGACGTGAGCGAGGGCCCCTTGCCGCCTTTGACGCAGATCCCGGCGAACTTGCGCAGCCTTGCCGACTATGCCCGCCGCGCGGCCGATCACTTCACGGTCGAGGCCTGGCGCCATCTGGAGGAAGGCTCGGGCGAAGGGCAGACGCTGCGCCTCAACCGCACCGCTTTCGCCCGCCGGGGTTTGCTCCCCCGCGCCATGGCGGACCTGCGCGGCGGCGAGACTGCGCTCGACCTGTTCGGACGCCGTCACGCAGCCCCGCTGATGCTGGCCCCGCTGGCCTATCAGCGCCTGGCCCATCCCGACGGTGAACTGGCGGTCGTCCGCGCCGCCACGGCGCTCGACACCGGCATGATCGTCAGCACGCTTGCCAGCTTCACGCTGGAGGAGATTGCCGAAGCGGGCCGTTCCTTCGCCGGGGAACTCGGCAAGGACGGAGCGCCCTTGTGGTTCCAGCTCTACCTTCAGCCGGACCGCCGCCACAGCCTCGATCTGGTCCGGCGCGCGGAAGGCGCCGGTTACGAAGCGATCGTGCTCACCATCGATGCGGCGATCAAGCTCTCCGGCATGACCCTGCCGCCGGGGGTCTCCGCGGCGAACCTCGCCGGCATGCCGATGCCCCGCCATACCGCCACCCCAGGCGGGCGCATCCTGCTCGGCACGCCGCTGGCCGATGCCGCGCCGCGCTGGGAGGACCTGGCCTGGCTTCGCGAAGCGACGCGCCTGCCGATCCTGGTCAAGGGCATGGTCCTGGGCGAAGACGCCCGCCGCGCCGTGGACCTCGGCGCGGACGGCCTGATCGTCTCGAACCACGGCGGCCGGGTGCTCGACGGGCTGCCGAGTGCGCTCGACATGATCGAGGATGTGGCGGCCGCGGTGGACGGCCGCATACCGCTGTTGGTGGATGGCGGATTCCGGTCGGGCACGGACATGGTCAAGGCTCTGGCGCTCGGCGCCCGCTCCGTGCTGATCGGCAGGCCGCAGATGCACGCCCTGGCAGTCGCCGGAATGCCGGGGGTCGCCCATGCGATCCACCTGCTGCGCACCGAGCTGGAAGTGACCATGGCAGGGCTCGGCTGCCCCAGGCTTGCCGATATCACGCGGGAGCGAGTCATTACCCTTTCCAGCGCGTGATACCGCGCTTTCCCGCGCCCACTCATCTCCCGTAAATCTCCGCAAAGGCATGCCACCCCCGCCGCTCGGTTAGGCGAGGCGGCAAGTGGTGCGGCGCTGTCACCAATTAATACAAATTGAGACGCCCCAAAGGGCGCGAACTTTGTCATGGCAGCAACAAAACAAGATGAGGGAATTACGAAAGTGGTGCGACTCCGTTTCGGTCTGCTGGCGTCGGCCGCCCTGGTGGCATGGCCTGTCGTCTCTGCTCATGCGCAATCGACTTCCGGCACTGCCGCGAATTCGACGTCCACACCGGCCCAACAAACACCTGCGACGAATATACCTGCGGCGAATGCTCCCACGACGAGCGCCCCTGTTACGAGCGCTCCTGTAACGAGCGCTCCGGTCCACACCGCCCCCGAAGAAAGCGGCGAAGAATTCGAGATCGTCGTCGCAGGGCAGAAACCGCGCGGCTCGGTGATCGGCGATATCGCGCCCGAAGTGACTTTCAATGCCGGCGACGTGCGCGCCCTGGGTGTTTCCAGTGTCACCGAGCTGCTCGAAGAACTGGCGCCGCAAACCGAGAGCGCGGGCGGCGGTGCGCCGGTCGTGCTGCTGGAAGGCCGTCGCATCGCCAGCTTCCGCGAAGTTGGAACGATCCCGACCGAGGCGATCCAGCGCGTCGAGATCCTGCCCGAGGAAGTGGCCCTCAAGTACGGTTATTCGGCCACTCAGAAGGTCGTCAACATCATCCTGCGGCAGCGTTTCCGCGCCTTCGCCGTCGAAGGCGGCGGCAAGCTGGGCACCCAGGGGGACGGCCTGGGCGTCAATACCAAGGGCGATTTCCTGGCGATCCGCCGCGGCGAACGCGTCAATATCGACGCCAACTATTCGCACGCCAATCCGATCACCGAGGCCCAGCGCGGCCTGGCCACAAGCGGCGGCGACGGCAACAACCGCACGCTTCGCCCGGAATTGGAAGCGCTGACGCTCACCGGAACCTGGGCCAAGCCGCTATCCCATGTCTGGATCGCCACGCTCAACGGCGAGGCCACCACCACCGACACCCAGGCTTTGCGCGGTAGCGCGGTGCCCAACGTCACTATCCCCGGCGGCAGCCCTTATGCCAGCGGCACCGCGGACGAGACCTTCCTGCCGACCGTCGACGGGCTTTCGCCCTTGCGCAACAGCAACAGCACCCAGACCGGCCACCTCGGGCTGACACTGAACGGCACCACCCAGAAATGGCAGTGGAGCGTAATCGGCAACTACGACCACAGCGACACCCGCTCGATCCAGCAGCGGCCGCTGAACCTGGCCGACTATGCTGCAGCCGTAGCCGCGGGCGATCCGCTGGCCGATCCCTCGCTGCCGGTCGCCGGGGAATTCCTCGACTTCCTGCCGGTGAACCAGACGCGCAATTCCACCGACAGCGCCGAACTCAACCTCGTCGCCACCACCTCGCCCCTGCAACTGCCCGCGGGCGCCGTGAACACGACGATGAAACTGGGCGGCAATCTCGACCGTTCGGACGGCACGGTGACCCGCCTCGGCATCTCCCAGCCCACCAGCGTCGGCCGCGACCAGGGCGAGGCCTCCATCAACATCGACATTCCGCTCAGCAGCCGCGCCGTGCCGCTGTTCCCGGGTGCGGGCCGGATCTCGCTCAACGCCAATGCCGCCGTGCGCCAGATCGGCGATTTCGGGACCTTGCGCACGTTCGGCGGCGGCCTGACCTGGAACCCCACGAGCCAGTTCAGCCTGATCGCCAGCTACCGCGACGACCAGAACGCCCCCACGGCCGCACAGCTCGGCGGCGCCGTTATCACTACGGCCAATGTCGACATCTTCGACTATACGCGCGGCGAATCCGTGCGGGTGACGGCAGTGACCGGCGGCAATCCCGACCTGAAGGCGGCGGGCATGCGCAATTTCAGACTGGGCGGGACGTTCCGGCTGAACGATCCCAACATCACGCTCAACCTCGACTATAATCGCACCTGGCAGCGCAATCAGGTGACCGCCCTGCCCGGCGCGACCCCGGCCGTGGTCGCGGCCTTCCCCGAACGCTTCGCCCGCGATGCCGACGGCGAACTGGTCGCCGTGGACTTGCGACCGATCAACATCGCCAGCGAGGACAAGTCCCAGCTGCGCATGGGCATCACCTTCACGAAGTCGCTCAAGACGCCGCAATCGCAGATCGATGCCATGCGCGAAAGCATGCGCAAGCGCTTCCCGAACGGCTTTCCCGGTCGCCGCGGGGGTGACAACGACGCGCCGCCGCCGCCGCCCGGCGAGGGCGACACCGCCGCAGCCGGGCGTGACGCGCCGGGCGGCGCCTCGCCCGATGCAGCGGCGAGCGCTCCCGGCAACAGCGGCGGGACGGAGGCCGGCGGCGGCGAAGGGCGGAGTGGCGGCGAAGGACGCGGCCCGGGCGGCGGTGGTTTCGGCGGTCGCGGTGGTTTCGGCGGCGGCGGGTTCGGCGGTGGCGGCGGACGCGGCGGACGCTTGACGTTCTCGCTCTATCACACCTGGGTCTTCTCGGACCGCGTCGTGCTGCGCGAAGGGCAACCCGAGATCGATCTGCTCGACGGCGGCACGATCGGCGCCAGCAGCGGCGGCACGCCGCGCCACAAGCTGGAACTTCAGAGCGGCTATTCCCAGAGCGGCCTGGGCCTGCGCCTCACCGGCAGCTGGCAGAGCGGCACCACGGTCGACGGCGTGGACGGCTATCCCACCACCCAACTCCGCTTCGAGGATTTCGCCAAGTTCGACTTGCGCCTCTTTGCAGACCTGGGTCAGCAGCCCAAGCTGGTGGACAAGATACCCTTCCTGCGCGGGGCGCGGGTGACATTCTCCGTCGCCAACCTGTTCGATGCGCGCCAGAAAGTGCGGGACGGCAACGGCAATACGCCGCTGGCCTATTCGCCTTACTACCTCGACCCGGTAGGCCGGGCTTTCCAGATCACATTCCGCAAGCTCTTCTTCACGGGACCTCCTGGAGGCCAGCAGCGCTCGGGCGGGAACACCCGGTTCTGAACGGCGAGGCGAAGGCGGCCCGATCCGCCGCCTTCGCCTCGCCGGATCGAAGCCCGAAGCGAACGACATCGGGAAGGGAAAGTTAAGGCTGGTATTTGCGAATGATTTGCAATAGCATTGATTTGGCGATCTGGAGTGCCTGACGATGACCTTCCACTTTCCTTCACCAATCCGGCCTTCACCAATCCGGCCTGCACCTGCTCCGCTCGCACCTGCTCACCTCTCGGCCATGCTGCCACCGAGCGTGCTGGTCGATGCGGCGCGGTGCTGGCGGCACGCTCGCGGACAGGATCGCCCCACACAGCCGTCCCTCGCCTCGTGCCTGGACACGCTGGACTGCGTCGTGCTGGCGCCGGTGATCGACAGCTTCTGCCTCCTGTTCGAAGGCGCGCTCGGCCGCCCGTTCCGGGTGGGCAGGTCGCATAGCCTCTCCTCGGACGAACGGCTGATGGTGGCTCTGCTGGAAGGACCGGCCACCCGCGCCGCCGCCCTCCCCTGCGAAGAGCCGCGCGGTCGCTTGCTGGATCTCGCGATCCGCTCGACGCGGATCATGGTCGCCTTGACGCTCAAGCAGACCCGCCGGGCCAGAGCGCTCACCGAAAGCCCATCCTGACCGATCAGAGGCTGATCTGTGCCATGATCATCACGAAGAAGATGATCAGCGCCGTCGAGGAGAACCAGACGAGCAGCACCGTACGCCACAATGCGCCGAAGCGGCCAAGGCCGTAAGCCCCGCGCAATTGCCTGAACATGTGGATCGGCGGGAGAAAGAACAGCACGGCCAGCAGTGCATTGGCGCCGAGCCAGTCCATCACCATGCCGAGAATCACCAGCATCGTCATGAAACAGAGCGAGTAAGTGACGAAAACCGTATGGTCGTAGAGGTGAAACCGCCGACTGAACGGGAAAAGCAACCACAGGAACGGCACAGAAATCGGGATCAGTGCCCAGCTGTACTTATAGGCGTAAGTCTGAAGCTTGTAGGCGGCGAGTTCGGGGTTCTTCTTGAACTTCCTGATGGCCTTATCGATCTGGTGGAAATCGCTGAACCGCCGGGTATCGGGAATATTTTCGGCAATGGCGGAGCGGGTGTCCTTCATCGCCTCCAGCGCCTGCTCCCTGCCGTCGATACGGCGGTCCAAGTCGCCCGTATCGGCACGGCCGTCCTTCAGTTTCTGCCGCTGTGCCTTCAGGACGCCGAGTTCGGCCTCGGTGCCGCTGATCGCCTTGTCGAGATCGCCGCTCCGAACGGCCGGCGTTTCGCCGCCCTCACTGCCTTCGAGCGCGTGGAAGACCGCGAACATCAGGAACACGCTGAACAGGAACAGCGCGATCGGCGAGACATAGCTGGCGCGCCGTCCGTCGATATATTCGCGGGTCAGCCGCCCCGGCCGCCAGGCGAGCATCGGCAGCGTCCGCCAGATCCTCCCCTCGAAATGAAACACGCCGTGCAGCAGGTCGTGGAAGAAAGCGCCCAGACTGCGATGGACATGGGCCGCCTGGCCGCAAGCGTGGCAATGCGTACCGATCAGAGGCGTGCTGCAATTGAGGCAGGCCGTCTCATGCGTATGGCCCTGGCTCCCTTGCGCCGGGTCCACGGCAGAGGCAGTCAAAGTGCCCTGGCCGATTTCCGCGAGACTTTCCGAGATCCCGTTCATGCGTTTCCCCCTGAAACGCCGATGAACCTACCGCGTTGTCGCCGCCCTGAACAGTCGTTCCAGAGAAGCCCGCGTCAGACCCGCCGCTCGGCGAGTTTGGCTTCGATGGCATTCCACAGCCGGGCAAACTGCTGCGCCGCGGGGCTTTGCGGGGAATGCGCGCCGACGGGCTGGCGGTGCACCGCGCATTGTTCCACCGCACTGGCATAAGGCACGGTCGGCCAATTGGGGTTGGCGTCGCGCGCCTGCTTGTGAAGGGCGCGCCGCAGATCCAGCATGGACAGCACGGGCAGGATCGGCGGATGACGCCGGGTATTGCCTGCAATCTCGCGCACGACCAGATCGAAGGCGCGTGCCGAAAGCGGCGATGGCGGCAGCGGCACGATCACCAGATCGGCCGCGCGGACCACTTGCGCGGACAGCTCGTTCATCACCGGAGGGCAATCGAGCACGATCCGGGCGTAGTTTCCGGCCAGTTCCTCCGTGAGCTTGGCCAGGCGCCGACGTTTGCCGATGCGCACCAGCTGGGCGTCAAGCGCGCGAATGCTTTCGTCTGCAGGAAGAACGTCGATCCCGTCCCAGGCTGTGCGCTGGATCAGGCGCGTAGGCGATCGATCGCGCGAGAAGACATCCTCGGCCAGTCCCGAACCCTTGGGTTCGAGGCCATAGAGAAACCCGGAACCGCCCGCTGCGTCGAGGTCCCAGAGCAAGGTCGAATGCCCGTCCTGCGCCGAACACCAGGCCAGGTTGGCAGCGAACGTCGTTTTACCGACGCCGCCTTTCACGCTGTAGATGGCGATCGTTGCGCTGTTTTCCGGACGTGGCCCCTCATCCTCGTCCTCACGCGCGGCTGCCGACAGCATCCGCGCCCGCACCGATCCGCCGGCGATCCGGGGCAACTTGTTCTTCTTTCCAGCCACGCGGAGATCGTTGCCCGTCACGGCCCATCCGTCAACCGCGAACCTTGGCATTATGGCCCAGGGCATTCGAACGGAACGAATGGCCACCCAGCCAAACGGGCACGGCCCGCGCTTTCATCCGGTCTCCCGCAGTCTGCACTGCATGGGAGAACCGGAAGGAAGCGCGGGCCGAAAATGCCGCAGGATCGACTGAAAGGGCTGAATCCGGTTTCCCGGTCAGCCCGGAAAATCAGCCGTCGTAGTCGCCGCCCAGCGAGGTGTTGCGGGTCGGAGCCGAGGCCGTGATGCGCAGGGCTTCGGCCGACTGGCTGAGCGAGCCGATTTCGTCCATCTCGTCGTCGTCGTCCGGCAGGACGCGCTGCATCGAGGTGACCAGCGTTTCCTTGAGGATCGAAGGGGTGACGGTTTCCTCGGCGATTTCGCGCAGGGCGACGACCGGATTCTTGTCACGATCGCGCTCGAGGGTGAGTTCCGCACCGCCCGAAATCTCACGCGCGCGCTGCGCGGCAAGAAGGACCAGATCGAAGCGGTTGGGAATCTTGTCGACGCAATCTTCGACGGTAACGCGCGCCATGGGCACTCCGTATAAAATCTGGTGGATCGGTGAACCTGGCCCGATAAGCCCCGATCCGGGCAAAGTCAAGAAATCTGCGCGCCTGCCACTGCGTCCCTGCGAAAGCACGTCGTCTCGTGGTCGTTGACCACGCCCACCGCCTGCAGCCAGGCATGGACGACCACCGGGCCGACGAAGCCAAAGCCCCGTTTCTTGAGCGCCGCCGACAGCGCATCGCCCGCAGCCGACCGCGCCGCGCTGCCGGTCCCGTCACCCATGGCAGGATCGCCGTCCACGAAGGACCAGACGAAAGCCGAAAAATCCTCGCCCCGCTCCTGCATGTCCAGAAAGCCGCGGGCGTTGCGGATAGTCGCCTCGATCTTGGCGCGCGAGCGGACGATACCGGCATCGCCCATCAGCCGCTCGATCTCGGCAGGCCCATAGGCGGCGATGCGAAGGGGATCGAAGCCCTCGAAAGCGGCGCGGAAGGCATCGCGCTTGTGAAGGATCGTTCGCCACGACAGCCCCGCCTGAAACGTGTCCAGCACCAGTTTTTCCCAAAGCGCACGGGAATCACGGATGGGCACGCCCCACTCTTCGTCATGATAGGCCCGCATGCGGTCATCGCCCTCGGCCCAGCGGCAGCGGTGGATCGTTTCGGTCACGAGGTCTCTCGGCATCGGGCTTTCCGGAATGTTAGGTTGTAGCGCCAGGGTCCGGTCTCAGGATGGTGCCCCCGCTCCACGCTGTCCAGTCCGTGGAAAACCAGTCGCGAGGGCCCGCCCCAGACCACCACGTCACCATGGTGCACGCGGTGCCGCCGCACTTTGTCACCGCGCGCGAGGCCTCCCCAGAGAAAGCTGGCCGAAAGCCCCAGCGACACCGAAACGATCGGCGCCTCCCGGTCGCGCTCGTCCATGTCCTGGTGCAGCGAGAGGCGCGTCTCCGCATCGTACCGGTTGACGAGGCAGGCATCGGGCAGGAAGCCATCATATCCCGCCCTGGCTGCGGCACGCCCGGCCAGCGACAGGAAGGCCGGCGGCAAGGGCGGCCAGTTCAACCTCGTTTCCGGATCGAGCGGCTGATAGCGGTAGCCCTTGCGATCGCTGACCCACCCGGTCTCGCCGCAATTGAACATCCCGACCGACAGACGCCCGCCGCTGCGGGTCGTCATGTGCCGGAACGGTGAAATAGCCGCGAGGCGGGGAATCTCGGCAAGCAGCAGGGAAGCCTCGGCCAGTCCGAAACCGCCCAGCAGCACGGCGCCGGGGCCGAGCGGGATGGCTTCGCGGCTTTCGGCGAACAGGTCAGGCTGCATCGTGGAAGATGATCCCCAGAGTATGCCGCTTGCCGGAATGCAGCTTGGAAACGCCGTGCCGCATGGTCACGCGGTAGTCCCCGCGCGATCCGCGCTGCGGCCGATTGTTGACGGCGAAGACCACCGCATCGCCCTGAGCCAGCGGCACCACGATCGGCCGCGACTGCATACGCGGTCGCTGCTCGGTCAGGACGAATTCTCCGCCAGTGAAATCCCGGCCGGGCGCGGACAGCAGGACCGCTACCTGCAGCGGAAAGACATGTTCGCCGTAAAGGTCCTGGTGGAGGCAATTATAGTCGCCCGGCCCGTATTGCAGCAGCAGCGGCGTGGGACGGCGCTGGCCGGCCTCATGGCAGCGGGCGATGAAGCTCTCGTGGTCCGGCGGGAAGCAGGTGGTCAGGCCCATGCGCTCGTTCCAGCGGTTCGCAAGCGGCGCCAGGCGGGCGTAGAGCGCCTGGCGCAAGGCTTGCACCGGATCCGGCAAGGGATAAGCGAAATAGCGATATTCCCCCAGCCCGAAGCCATGCCGCGCCATGTGAATGTGGCTGCGAAACGGGCCGGAAACATCGTAAAGCGCCGCGATCCGCGCACATTCGGTTGGATCCAGGAGGCTAGGGAGCAAAGCCCATCCTTCGCTGTCGAGCTGGGTCTCGGCATTCGCCCAGGCGGCGGCGTCCTCGGAAAAGTACGTGCTTTCGATCATCGGGCAGCGCCTAAGCTCATAGCCCGGCGATAGCGATCCGATCCTTGCGGTCAAACTTCATTGCAGATGGCCGGGCGGGTGAGTTGCCTGCCGCTGCCGGGGATGCCGCAACCGCACGGCGATATTGCTCTCCGGATACAATTATCGCTATTGATTCGCATTAGATTATATGGCCAAGAGTTCGCCATGCCTATCATCGAGAAAGACCCGATGCCCTTCTCTCACCGCTTCAGCACGATCGCCCCTATCCTCGGCAGTCTCGCCGCCGTCACTCTTGTGGCTTCGCCGGCCCTTGCCCATTCGCCTTACCTGCTGCCCAACGGCTTCGCGCTCGACAAGGAGGATCACGTCACCGTGGAAGCCTCTTTCAGCGAGCACGTCTTCGTGCCGACCGTCGCCATGCAGTCCGATGACTTTCACCTGGTAGGACCGGACGGAAAGGCCGTGCCGCTGAAACCCGTGGCCCTGCGCGATCTCGTGATCCTGGAAGCCCCGCTGCCCGCTGACGGCACTTACCGCCTGACCAGCGGAGAGCGGCAGGGCCGCGTCGCCAAGGCCGCGCTGATCGACGGCACATGGGAATTCGTGGCGCCGAACCGGCCGCTTCCTGCCGGCGTCGTCCCGGTCGACATGCAGAGCGTGACCAAGGCCGAAGCCTATGTGACGCGCGGCAAGCCCGGAGATGCCGCACTCGCGCCTTCCGGCAAGGGCATCGAATATCGCGCGCTGACCCACCCGTCGCTCATTCGCGCGGGACAGCCCGCCGAATTCGAGCTGTTGTTCGACGGCAAGCCGCTCGCCAATGCCGATGTCGAAGTGGAAGAAGCCCGCGCCGGGCAGGTCGAGAACCGAAGGCTGCCGATCATCACCAGCGACGCCCGCGGACGCTTCACCATTACCGCGCCGGAACCTGGTCTCTACTTTGCGATGACCCGCCACCGCGTCGGGGTGATGGGCGCGCAGCCCGCGCGAAGCTACACTTACGCCCTGACTTATTCGGTTACCAACTGAGGATGAATACCATGAAGACGGCCATCTGCGCGGCCTCCCTGATCGCCGCGACCCTCGCCGGCAGCACGGCGGCCCATGCTGCCTCCCACGATCTCGCCACCTTCATCAAGGAGCAGGATCTCGACGGCGACGGCAAGGTCAGCAAGGAAGAGTTCCAGCGCGGCCGCGACGCCGAATTCGCCCGGATGGATCGCAACCGCGACGGCGTGCTCTCGCATGACGAATATGTCGGCGACTACCGGGAGCGCCTGGAGCGCGAACTGGCGCAGCGCCCCGAAAAGGACCGCGCCGAAGAGCGTACCCGCCAGCTCCGTCAGGCCGAAGTGCGCTTCGGCGTGCTCGACAGCGACAAGAGCGGCAGCATCTCCCCGGCGGAATTCGCCGCCACCGGCTGGGGCATGTTCCTGCGCCACGACACGAACCACGACGGCTTCGTCTCGGCCGACGACACGCCTGCCAAGGACGCCGACTGATCTGGCCGGCGAGGGGGCGCGATAGGGCGGCGTGGTGACCGCCCTATCGCCGCTCCGCTGAGGTACCGCGCCGAGCCTGAGGCGGTGTCCAGTCCGGGTCCATCATTCCGAGCGGAACGAAGCCAGCCAGTGCAGCTTCACTGCAGGCTGCGGATGAAGAACTCGGACAGGCGGCGCGTCACATAATCGATCGGGCCGGTCGACCGCCCGACGCTGTGCTCGCCGCCCGGCACCACCAGCAGGTCGAAGTCCTTGTCCGCCTTGATGAGGGCATCGGCGACCTGCATGGTCGAGGCGGGATCGACATTGCTGTCCTGCTCGCCCACGATCATGAACAGTTTGCCCTGGAGCCGAGCGGCATTGTCGACGCCGGAGGCATCCGCATAGCTCTTGTCCACCGGCCAGCCCAGCCACTGTTCGTTCCAACTGATCTTGTCCATGCGGTTGTCGTAGCAGCCCGCCATGGCGACGCCGGCCTTGTAGAAATCGCCATGGAACAGCAGCGCGTTGAGCGTGCTCTGCCCGCCCGCCGAAGCGCCGTAGATGCCGACGCGGCCGATGTCGTAGGCCGGGTCTTTCGCCGCGAGAGCCTTGTGCCAGAGGATGCGGTCGGGAAAGCCCGAATCCTGGAGGTTCTTCCATGCCACGTCCTGGAAAGCCTTGGACCGGTTGGCAGTGCCCATGCCGTCGATCTGCACGACGATGAAGCCCAGGTCGGCCAACGCCTGCATGCCGATCACCTTGTCGCCGCCGGAATGGTAACCGAAGGGCCAGAAGCTCTTGGGCACGAAGCTGTCGTGCGGGCCGGCGTAGATGTTCTCGATCACCGGATATTTCTTCGCCGGATCGTAATCGCGCGGCCGGACGACGAGCCCCCAGATGTCGGTCTTGCCGTCACGGCCCTTGGCGGTGAACACTTCGGGCGCGTGGAAGCCGGCGGCGGCGAGGCGGCTGATATCGCCCTTGGCCACTTCCATGATCGGCGCGCCGTCGCTCGTACGGTGAAGCACGCTGACATTGGGCAGGTCCACCCGCGAGTAAGTATCGACGTAGAACTGCATGTCGGGAGAGAAGCTGACGGTGTGATCGGCGCGCTCGGGCGTGAGCGGGGTGAGGTTCCGGCCGTCGAAATCGATGCGATAATAGTGGCGGAAATAGGGGTCCTCGCCAGCGGTCATGCCGCTGGCGGCGAACCAGATCTGCCGCTTTTCGTCGTCCACCTTCACCACGTCGCGCACCACCCACTGGCCGGTGGTGATGCGGTTCTTCACTTTGCCGGTGCGGCCGTCGATCAGGTAGAGGTGGTTCCAGCCATCGCGCTCCGAAGCCCAGACGATCTCGGCGCCCAGCCCCTTCACGTCGTGCGAGAAACGGCGGTCGGCATAGACGAACGTCTTCGCATCCTCGGTGACGGCGGCATGGGCCGCGCCGCTGGCAGCGTCGACCGCGATGATCCGTGCCTGCCCGAAACCGCGGCGGACATAGTCGAATTCGGCGCTCTTGCCGTCGGCGCGCCAGCGCACCCCGGAAAGCTCGTAGGCATTGGGGAACAACGCCGGGTCGACCACGGTCTGCCGCTTCTCAGCAATGTCGAAAAGCACCGGCTGCTCCTCGTCGATGGCATCGCCGGGCTTGGGATAGAGCTGCGTCTGGAGGCCCGGCTGCGCCTTGTCCTTCGGTGCCGCTTCCACGCGCAGGACATGGCGCGCGAAACCGGGACGCACGCGATAAGCGATCAGGTGCCGGCTGTCGGGCGACCAGGCAATCGTCTCGGGATCATAGAAATTGCCGGACGAACCATCGCTGCTGAGGCGAACGACCTCCAATGTCCCCGCAGCGCGGACCACCAGGTTGTCATCCTGGACAAAGGCTTCCCACTTGCCGTCCGGCGAAAGGCGCGGATGATTGTCCGCCGGTACCGAGAGATCGCGCACCACGCCGAAACCCCGCGGACGGCGCGGGTCTTCCTGCTTTTGGCAGGTGTAGTCAGTCAGCTTGCAGCGCCAGCCCTCTTCGTCGAGCCAGAACTGTATGGTCTGCCGATCGCCTGCATAATCGAACTCGGCGAAAGGGAGCCGCAGCGGGGCGACCGCATGGCCCAGCGCTTCGGTCAGGCTCGCGGCCAGGCGCTGCTGGTCGAACGCGGCGCTGCGCTTCTGCGAAACGGCTTCGACAGTCTCGAAGGCGAAGCCGCCTTCCACGGTCTTGCGATAGGAAAAGGCCGTTCCGTCCGGCGTCCAGTGCGCGGGCCAGGACACGTCGCGGGTGAGATACTGCCAGCTTTCGCGCAATGCCAGCGACCGTTCCAGGTCTGCCCGCGTCGGCGCCGCAATCACCGCCCCGGAAACGATTGCCGCGCAGCCCGCCAACATCAATCCGCAGATACGGGCACGACGAGCAGCAAGCGACATGGGATAGGACCTCGGCAAGGAATGGAAACCAGGATCGTATACGGTATTACACCGTCGGCGCAATATGCACACCTGACCCTGCCCGTCAGGACGAGAACCGGCTCATGCGGAAACCGCCGAACCTTAAGCGATAATTGCTAATGCTTCGCATATGCTTTTCCTCAAACAACGGCCATGGTCTCCCAGCGGTGCATTGATTCGCCGCCATTGAACCCCTCGGGGGGAGATCCTAGGTTCAACACGGGCCAGATAGCGCGGTCCGGCAACGAGGAGACGGTTACGGCCATGGATATTCGTCGCGAGTCCGACAGCATCGGTGAAATCGAAGTTCCTGCGGAGGCTTATTGGGGCGCCCAGACCCAGCGCAGCATCGAGAACTTTCCCTTTGCCGCCTCCGAACGCATGCCTTTGCCGATCGTGCGCGCCCTCGCCCGGGTGAAGCTGGCCGCCGCCCGTGCCAACCGCGCGCACGGCCTCGACGCCAAGCTGGCAGACGCCATCGAGACGGCCGCCGGTGAAATCGTTGCGGGCAAGCTGGACGCGCAATTCCCCCTCGTGATCTGGCAGACCGGCAGCGGCACCCAGAGCAACATGAACGTCAACGAAGTGATTGCCGGACGCGCCAACGAGATCCTCTCCGGCCAGCGCGGCGGCAAGAGCCCGGTCCATCCGAACGATCACGTTAACCGCGGCCAGTCCTCCAATGACAGCTTCCCCACCGCGCTGCATGTCGCGGCGGTCGTGTCGATCGAGGAGGAGCTGGTGCCCGCACTGGACCGGCTGACCGCGTCGCTCGATGCCAAGGCCAAGGCCTGGACGGATATCGTCAAGATCGGCCGCACCCATTTGCAGGATGCCACGCCGCTGACACTGGGCCAGGAGTTCTCCGGCTATGTCCAACAGCTCCGCGATGCCTACCAGCGGATCCGCGACGCCGAAAAGGGCGTGCTGCGTCTGGCGCAGGGCGGCACCGCCGTCGGCACCGGACTCAACGCGCCGGAAAACTTCGGCGAGGATATCGCCGCCAATCTGGCCGAGCAGACCGGCAAGGCCTTCGTCAGGGCACCGAACACGTTCGAAGCCCTCGCCAGCAACGACGCCCTGGTCCAGCTTTCCGGCACCTTGTCGACCCTGGCCGTCGCGCTGACGAAGATCGCCAACGACATCCGCCTGCTCGGCTCCGGCCCGCGATCCGGCCTGGGCGAACTCGATCTCCCGGCGAACGAGCCCGGCAGTTCGATCATGCCGGGCAAGGTCAATCCCACCCAGTGCGAGATGTTGACGATGGTCTCCGCTCAGGTGATCGGCAACCACCAGGCCGTAACAGTCGGCGGCCTTCAGGGCGCTTTCGAGCTGAACGTGTTCAAGCCGATGATCGGCGCGGCGGTGATCCGCTCTATCGAACTGCTCGCCACGGGCATGACCAGCTTCGCGGAACGCTGCGTGGACGGTATCGAGCCGAACCGCACCCGGATCTCCGAATTGCTGGAGCGCTCGCTGATGCTGGTGACCGCGCTGGCGCCCGAAATCGGCTATGACAATGCCGCCAAGATCGCCAAGCATGCCCATGCCGAAGGGCAGACCCTGCGCGAAGCCGCGCTGGAACTCGGCCTGGTAGACGGCGCCACTTTCGACCGTCTGGTGCGGCCGGAAACGATGGTCTGAACCCGGCCGCTTGAGCTCAGTCGACGGCGTTGCCTCAAGCGCCGCCGCCGACGCGGTTCAGCTTTCCTCGGCTTCGTCGGTCTTCGGCAGGACCAGCGATATCCGGCAATGGAGCCCGCCGGGGGCGAAATCGAGCACCGAAAGCCCCTTGTCCGCCACGAAGCTGCGTTCGACGAGCCGCGTGCCGAATCCCCGGCGCAGCGGCGGACCGACCGGCGGCCCGTCCCGCTCGGTCCATTCGATGACGAGCCGCTCTAGGTCCCCCTCCGCTTCGAGATGCCAGGCCAGGGCGATGCGCCCCTCCCCGTCCGAGAGCGCGCCATATTTCACGGCATTGGTCGCCAGTTCGTGCAGGGTCAGGGCCATGGACACCGAAGTGTGCGGCGCCAGCAGCACTTTTGGCCCGGAAATCGTGACGCGCTCGATCGCGCCGCCGACTGCCGCCGTCACCGTTGCGCGCGCGGTCGCGGCCAGTTCGGCAGGCTGCCAGCTTCGCTCGGTCAGGAGGTCATGCGCCAGGGCCAGGGCCCGCAGGCGCGCATCGAAGATCTGGCGCGCGTCGCCGGCCGTTTCGATGTCTCGGAACGACTGGGTGGCCAGGCTCTGGACGATCGCCAGGGTGTTCTTCACGCGGTGGTTCAGTTCGTCGATCAGCAATTGCTGCCGCTCCAGCGCGGCCACTTCCTCGCTGACATCCTGGCCCTGCACGAAGATCTGGCCGACCTTGCCTTCCTCGTCGAAGATCGGCTGGTAGATGAAGTCCAGGTAGCGATCCTCAAGCTGGCCGGTTTCCTCGCTGGCCAGCGCCACGCGCACATCGCGGCCGATATAGGGCTCCCCAGTGCGATAGACCTCGTCCAGCAGATCGACGAAGCCCTGGTCCACCACTTCGGGCAGGGACTCGGCCACCGTCTTGCCCACGATGTCGCGCTGGGCGATCAGGCGGCGGTAGGCATTGTTGGCGATGGTGAAGACGTGGCTGGGCCCTTCGACGATCGCCACGAAGCCCGGCGCCTGGTCGAACATCGTCCTGATCCTCTGGCTTTCGGCGGCGAGATCGCGGTTGCGCGCCTGCACCGCGCGCGCCTGGTCCATGACGTGCATCTCGTCCCGCAGCTTGCGCAGGCCGTGCAGCTCGGTCACGTCCACGGTGTGCTGCAGGATGAAGGCCACTTCGCCGTCCGGACCTGCCAGAGGGGTGTGGGTCGCGCTCCAGTAGCGGCGCTCCATCGTGCCGTCGTCGCCGCGAATGTCGTAGCGGATGAGGGCCAGTTCGTCCTTCTCGCCGGTCGCCAGGACGCGCGCGAAGGAGGCCTGCATCATCTCGTAGCTATCGCTGCCCGGTTCGCTGGGGAAAGCCTGGAACACGCCCTGCCCCATCAGTTCTTCCCGGCGGCGCATCGTGGCCTTCAGGTAAGCCTCGTTCATCCACGCGATCTTGAGATCGCGGTCGAGGACGATGTAGGGATTGGGTGAAAGTGAGAATAGCGCCTCTAGATCGATGGGCAAGCCTAGCTCCATGCCGGTACGGCGCCCGAAGCGCGTATGGCAGAGCACTGCGGCCCGGCGGCTCCGCTGTCAACCGGCCAGGCCGGCCAGGCATCCTCCTCGCCCTTCGACATGCGGAGCCTCGCTTCGGAAGGGGCAAGAGCGAAAGGGCCGCGCGGCAGTGTAGCCGGCGCGGCCCTCCCCCTGCGAAAGCCCGTCAGTAAGTGAAACGCAGCGTGGCGCCATATGTGCGCGGTGCCGCCCGCGCGGTGGTGGCGCCCAGCCCGGTGGAAATCTTCTGCTGGAAATACTTCGTGTCGGACAGGTTCTTCATCCAGAACTCCAGCCCCCAATGCTCGCTTGGCCGGTACTCCACCGAACCGTTGAGCAGCATGTATTCATCCTGCCGCAGCACGCCGTCCGTCTCGAAGGGGAAGCCGCTGTTGTAGCTGCCCATGACCGAGACCCGCAGTTCCTGGATTTCGTCGATCGGCACTGTCGCGCTCATGCCCAGGCTGGCCGAAAAGTCCGGCGCGGTGGGCGTCTGGAAGCCGGAGGCGTCTCCGAAACAGGTGCGGAAACCGCCCACCTGCGGCCCGGTGACCGTACCCGGAACGCTGGTGCCCGGCGCATTGCAGATCGCGGGATTGGGATAGATGAACGGCGCGCCCGCCAGTGTCTCGGTAGGGCCGAAGTAGTGGAAGCGGGAATTGAGCCAAGTGAAGCCGCCGAAAATGCGGATGCCCTGGGCAGGCGCCGCCTCGAAATCGACATCCAGCCCGTCGACTTTCACCGACGCGGCATTGAGCAGCGCTGCCGTGCCCAGCGTGCCCACCGCGGCGGAGCGGACCTGATAGTCCGAAATGTCGTAGTGGAAGATCGCCGCGTTGAGCCGCAGCGCGCGGCCGAACAGCTCCGACTTCACACCGGCCTCGTAAGCGTTGATATATTGCGGCAGCACTGGCGGAAGCTGCGGGTTCTGCAGCGAGTACGTCCCGGCCTTGAACCCGCGGTTGTAGGAGAGATAGACGCTGACGTCCTCCGTCAGTTCCTGCCGCAGGGCAGCGCGCCAGGTGAACTTGCCGTAGCTGATCTCGTCGTCGACCGGGATGAGCGTGCCCGCCACACCGTTCACCAGCGCGGCATAGCCGCCGCCCAATTGGCGCTTGTCCTTGGTATAGCGGACACCGCCCGTCAGCTTGGTGGTCGGCGTCAGCGCATATGTCACTTCGCCGAATGCGGCGTAGGAATCGGTGTCGAGGGTCGCGTCGATATATTGGCCGGTGTTGATCCCGCCCAGCGCCAGTCCCGCAAGCTGGGAGCGGTTGTAGACTTTGGAATGGAGATAGAACACGCCGATCTGCCAGCTGAGCGGATCGGTCTCGTTCGATGCCAGGCGCAGCTCCTGCTGGTATGCGCGCGAGCCCGATGTGAAGCCGATATGCAGGTAGGGGACCTGGGTGGCATCGACATCGAAGTCCGAACGATTGGTGCTGTCCCGCAGGGAACTGATGCTCGTCAGCCTGGCAAAGCCGAGATCGGCGTCCGCCGTCAGGCTCAGTCCCCAATTCTCCAGCTTGGTCAGCGAATAGCTGTTCGACGCGGTATCCATGCTGCCGATAGACCGGATGCCGCCGACGACGAGGTAGTCCTCATCCACGCTCCAGCCGATCGCCGTATTGTCGTTCGTCCGGTAGTAATCGCCGCCCAGCACGAATTTGACGGCATCGCTCGCCCGCATCACGATCTTGGAGCGGGCGCCCCAGTACCACATCTTCTTGATGTCCCGGTCCAGCGTGACGTTGCGCCCCCAGCCGTCCCGCTGGTCGTAGCCGGTAAGCGCCAGGTCCGCGCTGATGTTTTCCGAAACCGGGCCGCCGACGTAGGCCTGGCCCTGGATGGTGTCGTAGTTCGCATAGCCGGCCTGCGCCGTCGCTTCCAAGCGATCGCCGGGCTCCTTGGTGATGACGTGGATCAACCCGCCGAAGGCATTGCGCCCGAAGAGCGTACCTTGCGGCCCCTTCAGCACTTCCACCCGGTCTATGTTGTTGAACTGCATGACCGTGCTGGAAAGGTCCGGCATGTAGACGCCGTCGACGTAGAAGGCGTTCGAGCCCTCATCGCCGATGGAGGCATTGGTCGTGCCCACGCCGCGCACGAAGAACAGGCCGCTCGCACCCGAGCGCGAAAACTGCACCGCCGGTATCGCCTGGGTCAGGGTATTCGTTTCCGCGATTCCCGCGGAGCCGAGCGCCGCCGAGGTCACGGCGGTGATCGCGATTGGCACGTCCTGAAGATTTTCAGCGCGGCGCTGGGCCGTGACGATGATTTCCTGCAGGCCATGCGATGAATCTTGCGGGGCGGTCGCGGGATCGGGGGAGGCTTGCGTTCCCGTCGGTGCTGCAGCCTGGGCCAGGGCGGCGGGCGCGGCACAGGCCGCTGCCATGGCCAGCGCGCCCGCGCTTCGTCGCAAGGCCGGTCGCTTCGTCGATGATCGCATAACAGGCATGGCACACCCTCCTCCATCGCGCAGGGACGCCGCCGATCCGGGGGTGAGCCCCGCCACCGTCGCCGGTCAGGCCAGAGCCTTCCCCGATACGCTTTTCGATTTCGGGCCGAGCTTTCGGTCCCGTCCCCAAGCCGTGGGGAGGAGCGCGGCGGGGGTCAATCGATCGCCCCGCAATTCCTTGCGTTACTTCGCCGAGAGACAGGACACATTGCCGCAAGCGACCAGACCGAAGCCATGCCCGGTCCCTTGGCCTTGCGCGAAGGCGCAAAGAGCACAGGCAAATTCACGAGATTTCCGGGAGTTGCTCCGCCGGTCCGAAGCCTGCCCTCATTCCTGCGCCGCGAAAGCATGGATCGGCAGAAGCGCCGCTCCCAGCGTGATCGGCGATCCGCCCACGCCGGAGACGCGCACCGGCGGCCGGCGACTTTCCACGGTCTGGACCAGCGGCGCCTGCCTGAGGCGGTCCTGCAGGCCATTCAGGATGACGGAGGGCAAAGGTCCGGCCAGCACGATCGCGCCCGGATCGATCCAGGCGAAGGCGGTATTGCACACCACTTCGAGCTGGGCCGCCGCCCGGTCCATCCAGCTCTCGATGGTGCTGCGCTGTTCCGGCGCGGCGGGATCGATCTCGGACACCGACGTGATTGCGCAGCCATCCGCCCGCAGGCAGGCGAGCAGATCGAGAGGGCTCGGCCGGGGGCGATCCATCGGGAAGAGGCATCCCACTTCGCCCGCCACGCCGTATTGCCCCCGCACCAGCCGCCCGTCGACGATGACCCCGGCGCCTATGCCATAACCGAGCAGCAGGACGACGACCGTCGAAAAGTCCCGGAGCAGGCCGCCAAGGTAGAATTCCGCCAGCGCCGCGGCATTGGCATCGTTCTCCAGCCAGAGCGGCCAGCCCAGCTCGCTCGACAGGATCTGGCGCAGCGGTGAACCGCGCCAGCCGGGCAAGGCATCCACGACGCTCCACTTGTCTCCGGTAGTCGAGAGCGCCGGGCCGGGAACGGCCACGCCCATGCCCAGCATGCGGCGGCCCAGCAGATTGTGACGGCTGACGAGATCATGCGTCACTTCGCGCACCTTGCGGGCGAACTGGCGGGGATCGATGGGCTCGATCGTTTCGTGATGCGTAGCGATGGTGCCGCCTGCAAAATCGACCAGCGCGATGTCCAGCATGCCCTTGTGCGCCGTGGCGCCCACGGCATAGCCGCCCCCCGAGGCGAGTTTCAGCGGCACGGCAGGACGTCCGCGCGCGGCATGGGCGGGGTCGTCCAGTTCCTCGACCACGCCCATAGACAGGAGCGTCCGCGACAGTTTGGTAAGCGCCGCCGGGCTTATCTCCAGCCGGCTGGCCAGGGCGGAGCGAGACAAGGCCCCGGCCTTGCGCAATTCCTGGACGATCCTTCGCTGATCCTTTTCCAGGGCAGGCAAATGCATGGCGATCGGCTCCAGGCTTCGGGCACTGCCGCGAAACTGTCATAATTAATTATTTCACGAATAATAATTAAAAGCGTCATCTTCAGCCGTCAAGGGGCTTGCGCGTCGCCTCTAGAAAGGCGGCATCAACGAAATGAGGGTCCTTCCAATGCTCAAGAGCATTCTCGCTTCCGGCACGGCGCTGGCCGCCGTCTGCACCGTATTCATTGCTCCGGCCGCCGCCCAGACGGCTGCCGCGTCCACCGCTCCGGCTCAGGCCGACGACCAGTCCTCCTCGTCCGACGACATCATCGTCACCGGCTCGACCCGCGCCCAGCGCCGCTTCGACGTGTCCTACGCGATCAACACCGTTTCGCAGGAAGACATCCAGAAGATCGCGCCCGTGAACTTCGCGGACCTGATCGGCCAGCTGCCCGGCTTCCAGACCGAGATCACCGGCGGCGAAGTGCAGAACATCTATCGCATCCGCGGCCTGCCCAACGACGGCGGCTTCGTCAGCTTCCAGCAGGACGGCCTGCCGCTGTTCCACGAGAACGACGGCGTGTTCTTCCGCGGCGACGCGATCCTGAAACAGGACCTCATGACCGACCGCGTCGAAGTGGTCCGCGGCGGCCCGGCCCCCGTCTACGCTAGCTACTCGGGCGCGATCATCAACGCCATCACCGTGACCGGCAGCGACGTGGCGCGCGGCAAGGCGCAAGTGACGCTGGGCGATACCGGCCTCTACCGCCTCGACGCCTATCAGGCCGGCCCGCTGGGCGAGAAGACCTACTACGCGATCGGCGGCTTCATGCGCTATCATGACGGCTACCGCGACAACGGCTTCCCCAACGACAAGGGCGGCCAGATCCGCGCCAATATCAAGCATGAAATGGACAACGGCTTCATCAAGCTGAACGTCAACTACGTCAACGATCACAACGTCTTCTACCTGCCGATCCCGACCAACAACCCGCTGACCGGCGAATCGCTGAACCAGTACATCGACTATTTCGACGGCACGATGAACTCGCCGGCGTTCCGCCACGTCAACCTGAAGTACCGCGACGGCAACGGTGTCGTGCAGAGCCGCAACAGCGACCTGTCGGATGGTCGCCACATGCAGATGCTGAACTTCGGCGTTCACTACGAAGGCGATTTCGACGGCTGGCTGGTCACGGCCGCGGCGGGCTATACCCAGGGCAAGAACGACTTCACCGCGTTCTATTCGACCACCAACCCGGTCGACGCCAATGCTTTCGCCAACACTTATCTCAACCGCTCCGGCGGCGCTGCCTTCGGCGCCACGCGCTTCGGCTATGTGCTGGCCGGAACCAGCACCGTCTACGATCCCTATGCGGCCTCGGGCCTGGTCATGCAGGGCCAGTACCGCGACATCCACTCGAAGTTCTACTCGGGCCAGGCCAATCTCTCGGTCGCCAAGCAGTTCGAGACGGGCATCGGCAGCCATGACATCAAGCTGGGCCTTTACGGCAGCCTCTATGGCGAAGACAGCCGCACGCTTTATCAGAACTACCTGATCGAAGTGGCGGGCGAACCGCGCACCCTGGACCTCGTCGGCTACAACGCTGCCGGCGCCGTTGTGGGCCGCGTTACCGACAACGGCGTGCTCAACTACGCCGCCACGCTCAACCAGGGCGATTCCGACGCCAAGATGTTCGCGGTCTATGCCAACGACACCTGGGAAATCGTGCCGGGCCTGCGCATCGATGCCGGCATCCGCCACGAACGCTACAGCTACAAGGGCTGGGCCGCACTCACCACCCAGATCAACCTGGGCGATGCGACCACCCTGGCCGACGACACGACCCGCGCCTTCACCGGCGTGATCCTGAACCAGAAGCTGAAGCCCAACGTCACCAACTGGACGGTCGGCGCCAACTACGACTTCACCAGCAATATCGGCGTCTACGGCCGCGCCTCGCACCTGGAGACGCCGCCGAACGTCCAGACCGTGATGAGCATCAACCCGACGATCATCACCACCGTGGCCGACCAGTTCGAAGCCGGCCTCAAGTTCGCCTCGGGCCGTTCGTACCTTTACGTGACCGGGTTCTACACCAACTTCGACCCGCTCAACGCCTCGTTCCTCGCGTTCGATCCGACCACGGGCCGCAATGACGTGAACGTACCCTTCATCGGCGAAGCGCAAGTCAAGGGTATCGAATTCGACGGCGCCTGGTCGGTCACCCCGTGGTTCACGCTGAACGGCGCTCTCACGGTCAGCGATCCGAAGTACAAGAACTTCCAGAGCGCCACCGGCGCCGATCCGGAGCAGGCCGAAGGCAACCAGATCGTCCGCCAGCCGAAGGTCTACGGCAACATCCGTCCGAGCTTCAACTTCTCTACCGACGACACCGACATCTCGGTCTATGGACGCTACACCTACATGGGCAAGCGCTTCGTGGACCTCTACAACAACACCGCGCTGCCGGCCTATGGCACGATCGGCGCGGGCTTCACGGTCTCGCACGGTACCTGGCAGCTTCAGGTGGTGGGCGACAACCTGTTCAACGCCCATGGCCTGACCGAAGGCAATACCCGCACCGACTCGCTGGCCGGCCAGGGCAGCGCGGAAGCGATCTACGGCCGCCCGATCTTCGGCCGCAACTTCCGCCTGGTCGTGAGCAAGTCCTGGTAATGCGCGTAAAAGCGTACCGGATGGCGGCGCCGCTCGTCGCTGCCGCCATGCTCTCGCTCGCTTCCGTCCCGGCTTCGGCCGGGGCGGTTCGCGACGTCCAGGCAGAAGCCCTGTCCAACCGGCTGTTCCCCCTGCTCGGGGCTCTCGGCCAGGACACTTCGGCGATGGCCGCGCTCATGGCCAGGCCCGAGGTCGCCGCGATGCTGCGCGCCCGCCAGGAACGCCGCGAAGCCTGCGCGGCAGACCTCGGCTGCCTGGCCCAGGCCATGATCTGGACGCCGGCCGAAAGCGCCGCGCTCTCCGGCGCGGCGGTCCAGCCGGCCAACCTCGGCAGAGCGGATGACGGCACCGCGGCCCAGGCCGCGCGCGAGATCGCCGGCGTCAACGCCATCGTGCGAACGTTCGGTCTCGGTCAGGTACCCGCCTATCCGCAGATCGACGGTGCAGGCACGATCGACCCGCAGGAAGCCCGCGCCCGGCTCCAGGCCGCGGCATGGCTGGCCCAGACCCCGCGCGCATCTTCGGTCCAGGCGCTGGACCCCAGCATCGAGTTCGCGCTCGCCCTGCTCGACGGCAGCGACCGGACGGACGCCATCGGCTTCGAACCGCTCATGGGCGGCCTCAACGCCCCGGCCATGAAGCGTGCCAAAAGTCTCGACTGGAAACGCTACCGCTACAGCGCGATGATCGTCACCGGCGTGGGTCCGGAAGTGGACGACATGGCGGTCAGCCCCTTCGGGAAGTACCACTTGCGCCTTGCCGCCAGCCGTTTCGCGGCCGGCGACGTGCCGTTCATCATCGTCACCGGCGGCCGCGCCCATCCCCGCGCCACCCGCTTCGTGGAGGCGGAGCAGATGCGCAAGGCGCTGATCGAGCGCTACGGCGTGCCGGCTGAGGCCATCGTCATCGAGCCTTACGCCCGCCACACCACCACCAACTTGCGCAATGCCACGCGCCTGCTGATGGCCATTGGCGCGCCGCTCGACAAGGATACGGTGATCGTCTGCAACCCCGGCCAGAGCGCCTCGATCGAAAGCCCCGCTTTCGTCCAGCGCAATCTTGCCGAACTGGGCTACCAGCCCGGCCAAGTCGGACGACGCGTCTCGCCGACCGAGCTGGAATTCCGCCCATCGTCGCAGTCGGCCCGGATCGATCCGCGCGACCCGCTCGATCCCTGATTTTCCGCCTTCTCGACCCCTGCCTTCTCAACCCCTGCCTTCTCGATCCCCGCCTTCTCGACCCCCGCTTTCTCGACCGGAGCCCGACATGCGCCCCTTCGTTCTCGCCGCGCTAGCCGCCGCCGTTTTCCCCGCTGCGCTTCACCCGAATGCGGCTCTCGCCTGGGGTGGGACCGCCCATGCCGTGATCGACCGCGCGGCCATCGAGGCGATCCCGGACGATGGCCCCGTCTTCCTGCGCAAACAGGTGGACTATATCGCCGGCTCCGCCTCCCTTCCGGACGGCTGGCGCGGGGATAGCGAGCCGTTCTCCAAGATCGAGGAAGATCCGAACCACGGCTGGTTCAAGGAACAGTTCGCTTTCCTCAAGCCGATCCCGCGGTCGCGCTATGCTTTCGTGATCGCGCTCTACAAGCATTACGAGGCGATCAAGGACAAGGATCCGCTGACCGCCCAGCGCACCAATGTCCGCTGGACCGGGACGCTTCCCTATGCCGCGATGGAATCGTATGAACGTCTGATCGCCTGCATGCGCCAGATCCGTGCCTTGCGCGCCGAGGGCAAGGCGACCGCCTTTGCCGAACAGCACTGCGCCTTCCAGGTGATCCGCCTCGGCCACTATATTGGCGACGGCGCGCAGCCGCTGCACGATTCGGTCAACAGCGACGGCTGGCGGGGTGACAATCCCAAGGGCTACACGCGTGACCGCACGATCCACGGCCGGTTCGAAAGCGAGTTCGTGGACGGCATGGCCCTGACCACCGGGGACATCGCCCCCCGCATCGGCGCCGCCGGCCACCGGGAGGGCGACATGTTCGACGCCGTCCTCGCCTATCTCGACGAGGCGGCCAGTCACATGGAACAGGTCTATGTCCTGGAAAAGCGCGACCGCTTCGCGAACTTCAAGGACAAGGACGTGCGCGAACTCGTCTACGCACGCACGGCCAAGGGCGCGGCGATGCTGCGCGACATGATCTGCCGTGCCTGGGCCGAAAGCGCGGTGAAGCCCGTCCCGCTCAAGCCTTCGCCGCTCGATCCGGCCAACCCGGCCTACGACCCGGAAACCGGCTCGGCACCGGCGCAAGCGGGCGCCTGACCGGAACGACCGGGCATCCCCTCTGCTGTCCAGGCTCTCTCGCGCCGGTCCGCCCGGCCGACAGGGCGGAAAGCAGGCGGGCGTGGCGGGCATGACCGATATCGAAGCGGCGGAGCAGCAGAACCGCGGCCAGGCTTCCGGCAATGGGCACGCCCAGGCCCAGCGTCAGGATACCGGCGCGCACCAGTGCCGATTGCTCCGCCCCCGGCGTGTAGCCAAGGCTGCCGAGACACCATCCGATGGCCCCGTTCGCGGCCGCGCCGCCTGCCTTCACGATCACCAGATAGAAGGCGAAGAGCCCGGTCTCGTAGCGGCGCCCCCGCTTCCAGGCCACGAAATCCACCGTATCGGCCAGCAGTCCCCAGGGCAGCATGAAGACGCATGTGAAGGCGATGCCGATCAGCACGCCGCAAGCCAGTAGCGCGGGCGGCCAGGCCATGCAGAGACCGAAGCACGCCAGGCTTGCGGCGCAAAGCAGATGCCCCGTCCCCAGCAACCGGCTCTTGTCGTAGCGGCCGGTCAGCGGGGTCCAGAGCAGTACGCCCAGGAACTGTCCCAGCGTCACGGAGATCAGGAGCGTGCTGACCATCTCCGGCCGGTGAAAGACGTATGTGCCCATGTAAAGCAGCATCCGCTCGAACGTCGGCACGGCAAAGCCGGTGATGAGCGCGAGCACGCCCATGCCGGCGACCATCCCTTCCCGCAGAGGCACGGCGATACCGTCGCCGTCGCTCTGGCGCCCCTGGTCATGCTCCCCCGCGTCGTGCCCGCCTTCGGCGCTTGTGTCGTTCCCCGAGGCGCAGGCCGAAAAGGCGATGGTCATGGCGAACAGCAGGCCCGCCAGGCAGCCGGTCATGGCCAGAAGATCCAGCGTGCGCGTCGCCACCGCCTGCTGGACGGTCGGCATCAGCAGCGAGGCGACCGTCAGGGAGGAGGTCGTGCTGAAGAACAGGCGATATCCCGACACCCTGCCGCGCGCGCGGCTGTCCACCGTCATGCGCGCCATCAGCGCATTGTGCGGTACATCGATCACGGCATAGGCACCGCGAAACAGCAGGAGCGCCGCGGCGACCATCCAGACCCGCTCCGCACCCAGCGCCGGCAGCGCATAGAGCAGCGCGAAACCCGTGCCTCCCGGTATCGCGCCCGCCAGAATGAGCCAGCGGTAGCCCTTGCCCGCGCGGCGCAGGCGAATGACCAGCAGCGCTGCCAGCAGGTCGAAAACAAGATCGCCCGCCAGCGCAACCAGCATGAGCAGGCCCGCCACCGAGCCCGGCAGCCCGAAAAGGTCGGTCAGCAGGTAAAGAAATGTGACGTCGGCCCCGGCGAAGACCAGATTCTTGCCGAAATTGCCGCTGGCATAGCCCAGCAACCGCGCCTCACGCCCGAAGCCCGGGTTCGCCGTAACCGAATGTGTCGCTGCCCGGCGCGGGGCGGACCTGATGGATGGCACCTGCATGTCACGTCGCTGAAACGGCGCACGACCGCACGCCCTGCGCGGCCTCTAGTCGCCTGGCATTTCAGTTTTGCGACGGGCCGCGATCTTCGCTCGCCGATGAGCCTCCATGGCGAGCCGGAGCGGCCGGATATCCGCCTGCGGATCAGTGAATTTCCGCCTCCGCCGTTCCGGCCTGCCGTTCGAACAACCGGCGATATTGCCCTTGCTGCGACTTGAGCAGCGCATCGTGCGTGCCGTCCTCGACGATTTCTCCGCGATGGAAGACCAGGATGCGGTCCAGCGCGCGTACCGTGGACAGGCGGTGCGCGATGACGATGGCCGTGCGGCCGACCATCAGCCGCTCCATGGCATCCTGAATGGCCGCCTCGGATTCGGAATCGAGGCTGGAAGTCGCCTCGTCCAGGATCAGGATCGGCGCATCGGCCAGGAACGCGCGGGCTATCGCGATACGCTGGCGCTCGCCGCCCGAAAGCTTCACGCCGCGCTCGCCCACCAGCGTGCGGTAGCCTTTGGGAAGCCGCATGATGAATTCATGCGCATTGGCGAGGCGCGCAGCCTGTTCGATATCCGCGATCGTCGCGTCCGGGCGGCCATAACCGATGTTCTCGGCCAAGGTGCGGTGAAACAGGACCGGCTCCTGCGGAACGATGGCCACCTGCCGCCGCAGCGAGTTCTGGGTGGCATGGGCGACGTCCTGCCCATCGATCGTCACGCGGCCCTGCGCGACGTCGTAGAGCCGCTGGATCAGTTTGACGAAGCTGGTCTTGCCCGAACCGGAGGGCCCCACCAGCCCCACGCGTTGCCCAGCGGGGATCGTCACGTCCAGGTCCCGGAACAGCGGCTTGTCCTGCCCGGCATAGTGGAAAGTCACGGTGTCGAAGCGGATCGCGCCATCGGCGATGCGGATCGGACCGGCATCCGCGCGGTCGGCCACACCCAGCGGTTCGTCGTGGAGCTGGACCAGTTCCTCCATCTCGTTCACCGAGCGCTGCAGCATGTGAACGTGCTGCCCGATGTCGCGCAGATAGCCGTTGAGCACGAGGTAGCTCGTGATGACGTAAGCGACGTCGCCCGGGCTGGCCTCGCCCCGCATCCACAGCCACAGCGCGGCAGCCGTCACCGCCGCGCGCACCAGCCAGAGCAGGCTGGTCTGCCCGCTGCCCGCCCAGGTGAAGGCCATCCAGGTCCGCCGCGTCCGCTGCCGCCACTTGGCGACCGTGCGGCCGAGCAATTCCTCCTCGCGTTCCTCGCCGCCGAACGCCTTGACCACGGCGTTGGTGCCGATCGCGTCGGCCAGGATGCCGCCGATCCGCGTGTCCCACTGGTTGGAAAGCCGCGCGATCGGCGCCAGCACCCGCATCGCCAGCCCCACGGTCAGCGCGATATAGGCGAAAGCGCCGATCGCCATGACCAGCCCGAGCACCGGCCAGTGCAGGGCCAGCAGAATCACGGTAGCCGCCAGGACCGTCAGCGAAGGCAGGAGGGAGAGCAGCAGCACGTCGTTCAACGTGTCGAGCGCCCACATTCCACGGGTGATGCGCCGCACGGTGGAGCCGGAAAAGGCATTGGCGTGCCAATCGGTGGAAAGGCGCTGCACGCGGGCGAAGGCCTCCTGCGTCACATCGCGCATCATGTTCAGCGTCAGCGGCGTGATCGCCCACCAGCCGAGGAAACGAAAGACCACAAGGCCCAGCCCCAGCACGGTAATCGCGGCAAAAGCACGCCATGCCTCGGCCGAGGCGCCTCCGCCGACCGCGTCGATCATCCGCCCGGCATAGACCGGGACGAACACCTCGGTGACGGTCGCCACCATCATCGCGCTGCCGCAGGCCGCGGCCAGCACCGGCGCGCGCCGCCAATGGCGGAACGTGAAAGACAGCACCTTGCGCAGGACCGCGGCGCGCGGGAACAGGTCTTCGTCGGTATCAGTCATGAGGTTTTTCCGCGCGGCCTTGCGCGGTCCCGGTTCGGCAATTGTCAGGAGCGACCCGGCGATACCGGATCTAAGTCGGGAGGCGGCCGCCCGAGCCTGAGCATCGGGACGCCGGGTTCGGGACTCTTGCCGTCAGTTCGGCGCGCGGAAGGGACTGTACGGATAGTTCATCTTCGCCCTCCCTCGTCACGGCAGGCGCCCATGCCCTGCTGGTCCGGCAGTCCTTAGCAGAAACGGGATGCAAGGACCAGACGGAGCAGCGCCTGTTTCAGCCCGAAGGCAAACCGGCACTATCGGGTGCCTGCTGGCGCAGCGCCTTGCCACGGCGCACGCGCGCTTTTTCGGGCAGAGGGGCGAGACGGCCCACGACTTCCTCCATCGGCGTCCCCGGCGGCACGAGATGAACCGTAGAGGGCCCGCTCGCCTGGACGAGACAGACCGCGTTCTTCGGACAGATATCGAGGCAGGAGACCGGAACCACCTTGTAGCGCCCCTGAGACTTCAGCGCCGACTTGAGCGCTTTCTCCAGGCGCTTGTCGCCGTCCTTGCCGAAACCGCCGTGGACCTTCCTGCTGCACTTGCGGCACACCAGCAGGACTTCGTCCCACTTGGCCGAAACATTGCGTAAAGGGCGGTGCTGGCTCGACATGCTGGTTTCCTGTTTTCGCGCGCCGGGCGCGAGGCTTCGGGACGATGCTGACAGGATCACAGCGCGCCGGCGAACGGGAAGTTTCGCTTTCTGATGACGGAAACGACGATCAGGCCGCTCGTTCCGGCCACCGTCGCGAGCTTCAGCCCACGGCTTCCAGGCTTTCACGCGCCATGCGGGCCAGGACGGGAAAGCTCTCGGCCCGGTTCGCCGCCTGGGCATTGGCGGCATTGCCGCGCAGGACGCGGCCCTTGATGCCGTGGAAGATCGCCGCGAGGCGGAAGAGGTTGAAGGCGACGTAGAACTCGTAGTTCGCGATGCCGTCCCGCCCCGTCCGCGCGCAATAGGCGGCTACGTAGTCCTCTTCGGGAGGGATGTTGAGCGCCCCGAGGTCCGCGCCGATGAGGCCGGGCACGATCTCCGGCGGCATCCGGTACATCAGCGTGTGATAGGCGAAATCCGCCAGCGGATGGCCCAGCGTGGAAAGCTCCCAGTCCAGCACCGCCAGCACCCGCGGCTCGGTGGGGTGGAAGATCATGTTGTCGCAGCGGCAGTCGCCGTGGATCACCGAAGTCTCGTCACCCGGCGGGATCAGGCCGGGCAGCGCTTCCACCAACGCATCCATATCGGCATTGCGACCGGCGAGTTCGTCCGCCTGGTACTGTTTCGTCCAGCGGCCGATCTGGCGTGCGAAGTAATTGCCCGGCTTGCCATAGTCGCCCAGCCCCGCCCTTACCGGGTCTATGGCATGAAGCGCGGCCATCGTCGCATTCATCGCGTCGAAGTAGGCCGGCCGTTCCTCGCGCGAGACTTGCGGGAAGGTCGCATCCCAGAAGATCCGGCCCTCCACCATGTCCATCACGTAGAACCAGGTGCCGATCACGGCATCGTCAGTGCAGAGCCCATGGATGCGCGCCACCGGAAAGCCGGCCGCGCCCAGCGCCATCTGCACCCGTGCCTCGCGGTCCACCGCGTGCGCGCCGGGTAGCAGATCGCCCGGCGGCTTGCGGCGCAGGACATAGCTGCGCGCGGGGGTGCAGAGCCGGTAAGTCGGGTTGGACTGTCCGCCCTTGAACTGCTCCACCCTGAGCGGCCCCGCGAAACCCTCGACATGCGCCGCCATCCAGCGCGCCAGCGCCGCTTCGTCGAAGCGATAGCCTTCGCGGACGGGCACGGTACCCGCGTTGTCGGCGGCAAGGTCGACGGCCATGGCTACGCCGCCTGCTCGGCGCGGGTCGCTTCCTGCGCCTGCTTCCACTCGCGCTTGATCTTCTTGGCGAGCGACCATTTGTGCACTTCGGTCGGCCCGTCATAGATGCGGAAGGCGCGGATTTCGCGGAACACCTGCTCCACGATCGTGCGGTCGGTTACGCCGATGCCGCCCATCACCTGCACGCAGTTGTCGGCAATCTTCATCAGTGCCTCGCTGACCGAGACTTTGGCCATCGAGCTTTCGACCGTGCCCAGCGATCCGCCGTCCAGCACGCCCGCGCACCAGTCTATCATCAGCCGGCACTGCTGGATGAGGATACGGTTCTCCGCCAGCATGAAGCCCACGCCTTCGTGATCGATCAGCGTCTTGCCGAAGGCCTCGCGGCGGCAGGCATAGTCCACCGCGATTTCGTGCGCGCGCATGCAGGATCCCAGCCAGCGCATGCAATGCGACAGGCGCGCCGGGCTCAGGCGCACCTGCGCATACTTGAAGCCCTCTCCCGGCTCGCCGAGCATATGCGCGGCGGGAACCCGAAGTTCCCGGATCGTCACCGTGGAATGACCGCCCGGCATTGAAGTGTCGATGGTGTTCGGCACTTCATCGATCACGATGGCGGGATCGGGCAGGTCGACCAGGAACATGCAGGCTCCGCCCTTGCTCGCCTCGTCCACCGAAGCGGCCATGACGATGCCGACCATCGCCCCCTTGGCGCCGGTGATGAAGGTCTTGCGCCCGTCGATCACCCAGTCCCCGCCATCGCGGCGGCAGGTGGTCTTCATCATCGACGGGTCGGACCCCGCGCCGCCCCAGTCGGCCGGCTCGGTCATGAAGAAGGCGGAGCGGCCCCTGCCCTCCACCAGCGGCGTCAGGAACCTGTCCTTCAGCGCGGGCGAGCCGACATGGCCGATCAGGTACATGTTGCCCTCATCGGGCGCCATGGTGTTGCAGGCCAGCGGGCCGAGCGGCGAAAGGCCGGAGCGGATCAGCACTTCGGCCGTCTCGCGCTGGGTCAGGTGGCTGCCGTCATCGCGGATATGCGGCGTGAGCACGCCCGCCGCGCGCGCCTTGCCGCGCAGGTCCATGACCAGTTCGTCGGTCGGCGCGCCGTGATGGTCGCGGCGCGGATCCTGCTCGTAAGGCAACACGATTTCGCGGACGAAGCTCTCCACGCGGTCGGCCATGGCCATGGCCTGGGCGGAAATCGGCGCGGTCATTGCAGCACCCGCACGGGATCGCTGCCATCCCAGTCGCGCGCGGCCTCTTTCATCATTTCGAATAGACCTTCTGATCCAGCCATGGGCTGGAGATATTCGATCACGAAGCCCGGACCCTGGCCGGGATCGACGTAAATCACCTCGCCGTCGTCCCCCACTTTGCCCTCCACGATCACGTCCGCACCCACTTCCGCGCAGGCACGGCGCGCCTCGGCAATGTCCTTCACGAAGACGCAGACGTGGTGCAGCCTATCGCGCACGGCATATTCGCCGGTGTAGAGCGAGGGCTCTTCACTCTCGGTGCGGATCAGCTCGATCTGGATATCGCCCCAATAGCCGATCGCCATGGAGAACGTCGCGTCGGTAGGCTGGCCCTTGTACTTCATCTCGCCGAGCCGCACGTCGTTGAGCACGAAGAACGGCCCGACGCCCACGGTTTCGATCCAGTACTTCAGCGCCGCGTCGAAATCGGTGGGGAAATAGGCAAGCTGGATCACCTCGCCCAAGGCTTTGAGAGGTCCCGGTCTGGCGGAACTGGTCATGGGGTGTCCTTCAATCAGGCGAAGAGGCCTTGGGGTTCTTCGATCAGGGTCTTGAGCGTCTGGAGGAACTGCGCGCCGGCAGCCCCGTCGATCGCGCGGTGGTCTACCGAGAGCGTGAAAGCGATCCGCGTCTCGAACGCCACGCCGCCGCCCGCCGTCTCCACCGGCTGGCGCTGCGCCGCGCCGACGGCCAGGATCGCGCCCTGCGGCGGGTTGATGATCGCATCGAAGTTCTCCACCCCGAACATGCCGAGGTTGGAGACAGAGAACGTACCACCCTCCATGTCCTCCATGCCCAGTCCGCGACCTTGCGCCTTGTCGATCAGGCGGCGGGTTTCGGCAGCAAGCTGGTCGATCCGCATGCGGTCGGCCTGCCGCACGACCGGGGTCACGAGGCCCTTCGGCCCTGCAACCGCGATCGAGACGTCGGCATGGGGGAAGCGGTAGATGTCGGTGCCGTGGACCTGTACGTTGACCTCGGGATGACGGACCAGCGCGATGGCGCAGGCCTTGACCACCCAGTCGTTCACCGAGGCCTTGCAGCCGAGCACGAGATTTGCGCTCTTGCGCAGTTCCAGCAGGGCATCGGCGCGGGCGGACAAGCGCAAGTAGAAGTGCGGAATTTCCTGCTTCGCCTGCGTCAGCCGCTGGGCGACGACCTTGCGGATGCGATCGAAGGGAACGATTTCGGGCCGGTTCTGCCCCGCGACGAACTCAGGTGCAGCGAGCGAACCGGAACTTGCCGGTGCCGGGACAAGTGCCAGCACATCCGCCTTGGAAATACGCCCGCGCGGGCCGGTGCCCTTCATGCCCGCCAGCGCAAGCCCATGGAGCGCGGCGAGGCGGCGAGCGAGCGGGGAGGCGAAGATTTTCCCATCCTCCTCGAGCTGGGCCAGCGCACCTTTCAGTACCGGGCTAGCCGGGCCGCGCATCGCCTTGACCACGTCCTGATGGGTGATCCTGCCCTGACGGCCGGAACCCTCGATATCCGAGATATCGACGCCCTCCTCCTCGGCCAGACGCAGTGCCTCGGGGCTGATCGGGCGGTTAGTATCGATCGGGACGCGCACCCGTTCCGGCGCGCCGACAGCGGCGCCCACCGGCTCGGGCACGGCCGCCTTGGCCTTCGATGCGCCTTGCGCCACGCCGCCCTCGGCGGGGGTGAAGGCGGCAATGAAGGCCTCGATCTCGTCCTCGGAATGGGCCCCCTCGTCGAACACCGCCAGCAGCGCGCCCACCGGCTCTGCCTCGCTACCACCGGAGATCAGCACGCGGCGCACGGTGGCGTCGTATTCGGCCTCCACCTCGTTGGTGATCTTGGCGGTTTCGATCAGGCACAGCGTCTGGCCGCGCGTGAACGCATCCCCTTCCTTGACCATCCATTCGGCCACGGTGCCTTCGGTCATCTCGATGCCCCACTTGGGCATCGTGAAAGCGCGGATTCTGCTCATGACAGCGCCCCCCTCACCGGTATGCCAGCGTCTTGCGGACGGCGGCGGCCACTTTCGCGGGGCTCGGCAGATAGGCGCCTTCCAACTCGCGGGCGAAGGGCACCGGGGTATGCGGCGCGGTGACCATCTCGATCGGCGCCTTCAGGCTGGCGAATGCCTTGCTGGCCACCAGCGCGGCAATGTCGGTGGCCAGACTGCACCGCGGCGGAGCCTCGTCCACGATCACCAGTCGCCCGGTTGCTTCCACGGAATCAAGGATCGCTTCCTCATCGAGCGGGGAAGTCGTGCGGAGGTCGATCACGTCGCAGCCGATACCGTCCTGCGCCAGATCGTCGGCCGCCGTCTCGGCATAGCCGACCATCATGCCGGAGGCGACCACGGTAACGTCCTCGCCCGCCCGCGCCAGTCGCGCGTGGCCGAAGGGGATCACGAAGTCCGGATCGTCTGGCACTTCGCCCGTCATGGCGTAGAGGAACTTATGTTCGAGGAAGACCACCGGATCGTCGTCGCGGATCGCCTGCCGCAGCAAACCGCAGGCATCGGCCGGAGTGGCCGGCATAACGACCTTCAGGCCAGGCATGGAGGTGACGAACTGGCTGATCATCTGGCTGTGCTGCGCGGCGGCGTTGTAACCCGCGCCGCAGGGCATGCGGATCACCGCAGGACAGACCGACTTGCCGCCGAACATGTAGCGGAACTTGGCGATCTGGTTCCACAGCTGGTCCATGCAGACGCCGATGAAGTCCGCGAACATGATCTCCGCCACCGGCCGCTTGCCCGCCAGCGCCAATCCGCCCGCCGCACCCATGATCGCGCTTTCGCTGATCGGGGTGTCGATCACCCGGTCCGGCCCGAAGGCGTCGTAGAACCCGGTGGAGGTGGACCAGATCCCGCCGATCGCCTCCGGCCCGCCCGCCGTGCCCATGCCGCCGACCACGTCCTCGCCTAGCACGACGACGCGCGGATCGCGCTGCATTTCCTGGAATATCGTGCCGCGTATGGCGTCGCGGTACATCATCTTTGCCATGTGCTTCGCTCCGCCGTCAGTAACTGATGTAAACGTTTTCGAGGACGTTCTCGGGCTGCGGCCGCGCCGCCGCGCGCGATGCCGTGACGGCATCCTCAATGGCCTGCAGGGCGTCCGCATCCACCGCGTCGAGGTCCTCGCCCGTCAGCAGCTTCGCGCCGGTCACCCGCTCGCGGAAGTGACGAAGACAGTCGCGGGTGGCGCGCAGGCGATCCAGTTCGCCCTCGCCGCGATAGCGCTGGGGATCGCCCTCGAAGTGGCCGAAGAAGCGTTCGGTATCGAACTCCACCGCTGCCGGGCCATTGCCGGGGGTGCGGACGAATTCCAGGACCTCGCCAAAGGTGTCGAAGACCGAGAAGAAGTCCGTCCCGTCCGCGCGCCAAACCTTCATGCCGAAGGCCTCGGCGCGGCTGGCGATGTCCTGCGCGGTGCCCACGGCATAGGCATCGCCGGTATGCTCCGAATAGTGGTTGTTCTCGAAGACGAAGATCGCCGGCGCCTTGGTGACGACGGCCAGGTTCATCGCCTCGAACGTGGTGCCCTGGTTGCAGGCGCCGTCGCCCGAGAAGGCGATGGAGACGGCCAGCTTGCCGTTCTCGTCCGGGCCGTCGATCTTGTTCGAAAGCGCCGCGCCCACCGCGATCGGCGCGCCCGCGCCGACGATGCCATTGGCGCCCAGCATGCCCTTGTCGATATCGGCGATGTGCATGGAGCCGCCCTTGCCGTTGCAAAGGCCCTCCTGGCTGCCCCAGATCTCCTTCATCATGCCGGTCACGTCGCAGCCCTTGGCCAGGCAGTGACCGTGGCCGCGATGGGTGGAGACGATCTTGTCCCGCTCCGAAAGATGCTCGCAGACGCCCACCGCCACGGCTTCCTGCCCGCAGTAGAGGTGGGTGAAGCCGGCGATCTCGCCAGTCTGGATCTCTTCGTGAAGGCGTTCCTCGAATTCGCGGATCAGCTTCATCTGCCGATAGGCGCGGGTCAGCGCCTCGCGGTTCAGTTGCATGCCAGCTTCCTCTCCCGTTGTCGTCCGCATCGCTTCACGGTTCCTTTTCAAAGACCAAGCACGGACTTGGCGATGATGGTGCTCTGCACCTCGTTTGTCCCGCCGAAAATCGTCCAGGCCCGGCTGTTGAGATAGCGCGCGGCGGCAACTTGCGCGGCGCGAGAATGGACCGGCTCCGGCGCGTTGTCGCCATAGAGCGGGCGTGAGGTTTCCAGCTGGAGCCCGGCGATGCCGAACAGGTCCACGGCCAGAAGGTCGATCTCCTGCCGCAAGTTGGATGCCAGCAGTTTGGTCAGCGAGGTCTGCGGCCCCGGCTTGCGGCCCTTGGCGATCTCCGAGATGATCTTCAGTTCGATCATCTCCAGCGCCTCCACGCCGAGCCGCGCTTTCGCCATCCGGCGCCGCCAGTCGGTGCTGTCGGCCAGCGCCCCGCCGCGCCCGTCGCTTTCATCTTTCGCGGCCGCCTCGATCTGGGCGAGATCATAGCCCAGTTTGGGCGCATGGCACGATCCGCCGCGCTCGTTTTCGAGCAGGAACTTGGCGATGGTCCAGCCCTCGCCCTCGGCGCCGACGAGGTTCTCGACCGGCACGCGCACGTCTTCCAGGAAGACCTGGTTGACCTCATGATCGCCCGCCGTCGTCAGGATCGGCCGCACCGAGACGCCGGGGCTGGCCAGGTCGATCAGCAGGAACGAGATGCCCGCCTGCTTCTTCACCTCGGGATCGGTGCGCACCAGCGTGAACATGCCGTTGGCGTGATGGGCATGGGTGGTCCAGATCTTCGATCCGTTGACGATGTAGTGCTCGCCATCCCGTACCGCGCGGGTCTTCAGGCTGGCAAGGTCGGACCCTGCACCGGGCTCGGAAAAGCCCTGACACCAGTAATCCTCGCCCGAAAGGATGCGCGGCAGGTAGCGCGCCTTCTGCGCCGCATTGCCGAACGTCCAGAGCACCGGGGCCAAGAGCTTCAAGCCCAGCACGGTGAGGTTGGGCGCTCCGGCGGCGGCGCATTCCTTTTCGAAAAGGTAGCGCTGAAGCGGCGTCCAGCCGGTGCCGCCATGCTCGACCGGCCACTGGTAGCCAAGCCAGCCCTTGGCATCGAGCACTGCATTCCAGGCCTGCCCGATATCCGGCTCCACGAAGACCGATGGCGTGGCGGCGGCGCCCGCTTTCACCGCATCGGGCAGGTTCTCGCGCAGAAACGCACGTACGTCCTGGCGGAAGGCTTCGTCGGCGGGGGAGAGTTCGATGTCCATGCGTTCTATCGTTCCAGTATCGTCACTGCCGATACGCCCGGCGCCCCGTAGACGTGGCTGTAGGCGGTCTTCGGCTGATGAGGCACCTGACGGCCGCCACCGTCTCCGCGCAGTTGCACCACATTTTCGTAGACCTGCCGCAGCCCCGAAGCGCCGATCGGCTCTCCGCAGGCAAGACAGCCGCCATCGGTGTTGACCGGCAGCGCGCCGCCGATCTCGGTGCGGCCCTCGGAGAGCCAGCGTTCCTGATCGCCATCGGCGCAGAAGCCGTTTTCCGCCATGTGCATGATCTCCGCGCCCGCTTCGGTGTCCTGAAGCTGAGCCACGTCGATATCGACGGGTCCGATGCCCGCGAGGCGGAAGGCGTCGGCGGAGGCAATGCGCGTGGCGGTGCCGCGCGGGCCACTATCGTCCTCCACCACATCCACGCTGGGCGCGAAGACCTCGAAGCTGTGCGGCGGGCGGGTGCGCATGGTCGCCGCTTTCAGGCGGACCAGCGGCTTGCCCAGTTCGCGCGCCTTCTTCTCGCTGGCGAGCACGAGCGCGACGCCGCCCTCGGCAGGCGAGCAGAACATATACTTGGTATAGGGGTCCGAAACGAGCGGCGCGGCCAGGATTTCCTCGATCGGCACCGGCTGGCGGCGCCAGGCATGCGGCGCATGGGCACCGTTGCGGAAGGCTTTTTCGGACACCCGCGCCAGCGTTTCGGTGGAGATGCCGAACATGTGCATGTAGCGCATGATCTTCGCCGCGAAGAACTGAGTGGTGACCATGTAGCCCGCCTCCCCGTACCAGTCCGGCAGGTTGTATTCGCTGGGCAGCGCATTGAAGGCGCCGCGCGGATGCTTGTCGAACCCGACCGCAAGGCCAAGCTCGAACTCGCCCGACTTGATCGCCATCTGCGCCGAGAACAGCGCCGATCCGCCAGCCGCGCAGCCGTTGCGCACATTGATGAACTGAACGCCGGTGAGGCCCAGCCGATCGACCATCGTGTCCGGGTTTCCGGCGGCATCCGAACTGCCATAAGCGAACTGGATCTGCGGCCAGTCCACCCCGGCATCGGCCAGCGCCTGCCGCACGGCGAAGACGCCCTGGTCAAGCCCGGACAGGCCTTCGGTGCGCCCGAACGGATGGATGCCGATGCCGACGATGCAGACGTCGCTCATGCGCGGGTTCCTTCCATCGGCGCAAAGGCAGGAATGGCCAGCGGCTCGGCCGCCTCGGGATCGAGCGCCAGCGGCACGAGCCGTACCGGCATGCCGATCCGCACCGCGCCGAAATCCCCGCCCACCAGCCGTGCCTCCACGATCACTTCGCCCGGCAGTTCGACATAGGCGACGATCCACGGCGCAAAGGCTTCCGGCCCGGTATATGGCGGAGTCTTGGGGCGATAGCGCTGCACGGTGTAGGACCAGAGCCTGCCCTCCCGCGCCAGCGGCACCGGATCGCAGCTATCCCCGGCGGGACAGGGAAACACCACCCGCCCCGTCGCCCGTTCGCGGCCGCCCAGCAGCCGGGGCGGCGTCTCGTCGGTAAACAGGCCTTCGGCAATGGCGCGCATCGTTCTCCCCATCTCTCGGCTTTCGAGTCCGTTGATGTGAATGGTTTAAGCGCGCCCGCTCCCCCTTTGTGACTCATCAAAACGCTAGGGTAGCCAATGTGCCAGTTCGTGCGACGCATTGAGGCGGGAGAACGAACAGATGGCAAAGGCCTGGGACTACATCATCGTCGGCGCCGGTTCGGCCGGCTGCGTCATGGCGGAACGGCTGAGCGCCGACGGCCGGTCGCAAGTGCTGCTGCTGGAAGCGGGCGGTAGCAATGACAGTTTCTGGGTCACCTTGCCCAAGGGCGTGGCCAAGCTGGTCAAGAAGCCCGAGCACATGTGGGCCTATCCCGTCACCCAGCCGCGCGAGGAAGGCGCGAACGAGGACAGCGGCGGCGAGGTGTGGATTCGAGGCAAGGGCCTTGGCGGCTCTTCCTCGATCAACGGCATGATCTGGAGCCGCGGCGAGCCGGCGGATTACGACGCCTGGGAAAGCGAGGCCGGTGCCGTGGGCTGGAACGGCGCAAGCATGACCGAGGCTTTCCTGGAACTGGAAGACCATGCCGCAGGCGCCTCCGCAATGCGCGGCAGCGGGGGTTTGGTCCATGTCGATCCGGCTTGCTACACATATCCGCTGGCAGAGCGCATGATCGAATCCGGCGAGGCGCTGGGACTCACGCGGGTGGACGACCTCAACGCAAAAACCGGCCCGCGCGTCGGCTATTACAGCCATAACATCCGAAACGGACGCCGCGAATCCTCTGCCCGCACGTATCTGGCAGCGGCGCGCGGACGGCCGAACCTGACCGTGGTGACAGGCGCGCTGGCGGAGCGGATCGTGTTCGACGGCACCCGCGCGGTGGGCCTCGACGCCGTCGTAAACGGCCGCCCCCAGCGCTTCGATTGTTCCGGTGAGATCGTGGTGAGCGCGGGGGCCATGGAAAGCCCGCTGCTGCTGCAGCGATCGGGCATCGGCGACACCGAGCGGCTGCGGGCGGCGGGCATCGCCCCGCTCGTCCATTCACCCGACGTGGGCGAGCGGATGATCGAGCACTTGTCGATTTCGATCCCGTTCCGGCTTGAGCACGGACGCGGCACCAACCGCAGCTTCTTCGGGGTGGGCGCGGGGCTGGCCATGCTACGCTATCTGCTGCGCCATGACGGCGTGCTGGCGACCGGCCCCTTCGAAGTCGGCGCCTTCTGCAATGTCGCTCATCCCGACGGGCGCACCGACGCGCAGTTCTACCTTGGCGGCTACACTTTCAAGGTCGGCGACGACAAGGATCCGGTCCCGCTCGACAAGATCGACCCGCTCCCCGGCGTCACCATCTACGGCCAGCTGCTGCGCCTCACCAGCGAGAGCGCGGTGCGGGCTTCGGGGCCGAACTCCGCTGATCCGGCCGATATCCGCCACAACTTCCTGACGACCGAGCACGATCGCCGCTCCGCCGTCGCGCTGGTACGCAAGATGCGCGCCTTCATCGCCGAAGCGCCGCTGGGGCAGATGGTCGGACCCGAACTGGTGCCCGGCGCGGAAGTGGAGAGCGACGGAGAGATCCTGGCTGCCTTCCGCCGCCTGTCCAGCTGCGGGCTCCATGCGATCCGCTCCTGCCGCATGGGCGACGACCCTGACGCCGTGGTCGATGCCCGCCTGCGGGTGAAAGGCGTGCGCGGCGTGCGGGTAGCGGACTGCTCGGTGATGCCCGGCCATGTCACGGGGAACACCAATGCCCCCGCCATGGCGCTGGGCCTGCGCGGCGCGAAGCTGATGCTGGAAGACAGGCTGCGGTAAAGCCCGTCGCCATGCGGGACGACACGCCTTGCAACCTCAGTTGTGCAGCGAAATATACCCGAGCTGGGCGGCCTTGAAGACCGTCTGGCTGCGGTTCACCGCATTCAGCTTGGTCGCCGCATTATGGATGTGGAACCGCACCGTCGCGCGGCTGCGCGACATGATCATGCTGATCTCCAGATCGGTCTTGCCGATCGCCGCCCAGCGCAGACACTCCACCTCGCGCTTGGAAAGGCGCGAACCGGGCGGCAGAGCCTGGGTCGAACCCATCACCTGGACGTAAGTGGCGATGAACGTGCGCGCATAAAGGCCGAGCGCGTCGGACAGCCGCAGGAAATCTTCGGAAAGATCGGTCCGGTCGCGGTCCAGCGGGTTGAAGCTCACTGCGCCGATCTGCCCGAACGGCAAGTGCACCGGCACCGCGATGCAGGCCCGCGTCATGGCGCGCTGCTCGAAATTGGCGATGTCGATGGACTGGAGGTAGGCGTTGGGCTCGCGCGTGCGGAAACCTTCGGCATTGGCCCAGAACGGCTGGCTTTCGAAGCGGCAGGCGGTGGTGAGCGGGGAATCGAGCGCGATGCGCGAATTGCGCCACCAGACCCTTTCATCGTCCGCCCAGCCGAACACCTCGATGGCCAGAACCTTGCCCTCGGCATCGACCGGCGTGCGCTTGTCGGCAATGTCGTGCGCGGGGGCGGCCCTGAAACCCAGGTCCATGGCGATGCGATGGAAGGCCTCCGCCGCCGGGCGGATCTCCGCCGGCGACGAGACGCGCACGGCGTCTATGTTTTCCTGTGACAACAGCGACATGTTTTTCCTCTCTTGCCGTGGAGCTTAACGCGCCCCGGCAGGGTGCACAATTGCTCGAAAGCCCAAATCCGGCCCGTTCGGGCCTAGTCTTTTGCACACTAGTCTTTTGCCTAGCGGAGATGCTCCCACGGCTGGTGCTACATCCGTGTGACAGACGGGAGAGCCACGTGAATTTCGATCTCAGCGAAGACGAGGAAATGCTCAAGGCGCTCACCGAGCGCTTCGTCACCAATACGTACGACCATACTAGCCGTCGCACCTTCCTGGCCGAGCCGGGCGGCTTTTCCGGCAAGAACTGGGCATTGCTGGGCGAACTGGGCCTGATCGCCGCGCCCTTCCCCGAGGAACTGGGCGGGCTCAGCCTCGACGCCACCGGCATAGCCACGATTTTCGAGGCGCTGGGACGCGGCATGGTGGTGGAGCCGCTGGCCGAGGCTTCGGTGCTGGCAGGACGCCTCTTTGCCCTGACCGCGCGCGAGGACCTGCGCGACGCATGGCTCGGCGACTTGCTCACCGGCAGCAGGCGCCTCGCCCTCGCCCATGCCGAAACCGGCATGCGGGGCGGAAGCGGCGCGATCGCGACCACGGCCACCCCGGAACAGGGCGGATACCGGCTGGACGGTGCCAAGCCCTATTCCATCGCCGGCGGCGGCGCGGACGGCTACATCGTCTCGGCGCGCCTTTCCGGCCAGGCCGGCGAACAGGCCGAAGCCATGTTCCTCATCCCCGCCGACACGCCCGGCCTCCGCCGCCGCGATTGGCCATTGGCGGACGGCTCCATCGCCTCCTCGCTGGCGCTTGAGAGTGTGCACATACCGGAAAGCCACCGCCTCCAGGGCGGCACCGCGCAGATCGAAGAGGTCCAGCAACTCGCGGATCTCGCTCGCTGCGCCGAGGCGCTCGGCATCATGGAGCGCATTTTCCACGATACCCTCGACTATGTCCGCACCCGCGACCAGTTCGGGGCCGCACTGGGCTCTTTCCAGGCGATCCAGCACCGCATGGTGGCGCAATATGCTGCCATCGAGCAAAGCCGCGCCCTGCTGAACCTCGCGCTCGTGACCTGGGAGGGCGATCGCTTCGCCGAGGCGGTAAGCGGCGCGCGCGCGTTCATCTGCGAGGCAGCGCTCACTCTGGCGCATGAGATGGTGCAGTTCCATGGCGGCATGGGCGTGACCGACGAACTGGCGATTGGGGCAGGACACAAGCGGCTGCTGGTGCTCTCCCGGTGGCCGGAAGGGCCGCAAGCGGCGCTCGATCGTTACGCCCGCCTGCTGAACTGAGCGGGGTGGCACGCTCCAGGCGCGCAGATCCTTCCTATCTCCCCTTCCTGCAATCGATCGCGCGATCGGAACGTATAGAGAACATTTTCATTGCATCCGCGGGAGCGATGAGCCAGTTTGCACCTTCACCGCCGCGCTGCCGATGGCGCGGAAAGCAAGGTCCCGCGAAATGCCCGCGCTCGAAATCGCCGAAAAGCTCACGATCCTGGCCGATGCCGCCAAGTACGATGCCTCGTGCTCCTCCTCCGGCGTCAAGAAGCGGGATTCGCGTGATGGGAAGGGGATTGGCTCGACGCTGGGCGGCGGCGGCATATGCCACGCCTATGCGCCGGACGGGCGCTGCATCAGCCTGCTCAAGGTGCTGCTGACCAACAGCTGCATTTTCGATTGCCACTACTGCATCAACCGCAAGTCCTCCAACGTGCGGCGGGCGCGGTTCACCGCCAAGGAAGTGGTCGACCTCACGCTCGACTTCTATCGCCGCAATTACATCGAAGGGCTGTTCCTGTCCTCGGGCATCATCCGCACGCCTGACTATACGATGGAGCAGATCGTCGAAGTGGCGCGATCCCTGCGCGAAGATCACGATTTTCGCGGCTATATCCACTTGAAGACGATCCCGGACGCTGATCCGATGTTGGTCGAAGCGGCGGGGCGCCATGCCGACCGGGTGTCCATCAATGTCGAATTGCCCACGGCCAGCGGGTTGCTGCGGCTGGCGCCCGAAAAATCGCAGGCCCGCATTGAAGGCGCCATGGGCACGATGCGCTCGGCCATCGAAGACGGCGCCGATGCCCGCAAGCGCTTCCGCTCCGCACCCGCTTTCGCGCCCGCCGGGCAATCGACCCAGATGATCGTCGGCGCCGATGCCGCCACCGATCGTGACATCGTGACGCGCGCGGCCTCGCTCTACGACCAGTTCGACCTGAAACGCGTCTATTATTCGGCCTTCAGCCCGATCCCGGATGCCAGCACCGTCCTGCCGCTGCGCCGTCCGCCGCTCATGCGCGAGCACCGGCTCTACCAGTCGGACTGGCTGATCCGATACTATCAATATTCCCCGCAGGAAGTGAGCGCGGCCGCCGATCCCGCCACCGGCATGCTGCCGCTCGACATCGACCCCAAGCTCGCCTGGGCGCTGCAATTTCGCGATCGGTTCCCGATCGACGTGAACCGCGCGCCGCGCGAGATGCTGCTGCGCATTCCCGGCCTGGGCATCAAGGCGGTTGAGGCCATCCTGGCCGCAAGGCGCTGGCGCACGCTGCGGCTGGACGACGTGGCGCGCATGACCGTTTCGGTAAAGAAGCTGCGTCCCTTCATCGTCACCGCCGACTGGCGCCCGACCGGCCTGCTGGACCGTGCCGACTTGCGCCCGCTGGTCACGCCCCGGGCGACCCAACTGGAACTGTTCGCGGCCTGACCATGCGCGTCGCCCGCCTGGAAAGCGAAGACGATTTCGAAAGCTGGCGCCTTGCCGCCCGTGCCTTCGCCAGCGAGGGCGTGGCGCCGTCGGACATCGTCTGGCAGGTCGGAGACGGCGCCGTGGACCTTTTCGCCGGTGAGGCTGCAGGCGTAGCGGGCGGCCATGCCCGCATCGCGCCCTTGCGGGTTACGCGGGAGTTCCTCGATCTCGCGCGCGATGCCGCGCTGCATAGCGAGCCGGAACGGTTTTCGCTGCTCTACACTCTCCTGCTCCGCTTACTGGCCCAACCCCAGGCGCTTCAGGACCGCGCCGACCCGCTGGTGCGCCGGATCGAAGGTCTGGCGCGCAACGTCCGCCGCGATAGCCACAAGATGCATGCCTTCGTGCGGTTCCGCGAACTGGCGGACCAGGACGGGCCACGCTTCATTGCCTGGTTCGAGCCCGAACATCACATCCTGCGTGCCAATGCCGGCTTCTTCGTCGATCGCTTCACCAATATGCGCTGGTCGATCCTGACCCCGCGCGGATCGCTGCACTGGGACGGCATGGCCTTGGCCGAAGGTCCGCCCGCCACGCGCGCCGACGCCCCCGGAGACGACCCGGTAGAGAGCGTGTGGAAGGCCTATTACAGCGCCATCTTCAACCCCGCACGGGTCATGCCGCAGGCGATGCTGAAGGAAATGCCGCGCAAATACTGGAAGAACATGCCGGAAACGGCCCTGGTGCCGCAGCTCATCGCCGGTGCCCGCAAGCGCGAGCTGGAAATGATCGAACAGGCCCGCAGCGCGCCCGAGCGCGGTAAAGGCTCCGGGCGCGGTCAGATACGCGGTCAGGTAGGGGGGCCGGAAGCGTTGGTGCTGCTGGCCGGGGAAGCGGAAGGCTGTCAGCGCTGCCCCTTGTGGAAGCCGGCCACGCAGACGGTCTTCGGCGAAGGGCCGCACGATGCCGAGATCATGTTCGTGGGCGAACAGCCCGGCGACCAGGAAGATCTGGCCGGTCGGCCGTTCGTCGGTCCTGCAGGCGCCGTGTTCGACCGCGCCATGGCGCAAGTCGGTGTCGACCGGACCCGGGCTTACATCACCAATGCCGTCAAGCACTTCAAGTTCGAGCCGCGCGGCAAGCGGCGCATCCATGCCCGTCCCAACACCGGAGAGATCGAGGCCTGCCGCTGGTGGATCGACCAAGAACGCGCCATCGTCCGCCCGCGCCTCGTCATCGCCATGGGCGCCACGGCGGCGCGCTCGCTGACCGGCCGCACGGTGACGGTCGGGCAGGAACGCGGACGCCCGGTGGCTTTGCCTGACGGAACGCCCTGCTGGATCACGGTACACCCCAGCTACCTGCTGCGCCTGCCACCGGACGCGGATGCGGAAGCGGAGTTTGCCCGCTATGTCGCCGATATCCGCAGCGCCGTCGAAAGCCTGGCCGAAGCCGCCTGAAGCGCCGAAATGCCTTCCACCCGCCGCCAACCGCACGGCTTTTCGGAGCAACGATTTGACGCAAATCACTCCGGAATGGTGCGAAATGGGTTAGCCGTTCTTCCGCAAGTGCGAATACCGAACACGGCGGCGCACCGCTGGAGGACTCATATGAATATCTACACCCTGAGGTTTTTCGAGGATGAGCACGGTCTGGCCAAGCGGCTGGAGTTCAAGGCCCCGGACATTGCCGGAGCCCTGATCATCGCCCACCGCGAAGCGGCCAAGCGCAGCGCCGAACTGTGGGACGGCGCCCTGAAGCTCTGCACGATCCGCCGTTCCCGCACCGAAATGACCGTCCTCGTCACGGCCTAGAAGGCTTCTGCCCAGCGGTTCGTCGTTTGAGGATCAGGGCCTGATTCGCCCTCGGCTCAGGCGACCCTGAACGCCGATGCCTGCGCTGCAAGGCGGTTCACTTCCTCGGTCAGTCCCCGCGCGGCAGCGGAAGCCTGCTCTACCATGGCGGCATTCTGCTGCGTCGCAATGTTCATCGCGCCGATGGCCGCGGTGATCTCGCTGACCGACGTGGCGGAGGCGCGATTGCTGCGCGCCATGCCGCCCAGCAGGACATGGACTTGCGCCACGTCTCCGGCGATTCCTTCGAAAGCCCCGTCCACCCGCTCCACCGCGCCCAGGGCCGCGACGATTTCGGACTGCGTGACGGTCAGCTGCGCGCGGGCGCTGCGGGCTTCCTCTTCCGATCGTTTGGCCAATGCCGAGACGAGATCGGCCACGACCGCGAAGCCACGTCCTGCCTCGCCAGCGCGTCCTGCCTCGACGGCCGCATTCATGGCAAGCACGCGGGTCTGGAACGCGATCTTGTCCAGCCCCTCGATCACACCGTCGATATTGGTGGCGCTGTCGGAAACGCGGCGCATGGCGCCTACTGCCTCGGCCGCCACCGCGCGCCCACCGCTGACCGTGGCAATCGCCTCGTCGGCGCGGGTCACCGTTTCGGTTGCGGCCGTGGCGCCCGATCGCAGGCCATTGTCGATCTCCAGCAGCGCCGCCGAACTCTGTTCGAGGCTGGCCGCGCTCGCTTCGGTGCGGCGGGCCAGGTCTTCGGAGGCCTGGGCGATCTCGAAAGAGCTGCCGCGGATAGCCGAAGTGCTGTCCCCGGTGGCGCCGATCATGCCGCGCAGCCCCGAAAGCGCCGAATTGTAATTCGTCCGCAGCGCTTCGTAAGTTTCCGGGAAGACCTGATCGATCTGCGCCGTGAGGTCGCCGGAAGACAAGTGCGCCAGGCTTTCGGCCAGACGCTCCACCACCTGCCGTTGCTCGCGGTCCGCGGCTTCCTTGGCCACCGCCGCCTCGCGGAACACCAGCAGGGCGCGCGCGATCCCGCCGATTTCGTCGGGTCGCTCGGTATCGACGATCTCGGTCTCGTTGTCGCCCTTGGCAAGGCGCATCATCGTGGCACTCGCGGTTTCCAGCGGTGCGAACAGTTTCCGGGCGCCGCGCATGCAGAGCGCCGCCGCAATGGCCGTGACGACGACGGCCAGCAGCAGGATGTGCCAGCCGAGACTGTCGACATTGCGGTAGAAGTCCTCTGCCGAGACGCCGACGAAAAGGATGCCGATCACTTTGCCGTTGGCATCCTTGATGGGATCGTAGGCCGCGAAATAGCGGGTTCCCAGGATCTCGGTCTCGCCGCGATAAGGTTCACCCTTGCCGAGTACCGCGTCCTTCACCGGTCCGGCCGCGAGCCGCGTGCCCAGGGCCCGTGTTCCGTCCGGGTTCTGGACATTGGTTGCCACCCGCTGGTCGCCCATGAAGATCGTGGCGGTGCCGCCAACGAGTTCCTTCATCCGGTCTACCGCCGCATTGTTGGCGTTGAGCGGCGTCTCGCCGGCATAGAGCGTGTCGCCGCGCAGAGAATAGTTGAGACCGCTCCACTCGATCACCGACCAGGCCACGCGCATGTTCGTGTCCAGTCGCTCCTCTCCCTGGGTCCGCGCGTCGTCGACGAGAAGAACGCGGGTGCCGATGAAGAACACGGCGGATAGCAGGATGAGCGCACCCACGGTCATGAGGGTGACTTTGGTCGAGAGATGCTGGCGTTTCAGAAAGGCACGGATGGCGGTCATGGCGGTTCTCTGTTGGGGGGAGACGAGAGAAAGGCACCGCGCAGCACGAGCCGGGAGATGATCTCCCGGACCGGACGCGGCTGCAATCGTTATAGGACGATGATGCGGCCCCGCGCCGAAACCGGGCGAATTTTCATGATTTGCAACAAAGCTGCTGAACGACGCCGCGGGAACCATGCCGCAAAAAATGCGCTGATCCCGTCGGAGATGTCGTGATGGCCGCCAAGCTCAAGGTATTCCGCACCCCTATCGGATTCCACGATGCCTATGTGGCCGCGCCGAGCCAGAAGGCGGCTCTGGCGGCGTGGGGCGCGGAAGCCGACCTCTTTGCGCGGGGGCAGGCGGAGAAAGTGACGGACCCCGAACTGGCCAGGGCGGCCCTGGCAGATCCGGGAAAAGTCGTCCGCGTGCCGCGCGGCAGCACGGATCAGCATCTTGCCGAAGCCGCCAGGACGCAGCCTCGCAAGTCGCGGCGAAAGGCCGTGGAAGCCCTCGGTTCTTCCGGCAAACCTGCTCCGAAAAAGCGCCAGGCTCCGCCGCCGAAGCCCAGTCGCGCCCAGCTTGATGCCGCCGAGGACGAAAGAGATCGGCAGGCGCGGGCGTTCGAGGCAGCGCTGCAGGATCTGGAAACGGAGCGCACTCGGATCGCGGCGGAGATCACGGAATTGCGACGTTCCCACGCCCGGCGACAGGACGCGCTGGACGCGCGTGTCGCGAAGGCCCGCCAGGCCTACGATACCGCCATGGAGAAATGGCGAGACGCATGACCATGGCCCGATTCACGGCTGTGTATCCGCTAATGCTCTAAATCTATGGCAAAAAATTTGCTCATGAGGATCTTCGAGCCGCGAACACTGTTCGATCCGGCGGTAAATTCGCGTTTGGTTAATTTACAATTAGCATTGCGAAAAACCGCAGTCTGGCCGGATTTTTCTACAGTTATCGATGAACCGAATTAAGTACCCCTCCCCAAGAAATAACCGATGCGGCGGTTTTTCATTCCAATATGGTCGGAACTTCACCCATTGTGGGTTGATTACGATTTCACGCACTGCGCCGCCGCATCCAGCCATTTCATTCGATTGCTGGAGCAGGACACCCGGCCAGCGGCTCTGGTCAGGTCGAAGCGGGATCGCGGCCGGGCTTTTGCCAACGCATTGCTTCCCACCGGGAGCGAGAGAGGAAAGAGAGGTGCCATCGTGTTGAGGACTGTCATTGCCGCAAGCGGTCTTTCGCTGGGCATGCTGGCCGCCGTGCCGGCGCACGCCGACATCAACGGGACGATCAACGCCACGATCACGCTGACCGCAGGGTGCATCATCAACGGCCAGAACTACGACGACGGTTCGGCCAATGTGAATTTCGGAACGCTCGCCTTCGGATCGCAGAACACCCTGTTCACGCAAGTCGACGCCCAGGTGCTGAGCGGCGCCGCCGGCTTCACTGTCCAGTGCAGCAACGGCGTGACCCCCACGCTCTCCTTCAATGCCGGACAGAACGACGGATCGGGCGCCGGGGTGGGCGTTCACGCCATGGTCAACCAGGCCGCGCCCGGCCAGTTCGTTACCTACAACCTCTATAGCGACGCGGCGCGCAATGCCGTGATACCCGTGGGCGGGGACATCGTCCTGCCCAGCGACGGCTCCGTGCAGACCGTGAATGTCTACGGCCGCGCCTTCGGGGAGCCGGGCCTGACGCCGGGCTCTTATGCGGACATCGTCACGGTCGTCCTGGAACTCTAGGGAAGCGTCCCGAAATCGTCATGCCCTCCGACCGCCCTGCCGCGGCGGGAAGGCGTTCTGCGCCTGCCTTTCCCGCCTCCAGCCTCGCTCTTGCTGCCGGCGTCCTCGCGGCCTGGGCCACGTTTGGCGCCGCCGGCGCAAGGGCGGCCACGACGGCGACATTCGACGTCACCGCCACGGTCACGCCGGGTTGCCTGGTCGACGGGCTTGGCTCCAGCGGCAATGCGGGACGGGTCGGCACGCTGGACTTCGGCACGGTCTCCACCTTTTCCACCCAGCAAAGGACGGCCACCACCACCACCGGCCAGGCCATCCGGCTGCGCTGCACGCCGGGCGTAAACCTCATCATGACCATCGACGGCGGCACCCATGCCGCCTCGGGCCAGCGCAACCTTCAGCGCACCGGCGCGACCACCGCGCGCATTCCCTATGCGCTCTGCCGCGATGCGGCCTGCACCCTGCCGATCGTGGCCGGCACGGCCTACGGCAACAGCATCGGTTCGACCAACAGCGAGGACGTGCGCCTTCCCATCTTTGCCGCGCTGACACCCTCCGGAACCATGCCGCCCGGAACCTATACCGACACCCTGATCGTCACGTTGACATGGTGACCAGCGCCCCCTTTTCGCCCCGCCACCTCCGAGGAGCCACCGATGAACGCCGCCGTTCTGTCGCTTAAACTCGCCCTCGGTGCCGCGATTGCCTCCAGCGCCCTGGTGCCGGTTGCCGGACCGGCGCTGGCCCAGTCGGCCGGCTCGCTGCTGCTCTGGCCGGTCAGCCCGGTGATCGAGGGCGACCAGCCTGCGGCCGCACTCTGGCTCGAAAATCCGGGCAAGGCGCCCATTACGCTGCAAGTCCGCGTCTATGCCTGGGCCCAGAAGAACGGTGAGAACGTCTATGCGGCCCAGAACGATATCCTGGGCACTCCGCCGATCCTCACCATAGCGGCGGGGGAGCGACAACTGGTGCGCCTCACCCGCCTCGTGCCGCCGCCGGGCGTGCCCGAAAAGCCTTACCGCGTCGTGGTGGACCAGATCCCCACGGCCGATGCGCAGACCACGCCGGGCGCGGCGGTCACATTCCGCATGCGCTATTCGTTGCCGCTGTTTTCCTATGCCAGGCCCGAGGATGCCCGCAAGAAGGCGCCGGCTCCGCCGCCCCGCCTGGCCTGGCGCCCGGTATCCGAGGCGGGCGGCCGGTTCCTAGAGATCCGCAACAGCGGCGGCGGCCATGCCCGCCTGAGCGGCGTGGCCTTTTCGGGTAACGGCAAGCGCTCGAGCCTCAACGAGGGGCTGTTCGGCTACGTCCTGCCCGGCGCGACGATGCGCTGGCCGCTGCCCGAAGGCGTCGACGCCGCCGGAGACCTGGAGGCGACCCTCAACGGCAAGGCGATGGCCCGCATCGAACGGCTGCCGGAATGACCGGCACATGACGACAGGACCGGAATGAGCCGGAATGCCGGGAGCCTTACCGGATCGATCGCGCCCGGCCTGGATGTCGCGGACCGGCGGCATTCCCGCGATCACCGCGCTGGCGGGGCTCGTCCTGGCGCCGGAGTGCCTGGCTGCCCCCGCCCCGGCGATCGCCAGCGCGGCGCCCGGTCTTGACGTCTTCACCGAGCTTCCCCCGCCGCCCGAGCGGGTCGACTTCGACGCCGAGCAAAGGCTGGAATTGGAACTGCTGGTCAACGGCATGGACAGCGGCGTGGTGGCCTCGCTCATCAAGGCAGGGCCGCGTTTCCTGGTGCGGGCGGAAGACCTGCGCCGGGCCGGAATGGTGCTGCCCGTCACCGAGGAACGGCTCTACCTCGACAGTCTCGATGGCGTTGTTGCGGACTATGACGCGGGGCGCCAGCAGCTTCATCTCACCGTCCTGCCGAAGTACCTGCCGGCCCAGCGGATCGGCACGGAGCAAAGCGGCTTTCGCCCGGCCATGCGCGACATGGGCGCCCTGCTCAACTACGACGCTTATGCCACCGGCGGCGGCGGCATCGGTTTCCAGGCCTCGCTGTGGCACGAGGCGCGGATATTCGGACCCGCCGGCATCTTCTCCAGCACGGGTGCCCTGCGCGTCGGCGGCGGGCCAGCCGCGCAAAGCCCCTACATGCGCTACGACACATATTGGCGCTGGTCGGACGAGCGCAGCATGACCACCGTGGAAGCGGGCGACGTTATCACCCGATCGCTGTCCTGGGCGCCCGCGGTTCGGCTCGGCGGCGCGCAAGTGTCCCGCGACTTCTCGGTCCGGCCCGACATCATCACCTATCCGCTGCCTGAGTTCGCGGGCAATGCCGCCTTGCCCTCGACCGTGGACCTGGTGGTCAACGGCCAGCGGATCGCCGGCAGCCGCGTCAATCCCGGACCTTTCGCGCTCGACACCCTGCCACCGATCTCCGGCAGCGGGCTGGCCAACCTGATCGTCACCGACGTTCATGGCCGCAGCGTGGTGACCTCCGTTCCGTTCTACGTCAGCAGCACCCTGCTGCGCGCCGGCTTCACCGACTATTCCATCGCTGCCGGAGCCTTTCGGCGCAATTACGGCCTGCGCAGCTTCGACTATGGCGCACTGGCCGGCAGCGCCTATGCCCGCCACGGCCTGACAAGCGGACTGACGCTGGAAATGCGCGCCGAGACGACGCGGGACATGCATGTGCTCGGTGCCGGGGGCGTGGCGCGGATCGGCAATCTCGGCATCGTCAGCGCCTCCTACAGCCGCAGCTTCGGCGCACGCGCGGGCGGGGAACTGGCAGTCGGCTATGAATATCAGGCGCGGACGTTCTCACTCGGGCTGCGCCATACCCGGCATGACCGCGGCTACACCGATCTGGGCCGCCTGGAACGCGAGGACGAAGGCTGGGAACGCCAGACGGCGGCCACGGCCAGCCTCGCCCTGGGCAGCACCGGCACCCTGGGCGTGGGCGTCTTCGACTTGCGCCAGGAGAATGCCCGCAATGCCCGCTTCGCCAACCTCTCCTGGACGCTTCCGCTCTGGGGTCAGAGCCGCATCTACGCCACGGTCTCACGAGAATTCTCGGGCGGAGACGGCGAGCGGCGGAGCTGGTCGGGCGCATTGACCCTGACAGTGCCGCTCGGCACCGGCTCCGTCAGCGGCGGCCTGACGCGGGACGATCGCGGCAGGACCGGGCTGCGGGCGGACTACACGCGGCCGGTGCCCACGGACGGTGGGTTCGGCTGGAACGCCAGCGCCTACCGCGACTCCGGCGACAGCCCTTATCTGCGCGGCGACGCGGCCTGGCGCACGCAGCCCATCCAGCTTCGCGCGGGCGCTTATGGACAGCCGCACGGCGGCGCGGGGGGCATGACCGGGTGGTTCGGCGCCAGTGGCGCGCTCGTCTTCATGGACGGCGGCCTGTTCGCCGCGAACCGCGTGACCGACGCTTTCGCCCTCGTTTCCACCAATGGCGAGGCCGGCATCCCCGTCCGCTACGAAAACCAGGTCATCGGCGAGACCGACCGCAACGGGCAACTCCTCGTTCCCGCCGCAAGCGCCTGGTATCCGGCGCATTATGACATCGACACGCTCGCCCTGCCCCCCAGCGTCCAGGCCGACCGGGTGAGCCAGCGCGTGGCGGTGGCGGCGGGCAGCGGCTACGTGGTGCGCTTCCCGGTGGCGCGCGTCGCCGCCGCGCGCGCGGTGATCGTCGATGCAGCGGGGCAGCCGCTTCCCGCAGGAACGCCGGTCACGCTGAACCATGCGGCCAGAACCTACGTCGGGTGGGACGGCATGCTCTATCTCGAGAACGTCGCCCCGGAAAACGCGCTGGAAGTTGCCCTTCCCGAAGACGCGAGCTGCCGCGTCCAGTTCAGCGCCGGTCCGCCCCGCGATGACATCCTCGACCTGGGAACCCTGACATGTCGGCCCTGATAGCACGCCTGCTCCCTGACCCTCTTGGCCGCCGACCTGCGAGCCGGTTCCTGGCCGCGCTCGCGCTGTTCCTCGCGCTCGCTCTCACACCGCAGCGGGCCGCCGCCTGCACCGTATCCGCCGCCAGCACCAACCTCGGCAGCGTCAGTTCCTACAGCGTGGCCAGCACTGCCCAGCAGGGGAGCGGTTCGTCCGGACTGCAATGCGATGTCGCGCTGGCCCTGCTGGCGACCCACTACGTCGCCTTGCGCGTCGACGCCTCGACATTCCTGTTGACCGGGCCGAGCGGCCAGACGATCCCCTTCGTCGCCTCATTGGCGCAGAACGGCACGCCGCTGACCATCGGCAACTTGCAGAACCTGTCTTCGACAACGCTGCTCAGCCTCTTCAGCGGGACCAACAATTCGATCCCGATCTACTTCCGCACCACCGCGACATCCGCGCTCAGGGCCGGAACCTACACGGGGTTCCTCGATGTGCGCTGGTTCTATTCGGTCTGCACGCTGGGGGTGGCGGTCTGTCTGGCCTACGATTCCAGCCCCGGTTTCGTGCGGCCGCTACTCGGCACGCCCACGAATTGGGGGACGGGCACGGCCGTGCGGATTTCCATCACCCTGGTCGTTCAGAACGACTGCATCATCACCGCGCCCACTGCCGCTTTCGGCTCGGCGCCGCTGGTGGGGAGCTTCAATCCCATCACGCGGACGATCCTGATCCGCTGCAGTGCCGGCACGGCCTACACGGTCGGCCTGGACGATGGCAGCAACGCGGCCAGCGGCCTACGCCGCATGCGTGCGGGCACCACCGCCAACTACCTCCAGTACGAAATCTACAAGACCGCCAGTTCCACCGACCGCTGGGGCGCGACCGGCTCCGCTCGCCGCAGCAGCGCCTCGGCAGACAGCAATGCCGGGACTTACGATTCGCTGACCTCGCAAGGCTATACCTACCGCGCGGCCCTCCTGCCGGGCCAGGTCACGCCGCCTGCCGGAGCCTATAGCGACACGATCCGCATCGATGTGGCCTTCTAATCGTCCGGGTCGGCGACTTGGCTTTTCCGTCGCGATACGATATAGTTGCATCAGGCATTCTTGGGAGAGGAGCCTTTCATGACGATCCTGACCATTCTTGGGCAAGCGATCCTGGAAATCACCGTCAGCGCCCTGCTCGTGACGGCGGCTACGGTGCTCTGCGTCAAGGCCGCGCTGCGCATGCATCACCCGATGGCGGCCGGACTGGGCCTCTCGGCGCTACTGGTCGCCGTGCTGGTACTGGGCGTGGGCAGAGGGAGCCTCTGGGCCACCATACTGACCTTCGGATGTGTCGCAGTGGCGGGCCTGCTGTTCTGGGCCACGAGCGGAACTGCCCGCGCCGAAAGCGTGAAGACGCGGCCCGTCGGTCAGGCGAAGTGGCACTATCCCGCGCTGGTCGCCCGCATCGGCGAGGAACGGGATCCCACGCCTGCAGAACTGCGTGCACTGCTGCAAAGGGTCCGGTCGGAAGCCGAGCCCTCAGCGCGCGGGCGGCGGAGCGGATACCGCCGGATCAAGCGCATCGCGCGGCTGGCCACGCGCAAGCCCGGCTGAGCGCCGCGACCGCAGATATTGCAGCAAGGGCTTCTCTATGCCGTAATGGCATGCAAGACCGCACGCGGTGGCTCCAGCCAGCAGGAACAGGTAGCAGGCCGCGAGGTTCTCGGCGGGATCCGGTCCGGCGCGAAGCCATATCTGCCAGGCCACCCCGATCCCCAGAAGGTGGAAGAGGTAAAGGCTGTAGGAGGCGTCGCCCAGCGCCGTGAGCACCCCCGGAACGCTTACAGGCTTGGCCGCCTGCCCTTCCCAGCCCGCCAGCCCGGCAATCAGCAGGGCCGAGGGAACGCCGTAGGCTAGGCGGGCCAAACTGCCATAGCCGTCCATCCGCCCGGTTGCTTCCAGCATCCCGACCACCACCAGGAGCAGGGCCGAAACCGCCGCGAGGCGGCGGCCATGGCTGAGGCGGCCGGAGGCGACGGCAGCAGCGGCCATCATGCCGAACAGGAACTGCAGATTGAACACGCTGGTCAGGCGCGGAACGTCCAGTCCGCTCGGAACGAGCCCGCAGAACTGACTTATCCCCCAGCCCAGCCAGAGCGCCAGACAGCACAGGCCGAGCCGCCGATTGAGGATCAGCAACGCGAAGGCGCCGTAGAACAGCATCTCGTGCTGAAGCGTCCAGGCAACGCCCAGCAAGGGGTCTTGAACCGTCGGCAGGAGACTGGCCGAAAGCGCCACGCCTGCCGCGGTCACTTCGTCCGCATGACGGGGAAGCATGAGCGCGATGGTCGCTGCCAGCGCCACCCAATAGATCGGCATGAGCCGGGCAAAGCGCTGCCAGACATAGCGTCGCAGGGCCTGCGGACGCCCGATGTCCGCCCGGTGAACGTGGAGGATGATGAAGCCGGAGAGCACGAAGAACAGGTCCACCCCGGCATGGCCCGGCTGGGTCAGGCGCGTGATCGCGGACGCGTCCACGGCCTTACCGAGATGGCGCGCGGCATGGTAGGCCACGACCGCAAGGGCCGCCAACCCGCGCAGCGCCTGGATGCTCCAGAGCTTGCGGGGCGCCTGGCCGGCAGGAGAACCCGTCATGCGGTCACCGCGGGTTACGCGGCGGGATCACGGCGATCCAGCCATCGCCAAGCCGCCGGAAGTCCATGCCTTCCACCGCGAAGCCGGACTGGCGCAAATGCGCCGCCACCGCGCCCGCATCGAACTGACGCTTGCTGTCATGCTCGCCCCAGAACACGGTCGGGCATTCCTGCCCCATCGTTCGCGATCCAGCAGGCGCCAGCGCGAAACCGAAGGACTGCGCTATATAGCGATAGGCGAACGGCACGACTTGCGCGTTGTCGCGCGGCTTCATCGCCATGACTTCGGCATTCCAGAACGGGTCGGTATGCACGACGGTGCCGGGGCAGAGCGCGACCTCGCGCGCTATCGCCCGCCCGGTATTCAGCCAGCTGATCCGCTCCACCGCCAGCGGCACGTTCTGGAACAGGGCCCAGACCGTCGCCGCCAGTCCCGAGACGAGCGCCAGCGAACGCCAGTGCGGCGCAAGCCCTTCCAGTAACCTCCCGCCCGCCAGCCCCATGCCCACGCAAAGGGCCGCAACCAGCGCCATGAGATATTTCTCGACCAGGATCGGCCGCAGGAGGTGGAGGACCACCAGGCCGCCAGCGGCCAGAACCACCCCTGCCGCGAGGAGCGCCAGCGCGCCCGCCTCGCTGCGCGGTCTCTTCAGGACCAGCACGTCCCGGGCGAGCAATCCGGCCCCGGCAAGCGCGCCGACCAGCACCAACGGGTTCGCTTCCAGTGTCCGCAGCAACGCCCATTCGACCGACCAGCGGGCGGAATCGAACCCCGGCTCGATCCAGAACACCGCCGTATTGGCAAGCCAGACCGGCAGCTGGACCGCGGTCACGACTGCAAAGACCAGCCCTCCCGCCACGACCGGCGCGCCGACCGCGCGCACTTCAGCCCCCTTGCGCCGCAGCGCGGCCACGAAAAGGAACGGCAGGGCGATCGCGGCGCAGGCCAGCGAGGTGATGATATGGGTGTTGAACGCCAGCAGCGCGGCGGCCCAGAATGCCGTCTGGCGACCCTTCCCGCCCGCCGCGCCGGTCAACCGGATCGCGCAGAGGCCCAGGGCGAACACGGTCCCCGCGCAAAGCGAGAGGAAGTAGGAGCGCAGCTCGCTGCCCGCGATCAATGCCCAGGGATTGGCAGCGAGCGCCAGCGTCGTCACCGTGGCGGCCGGTGCGAGCCGGGGAACATCGCGCACGATGACGGCTGCCCCTGCCAGAGCCAGCGCGCCGAGCGCGACGTTGAGCAGGCGGTGCTGCGCAATCGACCCCAGCCACGATGTCGCCCGGGCCAGGATGTAGTAAAGCGGCGGATGATTGTCCGCCATCCAGCTCTCGCGCAGCGCGGTGATCCAGGACAGGCCGGGACGCGTCACGAACTGGGTGTAGAACTCGTCGTACCACGGCCCGCGTTGCAGGCAGGTCCAGACGAGCGCAAGGCCCAGCAGCAGCACCGCGGCGAATACCACTATCCGGTCAGACCAACGCGCCAAGAAACAAGCTCCGCAAAGTCGCGTCCCGACAAGGTCGCTGCAACGGCGTGTAGCGCGGCTTGGCGAATGAAGCGTTAACTCTGCCCGCCGCGCCCACGGAACGGTCCTGGCATGGCAGCGGCATCGCAAGCGATTGAAACCAGGGCACTGGGCGGGTTAGGACCGGTTCATGTGGAGAACGTCCTATGCCGCCGTCGCGGCCCTCTTTTCCGTCCTTCCGGGCGCGGCGCTGGCCAACGATTCCTCTGCGCAGCTTGCTGCCGGCGGGCTGGTCCTGACCAAAAGCGATGCCATCGAGATGCGCACCGAGGACCTGGAAATCTCGCGGTCGGCCGTCAAGGTGCGCTACACGTTCGTCAATACCAGCGGCAAGGACGTGGTCAGCCGCGTGGCTTTCCCCCTGCCGGCCGTGGGCGGCCGCGCCTTCTTCGAGGTGGACATCGCGATCCCGGTGGACTCGCCCGACAACTTCCTGGGCTTCCGGACAAAGGTGGACGGCAAGCCGGTGGCCATGGAGATCGAACAGAAGGCCATGGTCGGCAAGGTCGACCGCGCCGCCTGGCTGCGCGCCCATGCGGTGCCGCTGGCGCCTCATCTTGGCCCCGCGCAGGAGGCAGTGGACCGCCTTGCCCCCTCCGCACGCGCGGAAGCCGAGCGGCTTGGCCTTGTCGATGCCGACGGCTATCCCGCCTGGACGCTGGAAACGACCTACCACTGGATGCAGCGCTTTCCCGCCGGCGTGCCCGTCGTCGTCGAGCATCGCTACCAGCCCTCGGTGGGCGGTACGGTCGGCACCTTGCTCGGCAGCGATCCAGAGCCGCAGGCCTTGCGGAACTATTGCATAGAGCCAGCGCTGCTCGCCACCTTGCGCCGGGCGGAGGCGGCGAAAATCATCTACTCGGAGGCCTGGCTGGAATACATCCTGGTGACGGCCGGGAACTGGAAGAAACCGATCGGCCGCTTTCGCCTGGTGGTCGACAAGGAGCGCCCCGAGGATCTCGTCAGCTTCTGCGGAGCAGGCGTGCGCAAGATCGGTGCGACCCGTTTCGAGATGACGAAGACGGACTGGCGGCCGGAACGCGACCTCTCGATCCTTTTCCTGCAACGCCGCACCGGCGATCAGGCTTCGGAGTAAGACGCTAAAAAGGCGAAAAACGTCGCCTCTTGCGCCCCTTGCGGGAACCGGCAACATTTCCGGGAGTTCTGCATTTCGCCGTGTCCCGACTGCGGATAGGCTAAAGCCTTGGCGGGGCCGGGCGCACTCGGGGTCGCGCGCCTATGGGTGGGGCACGGGCGGGTGGGCGCACAGGAGGTGGGGTCGATGAAACACGGCGAGTACGAGGCCGAAGGGTTCCTGTCCCACGGCGGAGATCTCGCACGCCGTATCGCCGCGCATGACTGGAGCGCGACGGCGCTTGGCCCGATCGCCGGCTGGCAAGCCAGCCTGAAGCAGACCGTGGGCTTCATGCTGCCTTCCCCCGTGCCGCTGGTCCTGCTCTGGGGCGAGAGCGGCGTCATGATCTACAACGATGCCTATTCCCACTTCGCCGGCGCGCGGGACAGCCGCCTGCTCGGTTCGAACGTGCGTGACGGCTGGGAGGAAGTGGCGGACTTCAACGACAACGTCATGAAAGTGGGCCTCTCCGGCGGCACGCTCAGCTATCGCGACCATGTGCTGACCCTGCACCGCCACGGGCGCCCGGAGGAGGTCTGGCTCAACCTCGACTATTCCCCCGTCCCCGGCGACGACGGCGTCCCGGCGGGCGTGATCGCGGTCGTGGTGGAAACGACCGAGGCCCATGCCGCACGCCAGGCCTTGCAGCAGAGCGAGACCCGCTTGCGCTTCCTCGACGATCTGGGCCGGGCCGTGCGCGACAGCCGCGATGCCGACCAGATCCTGGCGACCACGACACGCATGACCGCCCAGCATCTGGGGCTGTCCAACTGCGCCTATGCCGACATGGACCGCGACGGCGACGGCTTCACCATTCGCGGCGACTGGCACGCGGCCGGTTCGCCATCCATCGTCGGCCACTACAGCCTTGCCGATTTCGGCGTGCGCGCGGTGCAGGACCTCAATGCCGGGCGGCCGCTCATCATCGCCGACAACCGCCGCGAACTCGCGCCCGAGGAAGCGGAGACATTCGAGAATATCGGCATTGCCGCCACGGTCTGCATGCCGCTGGTGAAACAGGGCCACCTGATCGCGCTAATGGCGATCCACGACCGCAAGCCGCACGACTGGAGCGACTACGAACTCGGCGTCATTCGCGAAGTGACCGAAAGGTCGTGGGCGCACGTCCAGCGCGTGGGCGCGGAGGGGCAACTGCGCGAACGGGAAGTGTTCAACCGCCAGATCCTGGACAGCGCGATAGACTACGGCATCGTTGCCACCGATCCCGATGGCCGCATCACCCTGTGGAACGCGGGCGCTGCCGCCATGCTCGGCTGGAGCGAGCAGGAAATGCTGGGCCAACCGATGGCCACGTTCTTCACCCCCGAGGACCGCGCACTCGGCCGTCCCGCAGCGAAGCGCAAGGAAGCGCTGGAGACCGGCCGCGCCCATGATGCACGCTGGCACTTGCGCAAATCGGGAGAGCGGTTCTGGGGCCTCAGCGAAATGACCCCGCTGCGCGGCCCCGCCGACGAGGCGATCGGCTTCGTCAAGCTCATGCGCGACCGGACGCCCGAACACCGTGCCCGCCAGGCGCTGGAGGAGAGCGAAGAACGGCTCCGCCGCGCGCAGCGCGCGGGCGGGGTGGGTCTCTTCGCCATCGACATCGCGGCCAACAAGATCGACGGCACCGAGGAATTCTGGCGCATCTTCGGTATCGATCCCAGCACCCAGCCGGGCGGATCGCCGCCGACCGAGCTGATCGAGGGCCTGGTCGTCCCGGAAGACCGGTACCTCGTATCCACCTGGATCCGGCGCCAGCAGGGAGCGACCCAGCTCGACGTGGAATACCGGGTCCACCGCGCCGACACCGACGAAGAGCGGGTGATCGCCCGCAAGGCCGAGTTCGAGTTCGACAGCGAGGGCCGCCCTGCCCGCATGATCGGCGTGGTGCAGGACGTCACCGACCGCCGCCGCATCCAGCGCGCGCTCGAAAAGAGCGAGGCGCAGTTCAGCACGCTGGCGCAGAACATGCCCAACCAGGTCTGGACCGCGCGGGCGGACGGCCAGATCGACTGGTTCAACGAGCGTGTCTACGCCTATACCGGACGTACCCGCGAAAGCCTGGGCAACGATGGCTGGAACGCGGTGCTCCACCCTGACGACCGGGAGGATGCCCGGACGAAATGGGCCCACTCGGTAAAGACCGGCGAAGTTTTCGAGACCGAGTTCCGGCTGCTCGACGCGCAGGAAGGCTATCGCTGGCACCTATCCCGCGCGCTGCCGCTCGTCGATGCCCAGGGCGAGACCACGGCCTGGATCGGCACCAATACCGAGATCGAGGCCCAGAAGCAGGCCGAGGCCGCCTTTGCGCAGGATCGCGACCGGCTCTGGTCGATCAGCCGCGACCTCATGCTGGTCTGCGACCATGCCGGCCTGATCACGGCGGTCAACCCTTCCGCCGAGAGGCTGCTGGGCTGGCATGAGGGCGAGATGCTGGGCCGCCGGATCGCCGCTTTCGTCCATCCCGACGACCGCGCCGTCACCGCCTCGGCTCTGACGCGGCTGGCCAGCAGTTCGGGCCTGTTCAATCCGGACCCTGATGAAGGGGAAGCGGACCAGGGAGGACCGGGCGCGGGCGAAGCTGGCGGATCGGACCGGGCCTCCGCCGGGATGCTCGCTTTCGAAAACCGTCATCGCACCCGCGGCGGCGACTACCGCCTGATTGCCTGGACCGCCGTGCCGGACGGCGGCCGCATTCACGCCGTGGGCCGCGATGTCACCGAACAGCGCGCCATGGAAGATGCGCTTCGCCAGAGCCAGAAGATGGAGGCGGTCGGCCAGTTGACCGGGGGCATTGCCCATGATTTCAACAACCTGCTCCAGGGCATCACCGGCAGCCTGGACATGATGCACAACCGCCTGGCGCAAGGGCGTACCGGCGATCTCGAACGCTGGCTGCAAGGCGCCAAGGCCTCCGCCGAGCGCGCCGCCTCGCTGACGCACCGTCTTCTCGCGTTCTCGCGCCGCCAGCCGTTGGACCCGCGCCCGGTCCGCGCGAACCCGCTGATCGCCTCGATGGAGGACATGCTGCGGCGGACGCTGGGAGAGCACATCAAGCTGGAGTTCGGGCTTTCCGAAGGGCTCTGGCAGACCCGCTGCGATCCCAACCAGCTCGAAAGCGCGATCCTCAACCTGGTCATCAATGCCCGCGATGCCATGCCGGACGGCGGCAAGCTGACCATCGAGACGTGCAACGCCCATTTCGACGACCAATCCGTCGTCCAGCAGCGCGACCTGCGGCCCGGGCAATATGTCTGCATCGCCATCAGCGATACCGGCGTGGGCATGACGCGCGAAGTGAGCGACCGGGCCTTCGAACCGTTCTTCACCACCAAGCCGATGGGACAGGGAACCGGGCTCGGCCTCTCGATGATCTACGGCTTTGCACGGCAGTCCGAAGGCTATGCCCGGATCTATTCCGAGGAAGGCATGGGCACCAGCGTCAAGCTCTTCCTGCCACGCCATCGCGGCGTCGAAGAAGCGGACGAGCATGCCGGGCATGCGGGCCACCTGCCCGCAGCGGTCGAAGGCGAAGTCGTGCTGGTGGTCGAGGACGAGGCCGTGGTGCGCGGCCTCATCATAGAAGTGCTGGACGAACTCGGCTACAAGGCCATCGAGGCGGCGGACGGGCCCTCCGGCCTGGAAATACTGCAATCCGACCAGCGCATCGACCTGCTCATCACCGACATCGGCCTGCCCGGCCTGAATGGCCGCCAGGTCGCCGATGGCGGCCGCTCCGCGCGGCCCGGCCTGAAAGTGCTGTTCATGACCGGCTATGCCGAGAACGCCGCGCTTGCCGCCGGATTTCTGGAACCGGGCATGGCCATGATAACAAAGCCCTTCGCCATGGATGCACTGGCGAAGCGGATACGCGAAAGCATCGAGGATTGACGCAAATGATCGAGGGGAACCCCGAAGTGGAAGGGCTGCGCGTTCTGGTGGCCGAAGACGAAATTCTGGTGGCGATGCTGCTGGAGGAAATGCTCGACGACCTGGGCTGCCACGTGGTCGGTCCTTACGCCACCCTCGCCTCGGCACTGGAAGCGGGGCGCGACGAAGAGTTCGACGTGGCCGTCATCGACATGAACCTGGCCGGCGAGCGCGCCGATCCCATCATCGCCGAACTGGGTGCCCGCGCGGTGCCCTTCGCCATCGCCAGTGGCGGCGGCAATTGGGACCTGCCCCATCCGCCGGCCTTCATGCTGAACAAGCCCTACACTTTCGCGCAGCTGACCGAAGCCGTGAAAGCGCTGGAGCAGGCCCGGGGCTGAACCGGGGTTTTCCTCCCGGCGCCCTCGACCTCGACCTGCTTTCTGGACCTTGCCAGCCAATTCCCATAACCGTCCGCTCGTTCCGCCCGTTGCTGCGGCAGGACGATCAGCAAGAGGGCGCATCCCGATGTCGACAACCCCGCCACCCGTCGCCCCCGACCGCCGCCAGCGGCTGAAGGCCATTGTCGCGGGCTCCACCGGCAATCTGGTCGAGTGGTACGATTGGTACGCCTATTCGGCCTTCACGCTCTACTTCGCGCCGCACTTCTTCCCGGACGAGGACCGGACCGCCCAGCTTCTGAGCGCGGCGGCGATCTTCGCGGTAGGGTTTCTGATGCGCCCGGTCGGCGCCTGGTTGATGGGCATCTATGCCGACCGCAAGGGCCGCAAGAGCGGGCTCACGCTATCGGTGGCGCTGATGTGCGCGGGGTCGCTGCTGATCGCGGTGACGCCGTCCTACCAGTCCATCGGCATCGGCGCGCCGCTGCTGCTGGTGCTGGCGCGGCTGATGCAGGGCCTTTCCGTCGGCGGCGAATATGGCGCCAGCGCCACCTACCTCTCCGAGATGGCTGGACGCGACCGGCGCGGGTTCTTTTCCAGCTTCCAGTACGTCACGCTGATTGCCGGGCAGCTCGTGGCGATCTGCGTCCTGCTGGTGCTCCAGGCGCTGCTGACCGAGGCCCAGCTCGATGCCTGGGGCTGGCGCATTCCCTTCGTGATCGGCGGCGCCCTGGCGGTTCTGGTGTTCCGCCTGCGCCGGGGCATGGCCGAGACGCACAGCTTCGAGAAAGCCCGCGCCGAGGGGGCACCGCAGTCCGGCTTCCTCGAACTGATCCGCCATCACCCGCGAGAAACCCTGACGGTCATGCTGCTGACGGCGGGCGGCACGATCGCGTTCTACGCCTATTCGATCTACATGCAGAAGTTCCTGGTCAACACCAGCGGCCTCAGCCGCGAGACCGCTTCCGAGATCAACGGCGTGACGCTCTTCGTGTTCATGCTGCTCCAGCCGCTGGCCGGCGCCCTGTCCGACCGGGTGGGCCGCAAGCCGCTGATGATCGGCTTCGGGGTATTCGGCGTGCTCTGCACATACCCGATCTTCGCCACGCTTGCGGAAACCCGCAATCCCCTGGTCGCCGGGCTGCTGGTGATGGCCGGGCTGGTGATCGTCACCGGCTATACCTCGATCAATGCCGTGGTGAAGGCCGAGCTGTTCCCCGCCCATATCCGGGCGCTGGGCGTTGCCCTGCCCTATGCCCTGGCCAACACCATGTTCGGCGGCACGGCCGAATTCGTGGCCCTGTGGTTCAAGCAGGCAGGCATGGAGCAGGCCTTCTACATCTACGTCTCGGTCATGATCGCCATCTCGCTGGTGGTCTATGTGCGGATGCGCGAGACGCGGCATCACGGGCTCATCCTCGAAGACTAGAGCGTTCCGATCGCGCGCGGCCCGACTTGCGCTTCACCTCGGCCGCCCGGCGCGAGGACGCCGGTAGCCGCCCGAAGGCGCAGCCACCCTCTGCCCCATTGCCGGGGCGGAGGGTCACCGGTTCTCCAACACTTTCGAGGTCAGCGCCACCAGATCGCCGATCGGCTCCTGGTCCTCGCGCGCATAGAGCGAGACGACCATGGGCGTCGCCTCGCCCAGGCCGTCGACCCGGCGCAGCCCCTGCCCCTGCGTCACCGAAATCGGCAGCAGCGAAATCCCCATGCCCGCAGAGACTGCCGCAAGCACGCTCTGCAGGCTGCTGCCGGAAAAGGCGACGTACCAGCGGCGGCCGATGGCCTCCAGTTCGCGGAACATCGTGTCGCGGTAGAGGCCGCCGTTGGGAAACGTCACCAAGGGCAGAGGATCGCGCGCCTCTACCGCGTGGCCGGGGCCGGCAAACCAGCCCAGCGGCTCCGGAAAGCTGGCGCGGCAATCCGCGGCGGGCTGGTCTTCCTTGACGACGACGATGTCGAATTCCCCCTGCCGGTACCGCCCGGCCAGATCGCGGCTCAGCCCGGTGACCACGTCCAGCCTGATCCGGCTGTTGCGGGCAGCGAAACGCGCCAGACCCTGCGCCATGGCAAGCGTCGCCAGGTCTTCCGGCATGCCGATGGAGATCGCCGCCGTGCCCGCCGGATCGCGCAGCAGGCTCTGTGCTTCCTCGTCGAGCTGCAGGATGCGGCGGGCGTGGCCCAGCAGGCGTTCGCCCATCGGCGTCGGACGCACCGGCCGCGCGGCGCGATCGATCAGGGCATGGCCCGCCATGTCTTCCAATCGTCCGAGTTGCTGGCTTATTGTCGACTGCGTCATGCCCAGTCGCTCTGCCGCGCGCGTGAAATGGCCGGTATCGGCAATGGCGACGAAACTGCGCAGGAGACGGGGATCGAGCATAAGTTCATTCATAGAGCGAATGATGGACATGCCAATATCTAATTTGTGAATGATAACGCGGCGGCGTAGATTTGCGGAAAAGGAGCCTTCCGCCATGAAGTTCGTCGCCCCGCTGATCGTCGCCCTCCTCGCCTCCACGACCTCCGCCCTCGCCGCCGGCGCACCGGTCACCGACAGCGCTGACATGATGATCCGCCACGTCACGGTCATAGACGTCGAACACGGGCGCGCCATAGGCGAACAGGCGGTCGTGCTGCGCGGCAACGATGTCGTGGCAGTCGGCAAGGACGGCGAGATCGCCCGGGCCTGGCATGCGCAGAGCGTGGTCGAGGGCAAGGGGCGCTTCCTGATCCCCGGCCTCTGGGACATGCACGTTCATTTCGGCGGCGGCCCGGACCTCGTCGAGGAGAACAAGGCGCTGCTGCCGCTCTATGTCGCTCACGGCATCACCACCATCCGCGACTGTTCGGGCGACCTTCCCGACCAGGTCCTGTCCTGGCGCGGCGAGATCGCCGGCGGCACCCTGTTCGGCCCCCGCCTGCTGACATCCGGCGCCAAGATCGAGGGGATCAAGCCGGTGTGGAAAGGCACGATCGAAGTCGGCAGCAAGGCCGATGTCGATGCGGCGCTGACCCGGCTGCAGGACCGGGACAAAGTCGACTTCGTGAAGATCACTGACAGCACGCTGGACCCGCAACTGTTCCTCTATGCCGTCTCGCAGGCCAAGGCGCGCGGGCTGCGAAGCTCCGGCCATATCCCGATGGCGCTGACCGTCGGCCAGGCGGTCGATGCCGGGATCAGCTCGATCGAACACATCGACTATGCCTACAAGGCCGGTGTGAAGGACGAAGCGGCGATCGCCGCCGATTTCGCCGCGGGCCGCATCGACCGTGCCGAGGCCAATCGCCGGCTCGACAGCGGGTTCGACACGGCGACGGCCATGGCCTCCTATCGCAACTTCGCGCAGAAGGGCGTCTTCGTCACGCCCACGCTGAACGGCAGCCGCATCCTCGCCTGGCTCGATGCCGACGATCACGCGCACGATTCCTATCTCGCCTATATCGGCCCGAAGCTGCGCAAGACCTACGAATGGCGCATCGAACGCGCCGCAAAGGCCGATGCTGCCGCGGTCGAGGCGCGCCATGCGCATTTCCAGCGCATGGCGGCGGTGCTGCCGCTGCTGGAGAAGGCGGGCGTCACCGTGATCGCGGGCACCGATGCGGGCTTCCTCAATTCCTTCAACTATCCCGGCATCGGCCTGCACGACGAACTGAGCCTCTTCGTGAAGGAAGGCCTCACCCCGGCGCAGGCCCTGTCCGCCGCGACCCGCGCCGGTCCCGCCTGGTTCGGCCTGCTGGGCCGCTATGGCGCCGTTGCCCCCGGCAAGGCGGCCGATCTCGTCCTGCTGGACCGCGATCCGCTGAAGGACATCGCCGCCACCCGCGCGATCCGCGCCGTCATCATGAACGGCAAGCTCTATGACCGCACGGCGCTGGACGGGATGCTGACGGATACGAAGAACAAGGTCGCGGCCTGGAACATCGCCGACAAGGCCGGAGCCACGCAATGATAGAGCAGCTCTTCACCGGCGCCCTGCTCCCGGACGGCAGCCTGGCCGACCTGGCGGTTTCGGGCGGCCGCTTCGTGGCAATCGGCCCCGACCTTGTCGCCGACGATACGGCCGGACGCGTGGATCTGGGCGGACACCTGGTGCTGCCGGGCTTCGTCGACGGCCATATCCACCTCGACAAGAGCTTCTTCGGCGAACCGTGGCAACCCCACCGCCCCGCCGCCAGCCTGCGCGAACGGCTCGCGGTGGAGAAAGCCATGCTCGCCGACGTGCGCCCTGCCGCGGTCCGCGCCGACGTGCTGATCGGCCAGGCCGCCAGCCTGGGCACCGTGGCGATGCGCAGCCATGTCGATGTCGATGCCACGACCGGGCTCTCGCATCTGCACGCGGTCATGGCCGCTCGTGAGAAATGGCGCGGCCAGATGGACATCGAACTGGTGGCCTTCCCGCAGGCAGGCATCGTCACTTGCCCCGGCACGGCCGACATTCTCGACGCCGCCATCCGCGAAGGCGCGGAAGTGGTGGGCGGGATCGATCCCGAAGGAATGGACGGCGATTCCGAAGCTCATCTCGGCATCGTCTTCGGCCTTGCCGAGCGGCGCGGTGCCAAGATCGACATCCACCTGCACGAGGCCGGACTGCCGGGCGTTGAGCAATTGCACCGCATTGCCGCGCGCACCCGCGCACTGGGTCTCGGCGGCCGGGTGACGGTGAGCCATGCCTATGCCCTGGGCGACGTGGAGCTTCCGGTGCTCGACACGATCGCCTGTGCCCTGGCCGACGCCGGGGTGGCGATCATGACCAACGCACCGGGAGATCGCGCCTTTCCGCCCATTCTGCGCCTGCACGAACATGGCGTGCGGGTCTTTGCCGGGAACGACAATATCCGCGACGCCTGGTGGCCCTACGGCAATGGCGACATGCTCCAGCGGGCGATGCTCATAGGCTATCGCTCGGGCTTCTACCGGGACGAGGATCTTGCCGTGGCACTGGCCATGGCGACGACCGAGGCCGCCGTCTCGCTCGGCCTCGAAGGCCGGGGCCTGCAAGTGGGCGCAGAGGCCAGCTTCGTGGCGCTTCCGGCCGTGAGTGCGGCGGCCGCCGTGGCCGCCCCGCCCTCGGAACGCCGGGTCTTCCGTCACGGCAAACCGCTCGGCGCGCCGATCCGATAAAGGAAAGCCCCGCAGCGTTCGGTACGCTGCGGGGCCTTTCGTGACCGCGTCGGTCCGGCTTACCAGGTGAAGCCGATGGTCCCCTGCACGGTGCGACGGTTGCCGTACCAGCACCAGCTGTAAGCCGCGAAGCAGCTGGTCAGGTACTTCTTGTCGAAGATATTGGTGGCGTTCAGGCCGATGGTCACGCCGCCGAGATCCGGATTCAGCTTGCCCAGATTGTACCGGAGCAGGCCGTCGAACACGGTGTAGGACGGGGTGTAGATCGTGGTCGTGCCATCGAGGCTGCCGGCATAGACCTTGTCGACATGGCGAACCCCGCCGCCGATCGAGAAGCCTTCCAGCGAACCGGACTTCGGCGCCCAGGCCAGGTTGGCCGAGATGCCGCCCTTGCCGACAGTCGCCAGGCCCTTGCCGACGTTGTCCGTATTGACGTCTTCGAGGACCTTCACGTTCTGGGTGCTGAAGGCAACCCGGAAGTTGAAGTCGTAGGGCAACGAGCCGCTGGCCTCCACCTCGACGCCGCGCGAGCGGACCTCGCCCGACTGGAACGCGGTGAACGTCACGGGATCGGAAACCACCACATTGGTCTGGTTGATCTGGAACCAGGCACCGGTCAGCAGGATATCGGTGCCGGGAACCTGGTACTTGGCGCCCGCCTCGATCTGCTTGCCGACCGAAGGCTTGGCCAGTTCGCCGCTTTCCAGCACCGAGGACTGCGGTTCGAACGAGGTGGAGTAAGTGACGTAAGGCGACAGGCCGAGTTCGGTCTTGTAGAGCGCCGCCGCACGCCAGGTGAACTTGCGGTTGGTCTGCACCGAGCCGTTCTGCTCAAGACGCGCCCAGTCCTGCCGGCCGCCGAGCGTCACGTCCAGATTACCCACCGAGATGCGGTCCTGCGCGTAGATGCCTTGCTGGCGCTGGCGGGTGGCGGTGGTGGTCGGGTCGATGAAATCGCCGTTGGTGTCGACGCCGGGGACCTCATAGGGGTTCGCGGGCGTCGCCATCGTGCCGTAAACGGGATTGTAGGCGTCGATCGTCGTGGCGGTGCCGAACTTGGCCAGCTCGGTCGAATGGGCAACCTGGCGGTCCACACCGAACAGGACCGAGTGGTGCACCGAACCCGTGGTGAACTCTCCGGAAAGCTGGTTGTCGTAAGTCCAGTTGTTGAGCTGCTCGTTCGTCGCATAGGACGCGCGGTTGTAGACCGTGCTGTCCGTTTCGACCGGCGTTCCCGAGGTATAGACGATACCCAGACGGGTCTTCACATACTGATAGCGCCCAGACGAGCGGAAGGCCCAGCCATTGCCGAAATCGTGGCGGAAGATGAAGGTACCCGCGGCCTGCTCGCGCTTGAAGAAGTCGTCCGGCTCGCCGCCGTAGAACTTGGTCGAGATCTTGCCGTTGGCGTTGTCGAACAGGGTACCGCTGGCCGGGAACACGCCGTAGTTGCCGTTGAACGGATCGTGCGAGTAGGCGCCGAGCACCGTGAACGTGGTCGAGGTACCGGCGCCCAGCGTCACGGCCCCGGAAACGGTTTCGCGGCGGCGCTTGCCGTAGCGCTGCTGGGCATCGGCCCCGTTGGCGCTGCCGTAGAGACGCCAGAGCACGGTTTCGCCCACTTTGCCGCCCACGTCGCCATCGATGCGGTAATTGCTGTAATTGCCGTAGGTGCCGGACACGGCGCCGTAGAAATCGCGGTTGATCGGCAGCTTGCTCTGCTCGTTGACGAAGCCGCCCGGGCTGGAAGAACCGTAGAGCGCCGATGCCGGGCCCTTCACCACTTCGATGCGGTCCAGGCGCGACATGTCCACTTGCGGCGTCGCATAGCCCGAGCCGCTGGAGAACATCTTCAGGCCGTCGAGATAGACCGGCGCATCGAAGCCGCGCAGCTTGAACTGGTCGTAGACCTCGGCCGAGGAACCACGCGTTTCCGGCGTGACGCCGGCCACATAGCGCAAGGCCTGGTTGAGGTTCTGGATGCCCAGCTCGGCAATCGTGGACGCGTCGATCACCGACACCGACTGCGGCGTTTCCGCCAGCGGAACATCGCTCTTCGTGCCCGAGGAGGCCACGGTTGCGGAACGGTCACCCTTGACGACGATGGTGTCGTCGGAATCGGCCGCCGCAGCCTGTGCGGCAGCAGGGAGGAGGGAAATGGCCACCATGCCGGTGGCTGCTCCCAGGAGAAGGCGGCCGCGGACCGTCGTTCGAAACATAAACTGCCTTTCGATATCGATAATGAGTCGCGATCGCGCCACTAGTGATAATGCGACTGGCTCGCAAGATTGCTGAGGGATTGCTGGTTGATTAAACAACCTGTCCGGTCTTTGTGTGGGATATGCGCCACAACCAGAAAGGTGCGATTTACGCCGAACGGGCCGCCCCGCGGCCTCGATCACGACCTGCTCGGTTTATGGTAGCGTTACCATCAAGCGTGACCTAAGCTCCCCCGCAAAGGGAGAGAACCATTGCTGAAATCCGTTCGCGCTGCATTCCTGCTCGCCGCCGGCGCCTTGCCTTTGCTGGCGTCCCCCATGACGGCAGCACGCGCGGCAGAACCGGATCGCGGCGCCCGCTTCGACAACTTTGCCTACCAGGGCCGCAGCCAGGACGCCGTGGAGCCCGGCCCGGGAGAATATCGTAACCCGATCCTTCGCGGCTACTATCCCGATCCTTCGGTGACGCGCGTGGGCGACACCTACTACCTCGTCAATTCCTCCTTCGCACACTATCCCGGACTGCCGGTCTTCACCTCGTCCGACCTCGTGAACTGGCGCCAGATCGGCAACGCCATCGACCGCCCGGATCAATTCGACTTCGCGGGCCTGCGAAGCTCGCGCGGGATGTTCGCCCCGGACATCTCCTGGCATGCGGGCACATTCTACCTGCTGGGCACTTGCGTCGATTGCGGCGGCAATTTCGTGATGACCGCGAAGGACGCCAAAGGCCCCTGGTCGGCCCCGGTCTGGCTGTCGTTCGAAGGTATCGATCCCTCGCTCTACTGGGAGGGCGACCGCGCCTTCATCGTCAACAACCGGGCGCCGAGCGGGACTGCGCTCTACGAAGGGCACCGCGCGATCTGGGTTCAGGAATTCGACTGGCACGCCGGCAAGATGGTCGGCGCAGCGACGCAGATCGTCAACGGAGGCGTGGACCTGGCACGCAAACCGGTCTGGATCGAAGGGCCGCACCTGCTCCGCCGCGATGGCCAATACTACCTCATCGCCGCGGAAGGCGGCACCGGGGAGCAGCACAGCGAAGTCGTCTTCCGCTCCCGCAGCGTGCGCGGGCCGTTCGTGCCCTGGTCCGGCAATCCCATTCTCAGCCAGAGGTCGCTCGATCCCGCGCGTGCCAACCCGGTCACTTCCGCCGGGCATGCCAAGCTCGTCGAAACGCAGGACGGCAAGTGGTGGGCAACGTTCCTCGCGACCCGGCCCTATGAAGGCGATTACTACAACATCGGCCGCGAGACATTCCTGCTCCCCGTCACCTGGCAGGATGGCTGGCCGCGTATCCTGCCGGCCGACAAGGCCATCCCGCTGGTCGCGGCTCGGCCGGACCTGCCCGCCGGCGCCGCCGCACCGGCTGCCTCGGGAGACTACAGCTACCGCGACACGTTCGACGGCGACCGGCTGGGCATGGCCTGGATCGGCCTGCGCACGCCCCGCGCGCCGATCTACAAGCTGGAAAACGGCTCGCTGGTGCTGGAAGGCGCGACGCCGCTGGGCGACCTCTCCGCCGCCCCCGCCTTTGTGGGCAGGCGGCAGCAGCACCATGACGCCGCCATATCGGTGGACTTGCGCTACGCGCCAGCCGCCGATGGCGACCGCGCGGGGCTGGCCGCCGTCCAGTCCGACAAGGCCTACCTGTTCTTCGGCCTTCTCCGCAAACAGGGCACGACCCGCGTCGCCCTTCTCGTGCGCGATGGCGATGCGCCCGAGCGTGAGATCGCTTCGCAGCCCTTCGCAGGCACCGGGCCGGTCACGCTCTTCCTCCACTTCAAAGGCGCCAGCGTGGACATCTCCTATGCCGCGGACGGGCAGCGCGCCACATTGGCGCAGAACGTCGACGTGCGCTTTCTCAGCACCAAATCGGCAGGCGGCTTCGTAGGTACGGTGGTCGGCCCCTATGCCTGGCAAGCGCGAGCCGCTGCGGCGCGCTAGCCGCGGGGGTCGTTGCGCACTATAGAGACCGGCTCATGGCCGTAACGCGCGAAATCCGATGCTCAACCTGACGACCCTGCAACTGTTCATTCGCGTTGCGGAGCTGGGGAGCCTGTCGCGGGCGGCCGACGAGGCGAACCTCGCCATCGGCGCGATCAGCCGCCGGCTCACCCAGCTGGAGCAGGACCTCGGCGTGCAACTGCTGGTCCGCAACGGGCGCGGCGTGACGCCGACGGCGGCGGGGAATGCCCTGCTGGCCCATGCCCAGCGCATCATGCGCGACATCGGGCTGGCGGTGTCCGACCTTTCCGACTACGCCAACGGTCTGAAAGGCAGCGTCGACATTCTCGCCTGCACTTCGGCGATCACCCAGTTCCTGCCCGCCGACCTCGCCGCTTTCGGCCATGCCAACGACAAGATCCGCCTCAACATCCAGGAGGTCTACTCCGCAGAGATCGTCGGCCGCCTTCGCGCCGGCGAAGCGCAAGTGGGCGTCATCATGGAAGAGCCGGGAACCGTGGGTCTCGATACCTGGAAATACCGATGCGACCGGCTCACCGTGGTCGCCCCGCCGCACTTGCTGTTCGGCACCCATTCGGTTCGCTTCCACGATCTGGCCGAGCACGAATTCGTGCAAATGGGCTACGATACCGCCAATACCCGCCTCCTCGCCCGTGCTGCCGACGAGCAGGGCTGGTCCTTCCGCCTGCGCGCGGCCGTAGACAGCTATGACGCGGTCTGCCGCATGATCCAGGCCGGCTTCGGCATCGGCGTCCTGCCCAGCGAAGCCGCCAAGAACTTCATCGTGCCGATGGGTCTCAAACTGGTGGAACTCGACGAGAACTGGGCCGAGCGCCAGATGCTGATCGCCGCCAACGGCGCCAGCCTGTCCGGCCCGGCGCGACTGCTGATCGACTTCCTGGTGGAACGCTCCGCCGGCCGCTGAAGGCCGACGTTTCGCAATGGCCAAAGCAAATGCGGACCGCACGCTATCGCGCGCGATCCGCATTCCCGGTCAGGTCGCTCCTCCTCCCCGACGCGGTTATGACTTACTTGTTGGCAAGTGCCGCCTGCGCCGCCGCCAGGCGTGCGATCGGCACGCGGTAGGGCGAGGCCGAGACGTAATCGAGGCCGGTCTTTTCGCAGAAAGCGATGGAGGCCGGATCGCCGCCATGTTCACCGCAGATGCCCAGCTTGATATCGGGGCGCGTTCTGCGGCCACGTTCCGCGGCCAGTTCGATCAGTTCGCCGACGCCGTCCACGTCGAGGCTGACGAAAGGATCGCGGGCGAAGATGCCCTTGTCGACATAATGCGTCAGGAAGCGGCTGGCATCGTCACGGCTGATGCCGATGGTCGTCTGGGTGAGATCGTTGGTGCCGAACGAGAAGAATTCGCCCAGCTCCGCGATCTCGCCCGCCTTGAGCGCAGCGCGCGGCAGCTCGATCATCGTGCCCACGAGGTAGTCCACGGTGGCGCCACGCTCGCTGAAGACTTCGGCCGCAACGCGGTCGACAATGGCCTTCATCAGCTCCAGCTCCTTGCGGGTGGCGACCAGCGGGATCATCACTTCGGGGATCGGCGCCTCGCCGGTGTTCTCCTTGACGATGAGCGCCGCCTCGAAGATCGCGCGGGCCTGCATCTCGTAGATTTCCGGATAGGTCACGCCGAGGCGGCAGCCACGATGGCCGAGCATCGGGTTGACCTCGTGCAGCTCCGCAGCGCGGCGCTTGAGCGTGTCTACGCTGACGCCGGCGGCACGCGCCACGTCTTCGAATTCCGCCTCGGCATGGGGCAGGAATTCGTGAAGCGGCGGATCGAGCAGGCGGATCGTTACCGGCAGACCGGCCATGACCGTGAAGATCTCAGCGAAGTCGTCACGCTGTTCGGGCAGCAGCTTGGCCAGCGCGGCGCGGCGCTCGGCCTCGCCCTCGGCCAGGATCATCTCGCGCACGGCAGTGATGCGGGCGGCATCGAAGAACATGTGTTCGGTGCGGCAGAGCCCGACACCCTCGGCGCCGAATTCGCGCGCGGTGCGGCAATCCAGCGGCGTTTCCGCATTGGCGCGGACCTTGAGACGGCGAACCTTGTCGGCCCATTCCATCAGCGTGCCGAAGTCACCGGCGAGTTCCGGCTGCACGGTGGCCACTTCGCCGGCCATGACTTCGCCGGTGGCGCCGTCGATGGTGACGGTGTCGCCTTCCTTCAGAACGCGCCCGTCGATGCGCATGGTGCGAGCGACATTGTCGATCTGCAGGCTGCCGGCGCCCGAGACGCAGGGGCGGCCCATGCCGCGCGCCACGACGGCGGCGTGGCTGGTCATGCCGCCGCGTGCGGTCAGGATACCGCGCGCGGCATGCATGCCGTGGATGTCCTCGGGGCTGGTTTCCACGCGGACAAGGATCACGGCCTTGCCCTGCTCGGCCAGCTTTTCGGCGGTATCGGCATCGAGCACGATCGCGCCCGAAGCCGCGCCCGGCGATGCAGGCAAGCCCTTGGTGAGCACGTCACGCGGCGCATCGGGATCGAGCGTGGGGTGAAGCAGCTGGTCGAGCGCGGCGGGATCGACGCGGGCGACGGCCTCTTCCTCGCTGATGAGACCTTCGCGCGCCATGTCGACCGCGATCTTCAGCGCGGCCTTGGCGGTGCGCTTGCCCGAGCGGGTCTGGAGCATCCAGAGCTTGCCCTGCTGCACCGTGAACTCGATGTCCTGCATGTCGCGGTAGTGCTTTTCCAGCACTTCGAACACACCGGCGAGTTCGCCATAAGTCTCGGGCATGGCCTCTTCCATCGAGGCGGCCCGGGCACCGGCACGCTCGCGGGCGTCCTTGGTGAGGTACTGCGGCGTGCGGATGCCGGCAACGACGTCCTCGCCCTGGGCATTGATGAGATATTCGCCGTAGTACGCATTCTCGCCGGTGGCGGGGTCACGGGTGAAGGCGACGCCGGTGGCCGAGGTTTCGCCCATGTTGCCGAAGACCATGGCCTGCACGTTGACGGCCGTACCCCATTCGCCGGGGATGGAGTTCAGGCGGCGATAGACCTTGGCGCGGTCCGACTGCCAGGAACCGAACACGGCGCCGATCGCACCCCAGAGCTGGTCGTGCACGTCCTGCGGGAAAGGCTTGTCCCAGAGCTTCTCGACGATAGCCTTGTATTCCGCGACCAGGATCTTCCAGTCGGCAGCGGTCATCTCGGTGTCGAGGTCGTAGCCGCGGTCTTCCTTCGCGATGTCCAGCGCTTCCTCGAAGGCACCGTGATCGAGTTCGAGCACGACGTCCGAATACATCTGGATGAAACGGCGATAGCTGTCCCAGGCGAAACGCTCGTCGCCCGAGGTCTGGGCAAGGCCTTCGACCGTCTGGTCATTGAGGCCGAGGTTGAGCACGGTATCCATCATGCCCGGCATCGAGATGCGCGCGCCCGAACGCACGGAGACCAGCAGCGGATCGGCGATGTTGCCGAAGGTCTTGCCGGTCACCTGCTGGATATGGGCAATGCCCTCTGCCACTTCGGCCTTCACGCTTTCGGGATAGACGCCGCCGTCCGTGTAGTAGCGCGTGCACATCTCGGTGGTGATGGTGAAGCCCGGGGGAACCGGCAGGCCGATCGCAGCCATGCCGTCCAGATTGGCGCCCTTGCCGCCGAGGAGGTTCTTGTCGCCCTTGCCACCATCGTCGACGCCGCCACCGAAGCGATAGACGTAGCGCGTTTCAGTCAAAGCCGTCATGGATCGAAATACCTCGTTGCTGCCAGGAGCGTTATCGTGCCCCAACCGGGATTCGGCACTTTGCTGCGATGCAACGGTGTAGATGACGGGATTTTTCCGCGACGACCATCGATAAATGGCAAAGCCGGATTTCACAATTTGTGAAATCCGGCTGCACTCGCGCGCTTCAGCGGGTCGGCCTGGTTTCCGGCATTCTGAGGAATACCGGCAAGGCTCCGATGGCCACGATCGCGATCATCACGCCCGGCACGGCCTGCCAGCCCGTTGCCTTGACCAGCAATTGCGCCACGAATGGCGCAAGCCCGCCGAAGATCGCCGTCGCGGCCGTGGCACCCAGGGCCAGCCCCGAAAGACGCCCCTCACCGGGGAACTGCTCCGCCGTCGCTACCGCCCCCACAGCGCTCACTGCCCCGCCCAGCGCCGCCAGCAACAGCGCGCCGATCAGCGCGGCGCCGTAGGATCCTTCTCCCATTGCGGCGAAGGAGGCGGCGGGCAGCAGCACTGCCAGCGCGCCCACGCCCAGCAACACCGGTCGGCGCCCGATCCGGTCGGACAGCGCGCCGATGAACGGCGTGACCAGAATGACGAGGAAGGCCGCCGCCGTGGACAGCCACAAGGCCTCGCTCTCCGCCATCACACCGGATTCGGTGACGAATGCCGGGACATAAGTGATGCCGACGTAATATGTGATCGATCCCAGCGCGGAGATGGCGAACCCGCGCCCGATCGCAGCGCGGTGGCGGGTAAGGACGAGGCGCAGCGGTCGTTCGGGCACCGTGCGGTGGACCAACTGCCGCTCGAACTCGGGGGATTCCTCCAGCGTTGCACGGGCCAGCAGCACGGCTCCGGCCAGGCCGGCGCCGAACAGGAAGGGTATGCGCCAGCCCCAGGCGTCGAGCGCGGCCGGAGCCAGCGCATTGACGACCAGCGCTGACACGCCCGCCGCCAGCAGGCCGCCGAGTTCGCTGGCGGCGGCCGCCGAGGACGTCACCAGACCCCGCCGCCGGCGGTGAGCGCCTTCCATCAGATAGGCGACGACGCCGGTATATTCGCCGCCGACCGAGAAGGCCATGACGCAGCGCAGGCCGAGCAGCAACCAGCCCGAAGCCGCGCCGATGCTGGCATAAGTCGGCATCGCGGCGGTGGCGAGCATGGCCGCCGTCATCAGTGCCATGGACAGCAGCATCATGCGCCTGCGTCCATAGCGATCTCCGACATGGCCGAAAACCGCCGCGCCCAGCGGCCGCATGAGATAGGCCACGGCGAACCCGCCGAGCGTGACCGAAAGCGATCCTTCGCCGCCGCCGAAGAACACGCGCGACAGCACGGTCGCCAGATAGAGGTAAAGCGTGAAATCGTACCACTCGACGATGGTCGAGAATGCGGCGATCACCATCGAGCGCCTCGAAAGAGGCCCGCGTTCCTGCCCGTCGCGACCAGCGTCGGCCTTCATCGGCCCGTGCGGCCCGCGTGATTCCTCTTTAACATGAACCGCATGATAGCCAGACGGCCTCGCTTGGCAATTCGCTTCCACGGGGCTGGACTTGGACCGGTTCATCATCGATGAAACCTCTGGTTCAATGCTCTTATCATGGACAGGATCGATATTCGATGCGCCTCGACAAGTTCGATCTCAACCTGCTGATCGCGCTGGAACTGCTGCTGGAGGAGCAGAACGTCACGCGGGCGGCGCAGCGCCTCAACCTGACACAGTCGGCCATGAGCGCGGCACTCGCGCGGCTGCGGCTGGCGCTCAACGACGAACTGCTGGTGCCGCATGGCCGGCGGATGGTGGCGACGCCCCATGCCCTGGCGCTGGCGCCGCAAGTCTCCGAAGCGGTCCGCAGCCTTCGCGCGCTCATATCCGGGGCGACGGCCTTCGATCCGGCCACGTCCGACCGACGCTTCGAAATCGCCGCTTCCGACTACATCGCCACGATCCTGCTCAGTCCCCTGCTGCCCCAGCTCAAGACAGAAGCCCCGAACGTGGCGATCAACGTCGTGTTGCCCACCCGCCAGACGAGCGCGCTGCTGGAAGACGGCAAGCTCGACTTCCAGCTCACGCCGGAACAGTTCCTCAGCGCCGACCACCCCAGCGAACTGCTGTTCGAGGAGCGCCACGTCGTGGTGGGCTGGTCGGGGAACCCCGTCTTTTCCGGCGAGATGACCGAAGAGGCCTTCCATTCTTGCGGCCATGTGGCGGTAAGGATCACCGGCGTCCCCTCGTTCGCGGAGCGGCACCTGCTGGCGGCCGATGACCGGCGGCGCATAGAAGTGACGGCGCCATCGTTCTCGCTGGTGCCATGGCTGCTGCCCGGCACGCACTTGCTGGCTTTGATGCATGAGCGGCTCGCCCGGCTCTTTGCACCCTTGTTACCGCTCGAAATCCGACCCGCGCCGATCGCCATGCCGCCGATGCGGGAGATGATCCAGTATCACGCGGCCCGGGCGAGCGATGCGGGCATGATCTGGTTCAAGGATCGCCTCATGGCCGCGGCTCGTCAGGATCACGGCGGTCAGGCGGGGTAGTCGGCGCTACGCCGTCCGGGGCGGCAGATGGCCTTTGCCTGCCGGAGCGCCTCGGCAGCCCCCTGCGCTGCAAGCCAGCGCGAGCGATCGGCCTGCGCATCGGGCAGCGCCCGGTGGGCGGGCGGCCCCGTCCGCGCCGGGTCTGTATCTGCAAGAATTGCCTTCACAGCCTCCCGGGATTCCTCCGGTGAAAACGCTTCTCCCAGCAGAGTGCCCAGTTCCCGCGCGATCATCTCGGACGTCTTGCCCAGCCGAAGCTGATGCTTGGGGAAACCCACGCTGCGCAGCAGGGCATTCAGCCACTTGGCATCCCAGGACGGCGCACTGGCGAAGAGGTCGTGGCCGGTCAGCACCTCCACCATGCGGAGCGCCACCCGGTCATGCGGCTCCCCCTCGCGCGCAAGCTGGCTTCGGGAGATACCGTGGATGGCCTCGGCCTCCTCGTCCCAGTCCGTCCAGTCCGGGTGCGGCTGGATCAGATGGCTTTCGCAGCGCCCGTCTTCGAACACCCAGGCCACCTCGATCGGATAGCTGCGCTTCGCCAGCGAAGACGCTTCGAAATCGAGGAATACGCGCATGCCCGCTCAGCACGCCCCCGCAGGAACGCGCCGAGCCGGACCTTCGGAGCCGAAAGCGTCAGGGACCACCAACGTAGGACCCTCTCTCCACGATCACTTCGCCTTCGTCCTCGCCGTCCCAATAGTGAGCGCGCTCTGCTCCCACGCGGATCAGCACGAGGCCGGGCGTATCGACGCCGTCCTTGAACCAGCGATCGAGATCCTTGGTCCAGTGCGCGGCGAACTGGGCCTTGTCGCGGATCAGTTCGCCCTTGCCCTCCACGGCAATGAAGAATGGCCGCATGCCCAGGATCCCGGCCTTGCCCTGGAAGTTCAGGCCGACGCGGGGATCGTCGGCGATCTCGGATACCATCGCGGTATCCTCGGTGGTGAAGAACCAAGAATCGCCGTCATATTCCACATCGCGGTTGTTGCTCATCGGCCGCGCGGCGATCGTGCCGCCGGGGCCGTGGGTGGAGAGCATCGTGAAATCTATGTCCTTCATCTTCTCGGCAAGGTCGCTGAGGGTCTTGCTGGTCATTGCAGTTCTCCCATGAGGTTGCCGAAATCAACCCGCGATGGGCATCGATGCTCCCGAGGGAAAGACCAAGCGGGCAGGAGCGTCGCCAGCCGGAACCTTGCGGCGCTGAGGGCGCTCAGCGGTCCAGCAGTTCGCGCACTTTCGCGGCCAGCGCCTGCATGGTGAACGGCTTGGAGAGCAGTTCCACACCCTCGCCCAGCCGCCCTTCATGCATGATCGCGTCGTGAGGGTAGCCCGAGGTGTAGAGAACGCCGAGACCGGGCACGATCTCGTGGGCGGACTGGGCCAGTTCGCTGCCCGACATGCGCGGCATCACCACGTCCGTCACCAGCAGGTCCACGGGTCGATCGCGCCCGCGCAGCAGGTCGAGCGCGGCAAAGCCGTCGGCCGCCTCCAGCACGCGGTAGCCAAGATCGCAGAGCGCGCCCACGGCGTAGCGGCGCACGTCATCATCGTCCTCTACCACCAGGATCGTCTCGGAAGGGCGGCCGAAATCCTCGGCGGCGGGATGGTAGGCCTGATCCTCTACTGCGCTTGCATCGCCGCGCGGAAGGTGAAGCACCACCCGCGTACCGCTGCCCGGCTCCGAGGCGATATCGATGCCGCCGCCCGACTGCTTGGCGAATCCATAGACCATCGACAGGCCCAGCCCCGTGCCCTTGCCCACGTCCTTGGTGGTGAAGAACGGATCGAAGACTTTCGCCAGCGTCGCCTCGTCCATGCCAACACCGTTGTCGACCACTTCGATGGCCACATAATCGCCGGCGGGCATGTCCCCGCCCGTGCCGGAATGGACCGCGTTGCGGGCGGTGATCCGCAGCGAACCGCCCTCGGGCATGGCGTCGCGCGCATTGACCGCCAGGTTCAGGATGGCATTTTCAAGCTGGTGAGGATCGGCCTCGATCATCCACACGCCGGAATTCGCATCGATGGCGATGGCGATGGCCTCGGTGATCGTGCGCGAGAGCAGGTCCGACATGCCCTCCAGCAAGTCGCGCACGTTCACCGCGCGCGGGTCCAGAGGCTGGCGGCGCGAGAAGGCGAGCAGGCGGTGGGTCAGTGCGGCGGCGCGCTCGGCCCCCTTCATCGCCTGTTCCAGCGAGCGCCGCACGCGCGGATCGGCCGAAGGCGCCACCCGGCGAGAGGCCATGTCGATGCTGCCGATGATGATCGTCAGGAGGTTGTTGAAGTCGTGGGCGATGCCGCCGGTAAGCTGACCGACGGCCTCCATCTTCTGCGCCTGGCGCAGGGCCTCTTCGGCATGCTGGCGTTCCGCGACTTCGGCGGCGACGCGCTGTTCCAGCGTTTCCGCCAGTTCGCGCAGCGTGGCTTCCTGCCGCTTGGCGTTGGTTACGTCGTATATGACGCCCAGCAAACGATAACCCGTGCCGTCCGCCTCATACTGCACTTCGCCGCGCCGGGCGATCCAGCGCAGTTCGCCGTCGTCGCCCCTGCGGATGAGGAACTCGCCCGCCAGCGTGTCCGGAAGGGCGCCCTGCACGCCTTCGGGGATCAGCGCCAGTTCACCTTCGCTGACGACCGAATTGATCGTTCGCAGCGGTAGCCGGTCCGCCGGGTGCAGGCCCAGCAACACGCAGAATTCGGTGGAGACGGACACGGTCGCAAAGCCGTCGTTATATTCGAAAGTGCCCACCCCGCCCGCACTCTGCGCGATGCGCAGGCGTTCTTCGGTACGCTTGCGCTCGGTAACGTCGACCAGCAGGCCGGTGAAGCGCAACGGCTCGTCATCGGCATCGAGATGGCATTGCCCGCGCCCGTGCATCCACAGGACCTTGCCCGCCGGCGTGACGACGCGGAACTCCTTGGAAAACAGCGAGGCCCCGGCCAGCATGCCCGCCACCGCGATGCGGATGCGCGGGCGGTCTTCGGGATGGATCGAGCGGAAGAACGTGGCGGTGGGGAAACCGTCCCGGATCTGGTCGGTGGGGAGGCCGTAAAGCTCGGCGAAGCTGGCATCGAGGAACAAGCGTTCCCCGGCGATGTCCCAGTCCCAGGACCCGCTGGCCCCGGCCGCCGCAAGAACCGCGCGCAATTGCTCGTCGTTCAGTGCGCTGCCCGCGGCGCGCGCCATCCCGTTTCCGCCCTTGCCATCACCGGCGCCGCCGCCCGGTCCCCCGTCCGTGTCAGGCATCGTCGCCCACGACGCTCGCGATGAATTCGTCCAGCAGTTCCTTCAGCGTCGCCAGCGAGGGGATGTCCATCAGCATGGCGATATAGCCCCTGATGTCGCGCATGCGCACGGCGAAGTCGATGTAGAGGAACAACACGAGCCCTTCCTCGGCGCCGGACTCGTCCACCTCGAACAGGGTGGCACCATTGCCGCGAAGCACTTCCGGGATCGTCATCGTCAACGAACGTTTCAGCATGTTCGCCATCGTCGCCAGGCAGGAATTGAGTATGACGTTGCCCGTTTCGGCCAGGGCCTCATGCTCCATCTCTACCACTTCCTCGGCGCTGAGTTCGCCGCCGGTAACGGCGCGCACCAGTTCGAGGCTGTTCGTCTCGGGAAAGATCAGGAGCGCGCGGCCCGAGAAAGGCCCGCTGAAATCCTGCCGTACTGCGATCAGCTCGGCCACTTCGCGCTCGCTGATGAGGCGCGCGGCGCGCCGGTGGCTTACCACTTCGATGGAAGGGACGGAGAGCAGAACCTGCTCGCCGATCATCTTGCGCAGGCTGGAGGCGGCACGGCTCACCCCGATATTGACGATTTCCGTCAGCGCATCGCGTTCAAGCTCGGTAAGGGCAACCTGCTCCGGAATCATGCCCGCGTGGTTCTCAGCTTGAGCGCGGCACCCGAAAGGAAGCCCGAAAGACCATCGCTGGTCACGGGCTTGGCGATGAATGCCGCACCCACTTCGCGGGCGCGGGCGATGATCTCGTCCTGGATGTTGGCGGTGATGATCGCAATCGGCATCTCGGGCCGCATAGCGCGCAACTCGGCCGCAAGTTCCAGCCCGTCCGTCTCGCTCATGTTGAAATCGATCAGCGAGACGTCGACCGTCTCGTTTTCGATCACTTCCAGCGCCTCCCGCGCGCTGCCGGCTTCCACTTTGCTCCACTCCGGCTGGAGCTGGGCCAGGGCCTTGGATGCCACGATCCGCGCAAGCTTGCTGTCATCCACGATCATCACGGTAACCGACACGGACTGCTCCTCAATTTCTGCTGCTCATGGTGCTGCCCGCGAGGGCGATTTTCCCGACCTATAGGGCGCGAACCTGAAGGCGGGTATAACTTTCATTACAAAGCCGGCGGTTGCGGTGCGGCAAAGGACAGGCGCTGAAGCAGGGGATCGGCAAAGTCCCCCTCGATCCGCCGGGCGAACAGCGCCAGCAATTGCAACACCGCGAAATGCGCGCCTTCCATGGCCGAGACGTCCACGACGCGCTGCGGATCGTCCTGCAGCGCCAAAAGCAGCGGCTCCGCATCCTCGACCGGGCAGGCCCCGACCAGACGCACGATATCGCTTTCCATGACGATGCTCATGACAGCAGCTCCGGCAGATCAAGCACGAGCAGCACCCCGCCATCGGCATCGACGGCAGTGCCGCCGATGGCCGGCATCGCGGCGAGCAATCCGGAGCGCTCGCGCACGGCGGCATCCATTCGCTCGCCCACGGCGTCTACGCGCAGCGCGATCCGCTCGCCTGCCGCTCCGGTCACCACCAGCCTCGCCGCTTCGCCCCCCGGCGTGTCCTCGTGGCCCAGCAGCGCCGCCAGCGACAAGACCGGCACCGTGCGGTCGCGGATCACGCAGGCGCGGCCATGTCCAAGCTCCTGGATCTCGGCAGGGTCGATGCGCCGCGTCTCGTGGATCTGGTCCATGCGCAGCCCATAGCGCTCGCCGGCGACACGCACCGTAATTAGGCGCGTCAGGATTGCCGTGAGGGGCAGGCGGATGGCTATATCGGTGCCCTGGCCGAGCGTGCTCTCCACCTCGATCGAGCCCTGCATCCGCTCGACCGCGCGCTGCACGGCGTCCATGCCCACCCCCCGGCCCGACACGTCGGTAACCACTTGCGAGGTGGAGAAGCCCGGCGCAAAAATCAGTCGCAGGGCCTGGCGATCCGTCAGTGCTGCCGCGGCCGCCTCGTCCAGGAGGCCGCGAGCCACCGCCGCCTGCCGGATTACCGCGGCATCGATGCCCTTGCCGTCGTCCGAAAGCGCGACCGCGAGATGGTCTCCGCTGCGCTGGAAGCTCAAGCGGACGGTCCCGGTGGCAGGCTTGCCGGCCTCCGCGCGTCGCTCGGCGCTTTCGAGGCCATGGTCGATGGCGTTACGCACGAGATGGAGCAGCGGCTCGAAGATGGCGTCCGCCACCTGCTTGTCCACTTCCGCCCCCTCGCCGGCCAGTTCGAACCGGACGTCCTTGCCGAGCGAGGCGGCCAGTTCGCGCGCCAGACGCGGCAGGCGGCGCAGGACGGGCTGCAACGGCACCCGGCGCACTTCGGCCACCGTCGAGGAAAGCCGCCCCAGCGCGCGTGACAGCTCGCCCTGAACGCGGCGCAGCTCGGCAGCCAGCGCGCGGTCCGTCACCGCCGCGCGCTCTGCCGTCGCCTCCAGGGCATTGAGCGCCACCGCGAGTTGGCCCACTTCGGCAGCGAGAACGTCGAGCCGCAAGGCCGAGACGCGCAGCATGCCGCCGCCCTCGCCCGGGTCGGCCGGGGCCGCTTCCGCCGCGCCGGGTTCGCTCTCGCCCTGGCGCAGCCGCACTACCTCGACCTGATCGGGCACCATGCGAAAGGCCGCGCGTACATCGTCCGGCTCGGCGCTGGAGAGTCCCAGCAGATGCATCGCGCAGCGAAACGGCTCGAACTGCGCGAGGTCCGGCGCGTCCGGCGCCGGTTGCAGTTCCATCGCCAGCAGGCCCGGCACCGCCCGCACGACGGTCAGGGGGTCTTCGCCGCGAAAGAAGCAATCCGGATCGGGCCTGTAGCGGAAGGCGGACATGGCACCGGCTCCATCCGCCGCGGCAGCGCTGCGGACAATCGGCGCGGTCCAGTCCGGCAGTTCGCCGGTCGTTTCCGGCGCCGCCGCCGGGTGTTCCGCTTCATCCAGCGAGGCCGCAAGCGCAAGGCTGCGCGTCTCGGCATCCGCCGGCAGCCGGCCGTCGCGTTCCACATCGTCGATCCAGCGGTCGACCTGGTCCACCGTTGCCACGAAGCCGTCGAAGTCTTCCGCCGTCAGCACCGCATCGCCGCGCCGGGCCTGATCCAGGCGCGTCTCGGCACGGTGCAGCAGGCGCTCGGCGGGCGCCATTTCGAACAGGGCCACCGAGCCCTTCAGGGTGTGGACCGCGCGGAACAGGCTGTCGAGCACGTCGCGGCGTTCGGGCTGGCGCGCCAGGGCCACCAGATCGCCTTGCGCCTGCGCCACGAGATCCCGTCCCTCGATCAGGAACTGTTCGAGCAATTCGTCCATCATGAGCGACGATAGACGATCGCGTCGTCAAGGCGAACGAGATTGAAGCGATCGTCGATCCGGGTCATCGATTCGCTGTGACCCAGGCAAAGATAGCCGCCCCGGCGCAGCGCGCCATGCAAGTTGTCCGCCGCCACCTGCCTGCCTGCCTCGTCGAAATAGATCAGGAGATTGCGGCAGAGGATCACGTCGAACTGGCCCTGTGCGGCCATGGAACTGGCGTCGATCAGATTGGCGTAGGCAAAATGCACGGATTCGCGCAAGTCCGCGATCAGGCGGTAGTGCCGCTCGTCCCGCTCGAAATAGGCCGCTCGCAGTTCTTCGGGCATGCGGGCCACGGCGCGCTCGCCATAGTCGCCCTCGCGCGCGGCGGCGAGCGCGGCGGTGTCGATGTCGGAGCCGACGATCTCGATGTTATAGGCATCCACCAGCGGCCAGAATTCGAGCAGCCAGATCGCGATGGAGTAGGCTTCCTCGCCCGTTGCGCAGGGCATCGACCAGATACGGATGCGGTCGCCGGGAATGCGCGTGCGCGCCAGTTCCGGCAGGATCGTATTGGCGAGCGCCGCGAACTGGTGTTCCTCGCGGAAGAAATAGGTCTCGTTGATGGTGACGGCATTGATCAGTTGCTGCCGTTCCTCCGCGTCGGTCAGGAGGCGGGTGAAATAGGCGCGCACATCGGGCGATCCGGTGCGCCGGATCCGATCCACCAGTCGGCGCTCGATATAATAGGTCTTTTTCGGGCCGAAAGTCATGCCGGTCCAGCCGCGCAGCAAGTCGCTGATGCGCGCGATATCGGCATTCTCGACGCCCGAACCCGGCGAAAGGCCCGTTCCGGTTTCCGTCATGCGCCGGCCCAGTCGAGCAACTGGCCGGCGATGCGGTCCATCGGCAATATCAGGTCGGCGCCGTCCAGCGCGACCAGCGCCCCCGGCATGCCCCAGACGACGGCGCTGTCGGCGTCCTGCGCGATCGCACGGCCACCCTCGCGCCGCATGCGCGCCATGGCCTGCGCCCCGTCGTTGCCCATGCCGGTGAGCAGTACCCCCACCAGGGCCTCGGCGCCCAGCACATCGCATGCGGACTCGACGAGCCGGTCCGTGCTCGGGTGCCAGGGCAGGTCGGCGCGGGCGGGCGCGGCCAGCACGAAGGCCTCTCCCCGGCGGCGTGACAGGATCACGTCGGCATCGCCGCGGCCGATATAGACATGCCCCGGCAGCAGCGGCACGGCGCCGGTCACTTCGCTGACGGTCAGCGCGCATTGCCGGTCGAGCCGGCGGGCGAGCGGCCCGGTGAAGCTGGCCGGCATGTGCTGCGCGATGACGATGGGCCAGGGAAAATCCGCCGGCAGCGGCTGCAGCAAGGCATCGAGCGCGGGCGGGCCGCCTGTCGAGGAACCGACGATCACCGCGGAAATGCCGTCCAGCGGCTCGGCGCCCGGCAGCTGGGCCGGTTCCCTCCCGACAAGCTGCGTCTCAGCGGCATGCCCGGCCCTCATCGCAGAAGCGCGCGCATGAGCCCTTGCCCGCAGGCGGTCGGCCAGACGCACGAAGCGCGGCAGGCGCGCAGACGCCGCCGCGCGCACTTTTTCCACGAGCGGGTCGGCGATCCGGTCGATCTCCAGCGAGATCGGCCCCTCGGGTTTGGCCACGAAATCGACCGCGCCCAGCGACAGCGCCTCCAGCGTCTCGTCGGCGCCCTCCTGCGTCAGTGCCGAGACCATGACGACCGGACAGGGCCGCTCCACCATGATCCGGTCGAGACAGGCGAGCCCATCCATCTGCGGCATGTGCACGTCCATCGTCACCACATCGGGCGCGAAAGTGGAGAGCATGGCCAGCGCCTCGGCGCCATCGCGCGCGACTGCGATCTCGAACCCGCCGTCCTCGCGGAAAAGCTGGACCAGCAGTTTGCGCATCAGCGCGGAATCGTCGACGATCAGCAGCCGGATCGCGGTCAACGCACCGCCTCCAGCAGATCGCGCCCGGCCGCGTCGATCAGGGTCAGGGGCGAGACCAGCAGGGCGATGCGCTCTCCCGCGCCGGCACCATCGGCCAGGCGCACATAACCCTCGAAGATCGCGTCCGCCTCGCCGCCGGCCTCCGGATGCTCGATGGCCGCGTTCGTCAGCCTGATGAGGCCGTCCACGCGTTCGACCAGCAGGCCGACGACATCCCCGCCCTGCCGCGCGAGCACGAGGCGCCTGCCCTCCCGTTCCGCCACCGATCCGCCGCCGAGCCGCATGGAAACGTCGATCACCGGCACTGCAGACCCGCGCACATTGACCATGCCTGATAGCCAGCCCGGCGCATCGGGAATGGCCGAGAGAACCGGCACCCGCGCCACCCCTTCCACGGAGCCGAGCGGCATCGCCAGCCGGTTTCCACCCGCTCGCAAGGCAAGGTAGGCGCTCTCCGCCTCCACAGCCGCCGGGATCACATCCGGCAAGTCGGGAAGCGCCTCCATCCCGGCCACCGCCTCGGCATCGAGCAAGTGTTCGGCATCGAGCACGGAAATCAGGCGCTCGCCCGAACCGGGACGGCAGATCGCCTGGATCGAGGTCTCCGCATCTCCGCGCAGCAGCACGCCCGGCACCGGCTCCAGGCGCCCATGCTCGACATGAACGACATTGCGCACCCGTTCCGTCACCAGCCCCACCCGGCCCGCGCCGACGCGCACGACCACGACCTGCTCGCGCGCGGCAGGGACTTCGGCCTCGAAACCCAGCAGGCGGGCCAGCGAGAACAGTGGCAAAAGGCTGCCGCGATGTTCGATGGCCCCCAGCGCCGTTGCCGCCGCTCCGGGAACGACGGCAAGATCGGCGGGCTTCGTCAGCACTTCCTGCACCTGATCGGCGGGCAAGGCGAAGCGCTGGCCGGCCAGATCCATGACCAGAAGTGCCAGGCGCTCGTCCCGAACCGCTTCGCCGCGCTCCGCATGCAGCGGTGCATGGCGCGCAGCGCGTCGCTCCGGAGCCGGGAAACTGGCCACGAGCAGCGCATCGAGGTCCAGGTTCTCGCCATCCCCTCCAGCGCTCAGGCCGAGCACGGCATCCACCGCCAGCGCCACCGGCCGGGCGCCGTCCAGCAGCAAGGCCCGCGCGGGCGCCCCTTCGCCGGCCCCATTCCTGGCATCCCCGAGCGCGAGAACGGGCAGGATGTGCCCCCGAAAGTTGCCAAGGCCCAGCAACCTGGCGGCACCGAACGGCACCGGGGTCAGTCGCGGCAGAGCCGAGATTTCGCGAACCAGGCGGGCAGGCAGGGCCATTCGCCGACCGCCCGCCACGAAATTGAGAACCGTATCTTCGCTTTCGGCCGCCGCCCGCGCGGACACGGACCGATCAGGCGCCGCGGTCGAGCGAAACGGCCAGCGCCGCGATGTCCTCGATCGCCGCCGCCAGTTCCTCCGCGCCTTGCGCCTGCTGGCGGGCGGCAGCGCTGGCCTGCCGGGCTGCGCCTGCGGCGAGTTCGGCGGCCGAGGCGATCTGGTCGCTGCCGCTGCGGATCTCGCGCACGGCGTGCAGGATCGCCTGCGCTCCGCCGAGAATGGCGGCATTTCCGCGCCCGGTCTCGGAAAGGTTTTCGGCCATGACGGAGAAACGCTCGATCATCGCGCGGTTCCGCCCGCCTTCGGTCTCAGCGGCGCCCACGATCTGGTCGAGATCGCTGCGTACGAGGGTCAAGTGGTCCTGGATGGCGCGCACCGCGTCCTTGACGTCTTGCGCATTGGCTGCCGCCTCTCGCGCAAGCTTGCGAATATCGCCGGTCACGGTCGAGAAACCGGCGCCGGCACTGCCCGCTCGGGTCGCTTCCACCGCGCCGTTGACCGCGAGCATGTTGGTCTGGAGCGCGACCAGGGCCAGCCCGTCGCCGATCTTCTCGATCCGGCGGCCGGTGTCGCCGATCGTGCCGAGCGACGACAGCACCGCGCGGGTTTCCTCGACACTTTCGGTGACGCCGGACACCAGGGCCATCACCTGGGTGCTGCCCTGCTCGGTCGTGGCGATCACTGCGGCGATGCCCGTGCTGGCCTCTTCCGCGCGTTCCTGCGCGGATATGGCCGCCTTTTCGATCTGCACCATCGCCGCGCTGGCCTGCAAGGTAGCCGCGCCCTGGATCTGTGCGCCGCGCGAAATCTGCTCGATGGCCACGAGGATCTCGCCCGCCGCGCCGGACAGTTCCTGCACGGTGGCCGAAAGCTCTTCGGCGGCCGCCGCGATCTGCTCGGCCGCGCCGCTTTCCTGGCCCTGCCCGGCGCTCTCTCCGCCGACTTCGCCCGAAAGCCGGTCTGCCAGCACTGCCAGCGTCTCGGCGGTCTGCTGGCTCTGCTCCAGCGAGGCCGCCTGCTGCTCCACGGCCTGCCGCGCTTCTGCTGCTGCCGCCGATTGCTCCTCGGCCGCGGCGGCGATCTGCTCCGCGCCCTTCTCCGCCTCGGTGGCGGCACCGTCGGCCTCCATGGCGGCCAGCGCGATATCCTGCGCGCCCTTCCCGAGCGAGGACAGCCGCCCGCGCGCCTCTTGAAGATCGTTCACCAGCGCCCGCCCGCCATTGGCCTGACCGATGGCAACCGTGGCGGCACGGCGGATGCGCTCGGCCACCTGGCGGATTTCGGAGACGATGCTGTCACCCAGACTGCGGATTTCCGCGGCGTTCCGCTCCGAATCGTCGGCCAGTTCCCGCACTTCGTCGGCGATGATCGCGAAGCCCCTTCCCGCCTCGTCGGCGCGCGCCGCCTCGATAGCCGCGTTGAGCGCCAGCATCCCGGTCTGCTCCGAAAGGTCCGCCACCGTGCCGCCGATCGCGATGATCGACGCGGCCGTGGCCTCCAGCTTCTCGACAAGCTGGACCGATCCCAGCTGCCGTTCGCCATTCAGGACGATCGCGGCAACCGAAGCGTCGATCTGCGTCGCCGCTTCGGCAAAGCCCGACTGCACCAGTTCGATGTGCCGCTGCGCAGCACCCGCGCGCTCGCTGGATTCGCGGAAATTGCCCCGCAGGCTGGCGATCAGCCCGAGCGATTCCTGGGCCGCACCTGCCGCTTCTTCGGCCGAGACGGAAATGTGATCGGCGGCCCGCTGGAGTTCTCCCGCAGCGCTTGCCGCCTCGGTAAGCCCGCTGGCGAGTTCCTGCGTCGCCTCGTCCAGCCGTTCCAGCACGGTGACCGCGCGCCGCCCTCCACGGGCCGATGCCGCGGTCGTGCGCGGCACCGGCTGCTGGGTGACCGGATCGGTGCCGGAGCCCGTGGGGGCCGTCTTGCGGGCGGCCAGCGCGGATTTCTTGACTAGGGGCATGGAAGACCTCTCAGATGACCCGGCAGCGGATGGGCCACTCGTGATCCTCCCGGCATATGCGCAAACCATGGCCGCCATCAAGCTCCCAGCACCCAAGCACAGGCGCGAAAGGAGCGGACGAACAGGAACGCCGACCCGGCGGCGGGCGTTGGCGGGGAATATCCGCGAGCAGGAGCGACAGCGCCATGACGAAGGAATTCAAGAAAGGCGACAAGGTGGAGTGGGACACCAGCCAGGGCGCGACACACGGCACTGTCCAGAAGAAGCAGACCACCGAAACGCATATCAAGCGCCACAAGGTCGCCGCCACGCCGGACGACCCGCAATATATCGTCAAGAGCGACAAGTCGGGCAAGAAAGCGGCGCATAAGCCCGAGGAACTGCGGCGCAAGTCCTGAAGCCGGGTCTGCGCGAGGCTGACTTGAGACGGACCCGGGAGCAATTCGCCGTGCAGAGGCGTTGTGCCGGGCAGGAGAAGGAGCCTGCCCGATGTCGCCCGCGACCCATATCATGACCACCGCCCGCCGCGAAATCCTCACCCGTCCGGTTCTTTCGCTCGTTCAGTCCGCGCTGCCCGCACTGTCCGCCACGGAGAACGAGGCGATCGACGCAGGCAATACCTGGTGGGACGCCGCGCTGTTCACCGGCAATCCGGACTGGGAGCAATTGCTGGCGATCCCGCCAGCCACGCTGACCGAAGAAGAACGCGCCTTCATGGACGGCCCGGTCGACAGGCTCTGCGCCATGATCGACGACTGGCGCATGACCTGGGAAACCCGCGACCTGCCGCCCGAAGCCTGGGACTTCCTGAAGCGCGAGAAGTTCTTCGGCATCATCATCCCCAAGGAACACGGCGGCCTTGGTTTTTCCAACTTCGCGCATAGCGAAATCGTGCGCAAGATCGCCACGCGCTCGGTCTCCACTGCAGTGACGGCCATGGTGCCCAATTCGCTTGGGCCGGGCGAACTGATCCTGCGCTTCGGCACGAAAGAGCAGCAGGAGCACTGGCTGCCCCGCCTGGCCGAAGGGCGCGAAGTGCCGGCCTTCGGGCTTACCAGCCCCGAGGCCGGGTCCGACGCCGCCGCGATGACCGATGAGGGCGTGATCTGCCGGGGCCAATGGAACGGCGAGGACGTGCTGGGCATCCGCCTCAACTGGCACAAGCGCTACATCACGCTGGGGCCGGTGGCGACCATTCTCGGCCTGGCTTTCAAGCTGCGTGATCCCGACCATCTGCTGGGCCATCAGGACGATATCGGCATCACAGTCGCGCTCGTGCCCACGGAGCTGCCGGGCGTGACCATCGGCCGCCGCCACATCCCCTCCATGCAAACGTTCCAGAACGGTCCCAACGAAGGGCATGACGTGTTCATCCCGCTGGAAAACGTGATCGGCGGGCCGGAGCGCGTCGGCCAGGGCTGGAAGATGCTGATGAGCGCGCTGGCGGCCGGGCGCGGGATCTCGCTGCCTTCGCTCTCGGCGGCAGCAGGCGCTTTCGCGGCCCATACCACCGGCGCTTATGCCCGCGTCCGCTCGCAATTCAATCTGCCGATCGGCAAGTTCGAAGGCATTCAGGAGCGCCTCGCCCGCATCGCCGGCAACGCCTATCTGCTGGACGGCGCGCGGCGGCTTACGTGCGCCGGGCTGGACCAGGGCAACCACCCGGCGGTGATTTCCTCGATCCTCAAGCTCCACGCCACCGAGCGGATGCGCGTCGTCATCAACGATGCCATGGATGTGCACGGCGGCAAGGCGATCATAGAAGGACCGCGCAACTACCTCGGCAGCCAGTACCGCGCCATTCCGGTGGGCATCACGGTGGAAGGCGCCAATATCCTCACCCGCAGCCTGATGGTCTTCGGACAAGGCGCGATCCGCTCGCACCCCTACCTGCTGGAGGAAATCCGCGCCGTGGGCGATGCCAATCGCGGCCGGGCGCTGGCGAATTTCGACCAGGTGCTGTGGAAGCACATCGGCCATGCGCTGAAGACGGCGATCCGCGCCTTCGTGCGCGGCTGGAGCGGCGGCAGGTTCGCCCCCGCGCCCAGGGCAGGCAAGGCCACGCGCTATTACCGGCAGATGAGCCGCTATGCCGCCGCTTTCGCTTTCGCTTCGGACATTTCGTTCCTGACGCTCGGCGGCGAACTCAAGCGGCGCGAACTGCTCTCGGGCCGCCTGGGTGACGTGCTTTCCGAACTCTACCTGCTGTCCGGCGCGCTCAAGCGCTGGGAAGACGAAGGCCGGCAGGACGAAGACCTGCCGCTGCTGGCCTGGTGCATGGAAAGCGGCTTCGCTACTATCGAGCAGCGCTTTGCCGAGATCATCGCCAACTTCCCGGCCCGTCCGGTCGGCTGGATGCTGCGCCTGTTCATCCAGCCGTTCGGCCGCCGTCGCAACGGCCCGTCGGACCGCACGATCCGCCAGTGCGCGGACATCCTGCTGGAACCCTGCGCCGCGCGCGACCGGCTGGTGGAGAACGTCTATATCGGGGGGGCGGACGAGGCCGTCGGCCGCCTGACCGACGCTTTCCAGCAAACCGTGGCGACCCAGCCCGTCCACGACCGCCTGCGCAAGGCACGCATCCGCGATCTGGACAAGGCGCACGAACAGGGCCTCATCACCGATGGGGAACTGGAGAGCTTGCGCGCCGCCGATGCGGCCGTGGCGGAAGTGATCGCGGTGGACGACTTTGCGGCCGAAGACCTCGACCAGTCCGGCCACGAAACGGCCACCCCGCGCATTGCCGAGCCCGCCGAATGAGCCGCCCGGTCTATATCGTCGACGGTGCCCGCACCCCTTTCCTGAAGGCGCGCGGCGGCCCCGGTCCCTTCACGCCGGTCGATCTGGCCGTGCAATGCGGGCGGCCGCTGCTGCTGCGCCAGCCGTTCACGCCGACGGCCTTCGATCAGGTGATCCTGGGCTGCGTGAACGTCATCGCGGACGAGGCCAACCCGGCCCGCGTCGCCGCCCTGCGCCTTGGCTGCGGCCCGCAGACCACTGCCTTCACCGTGCAGATCAACTGCGGCTCCGGCATGCAGGCGATGGACACGGCCTATCGCTACATCGCCGACGGCGGCAGCGACCTGATCCTGGCAGGCGGAGCCGAAGCCTTGAGCCATGCCCCGCTGGTGCTGCGGCAGGACGCGGTGGAATGGCTGGCGGAAATGCAGGGCAACAAGGCCGGCCCGCTCGGCGCGCTCAAGGCCGCAAGCCACTTCCGGCCCGATTTCCTCAAGCCCATCGTCGGCCTCGAACGCGGGCTGACCGACCCGATCACCGATCTCGGCATGGGGCAGACCGCCGAAGTGCTCGCCCACCTCTTCTCGATCTCGCGCGAGGCGGCGGATCGTTATGCGGTAGAGAGCCACAAGCGGCTGGCGAAGGCGCAGGCGGAAGGTTGGCTGAAAGGCGAACTCGAACCCGCCTTCGCCCGCGACGGCACCGTCCACGACCACGACGACGGCGTCCGGCCGGACAGCGAGCCTGCCAAGCTGGCCAAGCTCAAGCCCGTGTTCGAGCGGCCCTACGGCAAAGTCACGGCCGGCAACAGCTCGCAGATCACTGACGGCGCCTGCTGGACCATTCTCGCCTCGGAAGCGGCGGTGGAGCGCCATGGCCTCAAGCCCCGCGCGCGTATCGTCGACAGCCAGTGGTCGGCGCTCGATCCCTCGATCATGGGCCTCGGTCCGGTGCTAGCCTCTACCGCACTGCTGAAACGCAACGAACTCTCGCTGGACAGCATCGACCTCTGGGAACTGAACGAGGCTTTCGCTGCGCAAGTGCTGGCCTGCCTGGCCGCCTGGCAGGACGAGGGCTTCTGCCGTGAGGTGCTCGGTCTGGACGGCGCGGCGGGCACTATCGATCCCGGGCGCATCAATGTCGACGGCGGGGCGATCTCGCTCGGCCATCCGGTCGGTGCCAGCGGCGCGCGCATCGCGCTCCATCTGGTGCAGGCGATGGAGCGGCTGGGCAGCGGCCGGGGTATCGCCACCGAATGCATCGGCGGGGGCCAGGGCGGCGCCATGCTGATCGAACGCGCATGAAGGAGGCCGCGATGAACGATCCCGTATGGACTTATCTGGCCGACCGCGACCTGACGCTCGGCCCCGTTCCCCACGACCACCCGGAAAGCACCGAAGGCTTCACGCACTGGAGCTTTGCGCGCGATGCCGATGGCGTGGCCTGGGCCGTGATCGACCAGCAGGGCACGGGCACCAACACCCTGTCGCAAGCGGTCCTGGAGGAATTCTCCCGCATCCTCGACCTTGTCGAGCAGCGTGCGCCCAAGGCGCTCGTCATCCGGTCGGCCAAGCGGGACGGCTTCCTTGCAGGCGCGGACATCGCGGAATTTCGCGGCGTCACTGACGAAGGCGCAATCCGTGCGAGGATCGCGGCGGCGCACGAGGTGGTCGACCGGCTGGCCGCGCTGACGATACCGACAATCGCTGTCATGCACGGCTACGCCATGGGCGGCGGGCTGGAACTGGCCCTCGCCTGCACGCAGCGCATTGCCGTGGAGGGCACGCGCTTCGGCTTTCCCGAAGTGCAGATCGGCCTCCACCCCGGCCTTGGCGGCACCGCGCGCTTCACGCACTTGTGCGATCCGATCGAGGCGATGAGCGCCATGCTCACCGGCAAGTCGATCCATGACCGGCAGGCCAGGCGCATGGGGCTGGTCGATGCCGTGGTGCCCGAGCGCCATGTCGCCGCCGCCATCGCAGCCGCTGTCGGCGGCGATCTGGAGCAGGCGCGACAGGGTCTGGTAGAACGGCTGAAGGACAGCGCCCCGGCACGCCGCATCGCCGCCCGGCAGATGCGCGCGCAGGCCGAGGGCCGCGCGCCGTCTGCGCATTATCCCGCGCCCTATGCGCTGATCGATCTCTGGGAGGAGCATGGCGGCGACCTGAATGCCATGAAGCAGGCGGAAATCGGCTCCTTCGCCAAGCTGATGCTGACCGATACGGCGCAGAACCTGATCCGCGTGTTCTTCCTGAGGCAGAAGCTGAAGGAACTGGCCGGCAAGACTTCCGGCATAGCGCAAGTGCACGTCATCGGCGCGGGCGCAATGGGCGGGGACATTGCCGCGTGGTGCGCGTGGAAGGGCCTGCGCACCAGCCTGTCCGACGTGAAGCCCGAGCCGATCGGCAAGGCCATCGGCCGCGCGGCCGCGCTCTACGAGAAGATCGCACATGGCGACCGGCTCAAGATCCGCGACGCGCTGGACCGGCTGATCCCCGATCCCGAAGGCCACGGCGTGACGAGCGCCGATCTGGTCATCGAGGCCGCGCCGGAGAAGGCAGATCTCAAGCGCAAGCTCTACGCCGATGCCGAGCCGCGCATGAAGGACGGCGCCATTCTGGCCACCAACACCTCCTCGATCCCGCTGGCCGAACTGCGCGAAGGGCTCCAGCGCCCCGAACGGCTGGTCGGCATTCACTTCTTCAATCCGGTCTCGCGGCTGGATCTGGTGGAAGTGGTGACTCATGACGGCACCGATGCGGATGTCGCGGCACAGGCCCGCGCTTTCGTTGGTCGCATCGGCAAGCTGCCCGCGCCCGCGAAGAGCGCGCCGGGCTTCATCGTCAACCGGGTGCTGACGCCCTACCTGGTCGAAGCGCTGACCCTGATGGACGAGGGGCTCGCCCCCGAAGTCATCGACAAGGCGGCGACGGATTTCGGCATGCCGGTGGGTCCGCTGGAACTGGCCGATCAGGTGGGGCTCGACATCGGGCTGGCCGTTGCCGAGATGCTGAAGCGCGAACTCGACTGGCCGATGCCCGATGCCCCGCCATGGCTGAAGGAAAAGGTGGAAGCCGGCGACCTCGGCAAGAAGACCGGCAAGGGCATCTACGTCTGGCGAGACGGCAAGGCGGTGAAGGGCCACGGTGCACGGCACGGAAGCGCCGCAGCGCCCGAAACCGATCTGGCGGACCGCCTGATCCTGCCGATGCTCAACACCGCCGTCGCCGTGCTGCGCGAGGGCGTGAACGACGATCCCGACGTGATCGACGCGGCGATGATCTTCGGCACCGGCTTCGCGCCGTTCCGCGGCGGCCCGCTGCACTATGCCAAAGAACGCGGCGTGAGTGACGTGGTCGCGGCGCTCACCGAACTTGCCGCCAAGCATGGGCCGCGCTTCGAACCGGACGCGGGGTGGGACGCGCTGAAGTGACCGCATATCTCACCGATCCGGAAGAGATCGCGGATCGCATCATTGCCCATACCGGCGGGCGGATCGTGCTGGGCCTGCCGTTGGGGCTGGGCAAGTCTCCCCATGTCGCCAATGCCCTGTTCGATCGTGCCCGGGGCGATCCATCGATACGGCTCGTGATCTTCACCGCGCTGACGCTGGAACCGCCCGCGCTGGGGTCGGACCTCGAACGCCGCTTTCTTGAGCCGGTGTTCGCACGCACGATGGGTGGCTATCCCGAATTTGCGTATGCCGCCACCCAGCGGGCGGGCGACCTGCCGCCCAACATCGAGGTGAACGAATTCTTCTTCCAGGCGGGCAGCCGGCTCACCAACGCCGTGGCCCAGCGCAGCTACATTTCGGCCAACTACACCCATGCCGTGCGCTGCCTGCTCGATCAGGGCGTGAACGTGATCGCGCAGATCGTCGCCCGCCGGGAGGACCGCTTCAGCCTCAGCTGCAACAGCGACATGACGCTGGACCTGCTCCGCCATCGGGATGCGGGCAAGGCCGACTTCCTGCTGGTCGGTCAGGTCAACGACGAGCTGCCGTTCATGCCCGGCCCGGCAGACCTTCCCGCCGATGCTTTCGCCATGATCCTCGACAGTGCGGATACGCGGTTTCCCCTGTTCGGGCCGCCCAAGCAGCCGGTCAGCCCGGCGCAGCACGCGATCGGGGTCCATGTCGCCTCGCTGGTGGCGGATGGCGGCTCGCTGCAGATCGGCATCGGCGAGATCGGCGATGCCGTGGCCCATTCGCTGATCCTGCGCCAGCACCAGCCAGACCGTTTCCGCAGCGCCATCGATACCTTGCTCGTGGCCGGGCAAGTGCGCCCGCCCGTGGAGATGGGTGCCTTCGAGCACGGCCTCTATGCGCCCACCGAGATGTTGGTCGACGGCTTCGTCGAACTGATCCGGGCCGATATCGTCAAGCGCGAAGTCGACGGCGCCGTGCTGCACGGCGGTTTCTTCGTCGGTCCCCGCGCTTTCTATGCAGCGCTGCGCGACATGGACGAAGCCACGCGCGGCCTCATCCATATGCGCGAAATCTCCTGGGTCAACGCGCTTTACGGCGACGAAGCGGCCAAGCGGGCCGCCCGAGTCGACGCCCGCTTCGTCAACAGCGCGATGATGGTGACGCTGCTCGGCGCTACGGTTTCCGACGGGCTGGAGGACGGCCGCGTCGTCAGCGGCGTGGGCGGGCAATACAACTTCGTCGCGCAGGCCATGGAACTGGACGGCGCGCGCTCGATCATCACCCTGCCCGCCACCCGGCTGCACGACGGGTCGCTGCAATCCAACATCGTCTGGAGCTACGGCCATGAGACGATTCCCCGCCACTTGCGCGACGTGGTGGTCACCGAATACGGCGTGGCCGACCTTCGCGGCATGAGCGACGAGCGGGTGATCCAGCGCCTGATCGCCGTGGCCGACAGCCGGTTTCAGGACGAACTTCTGGAGGCAGCGCAAAGCGCCGGAAAAATCGGAGCGGATTGGCGCATCCCGCAGGAATGGCGGTCCAACCTTCCGCAGCGCATCGCCGACGCCCTGCCAAGGGACGACTTTCCCGCCTATCCCTTCGGCACCGATTTCACGCCGGTCGAGCAGCGGCTCGTGCCCGCGCTGCAGCATCTGTCCGAAACCGGCGGTCGCCCCGGCGCGCTGGCAGCCATCGCAGCGCGCGGACTTGCTCGCACCGCGCCGACGCGGGAGGAGGAGGAAGCGCTCGAACGCCTCGATCTGCAAGCCCCGTCAGGCCTGCGTTCGCGAACCTACCGCACCTTGGTACTCGGGGCCCTGCGATCCGTGGAATGAACCAGGCAGATCGGTCGGGCCGTTTTCAGGGCTTTGGTTTCGGCGCCGTGCCCTGGACCTCTGGAAAACATTCCCGAGCCAGGTTCTTCCACATCGGTTCCACCGCGTCCTTCCAGTCCCCGAAACCATAGAGAACCAGCGTGCCGTCGTGCCGCGCCTCGAAGGACATCAAGGGGCTCGTCGGCGTATCGGTTTCCTTGGCGACGCGAAAATTCACCTTCCTGCCGGTTTCCACCGACAGATTTTCACTGACGCCGACATCATCGAACTCGGTTTCCACGCAGGCGGCAACCTCACCGATGGGCCGGTCGGAGTGCGCCTTTATGAACGAAGAAGCCGGAGGCATCGCTGCCAGAAGCAAGATAGCGGCGGGAAACATGGCGCGCTGATACCACGAGTGGACAGATGACCCAAGTACCGGCCCTTCACGGAAGCGCCGGAAAAACCTGGTCAGGCTGTCAGGACTCGCTGCCGAAGAAGTGGTCGATCACGTCGCGTGCCAGACGGGAAGGCTTGAGTGTGACGGCATCGAGGCAGCACCAGCTGGACTTCACTTCGGCCAGCACTTCCTCACCGCGCTTGATGATCGTTTCGTAGAACGCCCGCGCACCCTGGACCTTTTCCAGGAGCACCGTGGCAATCACGTCGTCCCCCAGGAAAGTGGGTTTGCGGTAAGTGATCTCGTGCTTGAGCGCGACCCACAGATGTTGGCCCACCACTTCGGTAGGCGCAAAGGCGCGCCAATGGTCAAGGACAGCGTCCTGCACCCACTTGAGGTAGCTGGCGTTGTTCACATGGCCCATGAAGTCGATGTCGTTTGCATCGACACCAATGCGGAAGTCGTGGGGAATCGCGGTGCTCACAGGAAGACTCTAGCAGAAGTGCGGCGCGCGCAGCAGACAAATATCATCCGCTTCGGATAAGCCCGAAGCATTGCGGTATCACGACAGAACGGAAACGCCCCGTCGCACCACCGATGGCAATCGTGGTTTCGGGCCGTTTCCGCTTGGAAACGGCCCGAAACTCTCGGTTAAAACCTTTTGTCCGCTCGCGAACTAGAGCGCCTTGGCCATGTTCAGGTGCGCCGTCACCGTAGGCACCAGTTCCTTCGCGAAAGCCTTGAGAGGCGCGGAATCGCCGTTCGCCGCGTAGTCCTTCAGCTTGTCGAGGGTCATCTGATGCGCATCGACTTGCGCCGAGGCATAGGCCTTGTCGAAATCGGCCCCGGTGAGATTCTTCAGCGCATCGAGCTTCTGATCCTGCGCGTCGCTGAGGCCGGCGTCCGGCGTGATCGCGGGCGACAGCTTGTCAGCCACGCCCTTCAGCTTGGCGGTGGACTGGGTGTGCGCGTCGATCATCTTTTCGGCGAAACGCTTCACTGCGGCCGACTGGCCCTTGGCCATGGCCAGCTTGGACGTCTCGATCTCGAAGGCGTCGCTGCTGGCGGCGGCATTGGCGAAGGCCTGCGCAGGGGTCTGCGTGGCCGTGCCCATCGGCATGTCCGCCCCCGGAATGGCGCCGGGAACCACTTCCGTTGCCGGTGCCGTGGCCACGTCATTCGTGGCGGGAGCCTCCTTCTTGCAGGCCGTGAGAGCCAGTGCTGCGAACGAGACGGCGTATAGTACCCGGTGCTTCATGGTGATTTCCTCTTCCTCACTATGCTCCATCGTGAACCAACCAGTCCGCCGCGCGTTCCCGGACAGACTGCTCTCGGTCGCAAGGATCGCGGAGCGTCCCGGCAAGGCAGGAGCAAGACTATGGGAATGCTAGGAAATATCTTCGACAAGGTCTTCCATCGCAACAAGGCGAAAGCCGCCCCCGCGCCTACGCAAAACGCCCCTGCGGCACCCGCCCCCACGCAGGCCGCAGCCGCGCCCGAAGCGGCGGAACCCGTGGACGTCGGCGCGGTGCTTGAGGAAATGGCATCGATGAAGGCGGACCATGGCGGCAATTACCAGACCTCCATCGTCGACCTGCTGAAACTGCTGGATCTCGATTCCAGCCTCTCCGCGCGGAAGGAACTCGCAGACGAACTGGGCGTCCATGCCGCTGCAGACGGTTCGGCAGAACAGAATATCGCCCTCCATCGCGCCGTGATGGACAGCCTTGCCAAGAATGGCGGCATCGTGCCCGACAGCCTTCGCCAATAAGTATCAGACATCGGTAGGTATCAAATGAGGACCGAGCGTAAATCCTGAAAAGTAACCTCGGTTAATGCGCCCTGCCAAAGCGGCGCTATGAGCGCACCCCGGTGGGGTGAAGCCGCGGTCTCGCGGTTTCGGACAGGTCGGCAGCGTGCGGCGCCTAGCGCCCGTTGCCGGCCTGTCTCTTCATGTGGATCGAGCGTGCCGCACTTATAGCTCGCTTTCGCTGCCCGCGTCGCGAGCACGGCGGATCTCGTGAAGGGCCGAGGTCTGTTCCTTCTCTCCTTCCACCACCAGGTCAGGGCGGCCGGCAAGCTCGCCCGCAAGGCGCTTGGCGTACCCCTTCATCACTTTGGCGGCGCCTTTCACTTCCTTTTTCCTATCGGTCATGCCCAATCTCCTGATCGCGCGGTTCAACCGGGGTAGGGCGAGGCCTTCAGCAGACCTGCAAGGTGCGCCGCATTGCCTGCCACCATCCTTGCCGTCTTGGTGACTTTTTCAGGTGTCTTGTCCAAGTCCTTGAAATCGGTGGATCCCATTGCCTCACCTACCCAGTAACAGGCCGCGACAGCCGGGATCGTCCAGCCCACGTCGTTAAGAGACTGGAACAGCTGGGCCGACGAGAAATGGGCGCCGTCTTCGTTACCGACGATCGCTGCCACCGCGACTTTGCCGTAGCTGGGCATGCGGCCCTCGTCGTCGGTCTCGTCGAGAAAAGCATCCATCCGTTCGAGCACGCGCTTGGCGACGCTGCCGATCTGGCCCATCCAGATGGGGCCGCCGAACACCAGAATGTCGTGCGCCAGGATCTTTTCCCGCAGGCCGGGCCATTCGTCACCTTCGCCCTCGTTCGAGGTCACGCCGGGTAGCACGTTGAGCCCAGCCACCCGCACGGTCTCCGTGATCTCGACATCGGTTTCGGCAAAGGCCTTCGCGAAAACCGCGATCATCGCGTCCGTGGAGGAAGGCTCGGCTGGATCGGACTTCAGCGTGCAATTGATGGCCAGGGCTTTGAGTGTCACGGGCAGGCGTCCTTCTTCCGATACATGTTTGCAGAACCAACGCGGGACCCGGCGTTTGGTTCGAGCGCAGGGCGCCCTGCCGGCAAGACCGATTGAAAACGAAAGCTGGGAACGGGGCCGCCTGCTCGCGCCTTTCTTCTGTCGAAGGAGAAGGATCATGGCCGAGTACGAACCCGACGATTCCCGCAATGTCACCGGAACCGCCGGCACGCCCGACGGACGCTGGACCAACCACGATGGCAAGCCGCCCGAAGGCGTTCCCCAGAAGGATCCGGCCCGCGCCCGGGAAGCGGAGCTTCACCCCGACAAGGAAGACGAGCGTCTCAATCCGGGCGCCGATACCGAAACGACCGGCGGCGTGGGCGGAGCGCGGCGAGGCTCTCACGGCTGACCTTTCAGCCGCGGCACGCCGCAGCAACCATTTGTAACGCCGCGTTCGCCGCTTTCGCTCGAACCCGGCGGCCCCTGACGCGTTGCCCCCGAACGAGTCAGGGGAAATGTCGTCTTGCGAAAATCGATTGCCGCACCGTCCGTTACCTTAGCGTCCGTTACCATGGCGACGCTGGTGCTGGCGGGCTGCAACGGGCATCAGTCGGCGCTGGCGCCGTTCGGGCTGGAAGCGCGCTCCACGCTCTGGCTGACGGCGGTGCTGGCGGCGGGAGGCAGTGTCATCGCGCTCGGAATGGCCGCGATCTACTTCGTCGCGGCGCGGGCTCCGGAAGGAAAGCTCACTCACCAGAGCGGCATGCGTCTCGTCCTCTGGCTCGGCGCAGTGGTTCCGACCGTGGTGCTGACCGCGCTGCTGGTCTGGGCGCTTCCGGCCATGCGCCCCCTTCCCACCGGCGACAGCGATTTGCACATCCGCGTAGAGGGCGAACAGTTCTGGTGGCGCGTCGCTTACGCGCGGAGCGATGACAACGGCCCGGGCGGCCGGACGGAGCCGCTGCTGCTCTCCGCCAACGAAGTGCGCCTCCCGGTCGGCCGGACGGTCGTGTTCGAACTCACCGCCACGGACGTCATCCATAGTTTCTGGATCCCCGGCCTTGCCGGCAAGATGGACATGATCCCCGGCCGCACCAACCGGCTGGTCGTCAAGGCCGAGAAGCCCGGCACCTATCGCGGGGTCTGCGCCGAGTTCTGCGGCCTCAGCCATGCGCTGATGGCCTTCGACGTCATCGCCATGGAACCGGCCGCCTTCGATGCCTGGCTGACCGCCGCCCGCATACCCCCGCGCCGCACGCAAGACCGCGGCGCCGCGCTGTTCGCGCGCGAAGGCTGCGGAAGTTGCCACGCCCTCGCCGGCACATCGGCCCAGGCCCGCATCGGCCCCGATCTCACCCGGTTCGGCGAGCGCCTGACGCTTGGCGCCGGGATTCTCGAACCGACGGACGCCCATACCGCCGCCTTCATCCGCGATCCCCATCGCTTCAAACCGGGCGCTCGCATGCCCGCCTATACCCATCTCACGCAGGAGGAAGCCCTGGCCCTTGCCCGCTGGCTGAAGCAGACCAAGGCGGAGAACGCGCGATGAGCCTGCACGACCAGGACGATCCCGCCCTCCGCGCCGCGCAGGAACAACGCCTGCGTGAAGTCTGGGCGCCGCCCAAAGGCCTTTTCCTGCGCTGGACGGACACCAACAACAACCAGGTCGGCAACTGGTACGTGCTCACGGCCTTCGCCTTCATGCTCTTCGCAGGCGTGCTGGCGCTCATCATGCGCACGCAGCTCGCGGTGCCCGACAACGACCTGGTGGGGCCGGGCACGTTCAACCAGTTGTTCACCCTGCACGGCTCGGTGATGATGTTCCTTTTCGCCGTGCCGATGTTCGAGGCGGTATCGATCATTCTCCTGCCGCAATTGCTGGGCGCGCGGGACCTGCCCTTCCCCAGGCTTTCCGCCTTCGGCTATTGGTCCTTCCTGATCGGCGGCGTGTTCGTTTCGGGATCGATCTTCTTCGACGCCGCGCCGGACGGCGGCTGGTTCATGTATCCGCCGCTGACCACCCGAACCGACCTTTCCGGTCTCGGCGCCGATATCTGGATGCTGGGGCTTTCCTTCATCGAAGTGTCGTCGGTCGCCGCTGCGGTCGAGCTGATCGTGGGCGTGCTCAAGTGCCGTCCGCCGGGCATGCGGCTCAACCTCATGCCGCTCTATGCCTGGTACATCCTGGTGGTAGCGGTGATGATCCTCTTCGCCTTCCCGCCGCTGATCGCCGGGGATGTGCTGTTCGAGATGGAGCGCCTGCTGGACTGGCCCTTCTTCGATGCCTCGCGCGGGGGCGATCCGCTGCTGTGGCAGCACTTGTTCTGGATCTTCGGCCATCCGGAAGTCTACATCGTCTTCCTGCCCTCCATCGCGCTTTTCGCCATGCTGGTGCCCACGTTCGCGCGGCGCCACCTGCTGGGCTATCCCTGGATCGTGCTGGCGGCAGTGGGCACCGCGTTCCTCTCGTTCGGGCTATGGGTCCACCACATGTTCGCGACGGGCCTGCCGAAGATCAGCCTCGGCTTCTTCTCGGCGGCGTCCGAAGCGGTGGCGATCCCGACGGCGGTGCAGATCTTCGTCTTCATCGTCACCCTCTGGGCGGGCCGCGTGGTCTGGTCCACGCCGCTGCTCTACGCCACCGGAAGCCTCGCGATCTTCGTGATCGGCGGGCTGACCGGGGTGATGGTCGCGCTGGCCCCGTTCGACTGGCAGGCGCACGACACCTACTTCGTGGTGGCCCACCTGCACTACGTGCTGATCGGCGGCACGCTGATGCCGCTCTTCGCCGGGCTCTATTACTATTGGCCGCTGGTGACCGGCAAGAAACTGTCCGACCGGCTGGGACGCACGGCATTCTGGCTGATCTTCGTGGGTGCCAACCTGTGCTTCTTCCCGATGCATCTTTCGGGGCTGGAGGGCATGCCGCGCCGTGTGTTCACGTATCCGGCCGACCTTGGCCTCGGCGGGCTGAACATGGCCTCCACGATCGGCTCCTTCGTGATCGCCGTCGGGGTTGCGGTGATCGTGCTCGACTTGTGCCGCTCGCCCTGGCGCCAGATGGCCCCGCGCAATCCCTGGCAGGCCGGAACGCTGGAATGGCTGGCCCATCCGCAGGACGAGAACTGGGGCATCCGCTCGATCCCGCTGATCGAGAGCCGCTATCCGATCTGGGATCAGGAAGACTTCGTGCGCAAGGTGGACGAAGGCCGCTATTTCCTGCCCGATGCCGAGGAAGGCCGGCGCGAGACGATCATCACCTCGGTGCTGGACGCGCGCCCGGTCTCGGTCATCCGCCTGGGCGCTCCCAGCTGGAAACCCATGCTCACCGCCCTGGCGCTGGGCGGCGTGTTCATCCTGACCACTTATCATCTCTACTGGCTGGCGCTGGTTTCGGGCGTGGCGACGCTGGCCATGGTGCTCTGGTGGCTCTGGACCGGAACGGCGGAAATTCCCGAAAAGCCCAGCAAGCCGATCGGGCACGGCATGGAGCTGCCGCTCTACATCTCGGGCGGAGCCTCTCCGGGCTGGTGGGCCATGTTCATCACGATGATGGCGGACGCCACGGCCTTCTCCGGATTGCTGTTCGGCTACTTCTTCTTCTGGACCCGGCATGCCGACTTTCCGCCGCCCGACATGGCCGCGGCGCCCGGCATCTTCTGGCCGATGATCGCGCTGATGCTGGCTCTTGCGGGCTGGGTCGCCACGGTCGCCGCGCGCGAGATCCACGCGCGGGGTGGCATCGGTGCGGGCCGATTGCTGCTGCTGTTCGGGTTGGCCACCAGCCTGGCGGGTGTCCCGGCCGGACTGGCGGGGCCCTGGCTCTCCGGCATGGATCCCGCCACACACAGCTACCCAGCAATCGTCTGGACGCTGGCGATCTGGACCTGCCTTCATGCCGCCGTCGCGGCGATCATGCAGGCCTATGTTCTCGCGCGGAGCCTGGCAGGGCGGATGACCCCGCATCACGACGCGGATATTCGCAACGTCACCGTCTACATGCACTTCTTCGCGCTCACCGCCGCCTGCGCCTATGCCACCATCGGCCTGTTCCCGGAGGTGGCATGAGCGAAGACCCGCGCGGCGACCGCAGGAAATGGCACGAGCGGCTGCAAGTCACGCTCTGGACCCTGATCGTGCCGCCCACGGTCTGGGCGGCCCATTTCCTGTTTTCCTACCTCTGGGCGGCGATATCCTGCGCCAAGCAAGGCACCTTCGCCCGTTTCCCGACGCTGTTCGTGGCCGGGACGGTGCTGGCCCTGGCGGCCATCGCCCTGTCTGGCTGGATCGCCCACCGGCAGGTCCGCATGCCCGGCAGCCCGCCGCCGCACCAGGACGGGACCGACATCGACCGGCTGCGTTTTCTGGCGAAGGCAACCCTGCTGCTGGCCGGACTGAGCTTCGTGGGCGTGCTTTTCACCGCGCTGCCGGTGGTGTTCATCGGAGACTGCCGGTGAAGCGGGCCGCGCTCCTGACCGGGTTCCTGCTCGTGCCGCTGGGCCTTGCCTGCGCGCACTTCGGCATGACCGGCCACATGACCGCGCATATGATCGCCGTGGCCGTGGCCGCGCCGCTACTGGCATTCGGCCTGGCCGAAACCGCTCTCGATCCTGCGCGCCGCTGGCCCCGCCTGGTGACGCCGATGGCGATGATGCTGGTGGAACTGGTCGCCGTCTGGGCGTGGCACTTGCCCGCCGTGCGCCGCGCCGCCGACGCCGCACCCTGGCTGGGCGCCGCGGAATACGCCAGTTTCCTGGGCGCAGGACTGCTGCTCTGGAGCGCCGCGATCCACACCCCCCAGCGCGCAGCCGGAATCGGTGCGCTTCTGCTGACATCGATGCACATGACGCTGCTGGGGGTGCTCATCGGCCTCGCCCCGCGCCCGCTTTACGGCTCGGGAATGCCCGGAATGCACGACCACGGCGCGCCGTTCGGCCTTGACCCTCTGGCCGACCAGCAGCTTGGCGGGGTCGCCATGCTGGTGATCGGCGGGGCAAGCTACTTCCTCGGCGGCATTGCCCTTCTTGCGGGACTGCTGAGAGCCAAGCCGGAACCTTCGAAATGACCGTGAAACTGACCTGGAAACGCCTGATCCTGGCGCTGCTCACCCTCTTCGCGCTGGGCATGGGATTCGCCTGGTCCGGCCTGTTCCCCATCGCCGCTTCCTCGGGGCATTGGGCGATCACCGACTGGTTCCTCCACTGGACCATGCAGAACTCCGCGCGCACTTACAGCGCGTTCCAGACGCCGGAACGCGTGCGCGACGACCGGGCCCTCGTCAGCGCGGCGGGCCATTTCCGGCAGTCCTGCGCGGTGTGCCACGGGGCGCCCGGCATGCCGCCATCGCCGGTCATGCAGTCCGCCACGCCGCCCGCACCGGACCTTGCGCGCGTGGTGGGCGAATATGGCGACAAGGAGCTGTTCTGGATCGTCCGTCACGGGGTGAAATTCACCGGCATGCCCGCCTGGCCGGCCGGCGACCGACCGGACGAAGTGCGCCGCATGGTGGGCTTCCTGCGCCGCCTGCCGAACATGACCCCGGCCGAGTACGAGGCTCTCACCGCGCCTACTCCGGGCAGCAACGCTGCCCTTGCCGGCTGCACGGGTTGCCACGGAACCGACGGTCTGGGGCGCGGCCAGGCCGATATCCCGGTGATCGCCGGGCAGAAGGAAAGCTATCTCCTCGCCGCCCTGCGCGACTTCGCCTCCGGAAAGCGCCACGGTGCGGTCATGCAGGTTGCAGCATCGGGCCTCTCGGACGCGGAGTTACGCCAGGCCGCCCGCCATTACGCACGGCAACCGGGGCTGCGCGACCAATCCCTCCCCGCCGCCCATGCCATCGTTTCGGATGGACTGCCCGCGCAGCAATTGCCTGCCTGCACCACCTGCCACGCGCCCGGAAAGGCGGCGCCCGCCCTCGGCGGCCAACGGGCGGACTACCTCGCCGCCAGATTGCGGCAATGGCGGGGCGAGGAAACCGTGATCGACGCACACAAGCCGCGCGACCCGATGGCCGTCATCGCCCGGCGCATTCCCGAGGCGCAAATCGATCCTCTCGCCAAGGCCCTGTCCGGGGACGCGACGGCGCGCTGACTACCCGGGATTCCTCCGCGCAGGGCAGCCAGCGGCACGCCTCATGCGTTCCCGAAACCAACAGGCTCCACTGAAAGGCAAAATCGGCATGACCGAAAGCGGAAACGACCCCCGGGAAGACGTGCTGGATTTCTGGTTCCGCGAACTCTCTCCCAAAGACTGGTTCGAGACCGCCGAGGCCCTGGACCCCGCGGTGCGTGCCCGTTTCGGCGCGCTTCACGCCCAGGCCGCAGAAGGCGCGCTGGCGGACTGGGCCGAGACCCCGCTCGGCCGGCTGGCGCTGATACTCGTGCTCGACCAGTTCTCTCGCCATATCCATCGCGGCACGGCGCTGGCCTTTGCCAGCGATCCGGCGGCGCAGCACCTCGCCGTCGAGGGCATAGCCGCCAGAATGGACGAAACCCTGGGCTTTGCGCAGCGCCAGTTCTTCTACATGCCGCTGATGCATGCCGAGGACCCCGTCCTCCAGGCCATGAGCGTCGAACGCTTCAAGGCCCTGCGCGACTATGCCGAAGAAGTGATGGGCTTCGCTTCGGGCCATAGTGCCGAAATTGCCGCTTTCGGGCGCTTTCCGGGGCGCAATCTCGCTCTTGGCCGAAATTCCAGTCCCACAGAGATCGAACATCTGAACAGCGGCGAGCCGGCATCCTGATCGCAGCGCAAGGCTCCCAACCCGCCCGCGCCCTGCCACTCAGTTCCGCAACATGATCCAATCGTCGTCGCCGCCCTTGTCCCGCAGGACATCGAGGGCCGTCTGGACGTGAATCGCCGCGAGATCCTGACCGCAGGCGTCGAGGCGGCCTATGGCCTCCTGCAGCAAGTGCGTAATGCTGCGCAGCTCAAGGACAAGCTGTTCCTGGTTGGTGAGTGCCATCAGACCGTTCCTCCCCCTCGGGCCTATCCCCCCTAGGTCCAAGAAGACAGGCTAAGCCAAGGAACGCTCCGAACCAAGTAGAATTACGAATGACTCCCATTGGATAGTCAAATATTCACCTTTCCGGTACTGCGCGCGGCCCGCCGCAAGTAATCGCGCATCAGCGCCTGCCCCTTGTCGGTAAGACAGGCATGGTTGCCGCCCGACGCGGCATCCGTACAGCGCGTCACCAGCCCTTTCGCTTCCAGCACGTTCTGCCAGCGCAGCACCGTATTGGCCGAGGAGGTGCCGAGCGGCGCCGCGGGTTTGCGGGACTGGCCGATGAAAAGGTCGAGCAGAATGTCCCAGGCCGGCTCCCCGAAGAAATCCGCGCCGAGCATTTCATCACGGATCCGGCGGCATCGATAGATATATTCGGCCAGGGGCAGCAGATCGGCATCGCCTTCCGCGGCCCCGTCACCCAGCCCTTCGCCACCTGGATGGCCACTTGGCCCGCCTGCGGACACATGCCCGGACAAGCCACTCTCCGGCGTCGGCCCAAGCCCGCCGAAACCCTCTTCCCCAAGTTTTCTACCCATCGCCCCCAGCTGTTAACGCCCCGCGACTCCTGCGCGCCCGCTGAAGCGCATGACTTAAGCGCTGGTCAGTGACAACGCTGTCAACGACGAAGACCGGCCGGACTTCAAAAAGTTAATCTAGGATAATTCCGGTCCACTATTGCTGCAGGTAACGGCTCGGCGGCACGCCCAGCACGCGTTTGAACATCGTGGAGAAATTCCCCGGCCCATCGTAACCGAGGTCGAGCGCGATGGCGGTGACGGAATCGCCGGCAGCCAGCCGCGGCAGGGCCACCGAGAGGCAGGCCTGCTGCCGCCATTCCGCGAAACTCATGCCTGTCTCCCGGCGGAACAGCCGGGTAAACCGGCGGCGGTTCATCGCCAGCGCATCGGACCATCGCTCGATCGTGTCTCCGGCGCGGGGGCTTTCCAGAAAGCGATGGCAGCGTTCCGCCAGCGCGGGGTTACGCGGAAAAGGCACGACGATGGGAATGACCGGCGCCTGGCAGATTTCGGCGACCAGCAGAGCCATGACCAGTCCGTCGCGGCCCTCCAGGTCGTATTCGGCCGGCACTTCGGACGCCGCCACCAGAAGCTGCCGCAGCAGCGGGGACACCGCGACCACCCGGCAAGTATCCGCCAGAGCCGCGCCCGCCGAAGGCGCCACCAGCACGCTGCGCGTCTGGACTTTGCCCACCATCCGCACCGAATGCGGCGTTCCGGCAGGGATCCACACCGCGCGCTCCGGCGGTGCGACCCAGGCGCCATCCGGCGTGCTCACGGCCACCACGCCGCGCGAGGCATAGAGGAACTGGCCGCGCCGATGGCTGTGCTCCGCCAGTTCGAACGAGGGCGGATAATCGTTGCCGATACCGACGACCGGCCGCGGCACGTCCTCGTAATCCGCCGGCTGGCGCTGCTGGATCTGATGTCCCACAATCATAATTGATTGACCCATATGCCGAAGCGGGACGATCTCAAAGCGAATAGGAGAGGCGCCACGAGCAAAGGACCGCGAAGGAGGCGGCAAAAATGGCCCAGAAATTGGCAGCAGGCGGGTCCGGCCCGGCAATGGACGATCGCGGACAGGCGGCCGTGAATGGAACCGTGTTCGGCGTGATCGTCGCCATCAGTTTCTGCCATCTTCTGAACGACATGATGCAGTCTCTGCTGCCCGCGATCTATCCTGCGCTGAAGGCCGACCTGGGCCTGAGTTTCGGCCAGATCGGCCTGGTGACACTGGCCTACCAGATCACCGCTTCGATCCTTCAGCCACTCGTGGGGCTCTATGCGGACAAGCGACCGACTCCGCTCGCCTTGCCCGGCGGCACGCTGTTCTCGCTGGCCGGACTGACCGTGCTGTCGGCCGCGCATAGCTATGGACTTGTGCTGGTCGGGGCATCGCTGCTGGGCATGGGGTCTTCCGTGTTCCATCCCGAATCCTCCCGCGTGGCCCGCATGGCCGCGGGCGGACGGCACGGACTCGCGCAGTCGTTGTTCCAGGTGGGTGGTAACGCCGGTCAGGCGCTAGGGCCATTGGCCGCCGCGCTGGTGGTGGTGCGTTGGGGACAGTCCAGCCTGGCCTTCTTCGCGCTGCTGGCACTGCTGTCCGGCGCCGTCCTGTGGAACGTGGCCGCCTGGTATCGCAGTCATGGCCTGGAACGGCTGGCGGCCGGCGGCAAGGCGAAGCTTTCCGCGGGCCTCCCCAAGGGCCACGCCGCGCGCGGCATCGCCATCCTGCTGGCGCTGATCTTCTCCAAATACGTCTACCTCGCCAGCCTGACGAGCTACTTCACGTTCTACCTGATCCACCGCTTCGGCCTCACCGTGCAGAACGCGCAGTTCCACCTCTTCGCCTTCCTGGCCGCCGTCGCGGTCGGCACGGTGATGGGCGGGCCGCTGGGCGACCGGTTCGGGCGCAAATACGTGATCTGGTTCTCGATCCTAGGCGCCCTGCCCTTCACGCTGCTGCTGCCCTATGCCAGCCTGTTCTGGACAGGCCCGCTGACCGTGGTGATCGGCCTGATCCTGGCTTCCGCCTTCCCGGCCATCGTCGTGTTCGCGCAGGAACTGGTGCCGGGGAAAGTCGGCATGATCTCGGGCCTGTTCTTCGGCTTCTCGTTCGGCATGGGCGGTCTGGGCGCGGCCGTGCTCGGCTGGCTGGCCGACCGCACGAGCATCGAGACGGTCTACCACGTCTGCGCCTTCCTCCCGGCGATCGGCCTGCTGACGGCATTCCTGCCGCGCGTGAACAAAGCCTAAACCGGCCTGGGCCGGGCCCTGGAGGGTCTGGCCTAGCGCCGGCGGGCGGCGGCGACGAGCGCGTAAGTCGTCACGCCGCACAGGCCCAGGGCGATGGCGAACCCCGCCCCCGCGCCCCACTTCGCGCCGAGCGGCCCGGCCAGGAAACCGCCCAGCGCCAGTCCGGCAAGGGGAAGGACGATGAGGGCGAGGCAGCCGATCGCAAACACAAGTCGTCTCCAGTTTCCTGCCGCAGGTCCGGGCGGTCCACAGCCCGCAGACAAGCGGCCTTCCGGCCTGAGCATCGGCCGCTGCATGCAATCCCGTCCGGCCCTTGGCAAGGCTCGGATAAGCCCGCGCGCGCCATGGTCGCCCGATAGTCTGCATCGGCACTAACAATAATCCGTGACGGAAGATTAAATCGCCAAGCTCTTGTTAGACCGCGAATTTCGCGGCGCGCGATTTGGCAACGGGTTGCAACGAAACGATAGTTTCTTTTCACCGGGCATCACCCGCAGTACGCTCCGGGCAAGATACGGAGCGAGGGAGCAAGTACCGGCCGGGACAACCCGGCCGAATTGCGGCGATTTTCGGCAGTATACCCAGATCATTCCGAACCGAACACTTGCGCGCGCCGCCGCGGCGTCGGCTACCTGTGCGCGGGATAAAGTCAAATCATCACCGAAAACAGAACAATATCGGTGGGAAAACAAAAAAGAAAAACACGATACCGGGAGGAGAGAACAGGCATGAATGCAGGGAAGCTGACGCGCGTCATGATCATGGGCGCCGTGCTGGGTGGCACTTCGACGGCGATGCCGGCACTGGCGCAAAGCCAGCCGACGATAAATCCCGGCGATATCATCGTTACGGCCCGCCGCACCGAAGAACGGCTTCAGGATGTGCCGATCTCGATGACGGTCTATGACGGCGCCACCATCGAAAAGCGCAATATCGTCGTGGCATCGGACCTGGCGACCTATACCCCCTCCCTTTCCGTCAACACGCGCTACGGCGCCGAGAAAGCCAGTTTCTCGCTGCGCGGTTTCAACCAGGATGCCTCGACGGCGCCCACCGTGGGCGTCTATTTCGCGGACGTCGTGGGCGTTCGCGCGCAGGGCGGCACGACCTCCGGCAATACCGTGGGCGCCGGCACCTTCACCGACCTGCAGAACGTGCAGGTGCTGAAAGGCCCGCAAGGCACGCTCTTCGGCCGCAACACCACCGGCGGTGCGATCCTGCTGGTTCCGACCAGGCCGACCGATCTGTTCGAAGGCCATATCGAAGGCACCATCGGCAATTACGACCAGCGCCGGATCCAGGCGGCACTCAACGTGCCGCTGGCGGAGACGTTCAAGGTACGCCTCGCGGTGGACCGCAACAAGCGCGACGGCTACATGAAAAACCGCTCCGGCATCGGGCCTGACGCCTACAACAATACCGACTACGTCTACGCCCGTCTCAGCGTGGTCGCCGACCTGACGCCCAATCTCGAGAATTACACGATCTTCCATTACAGCCGGTCGGATACGAACGGCTACGCCACCCATTACGAGAATTGCGATCGCGACGCAGCCAGTCCTTTGGCAGGCGGTCCGTTCACCCGCTACTTCACCGCAACGGCCGCCTGTGCCCAGATCGACCGGCAGGCCGCGCGCGGAGACGGCAGGCTCGACGTGGAAGTGAGCAATCCCGATCCGCGCTTCCTGCTGGAGACATGGCAGGTCATCAACACGACGACCTGGCAGGCCAGCGACACGATGACGGTGAAGAACATCGCCAGCTACGGCGAATTCCGGGAGGATTCGGCGTTCAATCTCTACAGCGACAACTTCCGCATCGCCGACACGCCGGTCACCCGCACATTCCAGTCGCTGGGCTACGTCACGGTGGGCGCGCCGTTCAACTACATCGCGCTCGACATCCAGCCCAATTATCACGCCGCGGCGGAATCCACCGCAACCGAGGAACTCCAGCTCCAGGGCCGCTCGGCCAATGGCAAGCTGAACTACGTGATCGGCGGCTACCTGGAATTCAGCCGGCCGATCGGATGGAACCAGCAGCGCACCGGCATCTATGGGAACTGCCCGGATGCCGGGAACCTCGGCTGCTCCGGCGTGCTGCCGCTGGGCCTGCCCGCTTCCAGCCTGGGCATCGCGCTGGTCTCTGAATCGCGCACGCGCTTCGATTTCGACAACCACGGCGCCTTCGCGCAGGCCACCTACAACTTTACCGATCAGTTCGCGCTAACCGGCGGCTTCCGTTACACGTTCGACAAGACGGTGGGGGTCTCCGAAAGCAACCGCTGGAACCTGGCGACGATACCGGGACTGGGCACGATCCCCGTCGGGCGCGTCTGCAACGACGTGCTCAATCACCCCACCGTCAACCTCCTCGCCAACGGCGGCGACACGACCGCCTGCAGCACGCGGATTTCCAACAAGTCCAACCGGCCGACCTGGCTGATCGACCTGGACTTCAAGCCGACGCCCGACATGCTGTTCTATGCCAAGTATGCGCGCGGCTATCGCCAGGGCGGCGTCAACTTCACCAACCCCGGCCTTGAAACATGGGATCCGGAGAAAGTGGACTCCTACGAACTGGGCGCCAAGCTGACCTTGCGCGGGTCCTTGCCCGGCTATTTCAACATTGCCGGTTTCTATAACGATTTCAGCGACCAACAGGTGTTCGGCGCCCTCATCGCCAAGCAGGGCAGCGGCCTGGCCGGCGGCGCTGCGATCATCAATGCGGGCAAGTCGAAGATCCAGGGCGTCGAAGTGGACACGGGCATTACCCTGTTCCAGCGGCTGCGGCTCTCGGCGGGCTACACTTACCTCGATACCGAGATCAAGGAACTGGTACCCCCCACGCTCAGCCCGGACAGCCCGTTCGAGCAGATCATCCCGCGCGGCCAGCCCGGCGATCCGCTCAGCTATTCGCCGAAGAACCGCCTGACACTATCGGCGGATCTCGACGTGCCGCTGGGCGAAAAGACAGGCTCGCTGTCCTTCGGCGGCAACTATACCTTTACCTCCAGCCAGGCGGTGGACGGCAACTTCTTCACCGCAGCCACGGCCGCGAACCCGCAGCGCGTCACGATCCCGGCCACCAACCTCTTCAACCTCAACGCCTCCTGGAGCGACGTGTTCGGCTCGGGCTTCGACATTGCCGCCTTCGCCACCAACCTCACCAACAAGCGCTTCAAGACCGCATCGGGCGGCGGCTACGAAAGCTCCGGCATCCTGGACTTCGCCTACGGCCCGCCGCGGATGTACGGGCTGCGGCTGAAGTTCAACTTCGGAAGCTGACGCCCCGCACGCCCCAATGCCAGTTCTCCGGCCATTCGCCCTGCGAAGCGCCGGAGACGGCTGGCATCTCGCCGCGAACTGGACCACAAGCGCGGCATGTCCCGATCCCGGCTGAAAGTGTTCTTCGACGGCGGCTGCCGCCCCAACCCCGGCCCGATCGAGGCCGCCGCCGTCATCGGCGGCGCGGTGCATCTCTTCGAAGACCTGGGACAGGGCAGCAATGAGGATGCCGAATGGCGCGCGCTGAACCGCGCGCTGGAACTGGCGCAATCGCTGGGGCTGCAGGACATCGAGCTGGTTGGCGATGCGCTTCCCGTTATTCGCCAGGCCAACGAGGCGCTGAAGCGCGGCGAACCCCGCAACCGCCACGAGGCGGAATTTCTGGCCCTCGTCGCCAAGGCCCGACCCGCCCGCATTCGATGGATCAAGCGCGAGCAGAACCTGGCGGGCATAGCCCTCGCCCGGCGCCATCCGCGTTGATGCCCGGGCGGGCGGGAAGCGGCTGGTCCTATTCGATGGGCGTCAGGCCCAGCAGGTCTTCGACGGCCCGCGCCAGATTGTGCGTCGTATAGGGCTTCTGCACGACGATGCGCGAGCGGTGCTCCTGCGGCAGCAGCGCCTGTTCGCCGTAGCCGGTTGCGAAGAAGAAGGGCACGCCCGCATCCGTCAGCCGGTCCGCCACGCCGAAGCTGGTCTGGTCGCCCAGGTTGATGTCGAGGATCGCGAGGTCCGGCATGCCGCCATCGAGCGCCCCATGCGCGCCTTCCGCGCTGGAAGCCGTATCGATCTCCGCGCCGAAACGGCCCAGGATGTCTTCCGCGTCGAGCGCGATGATCAGGCTGTCCTCGACGATCAACACCGACATGTCCGCCAGCAGATCGTGCGGGATCGGCATCTTCGACTGGGCCGGTCCATGCGAAATTCGGCGCGGGTTGGGCAGCTTGATCGTGGTGCCCTTGAAATTGCGCTGTTCGGAAAGGTGCCGCGCGGGAATGCGGAAGGTCGCCCGCACCCCGGCCGGATCGTAGACGATGTCCGCCGCGCCGCCCAGATCGTAGGGAACCGAACGCTTGATGATGGTCGTGCCGAAACCCTTGCGCGTGGGTTGCTTGACTGTCGGCCCCCCGCTTTCCGTCCAGGTCAGGATGAGGTCGTCGTTGTCGGCACGTTCCCAGGCGATCTGGACGATCCCCTCGCCCGAAAGGCTGCCGTATTTGGTGGAATTCGTCACCAGTTCGTGAACCACCAGCGCCATGGAGGAATAGGCCTGCGGATTCAGCAGGATCGACGGCCCCTCGTAATGGATGGAGCTTTCCTTGTGCGCGGCGAAGGCGGCCGCTTCGGCATCGATCAGCGCCTGTAGCGGTGCCGGCCCCCAGTGATCGTCGGTAATCTGGTTGTGCGCGCGGGCGAGCGAATGGATGCGTCCATCGACCACCTCGACGAATTCCTTCACGGCATCCTCGTCAGGCTGGGACTGCCGCACCAGCCCCCGGATGACGCCGAGGATGTTGCGCACGCGGTGGTTCAGTTCCGCGATGAGCAGTTCCTGCCGGCCATTGGCCTGCTGCCGCTGCGCCGCGGCTTCATCGGCCAGGCGGAGCACCACTTCGATCAGCGTGGCGCGCAAGGTCTCGGCCACCCGCAGCTCGTGCTGCAGGAAAGGACGGGAGCGGCCTTCCACTTGCTCGTTCCATTCGGCGAAACTCTCGCGCGGCGTCAGACGCGGGCCGTTCGGGCCATATTCGATCGGCTTGTGCGGATCTCCCGCCCAGCGCACGGACTGGCGCATTTCCGAGCGGAACAGCACGACGTAATCGCGCGGCGATCGCGAGATGGGAATGGCCAGCAGCCCGGCGGCGTCCCTGGCATAGCTTCCGGCCCCCTTGACCAGCGAGCCGATGTGATCGGTGGCAAAGACCTTGCCCGCCGCCGTGGCATTGAGGGCGCGCACGATGGCGCGAAAGTCCTCGCTGGGCGGCACGGACCCGGAAAAGGCGTAGTTGCCGTTGATCCACACGCCCACCCCATCGGCCGGGATCGCGCTCATCAGGATGTCGGCAAGCCAGTCGGGGTCCTTCAGCAGCGTTTCGTCCGACGCGACGGCGCTGAGGAGCTGGTCCGAGATATCGCGCGCGCGCCGCTCGTATTCGGCCATCTCCCGGCGCTCCCGGCTTTCCAGGCGCATGGAGAACATCTGGGCGAAAAGGTCGCTGACGGAGCGACGCTCGAACGTGGGCGAGATCGGCGAATAATGATGGCAGGCGAACAGCCCCCAAAGCTCGCCGTCCACGACGATGGAGATCGAGAGCGAGGCCCTGACGCCCATGTTGCGAAGATATTCGATATGGATCGGCGAGACCGACCGCAGCACCGAAAGCGACAGGTCTAGCGGTTTACCTTCGGCGTCCAGCTGGGGCACGATGGGAACCGGCACGGCATCGATATCGTGAATGACCCGCAGCAGGTTGCGCTTGTAGAGTTCGCGCGCCTGGCGGGGAATGTCGCTGGCGGGATAGTGCAGTCCCTTGAAGGATCCGATACCGGCCTTGCAGGCCTCCGCCACCACTTCGCCGTCGCCGCCTGCCGCGAACTTGTAGACCATCACCCGGTCGTAGCCCAGCAGCGCGCGGACCTGGCGCGCGCCTTCCCGGTAGAAGGAGGCCAGGTCCGGCCGGGTGTCCAGCCGCGCCATCATCGCGCGTACCATGCCGCTGGAATCCCCGCTGGTCGGCACGCCGGGTTCGAATTCCAGGACGATCTGCCCTTGCGAGAGATGAAGCGCGAGGTCGTAGCACTGCCCGCCGTCGACCAGTCTCACGCCGAACATGCGCTCCACCGAATCCGGAGACACCAGATAGGCCATGCGGTTGCGCAAGTCATGGATCAGCGAGGCCGGGATGAAGCCGGAAAACGGCTGGCCGACAAGACTTTCGGGGGAAACGTCCAGCAGCGCGGCAATATTGGCGGAAACGCGCGAGATCACCCAGTCCGTGCTGAGAGCGATCAGGTAGCCGACGGGTTGAACGGCGCCCAGCAGGTGGATGGGTTCACGATCGCAGTTGGTCAGGTCGACCGTCATACCAGTGTTCGTCACGTCGCCTCTTGATCTTCGACTGCCCGGTCGCGGCCCGGATGCGCCTTTGATTCCGCAATCCGGGTGCAACTCGCGAAACTCAGGCAAGTTGCTGGCTCTGCCGATTCATGCAATCGTTGCGACCGCGAAAAGTCCTGCCGCCGATTGCTGTCAGGCGCAAGCGAGAGACGCATGGCGCCTGCGAATTCGCGCCGCCGGTCAGGCGAGCGGATCGGGCGATGGTGTCGCATCGGGCTCGTCCCGGTCGGCCAAGGCCGCATCGACCATGGCGCTCCAGATCGCGCGGCAGCTGGCGCTTTCCAGAGCGAGATCCCCGGCCGCTTCCATGTGATCGTCGGGCTCGCGCAGGGCCAGGAGGGCGGCGGCAATGTCCGCTTTCAGCCGGTCCTGATCCGCCTCCGCCAGATCCTCCCAGCGCGCGGGTGCGGACTGTTGCTGCACCACGGCGCGTGCGGCTCGCTCGATGGGGGTCATGATAACGTGTTCCTCCTTAGGGCATGGGGCCGAAGGCGAAGCCCCGTCTCGAAAGAGACGGCAACCCTGCGCGTTCGGCCTGCACCATGCAAACGGAGAAACCGCCCCGTCGTTGCCTCAGGGTGTCGGCGAGGCCGGCGCGGAGGGCTGCGGAGCGGCGATCTCCACCTCGACCCGGCGGTTCCTGGCGCGCCCTTCCTGGTCGTCGCTGCCATCGAGCTTGCGATTGGGCGCGATGGGCCGCGCCTCTCCCAGCGCGACGACCGAAATGCGCGCTTTCGCGACTCCCTTGCTTTCGAGATAGTCGCGCGCTGCTTCCGCCCGCCTGCGCGAGGCGGCCAGGTTGTCGGCATCAGAGCCGCGGGAGTCGCTGTGCCCCCAGATCGTGATCGCCCCGCCGGCCGCGAAAGCGGGCGTGGTCAGCAACCCGTCCAGCAGCGCACGCCCGGCCTCGTCGGGCCTGGCGCCCTTTGCCGGATAGGGCACGACGAGGTGGACCGTCTCGACCGGCGGTGCCTGGGTCGGCCCCACATCGACATCAGCGCGGATGATCGATTTCTTCGGTTCGTCCGCCGCAGGATCGGGTGCGGCGCTGGCGTCCGCGTCAGGAAGGGCGCTGTCGGGAACGACCGCATCGGGCGCTGCCCCCTGCGTGGCGCTATCGGTACTCTCTCCCTCGCTTCCGGTGCCCTGCTGGCAGCCGCCGAGGGCCGCCAGCAGGATCGCGGATGCGATCATGGGCGCGCTTTTCATGCTGTCGCCTCCTTGTTTTCAATCGTGTCGCGGGTGTTTTCGGGCTCGCCGTGGCGCGACGGGCCATAGGAAATGATCGTGTCGCCCGGTTGCGGCGTGGGCCGCGAGGCGTGCGTGAAGAACAGGATCCTGCCGTCCTTGCGCAGCAGGAACAGCATGTTCGCATCTTCCGGCAGCGCAGCCTGCGCATCGGCAAAGTCGAACTGCTCGCTGATGCGGGTCTTGCGGAAGGCCCAGCCGGCGCGTTCGTGCTCGGCGATTTCCGCCACGCCGATCCCGGAGGCGAACATGGCGCGGCCGCGCAAGGCTTCGGGCAAGCTGCGGTGGTCCTCGTCATCGCCCATCCCGCCGAGCTGATAGACCGAGTCCCGGCCGATGTCCGGGGCGAACTCGCTGCAGACGAGCGCATTGTAGGCTTCGTTGTCGGTCGTCGCGGCCAGGACCTGGAACTGGGTGAGGTCGAGGCGCTCGTCGGTCGATTCCGCCAGAATTTCTCCGTGGTAAGTGGCAATGCCCGCCTGCCGGGCGACGGAAAGGCGCTGCCAGCTGGTGTCCACGATCATCACCGGAACGTCGAGCTGACGCAGCTGGTTGGCCAGCGAGAGGCTCCACGAAGTGCTGCCCACGATCAGCAGGCCCTTCTTGCGCGCGCCCGTCACCTTCAGCCAGCGCGCCACGTAGCGGATGCTGAAACCATGCGCGAGGATAGTGGCCACGACCACCGAGAACGACAGCGTCACCAGGATGCTGCCGTCGCCGTAACCAAGCTGGTCGAGCCGGAGCGCGAAAAGGCCGGACATCGCCACGGCGACCACGCCGCGCGGCGCGATCCATGCCACCAACAGCCGCTCGTTCCAGGGGATCTTGCTGAAAGCCAGGCTCAGCAGCACCGTTGCCGGGCGAACCACGAACAGCAGCGCCAGCAGATAGGCGATGAAGCGCCACTCGAACTGGCGCAGCACTCCAAAGTCGAGCGAGGCGGACAGCAGCACGAAGACGCCCGAGATAAGGAGAACGGTGACGTTCTCCTTGAAGGGGTGAATGTCGCGCAGGGAATCCAGCCGCATGTTGGCGATGGCCACGCCCATCACCGTGACGGCGAGCAGACCGGTTTCCTGCTGGATCATGTTGGAGAGGACGAACGTGCCGATCACCGCCACCAGCAGGACGGGCGCCTTGAGATATTCCGGCACATGTCCGCGCGGGAAGGCCCAGGCGATGGCGCGGGCCACGGCATAGCCGATGAGCCCCGCCACGAGCGCGGCAGCCAGGAGGGCGGCCAGCACCGAAAGCAGCGTGCCGCCTTCTCCCGCCCGCCGCAGGTATTCGTAAGTGATGACGGCGCAGAGCGCGCCGAAGGGATCGTTGACGATCGCTTCCCATTTCAGGATCGCGCGCGGCCGCGGCGCGATGTTGCTCTGGCGCAGCAGGGGAATGACCACGGTGGGTCCGGTCACCACCAGAATGCCTGCGAACAGGATCGCGACGGGCCAGACCAGCCCCGCGACGTAGTAGCAGGCCACGGCGCCAAGCACCCAGCCCACGGGAATACCTATCATCATCAGGCGCGTCACCGCGCCTTCGGTCTTTCTGAGTTCGCGGAAATTGAGGCTGAGGCCGCCTTCGAACAGGATCAGCGCCACCGCGACCGAGATCATCGGTTCCAGCAGGTCACCGAAAGTGTGTTCGGGAACGACGAGGCCGGTGACGGGACCTGCAAGGACACCGGCGGCGAGCATGAGGGCAATGGCCGGCCAACCGGTACGCCACGCGATCCATTGCGCGCCGATACCGAGGAAGCCGATCAGCGCGAAGACGAGGGCTTGCTGCTGCATGACGGGAGGCATAACCATCTCGGGCAGCCAAGGTAACCGGCGGGCACGAATTTTTTTCCCCAGCAAGCCCCTGAACGGATCGCTAGCCGGCCTCTGCCAGGTTTCGCTCCCGGATCAGCTGGACCAGGGCCCGCAGACCGGCCGGGGTATGGCGGTTGCCCGGATAATAGAGCGTGAGGCCCGGATAGGGCGGGCTCCAATCCTCCAGCACCGCCACCAGCCGGCCCTGCGCGACATGCTCCCTGACCGACCATTCGTTGAGATAGGCCAGCCCGATACCGGCCAGGACCGCTTCCTGCATCAGCGTCATCTCGTCCAGGACGAGGGCGCCGGGAACGTCGACTTCCACCGCCTCTCCCCGCCGCTCGAACTCCCATTTCCAGATCGCGCCGGTGGCCAGCCGCGCGCGGATGCAGCGGTGATGCAGCAGGTCGGCGGGCACTTGCGGCGTTCCCCATTGCGCGAGGTAACCCGGCGTGGCGACGACGATCATCCGCACCGGACCGCCGATGGGCACGGCGATCATGTCCTGCGGCACATGTTCCATCAGCCGGATGCCGGCGTCGAACCCTTGCTGCACGATGTCCACCAGCCGGCCTTCCGTCGCCAGCACCAGGTTCATGTCCGGAAAACGCGCCAGGTATTCGAGGAAGATCGGAGTCAGGGTCATGCGGCCAGCCCCGGCGGATGTGTTGATGCGCAGCGTGCCGGCGGGCGTGTCGCGGTGGCTGTTCACATCCTCGATGGCGCTGCCGATTTCCACGAGCGCAGGGGCGATGCGGGCAATGAATTGCGCCCCGGCATCCGTGGGCGAGACGCTGCGGGTCGTTCGGTTGAACAGCCGCACCCCCAGCCGCCGCTCCAGCGCCGCAACGCCGTGGCTGAGCGCCGACGTCGACAGGCCCAATTCCTCGGCGGCAGCACGAAAACTGCCGAGACGCGCGATCATGACCACGCCTTCGAATTCGGCCAGGCCGCTTTTCATTATCCTTATTCCTTCAACAACCCATCCCGTTCTATCCTGCTTATCCAGATAATTCCACAGAACTACATCAGCCGGGTTCCCAGGAAAGGACCCCAGTGACATGAAGACCATCGACACGATCTACATCGACACCATCTACATCGACGGGCAGTTCGTGACCCCGCACGGCACGGAGCTGTTCGATCTCCACAATCCGGCCACCGCAGGCGTGATCGGGCAAGTTCGGCTCGGCGACGCGATCGACGCCCGCAAGGCGGTTGCTGCGGCACGGCGCGCTTTCCCGGCTATGGCGCGGACGAGCAAGGCCGAACGGTCCGCCATGCTGGAACGCCTGGCCGCAGCCCTGGAGACCCGCCGCGCCGAATTGCTCGATGCCGTGATCGAAGAATACGGCGCGCCGGTCTCACGCTCCGCCTGGATGGTGGACTACGCCGTGGGTTCCTTTCGCGAGGCGGCCAAGGCGCTGGAAGACTATGCTTTCGTGCGCCAGATGGGCACCGCCACGGTAACGATGGAACCGCTGGGCGTAGCCGCCATCATCACGCCCTGGAATGCCAATCCCGGGTTCATCGCTGCCCGGTTGGCCATGGTGATCGCGGCCGGGGCGACATGCGTGATCAAGCCCAGCGAAATGAGCGCGCTGCAGACCCAGATCGTCACCGAAGCCTTGCATGAGGCACGAATCCCGGCGGGCGTCTTCAACATCGTCAATGGCCGGGGCGACGTGGTCGGTGCGGAACTCAGCGGCCACCCCGATATCGCGAAAGTCTCCTTCACCGGCTCCACGGTCACCGGCCGGGCGATCCTGCGCACCGCGGCCGAGACCTTCAAGCGAGTCACGCTGGAACTGGGTGGCAAGTCGCCGATGGTCGTGCTCGACGATGCCGATTTCGACGCTGCCATTCCCTTCGCGCTCGCCGCCGGCTTCAACAATAGCGGCCAGGCCTGCATCGCGGGCACGCGCATTCTCGTCCCGGCGCACAGGCTGAAGGCGTTCGAGACCGGCATCCGGGAAGCCGTGGCCCATGTCCGGTCAGGTGATCCGCGCGATCCGGCAACGACGATCGGGCCGATGGTCAGCCAGCGCCAGTGGGACCGCGTGCAGTCCTACATTCGCAAGGGGCAGGAAGAAGGCGCGGTCCTGCTGGCCGGCGGCGAAGGCCGTCCCGAAGGCGTGGCCGAGGGCTGGTTCGTGAAGCCGACGATCTTCACCGGCGTGCGCAACTACATGACCATTGCCCGCGAGGAAATCTTCGGCCCCGTCCTTTCGATCATTCCCTACGAGGGCGACGAAGAGGCCGTCGCCATCGCCAATGACACCGACTACGGCCTTCACGCCTATGTCGCCGGCGGCGACCCGCAAAGGGCGCGCGCCGTGGCCGAGCGCATCCTGGCGGGCCGCGTCATCATCAACGGCGCGCCGATGGAAATGACTGCCCCGTTCGGCGGTTTCAAGCACTCGGGGCTCGGCCGGGACAACGGCGCCTTCGGCATCGAAGCCCTGCTGGAGGCCAAGGCCATCATGGCCTGAGCCGCCTGCTTCGCAGGGCTCCGCCTTGCGACGCCGCCCTACGACAGGGAAGCGAGCAGCGTTTCGGCCCGCCCAAGATCGCGATCCTGGGCGGGCCGTGACATATCGTGCCGGGCCTGCTCGACAAGCGCCCTGGCCTCATGGGCCTTGCCCTCCTGGACCAGCGTCGCCGCCAGATCGAGCGCGGCGCGCAGTTCCCACGCACGGGCGCCCTGATCGCGGGCTAGACTGCGCGCTTCCTCCAGCAATGCCCGCGCCGCGCCTGCCGCATCGGCGCTGGCCGCACCGACTATCGCGGCCTTGATCCGCAGCAGTTCCGGCAAGGCGATGCGCTCTTCATTGGCGGTGCAGCGGGCAATGGTGGCATCGACGACCTGCCGCGCATCCTGCAGCCGGCCCTCCGCGGCCAATCCGCGTGCCAGGGCGATCGAGAACGGCGTCGTCAACAGATCGTAGCGCGCGGCGCGCAGAAGCGAGAGGCTCTCCTGCAGCGCCAGAACGGCCGCGGCATGATCGCCCCGCTCCACGGCCACTTCGCCCCGGAAACCACCGGCGGCCGCGATATAGGGGCCGAGCGCGTTGACTTGGGCGCTATCGGTGAAAGCCGCCAGCGTCTGGTCCACCAGCGCCATCTCGCCCATCCACAAATAGACCGAGAAAGCCCATATGAGCGCGATGCAATGCGTAACCGGGTGATCCAGCCCCGCCGCTTCGCGCACCGCCTGTTCTGCCAGAGCGCGCGCGGCCATGGGTTCGCCGGAGAGCCACAGGGTCCGCGCGAGGGCAATGGTGGACCGATTGCGATGATCGAACCCGAAAGCGATCGTCCGGCTGCGCTCGGAAGGCGGACTGGCCGCCAGCGCGCGTTCCAGGTCGTGCCGGGCGCGGGTCTGGTCGCCTGCCAGGTGATGGGAAATGCCCGAAAGCGAATAGGCCACCGCCAGGGCCTCGGGTTCTCCGATCGCCTCGGCAATCTCCACCGCTCGTTCGGCATGGCGCATGGCGACTTCGTATTCGCCGATGCGCTCGTGGAAGATGTGCAGGCGGGCCAGCGTGCAGAGCTGCCCCCAGCGATCGTCCAGCGCAGTGCCGATGTCCAGCGCGCGGGTGAGCGCCGCCCCTGCTTCGGGACTGTTGCCGCGGGTGAACATCAGCGCGATGCCCAGCGCGCTCTGCAATTCCAGTTCCATCGCGCTGCCGCGCTGCTCCGGCTCCAGCGCCGCGATGGCGCGGGCCGCCCAGGTGCGGCACTCCACGAGGTGCGACAGATTGAGGAAGACCCGCAGGCTGGCGGCGGCCAGACGCACGGCGAGCTTCAGGTCTCCCTCCGGCCCGAAGCTCCAGTCCAGGGCGCTGCGGATATTGCCCAGCTGCGGCCGAAACGAGCGCGGGTCCTGGAAGGCGGCGGCATCCTGCGCCGCGATCGCTTCCAGTTCCGTCAGGAAGAACGCCGCATGACGCCGGGTGGTGGCCCGAAGCTCCTCCGGCCCGCGCCCGGCAAGCTTTTCCTTGGCATAGGCGCGGGTCATCTCCAGCAGGCGATAAGTCCCCGTGCCACGCAGGCGATTGGGCGAAATGAGCGACTTGGCCGTGAGTTCGTCGAACGAGGCCGCCACTTCGTCCGAACCGAGCGCGGCATCGCTCACCACATAGATGGCGGCATCGATCGAGAAAGGGCCGACGAAGACGGAGAGCCGGTCCAGCACGGTTCGTTCGGCCGGGGAGAGCAAGTCGTAACTCCAGGCCAGCGCGGCGCGAAGGGTCTGCTGGCGCGGCTGCGCGGTGCGCCGCCCTGCCCATGCAAGGCTGAAACGCTCGCCGATCTGGCGGGCCGTGGCCGCCACCCCGTGAGCGGCGACGCGCACGGCCGCGAGTTCGATAGGCAGGGCCATGCCGTCCAGCCGGAGGCACATCCCGGCGATGAGGCGGGCATCCTCCGCGTCGATTTCCAGCGCGCTGTCGGCCGCCCGCGCCCTTTCGCAGAACAGCTGCACGGCGGGATAGGACAGCAATTGCGCCCGCGTCATGCCCTCCGGATCCTCGGGATAGTCCAGCGCGTCGAGGCGGTGGACATGCTCCCCCCTCACCCGCAACGGCTCCCGCGAGGTCGTGACGATCCGCACTTGCGGCGCGGCTTCGGTGATCCGCTCGACGATCTCTGCCGCCTGCTCCACGACATGCTCGCAATTGTCGAGCAGCAGCAGGAAAGGCCGGTCGCGCAAGTGGCCCAGGATCACCGCTGCCGGATCGCCGCTATGCACGGATATGCCCATGGCCCCGGCGATCATCGGCGGCACGAGCGAGGGGTTCTCCAGCATGCCGAAGTCGACGAAGGCGGCATCGCCCGCGAAACGCGCCGTCAGCCGGTGGCCGATCTCGACCATGAGCGACGTCTTCCCCACGCCGGCCGGGCCGGCGATGGTGAATATCGGGGTATCGACCACGCGGTTCAGCAGGAGTTCCACATCGCGCTCACGGCCGATGAGGTGCGGCAGCGGCGGCGGGATATTGGTCGTGAAGCCTTCGGCCACCTTCGGTGTCGTGACGTCCGGCGGGGATCCGGCCTCCGCCGGCCTCTCGACCGGGGCGACGAAGGCGTACCCGACGCCGACTTGCGTGGCGATGTAGCGCGCGCCGCCACCCTGATCGCCCTCGCCTGCCCCGCCACCGTCGCCTGCTTTACCGCCTTCGCCCAGAATCTTGCGCAGACCCGCCATGTGGAAGCGCAGGCTGCCGTCTTCCACCACAACATCGGGCCATACGCGCCGAAGCAGTTCGCGCTTGGACAGGACGCGGCCGGGCTGTTCGGCCAGGGCAACGAGCAAGTCGAACGAACGCCCGCCGATCTCCACCGGCTGTCCGTCACGCGTCAGCAGACGCGCGCCGGGAGAGAGGCAGAACGGCCCGAACACCATCTGCTCGCCGAACGCCGGGTTGTCCTGATCCGCCACGATATCGCCTGTCCTCTGGAACCCCGCCTGCTGCTATGTGTCGACGGGATCACACAAACCTGACTAGGCGTTTTCAGCAGTTTCCTTCCCAGATCAAGACACGGTGCGCAAAGGAGGGCGGGATTATCCAAATGTAACCGAATAGGCGCGGACGCCCGGCTGCGAGAATTCGATGCGAACCGTGCGGTCGGTGACGGCGCCGTGCTGGCGGACGATCTGGTAGAGCCGGTCCTGCCGCAACTCGCCCCAGCCGGCCGCGTCGGTATCCGCGCCATGATCGGCGCCGGGGGCCGCGCCGTCGATGGTCACCCGGAAACGCACGGGCTTTCCACCGGCAGGCGCGCCGAGCACGAAGTGGGCATCGCGGGCATGGAACCGAAAGCCAATGGAGCCGTCCGAACCGCCCGACACGGCGAATTCCGGCCCCACGCTCCAGTCGCCGGACAAGTCCCAGCGGTTCAAGGGCAGCGCCCGCGCGGGTGCATAACGATGTGCGGCATCGCGCTCGAACCCGCCGGGCGAAGCGAAGGCGGCCGCCTTGGCATAGCCGAGATAGGCTTCGGGCGATTTCAGGTTGCGCCAGTCGGCTTCGGCTTCGATGCCTTGCCCCGTGATCGAGGCCAGCGGCACGCCCGAAACGTCATGGCCGGCCTCGGTCAGGAGCTTGCGCAGCAGTTGCTCGGCCTGGTCGTAACCGCCTTCTCCCACGCGATAGGCACGGACCTGGCCTTTCGCGTCGATGAAATAGAAGCCCGGCCAGCCCTCGTTCGCAAAGGCGCTCCAGATCGCATAGTCATTGTCCTGAAGGTTGGAATAGCCGATGCCCAGCGCGGCAACGGCGCTGCGGACTTTGGCGGGATCGTGCTCGAAGCCGAACTCCGGCGCATGGACGCCGACCACCTGCAATCCCTTGTCTCCATAGCGATCGCTCCAGGCACGCAGATAAGGCAGCGCCCGGAGCGAGTTGATGCAGGAGTAAGTCCAGAAATTCACCAGCACCACTTTGCCGCGCAGCGTCGGAGCGCCCTGCGGCGCCAGCCATGGCCGCGCCCGTTCCAGCAGGTCGATCGGCCCGATGCGGGAGGGAGTGGCTGCGGCGACGGCGTCGCCGTCCTGCAGCGGGCGGGCCAGCGCCTCGCGGCAGCAGAGCGCCGTCGTGCTTCCAGCGGTCATGAGGGCGGCGGCGATGAAGCCCAGCGAGCGGTTCGTTGTCATGGCGGATGGCTCCCTTGGATGGAGCCCGCGTTCTAGGCGCCGGGAAGGCAGTCCTGCACGCCAGCTTGCGTTAGCTGCGCGCAGTTTCGCCCGGGGCGGCGGCGCACAACAGGCGCTAACGCGGCATCACCGCAGCTAACGGGCATCCCGCGACGATCCCTCTACTTTGTTCGCCACACGGCCCGGAGACCGGCCAAGGAGAAAAGAGATGATCGCAGACAATCTGACATCGCGCCGGAATTTCGTGGCCGGGGCGGGAACGGCCGCGGTGGCCTTGGCCGCCCTGCCCGGCACGGCCCGCGCGCTGGCAGCGGACGATGCGCTCGGGGCGGCCGCCATGCCCGGAAAGGCCGGTAGCGTCCGTCCGTTCCGGGTCACGGTGCCTGCGGAGCGGATCGCGGCCATGAAGCGCCGTATCGCCGAAACCCGCTGGGCCGATCCCCAGCCCGTGGAGGACGACAGCCAGGGCGCGCGCCGCCAGGCGTTGCAGCCACTCATGGCCTACTGGGGCGGCGCCTACGACTGGCGGCAGGTGGAGGCCCGCCTCAATGCCCTGCCGATGTTCATGACCGAGATCGACGGGCTGGACATCCACTTCATCCATGTGCGCTCCCGCCATGAGAACGCCATGCCGATGATCCTCACCCATGGCTGGCCCGGCTCCGTCCTGGAATTCCTGAACGTCATCGCTCCGTTGACCGACCCGACCGCCCACGGCGGCACGGCCGAGGATGCCTTTCACCTCGTCATCCCCTCGATCCCGGGCTTCGGGTTTTCGGCCAGGCCGACCACGCCGGGTTGGGGATCGGACCGGATCGGCCGCGCCTGGTCCACGCTGATGCTGCGGCTCGGCTACGACCGCTATGTCAGCCAGGGCGGCGATTGCGGTTCGGTGATCTCTCAGCGCATGGCGCTTCAGCATGTGCCGGGCCTGCTGGGCATCCATCTCAACATGCCCGCCGTGGTCCCGGCCGACATCGCCCGGACCCTGGCAGCGGGAGATCCCGCACCCGGCCAGCTCTCGGCCAAGGAACGCCGGGCTTTCGAGCAGCTCCAGGCCTTCTATCGCGATAACTCGGCCTATGCTGCGATGATGAACACCCGGCCGCAGACCATCGGCTATTCGCTGGTGGATTCGCCCGTGGGCATGGCCGCCTGGATGTACGAGAAGATCGCCCAGTGGACCGACAGCGGCGGGCAGCCGGAGCGCGTCCTGGGCCGCGAGGCGATACTCGACGACATCTCGCTCTACTGGCTCACCGAAACCGGGGCCTCGGCCGCGCGGATCTATTGGGAAGACCATTCGAACAACTTCAACGCGCGCGGCATCATCGACCTGCCCGTGGCCGTCAGCGTCTTCCCGGGCGAGATCTTTCGCGCGCCCAAAAGCTGGGCCGAGCGCTGCTACCGCAACCTGTTCTACTTCAACGAGACAGAAACCGGCGGCCATTTCGCCGCCTGGGAGCAGCCCGCGCTCTTCGCCCGGGAACTGCGCGCCGCCTTCCGCCCCCTGCGCTGACGAACCCCTCAAATAAAAGGAGAATACCCATGTCCGACATCAAGACGCTCTATACCGCCGAAGTCCATGTCACCGGCGGCCGCGAAGGCAAGGCCCGCAGTTCCGACGGGCGCCTCGACATCGCGCTGTCCACCCCCGGCACGGCAGGCCAGGGCACCAATCCGGAGCAGCTCTTTGCCGCCGGCTGGTCGGCCTGTTTCGAGGGCGCGATGGGCATCGCCGCCGCAACCAGGGGCGTGACGCTCCCGAGCGACCTGTCCATCGATGCGCATGTCGAACTCCGCCACGGCCCGGACGGCTATGCGCTGGCAGCAAGGCTCGACGTCCATGTGCCCGGGCTCGAACCGGACCTCGCGCGCCAGATCATCGAAGCGGCGCATCGCACTTGCCCTTACTCCAAGGCGGTGAAGGGCAACATCGACACCGTCGTGGCCCTGGCCTGACCCTGTAACGGAGATTTCCATCATGAAGACTGTCCTTGCCGGCGCGCTGGCCCTGGCTGCAGGCGCGCTCGTTCCCTATGCCGCGGCTGAGGCGCAGACGCGCACGCTGACACCGAAACCGACGATCGTGCTGGTCCACGGCGCCTTTGCGGATTCCTCCAGCTGGAACGGCGTCATTTCCGTGCTCCAGCACGACGGATATGCCGTGGTCGCCGCGCCTGACAACTTGCGCGGGGTCCGTGCGGACGCCGCTGTCGTTTCGGACGTGGTGAAAAGCATTGCCGGACCCGTCGTGCTGGTGGGCCATTCCTACGGAGGGTCGGTCATCTCCGAGGCGGCGGATGGACTGCAGAGCGTCAAGGGGCTGGTCTACGTCTCCGCCTTCGCGCCGGACGCGGGCGAGACCGCATTGGGTCTGACCGGCAAGTTTCCCGGCAGTACGCTCGCTCCGGCACTGGCGCCGCCCGTCCCGATCGCGGGCGGCGGCCAGGATCTCTACATCCTTCAGGCCCGTTTCCACGACCAGTTCGCGGCCGACGTGCCAGCGGCGGAGGCACGCCTGATGGCGGCCGGACAGCGCCCGGTGACCGAGGCCGCGCTCTCCGAACCCTCGACCGCGCCGGCCTGGAAGCATGTGCCTTCGTGGTTCGTCTATGGCGATGCCGACCGGAACATTCCGCCGGCCGCCCTGCACTACATGGCCGAGCGCGCGCAGTCGCGGCAGACGGTGGTCGTGAAGGGCGGCTCGCATGTCGTCATGGTGTCGCACCCGGCCGAAGTCGCGGCGCTGATCGAGCGGGCCGCCATGGCCAAATAAGACAGGGACGCCGGTGCGGGCGATAGCGTCCCGCACCGGCGTCATGGCCAGCGACTGGCGGCAAGCGGGCGATCGATGTCGCCCGCTTCAGCGTGCGTAGTCGGTGAAGACCCGGTCCGCACCCGGTTCGCCCGCGTCAAGCCTGGCATGGCAGGCCGCGCAGGAGCGTGTCAGTGCCTCGTCGGGGTCAGGCTTTCCGTCCTCGAACTGGCCGTAGCCCCATCCGCCGCTGGCCGCATAGCGCCGCGCATCCTTGACGCTGACCTGGACGTTAGTGGCCTCCCCCGCCACGAAGGACTGCGGAGCGGGAAACACCGCATCATTCCGGGGCGACGATTCGAAGCGCCAGGCCAGGCGCACGATCACCGCGCCATCGGGGAACGGCCGCGTTCCCGCGCGATAGGCACGCAAGGCGATCTCGTTGCCCAGGATCGCACGGATGTCGTTGTTCTTGCCCGCCTCGTGCGCGACGCTGATGAGCTTCCAGTCGCGGTAGCCCTCCGGCAACCTCACGCCGTAGACAGGAGCCGCTTCTGTCTGCCGGTCCTGGGCCGCCACCATGGTGGACAGGCCCAGGACCGCTGCAGCCAGCGCGAGGCAGCAGGCGCCGGGACGCAGCGTCATGCCAGCTTCCCCGCATCGAGCACGGCCTTGGCGAAGGCCTCAGGCGCCTCCTGCGGCAGGTTATGGCCGATCCCACCGGTGATGAGGCGATGCTCGTAGGGGCCGGAGAACTTCGCGCGGTAAGCGCCAGGTTCCGGGTGCGGCGCGCCATTGGCATCGCCTTCCATGGTGATCGCGGGAACGGTGATCGCAGGCGCCGATGCAAGCTGCGCCTCGGCAGCGTCGTACTGCGCCTCGCCCTGCACCAGGCCGAGCCGCCACCGGTAGTTGTGAATGACGATATCGACGTGGTCCGGATTGGCGAAGGACGCGGCCGAGCGGTCGTACGTCTCGTCGTCAAAAGCCCAGCGGGGCGAGGCCTGCTGCCAGATGAGACGGTTGAAGGCTTTGGTGTCGGCCGCATAGCCGGCGCGGCCGCGCTCGGTGGCGAAGTAGAACTGATACCACCATTGCAGTTCGGCCTTGGGCGGCAAGGGCTTGGCATTCCCCGCCTGGCTGCCGATCAGGTAGCCGCTGACCGACACCACCGCCTTGCACCGCTGCGGCCAGAGCGCCGCCATGATGTCCGCCGTGCGGGCGCCCCAGTCGAACCCGGCGACGATGGCCTGCCGAATGCCGAGCGCATCCATCAAGGCAATGCCGTCTGCCGCCAGCGCGGCCTGCTGGCCATTGCGCGGGCTGGTCGCCGACCGGAAGGTGGTCGTGCCGAAGCCGCGCAAGTGGGGAACGATGACGCGGTGCCCCTGCGCGGCCAGGATCGGCGCGACCTGGGCGAAGCTGTGGATGTCGTATGGCCAACCGTGGAACAGCAGCACAGGCTGCCCGGAAGACGGGCCCATTTCCACGTAGCCGATGTCGAGCGTGCCGGCAGCGATCTGCCGCACCGGCTCAAAAGCAATGGATGCCTGCCGCACGGGCGCGGCCGCCATGGCGCTTTTCGGCCCGAGACCAGCCACCATGGCCGATGCCAGCGCCGCGGCGCCGGCGATGAATTCGCGCCGCCGGGAAGGGGTAAGAATGGGCGTTTCGTTGAGCATGACGACCTCCTTGTCTGTCAGGAGGTCATAAACGGGCCGCGCCGATCCGGCTTGTTAATTGGCGTGAGGTTCTGTGAGCGCAGCGGAAAACGACTTCATTTCAGCGCCCTGAACCAGAGCCACCCGTTCCGAAGGCCGAGCCGCCGCGTGCGATGGTTTCAATCCAGCGCAGGCGGCGGCCAGGAAGCGTCAGGGCCGGACAGGCGCCACGCGCCAGACGGTGTTCGAAAGATCGTCGGCCACCAGCAGTGCTCCGCCCACCGGATCGTAGGCGACGCCCACCGGCCGGCCGCGGGCATGGCCGTCCTTGATGAAGCCGGTCAGGAAGTCCTGCGGCTTGCCGGAGGGGCGGCCATTGGCGAAGGGCACCCAGACCACCTTGTAGCCGGAGAGGTCCTGCCGGTTCCAGCTGCCGTGCTCGCCGACGAAGGCCCCTTGCGCGAAGTTGCCGCCGAGGCCCGTTCCCGTGACGAAGGACAGCCCCAGCGCGGCGACATGGGATCCCAGCGCATAGTCGGGACGGATCGCCGCACGCACCATGGCAGGCTTCTGCGGATGGACGCGGGGGTCCACGTTCTGCCCCCAGTAGCTATAGGGCCAGCCGTAGAAGCCCCCGTCGCGCACGGAAGTGAGATAGTCCGGCACCAGTTGCGGGCCCAGTTCGTCGCGCTCGTTGGCCACTGTCCAGAGCTGGGCATTGGCGGGATTGATGGCCATCGCCGTGGGATTGCGCACGCCGGAAGCATAAGTCCGGTGCGCGCCCGTCTGCCGGTCGATTTCCCAGATCTGCGCCCGATCCTGCTCCACGTCGAGGCCGCGCTCGCCGATATTGCTGTTGGAGCCGATGCCGACATAGAGCTTCGAGCCATCGGCAGAGGCCGTCATCGCCTTGGTCCAGTGATGGTTGATGCGCGAAGGCAGCTTCACGAGTTCCACGCCCGGACCTTCCGCGCGGGTCATGCCGTCGCGATAGGGGAAGCGGATCACCGCATCCTGATCCGCCACGTAGATGTTTCCGTCGGCATAGGCGAGGCCGTAGGGCGCGTTGAGCCCGGTCGCGAATTCGGTGCGCAAGTCCGGCTTGCCGTCGCCATTGGTGTCGCGCAGCAAGGTCACGCGGTTGCCGCCCTTCACCGAGGTCTTGCCCATGGACTTGATGTAGCCGGCGATCACGTCCTTGGGCCGCACGGTCGGCGCGTCCTGGCCGCCCATGCCTTCCGCCACGAGGATGTCGCCATTGGGCAGCACCAGGATCTGGCGCGGCACCTTGAGCCCGGTGGCGATGGCGGTGACGGCAAAGCCTGCCGGCGCCCTGGGCGCTTCACCGTTCCAGCCCGCCGGAGTGGCGATGTTCATGGGCGGCAACAGGGTCTGCCGCTGCTTCGGCAGGTCCGGCTGCGCGCCGGTCTGGTCGAGGTCGGGATTGCTGCTGCCGCAAGCCGCGAGCGCCAGCGCCGATGCGCCGATGGCGATATGGCGAAAGATCATCGGCCTGCCTCCACTGCCAGAACGCGGCCTTGCGAATGGCCCACCCAGCCCGCGGCCAGCGCGAGGATCGTGCTCAGAACCGAGAGCACCACACCCATCGTTCCCACCGAAGCCCAACCGTCATGGCTGTGCTGGAAGGCGTTGAACAGCCCCGCGATCCACGCGAGCGCCAGCAGCACCGTCACCACGCCGTCATGGCGCCGCTCCACCCGCTCCCGCGCGGCCCAGGTGGCGATGGCGCTCCAGAGCAGTGCAAACCCGCCGAACAGCAGCGCGCCGGTAATCAGCCAGGCGGAGAAGTTGGTCCACTGGATCTGCGCGGTCTTCACGTAAGTCACGTCGGACAGCAGCGCGCTGGGAAACAGCGCGACTGGAAAGGCCATCAACAGCGCGTGAAGCGGATGAAGCGACCGGCGAAGCGGACGGATAGGCCGGACGGCCGGCTGCGCACTGAGCAAGGTGGATCTCCCGATGGGAAGGGATAAGTATCGCTCCTGCAAATGCCCGGTATGCCGTTTTGTTTCGTCGCAGGGCGTCGGTCCTGCTCATGGCACGAGGCTGGTCACCTCCAGCCGCTGGCCGGCATAGCTGGCGAAGCCGCCACTGCGCGGCTGGCCCTGCCCGTCGCGCGAGAAGTCGATCGCGCTGGGCCGCGCGCCCGAAAGCGGCCCGAAAGTCACTTTCAGCTTCATCTCACCGGGCTTCGGACCGGCCAGAACGATGTCGGCCTCATAGGTCGATGCACCGGCGGGATGGACATGCGTGGTCTCACGGCCGTTGTAGACGGCGGCGCCATCGTCGCTGAAATCGACATAGGTCTTGGAGATCGTCGCCGCTGTCCGTTCATAGGCGATGTACCCGGAGGTCCGGCCATAGACCTTCACGTTCACCGCCTTCGCCTGATCGGCCAGTTTCGGAACTTCGGTCATATCGGAAGACGCATAGGCCATCCGTTCGGGCGTCGCGCGCGCCTTCACCGCGGGGCCGGGCCGGTAATCGGGCAGCCGCACCATGCGGATGCGCTTCGTGGAACTGCCCCTGCGGTTCTCGATCCACATTCCCCTTTTGCCATCCGGATTCCAGGACAGCGGCGAGTTGAACACCCAGCCCGCCTCGGTGCCCAGGTCCTTGCCGAGGTAGCCGTCCTGTCGCTGCGAGGCGGCGATATCGATGAGCGCCGGACCTACGCTGCCCTCACGCGAACTGCGCACGCCGGTAACGGCATAAGTATAGGCGAACATGCTCAGCCCCATGTTGAGCGCGGCGGGATAGGGGCGCGGCATCAGGCCCAGGATGGCCGGGTCGGTCTGCGCCGAAAACCGCGTCGTCATCGTCAACCCCAGGCGTTCGTCGGGCGAGAAGATGGTGGTTTCGGTATAGCCAGGCGTATCGGTGACGGCCTGAAGGCCGCCGTTCGCCAGGTCCAGCGTGACCGAGTCCGGCAAGTCGCGCCTGATCGCCCCCACCAGCGAGAGCGCCGTGCCACCGCGCACGAACTGCTTCACTTCGCCGCCGCGGACAGGCTGCGGGATCACCCCATCGGCATGGCGCGGGTCCGCGGCGAAAGGTTCACGCGTGCTGACGATGCGCGGCGCGGTGATCCGGTAGCTGTCGCCTTGCCGCTGCAAGGTCCCCGTGAACACGGCCGCGGAGAAATTCGCGAAGAGCGTCGTCCAGGCGACGTGCCGGTTGTCTGGAGCGATCACCATTTCCGACCAGCGATGGGCGATATGATCGCCGTCCGCGACTTCGGACGGGTAGAGCACCGGGATCAATCCGGCTTTTTCGCAAGTTTCCAGCGGGGTCGCGCATTCGATCACGAAGTCGCCGAGGAATATCCGGCGATCGTCGGGAAAGACCATGAAGCGAAGGCCGTTGTCCTTCGGGCGTTCGGGGATCCGTCCCGCGAAAAACGGCCGAAGGGCGCTGCCGTCGTCGTTCATTGTCGCCAGCGTCAGGTCCCGCTCGTCGCCGCCGGCATGGCTTTGATAGGCGACGAGGACTTTGCCGGAGGGCGTGTACGTCGCCGAAATCAGCTGCTCGCCCTGGCCAAAAGGAACGGTGGCCAGATCGACCCGGCCGATGGGATCGGGATTTTGCGGCTCTGCTGCGGCATCGGCAGCGATGAGGAATATCGCGCTGCCCAGCAGCAACACGCGTGATGCGACAGCCATCGTTTCATTCTCCAGTCGGCGCGGTGGTTGCGCCTGCCTCATGATCGTCATGAATTGTGCCCGCGTTTTCGAGCATGGCGTGGCAGAGGCTTCGCAAATGGCGATTCGCTGGCAAGAACGATTGCGTTAGCGGGTCGAACCTCTTGCAAATCCTTCGCTTTTCAGCCGCTTTTCCCGTTCGCGGTTCGCGAATGGGAAACCTGTTTGCGTGAATTGGCCAACCGGACCGAACGAAGGGGCTAGTCCTGCCGCCTACCTCAAGTCGATTTCCGATGCGTATGCCGCGCCAGCATCTACTGCCGCCTTGGCGGGCGGATGGGGAAGGTGTTAGAGGCCCGCGCCATTCACCCGGGAACACGAAAGACACGGCTTTGACGATCCAACCCGCCGCCGCCTTCAAGGACAATCTCCAGCAACTGCCGCCGATCGACGGCATCCTGCGCATCGACCTGCTCGACAAAACCGGCGCGGTCGTCGCCGGCATCGAGAACCAGCCGGGCAAGCAAGGCTCCCTGGCCGTCTACAACTACCTGAAGCAGTCCTTCGGTACGCTCGATGCGGCTGCGGCCGAGCATGGCCTGGCTATTTTCGCCGAACACACCCCCGACGCGCGCAGCCGGCCCGGCGCCCATCCGAATGTCGACCTCCTGCTCGACATCGCCGCGGGCGGCGCTCCCCTGCGTATCGAGGTGATCTCCGCCGCCGACTGATGGCAAGGCGCCCCCGGCCACATGCGAAAACGGCCTCCCCCGCCATGGCGGGAAAGGCCGTTGAAATCCGCCCGAAAGGGCTCCTATCGCATCAGAAGCTGACGCCCAGCGTACCGAAGACCTGGCGCGGTGCCGAGGAGTGGAACACGAGGATGGTTCCGTTGACATCGTCCGGTGCGAAGACGCTGTTGTCGAAGTTCGACGCATAGCGCTTGTTGGTCAGATTGGTCACGTTCAGCGAGAGCTTTCCGCCCTTCAGCGGTCCGAAGTCACCAAAGTCGTAGCCAAGGCCGAGGTCCACGGTGACATAGCCACCGAAGCTCTGGTCGTTGGTATAGGTATAGTACCGGCGACCGGTATACTTGCCCTGTACCGAAGCGGAGAAACCGTCCTGCTTCACCGACAGGACACTCGCCAGCATTTCCTTGGGCGTATCGACCTGCTGCTTGCCCGCGGTTGCCTTGATGACGCAAGTCGCGCCGGTGCACCAGTTCAGATCGTCGTCATACGTGGACTTGTTGTACGAGGCCGAGTTGTACCAGTTCAGCCAGGGCAGCGGCTTCCACAGCACGCCCAGTTCCACGCCCTTGCTGGTGACACTGCCGGCATTGTGGAACGAGTTGCCGCAACCCGGATTCTGCTGCTGGTTGGTCGGGCAGGGATTGTACTGGAGCAGGCGGTTGTCGAACTTCACCCAATAGCCGCTGAGCGCGACCTGCAACTGGCTGCTGACGAAGCGGTAGCCGCCTTCGACGCTCTTCGAGGTCTCGGGCTTCAGGGTCTTGCCCTGCGCGTTCCACACGGTCTGCGAGACGGACTGCGGGCCCAGCTTGAAGCCGCCCTGGAACATGGCCATGTTCTCGGCATAGCTGGCGAAGAGTTCGTGCTGCGGGGCGACCTGCCAGTGCAGGCCGATTTCGGGCAGGAAGAAGTCCTTGGCCGTCAGCGAGCCGGTGGCGAACTGGCTGGAGGCCGGCGGCGGGGTCTTGGCGATGCCGTCCTGCGCCTCGGCGTCCGAGCGGGAGTACGTCCCCTTGAAGCCGAAGTCGACGGTGAGCGCGTCATCCAGCAGCTTGATCGTGTCCTGCACGTAGAACTGGCGGGTCTTCCACTTCGTTTCCTGCACCCACTGCGCCGTATCTGGCTGGCCCTCCAGGAACTGCCCGATGTCGAACGGGCCGGTCACGTTGGTCCAGATGTAGCGCGCGGCGCTGCTCTTGTTTTCCTCGATCCAGAAGCCGGCCTGGAACTGGTTGAAGCCCACGTCCCAGCTCAGGCTGCCGAGCCCGCCGGTACGGTTGATGGTATAGCGCGTGTCGCGGATCTGCACCGGCACGTCATCGGCAGTGGTTGCCGTGCCCTGCTTGGACCAGCCGACGATCCAGTTATTGCCGGCGCCCTTGTCGGTATGGTGATAGACCTGAACGCGGGCCTTGATCGCCTTGGTGATGTCGAAATCGCCGGCGAGGTAGAACAAGTTGTCATTGCGCAGGATCTGACCGTTAGTGAAGGTCACGTCCGAGTTCTTCTGCGGTGAAGGTGCGGCAACGCACTTGGTGGGCGCGGTCGGTCCCGTCACCGAGCAGTAGGCGCGGTCGAGGTACGACTGCCAGTCAGGCGCATAGCCGCCCCAGTCCCAGCCGAGCCGCCCCTGCATTTCCTTGGAGAGATAGGCATCGTCGGCCTGGTTGGTGCGCGAAATGTCGGCAAAGGCAGTGATCGTGCCGCCGGTGAAGGCGTACTTCGCCTTGCCGTTGAACTGCTTGCCGGTCGACTTGTTATAGGCGCGCTGGTTCACGAACAGGTCCTGTTCGCTGTAGTGGCCGGAGACATAGGCCGAAAACCCGCCATGCTCGCCGGTGTCGAAGCGCGCGAAAGTGCGCAGGGTATCTTCGCTACCGACCGTCTGGCTGACCGTCAGGCCGATGTCCTGGTGCGGATCGCTGCTGAAATAGGTCAGCGCGCCGCCAAGGTTGCTGGTCGAAGGGATGCCAAGGCCGGCGATGCCCGTCGCCAGGTCGGCCCGGCCGAGGTTCTCGGAAATCAACGCGCGGCTGATCGAAAGGCCGTTGTAGTTGTTGTAGGCGCCGTCGCCCAGCGGCATGCCGTCCAGCGTATAGCCGAGGTGGGTGGTGCTGAAACCGCGCACCTGCAGCGAAAGGGACTGCTCGTTGACGCCCAGCGCGTCGATCGACTGCGCGCTCACGCCCGGCAGGAAGTTCAGCGCCTTCTGCACGCTGGTACCCGGCGGCAGGGCTTCGAGATTGGAGGGCAGCAGGGTCGAGACCGAGCGGGTCTGGCCGCTGCCGATCACGACGATATCGCCGAATTCGCTGCCATCCGCGTCACTGGGTGCGGTATCCTGCGCCTGGGCCATTCCGGGCGCGAATACTGTAAAGCCGGCAGCAACCGCCAACGTGACAACGGACTTGTTCAACACTTATACCCCCCTTGGATGCGAAAGCGCCGCGACGAGTTCACGGCGCCGGCAACTTTCCGGAGCGGGCCTATTTCACGGATTGGTGACGGTTTCGCTACAATGCGGAAATAAATCAGTAAAACTTCCCGAGCGTCGTCAGCGCGGTCGAAAAACGACCATGTCTGTTCGCAGGTGCGGGCGCAGGTGCCGGTGCCGACTTGGGAAAGCCCTTGATCGCCGCCCGCAGGCCATTACACGACAGGCGATGAAAGCACCGGAAGCGCGATCCCCAGGCGGCGAGCCCACTATCGACGATGTCGCCGCCGCCGCGGGCGTTTCGATCCGCACGGTGTCCCGCGTCCTCAACAAGTCGCCCAAGGTCAACGAGAACACCCGCAAGACGATCGAGGACATCATCGACCGGCTCAACTTCAAGCCGAGCCGGGGCGCCAGGGCATTGGCCATGCGCCGCTCGTTCCTGATCGGGCTGGTGCATAACGACCAGAACGCGCTGGTGCTCGATTCCATCCAGCGCGGGATCGCCAGAGTGGCATCGCCGAACGGCTACGAACTGGTGGTCCACGCCTGCCCCGATCAGGATGACGCCGTCATCGACGACGTCCTGGCCTTCATCGACAGGTCGAGAGTTGACGGCATCATCCTCTTGCCGCCGGTCTCGGGCGTACCGGGCCTGCCCGAAGCGCTGGATACCTGCCCCGTCACTGCCGTCGCGCTGTCATCCATCCCGATCGAGGGATTTGCAGGCGTCGTCCTCAGCGAGGAACGACAGGCCGGTGCCGAAGTGGCGCGCCATCTGCTCGGCCTGGGCCACCGCGCCCTGGGCCTCGTCAACGGGCCGGAAGGGGTCGCCTCCGCGCAGGAGAGGCGCACGGGCTTCCTGGGCGAAATCGCGAACCAGGCGGGGATCTCGCTGGCGGAAACCTCGGGAGACTACAGCTTCGCCTCGGGCGTCCTCGCGGCGGAAGATCTGCTGAGCCGGGAGCCGCGCCCCACCGCCATCTTCGCGGCCAACGACATCATGGCCGCAGGGGTCATGAAAGTGGCCGCGACGCGCCGGATCGCGGTGCCCGGCCAGCTCTCCATCGTCGGTTTCGACGGCAGCATCCTCACGCGCATGCTGACCCCTGCCCTCACCTCGGTCCTGCGCCCTTTCGGTGAAATGGCCGCCGGCGCCGCCGGGCAACTGATCGCGCGGATCGAGGGCAAGACGGCAGCGCCGACCATGCCCCATGCGCTGGAACTCGTGCCCGCCGAGTCCACGGGGCCCGCCCCGGCCTGACGCCGAAAGGGCCGCCCCTTTCAGTGGACGCAAGCAGGGTCGAGACGTCCCGCCGCCAATCCTGCGAGGCCGGCCTCCACCGCGCCGACGAAGCGGGGGTCCGCGCCGAGTTCGCCGAAAACCTCGCGCATCGCCAGCACTGCCCGCCAGTCTTCGGCGCGCTGGAGCAGCGGACCCGACAACGGATCGGTGATCGTCCGGCCCTCACGCGCGGCGGCGGCCAGGAAGCGCAGCCAGGCGGCGATGGGCAGCGCCAGCCGCGCGACCGGGCGGCCCGCTGCAAGAGCGGCGCGCACCGTGTCCAGCAGGCGATAGGGCAGCTTCTGCGATCCGTCCCAGGCGATCTGGGAAAGCAGGTGGCGGATCGCGGGATTGGCGAAGCGGGCCAGAATGTCCGAGATATAGGCCTGCAGGTCCAGCCCTGCCGGGGCGGAGACCGATGGCGCGATATCTTCGCGCATCAGGCGCTCGGCAAATGCGGCGAGTTCCCGGTCGGCCATGGCTTCGGCCACCGTTTCCAGCCCGCGCCCCAGGCCGATATAGGCCAGCGAGGAATGGGCGCCGTTAAGCAGGCGCAACTTGGCGGTTTCGAAGGGGCGAACGTCTCCGGTGAAGGTCACCCCCGCCAGGTCGAGCGCGGGGCGCTCCCCGGCGAAACCGTCCTCGATCACCCACTGCGTGAAGCGCTCGCGCTGGATGGGCCAGGCGTCCTCCTGCCCTATCGCTGCGGCGACACGGGCGCGCAGGGCGTCGTCAGTGGCGGGCGTGATGGAATCGACCATGGCATTCGGGAACGCCGCATGATCGGCGATCCAGCGCGCGGTCTTGGGGTCGACCACCTCCGCCAGCGCCAGGGTCGCGGCTTCCAGCTTGCGGCCATTGTCCGAGAGATTGTCGCAGCAGAGCACGGTCACGCCGGGCAGCCCTGCGAGACGGCGGCCCTGAAGCCCGCGCACCAGCCAGCCGGTGAAGGATGACGGCATCCAGTCTGCGGACCGCGCGGCGTCGAGGTCCGCGGCGATGGCAGGGTTGGCGAAATCGAGCGTGCCGTCCGCGGCGAGGCAGTAGCCCTTCTCGGTCACGGTCGCGCTGACGATGCGCGTATCGGCATGGACCAGGGCCGCCAGGATCGCAGCGGGATCTTCGCGCGTGAGCACCCGGCCGATCGCGCCGATCACGCGGTAGTCGGTCTCCGCATCAAGGCGCGCCAGGGTGTAGAGCCCATCCTGCGGGTTCAGCGCATCGGCAACGCCGCGCGAATGGAGGCTGACCCCGGTCAGTCCCCAGCGAGGGTCTTGAGCCAGCAGCGTATCGAATGCAGCCGCCTGATGGGCGCGGTGGAAGGCGCCCGGCCCGAAGTGGACGACGCCCGGCCGCACGGCCGCGCGGTCGTACCGCGGCGCCGCGACCGAGCCCGGAAGCGCGGCCAGCGAGGCTTGCGAAAGGCGTGTCACGCCAGCTCCACCACGCGCGACGCCGGAGCCTTTAGGCCATAGGCCTTGCGCACGAGACCCAGGGTCAGTTCCTGCGCCAACTCTGCCGCTTCCCAATCCGCCAGGCGATGCTCCGCGACGAGCCGCGCCAGGAAGCCGCAGTCGATGCGGCGCGCCACGTCGTGCCGTGCCGGGATCGACAGGAACGCGCGGGTATCGTCATTGAACCCTACCGTATTGTAGAAGCCTGCGGTCTCCGTGGTCATTTCACGGAAGCGGCGCATGCCCTCCGGGCTATCGTGGAACCACCAGGCCGGGCCAAGGCGCAAGGCGGGGTAATGGCCCGCGAGCGGCGCCAGTTCCCGCGCGTAAGTCGTCTCGTCCAGGGTGAAGAGAATGACGGTAAGGCCCGGCTCGTTGCCGAACAGGTCGAGCATCGGGCGCAGCGCCTCGACATATTCGGTGCCGCGCGGAATGTCCGCCCCCTTGTCTCGGCCGTGGCTGGCGAAGAGACGCGCGTTGTGGTTGCGTGTGGCGCCGGGGTGGATCTGCATGGTCATGCCGTCCTCCAGGCTCATCCGCGCCATCTCGGTGAGCATCTGCGCCCGGAACAGCTCGGCTTCCGCGGCATCGGCCTTGCCGCCCATGACTTTGGCGAACAGCGCCTCGCACGCCGCAGTGGAGAGGTCGGCGGTGCGCGCGCTGAGGAAACCGTGGTCCGTCGCCGTGGCGCCCATCTCCTGGAAATCGGCGCGGCGCTTGCGGTGTGCGGCGAGGTAGCCCTGCCAGCTCCCCACGTCCTCGCCCGAGAGCTGTGCGAACCGGGCAAGGTCGCGCGCGAAGGAATCGTGCTCGGGATCGATCACCGAATCCGGGCGATAGGTAGTGACCACATTGCCCTTCCAGCCCGAAGCGCGGATCGCCTTGTGGTGCTTCAGATCGTCGCCCGCGCCTTCGGTGGTGGCGAGCAGTTCGATGTTGAACCGCTCGAACAGCGCGCGCGGGCGGAATGCGGGCGAGGCCAGCGCCTCTGCTATCGTGTCGTAGTAATGGTCCGCCGAACCGGCATCCAGCGTGACCGCGATGCCGAAGACTTCGGCGAAGACATGGTCCAGCCACATGCTGGAGGGCGTCCCTCGGAACAAGTGCCAGTTCGCTGCGAAGAGGCGCCAGGCCTCGCGCGGATCGGTATCGGGCAGCAGCCCGCCCTTGCGCGGCACGGCCAGCGCATCGAGGTCGATCCCCTGCGAATAGAGCATGCGGAACAGGTAGTGGTCGGGGGCCAGCAGAAGCTCGGTCGCATTGGTCCAGGCGGCATCGGAAGCGAACCACGCGGGATCGGTGTGCCCGTGCGGGCTGACGATCGGCAACCCCGCCACTTGCGCATAGAGTTCGCGCGCGATGGCCCGCGTGTCGGGATCGGCGGGGAACAGGCGGTCGGGGTGAAGCGAAAGCTGCGGCATCCGGAATCTCCTTGGCTGCCGTCCGAATATCGAGTTGTGCCAGCGCTGGCAATGGCGTATCGTCGGCCTATGATCGAGACTCTTGCCCCCTCCGTCGATGCCGTTCGAATTGCTCAGGAAGACGATGTCGCCGTCGCCCTGCACCCGCTCGATGCGGGCCGGGAAATCCGCCTGCCGGGCCTTCATGTCACCTTGCGCGATCCCATTCCCGCGGGCCACAAGTTCGCCGTCGCGCCGATCGCCGCCGGCGCGGCCGTCCACCGTTACCGCGCCCCGATCGGCCTGGCCACGCGCGACATCGCGGTGGGAGAGCACGTCCACTCGCACAATCTGAGCACGGCTCTGGCAGGTGAGAAAGCCTATGCCTTTGCCGGCCCCGGCGCTGCCGCGGCAGGCGCAAGCACGAACGCGGAGCGCACCTTCCGCGGCTATCGGCGTGCCGACGGCAGCGTCGGCACGCGCAACGAACTCTGGATCCTGCCCACGGTGGGCTGCGTCGGCCGGCTGGGCGAGCGACTGGCCGCGCAGGCCAATGCCGGAATGGTAGCGGGCCCGGAGGGGGCAGAGGGCGTCCACGCCTTCAACCATCCTTTCGGCTGCTCGCAGCTTGGCGCGGACCTGGACGGCACTGCCGCGATCCTCGCCTCGCTGGCGCTCAACCCCAATGCCGGCGGCGTGCTGCTGCTGGGGCTGGGCTGCGAATCGAACCAGCTCGATGCACTGCTGGAACGCATTCCCGAAGCGCGCCGTTCGCGCTTGCGGGTCCTGCGCGCCCAGTCCGAAACGGACGAGTTCTCCGCCGGCCAGGCCCTGATTGCCGAGCTTCTGGCCGAGATGGCAGGCGACAGCCGTGAAGACGTGCCCCTATCGGCGCTGCGCCTGGGCGTGAAATGCGGCGGTTCCGATGCCATGAGCGGTTTGACCGCCAACCCGCTGATCGGCCTGATGGCCGATGCCGTCACCCAGGCCGGCGGCGCCGCGATCCTGACGGAGATTCCCGAAGTCTTCGGCGCCGAGAACCTGCTGCTGGAACGCGCCACCAGCCAGGAAGTGTTCGACAGCCTCTCCGCCCTGGTGAACGGGTTCAAGCGCTACTTCCTCGATCACGGCGAACCGGTCTCGGAAAACCCCAGCCCCGGCAATATCGCCGGCGGGATTACCACGCTGGAGGAAAAGTCGCTGGGCGCCGTGCAGAAGGGCGGCCTCGCCCCCGTGCGTGACGTGATCGGTTATGGCGAGCGTATCTCGCCGCTGCGGGCGCAAGGCGGCCTGACGGTGCTGGAAGGTCCGGGCAACGACGCCGTGTCCACCACTGCGCTGGCGGCGGCGGGCGCAACGATCACGCTGTTCTCGACCGGCCGGGGTACACCGCTGGGCAGCCCGGTGCCGACGATGAAGATTGCCTCCAACCACGATCTTGCCGCGCGCAAGCCCGGCTGGATCGATTTCGACGCCGGCATCGCTCTGGAACAGGGCATGGAAACGGCGGCAGAGGTCCTGCTCGACCGGATCCTCGCGGTGGCCAGCGGCGAACCTGCGCGCAACGAAAGCAACGACGAGCGGGCCATCGGCATCTGGAAACGCGGCGTCACGCTTTAGCGCCCACGCCGGGGATCACAAAGGCTTGCCGCAAGCCTCCATCGGCAGCGAAAACTGCGGATTGGCCAGGAAGCTGTGGTCGGTAAGGCTTTCCAGGAAGGCGATGAGCGGCGGCATGTCCGCGCTCTGGACGGCTTGTCCGTGCGCTGCGATCGCATCGGCCAGCGTCGCCGCCGAACCGTCGTGCAGGTAAGGAGCCGTCACGGCAACATTGCGCAGACCGGGCGTGCGGAAGCGGCCCAGGTCGTCCGGAGAGGCGGATATCTCCGCAAGCCCGGGATCGGCGCCGACCGGACCGATCCTGTGGAACCTCGCGTCCGTGAGATCGCCCCCCGCGTGGCATCCCGCGCAGTCGCGCCTGAAAGTGGTCAGCCCCTGCCGCGCCTGGCTTGAAAGCGCGTCTTTCTCCCCGCTCTCGAAACGATCCCAGGCGCTGCCTCGGGAAACCAGCGTTCGTTCGAAAGCGGCCAGCGCCCTCACCACGTCGGCATAGTCGATCCGCCCCCGGGATTGCGGAAAGGCCTTGCGGAACAAGCTGCGATAGCAGGGATCGCGGCCGAGCCGCCGGGACAGTTCCGCTTCCTGCCCCTTCATCGCCATCTCGACCGGGTGCTCGCCCAGGATCGGCACCGAGGCCTGCGCCTCCAGCGTGGCCTGCCGCGGATCGGCCCAGGTCAGCGGCGAAAGCCAGGCGAGGTTCTGGAGCGCGGGAACATTGCGCCGCCCCGGATCGTCCAGCGCTCCAGCGTGAGTGCGATTTCCGTCCGCGAATGCGTGGTGCTGCTCGTGACAGGTCGCGCAGGACATCGTGCCGTTGATCGAAAGGTCGGCATCGTAGAACAGGCGCCGCCCCAGTTCGACTTTGACCGCGCTCATCGGATTGTCAGCGGGGATCGGGGGTGCGTCCGCGCCCCAATTCCACGCGCCGCGCTCCCCGGCCAGGGCGCCCGAAACGGCCGTGGCCAGCAGCAGGAGGCCGATCAGCCCGTATCGCATCGCGACCTCAGGACGGGCGAGCGACGGGTGACGGACAGGATGCGCAAGTCATGAAATTCGGTCCGATGTCCATTCCCCCTTCGCATGCCGCGATCGCCAATCCTCATTGTCTAACCCCGGCGTCATTATGCTTTACGGCGCGGCAAAGCTATATACGACCGGATATAGCGAATCGCCGGGACGGCGACAGGTCAAAAAAATGGGGGTTTCCTTGATACGTTCCGCTTCCGCGCTTGCGGTAACTTTTTCCTGCGCTCTTTCCTTGTCGGTCTCTGCGCCTGTTCTGGCGCAGACGAGCACGACTTCAGGTCGGGACGATGCCTTTACGCTGGGCCAGATCATCGTCACCGCGCCAACGGAATCGACGCCGACGATATCCTCCACCACGCTTGACGCCGATGCCATGCGGCTGTTCCAGCGCAACAGCCTGGACGATGCGGTCAACCTCATGCCCGGCGTGTCCTCGACGAACAGCGGCGGATCGCGCAATGAGCGCCTGATCAACGTGCGCGGTTTCGACCGCTACCAGGTGCCGCTCTCCATCGACGGCATCCGCGTCTACCTGCCGGCGGACGGCAGGCTCGACTATGGACGTTTCCTCACCGGCGACATTGCGCAAGTGCAGGTGGCCAAGGGCTATGCTTCCGTTCTGGACGGACCCGGCGCGATGGGCGGGGCGATCAACCTGGTGACGCGAAAGCCCTCTCAGCCGATCGAGGCCGAGGCACGCGGCACGCTGAACCTGGGGCGCGAGGCCGAATATGCAGGCTACAATGTGTTCGCCCTGCTCGGCACGCGGCAGGACAAGTGGTACGCACAGGCCAGCTACACCCGCAACTTCACCGACCACTGGGACCTGCCCGGCAGCTATGAGCCCAGCGCCGGATCGGCGGAAGACGGCGGCCACCGCGATTTCTCGCGCACTGAGGATTGGCGCGTCAATGCCAAGCTGGGCTTCACGCCCAATGCCACGGACGAATATTCGCTGAGCTATACCCGTCAGGAAGGCGCCAAGAACGCGCCGCTGCACATCACCGACAGTTCCGCATCCCAGCGCAACTGGTCGTGGCCCTACTGGAACATCGACAGCATCTACTTCCTCTCCACCACGGCGCTGGGCGATCTGGCGACGCTGAAGACACGCGTCTACCGCAACAGCTTCGACAACCTGCTGCGCGCTTTCGACGATGCCAGCCAGACCACCCAGACGCGCCCGCGCGCCTTCAACAGCTATTACGCCGACAAAGCCTGGGGCGGATCGGCGCAGCTCGATGTGGACGTGAGCGAGGCCGACCGCTTCAGCGTGGCCGCGCATTACCGCCGCGACAAGCATGTCGAATGGCAGGAGAGCTTCGCCAACGGTATCGGCACGACCGAGCCGAAGCAGACCAGCATCGAGGAAACCTACAGCATCGCGGCCGAAAACCGCCTTGCCTTCAACCCCGCGCTGGCCCTCACCGCCGGCGTCAGCTTCGACTGGCGCAATCTTACCCGGGCGGAAGACTACGCCAGCAACGCGCTGATCGAATATCCGCTGCACAACGGCCAGGCGCTCAATGGGCAGGCACAGCTGGTATGGACACCGGACCCGGCCACCAGCCTCCATGCCGGCATTTCCTCGCGCGCCCGCTTCCCGACGATTTTCGAGCGCTTCAGTTCGCGCTTCGGCGGAGCCACCTCCAGCCCCGACCTCAAGGCCGAGCGCGCCACCAATTACGAGATCGGCGGAGCACGCGACTTCGGCCCGCTCCACGCCGAGGCCGCTGTATTCTACTCGCACCTGAGCGATGTGATCGTAGCCTTCCCGACCATCTTCAACCAGCAGCCCGTAACCCAGAGCCGCAACCTCGGCAGCGGCAACTATTACGGCGGCGAGATCGCGCTGACCGCGACGCTGGGCGACACCCTCAGCCTCGGCGGCAACTACACGTACACGCACCGCGATATCGACGATCCGACGAACACCGCCTTCCAGCCCACCGGCGTGCCTACGCACAAGGCATTCATCTGGGCCGACTGGGCGCCTCTGGACGGCCTGCACATCCTGCCCAATGCCGATATCGCCTCGGACCGCTGGACGGTGAACACCGCCGGCACGCGCTATTACCGCACGGGCGCCTATTTCCAGGCCAATATTTCCGTGAACTACGAGGTCTACCGCGGTGTCGTGATCGGCGCCGGCGCGCGCAACCTGTTCGACGATTACTACGTGCTTACAGATGGCTTCCCCGAACCCGGCCGCAGCTTCTTCCTGAGCTTCGCCTACAAGTATTGACGCCGCCGAACGCTCCAGCCGGCAATGGTCCGGCTGGAGCAGGCGTTTATGCTCGGGCGTGCGAAAAGCAGCCGGGCGCGATGGGAAAGGAAAGCGCGCCCCCAATACGAAAGGCTGCGACCAGCACAGTGCTTCCTGCCTGTTACGCCGTACCCAGGCTGCGATTGACAGGAACGAATGCCCTGCATGGGTGGACAGGCCGGGCGAAGCGCTTCAATAGGGCCGGGCTCCCCGCCCTCTCCCATTCGCTCATCAGAGAGTCTCGCACCGTGATCAAACCGAGCCGCCTGCTGCCTCGCCGACTTCGCGTGGTCCTGCGCCGTCACGGTCCGGAAGCGCTGGTCTGGCGCAGGCGCGTGGCGATCGTGGGCGGGGCCGTGCTCGTCGGTCTGGTGGCGCTGGTCTTCGCGGACATGGCGGACAAAGCCAACGCCTTGTTCCACATGTTTGCAGCCCGCTGGTGGTGGGGGCCCCTGCTGGCGACGCCTGCAGGCTTTGCCGCCATCGCCTGGATCACGCTGCGTTTCGCGCCTCTGGCCAAGGGCTCCGGCATTCCCCAGGTGATGGCCGCGACCAAGAACCCGGAGGCGGCGCTGTCCACCCTGGTGTCCGCCCGCGCCGCCATTGCCAAGTTCTTCCTGACCGTGGGCGCGCTTCTCGTGGGCGCCTCGGTCGGCCGCGAGGGTCCGACCGTGCAGATCGCCGCAGCCATCATGGGCAGGATGCACCGCATGCTGCGCGTGCCCTTGCGGTCTTCGGTCTATATCGCAGGCGGCGCGGCGGGCGTTGCCGCTGCCTTCAACACGCCGCTGGCCGGTGTGGCCTTCGCCATCGAGGAACTGGCCGCAGCTTACGAGCAGCGCATGACGCTGCTGGTCATGGCCGCCGTGCTGATCGCGGGCATGGTCAGCCTGGGGCTGGCGGGAGACTACATCTACTTCGGCGCCATGCGCCAGACGCTGGGCTTCCAGCAGGCGCTGATCGCCACCCCGGTCGCGGGCATCCTGGGCGGGATCGCCGGCGGCGTGTTCTCCCGGCTGATGCTGGGAGCAGGAACCACGACCATGCGCCCGATGGGCTGGCTGCGCGCACGTCCGGTGCTGTTCGCCGCGATCTGCGGCGCCATCGTCGCCGCGCTCGGCGTGTCGACCGGCCTGACCTGGGGCACCGGCTACGATACTGCAAACGGCATCATCGCCGGCCAAGACGTGCCCGTCTGGTTCGGGGCGGCCAAGTTCGTGACGACACTGGCGACGGCCGTCTCCGGCGTGCCGGGCGGCATCTTCGCGCCTTCCCTCTCCATCGGTGCCGGGATCGGCGAGCTTCTGCGCGGAATCTTTCCGGGTTATTCGCCGGGCGCGATCGTCCTGCTGGGCATGGTCGCCTATTTCACCGGTGTCGTGCGCGCGCCGCTCACGGCCGTGATCATCATCTCGGAAACGACTGCCAGCCGCGGCCTGATGATGCCGCTTCTCGCCTCTGCGCTGATCGGCGATTTCGCCGCCCAGTTCGTCTGCAAGGAAAAGCTCTATCACGGGCTCTCCCAGCGGTTCCTCCAGCGCGCCGCCTGAGAACGATCCGATGGAAGCGCGACAGTTCGAGATCGACGGAAGCGTCATCACGGACATTCCCGCGTTCTATGCCGAGATCAACAGGGTCTTCATGGCCGGGGAATCCTGGCGACTGGCAGACAGCCTCGATGCCCTGAACGACCTGCTCTACGGCGGCTACGGCGCGATGCAGGGGGCCGAAAAAGTCACCTTGCACTGGAAGGACATGGCAGCGACACGCGCGGCCCTCGGGCCGGAATGCACCCATGCCTTCCTGAGCGGAAGGCTCGGCCAGCGAACGATGTTCAATGGCTCAACCATAGCCGGGCAGTTGACGGCCCTGGAGCAAGGCCGCGGCACGACTTACTTCGACATCGTGATGGAAGTGTTCGCCGACCATCCCAATATCGAGATCGTGCCCGCCTGAGCGAGCGCCCGGCTGCCGGCGTTTCTCTTCGGCCCAGCTTTCCGGCCTAGCTTTCCGGCCTAACTTTCCGGATCGTACATGAATTCACGCAGTTCCTGCGCGCAGCGGCAGGCGGCAGCGATCCTGGCCGCCCATCGCTCAGCCTCCTCGCGGCTGGGCAATTCCAGGACGGTAAACCCGCCGTCCAACCGGCTGCCGGGATAGATCCGCGAAGACACGTCTCCCTCGCCGAAAACCAGCACGGGGGGAACGCCCTCCTCTATTCCGCCGCCGAAAACATAGACTCCCGCAGCCTTGGCCGCGGCGATGACCGCATGGGATTCCCTGGCGGCCACCGCGAGTTCGTCCGGCGTCAGCACCATGGCCTCGCTCGGGAAGGAGATGAGGTACTTGGTCATGCCTGGGAGTATGTCTCCGGCCACCCTGTCCGGCAAGCGCGCGATCGGGCCATCGGCGGGAATGGTCGGCTGAAGCCCCCGGCACCGGGCCGGGGGCTTTCACCTCCTAGCGGCAGACGCGCACGCGGCGATGATGGCGCCATACGGTGCGGCAATGGCTGGCGTGGCGATAGGAGTGACGATACGAATGGCGGCGGCGGACGTCATGACGGCGCGGCGCAGGACGATAGCGGCGGTCGTCGCGGCGGGCATGGTCGCGGCGGGCATGGTCGCGGCGGGCATCGTGATGGTGTTCGACACGGGCGTGACGGTCGTAATGATGCTGAGCGCTCGCCGGCGAAGCCAGGCCAAGGCTCCCTGCAATCAGTGCCACGGCGAGGGATAACTTCGGAATCCGCATGTATTTCTCCTTGATGTCCAAAGGGAAAACGCGGCTAGGGCAGTTTCGCTGCCAAGGCTCATGCTCTGCGGCGGGAAGACCGTCAGGCGGGACGTAGTCTGGCGGAAGGACGGCAACAGGCAGTGCGCGCCCGCGCCTATCGGCACGCCCTGCGGGCCGCGCGGGAGGCCCGCAGGGCGCCGCCTGGATCAGGAATGGAGGTCTTCGAACCAGTCCAACCGCTTCATGATCCACTTCTCCGCTTCCAGTACGGCGAAAAGCAGCACCCCGAGCAGGACGATGATCACGCCGTCGAACAGCGACACGGACCGCGTATCGAACACCTCGTGCATTACCGGCAGATAGGTAAAGGCGAACTGCGCCAGCACCACCGCGCCGACCGACAACAGCACGGACGGCGTTCCCAGCGCGCCGCGCAGGGTCAGCGACCGCATGTGCAGGTAGCGCACGTTGAAGAGGTAGAAGATCTCCCCCACCACCAGCATGTTGACCACCAGCGTGCGCGCCGTCTCGACATCCTCGCCCCGGGCCAGGGCGCCAAAGAACACCAGCAGCATCAGGCCGGTGAACAGCAGGGAGACGAACACGATCCGCCACAGCAGGAACGGTGAGAGCAGGGAGGCGTCGGCCCGGCGCGGCGGGCGCTGCATCACTTCGGTTTCAGGCGGCTCGAAGGCAAGCACGAGGCCCAGCGTGATCGTCGTGACAAGGTTGATCCAGAGGATCTGCGTCGCCGTCATCGGCAGGGTGAAGCCGGCCAGGATCGCCAGCACCATCAGCATGGCCTCACCGCCGTTCGTCGGCAGGGTCCAGGCGATGACCTTGCGCAAATTGTCGTAGACCGTGCGCCCCTCGTTCACGGCCGCGACGATGGAGGCGAAATTGTCGTCCAGCAGGACCATCTGCGACGCCTCGCGCGCGGCTTCGGTGCCGGTGAGGCCCATGGCGGTGCCGACATCGGCCTGTTTGAGCGACGGCGCATCGTTCACGCCGTCCCCGGTCATCGCCACGATGGCGCCTCGCGCCTGCAGCGCCCGCACGATGCGCAGCTTGTGCTCCGGGCTGGCCCGCGCGAAGACGCTGACGCCGCCCACCACCTCCATGAGTTCGGCGTCGCTCAGCCGCTCCAGTTCCGCGCCGGACATCGCCACCGGATCGTCCGCGAGATCGAGCTGGCGGGCGATGGCGCGCGCGGTCTCGACATGGTCTCCGGTGATCATCTTCACCGCAATGCCGGCGCTGCGGCACTCGGCGATCGCGCGGCGCGCCTCTTCGCGCGGCGGATCGATGAAGCCCATGAGCCCGAGCATCGTCAGCCCCTGAAGATCCTCGAAGCGCAGCCGGTCCCGGGCGGTCGGCAAAGTCAGCATGGCGAAGCCCAGCAAGCGCTCGCCCTGGGCCGCCGCGCGGGCGGCCAGCCGGTCCCATCGGGACGGATCGGCCTGCCCGCCCGCCAGAGCCAGCACAGCCTCGGGCGCGCCCTTGACGAAGACCACATGATCGTCGCCCGGCCCGCGGTGAAGCGTCGCCATGTAGCGATAGTCGGCATCGAAGGGGATCTCGTCCAGCCGGGGCCATTCGGCGGCCACCCGGGCAGGGTCCATCCCCCCTTTCATCCCCAGCGCGAGCAATGCGCCTTCCATCGGATCGCCCGCCACGCTCCACACGCCGGACTCCTCGCGCAGGCTGGCATCGTTGCACAACATGCCGCAGCGGATGATCGCCGCCGCATCGCCGCCATCGACTTGCCCGCCAGCGGGAGCGTCCAGCGGATCGGCCGCGATCATGCCCTGCGGCGCATAGCCGGAACCGGACACCTCCAGTGCACTCGAAGCGGTGAAGACGTGGCGCACGGTCATCTCGTTGCGCGTGAGGGTGCCGGTCTTGTCGGTGCAGATGACCGAGGTGGCGCCCAGCGTTTCCACGGCGGGCAACTTGCGGATCACCGCCTTGCGCGCGGCCATCCGCCGCACGCCGATGGCCAGGGTGATGGTGATGACGGCAGGCAGACCTTCGGGAATGGCTCCGGCGGCCACCGCCACGATCGAGATCAGCGCATCGTCCCAGGCGAAGCCGCGCACCAGGACCGCGAAGATGAACAGCAGTACCGAAGCGCCCAGGATGGTGAAAGTAAGCTGATGCGAGAAGCGGTTGATCTGCCGGATCAGCGGCGTCACCAGCACCGGCACCGCCTGGAGCATGCCGCTGATACGCCCGATCTCGGTCGCGCTGCCCGTGCCGACGACCAGGCCAGTGGCCTGCCCCTTGGCCACCAGCGTACCGGAAAAGGCCATCGAGGCGCGGTCGCCCAGCGGCGCGTCGACGGGAACGGCCCCCTCGCCTTTTTCCGCCGCGACGGATTCGCCGGTGAGCGCGGCTTCCTCGATGGCGAGACCTCGCGCCTTGAGCAGGCGCAAGTCGGCAGGGACGCGGTCTCCCGGCTCCAGCAGCACGATGTCTCCCGGCACGATATCCGCCACATCGACCGAGGTTCGCTCTCCCCCTCGCAGCACGACGGCGTGGGGAGAGAGCAACGCGCGCATGCCGTTCAGCGATTCCTCCGCCCGGCCCTCCTGCACGAAGCCGACGATGGCATTGACCACCACCACCAGCATGATGACCGATGCGTCCACCGGATGCCCCAGCAGGAACGCCGCCAGCCCTGCCGCAATCAGGAAATAGATCAGAGGATTGTGAAACTGCATGAGGAAGCGCCGCAAGGGATGCACGCGCGCGGTTTCGGGGAGGCTATTGGGTCCATACTGCCGCAGACGCGCTGCCGCCTGTTCGTGCGAAAGACCCCCTGGCGCGGCGCCGAGTTCGTCCAGCACTTGCCGGCCGTCCAGGGCATACCACGGGGCCTCGGCCACAGGGCTAGAGGGATTGGCGACGGACCCGTTCATGCTGTCCCCTTTTCGAAACCCTGGCGATCCTGCCGCTGGCTGCCGCGATCAAGGTGCTGACAAGGTAATAGGAATGGCAGTCCGTAAAACAGACCGAGATTACATGAAGATGATGCGGGACAATCTTGCATCGCACAATCACCGAAGTGCAAGGTGATAATTCCAATAATCCGATCGAAACGCAGCCAATGGAATGTGACGAAAGGTTATCGATGCTGCGCGGCAGCGACCGGATTACGCATTCCGGTGAAGCGACAACCTGCAGGAATGACGAGATACTGGCCGCGATTCCAGCCGAACTCCTGGTGAAGTTCGGTCCGGAACGAGGCGGTCCACGCGTTCATCCCCACCTGCAGGCACCGAAAGGGTCGCCGCGCGTTCAGCATCCATGACCGAGACGATCGAAAACCTGCAGCGCAAGATGGAGGAAGCGGCCAGCGCCCTGGACTTCGAGGAAGCGAAGCGCTGCCGGGACAAGATCAGCCTCCTGCGCGGCGGCGCCGGCGCGGAAGAGGTCGAGCGCGCCGATCTGTCGGGATTGCAACGCCAGCGCCCCGGCGCGATGGGGCTCGGAACCAACCAGCAACGCAGCACGCCGCCCGCCGGCTGGAAACCGCCGCCCCGGCCCGATCCGATGACGTCCGGCCGCACTCCACGCGGCAAACCGCGGGGGAAATGATGGGCGACGCGCGCGCGGCGGCTCTGGCCTTGCTCGCATCCCGCGAACCGGGGGCCACGGTATGCCCAAGCGAAGTCGCCCGCGCGATAGCACCCGGCGACACCTGGCGGGAGGCCATGCCCGAGGTTCATGCCGCCGTCGATTGCCTGCTGCTGGAAGGACGCGTGGGATTAAGCTGGAAAGGCCGTCCGTTATCGGCCCGGACCGGTCCCTATCGCATCCGCCGCCTGCCTCCGAACTGAACCGGATCGTGCGCCATAGACCGGTTCATCGGAACGAAAGCGGCGTTGGCCCGAGCCGCCCCGCCGATCCAGCGCCCTAAAGCAGTTTGTCCAGCGTCAGCGGCAAGTCGCGCACGCGCTTGCCGGTGGCGTTGTAGACAGCATTCGCCACTGCCGCCGCCGTGCCGGTGATCCCGATCTCGCCGATGCCCCGAGCGCCCATCGGCGCATGGGGGTCCGGAATGTCGGTCCAGATCACGTCGATCTCGGGCACGTCCATGTGCACGGGCACATGATACTCGGAGAGGCTGGGGTTCATCACCCGGCCCTTGCGCTCATCGAATTGCGCTTCTTCCATCAGGGCCAGCCCCAGCCCCATGATGATGCCGCCGCGGAACTGGCTGGTGGCCGTCTTCGGATTGAGGATGCGCCCACAATCGAACGAGCCCAGGAACCGGCTGACGCGCGGCTCGCCGGTGACCGTGTTGACGCGAACCTCGCAGAACATCGCCGCGTGGCTGTGCATCGACCAGTGCATGGTCTCCAGCGGCGGCGGCCCTTCGGCCTCCACGCTTACCGACGGCTGCTGCGCGCGTGACAGGATCGAGGCATAGCTCTCCTGCCGCGCGGTCTCATCGGCCTTGCACAGCCCCAGGTCGCGGCTGATCACATCGTCCGGCTTGAGACCGGCGAGAGGGGAATCATTGCCCGCCAGCTTGAGCAGTTGCTTCACGAGTTCGCGATGAGCGGCACCCACGGAGGCGCCGATAGCGGCGGTCTGCTGCGATCCGCCCGCCAGCACCACGCCCGGCAGAGTGGAATCGCCATAGTTGAAGCGCACGGCCTCGATAGGCAGGCCCAGCCTTTCGGCGGCGACCTGGGTCTGCGCCGTGGCGGTACCCATGCCCATCTCGTGCGCGGCGATATCGACCACCGCCTGCCCGTCCTGCATCAGGGTGATCCGGGCCGCGCCGCCGCCCATGCGGTAATAGGGGTAAGTCCCGGTGGCGCATCCCATGCCGACCAGCCACTCTCCCTCGCGGCGCATGCCGGGGCGCGGGTCGCGGCGATCCCAGCCGAAGCGCTCCGCGCCCGTGCGCCAGGCCTCGACGATATGGCGCGAGGAGAACGGCAAGCCGGAACTCGGGTCTTTTTCGGGCTCGTTGCGGATGCGCAGTTCCACAGGATCGATGTTCAGCGCCTCGGCCAGTTCGTCCATGGCGCTCTCCAGGGCGAACGTTCCCACCGACTCCCCGGGCGCTCGCATGAAGGTGTTGGCGAGCATGTCGAGTTCCACCACCTGCACGTCCAGCTTGAGCGTCTCGGAAGCATAGGCGCTGCGGGTGGGCAGGATGAAGGGTTCTGGCATGGCGTTGCTGGCAGTTTTGACGGTCACGCCGGTATGGACAAGCGCCTTGAGGTGACCCTCGCGATCCGCGCCGAGCGCCACCCGTTGCTCCGTCGGCGAGCGCCCGCCCACCACCCGGTACACGCCCTCGCGCGAGAGGACGAGGCGTACCGGACGACGGCACAGCTTCGCGGCGAGCGCGGCCAGCACCTGGTGCTGCCAGAGACACTTGCCCCCGAAGCCGCCGCCCACGAAAGGCGAGGTGACGATGACCTTGTCCTCCGGCATGTCGAACATCTGGCCGATGGACCAGGCGGTATGGGCGACCAGCTGCGAAGCGTCATGAATACGCAGCACATCGCCCTGCCAGGCCACGGTCACCCCGTGCAGTTCGATGGCATTGTGGTTGTGGCGCGGCGTCGTGTAGAGCGCGTCCACCTTCACTTCGGCCGCGGCAAGCGCCGCTTCGGCATCGCCGCGCTCGTCATGAAGCGGTTGGCCCATGAACAGGGCCGGCTTGGTGCCCTGTTCGCGCGCCTCGTCCAGCGAGGTCAGGGCCGGAGCCGCCTCGAAGGTCACGCGGACCAGCGATGCGGCGTGGTCGGCCTGCTCCTGCGTTTCCGCCAGCACGACGGCGACCGGCTCGCCGTTCCAGTTGACCTCGCTTTCCTGCATGATCGGCAGATTGTCGCCATTGGCGGCCTTCGGCGCCGACATGAAGACAGGGGGCGGAGCAAGGCGCGGGGCATTGCGGTGGTCCATCACCGCCACTACGCCGGGCGCCGTCTCTGCGTGGGAAGTGTCCATCGCCGCAATACGCCCCTTGGCGATCGTGCTGAACACCAGTGAGGCGTAGACCATGTCCTCCAGCGGAAACTCCGCCGCGAACGTGGCCCGACCGGCCACCTTGAGGGGGCCGTCGATACGCGACAGCGGCTTGCCGACATGGCCGTAACGCTCGCGGATCAGAGGATCGGGCTCGCCTCCGGGGATCCAGCTGTCCGGCGCGAGGGCGACCGCTTTCGCCATGACGCCCTGAACCGCGCCCTGCAGCGCCTGCTTGGCGTCGCTCGCGATGCTCATGCGATCTCTCCTGAAAGGTCTTCGAGCACGGCGACGAGCGTGCGCCGTGCCAGATCGATCTTGAAGCCATTGCCCGAAAGCGCCTGCGCGGAAGCCAGTTCCGCCTCGGCAGCGGCAGCGAAACTGGTGGCCGACAGCGGACCGCCGCGCAGCAGGGCCTCGGCTCGCTCGGCCCGCCACGGTTTGTGCGCCACCCCGCCCAGTGCGATGCGCACGTCGCGCACTTGCCCGCCCTCGACATCGAGCGCCGCCGCCACGGAAACCAGCGCGAAGGCATAGCTCGAACGGTCCCGCACCTTGCGGTAAGTGGAGCGCGCGGCGAATGGCATCGCCGGTATCTCGACTGCGGTGATGAGTTCGCCCGGCTGGAGCATGGTATCGACGTCCGGCAACTCGCCCGGGAGACGGTGCAAAGCCGTGAAGGCAAGGCGCCGTTCGCCGCCGTTTCCGCGCATATGGACCACGGCGTCGAGCGCCGCCAGTGCGACGCACATGTCGGAAGGGTGGACGGCGACGCAAGCGGACGAGGCGCCCAGAATGGCGTGATTGCGGTTGAAGCCGCCCACCGCGTCGCAGCCTTCTCCCGGATGGCGCTTGTTGCAGCGCGATCCGGGCTCGTCGTAGAAATAGGAACAGCGGGTACGCTGCAGGATGTTGCCCCCGACAGTCGCCATGTTGCGGATCTGCCCGCTCGCGCCGGCCAGGATGGCGCGCGCCAGCATCGGGTAGCGCAGACGGACCGCCCGGTTCTCGGCCAGCGCCGTGTTACGCACGGCAGCACCGATCAGCAGCCCGCCACCGGGCAGCTCATCGATCCCACCCAGCAGCCCGGTCACGTCGACGAGGCTTTCGGGCGTCTCGATGTTCTCGCGCATCAGGTCGACGAGGTTGGTGCCGCCGCCGAGATACCGGGCACCCGCCGCGCCGCCCTTGAGAACCGCCGACGCCGCATCGCTGGCCCGCATATACGTGAACGGGGTCATTCCGCAGCCTCCGCCATCGTTTCCGCCCCGTAAGTCTCGGCGATGGCCTCGACGATGCCGTTGTAGGCGCCGCAACGGCACAAGTTGCCGCTCATGCGTTCGCGCAGTTCCTCGTGGCTGAGCAGGATGTCCTCGCCCCCCAGATCGACCGTGACATGGCTTGGCACGCCGCGCGCAATCTCGGCAGCCATGCCCACGGCGGAGCAGATCTGGCCGGGCGTGCAGTAGCCGCACTGAAAGCCGTCATGTTCCACGAAGGCCTGCTGCAGGGGGTGCAACCGGCCGGGCTGGCCCAGCCCCTCGATCGTCGTGATCGAGCGCCCCTCATATTGCACGGCCAGAGAGAGGCACGAGAGTATCCGCTCCCCGTCGGCCAGCACGGTGCAGGCTCCGCAGGCACCCTGGTCGCAGCCTTTCTTGGTGCCGGAAAGCCCGCAAGTCTCGCGCAGGAAGTCCAGCAGAGATACCCGCGCATCGTGCGGAGCGTCCAGGGCAGCGCCGTTTACAAGTATCGTCATGGTGATCGGCCTCTCGAGGGGCAGCATTTTTTGAGGCGCGGGAAGACCGCGCTTTCAGATCAACTCGATCCCGGTCGATTGGTGCCCGCCGCCAAGTGCATGACTTGAGGAAAACCGCGAAAAACAGCCGGGCCGCACCCGGGGCGAGACCAATGCGGCGTTTTGCGCGGCAGACCGCCGCAAATGGTCCGGCACCAATGCGGAGCCGCCGAGTTGTTCCTTCGGCACGACCGGCCGGGACGGCGGGTTTGCAGGGCCGGAGGAGCGCTCGGGATCATGAAGAAAACCTATCATGGCAGCTGCCACTGCAAGGCGGTCACTTTCGAAGCGGACATCGATCTCGACCTGGGGACGGGCAAGTGCAACTGCACGTTTTGCTGGAAACAGCGCATGTGGAACGCCGGCCATCTCGCCCCCGGCGATTTCCGCCTGCTGAGCGGAGACGGGAAACTGGCGGACTACGGCAAGTCGGGCGACTGGGGCGAAGGTCATCACCGCTTCTGCTCGGTCTGCGGGATCGCGACCCACGGTCACGGCCGTATCGAGGCGATGGGCGGAGACTTCGTCACCGTGCATCTTGCCGCGCTGGATGATCTGCCGGTCGGGGACCTGGTCTCCGCCCCCCTTGCCTACATGGACGGCCTGCATGACGACTGGCAGCATCCCCCTGCCGAAACCCGGCACCTCTGACGGACATGGCAGCCTTGCCCCGCCCGCCCTGCCGCCCTCGCCCTTGCTGAATTTGCCCGAGGCATCATGACCGCCCTGCCCACCACCGATTGCGACAGCGGCCAGGCCGTGGCGCGCAAAGGCAAGACCGTCGCCCATCCGCGCTGGACGATTGCGGCGACGATGCTGGCATCCAGCCTGGCCTTCATCGACGGCTCGGTGACCAATGTCGCCCTGCCCGCCATCGGCGAGGAACTCAGCGGAGACGCCGCCAGCCTGCCCTGGGTCATCAACGCCTATCTCCTGCCGCTCTCGGCGCTGCTGCTGCTGGGCGGCGCCGCGGGCGATCATTTCGGGCGCAAGCGCGCCCTGGTGACGGGCATCGTGCTGTTCACGCTTGCCTCGATCGCTTGTGCCCTTGCCCAGGACCTGGCGATGCTGCTGGCCGCGCGCGCGGCGCAGGGCATCGGTGCGGCCATCCTCATGCCAAACAGCCTCGGCATCCTGGGCAGTTCGTTCGAGGGCGAGGCCCGGGGGCGCGCCGTCGGCACTTGGGCAGCGGCAGGCGCCATCGCCAGCGCCGTCGGCCCGCCGCTCGGCGGCTGGCTGGTGGACAGCGTCGGCTGGCGCGCGATCTTCTACCTCAACATACCAGTGGCCGCCGCGGCGATCCTGGTGGCCTGGCGCTATGTGGAGGAGAGCGAAAAAGGCCGGGAACCGCTCGACTGGACGGGCGCATTGCTGGCGACCGCCGCCCTCGGCGCGATCACCTGGGCGCTGACCTTGTGGTCCAGCCATCACGCGGCATCGACCGGAACCTGGATCGGGCTGGGGGCGGGTATCCTGCTGCTGGCCCTGTTCATCATGACGGAACGCCGCCTGGGCGAGCGCGCGATGATGCCGCTGGCCCTGTTCGCCTCCCGCCCCTTCGTGGGCCTGACCCTGCTGACCCTGCTGCTCTACGGCGCGCTGGGCGGCTTGCTGATGCTGCTGCCCTACCTGCTGATCGTCGGCGGACACTATAGCCCGACCGAGGCAGGCTTCGCGCTTCTGCCGTTCTCGATAGTGATCGGCACGGTCTCGCGCCTTGCCGGGCGCCTGACCGAGCGCATCGGCCCGCGCTGGCCGCTCACTCTTGGCCCCATCGTCACCGGCGCCGGCTTCGCCCTGATGATGCGCGCAGATCCCACGGCCAGTTACTGGACCAGCATCCTGCCCGGCATCGCCGTGATTGCGCTGGGCATGGCCGGCGCGGTGGCACCGCTGACCACTGCCGTGCTTTCCTCGGTGGACGAGCGCCATACCGGCACCGCCTCGGGCTTCAACAGCGCGATTGCCCGCACCGGCGGGCTCGTCGCCACCGCAGTGGCCGGCGCGGTCATCGCCGTCTCCGCGGCGGAACTCACTGCGGCATTCCAGGCCGCCGCAATCGTCGCAGCCGTTCTTGCAGTGGCATCGGGTCTCGTCGCCCTGTTCACACTCGAAAGCGGCACCCCGGCCGCCGCCCCCGCCGCGCCGTGAGCCACGTCTGGAGCCTTACCTTTCGACGGTCACGCGCAGATATGTCGCAGGTATCACCGTCTGCCCGGCCGTGCCCCGGTTTTCGGCCTCGAAGAGCGCCTCCAGCTCCGCCTGCAACGCGTCCCGCCGGCCGTCTCGCCCCGCCGCATCGAAAGCGTTCATGGTCGGTCCGTAGTAGTCGCGGAAGACGGCGAGGAACGCCGCAGCCGTTCCGGGATAGCGAAAGGTATAAGTCGCCCGTTCGCAGGCGATCCGCTCCGGTGCGATGCCCGCGGCACCGAAGCGTTCGCGCACGAGGTCTTCCTGGCCCCAGCTCACCGGGCTGACGAAGCCCTCGGGCGGCGCCGGCATGAAAGCGGCGCATGTCTTCAGCACCATGGCAACCAGCGTCGGATCGCCGGGTATCCAGTTGCCCATGACGATCCTTCCGCCGGGCCGGCAAACGCGAACCATCTCGGCGGCGACATCGTGCGGACGCGGCGCGAACATCGCGCCGAAGATGCTGACGACCAGATCGAAACCGGCATCGCCCAGCCCGGTCAGCGCGCTGGCGTCGCCCTCCTCGAAGCGCAAGTTCGCCAGCCCCTCCGCGCGCGCGCGGGCATTTCCAGCGGCAACGAGGTTGGAGGCAATGTCCACGCCCAGCACATGCGCGCCGCGCCGCGCCGCCGGAACCGCCGTCGTGCCGTCGCCGCAGCCAAGATCGAGCACCTCCATGCCCGGCTGGGGCGCGATCCAGTCGACCAGTTCCTCGCCGCTTTCCCGCATGGTTGCGGCAAGACGGGTGAAATCGCCTTTCTCCCACAGGGCCTTGTTCGCATTCTGCGGCTTCGCGCTATTGTCCTCCTGCATCCCAGCTCTCCACGGTCGGGCCGATCCTCGGCTTATGCGCGGAGAATATCACCTATCCCTGACGGTAAACTTCGTCTTTTCGGGGTAAGGGTGACGGGCGGCGGTGCCCGGAACGGCGCGGACCACCGTTGCATATATAGCCACGATTATGACCGTATAATCGGATCATTGGCGCATTTATCGAATTGTCCGCAAATTCATATTGCTAACTACGCCACAAAGCCGCACTCTTCGCATGGAGCCAAGAGGCCCGGGGAGAGGGAGGAATACGCCGCAAATGACAGACCTGCCGAAGCCGTCCCGCCGCGATCTGCTGGCGGGCGCCACCCTTCTGTCAGGCGCGCTCGCAGCGCCGCGCGCGCTTGCCCAGGCGGCCAGTTCGGCAACCGAGATCCTCGGCTTCTCGAAGGACACCCGCGAACCCGATCTCGTCCTTCCCCTCTGGTCGGAACGCCGGATGCCCGGAGGCCCGGTGCCGCAAGTGACGGAATCCGTGGACGACCAGTGGGACAACGCCGGCCTTCGCTACCGCGTGGCCGAGCATGTCACCCGGCCCACCCTGTCCTATTTCGCCGCCGCCAACCCGACCGGAGCGGCCGTGCTGATCGTGCCGGGCGGCGGCTATTCCCGCGTCGGTATCGACCGCGAAGGGTACGAATCCGCGCGCTGGATGAATGCGCAGGGCGTGGCGGCATTCGTGCTGCGTTACCGGCTTCCAGCGGACCGCTGGGGCGGCAAGGCGCTGGTGGCGCTTCAGGACGCGCAGCGCGCCATGCGGCTGATCCGCGCGGGCGGTCCCGGGCGGTGGAGCATCGATCCCAGGCGGGTCACCGTGATGGGCGGCTCCGCGGGCGGGCACCTCGCGCTCAGCCTCTGCGTCAAGGTCTACGACCGCACCTACCCGGTGCTGGACGAGGCCGACCACCTGCTCACCCGGCCGGATGGGGCGATCCTGCTCTATCCCGTGGTCACGCTCGGGGCCGGCACCCATGTCGGCTCGCGGCTCGCCCTGCTCGGCCCGGACCCTTCGCCCGAGGACATTGCCCAGTGGTCGTTCGACGGCAAGCTGCCGGGGATCACGCCGCCGATCTTCCTGGTCCATGCCGTGCATGACCGCGTGGTGCCGGTCGATCACGCGCTCGCGCTGTTCGCGTCCGTGCGCGCATCGGGCGGGGCGATCGACATGCACTTGTTCGAGGACGGCGCCCATGGCCTGGGCCTGCGCGCAGACCCATCCTGGCCGATTGCCCGCTGGCCCGATCTCGCACGCCAGTGGCAGGTTCGGAACGGCCTTTCCTGAGCCGCCCCGTTCAGTCCGCCCGATCGGGGGAGCGCAGTTCCGAGCGCGGCTGGCTGCGCAGCGAAAGCCAGGCCACCAGTGCCGCCAGCGGGTGCAGCATGCCCATGAGCAGAAACACCTGGTCATAGTGCCCTGACTGCGCCAGCCGTCCGACGAGCTGGGTCGAGAAGATGCCGCCCAGTCCGCTGCCCGCCGCGACGATGCCGAACACCGTGGCCACGACGCGCGTGGGGTACAGATCGACCACCAGGGTGCTCAGGTTGATCTGGAACACGAGGTGCGCGAAAGCGACGGCCGCGGCGATTGCGAAAGTCAGCGGGATGGCCGGCCCGGTCGAGATCGCCATGCCCACCGGCGCCAGCACCGCCGCCACCGCCAGGCCGATGAGCCGGCTGCGTGCCGGGTCGATCCCGCGCCGGATCAGCCTGCCGGAGAAGACACCGCCGCCGATGCTGCCAAGGTCTGCCGCCAGATAGACGATCCAGGCCGTCGCGGCGATCGTGGCCAGGTTCAGCCCGCGCTCGTCGGACAGGTATTTCGGGAACCAGAACAAGTAGAAGTACCATACCGGATCGGCCAGCATCCGCGACAGCGCAAATCCCCAGAGCGGACGTTCGCGCAGGATCGCGCGCCAGGGCGTCGGCTCGGCGGTCTCGGTGGGGCCGGCCTTGCCGCGCGGATAGATCGCCAGCCAGGCCGCGAGCCACACGAAGCCCAGCGCCCCCGTCACCACGAAAGCCGCGCGCCAGCCCTGGGTCAGGGCCAGCCAGCCGATCAGCGGCGGGGCGATCGTCGCGCCGACCATGGCGCCGGCAGTATAGGTACCGAAGGCGAAGCCCCGCTCCTGCGGCGGAAAGTGCTCGGAAATCGCTTTCGGCCCGGCGGTGTAGTTGCCCGCCTCGCCAAGCCCCAGCATGGCGCGCGCGCCGCCCAGCGCTCCGGCGCTGCGGACCAGACCCGTCGCCATGTTGGCCAGCGACCACCAGCCCACGAACAGCGCCAGTGCCAGCCGCGTCCCCAGTCGGTCGGTGAGCCAGCCCGCAAGCAGGTAGGCGATGGTATAGGCGATCAGGAAGAACTGGACGACCTGGGCATAGCCGATATCGTCCATGCCAAGGTCTTTCTGAACCATCGGCGCAAGGATCGAGAGCGTCTGTCGGTCCACGTAGTTGAGAACCGTGGAAGCGAAGAGCAGCGCCAGTATCGCCCAGCGCATGCGGCCGGGCGCGGCGGGGGCAGCGGTCTCGGCCCCCGCGCTCGGCGCGGGCGCGGCCGAAGCGGAGGCGGCCTGAACGGGTGAGGCCATGTCAGCCTCCGATCTCGGGCGCGGCCTCGCGAAGCGCCGCGACGAGCGGCTCGGTAGCGGCTTCCGGAATCCACCCCGACAAAGCCAGGCCCGCATGGGCCGGATCGCCGGTGGAAACCGCCACGACATGATGATCGCGCTCGTCGGCAACGTGAACGCGGGCGTAGCCCAGCTCGCGCACTTCGGCGAGCTTGGCGATCAATTGCTCGATCCCATCCGGGAACATCGGAATCTCGCGGTCCCGGTAGATATCGCGCACTTCGTCGTCGTCGTGCTCGGACAGGAGAACGATGCCGATGCCGCTGGTCGTCGCGGGCAGCAGGCCGATGCGCCCCAGCCCCGCCGAGGCCTCGATGCCCGGCGGCGCGTGGAACAGATAGCTCACGCTGTCTCCCCACAGCACGCCCAGCGCCACGGTGTGGCCGAAGCGGCGCAGCCCCTCCAGGACCGGCAGTGCGCGGCGGATCAGGCCGGAGGCGAAGAGGCTCTGCGCCGCCAGGACGTGCATGCCCGCACCGGCGGTATATTTGCGATTGGCGGTCTGCCGCGCGATGCCCAGGTAGGCCAGCGTCTTGAGCAGGCGATTGATCTTGGTGGGATCGGCATCCAGCCGCCGCGCCAGTTCGCGGCAACCGACCGGCTCCGGCGATGTCGCAAGCGCCTGGAGCGTGGCAATGCCATCGATCAGGCTCTGGTTCGGCTGGGCATTGAGTTTAGCGCGCACAACATGGTCCTATGCACCAAGGTTCGATCGTTGCCAATCGGAGCGCCGTCACGCGACGTGCTCCGCCAGCTCATGGAATTTCGCATTGGGCCGCACGCCAAGGCCCGGCCCGGTCGGCAGGCGATAACCATCCGGTCCATGGGCCATATCGGTATCGAGCACCGCCAGGTTCCGTTCGAAAACGGAGTGCTGCCATTCATGCTTCCACAAGCCCGGCAGGGTGGCGGAGGCATGGAGGCTGGCCGCCAGGAAAATGCCGGCACCGATGGTGGCATGAGGCGCCACCGCCACGCCGTGGGCCTCGGCCAAGGCAGCGATGCGCAGGAACTGCGTCAGGCCGGTGTGCCCCATCTCCGGCTGGACATAGGCGATCGGGCCGAACGCTAGGCGATTGGCGAATTCATAGGCGGTGTACCACTCCTCGCCGGCCGCCACCGGAACCGGGCTCTCCGCCGCCAGCCGCGCCAGCCCCGGCATGTCCTCGGGCTTGAGCGGAGCCTCCACGAAGCCCGGGCGCAGCGGTGCGAGCCGGGCGATCAGGGCGCGCACCTCTTCGGGCGAGAATTTCCAGTGCAGGTCGATCAGCACTTCCGCATCGGGGCCGAGCGCGCCGCGCAGGGCGGCCATTTCCTCGACCACGCCTTCGTGGCTGACGACGGCGGCGAATTTGAACGCCGTCATTCCCCGCGATTGCCAGTCGCGGGCCAGGGCGACCCGCTCGTCCAGCGTGGCGGCGGGCAGGCCCGAAAGGTAGCTGGGGATCGCGCCATGCACGGCCGGCCCGATCAGTTCGCGCACGGAAAGTCCGCGGCGCTTGCCGGTCAGATCCCACAAGGCAATGTCGATCGCCGCCAGCGCGTCGCCGTGAAAACCGCCCGTGCATCCGCGCACGCGCATGAGATCGTAGAGGCGATCCCACGTTTCGGCCGGGTCTGAAACCACGCCGTCCATGAGCACGGGTGCAAGCAGATCGTTGACGATCTCGCATGTCGCGCGCGGCGCGCAGATGCCGTAGGTTTCCCCCCAGCCCACATTGCCTTCGTCGTCTGTCACGCGCACGACGATGGAGCGATCCACCGTCGGGTAGATCGTCCCATTGCCCTTCCGCACCAGGTAGCCGCGCGCGTTGACCCGCTCCCCCGGTCCCAGTGGCCCGAGATAGGGCGTGTCGCGGGGGACCGTGACGATGAAGGTGTCGACCGCCGCGATCCGCATCGTCACGCTGCTCCTTGCACCATGCCGGGCGGCAGCAGATCGCCAAGGCGCGCCAGCAAGGCATCGAGTTCCAGGCGGTCGTAGCGATCGAGTTCCGGGCCGGGCGCGCGAACGTAAGTACTGTCGATCAGACCGCGGCGCTGGAGTACCGCCTTTGTCAGACGCCAGCGGAAATTCGCCTGCATGCTGAGCAGGGGCAAGGTCCGCTCGAACAGATCGCGCGCGTCCTGCTCGCGCCCTTCGTCGAACGCGGCCAGCATGCGAACGTGGAGTTCGGTCACTTCGCAGGCGGGCATCGTCCCGCGCGCGCCGCGCACGAGTTCGTCGATCACGTAGCGCGCACCGGCACCGCCGAACACGGCGTCTAGCGAGCCGCCGGCCAGTTCGCTGAGGCGGGTGATGCGCTGCCCCGAAGGCGCGGCCTCTTCCTTGACATAGCGGATGCCCGGAACCTCGTGCGCCAGTTGCGCGACTTGCTCCAGCGGCATGCCTATCCCCATTGGCGGCGGCGCGTTCTGCACCATGATCGCAATTCCCGAACCCGCATGGGCCGCCTCGAAGAAGCGCTTCATCCCTTCAAAATCGGCAGCGTAGGCCTTGGGCGTCAGGATCATGGCCGCCTGCGCGCCGGCCCGGGCGCCGGCTTCGGCATAAGCGATCGCCTCGTCCGTATTTTCAGTGCTGCCCCCCACCACGAAGGGAATGCGGCCATCCAGCCATTCGCCGATCCGCGCTGTCAGGTGCAGGCGTTCGTCACGGTCCAGCATGTCGTATTCGCTGGCAAGGCCGGGGAAGACCACGCCCTGCGCACCGGCTTCGACGATATAGTCGAGCACGCGGCGTGTGCCGGCCTCGTCGATGGCGCCGCTTTCCGTGAAGATCGTCGGCAGGATCGGCAGGACCCCCTTCAGTTCGATCACATAACCCTCCCGATGTTTCTGTTGCTATATGTGCGGTACACCCACTCATTTATAGATGTCAATGCGCTTGCACGACTAGTAATGTTGCTTTATTAGCGATTCCAGAGACAGGGCGGTCACACGACCGAAAACCTGCCGACAACGAAGAAAATGGAGGGGTGAACGATGAAGGAGCATGTGATTCGCAGCCTGCTGGCGTCGAGCGCGCTGGTTTCGGCAGCCTGCTGCACACCGGCATTCGCGCAGGCGCAAACGAGCGGTGAAGCCGCCGCACCGGCCACCGGTTCCAATCCGCCGATTTCCGACGAGGCTGCGCAGGAAATCATCGTTACCGGCATTCGCCAGAGCCTGGGCGCAGCGCGCGATCTCAAGCGCGATTCCATGCAGTTCGTCGATGCCATCGTGGCCGACGACATCGGCAAGCTGCCCGACCGCAACGTGGCGGAATCGCTGGCCCGCGTCTCCGGCGTCCAGGTGGACCGGGGCATCGGCGAAGGCTCCAACATTTCCGTGCGCGGCCTGCGCCAGAACGTCTATCTGTTCAACGGCCGCGAGATCTTCGACGCCACCGGCCGCGGCGGCACCGGGCTGGACCAGCTGGGCAGCTCCACTTACGGCCTGCTCGCGCTGGTGCCTTCCGAACTGATCTCCCGCCTGCAAGTCACCAAGCTGGCCGGCTCGGACGAGATCGCCGGCGCGCTGGGCGGTATTGTCGATATCGAGACGCGCATGCCGCTGGACGGGCCGAACCAGATCGCCGCCCGCGGCGGCATCAGCTACGACGACCTCACCGAAAAGCCGAGCTACGAGATGTTCGGCCTGGCCTCGCACAAGTTCGCGGACGACACGCTGGGCGTCCTCGTCTCCGCCTCCTACGGCCGCCGCCGCCTTTCGCAGCAGGGCCTCGACACGTTTGCAGGCTATACCCGCTTCACCGATGCAGCCGGCGCCACGCACTTCGGGCTTTCCGATGCGCGGCCCGAGGAAATCGACGAGACGCGCAGCAAGTTCGGCCTCGACGGCGTGATCCAGTGGCGCCCCTCGCCGGGCATCGAACTGACGCTGGACAGCTTCTATTCCAAGCTGGTTTCCGACCGCGAACGCTACTGGCTCTCGTTCAACCCGTTGGTGGGCCTCACCAATGCGACGTATTCGCCGGACAACGTGCTGATCTCCGGCCGGTCCACCGCGCCGGTCCTGACCAACACCGAATATGCCAAGACCAAGGCCGATACCTGGTCCACCGCGCTGCACGGCGACTTCGAGGTGACGGACACGATCCACACCAGCGCCGAAGTCTCGTACAACCGCTCCACCTCCAGCTACGACCAGAGCTACTTGCGCCTGCAGCCGGTTGCCGGGATCACGCCGACGATCGACTTCGATCTCTCCAGCGGCGACCTGGGCGCCTATTCGATCAACGGCATCGACCTGACCGATCCTGCCCAGCTTCGCTTCACGATCCTGTTCGACAACCTCTACCGCGCCCGCACCGAGGCCACGGCGCTGCGCAACGACTGGGACTTCAAGCTGGGCGACGGCTTCCTCGACAAGCTGCGCGTCGGCGCGCGCTACCAGCGGCTCGACACCCGCGCCAACCCTTCGCTGGCAGACATTCGCCCGGCCGGCGGCATCCCGGCGACCCAGCTGGGCGATTACGTCCGCCTGCGCTCCAATCCGGACTTTGCCAGCGGCGACTTCGCCGGCCTGCCGCGATCCTATCTCGTCGCCACCGACCTCATCACGGGCGGATGCAGCAGCTGGACGGACTTCCCGCAAGTCTCCCAGGCCGCCGCCTGCCTCAACCCGACCGCCACGACGACGTCGCAGGCCGGGACTTACGAGATCAAGGAGAACTTCTACGAAGGCTACGGCAAGCTGGAATTCGCCACCCAGGGCGGATTCAGCCTGAGCGGCAACATCGGCCTGCGCTATCTGCATCGGGGGCTGACCTCGATCGGCAACCTGATCAGCAGCACCGGCGCGGCCACGCCCACCACGTTCCGCCGCAGCGACAACGAATGGCTGCCTTCCGCAACCGTGAAGGCCGACATCGCCGACGGGCTGGTGCTGCGCCTGGGCGCAGCCAAAGTCCTGGCCTTCCCCAATACCGCGGACCTCAACAACGGCCTGACCCTGTTCAACACGGCGGTCTTCGTGGACGGGGTGCAGATCACGCCCGGCACCGGCAACGGCGGCGCGCCGGACCTCGATCCCTACAAGGCCTACCAGTTCGACGGATCGCTGGAATACTACTTCGGCCGCCAGGCGATGGCCTCGCTAGGTCTGTTCTACAAGGACGTCTCGACCTTCATCGTCTCGGAACAGAGCGCGGAAGTCTACGGCGGCGTGAACTACCTCATCAACCGCCGCGTCAACGGCGACGGCGCCAAAGTGAAGGGACTGGAGGCACTGGTGCAGTTGCCGTTCTACTTCCTGCCGGATCCGTTCGACGGCTTCGGCCTGATGGCGACGTACTCCTACATCGACTCCACCACACCGATCCGCGACGTGGTGGGGCGCACCCTGGCCTTCCCGGGACTTTCCAAGAACAACGTCAATCTCGTGGGCTATTACGAGAAGGGGCCGGTCAGCCTGCGCGTCGCCTACAACTGGCGCGATGCCTACCTCGTCAGCCTCTCGGCTGCCGGAACCGGCATCTACAACGACAATTACACCGACCTTTCGGCGACGTTCCGGTACGACATCACGCCCAGCGTCTCGCTCAACCTGGAGGCCAACAACATCCTCAACGAGCACCAGCGCACGTATGACGGCACGCAGGACGCCTTGCGCACCAACCTGTTCTTCGGGCGTATGTACAAGGCCAGCGTCAGCATGAAGTTCTGACGGACGCGAACGGCCGGAAGGGAAGCGGAGTGGAAGAAAGCGAACTGAACGGCCGGGTAGCGCTCGTCACCGGCGCGGCCAGCGGGATCGGCGCGGCGATTGCCCGGCGGTTCCGCGCCGCGGGAGCCAGGGTTGCGGGGATGGACCTGCAACCCGCGAAAGAGGCCGACCTGCCGCTGCTGGCGGACTTGCGCTCCGATGCGGCCGTGGCAGCGGCCGTGCAGCGCATGGAGGAGCAGCTCGGCCGGGCGGATATCCTCGTTCACGCGGCTGCGGCATTGGTTCCGGGCGGCGCCCTGGATACCGATCCTGCCGCTTATGCCGATATCTACGACGTCAACGTCATCGGCGCCGTGCGGCTGCTGCGCGGTGTCGTTCCCGGCATGCGCGACCGGCGCAAGGGATCGGTGCTCCTGCTTTCCTCGATCAACGCGCGCTTCGCCACGCCCAGCCTTGCCGCTTATGCCGCATCCAAGGCCGCACTCGAAAGCCTCACGCGCACAGTCGCGCTGGAGCTTGCGCCCGAAGGCATCCGCGTCAACGCCATTGCCCCGGCCTCGATCGACACCCCGCTCCTGCGCAGTTCGTTCGAAAGCCAGACGGACCCGATCCGGGCGCGCGAAGACAATGTTTTGCGCCACCCGCTCGGGCGGCTGGGCATGGCCGAGGACGTGGCCGAACTGGCCCTGTTCCTGGCCTCCGACCGCGCCGGATGGATCACCGGCGCCATACACCCCATCGATGGAGGCGCCGGTGTCACACGCCGCTAAGACCGAATCCGAAGCCGATATCGTCGGCATAAACTGGGGAAGCACCAACTTCCGCGCCTATCGCATCGCGCCGGATGGTTCCGCGATCGACGAATATGCCGCGCCCACCGGCGTCGCCGCGCTGGGCCGTGACGGCATGGTGGAGGCCGTGGCCGGGCTGGTGGCGCGCTGGCCGGACCATGGGCCGATCTATGCATCCGGGATGATCGGATCCAACATCGGCTGGGCCGAGGCCCCTTACGCACTGGCACCTGCCGGACTGGGCGAAGTCGCTTCCGCCTGCGTGCCGGTCGAGATCGGCGGCACGCCGCTGCGGATCGTTCCCGGCATTGCCTGTCGCCGGGCCTTCGACGACGCGCCCGACGTGATGCGCGGCGAGGAAGTGGAGCTTCTGGGACTTCTCGCCATGGGGCAGGCGCAGGGGATCGCCGCCCTGCCCGGCACCCATACCAAGTGGGTGCGGATCGAGGACGGCCGCATCGCGGACTTCTTCACCGCCATGTCGGGGGAAATCTTCGACCGCCTCACTCTCCAGGGCCTGCTCGCCTCGGTCGTCGAGGGCGAGGCGGTGGAAGGCGATGCCTTCCACGCGGGCGTTGCGGCCGGAAAGTCGCGGAGCCCCGGTCTTGCCACCCAACTTTTCGGCGTGCGCGCAAAAGTGGTTCGCGGCGACCTCCAGCGCAGCGAGAGCGCGTCCTACTTGCGCGGACTGCTGATCGGCTCGGAGTTGGCGGACGCGCTGGATGTCAGCGCGGACTTCGGCAAGGCACAGATCCCCTTGATCGGCAACGGCCCGCTGTCGCGTCTCTACGCGGCCGCGCTGGCGTCGATCGGGCTGGAATCCCGCTTCATCCCCTCGGGCGAGGCCTGCCTGAAAGGATTTCGCGCCATCCATGATGCGCGGAACGGAGATTGATAGCCAGAGGGGCTGCGGAACACGCTGCGCCCAATCGGCTGGGGCATTCACCGCCAAGGCATCTGAATGCCGCGGCGTATACCTGCCGTGCCAATGGCCAGCCCGCGGGGCCGGCCAGGCACTCAGGTCAAACCGGATAGCGCCGGTGCTGCGTCAGTCGGCCAGGGCCAGCTTGGCGGCAGGCGCAGTCGATGCATCCGCGCGGCGGGTTTCGATCTGGCTGCGAATGTCGGCCACGACGGCGGCGCGGCAGTCCTGAGCCTTGCGCTCGGCGGCGAGGTGAACGCTGGCCATCTTTTCACCGCATACCGTGCGCGCGGCCTGGTCCATGCGAATGGCAAGGCGCTGCTGCCCGTCTGCCGTGGCGAGATCGAGACCCTTGATTTCGAGAACCGTCTGGTCCTTCGCGAACGGATTTTCGCCGGTAGCTGCAGTGGCCGACGTGGCAAAAGCCAGCGACGCCAGCGCAAGAACGCCAATCTTCATCATCTTCTCCCAAGCAGACACAAGGAGTCACACGGTGGCGACCACCGCACTCATAGCGCCCGATCAAAGAAATGACAATCGATCAGCTCATTTATTCACTCCAACCGGCGAAATTTGTTCAGCGTATTACTAGCACTGCTAGTTCAGTAATACTTCCAAGCATTCCGATCGGCAGTTTAACCTGCCGGGTATCCCTGCCGTCCCTTTCCGCCCCGAGGGTGGTGACGGCAATGTTCCGCGCACCGGGCGCCGACCAGGCCCGCACCGTCTCGACCGGAAGCAGCACTTTCCACGAGCGCCGGCCTTCCGCCTCTACCGGATGCCCGTTGATCAGGACTTGCGCCTGCGGATCGCTGCGTGCGCCCGAGACGAGCAGGCAGTCCGCATCCGCGCAGGAAACCAGTTTCGCGCCGGGGTGCTGGGCAGCCTGAGCCGAAGGCGCGCAAGTCATGGCGGCCGCCAGAACCCCGGGAGCCAGAACCCCGAGAGCCAGTCCGCCGAGAGGCCTGCGCCGCCCGGCCCGAACCTCTGCGGCGCGATGGGGAAAACGCCGCCTCATCGGCTGGTCCGGCGCTGCGCGTTACCGCCTGCAGCGCCCCGGATCGCCCCGGCCCGCGCCTCCATGCCTTCGCGAAGGAACCGCAGGACCGCCGAAGCGGCGATGCGCAGCGGGCCTGCCTGCCGGGAGTGCTTGCTGGGAAGATCGTTCCTGACGCTCATCTACCGCCTTCACCTTGTGTCTGGTGAAAAGACTGCAGTGCCGGAGGTCATCACGGCAGGGGTAAAATCCCGATGCCGCCCATAGATCGGATCTATGATCGAGGCTGGGCGCGCAGACGGCGAAACACTTCGTCGATGAACAACTGGGTCGCCGTGTCGCGTTCCGGCTCGGAGCGGGCGAGCAGGAAGATGTCGTAAGCCGGTTCGATATCCGCATGGAGCAGCGGCCAGAGCGCGCCCCGCTCCACTTCCGCGCGCACGGCAGGCATCGGCAGGAAACCCATGCCCACCCCGCACAGGATCAGTCGCCGCGCCTCGTTCATGTCGTCGGCCAGGCCGGTCACCCGCGTGCCCAGCCTGTAGCGGCGGCGCAGATGCGTGATGACTTCGATCTCGTCACTGCCCATGAGCACGAAAGCCTCGTGCTCCAGTTCGCGCGGCTGAGTGATGCGGTAACCGAACAGCGGATGATTGCGGGCGCAATAGAGTTGCTGGCGTTCGACGAACAGCGGCTCGTAGACCAGGCTGCCGCGCACGCTGTTGTCGTAGCCGATGCCCACTTCCACCTCACCCGCCTCCAGCGCCTCCAGCACCTGCCGCCAGGCGGAGACGCGGATTTCGATGCGGATGTCCGGATTGCGCCGGTGGAAGCTCGCGATCGCTTCGTCGAATTCGGGAGAGACGATGGCGGACACGATCTGGATCCGCACCACCCCCTCGACCCGCCTGGTGGCCTGGGCCACCTGGTGCGGCATCATCCGCGCCGATTCGAGCATGTCCTCGCACAGGATCATCATCGCCTTGCCGGCGGCGGTCATCTCCACGCCATTGGCGGAGCGATGCAGCAAGGTGGCGCCGACATGGTCTTCCAGCCGCTTGAGCGCCGCGCTGACGCTGGGCTGCTGCTTGCCAAGCTGCCGCGCCGCCGCGCCGATTCCCCCTGCCCGCACGATATCGACGAAAGTGCGCATCAGGTTCCAGTCCACCCGGCTGGCGAACTTCCTGTCAGTCAACGGCGTAGGTTCGCTCATGCGTCATCTGTCCCATCGGCGCCGGTACCGCAGCGATCGAACAGAACCGGACGGATCGGCCAACCGGAAGCGGAAGCGAACGCAGTCCGGCCGCTCCCGACGCTATCTATCTGTTCTTCTTCAATTCCGACTTCGGCCACCAGGTCAGCGTATGCTCGTCATGCGCTGTCGTCCACACGCCTGACTGCGTAAAGCGCAGCGCGCCGCTGCCGGCCGGCTTGCCAAAGCGCGATTCCACGGCGCCGGTGCCGGCATCGATGGTCGCAAACACCTGGTCGTCCGTGGTGCGCAGCCAGATCCTGCCGCTGCCAGCGTCGATATCGCCCCACTTGAGGTTCTCCCCGACTTTCGTGCGGCCGGTGACCGTCACGGTCTGGGGATCGATGCGGGCCAGCGTGCCATCGCCTTGTTCCTGGACCCAGACCGCCCCCTCGCCCGCAACCAGGAAGCCCGGTTCCGCACCGAGCGGAGCGCGCCCGGTGACGGTGTTTGTGGCCGGATCGATGCGCTGGACCGAGCGCTCTGCCGCGCTGACCGCCCAGACCGCATCGAAGCCGAACGCAAGGTACCAGGTCCCGCGATCGACCTTAACCGAGGCAATGACCTGATTGGTCGCCGGATCGATGCGCGAGACGGCGCCCTTATCATCGCTGGCCACCCAGATCGAGCCGGCGCCGGCAACGACGTTCAGCTCGCCCTGCGGATTGGCGATGCCCGTGGGGATCGTCGCGAGCACTTTGGCCGAACGGATATCGATGCGCTTAACGGCCAGTTCCTGGCAGTCCGCCAGCCAGAGCGAGCCATAAGCCACCGTCATCGCCCCGCAGGCGCGGCTCACCGGCACTTCCGCGAGCTTGCCCTTGCGGGACCACTGCTCCACTCTGGTGCGGTTGGTGGTCCAGACCGTCTTGCCGTCCACCGCCAGGAAGTCCGCGAAGCCCGGCACGGCGATGACCTGCTCCGCATGGGCCTGGCCAATGCCTGCCACCGCGGCACCGGCCACGGCAGCGCCGGTCAGAGCCGCCATCGAAATCCACTTGCGCATGCTACCCCCCCATTTGCTCGTACCGGTGTTTGCTCGTACCGGTGCTTGCTCGTACCGGCTTGTGTCGAGCCGCCCGCTCAGGCAGCGCGTGCCACGAAGGCGCGCCAGCCGCCCAGGCTGGTGATGTCCTCGGCGCCGTCCAGGGCGCGGGGCTCGGCCACGAAGCCCTTCACGCTGCTGCCGTCGGCCAGGGTAACGGTGCCGATGGCCAGCGGCGCCGGGACGTCGACGACGAAGCTCCCGAATTCGGCGACACCCAGTTCGTAGACTTCCACCTTGATCGGTGCGCCATCCGCGCTGTGGACGAGCGCGGGCTTGGGCGGCACGCTGTCCGCCATGGCGTAGAGCCGGTAGTTGGGCGCGGTCTCGAAAGCCCCCACGAATTCGGCATCGCGCGAGGTGAGCTGCCAGTGCAGCGGCATGTCCTTGAGATGGGCGCCGACGACGGCAAGCTTAACGGTCTGCATCTTTCCCTCCAGATCGAGTGGTGGCGTTGACGGAAGCGCGGCGGCCGAAAGATAGGCATCGGCAGCATCGAACAGGGCACGGTCGCTGTCGGCAGGGCCGATCAGGGTGATCCCGAAGCCGGTGGCATTGGCGCGGATCCCGGCGGGCACGGCCAGCGCGGCCATGTCCAGCAGGTTCACGAAATTGGTGTAGAGCCCGAGGTTGCTGTTGAGCGCCACCGGCGCCGCCAGCATCTCGGCCACGCGGTACGTGGTGCCGGTGGTGGGGAAGGCCAGCATGTCCAGCTGGTTCCACAGGAGATCGGCATGGCGCTTGAGATCGGCCATGCGGTAGATCCCGTTCCACAGCTCGGTAGCGGCGATAGCCGCACCCGGCTCCACCACCGTGCGGACGGTGGGGTCCACGGCGAGCGGGTTGGAGGCCAGGATCCCGGCCATGGCCGCCGTGCGCTCGGCAACCCAGGGGCCGCCGTAAAGGAGTTGCGCTGCCTCCAGCAAGGGCGCGAGGTCGATCTCGACGATTTCGCCCAGCGCGGCGAGGTGGGCCAGGGCCTGGTCGTAGAGATACTCGGATTCGCCGTCGCCGAACCACACGCGCTGCTCGCGCCGCGGAACGCCGATGCGGCGCAGGGCGAGCGGGCGGTCGGCCAGTGGCTTGGAGTAAGGATCGGCCGGGTCGAAGCCTGCCACCACCCCGTCCACCAGCCGCGCATCGGCCGTGCTGTCAGTGAAGACGGTGATGCAGTCGATGGAACGGCAGGCGGGCACCAGCCCGCGCGTGCTCCAGCGGCCCTTGGTGGGCTTGAAGCCGATCAGGTGGTTGAAGGCGGCCGGCACGCGGCCGGACCCGGCCGTATCGGTGCCGAGCGCGAAGGCGACCAGTCCCGCCGCCACCGCGATCGAGGAACCGGAACTCGATCCGCCGCTGACATAGGCTAGGTTCGAGGCATTGCGCGGAATGCCGTAAGGGCTGCGCGTTCCATTGAGGCCGGTGGCGAACTGGTCGAGGTTGGTCTTGCCCAGGCAGATCGCCCCGGCCGCCAGCAGGCGCGCGACCACATCGGCATCGCTCTCGGGCTCGTAGGCGAAAGCGGGACAGGCCGCCGTCGTCTCCAGCCCGGAAACGTCGATATTGTCCTTCACCGCGAAGGGGACGCCCGCCAGCGGCAGGTCTTCCCCGGCCGTGACGCGGGCATCCACGGCGCGGGCGGCAGCCAGGACATCCTCACGGCTGGCCCGGCTGATCCAGATCTGCGGCTGCACCGCGTCGTAGGCCTCTATGCGCGCCAAGGCATCCTGCGCCACGGCGAGCGCCGAGGTCGCCCCGCCCCGAACGGCGGCGGCGATGTCCTGCACGCCGAGACGGCCGGCTGCGGTTGCGGCTGCGGTCGCGGTTGCGGCGGTGATGGCGGGCCCGCTCATGCGCTGCGCCTCAAGGCCAGCATCGGCGCGCCGGGCTGAAGCGACTGCCCTTCGCGCATGTAGAGTGCCGCCACCGTTCCCGCGCCGGGGCTTTCGACCGGACATTCCATTTTCATCGCCTCGATCACGGCGATCCTGTCGCCTGCCTCAACTCTGTCACCCGCTGCCACGAGCAGCCGGGTGACGCTGCCGCCGTAAGGCGCCTCCACGAGGTCCGCGCCGTCGGGCGGGACGATCGCGGCTTCCACCGGAACTTCCACTTCGGCGGCCGCTTCCGCCTGGTCGAATTCACCCCGGCGCTGCCAGTCCTCGCGCTCATCGTCGAAGGCGGCCTGCCTGCGGGCCTCGAATTCGGCGATCCCTTCCGCATTGTCCGCCAGGAAGGCGCGGTAGTCGGCCAGCCGGAACTCGGAAGGCTCGATCGTGATCGACCGGCGCCCGGCAGGAAACTCGCGGCGCCATTCGGCGAGTTCCTCGGCGCTGACGGGATAGAAGCGGATCTGGTCGAAGAAGCGCAGCAGCCAGGGCTTGCCCTCGGTGAAGGCATCGGTCTGGCGGTAGGTGTTCCAGACCTGGGTGGTGCGTCCGAACAGCTGGTAGCCGCCCGGCCCCTCCATGCCGTAGATGCACATGTAGGCGCCGCCGATGCCCACCACGTTGGGCGGCGTCCAGGTCCGGGCGGGATTGTACTTGGTGGTGACCAGCCGGTGGCGCGGATCGACCGGCGTGGCGACGGGTGCGCCCAGATAGACGTCTCCCAGCCCCATGACGAGGTAGTTGGCCTCGAAGATCAGGTTCTCCACCGAGGCCTGGTCGGGCATGCCGTTGATGCGGCGGATGAACTCGATGTTGTCCGGGCACCAGGGCGCATCGTCGCGCACGGTGGCCATGTACTTCTCGATGGTCTCGATCGTCGCCGGATCGCGCCAGCTCAGCGGCAGGTGGACGACGCGCGAGGGGATCGTGAAATCCTCCAGGTCGCCCAGCCGCTCCTCCGCCGCGATCAGCGTGGCGAGTGCCGCGCGCTGGTCCATCGCGGCACCGTCGAAATGGAGCTGGAGCGAGCGGATGCCCGGCACGATGTCGATGATGCCGGGAAGCGCCAGGCGCTCCAGTTCCGTCATCAGGGCATGAACGCGGATGCGCAGTTCGATGTCGAGCACGATCGGGCCGTATTCGACCAGGATGTTGCGATCGCCCTGCTGGCGATAGACGGTGCGCGGACGGCCCGGACCCTCGGGAATCTCGCCGAGGATGGGGGAGAGCGTCTCCACCGGCCGCTCCGGGGAAGCGGCGGGCACGGCGCCCGTCGCCACGAGGTCGCGCTGCATCGCATCCGCCGCCGCCGCATCGTCGATGGTGACGGGGGCGAAGCGCAGCTTGTCGCCCGGCGCGAGCTGGCCGATCTTCCAGCGGTCGGCCGCGATCACCACGAAGGGACAGACGAACCCGCCGAGCGAGGGACCGTCCGGACCGAGGATGATCGGCATGTCGCCGGTGAAGTCCACCGCGCCGATCGCGTAGGGATTGTCGTGGATGTTGGAGGGGTGAAGCCCCGCCTCCCCGCCGTCGGTGCGCGCCCAGCGGGGTTTCGGGCCGATCAGGCGCACGCCGGTGCGGTTGGAGTTGTAGTGGACCTTCCACTCGGCGGCGAGGAAGGTTTCGACGTCCTCACCCGTGAAGAAATCCGGCGCGCCGTGCGGGCCGTAGAGCACCCGCAGCGTCCATTCGCTGCCGATCTCGGGCAGCGGCACCGAAGGGAGCGCGGCGCCGACATCGTCGCTGCCCAGGTGCAGCGTGTCTCCCGCCAGTAGGCGGCGCGCGGCATGGCCGCCGAACTGGCCAAGCTCGAACGTGCTGCGGCTGCCCAGATAGGGCGCGATGTCCAGACCCCCGGCGAAGAGGATATATCCGCGCAGGCCCGCCGTGGAGGCGCGGCCGAGCGCCAGCGTCTGGCCCGCGGCCACATCGACCGGCACGCCGCGCGCCACCGGCTTGCCGTCCAGCGTGGCGCCGAAATCCGCGCCGGTCAGGCAGATGCGGGCCGGTGCGACGAAGGACAGCGTCGGCCCGGTGACCGTGGCTTCCAGCCCGGCAGTGCCTTCGGGATTGCCGAGCAGCCGGTTGCCGAGGCGGAAGGACTGGTCGTCCATCGGCCCCGACGGGGGGACGCCCACGGCCCAGAACTTCTGCCGGCCCGGCCAGTCCTGCACCGTGGTCGCGGTGCCGCCGCTGACCACGCGGAACGCGCGCGGCTGGTAGGCGATCGTGTCGAGCACACGGGTCGAGACTTCGCCGCTGACGAAGGGCGCCGAACGCACCACTTCGCGCAGCCAGCGCAAGTTGGTTTCCATGCCGTCGGCGCGGCTGCCGTCCAGCGCCCGCTGCGCGGCTTCCACCGCCTCGGTGCGGCTTGGCGCGTGAACGATCAGCTTGGCCAGCATCGGGTCGTACCAGGCGCTGACCGTGCTTCCGGCCGTGCACCAGGTCTCGGTGCGGATGTCGGCGGGAAACTCAAGACACGTCAGCGTGCCCGAAGTGGGCCGATAGTCCAGCGAGGGATCCTCGGCATAGAGCCGCATCTGCACGGCATGGCCCTGCGGCACCGGCGTGCCGGCGTCGAGGAAGGCATAGTCGCCGCCAGCGCCGCGCACCATCCACTCCACCAGGTCGATGCCCATGACCGCCTCGGTCACGCCGTGCTCCACCTGGAGGCGGGTGTTCATCTCCAGGAAGAAGAACTGCTCCCGGTCGGCGTCGTAGAGATATTCCACGGTACCGGCCGAGCGATAGGCCGCGGCTTCGCCCAGGCGGATGGCCGAGGCGATCAGCTCGGCGCGAACATGCTGGGGTAGCAGCGGTGCCGGGGCTTCCTCGACCACTTTCTGGTTGCGGCGCTGCAACGAGCAGTCGCGTTCGCCCAGTGCCATGACGCGCCCCTGCCCGTCCCCGAAGAGCTGGACCTCGATGTGGCGTGCGCGGCGGATGTAGCGTTCCAGGAAGACGCTGGCATCGCCGAAATTGCTGAGTCCCTGCCGCGCGACCGCGTCGAAAGCCTCGCGCAGGGCCGCTTCGTCCTCGCAGACGCGCATGCCGATGCCGCCGCCCCCGGCCGTGGCCTTGAGCATGACCGGGTAGCCGATCTGCGCAGCAGCCTCCACGGCCTCTTCCTCGCCCGTCAGCAGGCCGGTGCCCGGTGCCAGCGGCACTTCGTGTGCTGCCGCCAGCGCGCGGGCGCTGTGCTTGAGGCCGAAAGTGCGGATGTTCTGCGTGGTCGGGCCGATGAACACGATCCCCGCCGCGGCGCAGGCCTCGGCGAATTCCACGTTCTCCGCCAGGAAGCCGTAGCCCGGATGGATCGCCCCTGCCCCGGTCCGCCTGGCGGCGTCGAGGATCGCCGGGATGTTCAGGTAGCTTTCCGAGGGCTTGGCCCCGCCGATGCAGACGGCCTCGTCCGCCATGGTGACGTGGCTGGAACCCTCGTCCGCTTCCGAGTAGACGGCGACAGAACGAAGGCCCATGCCGCGCAGGGTGCGGATGATGCGGGTGGCGATCGCGCCCCGGTTGGCGATCAGGACCGTATCGAAGCTCATGCGGCGACGATCATGCGAACGGGCGTAGGGTTGAAGCCGTTGCAGGGGTTGTTGACCTGCGGGCAGTTGGACACGACCACGATCACGTCCATTTCCGCCCGCAAGTCAACGGTCAGGCCCGGCGCGGAAATTCCGTCGACGATGCCCAGCGACCCGTCCGGCTTTACCGGTACGTTCATGAAGAAGTTGATATTGGAGACGATGTCCCGCTTGCCCCGGCCTTCGGTGAGGTTGGCTTCCAGGAAATTCTCGACACAGGCATGCTCGGCCTTGGTGTGGTGGCCGTAGCGCAGTGTGTTGGATTCGCAGGAACAGGCCCCGCCGATGGTGTCGTGGTACTCCACCGAGGTGGCGGCGATGGTCATCAGCGCGTTGCCCTCGTTGGAAAGCAGGCGGGTACCCTCGCGCAGGAAGAGATTGCCCTGCGCGGCCACGGTGTCCTGCGCGCTGTAGCGCTCGGCATCGTCGGCGGCGGCATAGAGCAGGAAGTCGACGGCCTGGTTGCCTTCAAGGTCGACGATGCGCAGCGTCTGCCCGGCCTGGACATGGTGCAGCCAGGGCGCGCGGGCGGGGACGGTCACGTCGTGGATCACGGCGCCCGAAAGGCCGGCGAGGTGGGGGTCGGCGGTCATGCAACCTGTCCTTTCAACGACGGAAATAGTCTTCGACATTCCGGAAGGCGCGCAGGCCTTCGGGGCTGGCAGTGCGCAGCGGATCGTCCTCGCCCGTCACCGCGCCGCGCCATGCCGAGGCGCGCAGCGGCGTCACGCTCCAGCTTGTCCGCGGATCGAGGACGTGAGGCACGTTGGCGATCACCACGATCACGTCCATCTCGGCGCGCAGGACCAGGCTGCGACCTGGCGCGAAGGGGCCGACATCGGGCGTGATCCCGCCGTCCGCCTCGATCCGCGCGCCCTTGAACAAGGTGACGCAGGGATGCACGTCGCGGCGGCCGAGGCCATGCTTGGCAGCGCCCAGCAGGAAGCGGTCACGGCCGTTGGGATAATCGCCGCTGTTGCGGCCATCGCCGTACTTCGCCGCATTGGTGGCCGCGTTCGAGGTGCCGCAAAAGGTGTCGTGAGTACCGGCCTCGTCTTCGAGGATGCTCATGAGCACGCGCCCCATGTCGGACAGCAGCAGCTTGCCGGCGCCCAGATAGGCATTCCACTGAACCTTGACGGTATCAGCCACGTTCAGGCGCTCGGTCGGCATTTCCGCGTTGAACACCAGCAGCGAGGCGCAGGCGTCGCCGGCAAGGTCGATCAGCCGCAGGCGCGATCCGCGCGTGAGCCGGCGCGTGGCATAGCCGCCTGCCGCGATGGTTTCCTCCCACACGAGGTCAGCGCCGTCCACGCCCTCGGGCAAGTCTTGGGCAACGGGCGGGAGCACGGGCATGCTCTCCACGATCGTCCCTGCCATGGCGCGGGCATGGTCCCGCGCGGCGAGCGGATCGGCCAGGGTCTGGGTCATGAATGCGCTCCGGTCTGTCTGAATGCATTGCCGTGCTGGTCGTAGAGCGGCGGCAGGAGGGCGGTGGTGGTGACCAGCTCAAGCTGCTGCACCCCGCGCACCCGGCGAATGGCGTCGCACAGTTCCTTCAGCCGAACGGCCGGTCCCTGCACGAGAAGAACTTCAAGCGACTGATCGTCTTCCAGGACGACGTGCTGGGAAGAGATCACTTCCTTCAGGTAACTGGCCTGCGTCTGGGAAAGCAGGTGCCGCACCCGGCCCCGCTCGCCCCGATAGACCAGGGTAATCGTGCCCGCGAGCATCTCGTCCGGGCGCATGAGCGAGCCGTGCTCCGCAAGCGCGTGGCGGATCAGCTCGGCGATGAGCTGGGAGCGCGACGGCAGCGCGCGTTCGGCCACCATCATGTCCAGCTGTCTGAAGAGATCTGCCGGGAGGCTCATGCTGAGCCGCGCCAGGCTTGCGGATTCGGAGCCCATGCCCACTCTCTTTTCAATTATTACCAATTACGTCAATAGTAATATTTTCGAGCTGTTCGGGTGCCGGCTCGGCACGCTCGCGCATCGGCAGGTCGTAGACCACGGTGGCGCCGAAACGGTGGGGCGCGTGGGGATCGTGACGACGCTTGTCGAGCGCCAGAACGCGGGTTCCCAGCGTGAAGGCCTCGCGGATGTCGTGCGTCACCATCACGATGGTCAGTGAATATTCCCGCCACAGGCGCAGGATCAGCGCGTGCATGTCCGCACGGATGCCGGGATCGAGTGCGCCGAAGGGCTCGTCCAGGAGCAGGATGCGCGGCCTTTTCACCAAGGCCTGCGCGATCGCCAGACGCTGCTGCATGCCGCCCGAAAGGTGCGCCGGATAGAGGTCAAGGCTATGCCCCAGGCCCACGGCGGTCAGCATCGCCGTCGCTTCCTCCTCGGCCGCGCGCCGGGCGCCGCCGAACAGGCGTCCGAGCAGGGGCGCCTTCTCGCACTCCAGGCCGAGGGTCGTGTTGCGGAGCGCCGTCAGGTGCGGGAACACCGAATAGCGCTGGAACACCACGCCGCGGTCAGGGCCGCATTCGGGCGTGAGCGGCGTTCCGTCCATCAGGATCTTGCCCTGGCTTGGCCCTTCCTGTCCCAGGATCAGCCGCAGGAAGCTGCTCTTGCCCGCTCCCGAGGGGCCGACGATGGAAACGAAGGAACCTTCCTCGATGTCGAGGTTGAGTTTCTCGATGATGATGCGGTCGCCGTATTCGACCCAGACATCGCAGAAGCGCAGCAGAGTGCTCAATGGCTTGCTCCATGGGCCCAGGGGAACAGTCGCCGGCTGAGGAACGTGAGGGCCACGTCGATCAGGATCGCCAGCAGGGCGATCCACGCGACGTAAGGCAGGATCACGTCCATCGAGAGATAGCGGCGAACGAGGAAAATGCGGTAGCCGAGGCCGACGTCGGAGGCGATCGCCTCGGCGGAAATCAGGAAGACCCAGGCCGGCCCGAGCGCCAGGCGCATCGCCTGGAGCAGCCGCGGCATCGCCTGCGGCAGCGCCACCCGGATCATCACCTGCCAACTGCTCGCGCCCAGGGTCTGCGCCTTGATGATCTGCTCGGTCGGCAGAGCGGCGACATGCGCCGTGATGTCGCGGATCATGACCGGGGCGATGCCCACCACGATCAGCGCGACTTTGGCCGTCTCGCCCAGCCCCAGCGCGATGAACAGGATCGGCAGCAAAGCGATCGGCGGAATGACGGCGATGCCGGTCACCAGCGGCCCGAAGGTAGCGCGTACCGGCGGTAGCACCCCCAGTGCCAGACCCACCATCAGCGCCATCAGCGTCGAGATGCCAAGGCCGATGCCCAGACGCTGCAGGCTGGCGAGGGTATCCGCCCAGAACACCAGTTGTCCGGTGAGCTGGTCGGGCTGGAACAGCAGCGCCGACATGCTTTCGGCCATGGCCCCCGGCAGCGGCAGGATCTTGTCCGCCTGGTTTACCGCATGCCGGCTGGCGGCCATGACGATATAGACCAGCACGAGCAGCAGGATCGGCGTGGCTCCCAGGAACAGCCGCCCCCCTCGCCCGACGTGACGATTCACCCAGCGCATTGTCGTTGTCTCACTTTGCGAGATGTTGGCGTCGTGGCGGGTCGACTGCAAAACTGCCGCAATCGAACCCCGCCTGCCGAACTAGAGCTTTCCGTCAGCCGCCATCTTCATGAAGCTGTCGTCGAAACGCAGCGTGACGTGCTGCGCATCGCCCAGCGTCTTGCCGCCCGGGAAGGACATGCCGACGGCGTCGGCCGAGTTGGATCCCTTGAACAGCCCCTTGGAGAAGCTGAAGTCCCGCACCCGCGTCATCGTCGTGATCAGCGCCGGAGCATCCGTTGCGGCCACGGCGGACTTGGGATCGGCGTAGAGATGCGTGGTGCCGAGCTGGGAGTCGAAGGATTCCGGAGTGGCCCCCGCCAGCTTCGCCATGGCCGCGCGGGCGGCCTTGCCTTCGGCATCCTGGCGGATCATCAGCGCCGTCGTCTCGTACCAGATGCCCGCCAGCGCCTTGCCCAGGTTGGGATTGGCCTTGAGCGTGGCCGTATCCACGCAGAGCAGGTCGAGGATCTCTCCGGGAATGTCGGCGGAGCTGAACACCAGCTTCGCACCCGGCTGCGCCTTCATGGCGTTGAGCTGAGGATTCCAGGCGACCGCGACCTTGACGTCGGGGCTGGCGAAAGCACCGACGATATCGGCATCGCCGGTATTGACCGTCTTCACGTCCTTCAGCGCCAGGCCCACCGAATTCAGGCCGCGCGCAAGGAGGTAGTGCGAAACCGAAAGCTCGACCAGATTGACCGTCTGGCCCTTGATCGCCTTCAGATCGCCCCCTCCGGCATTCGAAATGCCTTTCATCAGCACGCCGTCGTTGCCGTTGGAATAGTCACCGACGATGATCGCGCTGGTGTCCTTGCCGCCAGCGGCCGGAATCGTCAGCGCGTCCATGTTCGCGACGGTCACGCCGTCCAGCTTGCCGGCCGTGTACTGGTTCACCGATTCAACGTAGTCGTTCACTTGCACGACGTTGATCTTGATGCCGTACTTGTCCGCCCACTTCTTCACGATGCCCGCCTGCTGGGCATAGGGCCAGGGCATCCAGCCCGCGTAAATCGACCATCCGATATTGAACTCGGTGCGCTTGGGCGCCTCGCTCGGGCCTTGCGAGCAGGCTGCAGTGAGAAGCACGCCCGCCATCAACGTGGCCTTGGCAATGCGACGGATCGGTACGATCATGAGTCGGTCCCCTTTCGCAGTGCAACATTGCTGCGATTCGAAAGGTTGTCCATCGAAAATTATTACGCTGCGCGTGTTTTGTAATACTTGCGCCAGCTGCCGCGCGTGACGGCGCGGCACAGGGAGCGGTTGACGCGGCCTCAGGAGCATGTGCGCGGGAACGCGCGATCCGCGCCCCGCTCGCGCCCGAGAGATCAGGCCGCCACTTCGTCCTCGGATTGCCGCTTGCGTGCGGCGCGGTCCGCCGTCCCCGCCAGCTCGTCCTGCTCATGCAGCGGCGGAAGCAGCGCCGTCGTGGTGACGAGCTGGAGCTGATGCACGCCGCGAATGGCGCGCAGGGCATCGCAAAGATCCTTCAGCCGCGCGGCGGGACCTTGCACCAGCAACACTTCGAGCGACTGGTCATCCTCCAGGAACACATGCTGCGAGGAGATGACCTCCTTCAGGTACTCCGCCTGGCTCTGCGCCAGTTGATGCCGCACCCGGCCCTTGTCGCCCCGGTAGACCAGGGTGATCGTGCCCGCCAGCATCTCTTCCGGCCGGGTCAGCGCTTCATGTTCGGCCAGGGCGTGACGGATCAGCTCGGCGATGAGCTGCGAGCGAGAGGGCAGTCCGCGTTCCTCGACCATCGCATCGAGCTGGCGGAACAGGTCGGCGGGAAGGCTCATGCTGAGCCGGGCCAGACTGGCGGCGTCGGTCTTCACGCTGCATCCCCTTGGGCCATCGTCATAATCCTTGCATCTGCGGCTTCGTCCCGAAAACCGGAGGGCGGGACGATCCTTTGCGATCGACGCTGGGCCGGTTGGGGGACGGGTGTCAAGAGCGTGCCGCGCTTCATGCCCGGAGGGTCCGCGCCCGAAACCCGGCCGTGTTACGGGGATAGCCCGTAAATATTACCATTGCAGAGTTTGGTAATATCGATAACGTGACGGACTTCGTGCGGACATATCGGGGAACTCCGTGGCGCAAAATCCAGCCTATAATTCCGCTTTGTCGGGCAATCCGCAGTCCGCCACCGCGCGGACCTATCCCAACGGCAACCCGGCGCTGGGCTACAACCCGCCCGGTGCGCGCCATACCGACAGCGCAGTGCCGCTGCACCGCAAGACGGCCGTGGTCCATGACTACGCCTGCGAGGGTCCGGCACCGGGCAATCTGGCATTTCGCTGGACTTACGGCTCCAACGTCGCGGCCCGGAACCGCGATCCGCGCGTGCAGGTGGTGCAGTACAACGAGGACACGTTCGTGCTGCGGCAGAACGTCTGCGTCCATTGGGAAGCGCCGTTCACTTACCTCCTGTTCGGCAATGCCGGCGCGCTGCTGATCGATACCGGCGCCACCGCGAATGCGCAGGCCTATCCCTTGCGCGAGACGGTGGATGCCATCCTTGCCCGCTGGTGCCAGGCCCGCGGACGCAAGTCCGTGCCCCTGACGGTAGCGCTCACCTCGGGAGAGGATGCCGCACAGAACCAGGGACTGGTCCAGTTCGCAGGGCGGCCGGACACGACGATCGTGCCCAAGCCGCTTGCCCTCATGAAGCGCTTCTACGGTCTCGACGCAAGCTGGCCTTCCGGATCGGGCCGGATCGATCTGGGCGGCCGCGTCATCGGCGTCATCCCGACGCCGGGCACGCACCGGGACGGGGTCAGTTTCCACGACCCCTACTGCGATTTCCTGTTCACCGGCGACCTGCTGTTCCCCGGCAAGATCAACATCGGCAACGACCGCGATTTCGTCGCCTCGCTGGAGCGGCTGCGGGACTTCGTGCGGCAACAGCCGGTCAAGTGGCTGCTGGGCGGCCACGTCGAGATGATGTTCGTGCCGGGCAAATACTATCCCCGCTTCGCGACCTACAAACCCTATGAGCGGGTGCTGGAAATGACCCCGGACCTGATCGACGAGGCGCTCACCCACGCGCGCGCGATCCAGGGCAAGGACATGATGCTGATCCGGCCGGACTTCGTCCTGTTCAACGGCGTCAGCCCCGACCAGAAGACCAGGGTCTGGCCCGAGGGCGTGCCCGACATCAACCCGCCGCGCCCCTTCTGACGCCAAGGACCCTCTCCATGGATCGCCGCACTTTCCTTTCGCGCAATGCCGCTGTCGCCGCCGTCCCGCTGACCGGGCTGTCCCTGGCGGCCCTCTCCGACACGGCGGCCGCCGCCGCGCGGCCGGCGCCCATCGATTTCACGAGCAACCTTCCTGCCGCCGGCAGTTTCCCCAAGCGCTGGATCTGCGGTTCGCCGTCCTGCATGGACAATACCGACCCGCCCGTTCAGGTCCATTGGTACAATCCGCATACGGCCATCCTGCGGCAGAACAAGGCCTACAGCTACGAGGCGCCGTTCGCTCCGCTCTACTTCGGCAACGACCGCGTGCTCCTGCTGGACGAAGGCTTCGTGCAGCTTCGCAACGACTGGGACCTGCGCGGTGTGGTGGACCAGTGCATCGACGACTGGTGCCGCCGCAACGGGCGCGATCCCGCCTCGCTGGAACTGCTCGTCGCGTTCAGCCACCTCCACGCCGACCACTACGCCGCGACCAACCAGTTCGCAGACCGGCCGAACACCCGGTACATGGGCCTTACGCACGAGGAAATGGTCGGCTTCTGGGGCATGACCCGATTTCCCGAGGAGCGCGTGACCCTGGACCTCGGCGGCCGCGAGATCCTGATCTGGGGCTCGCCCGGCCATGTCGTGTCCGAGTTCACGTATTACGACAGCTACACGCAGATCCTCTATACCGGCGACATGTTCTATCGCGGCCGATGCTACATCAGCTTCTGGCAGCCCTGGTTCGACAGCATGAAACGCCTGATCGATTTCTGCGACACTCATCCGGTCGCACACGTCATGGGATGCCATGTCGAGATCAGCAAGGACGGGCAGGACTATCCCTATGGCCTGACCTACCAGTCGGACGAGGCCCCCGTGGAAATGACCGTGCAGCAATTGCGCGAAGCCTATGCCCATGCCCAGACGATCACCGAGCCCGGGATTTATTTTACTGGCACCGTGTTCCTCTGCAACCAGACGCGCGGGACGACCACCATCGACCGCAATCCCTATCGCTACGATTGAACCTTCCGCGGCGAATCGCCATCCCGATTTCGCAGCGGAAGCACCGCTCCGACGATTGCGGCGATATGCGCCAGTGTTACCTCGCCGCCGAAAAACGGCATTAATCCTGCGTTTCCAGGCCGACTGTACCAAAACAAGTCAAACCGACATTAATACGCTTGACGAGAAACGTAATATCCATACCGTGTATCAAGTCGCCAGGCAGAGCGATGAAAATCCGGGAGAGAGAATCTGTAACAGCAGGCTGGTCCACTGGCCTGGATGGGGGGTTTTCGATGGAACAACTGCCAATCTCCTGCACGGTTCTCTCGGACAACGAGCGATCGGCCGACGCCGACCGGACCGCAGACACCACGAAGCAGTGGTTGTTCAACCTGGTGCCGCCGGCCTATCTCGTGGTGATCGCGGCGTTCTGGGCCTTCGCGCCCAAGGCGGTGATCGAAAACTCGTGGACGCTGATCGTCACCTCCTCCCTGATCACGCTCAGCGTGCTGGGGCTGGAATGGGTGAACGAGCGCCACGCCGGCTGGCGCATGAATCGGCGCGAGTTCTTTACCGACCTGTTCTACGTGGTGCTGGGCGCGACTGCCATTTCCTGGGTTTCGACCCATCTGGCGGAAGATCCGCTGAAGGCGCTGAAGCAGTCGCTGGGCATCACCACCGAATGGGCCGCGCATTTGCCCTTCCTGGTGCAGGTTGCCCTGGTGATCGTGGTGATCGAGTTCGGGCAGTACTGGATGCACCGCCTGATGCACAATTTCACGCCCTTCTGGCTGACCCATGCACCGCATCACCATATCACCCAGCTCAACGCCGCGAAGGGCTACGTCGGCAACCCCATCGAACTGTTCCTGATCGGCCTGAGCGTGCTGGCCCTGTTCGACCTGTCGGCCGCCGCCGTGTTCTGCGGGCTGAACATCCTGGGCGCGGTCTCCACGTTCGCCCATGCCAATGTGCGCGCGGATCCGCCGAAGTTCTATTCGCTCTTCTTCACGACGATCCGGCACCACAGCCTGCATCACTCGACCGATTACGAGAGCACGCGCTGCAACTACGCCAATTCGCTGATCCTGCTGGACCGCCTGTTCGGCACTTACCGCGAGGGTGAGGCCAGCGTCGTCGGACAGGACGACCTCCGTCGCCTGTCGATCCGGGAACAGTTCGTTTTCCCCTTCCGCCCTCTGCTCGACCGTGCCCAGGCGCGCCGAGCGGAAGCGAAGCGCGGCAATTCGGTGCGGGCGACCGGCTGATCCTCCGGGATCGAACCGGCCGCAGTGAAACGCCGCACTGAAACGAAGACCCTCGACCCGCCGAAAGGCGATGTCGGGAACCAGAGACGCGCAGGCGCGACATCCACGAAGATGGCCGGCCCGTCATGCCAATAAAAGCGGTACCCGAGACCTTCGGCGCAGGCAGGCCGGAGCCCGGGGAACCTCAGCCAAGGACAGGGAAGCACATGACACATCGCGCGAAATTGAGGGCAGCGCTGCTGACCGCAACATTCTTCACGGGCGCCGCCGGTGCCACGCAGGCCATGGCACAGGACGCCCAGGACGCACCCGCCGCGGCCATCCAGGAAGGTGACGCCATCGTCGTCACCGGAACGCGCCGCGCCACGACGATCATGGATACGCCGATCAACATCTCCGCGATCGGCGCCGAAGAACTCTCGCGCCAGCGGATCGACGACGTGCGCGACCTGGCGGACTTCACCCCCGGCCTGACGATCTCGGATACCGGCCCGGGCTCGACCGGCTCCATCGTCCTGCGCGGCCTCAACGCCTCGGATGTCGATTCCAACGGTGCCAACTACGACGACTCCCTCGGCATCTACCTGGGCGAAGTGCCGCTCTTCTACGATTTCAAGCTGCTCGACATCGCGCGCGTGGAAACCCTGCTCGGCCCGCAGGGCACGCTCTACGGCCTTGGCACGCTGGCCGGCGCCATTCGCTATATTCCCAACCGCCCGAACGTGGAGGAATTCGAAGGCGAGGTTCACGGCCGCCTCACCACGAAAAGCCACTCCGACAACTTCGGCTACCAGCTGGACGGGATGATCAACATTCCGCTGGTGCGCGACCATGTCGCCTTCCGTTCGGCCACCGGATACTACTACGATCCGGGCTTCATCGACTATCCGCTGCTGCTGCAGACGCCCGGCGTTTCCCTACCCCAGCCCGGCGGCACGGACGGTGTCACCCGTGAAGAGTTCGCCGCCAATCTGCGCCGCAGCAAGGACCTGAACTTCGAGCGGACCTTCACCACCCGCAACCAGTTGCTGATCCAGACCACCGAAGACCTCAAGGCGATCTTCACTTACGCCTTCCAGCGCACCCGCACGGACGGCGCCCAGTCCAACAGCAACGGCGTGCTGGGCACCGGCAAGTACCAGAACGCCGCCCGCTACGAGGAGCCGGTCAACCGCCGCGCCCACCTCGCCAGCATGGAAATCAACGCGAACATCGCCGATATCGTCGATCTCGTCTCCACCACCGCCTATACCAACGTGCGCACCCGCAGCCAGACCGACAACACCGACCTGCTGCTGGATCTCGACTACGACTACGAACTGTTCCCCGCCTTCTCCAGCTGGAACGAAAGCGACGGCCGCCGCAAGCAGTTCAACCAGGAGATTCGACTGGTCTCGCGCCATGGCGGCCCGTTCAACTGGGTTCTGGGCGGCTTCTACAACCAGCAGAAGTACCATAACGACTATGCCGAGCACACGCCTGGCCTGTCCGACTTCTACGGCGTCACCGGCAATCCCGACGATCTCGAATATGTCAGCTACACCAAGTCGAAGGTGACCGAAAAGGCAGTCTTCGGCGAAGGCACCTTCAAGATCACGCCGGAATGGCAGATCACCGGCGGCGCTCGCTACTTTAAGTACAGTTCCGACGTGCAGGGCGCGCTGGTGCTGCCTCTGCTGGGCGACCCGCTCAGCCCCTACGATGTCGATCCCGCCGGCGGCAAGGCCAAGAAGGACGGCTGGGTGTGGAAGCTCAACACCTCGTACAACTTCACGCCTGACTTCATGGTCTACGGCACGTACAGCAAGGGCTATCGCATCGGCGGCCCGAACCGCGTGGCGCCATGCCCCGATCCGGTTCCGGCCAACCAGCAGAACGCCTGCGCCCTGCCGAACGAAGTCCAGTACGGACCCGACAAGACGCGCAATGCGGAAATCGGCGTGCGCATGCAACTGTTCGACCGTAAACTGTCCTTCAACTTCGATGTCTTCCACATCAAGTGGGACGGCATCCAGGTCGACTCCGCCACGTACTACGGCGTGACCGGAATCACCGTCAATGGCGGTTCGGCCAAGTCGCAGGGCTTCGAAACCTCGTTCCAGTTCAAGCCGGTGCCGCAGCTGGCGATCCAGGGCAGCTATTCCTACACCGATGCGAAGCTGACCGAGGACGTGCCGGGGATCATCACCATCCGCACGACACCGAACGACTACGACGGGCGGCCGAAATTCACGCAGCTCGACGCGCTTTCGGGCGACCGGCTTCCCGGCTCGGCCAAGAACGCGGGCAGCCTGGGTGCGACTTACACCGTACCGATGGGCGAAGGCAGCATCAGCGCCAACTGGACGGCGACCTACCGCGGCAACGTCGTCTCGCGCATTGGCTGGGACCGCGGCTACGGGGACAAGATCCCCAGCTACGTCCTGCACCGCGCGACCTTGTCCTACGAGACGGACAAGTACACCGTCAGCCTCTTCGCGAACAACATCTTCGACAAGTACGCAGTCGTCTCTGTGGGTCAGGACCGTTCGCGCATCGGCGTCAACGACGGTGTCGCCGTGCGCTACTACCGCCAGACCGTGGTCAACCCGCGCACGGTCGGCGTGGAAGCACGGATAAAGTACTGAGAAACGTCGGATAGCAGGGGGAATGGGGTACCGCGCGGTGCCCCATTCCCCCCGCGCCGATCATCGCAGGCGCCGCCGCCTTCCGAGGCGGCGGCGCTTGTTCTTTCGGGAGGCTAGACCTCGATGCCCTGGGTGCGCAGCCAGTCGCGCGCGGGGGCCAGCGCCGCCTCGTAAGCGCGCCACTTGCCCATCCCGTCCCGGTTCATCGGCCGGCGGACCTGCGCCGCGCTGGGGGTGGCGACGGCCGAGCGGTTCTCATGGAAGGACAGGCACGCCGCGTCCCAGTCCAGGCCGCAGTGCTCCAGCAGCCTGCGCGTTTCCCCTTCCTGGTCCGTGACCAGCGCTTCGTAGGACAGTTGCAGCACGCGGCCGGGCCAGATTTCCTCCCACAGCGCAAGCAGCCGGTCGAACCGCGCATAGTAGCGCGCCGTATCCATGAGATCGTAGGAATAGGCATAGTAGGCCGACTGGCTGGCGAAGAGGTTCTTGAAGTTGCTCCACGCCGTGTCCAGCGGATGACGGCGCAGGCAGACCACTCTCGCTTCCGGCAGGGCGCGCAGGATATGGCCGATGTAGAGGAAATTCGCGGGCAGCTTGTCCGTGAAGCGCGGCTTCTCGCCGATGCGGTGAACTTTCGCGCGCGCCAGATAGGCCGCGCCAAGCGCAGCGGGTTCGATCCTGCCGCTGGCCGCCACGGTCTCGGGGTCGATGACCTGCCGCGAAGGTGCGCCGGGCAGATGTGGCAGCGCCAGTTGCTTGACCGCCAGCGGCATGGCCTGAAGTTCGCCCGCAGCCTCCACGGCCGGATGAGAAGACAGGATGCGATCCACCAGGGTCGTGCCTGTACGCGGCATGCCCACCACGAATATCGGCGCTTCGCTGCCATCCCCCGCGCCGCGCGCCAGTTCGGCGGGCTTTCCCCCGAACAGAGCCTCGATCGCGTCGAAGATCGCTGCGTCCTGCGCGAAGTCATAGCGGAGCGCGCGTTTCTGCGCGGCATTGGCCGCGGACAAGTGCGCCAGCGAGGCGGCACTCTCGCCGATGTCTTCCAGTTCGCGGGACAGCGCGTAACGGATGCGCAGCGCATCTTCCGGCCGCGGGACCGAGGCCAGCGCCGCCTCCAGCCGCGGGACATGGTGGCTCTGCACCGACTGCCGCGACAGGATCGCCAGGGCATAATGCGCGCGGCCATGCCCCGGATCGCGCGCCAGGATCGCCTCGTAGTGGCCCCGCGCCGCTTCGACCTTGCCGGTAAAGCCGCAGGCAGCAGCCAGGTTGTAACGGTAGTCGAGGTTTTCGGGCTCGCCATCCACCGCCGCGCTGAAGGGCGCCAGCGATCCCGCATGGTCGCCAAGCCGCGCCAGGACGCAGCCGATGGTATCGAAGGTGAGCGGATCGCCCGGCCCCGCCGCCATGGCGCCTCGCGCTGCCGCGCCCGCCTCTCCCTCGCGCCGGACGAGGACGAGCAATCTGGCGAGCTGCGCCAGATGCTCGGCCTGCCCGCCCCGCGCGGCAGCGGCCTCGAGCAGGGGAATGGCCTTGGCCACATGGCCGGCTTCCGCCGCCGCCATGCCCAGCAGGAAGTAACCCTCGGCCCGAAGCGGATCGGCCGCGACCAGTTGCTGCGCCGCCGCGGCAGCCTGCGACAGATCGCCCTGCGCGAGCGCGGCACGCGCCTGTCGCTCAAGCATCGCGGGCGAAACGGCCGTCAGCAAGACAGGAAATCACCCATCGCTCTCGTCATGCTTTGCAGAACCATGAGGAAGAGAAACCATATGCGCCCGCACAAGTCCATCTCATCCGGCGCGGCCGATGCCCGGGCCTTGCGACCGGCTACGATCCCAGCAACTTCTTCCTGAACAGGGACCGGACGAGCCTGTCCTCCAGAATGCGCCCCACGACATAGAGCGACGCGAAGATACCGGCGAAGACATAACCGGGCGTGGGCAAGTGCTTCTTGTCCTTTTCCTTGGGCTTCTTCGGATCCTTCTTTTCGGGAGCAGGGGCGCCCAGCGCCTTGTCGATGAAGTTCATCGGCAGCGCCGCGTCATCCTTGGCCGATTTCGCGCTCTTGCTTTCGGTCTCCGTGGCGGGCTTCTCGAACTTGCCGAGAACGACGGTCAACTGGGCAAACGCCAGGAAAAGCAGGGGCGCCAGAAAGCAGAACAGCAGGGCACGGCTGGTCAGGTGGTAATGGAGCACCGATCCGGCCAGCCCCTTCTCGATCCGCAGCACGCCGCCGTCGAACACGGACATCTTGTCCTGGGCAGCCTGGTCCTTTTTCTGGAAGACCAGCCGGTCGCTGTTGCGCTCGTGGCTGGTGCCGGTCTGGCGGAAAAGCGGACGAAGCCTGTCAAAGGCATCGTCGCCGGACTGGTCGGGCGCGAGAGCCAGGCTGCCCCGGACATGCCAGATCCAGTCGATGAAACGCAGGTTCATGTGATCTCCTTGTGGAGAGCCCCGCCCTGCCGCTTCGCGCGGCAGGGCTGAAGCCGGGCCGCGAACGACCGCTTCGGGCAAGGCATGGCGGAGCGAGGAGGCCGACCGTGCAGGCAGGCGCTCACTCTGGCGCTCACTCGGCCGGTACCGCCTCGGGACGGGCGACGCGCTCCTTCAGCGTTTTCCAGCCCTCGGTGAAGGGATAGGTCATCTGCTCGCGGATCGACATGCGGCGGCCGCCTTCCATGCCGAGCAGCTCCGCCTCGCCATCGACGCAAGTGCCGAAGATGCGATCGATGAAGATGAAGGTATTGGAATAATTGCTGCGGCTGGCCTCGAAGTCCTGCGAATGGTGCAGGCTGTGATGCTCGGTGGTGTTGAACAGGAAGCGCCACCAGCGCGGGCTGTTGAAGCGCACGTTGATATGCTGGTACGTCCCGATCGCCATGCCGAAAGCCCCGGCCAGCAGCGCGGCGCGCGGCAGGAAATCGAAGAAACCGCCGATACCCAGGCCGATCAGGAACAGCTCGGTGGGGTTGCCCACGGCGCCCTTGTTGATGTTCAGCTGGGTTATATAATGGTGCACCGAGTGCGACAGCCACAAGGGGTACCAGTTGTGCATCCCGCGATGCATCCAGTATTGCCCGAAGTCGAAGATGAAGGCGATCAGGAAAGCCTGCAGCAGCAGCGGCATGCCCAGGAACCAGGTGAACTTGTCCGAGTGGAAGAAGTGCTGGATGCCCTCGATCATCGCGCCATCGCCGATATAACCATCGACCATGCGGAGCGCGGTATAGCCTAACCCGACGTAGAAAAGGTCGGTCACCAGTTCCTTCCAGGTGAGGTTCCAGCTTTCGTGGCGGGGGAATTTCCATTCCATCGCCAGCAACAGCACCTTGAAGCCGATGCCGATGCCGATCGCGGTCGATGCCTTGGCGATGGAATTGGGAGCATAGTACCAGAACAGGATCAGCGCGAAGAGCACTGTGGGCTGGAACCAGGTGAAAACGAACTGCTTGATTGGACCGCCCTCGACCCGGGGAATGTTTTCCCAGCCCACCGTGACCGGTGCCTGAGTGCCTATCAGCCTTTTACCTACGCGAACTCCGTCCATGCGCCTGCCCTCGTATTATTCTTCCACCCGTCTTAGTAATACTAATTGGAATCATAGTAATACGGAGTCGTGCTCGCGTCTACAGCATATCGTCGCTAATCGTGCCGGGACCTGCGGGTTTTGGATCGACTGCCACATTCCTGCAGGAAAGCCATGCTCTGCGCGCCGCGCCTTGGCAGCCTCCCCGCTCCCAGTGCAGACGCTGGCGCGATTCGCCGAGAAGGCTTGATTTCCCTGCCCCTGGAGTGGCACATAAGGGCATGCTTCCAGAAACCCGCGCGATGATCGCCGCAGCAGCTTACGCCTTTGTCGCCGGCAAGAAAGTCGCCGGAGTGTTCGATCATTCGGCCAAGCGCGATCTGCAGATCGCCGCAGAGAGCCGGGGCACCCAGTTGCAGGGCTTCGATGGCGACCGCGCGGTGAAGTTCGGCGGCACCCTTCCCGAGATCTACGACACCGGCGCAGAAGCCTTCGTTTCCATGGAGATCGACGGTGCCAAGGTCCGCGGCCACGACCGCGGCGCCGACCACGCCTATTCCGCCCAGGTCACTGACCATTTCGTCCAGCTGTACGATTACGGCGAAAGCGCGTGGTTCACGTTCGACATTCGGGGCGTCGAACCGGGCTACGGCTATCATCGCGGTGCCGAGGCCAGCAACTGATAGCGCCGCGTTCGGGGCGGCTGCCACGCCCCTTGCCGCCGGACTGCGGCTTTTTGCGAACTGGGCATATCCAACGGCCCCGTTGATGTGTATGCGCCGTGATGATCCGGCGCCGATCGATGGGACCTCGCCGCGTCACGCCGCCGCGCGGCTGCCGTCCGGCGTTTCAGCACCGCCCGCAGCTTTGCGGACATCGACAGGAAAGCCCCTTCGCTGCTCATGGATGCGCCCCTCCCTTCGCTGGCAGACCTCGGCTGGAGGCCGTTCTTCAGCAACCAGCTCTCCGAAGACGAACGACGCGATACCTTGCCGGTACGGATCATGGCCGTCTATCGCGGCCTCGTCACCGTCGTCGGCGCCGAGTTCGAGGGGCTGATATCGTCGCGCCTGCCTGCTTCCCGGGGACCGGAAGACCGCCCCGCCGTGGGCGACTGGATGCTCGTCGGGCGGGAAAAGCACGAAGCGCAGCGCCTGCTGGACCGTGAAAACCTGTTCAAGCGCCCCGCGCCCGGCAACGACCGCCGGGTCCAGCTGATTGCCGCCAATGTCGATACGCTGTTCATCGTCACCTCGTGCAACCAGGATTTCAGCGTGCCGCGGCTGGAGCGCTATCTGGTGCTGGCCCGCGAAGTGGGCGTCACGCCCGTGCTCGTGCTTACCAAGATCGACCTGACGGATCGGCTCGACCATTTCCGCAAGGCCGCGCTGGGGCTTCAGGCCGACCTGGAGATAGAAACCGTCAACGCCCGCGACCCTGAGAGCGTTGCCCATCTCTCTCTTCGCTGCGGCCCCGGGCAGACGGTGGCGCTGATGGGCTCCTCCGGCGTCGGCAAGTCCACCCTGGTCAACAGCCTGCGCGGGTCCGACAGCATCGCCACCCAGGCCGTGCGCGAGCATGACGGCAAGGGCCGCCACACCACGACCGTGCGCGAAATGCACCGGCTGACGGGCGGCGGCTGGCTACTCGACACCCCGGGCATGCGCGAATTCAAGCTGGCCGAGGCCGCCACCGGCCTTGCCGAAGTGTTCGACGACATCACGCTTCTCGCCAGCCAATGCCGCTTTTCCAATTGCGGGCATCACAAGGAGCCGGGCTGCGCTATACAGGCAGCGCTCGCCGCAGGCACGCTGGAGCCCGAGCGGTTGGAACGCTGGCGCAAGCTCTCCGCCGAAGACATCAACAACACCGCTGGCGTGCCCGAACGGCGTGGCCGCAGCGACAGGAGATAAACACCGTGGCTGACCTCTATCTCAAGGCTCTGGAGTCCGAACGCAGGAGCCTTTGGGCCGAATGCCGCCTGAAAGGCCTTCCGAAGGGCTCGCCCGAGCGGCTGCGGATCGACGAACTGGACAAGCTCCTGGCCGAACACAAGGCCCGCAAGGCCTGAAGACTCCGCCGAAGGATGTCCGCATGGGCATCGGACGGCGGCACTGCGAACTTCAAGCGCGCTCACGCCTGGATGCTGTCGCCAGCACCAGGCAAAGCGCGCTAGTCGCAGTCTAGTTCACGACGTGGATCTGTGCTGCCGGGGTGGTGATGAGTTCCACCGGATCTTCCGGGCGGCGGCTGTCGGCCGAAGCCATGATGGCGTCGTGCTCGGCAAAGACCCGCTCGATTTCTGCCCGCTTGTCGAAAATCATGCGGGCAACGCCGGCCGTCATGCCGCCTTCGTCTCCCACGCGCCCCAGAACGCCGGCCAGGTCTTCCAGCGTGGCCTTTTCCGCCGAGCCGTGAAGGCCCCCCTTTGAATCACGATACGCAATGCATTCGTTTGCCACTACCGAGTCTCCTCAACGTAACCAAGAATGCGCGCCTCGTGGAAGGGTTTCAATTGGGCTATCGGAGTAGGGGTAATTTGGTCTTGCGCATGAGGGAAAGCCGCAACGCGCAGACGGACCGGACGAGGAAATGCTCTCGCCCGGCCCCTGTTGCTAAAGTGACTGAAGCCTTTTCAGCGCACTGACGATCAAGCCCCGAAGCCGCCGTCGATGGTCTGCATGGAGCCGGTGATCATCGCCCCGTGTGGGCCGGCGACGAAGGCCGCGAGTTCGGCGATCTCGCTCGCATGGGCATGGCGCTTGATCGCCATGAAGCTGTGCATGGTGGCTGCCATGGGTCCTTCGGCCGGGTTCATTTCGCTGTCGGTCGGGCCGGGCTGGATGCTGTTGACGGTGATGCCCCGGTCGCCGAAATCGCGTGCCAGGCCGCGCACCATGCCCTGCATGGCCGCCTTGGTCAGGGCATAGGCCGCCCCGCCCGCGAAAGGCATGCGGTCTGCATTGACCGATCCGATGACGATGATGCGGCCATCGGCGTTCATCCGGCGTCCCGCTTCCACGGCGGCGTGATAGGGCGCGCGAACATTGATGTCGATCATGCGGTCGACCGCGTCGGCATCGAGTTCCAGCGGATCGCCCAGCACCAGCGTGCCGGCATTCACGACCAGCACGTCCAGTGCGCCGCGTCCGGCCACGGTAGCGATCACTTCGCCGCGATCGGCGCTGTCGGCGCGGATCGCCACGGCGCCGGTTTCCGCTGTCAGGGCCTCGGCCGCTTCGCGCGAACCGGCGTAAGTGAAGGCGACATCGCCGCCACCTGCGGTGAACCGGCGGACGATTGCAGCGCCGATTCCGCGGCTGCCGCCGAGGATCAGGACGTTCTTGCCAGTGAATTCATTCATGACCTTGTCTCCATTCTCGTGGTTGTCTCTCAGGCTCTGGAACCAGATCCTGCCGGTGGGCCGCCTCCCCGGGAAGATCCCGGCAAGGTGGTTCGGCCCGCCCTCTGGACTTGTAGATGCCTTGCGGGCATCGTTCGAACTAGCCGGTAAATGCCGGAACTGGACGACGGGATTTCCGAACAATGATGAAGTTCGACGGGATCGTGGCTTTCCTCACCACGGCCGACGCAGGATCCATCAGCGCGGCATCGCGGCGGCTTGGCCTGGCCAAGTCCGTGGTGAGCGAGCGGCTGGCCGAACTGGAGCGCTCGCTGGGCGCGACGCTCCTCCAACGTTCGACGCGCAAACTCTCCCTGACCAGCAGCGGCCAGACCTTCCTGCCCCGCGCCCGGCGAATCCTGCGCGAGGCGGAGGAAGCCGCCGCGGAACTGGCGGCCCGCAGCGGCAGACTGTCCGGCCCGCTCCGGCTTTCCGCCCCGGTCGGCTTCGGCATCCTGCATCTGGGTCCCGCCCTCGCGCGATTTCTTGGCGAATATCCCGATATCGAGGTCTCGTTGGAGCTTGATGACGGCTTCGTCGATGCGGCCAGCGACGGCTTCGATGCCGTGTTGCGGCACGGTGCGGTGGGCGATGGCCGCCTGATCGCCCGCCGCCTGGCCGCCAGCCGGCGCCTGCTGGTCGCCTCGCCTGCATATCTCGAGCGGGAGGGCCGGCCCGCCTCGCTGGCGGAACTGGAGCGCCACCGCGGCATCCTCTATTCGAACAGGTCAGGCGACTGGCGCTTTGCCACGGAGACGGGATGGTCCGTGATCCGCCCGAATGCAGGGCTCCGCGTCAATAATGGACTGGTCATGCGCGATGCCGCCGCAGCGGGCCTCGGCATCGCCCTGCTGCCCAGCTTCTTCGTGCACGACGCCGTCCGCAGCGGAACCCTGGAAGAGATCGACATCGGGCTTCAGGCCGAGGGCGCGGAATTGTTCCTTGCCTATCCCCGCGACCACGGCGCCGCCCCCAAGATCCGCGCCCTGGCCGAAAGCCTGCGCCGCAGCTTCGGCGATCCACCCTACTGGGAATCGTGACCGCGCCGCCCTGCGCGGGCGATCCTTTCAGGGGATCCAGCGGTATCGCGGTCTTGCGGTGACTTCCGGGACGGGCGCGGAAAGATTCGCGCCGTGCCTTGGATCCTTGACGCTCTCGGGATCGACGAAGCCGTAGAACACCCCGCTGGAGGCTGAACCGCCGCGCTGCTCGACATCGCCAAGGTTCTGCGCCGTTCCCGAAAGAACGATGCCCTTCTCGTACTCCCCTATGCCCAGCATCGCGGTGGCGGCACGGGCCTTGTCCTTCAACACGGTGTCGCCGCGCAGCACCGTGAGGCCCGAAACCACCGCCTCGTCCCTTACTTGCGCCTTGTCGAGCACGACGGCGTGATCCTCGATCCGCGCCTTGCCGGAAACGGTGCCGGAAACCACGCGGGCATAGGGGCCGACATAAGCGCCCGGCGCCACCGTGGCGGCGGGGCCGACCCAGCCGCCGCCGTTCGCGTGACGGTGGCCGCCCGGGATCGGCTCCGGCGCACGGGCCTGCCAGCGGTCAGGCATCGCGCCCTCGAACTGGACCATCCAGGGATAGCGATAGATCGCGTAATAAGGCTGGTCCCAGCGGATCTTCTGCATCCGCGAAGGGGTAGCCATGACGACGAGGTAGAGGCCGGTGTCGCCCGCCTGAACAGCCATCGCAGCCGCGCCCTTTGCGCCGCTCTGCAAGGGGGAGTACCGGCTCTTGCCGTCCGCCCCCACCGCGACGACACCCCAGCGCCAGTCGGATGCGGGCGGCGGGATCGTTTCCGGCTCGTCCGCCAGCCCCGGCAGCGCGTTTGTCGCGCTGGCTTGCTGGACGATACCCCGGAACGTCACGGTCACCCGCGCACTGCCGGGATCGGGATGCAGCCTGACCACATTGTAGCCCCAGCGCTGCGGCGCCCACATGTCCGGCACGGCGAAGCGGCGGCGGCGCAGGTCCACCGGATCGAGCACTGTCGCGGAAAGAATGCCGGCGTCGGTCGTCTGCTCGTAAGTCCCGTAGTTCCGGCGAAAAACCGCGCCCTGATCGCTGCCATCGGGATTGGTGTAGTCCCAATTGGCGTTCCGCAGCGCCCAGTTCCCGAACACGTCGTTAAGCTGCGCCTGGGTCCAGTTCCGGCTCGCCTGGAGGACGGAGAAGGGATCGGCTGTGAGACGCGCGGGGTCGTCCTTGCCGGGGGCGGTCCGCCAGATCGCGTTGACCGCCTCGAAGCCGTATGTGTCCTTGAGGTATTCGAAGAACTGCCAATTGCAATAACGGCTGCGGGTCGAGCCGTAATAGAGGTGCGGATATTGCTTGAGCAGCACCGAGCAATGCGTGTTCTCGCGGAATTCGGGCAGTTGCACCGTCATCCAGTTGGCATGGCTCTCGAACATCCAGCCGGTGTAGGGCGAATCCATCAGGCGGCCGGTGGCGGCCTGAAGCGCATGCGTCAGTTCATGGGCAAGACCGAAGCGGTCCCTGAGGGCACCGGGATCGATCCACATGCCCATGTGGCCCAGCTCATCGGCGCCGCCGGTAAGGCCGTAACCCACGCCGATATAGGCGTTGACCTTGAACTTGCCCGCAGAGCCGCAATGCGGCTCAGGAAATTTCAGGGTGCCGAGGAAATAGTCCCAGACATATTCCAGATGCTTCGCGGCAGCCCTGGCCACTTCGGGGTCGACCGTGCCCGCCTTCCAGTGAAGCGCGAAATGCGGGCTTTCCATCTGGAGCGGCAGCGCGGAATTCGCCGCGTCCGAAGGGTCGGTAGCCGCCACCTTCCAGTCCCCGGCCACGCAGGCCGCACTCGGTGTGGAGCCGGTGACCGGGGAGGCAAGCACCGGCGCTGGCGGGAAGGCCCCTCCCGAAAGAAGAACAGCCAGCACCGAAGCCTGAAGCAGGACTTTCATCGTCAACGCGGGCTTAGCGTGACGGTGGTTTCCGCATCGCCCAGCGCGATCGCATAGCCGCCGCGATCGGCGGTGCCGGTGTCCGCGGCGTAAGTCTTGCCGCCAGCCGTGGTCGTCTCGAACAGGAGACGCGCGCGCGGGGCGATCGCCGTGGCCGGATCGAGCTTCAGCACGACCTTGCCGGTCTTCGCGTCATAATCGGCGCTCTTGATGCGGCCCGATTCCAGCGTGATCCAGAGGCCTGCCGGGGCGATGAAGAGGCGGCGGCGGGCTCCGTCCTTCGGTTCGACATGAACCCGGGCGCCCTTGGCCGTCAGTTCGCCGCCGAAGCCCAGCCAGCCGAACTGCGGATCGTCCACCATGTAAGTCGCCGAGGTGATGGCGTGGCCGTAGAAGCCCATGCCGTAGTCGCCGGTGATGGCGTCCCACTTCATCATGTCGGGCCAGGAGTGGAACGCGGCCGAACCGAAGCCCTGCTGGTCGATATTGGTCACGCCGCCCATCATGCCGCCGTAGGCGACGCGCAGGAGGTGCAGGTCGGTGGGGTTCTGGCGATAGGCGTCGAACAGCGGCACTGCGTTCAGCGCGGAACCGTAGTGGTGGATCTGCCGCTCGATGCGCGAGACCTTGCCGCCATAGAGGAAGTCCCAGTAGCGGCGGGCATTGCCGTTGTAGCCCCAGCTCGGAATGGTCGGATCGTAGGCGAGGATGACCTCGCGCGTTTCGTCCGCCTGGGGCTGATAGCCGAAATAGCGCATCCAGGCGTAGACTTCGGGCTGGCCGGTGGAATCCCAGGCCATCTCGCTGCCGAACGGGAACTTGAGCGTGCGCCAGTGGTCGGCGCGGCCCTTCATCAGGCCCTCCATTTCCGTGGCTTCGGCACTCAGGCCCTCGCGCTTGAGGTCCTTGAGGATGTCGATGAAGACATCGCCCTCCATCTGCCCGAACTGCGCATAGTACGGCGCATCGCGCATCATCGCCACGGACGTGCGGTAGGCCCACTCCAGGTAGAACTTCCAATCGTGCTGCTTGACCAGGCCCTGGTTGTCACGCGCAAGGCGGTAGAGCACCCAGTGGCCGATGGCGACATGCGGATAGTTGTAGGAGCGGCCGAGATCGTCCGAATCCTTCTTCGACCAGGCCGTCCAGCTCTTCCAGTCGATCTTGGGATCGTAGTAGTTCGGGAACTCGACCGGATCGTAGTAGAAGATGCTCTTCTTCACCGCGCCCGCCTGCGGGCCATCCTCTACCTGCAGGGTGCCGAGCACGGTCTCGTTGACGAGGCGCTCCAGCTTGGCGACTTCCTCGGCATTGGGATTGTCGAGCTGCTTCATCATCGCGGCAACCCACGAACCGGCGCCGCCCTCGTCACTCATTCCGGACACCCAGACACGGCCATCCTGCGTGAGGATCCTGTTGTCCTCGCGGTCGTAGGAAAGGATCGCAGGGCTGCGGTGGAAGGGATCGCCCTTGCCTTCGAACCACTGGTCGGTGGTGGTGAAGTGGCCGATGTCCGCCATCACCTGTTCGAGCGGCTTGGTGATGTAGTAGCTGACCGTCTGCTTCTGGCCATCGGCATAAGTCACGGTCAGCCGCGCCTGGCCCCAGCCGGAAGCCTTGACCTGATAGCGGGACCATCCCCCCCCGCTCTTGTAGCTGCCGCTCTTCCCGGCGATCGCGGTGAGCGCGCCTTCGGGGAAGGATTCGATCTTCGCCACTTTGCTCGGCGTCTTGAGGAACAGGCTGGCGGTCTGGTCGGTCGGCACGACATAGCCGGGAATGCCCACCGCGACCGGGCGCTTGTTCGCCACCAGCGTGTCCTCGATCTTGCGGATATCAGGGGCAGTCACGAAGCGGAGGCCGATCGTGCGACTTTCACCCGGAGCAAGCGTGATGCTGGTCGGCGCGTTCCACTGCTGGCCGGCCTTGGCCCATTCCTTCTCGGCGAAGCCCTTGCTGGCCACCGTCCAGTCGTAGAACCCTTCCGAGACCTGGCTGCGCTGGCTCTTGTCGGTGAAGATATCGCCATTCCTGGCGGCGCGCGCCTCGATGATCGGGCGATAGGCTTCGAGCGGTGTGCCCTTCTCGGGCAGCACCAGCAGCGCCGGCCCCTGTCCGTTGAGGCGCGTGACCTGAAGATAGCCCGCGTCTCGGCCGATGTAGGGATCGACGAAGCTCGCCTCGGCATGGGCCTGGTCCAGGTCGCGGTCGAGGATGATGTTGTCGAACACCATCGGCATGCCCAGGCCGCCGATCTCGATCGCGGCGCTGCTGGTGTTGACCAGAGTGAACCGCATGGCGAGCACGCCCGCCTCGTTCACCCAGCGGCGCTCGACGCGCAGCGGCATTGCCCCGCCATTTCCGGAGGTGCCCATCGACGCGGTGATGTCGGCGGCGGCAAGCACGTCCTTGCCGCCCGGCAGCGCCGTGATCTGCTGGCGCGCATGGGCGGAAGAATAGTCCTGCCATTCGGAACCGGCCGTCTTGAGGCGGATGTGGATGTCGCCGATGTGGACGTAGCCATCGCTTGCACGTTCGGCCTCGCGGCCGGCCGGCACGAAGTCGAAGGCGGTGTCACCCTTGGGCGAGAGATGGGCCAGCGTCTGGGTATCCGCACGCAAGGCGAGATCGAAGGTTGCCGTCTCCATCTCGGTCTTGCGGATCGGGGGGAATACCTTCTTCGGCTTCGGCGCCTCGCCCTCCTCCGCGTGAGCGATGCTCGTGGGCAACGCCGCCGGCAGAGTGCCGAGCACCAGGGCAATGAGCGGAAGGGGCTTCAGGAGACGCTTCATTTCTGATCCTTGAAGGTAATTAGTGGGCGGCCGTGGCGACGGCGGGCTTGGCCGGCTGTACCGGGCCGAGTGCAGGCGGCGTTTCGCCGAGCAGGTACTGGGTGAAATAGTCGCGCAGCTTCTTCCAGAAGAAGGGCCGGTAGACGTTGTGCGTGGCATTGGGCATCACGATGAGATCGACGTCCCTCCCGGCATCCATCAACGCCTTGGCGAGCCGGTAGCTCTCGGTGATGGGCACGTTGTCGTCGATGTCGCCGTGGACAAGCAGCAGGTGGCCCTTGAGCTGGCCCGCTACCGCCATGTTCGAATTCCGCTCCCAGGTCGCCTCGTCGGCATAGCCCATCGAGACTTCCGGCCACCAGGTCTTGTCGAGACGCAAGTCGTGGTTGCCCGAGGAGGCGACGCCCACCTTGAAGAAGTCCGGGCGGCGCAGCACGAAGCGTGCGGTGTCATAGCCCCCGGCCGAACCCCCGAACACGCCCACGCGGTTCACGTCCATATAGGGGTATTTCGCGGCCATCTGGCGGATCAGCGCGATGTGATCGTCCAGCCCCACCTCACCGAGGTTCTGGAAGGCAGGCAGGCGGAACTTCTGTCCGCGCCGCGAGGTGCCGGTGCCGTCGATCATCACGACGATCGCCCCGATCTGCGCCACGCTGTTGCCGGCCACGCGCCGCGCATCGCTCCAGGTGGCAGGCACATCCGTGGTGGTCGGGCCGGTGTAGACGTTGTCGATCACCGGATAGCTGCGGCCGGGATCGAAATGCGCCGGGCGATAGATCATGCCGTAGATCGGCGTCGTGCCGTCCGCGGCCACACCCTTGAACGGTTCGGGCGGGGTATAGCCGGTGCCGCGCAAGCGGCTGTCGTCCGCCCGCGCCAGTTCCTTGACGATCCGTCCGGTCGCGCCTTCGCGCAGCACCGCACGTGTGGGCGTTGTCGGGCTCGACATCTGATCGACGATCCACTTGCCGTCGGGCGAGACCTGGGCATTGTGATCGAGCGGCTCGGGCGTGAGTTCGGTGAGTTCGCCGCCCGCGATCGGAACCCGGTACAGCGCGCGCCAATAGGGATTGCGCGCGCCTTCCCCCGATGCTTCGCGGCCGACGCCGGTGACGACCAGCGACGCCTTGTCCTCCGCCACATTATCGACGGTGAGCACTTCCCAGGCTCCGGTGGTCAGCGCCTTCCCGCCATCCGGACCGAGGTCTGGTGTGACGAGGTAAAGCTGCGCCCAGCCGGTCCGCTCGGAGATCGAGAGTTCGCCGCCCAGTTCGGGCGCGGGGAAGATCATGCTCGAAGTCACGGTGACGACCGGCTTCACCGCCTCGTGCACGACGATCCGGGCCACGCCGGTCTGCGGATCGGCGAGGTAGACGGCCTGCTGCCCGTAACCGCGTTCGGTCCAGAGCGCGCGGACTTTGCCATCCAGCCAGCCCATGTCCGGCGGCGCGGGGTAGAGAAGCGATTCCGCCGGCATCTGGATCGGCACGATCTGCGCCTTGCCCTTGCGCAGGGCCTGCCTGACATCCACCACGAAGCGCGTCGCCTGCGGCAGCTTCTCGGCCCCCGCCAGCGGATAGACGTAGCTGAAGCTGCGCGGGTAGAAACTGCCGGGCGGGTTCTGCTGGGTGATCGAAAGCTTCTTCACCGCACGCGTGTCGAGCCGCCAGCTCAGCAGGTAGCGGCCGTCCGATGACCACTGCGCCGATACCGGCATGGCCGGTTCCTCGGTCCCTTCGCGCAGGATATCGGACAATTCCGGGATCGAGCGGCCATAGGGCTGCTCCCGCGTACCGTCCGTGGTGAGTGCCACTTCGCGGCCGCTGGCGATATCCACGGCGTAGAGATTGAAATCCCGGGCGACGATCTTCGTCTTGCCGTCCGGCGAAGCAAGATCCATCTCGCGATGATCCGCCGCTTCGACCTGGAGGGCCTTGCCCGCCGCATCCAGGCTCCAGAGCGCACCGTCGAAGGCGCGGAACCGCACTTCGCCCTGCGCGGGATCGTAGTCGACATCGGCGATCCGGGCATCGTCGATCGAGACCGGAGCGCCTTTGGCAGCGGTCAGCGCCGCCAGCAGCGCTGCGGTGGAGGTGATCTCCCGGCTCTGCTGGCTGGCAAGGTCCAGCAAGTGGTAATGCTGCTCCAGCCGGTTGCCGGTGCGGTAGAACAACCCGCCCTCCACGAAGCGAGGCGCGACATCGGCATTGTCGATGAGGTCGCCCAGCGCGCTGCCCAGGTATTTCTCGGCATCGGCATAACGCGCGTCGATGCTGGGGACGGCTGCGACCGCGCCGCGCGCGTCACGCGCTTCGGCCGTGACCGTGAGCATCGGCACCGCCCAGGCCAGGGCAACGAGGCTGATCGATTTCGCGAAAGGTAAGGTCGAAGCACGCACGGCTGAAATCGCTCGGTTGTTTCGGAAGACCATCGTGTCATGACCTCCGGCCAATCGATAATCAAGGAAAATATACGATATATAATCAGTTTTGTCTTAATGCGCTGTTTGAGAGCGCTACCCCAGAACTTGCGCAGGAACCTATTGACTGAAAGCCAGGAACGCCTCCACTGTATACGATATTCGATAGGAGTATCAGCGTGCAATCAACTAGGCGTGGAACTGGCCGGCGCCCTGCCCTTCCCCTCGGCCGCGGTGCCGCCTCGGCCCGAACCCAGGCCTGCGCATGGGCGGCGATCCTTGGAATCGGCCTTTCGCCGGCGGCGGTCGGCGCTCAGGAAGCCGCCCCGGTCAGCCGCGAGCTTGCGGTTCCCGGCAATCCCATTCTCGCCGACGGCGATTACTATTCCACCGACCCAGCACCGCTCGTCGCCGATGGCCAGCTCTGGATCCTCACGGGTCGCGACGAGGCGGCCAGCGACGTCAACGACTTCATCATGCCCGAATGGCAACTGCTGAAGACCGCGGATCCCGCCTCCGGCAAGTGGACGCATTACCCTGCCATCATCAAGCCGGAGAATGTCTTCGCCTGGGCCGAGAAGGCCCGCGCCTACGCCGGCCAGATCGTCGAGGGTACTCGCGCCGCAGACGGCAGGAAGCGCTATTACCTCTATGCCCCCGTGCTGGAGCGGGACAGCGATGCCGAGGACAAGTTCGCGATCGGCGTGGCCGTGGCCGACAGTCCGCTGGGGCCGTGGCGCGATGCCCATCCAGCCGGTCCGATCATCTCGCAGAAGGTGCCCTACCCCAACAAGATCCAGAACATCGACCCCACCGTGATCGTCGACGACGACCAGCGGGTCTATATCTACTGGGGCACGTTCGGCCAGCTTCGCGGGATGGAACTGGCGCGCGACATGATCACGCCCAAGGGACCCGAGCAGACCGTCACCGGCCTGACCGGCTTCTTCGAAGCCCCGTGGATCATGAAACGCAAGGGCACCTATTACATGCTCTACGCCGGCAACAACGCCGGCCCGAAATCCGACTGCACGCAGGCCGTCTACTATGCCTGCATCGCCTATGGCAGCGCGCCCTCTCCAATGGGACCGTGGACTTATAGGGGCGTCATGTTGCATCCCGTATCCTCCACCACCTCCCATCCGGGCGCGGTGGAGTTCAAGGGGCAGTGGTACCTTGCCTATCACACGGCGGATGCAAAAGGCGGGGGACACTTCCGCCGCAGCGTCGCGCTGGACAGGATGGAATGGGACGACAGCGTTGTCCCCGCGCGCATTCGCACCGTCGTGCCGACCTTGCGCCCGCAGCCCCCCTTGCCGCCCAGCCGCAACATTGCGCGCGCGGCCTGGGCCACCGCCTCGAACGATCCCGTGCCGGTGCAGTTCTGGATCAAGGCCCTGAACAACGGCGCCGTCAAGGAAGCACCGCTCCCGCCCGACATGTGGGGCAGCTGGTCACCGAACAACCCGCCGCGTCAGTGGATCGAATATCGCTGGGACAAGCCGGTGACGATCGACGGGTCGCGCCTGTGGTTCTGGAACGACCAGCCGGCCGGATCCGGCGTGGGTGTGGCGCCGCCTGCGAGCTGGCATCTCGAATACTGGAATTCTACCGGCAAGCGCGGCTGGAAAACCGTTCCCAGGGCCAGCGCCTACGGTACGACCCCCGGCGCGTTCCAGGATGTTTCGTTCCCTGCGATCACGACCCGCTGCCTCCGCGCGGTGATGGACGCCTCCACGGACGGAAAGACCCATGCCGCACTGGCCGTCCAGGAATGGGAAGTCCTGGCTCCGAAACCTCAGCCCATTGCCGTCCGCTCGGACAATTCGCCACTGGATAGCTGCTCCTGATCTTACCGAACGGGTCAGCAAACCTTCAAAAAGCTCAGGAGAGGCGCGGGTTACAAACCCGCGCCTCTTTTGCCATCCGCTTTTCAGATCTGTCGCCGAACCCCATCTAGTCGGACAAAAATGTTTCCAAACCGTCACAATCGCCTTGACTCGTTACGAATATCGTAGGACGTATACGATATAAGTAAGGGCATCGGATCGAAGGTGCCGCGGATCAAAACAGGGGGTTTTTCGATGAAATCATTGAGAGTCTTGAAGCTTTCGACGGCACTGACTTCGATCGTCGCGGTCGGGATGGCTGCTCCTGCATGGGCACAGGGCACGCTGGGCACCGCTTCCGAATTGTCGGACCAGAGCCAGGCCGCCCCCGTAGATATCCTTGTTACCGGCGTGCGGGGCAGTGTTGAAGCCGCCGCCACCAAGAAGAGGAATTCCAAGCAGATCGTCGATTCCGTCGTCTCGGAAGACGTCGGCAAGCTGCCCGACAACAATGTCCCCGAAGCCCTCGCGCGTGTCACCGGCGTGCAGATCGAACGCGCCCGCGGACAAGGCCAGAGCGTGACCATCCGCGGCCTCGACCAGGTGCAGACGACGATCAACGGCAACAACACCAACCTCGGTGCTGGCCGCTCGATCGACCTTTCCGACGTTCCGGCGGAACTGCTGAAGCAGGTAGACGTCTATAAGACCCGGTCGGCCGATCAGGTGGAAGGCAGCATCGCGGGCACCGTGAACGTCGAACTGCGCCGCCCCTTCGATCTCAAGAAGGGCCTTACGGTCGCGGGCAGCATTCGCGGCTCCTACGACGATCAGTCCGAGAAAGTCAGTCCTTACGGCAGTCTCTTGATTGCCGACCGTATCGAGACCGGTATCGGTGAGATCGGCTTCCTGCTCAACGGTTCCTGGACCAAGACCAACTACCGCGAGAACTTCATCGAGAGCGAGTCGCCCACGCAGACTGTCGTCGGCGGCAATACCATCGTCATCCCCTATCGCGCGCAGTACGGCATCGAGCAGGGCAACGTGAAGCGCCCTTCGATCAATGCGGTTCTGCAGTGGAAGGCCAGCGACAAGCTCGATTTCGTGCTGGAAGGCGGCTACGTCGGATCCCGCGAAAAGCGCTCGGTGGAGCGTCTCTACGTCCAGGACATGCCTTACGCCAGCAACTACAGCGACATCGTGCTGATGCCCGACGGCAGAACCGTGAAATCGCTGACCGTCAGCAACGCCAATGGCGTCAATGCCGGCATCGATTCCCTGTACAACTCGATCCACTCGGATCTCTACACCACGAACTTCGAAGCGCACTGGCATTCGGACAAGGTCCAGATCAATACCGGCGTGCAGTACAACTGGTCGAAGACCGGTAACTACTTCGTCGAAAGCATTCTCAAGCCTCAGGGCCTGACCTCCGCCTCCGTCGATTTCGCCTCGGACATCTACAGCAAGGGCGCGCCTTCGATCACGCTCAACGGCGCCGACCTGAACGACGTCTCGTCCTACGGCGTCGACCGTTTCCAGGACAATCTCGGCGGCTCCAAGAACAAGGAATTCGCAGCCCAGGCAGACCTGACGATCCAGCTCAGCGAAACCTCGCTGCTGCGCAGCCTGCAGGTCGGTGGCCGCTTCAACCAGCGTCGTACGAGCAATTACTACGGCTACCGCGACGGCCTGCCCCGGGTGAACGGCGCGCCCGCTCCGCTCAGCCTGTTCCCCGGCTACGATATGGCATCCCAGGTCGGCCCCGACATCGGCGGATCGACGATGCAGTGGTACCGCATCCCCGGCTCCCTGGTGCTGAGCCAGATCGACGACGTTCGCGCCTTCATCCAGCAGTACGATCCCGCCAATGCCGCGCGCTTCTCCACCATCGATCCGCCGAGCGACCGCGGCCAGACTTTCAGCTCCAACGAAAAGAACTTCGCGGCCTATGCGCAGATCAATTACGGCTTCGACATGGGCACCATTCCCGTCGAAGGGCTAATCGGCGCTCGTTTCACCAACACCTGGGGCACGTCGAGCAGCTTCAGCTACCGGCCGGGCGACGCCTCCAACGGCAATCAGGATATCGTCGAGGCCGCAGAGGGCAAGGGCAACTACGCCGACATCCTGCCCAGCGTCTCGGCCGTTATCCATTTCACGCCGAAAGCACAGCTGCGCCTGTCCTACTCCACGAACGTCCAACGCCCGACCTTTGCCGACGCGCGTCCGTTCTATTCGCTTAATCTCACCAGCAATCCGCCGATCGTCTATGCCGGCAATCCAAGCCTCAAGGCGCAACGCGACCAGGCCTTCGACGTCAGCGCCGAATACTACTTCGGTCGCGGCGGCCAGATCTCGCTGGCAAGTTACTACAAGAAGGCCACCGGCTTCCTGCTCTATAGCCGCGAACAGGCATCGGCGGCCGAAATGGCGGCTTACGGCGTCAACCTCGCAGATTATGGCGCCGCGTTCGGCTATGTCGAGCAGCAGCGGAACGCAGGCGACGGTACTTTCGTGGGCCTTGAAGGCACGGTCCAGTCGTTCTTCGACTTCCTGCCGGGCATTCTCAGCAACTTCGGCGTCAGCCTGAACGCCTCGCACATTCTCAAGGCCCGGGTCGAATACGACGATGAGGAGAGCTTCCCGGGCGAGTTCGACTCCCCCAACACCTCGAAGTGGACGGCCAACGCGACCCTGTTCTACGACACGCCCAGCTTCAGCGCACGCGTGGCCTACAACTACCGCTCGTCCTATCGCATCGGCTTCTGGCTCGACGGCCAGGGCTCGGACCGCGCCCGGTATTCGCCCTATAACGGCGCAACCGACCGGCTCGATGCGGCGATCAACTATACGCCCATATCGTTCATGACGCTGTCGCTGGAAGCCTCGAACATCCTGGGCAGCGATGTCTACCGCTATCACGGCAGCGAGGACCTGCTTCCCCTCGGCGTCCGCACTCTGGCGCGCACCGTCCAGGGCAGCGTCCGCTTCCGCTTCTGATCCAGAGCCCATCGACGGGACGCCATGATTGCCACCCGGCAGTCATGGCGTCCTAACGTTTCAGACGCTTGCAGTGAAGATCGGGCGCCCCGGCACCGGCATCTCGGTGCGATAGATGGTGCCGGTGCTTGATTCCGTGAAATAGAGCCAGCGATTGTCCGGCCCGCCATAGGCTGCGTTAGTGGTATAGCGCCCTTCCGGGACGTCGATCCGCAGCATCGGCTCTCCCCGGTTGCTGAACAGCCAGACGGCGCCGAAGCCGACATGGCAGACCGCCAGGTTGTCGTCCTCGTCGATGGCGAGCCCGTCGGGGCCGGAACCTCCCGACATCTGGATATAGGTTCCGACTTTGCTCACCACCGCGCCGTCTTCCATCAAGGGGCAGCGCCAGACCGCGTTCGCGCGCGTAACGGCCAGGAAGAGCGCGGTCTCGGCCTTGTTGAGCACGAGGCCATTGGGGCTGGGAATGCCATCGAGCAGAAGTTCCAGCCGCCCGCTGCCGGCGCGTACGCGAAACAGGCGGCCATTGGGGTTCTGCCAGCCCGACTGGCCCTGATCGGTGAAATAGATATCGCCGTTACGCGCAATGGTCAGGTCATTGCAGCCCAGGAACGGCTCCAGCAGATAGCGATCGAACCAGACCTCGGACTGACCGCTGGCCAGATCGCAGATCACCATGCCCTTGTGATGATCCGCCACCAGCAGCCGTCCGTCCGCCAGGAACTTCATGCCGTTGGGCTGGCCATCGTATTCGAAACCCACCTCGCAGTGGCCCTCGGGATCGATGCGGAACAATCGGCCCCAGGGAATGTCGGTCACCCAGAGGTTGCCCTCTGCGTCGAAGACCGGCCCTTCGAGGAAGACCGGCGCGGCGGCGCCATGAAGCTGCACGCGCGCCCATTCGGTGGTTTCGCCGAACCGGCGCAGCGTGTCGGGAATGCGGCAGAAAACTTGCGCCATGACGGCGGGCGGCGCTGCGAACATGCTTCCTATCCTCTCCTGAAATCGCCCAGACGGTTTGCACTTATTGGATACATTAAACAGACCGCCCTCCGCTTGACGGCTGATTTTTAGGACCTACCCTTCCAAACAGCAACAACACGTATACATATCGCTGGAGAGGTGAAGGTCCCATGGGTTCTCGCGAGCTCGTCTGCATCATCGACCCGATTCATGCCATCGGCGTAGAGCGGATGTCGCAGGCACACGATATCATCGCACCGGCGAACTGGCGGGACGACGCCCGGCTCGCCGAAACCAGCGTCATCGTGATCCGCACCAGCCCGCTCGGCCCGGAGATTTTCGGGGCGATGCCGCGGCTGAAGGCGATCGTGAAGCACGGCGCCGGGGTGGACAATATCGACATGGCCGCCGCGTCCGCACGCGGCGTCATCGTCGCCAATACCCCCGGCGGCAACAATTCCACTGCCGTGGCCGAAGGCGCCGTGGCCATGATGCTGGCCCTGCTGCGCCGCACGCGTGACATGGACGGCCTGGTGCGCGAGGGTCGCTGGAACGAACGATGGACGGTGCGGCTGGGCGACCTGACCGGCGCGCGCGTGGGCCTCATCGGGTTCGGCCGCATTGCCCGCTGCGTGGCAAGGATCTGCGCAGCCGGCTTCGGCGCGGAAGTCGCGGCCTATGACCCGATGGTGCCGGATACGGAGATCCGCGGGGCCGGGGCGGAACCGCTGCCGCTGGAGGAGATCCTGCGCCGCGACGTGATCTCCATCCACACGCCTTTGACCGAAGCCACGCGCGGCCTGATCGACACCGTGGAACTGGGCATGATGGCGCGCCACGCGATCCTCGTGAACTGTTCTCGCGGCGGCATCGTCAACGAGGCGGCACTGGCCGATGCCTTGAAGGCGGGACAGATCGCCGGCGCCGGCATCGACGTCTTCGAGGCGGAGCCGCCCGCGCCCGACAATCCGCTGTTCGCTCTGCCGAACTGCCTGCTCTCTCCGCATGTCGCCGGCGTGACCGAGGCGGGCATGCGCGACATGGCCCTGAACATCGCGCAAGTCGTCGAAGACTTGAGCCGCGGGGAGCGGCCGAAGACCCTGCTCAATCCGGAGGCCCTTGCATGACCGCGCCGCTGAAGTCCGTCATCTATCGTCAGATCCCGAGACCCGATCCCGCCCTGGTCGCCCGCGCCGCCCGGTTCGGCGTGGCCGACCTGCACGAGGGCCTGGGTGAAATCGCCGGGCGCATGGGGCTGATGAGCCCTGCCATGACGCCGATCGCGCCCGGACAGAAACTCTGTGGCCCCGCCGTCACCGCATGGAATTTCCCCGGCGACAATCTCGCCATCCACGCCGCCCTCTGGGTGGCCGAGGCGGGCGACGTGTTGGTTCTCACCAATGGCGGGGGGCACCAGGGGGCCCTCTGGGGCGATGTCGCCTGCACATATGCGCAGCGCAAGGGCCTGGCCGGGACCGTGGTGCATGGCGCCATGCGCGACGTCGATGCCATCCGCGCGCTGGGCTATCCGGTCTGGTCCACCGCCGTCTCGGTGGAGCACCCGAAGAAACGCGGGCCTGCCGCCGTCAACGTGCCGGTGGTGGCCGACGGGGTGCGGGTGGAGCCCGGAGACCTCGTGGTCGGCGATTCCGACGGGGTGCTGGTGATCCCGCGCGCCTTGATAGAACAGACTGTAGACAGGGCGGAGGCACGCGCCGCGGCCGAAGTCGAATTCCGCCGCCGCATCGGCGAAGGCGAAGTGCTTTTCGGGATCCTCGGCATGGACAGGATCGTCGCCGAACTCGGCATCGAAATTCACGACTGCACCTGGGGAGGGGACCGCTAGCGGTCCGGCAGGGTCTTGCAGGGAGTGCCGAGGCCGGCGATCGTCGGCTTCGGTGCTTCCTGCAAACCGCCCCCCGGGAAACCGGCATAATTGAGCTGCGAGGAGAGAGCCAATGACCGCAAAGGCTGCAGACCGGCGAATGCATCTGGTCAGCTTCCAGATCCATTCCCCGATCAACCACACCGTGCTCAGCTGGGCGGCCCCCGGCGACAACCGGCTTGATGCCATGGCCGACCTGAAGGCCTGGCAGGACCTTGTCCGCACGCTGGAGCGCGGCCGGTTCGACGGGCTGTTCTTCGCCGACACGCCCGGCGTGTTCGATCGCTACCGCGACAGCCACGAGGACGCCGTGAAGTACGGCATCTGCTGGCCCAATCACGATCCCGTGGTCCTGCTCTCCGCCCTCGCCGCCGCCACCGAGCATCTGGGCCTGGCGACCACGATGTCCACGAGTTCCTACCGCCCCTGGACGATCGTGCGGCAGCTTTCCACACTCGACTATCTCTCGGGCGGGCGCGTCGGCTGGAACATCGTGACCGGGCACTTGCGCGGCGAGCATCGCGCGCTCGGCCTGGAACAGCTGGAGCACGACCGCCGCTACGACGCGGCCGACGAATATATGGAGGTCTGCTACCGCCTCTGGGATTCGATCGGCGAAGGCGCCGTGCTCGCCGACCGGAACGCGGGCGTTTATGCCGATCCTGCCAAAGTCGCATTCGTCGACTTCAAGGGCGAGTTCCACAAGTGCCAGACGGTCGGGCCGGTCCTGCCCTCCCCTCAGAAACGGCCGGTGCTGTTCCAGGCCGGCACCTCCGGGCGCGGGATGCGCTTCGGCATCGAGCATGGCGACGTGGTCTTCGCGATCCAGCCCAACCTGCCCGGCATGCAGCGCACCATGCGCCAGCTTGACGAAGCCGCCGCCGGGCTCGGCCGCAAGGCCCCGGGCGTGCTGTTCGGCGTGCAACCGATCCTCGGCGGCACCGAGGAAGAAGCGCAGCGACACCTGGACGATCTCATCGAACGGCTGCCGCTGGACGGTTGCCTCTCCCGCCTCTCCGGGACGATGGGCGTGGATTTTTCCGGCATCGAACTCGATCAGCCGATGCAGGAACAGGCGACGCAGGCTTCGCAGGGCCTGATGAAGGCTTTCACCTCGGTTCTGGGCGATCGTCCTTTCACCTTGCGCGAAGTCGCGATCAAGTGGGGCCTTGCGGTGGGCATGCCGCAGATCGTCGGAACGCCCGAACAGGTCGCTGCCAGGCTCGAGGAGATCTGGCGCGAAACCGGGTGCCACGGTTTCAACCTCACGCCCACGGTCATGGCCTCCTCGGTCACGAACTTCGTCGACGAGGTCGTGCCGATCCTCCAGAAACGCGGGGTGTTCCGCACAGACTACGAAGGCCGGACTTTCGCCGCCAACCTGGGGCTTCGCTGAAACGCCGGTCGGCATGCATCATGCGCGGGCTTGCATGGTGCATCGACCGGGGCCAATGAGCCTCGATGCGCATTGCACTCTTCGAACCGGAAATCGCTGGAAACGTCGGCGCCATCCTGCGCCTGAGCGCCTGCCTCGGCGCGGCCGTGGACCTTGTCGAGCCGATGGGCTTCGCCTGGGACGACCGCCGCGTGCGGCGCACTGCCATGGACTACATCGACCACGTCACCATCACGCGCCACGCCGATTTCGAGGCTTTCCGCAGCACGATCGGCGCGAGCAGGCTGGTCCTCTTCACGACGAAGAGCGAACAATCGCCCTACACGTTCACGTTCAGGCCCGACGACATCCTGCTGTTCGGCAAGGAGAGCGCGGGCGTTCCCGTCGATGTCTCGGATATCTGCGACGCCCGGCTGCGCATCCCGATGCGGCCGCAGGTCCGCTCCATGAACCTGGCGACCTCCGCAGCGCTCGCGCTGGGCGAGGCGCTGCGGCAGACGGAAGCCCTGCCGGACTGACCGGCGCACATCGAAATGCCTGCCCGATCATCGAACCGGGCAGGCATTCGGGGCGATACGCCGTCAGGCGACGGAGGAGAGACGGAACTCCTGCCTGCGCGCGCCGGTATCGAAGCGGGCGGCCTGGTCGTTGAGCGATCCGGCTTCGGTGGTGAGATTGCGGGCGGCGGCGGAAGTTTCCTCCACCATCGCCGCGTTCTGCTGCGTCGAATGGTCCATCGTCGAGACCGCCACGCTGATCTGGGTGATCGCGGTGGACTGCGCCTGGTTGTCCTGCGCCATCTGGCCGAGCAGGGCATGGACCTCGCCCACGCCTTCCGAGATCGTCTCGAAAGCGCCATCGACGCGCTGGACGGCATCGACCGCGGTGCCGATGTCGGTCTGGGTGGCGGTCAGCTGCTCGCGGGCGCGCTTGGCTTCCTCTTCCGAGCGCATGGCCAGCGCCGAGACGAGATCGGCCACGACCGCGAAGCCGCGCCCGGCATCGCCGGCCCGGCCCGCCTCGACAGCGGCATTCATGGCCAGCACGCGGGTCTGGAAGGCGATCTTGTCGACGCCCTCGATCACCGAATCGATGCCCTTGGCGCTCTGGCTGACGCGGTCCATCGCCGCCACCGCCTCACCGGCCACGGCACGTCCGCCCGAGACCGTGGAGAGCGCCTCGTCGGCACGGCGCACCGTCCGGGTCGAGGCCGAAGCCGAGGCCTTGAGGCGCTGGTCGATCTGCACCAGCGCGGCGGACGTTTCCTCCAGGCTGGCGGCATTGGCCTCGGTGCGGCGAGCGAGATCCTCGGAAGCCTGGGCGATTTCCGCCGAGCCGGTCTGGATGCCGCTGGCGCTGCCCGCGACCGCACCGATCATGCGGCGCAGTTCGGCCAGGGCGGCGTTGAAATTGTCCTTCAGCGCGGCATAGCCGGCCGGGAAGGCCTCGGTGATGTCGCGCGTGAGGTCACCCTGGCGCAGGGCGTCGAGCCCGTCGCCCACGGCGCTGGTGACGATCTTCTGCTCCTCGGCCGAGCGGCGGTCGGCTTCCGCGCGGTCGGCCGCGGCCTGGCGGAACACGTCGGCGGCGCGGGCCATGGTGCCGATCTCGTCCTCGCGGCCCAGTTCGGGAATGGCGCAGTGCTCGCCCTTGGCCAGGCGGTCCACCGCGCCCGAAAGCTTGGCCATCGGACGGCCGATGATCCCGCCGGCCGCATAGAACAGCGTGGCCAGCACCGCCGCGACGATCACCAGGCCGCCGATCACCAATTGCCAGGCCATGCTGCGTGCAGGCGCGGCAATCGTCGCCTCGGGAACGTCCAGAACCAGCGCCCAGGTGGTGTTCAGGCCTTCGAACGCGATCGGTCGGACCACGCGGCGAGTCGCCACACCGTCCACCTCGATATCCGTCAGCACCCGCGTCTCGCCCTTGGCGATGGCTGCCTTCACCTCGTCGAGACCGGGATCGGCGTAGAGCTTGCCAAGGCGGGCGGCATCCGGGTTGGCCACCCAGATCGCGCCCGCGGAAAGCAGCATGACGCGGCCGGTACCGAAAGGCTTGAGCCTGGACAGACGTTCGGAAATGTTGCCCAGTTCCATGTCGAGACCCGCCACGCCGATCACCCGGTCTCCCGAGCGCACCGGCTGGGTGATCGACGTCATCAGCACCGTCCGGCCGCCCGCGTCGAAAGTATAGGGGTCGAGGATCGCGCCCTCTCCGCTCTCGAACGACTGGCGGAAGAAGGGCTTGCCGTATCCTTCCAATTCGTTGTTCGGGATCTGGGCAAGCGTGCCGTCGGTCTTGACCCAATAGGGGCGGAAGTTGCCGTCCCTGCTCGATCCGGGCTGGCCGCCCTTGCCCGCGTCCGGTCCATCCCACTGGCCGGGCGCGATCATCGTCCAGGCGCCAAGCGCGACTTTCGACTTGAGAAGGTCCGTCCTCAGCACGTTCGTGGCGGTGCCGCGATCTCGCGCATTGCCGGCGTGCAGATTGCCCATGGTGGCCGCCAGGGTGCGGGCGGTCGCCTCGAACGTGGCGATATCCGTCTTCACCTGGTTACCCTCGGCATCGGCCTGGGCGATGGCCGACTGGTCCGACAGCGTGCCGACGGCGGACTGCGTCTCGAAGACCACGGCGGTAAAGCCGATGACGAGCAGCACGGCGATGGCCAGTCCGGCGACCGTCATCAGCTTGCCCGCGATATGCATGCGGTTGAACACGTCTCTCATTTTCCAGCTCCAGGAATGTCTTGGCAGGCCGCGGCGGCTGCGAGGCACGGAAAGTGCGCCTCCCGCGCGGAAGACTCCCGACCGCAAACCAGGAACAGTGCTGCAAAAGCGCAAGACGGCATCGAGGTCCTCTGCTCGGACGGGAAGGCAGTCTTATTATAGGATGGTATGCCAAAGATCGGACACAACGATCGATTTGGCCGGATTGCGCGGCTTGCACCCGAAAATGTCGCAAAAAGGCAATTGAAAGTGCAGAATCTGCAATTGCAGGATGGCCGCAGCGGGGACATATCGCCCCTGCCTTTCAGGCATCCTCTCCCAAAACCTATTCCGGCCGGTCCTTCGGGACCGGCCTTTTTTTGTGCGCCGAAGCGGCCTTACTTGTTCTTCAGCATCTCGATGGCGATCAGCGACGCCTCGTGCACATGTTCGCGGCATGCCTTGGCGGCGGCATCCGCATTGCGGTTGGCAATGGCATCGACGATCTTGGAAAGCCGCTTGAGCCCCGCAGCCTGGCGGCCGACGACCGACAGCGTCATCGCGCGCATCTGGCTGATGCGGCTGTTGAGGCGCTGCACGATTTCCCAGGCGATCTCATGCCCGCCGGTGGTGAAGATCACCTCATAGAAATGCGTGGAGGCATTGAGCGCGGCAATCGCGTTCTTGTCATTGTGCGCCGCTTCGATCGCCGCCAGCGCCTCCCGCAGCAAGGCGACGGTTTCCGCCGAGGACCGGTCCGCGCAGGCGGCCGCCGCCGAGGATTCAAGCTGCATGCGGATCTCGTAGATCTGCTGCGCCTGTTCCGGCGATATCGTGGAAAGGCGCGGACCGGATGGCGTGCTTTCCACCAGTCCTTCGGATTCCAGATTGCGGATGACTTCCCGGATCACCGAGCGGCTGACGCCAAGACGGTCTCCCAGGCTGCGTTCCACCAGCCGTTCGCCGGGCGCTATCTGCCCCTGCATGATGGCGTCGCGCACACGATCCAGCGCGATGAGCCTCAAAGTCTGCGGCCGCGCTTCGATCCGTTCCAAATCATCCTCCACAAAGGGTTTCGTTACTCTTGAAACTCTCATGACAACAACCGTTGCATGTGTCTAGTCTTCTGGTATACCACCATACAACATTCCAAGGAGGTTGCCCGATGGCTCTGAAGATTCGCAAGCTCGTGTCCTATGTCGAGGAAGTCCGCATCGAAGGCGGCAAGGACGCCGCACGTCCCGTCACCACCGTTCTCGTGGCCGCTGTCGTGAAGAACCCCTGGGCCGGCCGTGACTTCGTGGAAGACCTTCAGCCCGAGATCCGCGCCTATGCCTCCGATCTCGGCGCGCTCATCGTCGAGAAGCTGACCGCGACCATCGGCGGCGCGGACAAGATCGAGGCCTATGGCAAGGCGGCCGTCGTCGGCGGCGCGGGCGAGATCGAGCATGCCTCGGCGCTGATCCACACCCTGCGCTTCGGCAACCACTACCGCGAGGCGGTGAATGCGAAGTCCTACCTCAGCTTCACCAACAAGCGCGGCGGCCAGAACACCTCGATCCAGGTGCCGATGATGCACAAGGACGACGAAGGCCAGCGTTCGCACTACATCACCGCCGAATTCGCCATTTCCGACGCCCCGCTCGATGACGAGATCGTGATCGTGCTCGGCGCTGCCGATGGTGGCCGCGTGCATCCGCGCATCGGCAATCGCTACCTCGACCTGGAAGCCATTGCCGCGGAGAAGGCCGCGCAGCAGGGCTGACGGTGGGCGCGAACCCTTTCCCGACGGCCTATGAGGACACGGGCGGAGACAATCCGCCCGTGATCCTGATCCACGGCGTCGGACTGTCGCAGGCCATGTGGAGCGCGCAGAAGGCCGCGCTTCAGGATGCCTACCGCGTCATCACGCTGGACATGCTCGGGCACGGCGGAAGCGCCGCGCCGGCCGCCGATGCCAGGCTGGACGACTATGCCGACCAGGTGGCCGAGCTGATGGACCATCTGGCCATCGACAAGGCGGTGCTGATCGGGTTCTCGATGGGCGCCCTGGTGGCACGCGCCTTCGCCTTTCGTTTTCCCGGCCGCCTTTCGGGCCTGATCCTGCTCAACGGCGTCTTCGACCGGTCCGAGGCCGTGCGCGCCACGATCCTGGGCCGGGTGGACGAAGTGCGGCAGGCGGGCCCCGCCGCCAATGCCGATGCCGCGATCGAGCGCTGGTTCACGCCGCAGTTCCGTGCTGCCCAGCCCGGCTATATCGCCCACTTGCGCGCCCATATGGCGGGCAACGACCATCACGGCTACCTCACGTCCTATGGCCTTTTCGCCAGCCAGGACAACTTCGGCGCCGACCGCCTCGGCGAGATCGCGGTGCCCACGCTGGTCGCCACCGGGGAGTTCGATGTCGGCTCCACGCCCGAGATGACCCGCAAACTGGCGGCCCGCATCCCCGGCGCGCAAGCCGAAGTCATCGCCCATGCGCGCCACATGATGCCGGTGGAAATGCCGGAAGAAACCAATGCCCTGCTCCTGGGCTACCTCGCTACGATCACCCAGGCGCCCATAACTGCCGGAGAGGCTTCATGACGACACGGAAATTCCAGATGCTGGTGGACGGCGCGTGGATCGACGCTGCTTCCGGCCGGACGTATGAATCGCGCAATCCCGCGACCGGCCAGGTCTGGTCGGTCCTGCCCGATGCCGACGAAGCCGATGCCGACCGCGCCGTGCGCGCTGCCGATGCCGCGTTCCGCAGCGCGGCATGGCGCGCCCTCACTGCCACCGCGCGCGGCAAGCTGCTGCGCCGCCTGGGCGACCTGATCGCCGAGCATGCGGGCGAACTGGCCGAACTGGAAACGCAGGACAACGGCAAGCTCATCCGCGAGACGCGTGGCCAACTGGCCTATCTCCCCGAATTCTTCCACTACAGCGCCGGTCTGGCCGACAAGCTGGAAGGCAGCACCCTGCCGATCGACAAGACGGACATGTTCGCCTTCACGGTGCCCGAGCCGCTGGGCGTCGTTGCCGCGATCATTCCCTGGAACAGCCCGCTCTACCTGACCGCGATCAAGCTGGCCCCTGCGCTCGCCGCCGGGAATACCCTGGTCATCAAGCCTTCGGAACATGCCTCCGCCAGCATCCTGCGCTTCGCCGCGCTGGTCGAGCAGGCCGGGTTCCCGGCAGGCGTGGTCAATGTCGTGACCGGCCTTGGCCCCAGCGCGGGCGCCGCCCTCACCCGGCACCCGCTCGTGCGCCGCATCGCCTTCACCGGCGGACCTTCGACCGCGCGCCACGTCATCAAGGCCAGTGCCGAGAACTTCGCCAAGCTGTCGCTGGAACTGGGCGGCAAGTCGGCCAACATCGTGTTCGACGATGCCGACCTGCAGAGCGCGGTGAACGGCGCCGTCGCGGGCGTCTATGCCGCTTCGGGCCAGAGCTGCGTCGCCGGTTCGCGGCTGCTGGTACAGGACAGCATCTACGATCGCTTCGTTGCCGCGCTGACCGAGCGGATGGCCCGCATCCGCATCGGCGATCCGCTCGACCCGGATTCGGACATGGGCCCCATGGCCACCGAACAGCAGCTCGGCGTGGTGGAGAGCATGGTCGGCCGCGCCCGCGAGGAAGGCGCCGAAGTGCTGGCCGGCGGCCAGCGCTACGCCGGCCGCGAGGGCTGGTATTACGAGCCGACCCTGCTGGCGTGCAGCTCCGACCAGCTCGACGTGGTGCAGAACGAAGTGTTCGGTCCCGTCGCCGCGATCATGCGCTTCTCGGACGACGCCGAAGCGCTCGCGCTGGCCAACGGCACCGAATACGCCCTGGCCGCGGGCATCTGGACGCGCGACATCGGCCGCGCACACCGCTTCGCCCGCGACGTCCATGCCGGGATCGTCTGGGTGAACACTTACCGCGCGGTCTCCGCCATGGCGCCGATCGGCGGCTTCGGCGCAAGCGGTTACGGACGCGAGGGCGGCATCCATGCCGTGCTCGACTACACCGAACTGAAGACCGTCTGGGTCAACCTGTCGGAACAGCCGATGGGCGACCCCTTCGTGATGCGGTGAGAGGAAATATCCACATGACGACAAGCGCAATCGATCCGGCCGAATTCCGCAAGGCCATGGCCGAATTCCCATCGGGCGTCACGGTCGTGACCGCCCTCGACGAGCAAGGCGCCCTGGTGGGCTTTACCGCCAGCGCCTTCACCTCGCTGTCGCTGGACCCGCCGCTGGTGCTGGTGTGCCCGGCCCTGACTTCCGCCACTTATCCGCACCTCGTGCGCGGCGGGCGTTTCGCGATACACATTCTCGCGGCCGAGCAGCAGGCGCTGGCCATGGCCTTCGCCTCGAAGGGCACGGACAAAGTGGCGGCACTGGAATGGACGCTGAGCGATCTCGGCAACCCGCTGCTCCAGGGCGCCAGCTGCGTGCTCGAATGCAGCCTCTGGCGCGAATACGAAGGCGGTGACCATGCCATTCTCGTGGGCGAAGTGCTGCGCATAGACCGCTGCGAAAGCGGCGTGCTGCTTTATCACCGCGGGCAGATGAGCAATCACGCTCACCTGGAAAAGGAGGTCGCGGGCGCATGACGATCCGGGATCTTCACCCCTTCCGCGATCAGGCTTTCGTCGGCGGGATCTGGACCGTATCGCTCGATACGGTGCCCGTGACCGACCCGGCGACCGGCGAGGTCATCGCGCAAGTGCCCTACCTCGGCGCGGCCGAGACCCGGACCGCCATCGAGGCGGCGGAGCAGGCGCAAGCCGAATGGCGCGCCCGGCCCGCAGGCGAGCGTGCCGACCTGCTGCTGCGCTGGCATGCGCTGCTCCTAGAGCACCAGGAAGCACTCGCGGCCATCCTCACCGCCGAACAGGGCAAGCCGCTGGTAGAAGCGCGCGGCGAAGTGCTCTATGCCGCCAGCTTCGTGCGCTGGTTCGCGGAAGAAGCGCGGCGGATCGAGGGCGAAGTGATCCCCGCGCCCCGTTCGAACCAGCGCATCCTGGTCTGGAGCGAGCCGGTGGGCGTCGTCGCCGCGATCACGCCGTGGAACTTCCCGGCGGCCATGGTGACCCGCAAGGTCGCCCCGGCGCTTGCGGCGGGCTGCGCGATCATCGTCAAGCCCGCGCCGGAAACCCCGCTGACGGCGCTCGCCCTGGCGGCGCTGGCCGAGGAAGCGGGCCTGCCCGCCGGACTGCTCAGCGTCATCACCGGTGAAGCCGCTGCCATCGGCGAGGCTTTCATGAGCAGCGATGTCGTGCGCAAGCTCTCCTTCACCGGCTCTACCGGGGTGGGCCGCAAGCTCTACGAACAGTCCGCGCCCACGTTGAAGCGGCTCTCGCTGGAACTGGGCGGAAACGCGCCGTTCCTGGTGTTCGACGATGCCGATATCGATGCGGCCGTGGAAGGGGCATTGCTGGGCAAGTACCGCAATGCCGGGCAAACCTGCGTCTGCGTGAACCGCTTCCTCGTGCAAGACGGCATCCATGACGCCTTCGTCGAGCGGCTTCGGCAGCGGGTCGAGGGCCTGGTCCTCGGCCGCGGCACGGATGCGGGCGTGACAATCGGTCCGCTCATCAATGCGCGCGCCGTCGAGAAAGTGGAGCAGCATGTGGCGGATGCCGTCGCCCGCGGCGGCCGTCTGCTGGCGGGTGGAACGCGGCAGGAAGGCCTGTTCTTCCCGCCCACGCTGATCGCCGACGTTCCGCGCGATGCGCTGGTCGCCTCGGAGGAAACCTTCGGGCCGCTCGCAGCCGTAATCCGCTTCGAGACCGAGGAAGAGGCGATCCGTCTGGCCAACGACACCGAGTTCGGTCTGGCCGCCTATGCCTATACCCGCGACATCGGACGCGCCATGCGCGTCGCCGGAGCCCTGGAATACGGCATGGTCGGGCTGAACGAGGCAGCGATCTCCACCGAAGTCGCCCCGTTCGGCGGGATCAAGGCCTCAGGCATGGGCCGCGAAGGCTCACGCCACGGCATCACCGACTATCTCGAACTGAAATACGTGATGATGGGCGGGCTTTAACCCCCACGTTACGGACCCTTGGGTCGCAACAGAGAAGCGCCGGCATCCATGAGGATGCCGGCGTTTTTTCGTTTCCCGGATCATGACATCTTGAACTGGATGCCTTTGCGCATCAACGCCGTGCGTCAGCCTTGCGCATCGATCTCCGCAAAGACCTCGCGGGCGAGGCGGAAGCTGTCCACCCCGGCCGGGATCCCCACGTAGACGGCGATCTGCAACAGCACTTCGCGAATCTCCTCACGCGTCAGGCCATTGGTCAGCGCGCCGCGAATATGCGCCTTGAACTCGTGGCTGCGGTTGAGCGCCGCGATCATGCCCAGGTTGAGGATCGAGCGGCTGCGGCGGTCGAGACCGGGCCGGTTCCAGATTTCGTCCCAGCAGTACTTCGTCGTCAGTTCCTGCATGGCCCAGTTGAAATCGTCCGCGCCGTCGAGCGCCTTGTCGACATAGGCATCGCCCAGCACTTCACGCCGGGTGGCGAGGCCGCGTTCGAACTTTTCGTCCTGCGGTCTATCGGTCATCCTGTTCCAGTCCTTCCACGATCACGATTTCCACTTCGGCCGCGCCTCCGCGCGCGGCGCGGGCGGCGCTGTATTCGGGCGAGGCATGGCAGGCCAGCGCAGCCTCCATGCTGGGAAACTCTATCACGACCGTGCGCTCGAAAGGCTCCGGCCCTTCGAGCGCCACCGAACGACCGCCCCGCGACAACAGCTTTCCGCCATTGGCGATCAGGGCGGCCGGTCCAAGGGCCATGTAACCGGCGTAAGCCTGCGGGTCCGTCACATTGACCCGGGCGATCCAGTAGGCCTTGGCCATCGCGGTCAGGCGAAGGCCGGAAGGACGTGGTCGATGAACAGGCGCAGCGATTCGCGCTTTTCCTCGAACGAGAGGCTGTTATCGACCCAGATGCTGTACTCGTCGACGCCCATCGCCTCGTAGCTCTTCAGGCGCTCGGTCAACTCGTCCGGCTTGCCGATCATGACGTTCTTGCGCAGCGTCTCGGGCACGTACTCGGGGAACTTCTCGGGGTTGATCGGCGGAACGGCAGTCTGGAAACCGTTGACCGGCGGCGTCTTGTTGCCGAACCAGGCGCCGAACGAGCGGAAGAAGAACGAGATGCCTTCCGCCGCGGCCTGCCAGTCATCATCACCGGTATGGACGTGGGCATGCTGCAGCACCATGATCCGGGGGCGCTCGGTGATCTGCGGCGCAGCTTCGATGGCGTTCTCGAACTTGGTCATCAGATCGGCCACTTCGGCATCGCCCTTGGCGAGCGGGGTCACCATCACGTTGCAGCCGTTGGCGACGGCGAACTTGTGCGAATCGGGATCGCGCGCGGCGATCCACAGCGGCGGGCGGGCCTGGATCGGCTTGGGCACGCTGGTGGAAGTGGGGAACTTCCAGATCTCGCCGTCATGCTCGACATCGCCTTCCCAAAGGGGCTGGAGCAGCGGCACCATCTCGCGCAGGTACTTGCCGCCGTCCGTCGCGGATACGCCGTTGAGCATGCGATCGAATTCGAACTGATAGGCGCCGCGCGCCAGTCCCACTTCGGCACGGCCGTTGCTGATCACGTCCAGCAGGGCGGCTTCGCCGGCCATGCGAATCGGGTGCCAGAACGGCGCGATGAAGGTGCCCGCGCCCAGGCGGATGCGGCTGGTTCGCCCGGCTACGGCCGAGAGCAGCGGAATCGGGTTCGGCGAGATGGTATATTCCATCGCGTGGTGCTCGCCGATCCAGACTTTGTCCATGCCGCCAGCCTCGGCCATGTCGCACAATTCAAGCAATTCTTCGAAGAGCTTATGGTGCGAGACCGAGGCGTCGTAACGCTCCATGTGCAGAAAGATCGAGAACTTCATCATCCATCCTTTTCCCAGCCTCGCTCGTGGCGGGGCTTAAAATTTCTCTTGCGACTCGCTCGAAGCAAGAATACCGTCCGATGGTATACCACAAAAACGATGGTGCAAGAGGATAACTGAAGCATGGGTAAAGCGGGTGATACCTCGGCCGGGGTGATCGAGGAAAACAGCATCGGCTTCGTGCCGCTGGCGGAACGGCACGGAAAAGTGCGCGATCTCTTCACGCTTTGGTTCACGACCAATATCGCGCCGCTGCCGGTGGTGACGGGCGCCATGGCGGTGCAGGTCTATCACCTGCCCTTGACCTGGGGCATTTCCGCGATCGTGCTGGGCCACCTCGTGGGCGCTCTGGTACTGGGTGCCTGTTCCGCGCAGGGCCCGCAGATGGGCCTGGCGCAGATGATCCAGAGCCGCGGGCAGTTCGGCCGCTACGGCGCGCTGCTGGTGGTAACGTTCGCCACCCTGCTCTACGTCGGCTTCTTCATCTCCAACATCGTGCTGGCCGCAAAGTCGGTCCATGCGCTGCAGCCCGCGGTGGGTCTGCCGGTCGGCGCCGTGCTTTGCGCCCTGGCCGCAGCCGGGATCGGCATCCTGGGCTACAACGTGATCCACATGCTCAACCGTGTCGGCATGTGGTTCATGGGGGCCGGCCTGATCTTCGCCTTCGTCAACCTCGTGGCCCTCATGCCGGCCGGTCTCTGGACCCAGGGCCAGGGCTCGGCGATCGGCTGGCTGGCGATGTTCTCGCTCGCCGCGGTCTGGCACATTTCCTATGCCTGCTACACCTCGGACTATTCGCGCTACCTGCCGCCCAGCGTCGGCATTCGCGCGCCCTTCCTGGCCAGCTTCGCAGGCGCCGCCCTTGGCGCGGGCGCCTCGTTCACCCTGGGCGCGGTAGCCGTGGCCGGTGCGCCGGCGAACGCCGACCCGATGGCCATCGTCAGCGGCGCCACCGGCATGCTGGCACCGGTGCTGATGGCGCTGTTCGTCTTCAACATCATCAGCCACAACGCCCTCAACATCTACGGCGCCGTACTGTCCCTCATCACCATGGCGCAGACGTTCTTCGCCTCCTGGCAGCCGGGCCGCAAGGCGCGCGTGGTGCTGTCCACCCTGGTGCTGGCCGGCTGCCTGGCCGTGGCGACGACTTCTGCGGACGATTTCGTGCCCCGCTTCATCGGCTTCGTCATCGGCCTGATGGTCGTCCTGGCGCCCTGGGCTACGATCAACATCGTCGACTTCTACTTCATCCGTAAGGGCCGCTATGACATCGACTCGTTCTTCCGCGCCGACGGCGGCATCTACGGCCTGATCGACTTGCGGGCGGCCGCGGCCTACGTCGCAGGCATCGCGGTGCAGCTGCCCTTCCTGGCGAGCAGCATCTACACCGGCCCCTTCGCCAAGGCGCTGGACGGCGTGGACGTGGGCTGGCTGATCGCACCGGCCGTCACCACGGCGGTCTACCTGGCACTCGGCGCGGGACGGAAGGCGGATCTCGCCGCCGCCCCCTGCCCGGCCGAATGAACACGCACACCTGGGAGAGCGACATGGCCACGATAGCCCTGGAGCATGAGAACAAGAGCTTCCTCTCGACTGCGGAGGAAATCATCGACGAGGCCAGAAACGGCCGCATGTTCATCCTCGTCGATGACGAGGACCGCGAGAACGAGGGGGACCTCGTCATCCCCGCGCAGATGGCCACGCCCGAGAAGATCAACTTCATGGCGCGCTACGGCAAGGGACTGATCTGCCTGGCCATGACCGAAAGCCGCGTCAGCCAGCTCGGCATCGGCCTGATGAGCGCCCGCAACGGCACGAAGCACGGCACCGCCTTCACCACTTCGATCGAGGCCCGCGTCGGCGTCACCACCGGCATTTCGGCGGCGGACCGCGCGCGGACCATCGCCGTCGCCATCGACGGGACCAAGGGCAGCGACGAAATCGTCACGCCCGGCCACGTCTTCCCCCTCATCGCCCGCGAAGGCGGTGTGCTGGTCCGGGCGGGCCATACCGAGGCGGCCGTCGATGTCGCCAGGCTGGCGGGCCTCAACCCCTCGGGCGTGATCTGCGAGATCATGAAAGAGGACGGCACGATGGCACGGCTCGACGACCTCATCGCCTTTTCCCGGCTCCACGGCCTCAAGGTCGGAACGATCCGCGACCTCATCGCCTATCGTCGCCGCCATGACACCCTAGTGGAGCGTACCGCGCAGGCCAGTTTCAACAGCCGCTGGGGCGGAGACTGGCAGGCGATCACCTACCGCAACCGCGCCACCGACACGGAACAGATCGCGCTCGTGAAAGGCAGGATCGACCCAGCCAGGCCGACGCTCGTGCGCATGCATGTAATTTCCACGCTCACCGACATCTTCGCCGCGCAGAGCAGCGGATCGGGCGTGCTCGAAAGCGCCATGCAGGCGATTGCCGAAGAAGGTGCGGGCGTGGTGATCGCCATCAACCGGGCGCGCAACGATCGCTTCACCATGGCCCTGAAAGCGCAGGCGGGCACGCTCTCGCCCGCCGACATGGACGAACTGCGCGACTACGGCGTGGGCGCCATGATCCTGACGGACCTCGGCATCGAGAAGATGACGCTGCTGACCAACACGCACCGAACTCCGGTGGCGCTGGCGGGCTACGGCCTCTCCATCGAAGGCGAGCGGCCAATAAAACCGGGACTCTGAAGCCGGAGCGCCCAGGCGCCGCCTAAAACGCATATTCGACATTCCCGTCATCCTCGCTGCGGCCGCCCTGTCGCCAAGGAAGAGTCATGCTCCCCGTTCTCGTTCCCGTCGTCCTGGCCGCATCCGCGCCGGGCACCCTCGATCATGCGCCTGCCGACTGCACTGCATCCGCAGACAGCTGTGCCGCACAGGTCGCCGTCTCCTCGGCCACCCCCGGGCCTGCCCCTGGGCCCGCCCCCGGAGTTGCCGCTGCGGAAACGCCGAAGGTCGAGGCGGCGCCGCCCGCCCCGGCACCCGCACCTCCGGCTGACGCCGCAACCAAGGCCAGGCTCAAGATCGGTGCCGCCCTGCGCGGCCGCTATGACCTGCGCTTCAACGATGTCGGCAGCGCGGGCCAGCGCCGGACGTCCAGCCACTTGTCGTTCGACACCCTGGCCTTGACGGCCGACTACGATTCCACACGCTTCTTCGGCGCGGCCCAGTACCGCGTCTACGGCGGCAGCTTCATCTACGGCAAGAACGGCGGCTACGACGGCCATGTCGGCGAAGTGAACTTCCTGATGTACGCCTATGCCGGCGCCAAGCTCAACGCCACGGACAGCGTGACCGTGGGCGTACAGCCCGTGCCTTTCGACGACCGCTACTGGGGCTCATCGATCCTCGACGATCTCGGCTTCGTCTACGGCATGGAAGAAACCTACAACCTTGGCATGAAGTTCAAGCGCCAGACCGCGGACTACCGCGTGGAACTGGGCTTCTTCCCGTCGAGCGGACCCAATGGCATGGGCATCAGCACCGATTCCTCGCGCTATTCCACGAACATCGCCAAGGCCGACAGCTACGTTCCGGACGGTTCGCGCAATGATGAGCGCAAGATGATCATCGGCAACGTCCAGTACGCGCTTGTGAACAACCAGGACACCACGCTGAAAGCGACCGCCTCGGCCTGGATTTCCAGCATCTACAATTTCGACACCGATAAGGAGGGCAGCAAGCACCTCTTCGCCTTCAGCCTGACGGGCAGCCACGGCCCGTGGAGCGCCAAGGCCCTGGTCGCGCGGCAGGATATCGACCCGCGCAACCCCGGCCGCAACGACATGATCTCGGTCGGCGGCTTCGACGGAAGCTATAACATCGCCGCCAAAGGCACTTACGCCTTCGGCGAGATCGGCCGCACGATCGACACCGGTAAGTTGCCGTTCGACTTGCTCGTCTACGCCAATTACGGCCGCTTCATGAAGGACGCCGCCGGCTTCCGCGACAGCGAGCGCTTCGATCTCGGCGCCGTATGGACGGCCAAGGACAAAGGCAGGATCAAGGTCTTCTCCGAGTTCCTGCTCGGTCGTAACGATCCCTACGTCGGCGCCGGCCAGTTCATTTCCGGTGCAGCCCAGGGCGGCGACGACAGGTTCAAGGCGGCCTTCATGATGATCTTCGGCTACTATTTCTAAACCGCCCGATGCGGCCACCCCTTGCGGTGTTCGGCCGCATAGGGTGGCCGCAGGTCTTTGACTTCGAACCGGAATATGCCGCGACAGCGTAGGACATCGGCGCAAGAATACGCGTGCAGGCAGGTCCTCTGATCCTACGCGCTACATGCAAACACACGCCCCCGCGACGCCGAAAGCACCCCGGCAAGGCGGCTCGCACAGAGCAGGCGACCTTCCAAAGTGTAGCAAATCGGCATCGGTCTGTGGGTCGCTCCGGACAAAATCCCGCAACAGTTCGATGTGATATTGTAACATGTCGTTAGCGGAGCTACCCGATGGCCGCCCGGGCACGGAACCGTCCGCGGGTGTAATGGTACGTTATACCGTACCATATCATTGACAGCATAAAGGCCCCGCCATGAGACTTCGATTGCTTTCCAGCAGCGCCCTCGCCCTCTTCGCGCTCCCCGCGCTCGCACATGCGCAAGCCGAACCTGCAGACCGCAGCACGAACGGTGACGCAGACGGCTACCATCACAGCACCGGCTCCGACATCGTCGTGACCGGCGTGCTGCCGACGAAGCGCCAGGACATGCTGTCGAGCGTCGCCGTCGTGGAAGGCAAGGAACTTACCCAGGCGATCCGTCCCTCTATCGGCGAAACGCTCCAGCACGAACCGGGCGTTTCCGCCAGTTCCTTCGGCCCCAGCGCCTCGCGTCCGATCCTGCGCGGGCTGCAGGGTGAGCGGGTGCGCGTGCTGACCAACGGCCTCGGTTCGATCGACGTCTCCAACACCTCGGTCGATCACGCCGTCGTCGTCAATCCGCTGCTGGCCGAGCGCATCGAGGTGCTGCGCGGGCCGCAGTCGCTGCTCTATGGCTCGTCAGCCATCGGCGGTGTCGTCAATGTGATCGACAAGCGCATTCCGACCTCGGTCCCCGACGAGGCGATCCACCTGGGCGCCATCGCGACATACGGATCGGCCGCCGACGAGCGTTCAACCGCCGGATCCGCCGACGTGCGCCTCTCCAGCCAGTGGGTTGCCCATGTCGACGGCAGCTACCTCAAGAGCGACGACATGCGCATCGGTGGCCACGCGCTCACCCCGGCGCTGCGCCGGCAGGCACTCGCCTCCAGCCTCCTGCCTGCCGATCCGAGCGATGAGGAGCCCATCGATTTCGCAGCCAACGCCGCCGTCAAGGGCAAGCTCCCGAATTCGGGCGCCAAGACCTGGACCGCCGGTGCCGGGCTCGCCTATATCGGCGACGGCGGTAACATCGGCCTGTCCTACAGCCACTACGACAGCCTCTACGGCGTTCCGATCCGCTTCGCGACAGAGGCCGGCCAGGAACAGGAAGCGCCGCGGCTCAGCATGAAACAGGACCGCGTGGACCTGCGCGCGGAAGTCGATGGCGACGGCAAGATCCTGGACAAGGTCTCGCTGCGGCTAGGCTATGCGGACTATTCCCATGCCGAACTGGAGGAAGACGGCGAGGTCGGCACCACTTTCTACAACAAGGGCATGGAAGGCCGCCTGGAATTCACCCAGGCCCAGCACGGCGCCTGGCGCGGCGCCACCGGCATCCAGTTGTTCAACCGCGACTTCAACGTGATCGGCGAAGAGGCTTTCCTGCCGAAGAACTCGACCACGCAAGTCGGCCTCTTCACGCTCCAGCAGCTCGACTATGGCGCGCTGAAGTTCGAGGCCGGCGCCCGCTTCGAGCACACCGCCTTGTCTGCCCAGCCCGTGGGCGATCAGGCCCAGTTCTTCGGCGGCAAGCGTAATTTCGATGCCTTCTCCGGCTCGCTCGGCGCCTCCTACGGCCTCACGCAAGACTGGCGCATCGGCCTGAACCTCTCCCGCACCGAACGCGCACCGGCCGCCGAGGAACTCTTCGCCAACGGACCCCATGCCGGCACCGAGGCCTACGAACTGGGCGATCCCGATTTCAGGCTGGAAAAGTCATGGGGCGTGGAAGCCGTCCTGCGCGGCAGCGGCGAGAACTACACGTTCGAAGCCTCGGCCTATCACACCTGGTTCTCGAACTTCATCTATGAGGACCTTACCGGCGATGTCGAAGACGGGCTGCCCGTCTACGCCTTCCGCCAGGCCGATGCACGCTACTACGGCTTCGAGGCGCAGGGCACCTTGACGCTGGCGAAGATCGGCAGCACCCGGATCGTGGCCGATGCGCTGGGCGACTATGTCCACGCCAACATCGTGAACGTCGGCGCCGCCCCGCGCATACCACCACTCCGAGTTCTCGGTGGCCTCGGGGTTCAGACCCCCAAGGTCGACGTGCGCGGCGAAATCGAACATGTCTGGGCGCAGAAGCGCATCTCGGAGTTCGAAACCACCACGCCGGGCTTCACCATGGTCAATGCCGAAGTGAACTTCCGCCCCTGGGGTGACGAACGACCGCTCAGCTTCGCGCTGTCGGCCAACAACATCTTCGACGTCGTCGCCCGCCGCGCCGCGTCGTTCCTCAAGGATTATGCCCCGCTCAGCGGCCGCGACATTCGCGTGACCGCCCGCCTGAACTTCTGAGCCATCGGTGAGGGACGGCACCAGGTCGTCCCTCACCTGCCCGCATCATCGAGGATGTCTCGAAAAACGGGCGGAAGACCCGGCGCAACGGCGAACTCGTGCGCCTGGTCGAAGACCTGCTCAAGCAGGCCTCAGCCCCCGCGTCCGCCTACGACCTGGCGCGCCTTGCCGGCGAAAGGGAAGAGCGGCTCTATCCCGCACAAGTCTATCGCGCGCTTGCCGAACTGGTCCGGCAGGGCCGCGTCCGGCGGATCGAGGCGCTCAACGCCTATTGCCCGACCCTATCCACCCCCGGCGCGATCGTATTTGTCTGCAACGATTGCAGCCGGGCGTTCCAGCACGACCACCCCGAGATAGACACAGCGCTCCGCCTCGCCCTGGAAAACCACGGCTTTCGCCTCGACCGGCTGATTGTCGAGGCAACCGGGAAATGCAGCGAATGCCGCCAGCGGACGGGCGACACCCGTTCCTGACAAGGTGTCTGCGGCGGGGAAGCGGACAGGCCGTCAGCGCCTCGTGACCACGCCACCATCCAGCATTGCCTCGGCATCCGCCAAAATTGCCGCCTCGCCCCCAGCAGGCTGTCCTCCGTTGCGATTTCCAAACCTGATGATCTCGATCATCGGCCGCATACGCTTGCCCGAAATGCGCCGAGCGGCGAATCCGCTCTCGTGACAGCACGCTATCTTGCGCAGAATCCCTCTACCTCAATCAAAGCGCCGAACGCTGGACGATAGCAATCGCCTGGCGAGGCATAATGCAGCCGGTCGCGCGGGCAATTTGGCCATGACGGTATCGAATCTACGCGCTTTGCGCCGTCCCTGCGGCGTGCTCCGCGCATCGGCGCCTGCTGCCGCGTGTGCGGCGCCAAGGCGCGCGCATAGGAGCGCGCTTGCCTGGGCTGTCGTGTGTGCGGATATGGGGATGTGTTCATGGTTGCGGGGGCAGGATTTGAACCTGCGACCTTCAGGTTATGAGCCTGACGAGCTACCGGGCTGCTCCACCCCGCGTCACCATTGAGGGCTGAGCGTGTCAGCCTTGAAGCGTGTTTTGTTGTCCGTTTCGGGCGGTGCCGGCGTGGACGGCGGGGTGCTTCTTCCCCGCGTGATGATGGCTGCGTTCGTCATGAACGCGAACAGGGCCCTTATGGGGCCCTGTTTGAGGGCATTTGCCCTTTGTCATTGTGATGGGTTTTTTTACAGCACGCCGGCTTCAATGCCTGGCGACGTCCTACTCTTCCAACGCTTGAGCGTTAGTACCATTGGCGCTGTCAGGTTTCACGGCCGAGTTCGAGATGGGATCGGGTGGGTCACTGACGCTATGGTCACCAAGCAATGGAGACGGCGTGCTGTTTTTTAATCGATGTTGCCCGTGCTGCTCCTGTTTGGAGCTGTATATCTGGCTGGATGATCGTCCGATCATCTTTGACGATGCTCTGCTTGGTAGCAGGATTGTCATTGATGGTGGGATTCATCAAGCATGAACAGAGTTATTAGGACCGGTTAGCTCCATGGGTTACCCCACTTCCACACCCGGCCTATCAACGTGATGGTCTATCACGACTCTATGATACCTAATCTCGAGGGAGGCTTCCCGCTTAGATGCTTTCAGCGGTTATCCCTTCCATACATAGCTACCCTGCTGCGCGGCTGGCGCCACGACAGGTACACCAGAGGTATGTTCAACCCGGTCCTCTCGTACTAGGGTCAACTCCTCTCAAGTATCGACGCCCACGGCAGATAGGGACCAAACTGTCTCGCGACGTTCTGAACCCAGCTCACGTACCACTTTAATTGGCGAACAGCCAAACCCTTGGGACCTGCTCCAGCCCCAGGATGTGATGAGCCGACATCGAGGTGCCAAACGATTCCGTCGATATGAGCTCTTGGGAATCATCAGCCTGTTATCCCCGGCGTACCTTTTATCCGTTGAGCGATGGCCCTTCCACGAGGGACCACCGGATCACTATGACCGACTTTCGTCTCTGCTCGATTCGTCAATCTCGCAGTCAGGCAGGCTTATGCCATTGCACTCTTGCAGCCGGTTTCCAACCGGCCTGAGCCTACCATCGCGCGCCTCCGTTACTCTTTAGGAGGCGACCGCCCCAGTCAAACTACCCGCCACAGAGGGTCCCTGCACCGGATAACGGTGCGAGGTTAGACATCAGAACATAACAGGGTGGTATTTCACCTATGGCTCCACAACAGCTGGCGCCGTTGCTTCAAAGCCTCCCACCTATGCTACACAATTCTATCCTAATGCCACTCTGAAGCTGCAGTAAAGGTGCACGGGGTCTTTCCGTCTAACCGCGGGTACTCCGCATCTTCACGGAGAATTCAATTTCGCTGAGCATATCCTGGAGACAGTGGGGAAGTCGTTACGCCATTCGTGCAGGTCGG